>JBCCXN010000003.1:0-300687 GCA_039191495.1 Pseudomonadota bacterium | reverse complement strand
GCCGACTGGATGTTCTACGGCCACGCCGACCCCTGTGGCGGTCTGGACAGATGGTGGATACTGGACCTGCGGGCGTTTCGTGCAGGGCTGATCCGGCAGGCGACGAATGGTGAAACGATCCGGTATGGGGATCGGAAGAACTCAGATGGCACCGCGTTCAGGTGGTTCGACATTACGAGTTTTCCCGAAGAGCCACCGTTGGTAGTTGGCTGTTCAGCGTGAAGTGGCTGTGTCCGACGCGAACTGTGTGGGTTGGTCTCTACTCCAATTGGTGGTGCAACTTGCACCGAAACCCTCCGAGCCTCCCACAAATCTTTCCGTTTCGCCATACGCTCGGCCACTTAGAGTTTCGGGACAAGTTGACCCGAAACTGCGCGGGCCTCGTGGATTTGGTCACAACGAAGGCCGAGGGTGTTGGCGTCCACAACACCCTCATCAGAATGCTGATTATGCCCAAGTCCAGCAGCCTCACCTCTCTCCTGCGCTTGATCGTACTAATCAGCAAGCTGGAAAAAGATGTACTTTGTTTTCAAGCGATTCCATCAAATATTGAGTCGTTGCGCCCGATACAGTATTGATTCGTAAATAATATAGGCGCATATAGGGACTAATACGGCTGGTCCCTCTGTCGCGCATGCGTTAAGGGCTGGCCCTTTTTATGTATGAAAAGCCATACCTTCCCGTTCCCGAGCAGATAGAATTGCTGAAATCTAGGGGAATGGAAATTCCGGACACCGATAAAGCAAGTGAGTACTTGCACCGAATTGGATACTACAGGCTCAGTGCATATTGGCATCCCATGAGGGTTAGAGACGGGTCTGGCGCTGTGTTGGACGAGTTTTGTGACGGAACCACTTTCAAGGAAGCAACTGACCTCTATACATTTGACGGCAGGTTACGCCTCATAATGCTGGATGCGCTGGAACGGCTGGAAGTATCATTGCGCACCGATGTTGCTCTCACATTGGGAGAACACGATCCGAGAGCACATAGAAAAGCTGTCTTTCTGGATGGTCGTTTTACGACGCCAAGGGCCAACGGTGCCCCAAGCAAACACAGATCTTGGCTCAAAAAACTCGACGACCGTTTCCTGAAATCAAAAGATCAATTTGCGGAGCACTTTCGCGCAAAATATCCAAGCGATGATATGCCAATATGGATAGCAGTGGAGTTGTTGGATTTTGGACCGCTATCGCATCTCATCGGTGGGATGACCTTCAAGGACCGAACTCGCATTGGCGCAAATTACGGCGGCATTCCTGCCAATGTTTTAGCGTCTTGGGTTCATGCGCTTTCGTTTACTAGAAATGTCTGCGCGCACCACTCTAGGCTTTGGAATAAACCTTTGATAAACCAACCTTCCTTACGAGGATTATCTGGCGAAATTGAACAGTTCTTATCTCATATTAACGAAACGCCTGGCAAAAATACGCGATTGTGCGCCGTAGCTTCGGTAGCGAGGTATATGTTGCGCCATGCCAATCCGCGAACCGAGTGGCTAAATCGGTTTACTTCGCACATTTTGACATTCCCCAATACTCCCAGACTCGACTTGGGCGCAGCCGGATTTTCAGAAAACTGGAAAGATTGCTTACTTTGGAGAGTTTGAGGCACGCCCGACGACAAAAACCCGATGGAATCCAGCTCTTGTCCCCCATATGTCCCCCAGACGAGCGATATGGCAAAGGTATAATTATACCAACTCGTAAGTAATTTATTTTATTGTGAAAGTGGTGAGCCGTGCAGGATTCGAACCTGCGACCCACTGATTAAAAGTCAGTTGCTCTACCAACTGAGCTAACGGCCCACTAAAGCGCCTCTTTAGAAAGCTGAGACTAGCGGGTCAACCCTAAAATCCGGCAATTTCCAAGCACCCACTGGATAGTTTTGCCGTAGGCGATTATATGGCCGCAATGCGTGCGGTTGACGATACTGGATTGCCCTTCATGAAAATGCACGGGCTGGGCAACGACTTTGTCGTGCTAGATGCACGTACGCGCAAAATCGATCTGACACCGGCAGTCGCGCGCGCCTTGGGCGACAGGCATCGTGGCGTCGGGTTTGACCAGCTTGCCGTTATGAGCGCAAGCAGCGAATGCGATCTTGAACTGGTGTTTTACAACGCAGATGGAAGTCAGTCAGCTGCCTGTGGGAACGCAACACGCTGCATTGCGCGCCACGTTATGAACGAAACAGGTGCATCGGAACTGACGCTTAAGACAGAGCGCGGCATGCTGACCGCGCAGGACGCTGGCGATGGCCTCACATCCGTCAATATGGGACGTCCGCAGTTGCAGTGGGATGACATACCACTGGCGACGGAAATGGATACGCTGTCATTGCCAATAGACGGCAGCCCTGTTGCAACCGGCATGGGTAATCCACATTGCACTTTCTTTGTTGAGGATCTGAGCGTCGTTGATGTTCCCCGAATGGGCGCTCTCCTCGAGCATAACCCGCTGTTTCCGGAGCGCACAAATGTTCAGGTCGCCCAGGTGATCGGACGCGACCGCCTGCGTATGCGCGTGTGGGAGCGCGGCGTCGGCATGACCCTTGCTTCGGGTTCATCCAGTTGCGCGGCTGCCGTGGCGGCAACACGTCGCGACCTCACAGGTCCCCGAGTTGAGATCGAACTGGACGGCGGGCGATTGAGCATCGACTGGCGCGATGACGGTGTGTGGATGACCGGACCAACAACCCATGTCTTCTCCGGTCACTTGACAACCAGCTTTCTGAGTACGGTGACGTGAGCGCACCGATCTTTTCAACACTCGGTTGCCGTTTGAATGCTTATGAAACGGAAGCGATGAAGGAGCTGGCAGCAGATGTCGGACTTGAAGACGCCATCGTCGTCAACACCTGCGCCGTGACAGCGGAAGCGGTTCGCAAAGCACGTCGCACAATTCGCAAGCTCAGGCGCGAACATCCCGAAGCACGCGTCATCGTCACCGGATGTGCTGCACAAACGGAACCGCAAACCTTTGCCACCATGCCAGAGGTCGATGCCGTCATCGGGAACACCGAAAAAATGAAGCCGTCCACATGGAAGGGGCTTGCGGTGGATTTTCTGGGCGAGACGGAAGCCGTACAGGTCGACGATATCATGTCCGTAACTGAAACAGCGGGACACTTGATTGACGGGTTCGGAACCCGCAGCCGGGCCTACGTTCAAGTGCAGAACGGCTGCGATCACCGCTGTACCTTTTGCATTATTCCTTTTGGTCGCGGAAACTCGCGTTCGGTTCCGGCAGGCGTAGTTGTCGATCAGATTAAACGACTAGTAGATCGCGGTTATAACGAAGTCGTATTGACAGGTGTCGATCTGACAAGCTGGGGCGCCGACCTTCCTTCGGCCCCGCGCCTCGGCGATCTCGTCATGCGCATCCTGAGACTGGTTCCTGACCTACCACGTTTGCGGATCAGCTCTATCGACAGCATTGAAGTCGACGAAAACCTGATGCAAGCCATCGCAACCGAAGCCCGTCTGATGCCGCATCTTCATCTCTCGCTTCAGCACGGCGACGACTTGATCCTGAAGCGGATGAAGCGGCGACACCTGCGCGACGACGCCATCCGGTTCACGCACGAGGCGCGCAAATATCGGCCCGACATGACATTCGGCGCTGACCTGATCGCCGGCTTTCCGACCGAAACCGATGCGATGTTTGAAAATTCATTGGCGCTTATTTCGGAATGTGACCTGACCTGGCTCCATGTGTTTCCTTACTCGGCACGCGAAGGCACACCTGCGGCACGCATGCCTGCGGTCGCAGGGCAAATGATCCGCGAGCGCGCTTTGCAGTTGCGCTTGAAAGGAGACGAACAGGTCAAAATCCACTTGCAGTCGCAGGTCGGTCGTGCCCATCGCGTGCTCATGGAAAATCCTCACATGGGACGCACAGAACAATTTGCTGAGGTTAGCGTGCGGAAGCCACAGCAGGAAGGTGCGATCGTATCCCTAAGTGTCTCCGGCCATGGTGAAAACCGCCTCATTGCGTGAACTTGCGACGGCCTTTGCATAAGAAATGTCGTGACAACACCGTGAATTGCTCGCTAACGTTAAACAACCTGGGGGGGAGAGGTCATACGGGTTGAACGTATCGCGGCGAAAGCTGAACCTTTCTTCTGGGCGAAACCTTATGCTCCGGCATGATATTGTACGCGGAAGGCGCGCTGCGCAGACGGTATGTCCCGTTGGAGCGGAACAAACGGCCTGAGCAGCGGCATTCGAGCGAAGAACACAGCGTGATGGCGAACGCGCGAAGGAGACGACGCAATGGATAGTTTGGAATTGCCCCAGAGCGGATTTCTCGCGCATGCTTCAGAGGAATTGACGCGACTGCTCAACTCCGTTGCAACCAAAGTGGATCTTGACGAGGGTGAGGTTCTGTTCGAGCAGGGCGACACGGGCGACGCGCTTTACGCCATCATGAGCGGATCGCTTGAATTTAGCATCCTGTCGAGCGAGGGCCGAAAACTGGCCGTAGATGTCATGCGGCCCGGTGCACTTTTTGGCGAAATTGCTCTTTTCGATCCAGGTACCCGCACCGCAACGGTCACTGCACTGGAACCCTCACGCGTACGCGGCGTCAAAAATGCGGACATCCTTGCTGCTATTCGCGAAACACCGAGCCTCGGTATCGATCTGATCCAATTGGCCGGTGAGCGCATGCGTTGGATGAGCACGCAACTGAATGAACAGGTGTTTCTTCCGATGCCGGCGCGTCTTGCGCGCAAAATTCTCTACCTCACCGTGGATGGTTCAGAGCACTTGTCGATGTTGACATTTTCGCAAGCGGAGCTTGCCGAATTTGTCGGTGCTACAAGGGAAGCGGTTTCTAAAACCCTGTCAACGTGGAAACGAGCAGGTGTGATCGATGTGTCCCGCGGCGGCGTCCGTGTTCTCGATCGGGATGCACTACAGGTCATGGCGGACCTGCACCAAATTTAATTTCACCATGTGAAACGGTTCACAGACCAAGATTCGTTTTTTGGGCATAACGGGAACAGTTGATAAAACCACTGTTCTTTCCTGCAGCTCCGTACTGGGGCGAGCTCTCAAAAGGATCATTGTCATGGAACGCAAAAAAGATGCTGAAAATGCTGACCATCACAGGACCGGCGACACGTCGCCTGTAAAGGCCATGATCGCATGGCTGGTCGAAGCTGATCGCGAGTATCGCGTCGCGCAACGCATGGTGAACGAGACGCGAAATAAGATGTAACGAGTTAACTCACTTCTAGTACTGAGTGTATTGTAACCAGTAAGGAGGGGTTCGCCCCTCCTTTTTTTATTAAGTTTTTCAATATGGTGCCGTGAAAAATAAGCTTGTGTGAATTAGTTCACAGAACTGATTCTTTTTCCGTAGTAGACAATAATTATTGTAGTGACCGGTAGAGGGTACGGGGTCCGCAAGCGGACGTTCGATGTTAGTCAGTATTTTTAATGCGGTAGGGATTGAATCCAACCAGCGTGATGAATGACAGATTTGCTGCCAAATCACGTACGGCTAGGTTCGTCCCATTTCGACTCTCCCCAGGGTCTGTTATTGGCCTCTTTCAGAGGTGCAGACGGATAACCCCCCGCGCTAGAAATAGCACGGGGGGTTATTTATTCGTCTCTATGTCGGGTCGATGGTTTACGCCGGTTTTTTGCCTTTGACCGGCGCCCAGAGCCGCTTGTTGGTCAGATACAGAAGAACAGACAGAATTGTCAGAAACAGCACGCCAACAAAGCCCGCCTGCTTGCGTGCCATCATCTGGGGCTCAGCCGTCCACATCAGAAAGGCTGCAACGTCCTGTGACATGCTGCGCAGATCGTTGGCGTGGCCATCCATGTACTCCACATACCCGTCTTCCAGTGGAGGCCCCATAGAAATCCAACCGCCCGGAAACGCCTTGTTTTCGTAAAGTATAGTACCCGCTTCTTCTTTCTCTTCACCTGTGTATCCGGTCAGGAGGGAGGCGATGTACTCAGGTCCACCCATTCCCTTGAAAAACTGATTGATGCCCAGCCCGTAAGGACCGTGGAAGCCAGCACGCGCCTTCGCCATCAGGCTCAGGTCAGGTGCGTTTTCAAGGTTGGATTGTCCAAAGTGATCGGCCGGGATAGCTGGACGATAGTCATCCAGTTCCGCGTCGAAAACTTCAAATTGATCTGCAAATGCACGAACCTGGTCTTCTGGCAAACCCACTCCACCAGCCTCTGACAACGCGCGGTAAGGTACATAGCGCAAGCCATGGCAAGCAGAGCAAATCTCGGTATACACCTGAAGCCCACGCTGCAATTGGTTTTGATCAAACGTGCCGAACGGACCTTCAAAAGAGAAATCAAAATTCTCGATATGGGTATCGTAAGAGCCCGCCGCGAGGCCCGCCGTAGCAAAGCTCATGGCCGCCACGGCTGACAATGCGAGTGTTCTGAACATGGTAATAAGTCCTTTTACTCAGCAGGCGTGGCCACAGATTCGCCACCACCAGATTTCGCCGCTTTGTGGGCATTGAAATCTTCTTCGATTGTTGCCGGACGTGGCAGCGGTTTTTCGATGACACCGAGCAGCGGCAGAATGATCAGGAAGTACGTGAACCAGTAGGCCGAGCCGATCAGAGCGATGATCGGATAAATGCCTTCAGCAGGCATCGCGCCAACCCACATCAGAACGAAGAAGTTGACGATGAACAGCCAGAACCACCACTTCAGCATAGGACGATACCGTGCGGAGCGGATCGATGATGTGTCCAGCCACGGCGCAAGCGCCATCACCGCAATGGAGCCGAACATGGCCAGGACGCCGAAGAACTTCGCATCAATAATGCCGCCCGTCAGAAAGCCTGCGAGTTGCACCACCCAAACCGTGTCGTCGAACGCACGAAGAATCGCGTAGAACGGCAAGAAATACCACTCAGGAACAATGTGCGCCGGTGTAGCGAGCGCGTTCGCCTCGATGTAGTTGTCAGGGTGGCCAAGATAGTTGGGCATAAACCCAACGATTGCAAAAAAGACCGCGAGGATTATGGCAAGCGCAAAGAGGTCCTTGATGACAAAGTAGGGCCAGAACGGCAGGGTATCTTTCTCCGCCTCTTCCTTGGACGTACGGCGCACTTCCACGCCGGTCGGGTTGTTGTTGCCCGTTGTGTGGAAGGCCCAGATGTGCACTACCACAAGGCCGAGGATGACGAACGGCAGCAGATAATGCAGCGAGAAGAAACGGTTCAGCGTCGCGTTATCGACCGCTGGTCCGCCAAGCAGCCATGTCTGAAGAGCCTCGCCGATGAACGGGATCGCACCAAATAGACCGGTGATCACAGTGGCACCCCAGAAGGACATCTGACCCCAAGGCAAAACGTAACCCATGAAAGCGGTGCCCATCATCAGCAGATAAATCAGCATACCGATGATCCATGTGATCTCACGCGGAGCCTTGTAAGAGCCGTAATAGAGACCGCGAAAAATATGGGCGTAGACCGCCACAAAGAACAGCGAAGCACCGTTCATATGCAGATATCGCAGCATGTGCCCGCCGTTCACATTGCGCATTATGTGTTCGATTGACGCAAACGCGTGATCGACATGCGGCGTGTAATGCATCACCAGAACGATTCCGGTGACGATTTGCAGGACGAGAACAAACGTCAGAACAATGCCCCAGATCCACATCCAATTGAGGTTCTTGGGGGTTGGGATCATCAGCGTGTCATACATCAGGCCAATGATCGGCAACCGTTTCGCCAGACTTTTTTCCCAGTCGGCTTTTGGTTCATAATGGTCGTGAGGAATTCCAGACATGCAGTTTCTCCCTTAACCCAGTTTGATCGTGATCTCGTCGACGAATTCAGCGACGGGGACCGGCAGGTTTGTTGGCGCCGGGCCTTTGCGAATGCGTCCCGATGTGTCGTAGTGCGAGCCGTGGCACGGGCAGAACCAACCACCAAAATCACCCGCGTCACCCAGCGGCACGCAGCCGAGATGCGTGCAGACTCCCATCATCACCAGCCATTCGCCCGTCTCGTCCAAGGCACGGTTTTCGTCAGCCGCATCCGCGCCCGGGTTGTTGGCATTTTCCGCGCTCTGATCCGGCAGGTCGGATACGGCGACGTCGCGTGCTGCAGAAATCTCTTCTTCTGTGCGACGGCGAATGAAAACGGGCTTTCCAAGCCACTTTACCGTCAGTTGCGTACCAGGCTCGATGGCACTCACATCCACACGGATGGAGGACAGTGCCAGCACGTCGGCGGAAGGGTTCATCTGATTGACCAGCGGCCAGATCGCGGCCCCTGCTGTTACCGCGCCTGCACCGGCAGTGGCGTAGTAAAGAAAATCCCGCCGGGTGCCCTCGTGATCGTCTGTGTGCGACACAAGTATTCTCCATATTTTGACCACTTACGGCCATAAGTGACTGGGCCGCGCGCTGCGCGACCGTTGCTTCCCGAAGCTACTTAGCGCCGTGAACGCACGCAGTCTAGTGACCAGAGGCGCGCAAACAGTCGCAGGTGTATAGCATTCTTGCAAAAAACCGGATCGACCAGCACGATTTCTTAAGCTTTGTTGTTCGTTGCGCTCAATTCTGCAGCTTGCATTCTTCAGGTGTCAGGAGGTTGCGTTGCAATCATTGATGGACGTGATTCGAATGCCGCATGCCAAGAGGCGAGTTGCGTATGATCGGATTGCCACTGTCTTTCGCCGTGGCGCAGGTTGAGATACGATAACGCGCACCCTACGGAGATTTGCCCCATCGTGAGCGGTCCCGACAAATGGCTCATCCACCGGGTGTTGAGAACACCCAGTGAACGGTTGATTTTCTCCCACTGCGCCTCGACCCATGCCGACGACTGCTCTTCTTTCGGGCGCAGCCGCGTTTCATAGGCCATCGAGACCGCAGAATCCATGATGCCGTCTCCGGTCGCCTCAAGTGTCAGAACCTCCCACCGGTCAGCGCCCTGCGGATAGAACGTTCCATCAAAAAGATCGTTGAGATAGGCAGTTATGACCCTGCTGTCATAAAGCGTTGCGCCGTCATCCCTTTCAAGCGCTGGCAGGCGTGCCAAGGGATTGGCGGCTTTCAAACCCTCGTCTGAGGCGAATGCCGTCGTCGCCACCGTGTGAAACCCAACGTCGTGCGCGCAGTTAAGTTCGTGCAACAAGACAACGACTTTGCGGACGTAAGGCGATGTAGGAGCGTGAAAGAGCTTCATTTCAAGGATCCTTTCCTGCGCTTGGCATCACGATATGCACCCGCTTTAAGACTGTCCACCCGCACTGCGCATCAAAGCAGATAACAGTCTGACCTCGGCACCCTGGCCGTAGGCATCCACATAATCAGCAGCACGTAACCGCACTGAATCCGCTTTATTCTGGTTCAGCTTCCAGGTGCCGGCGACGCCGGTCACCGCCATACGACAGGGCACGATCATACGCATCATACGGTTCATCACATCGTCGGACATCTTAGAGGTTTTCCAAGGGGTCTTGGGCAGAAGACGGTTCTCGAAAAGCGCAGACTGCCGATCCAGAATGCCGTGCAGTTCGTCCTGCGGTCGGAGCTCTAGTAGCCCTGTTACATGCACCGCTACATAGTTCCACGTTGGAACCTGATCCGCGATTTCGTACCAGTCCGGCGACACATAGCTGTCGGGGCCATAGACAGCGATACGTGCAGGAACAGATCCGGCCTTCAGAAGACGAACAATCGGATTTGAACGTAAAAGGTGCAGCCAGGCCGACGCACCGTCTTCATTCAGCAAAAAGGGAATATGCGACATCAATGGACCGTCGTCACTGTTCACCGCCAGAATGCCGAACGCGCGGTCACGGGCAAAAGCGAGATTGTGTTTATCGTCTTGCGTGTGGAACACCGGATTGGGGTGCATCGCGTCATTCCTTTTGCTGGTTGTTTCGCTCTTGCAGGGTTTGGACAGGCTTGGCAAGGTATGGGTATTCTCAGGGCGGGGTGAAATTCCCCACCGGCGGTATGTGGGTGCAACCCATGAGCCCGCGAGCGCATGCACCCCGTTTAGGAGCATGGTCAGCAGATCTGGTGAGAGGCCAGAGCCGACGGTTACAGTCCGGATGAAAGAGAATGCGTCGAACGCGGCTCAATGGGCCGCGCTTTGTCGTGATCGCCTTGGGTGGACGTGTCTGACCATGAAAGGAGATCAAAATGACACACACCCGTTTCGCCTTTGTCAAAGCGCGCTGGCATACCGATATTGTCGACCGCGCGCTGGAAGGTTTCACCGAAAGCATCCCCATCAGCCAGATCGATGTCTACGACGTGCCAGGCGCCTTCGAGATGCCTTTGATGGCCCGCGACCTGGCTGCGACCGGTCGATACAACGCAGTTATCTGCGCAGCATTTGTCGTGGATGGTGGAATTTACCGTCACGATTTTGTGGCGCAAACTGTTGTGGACGGGCTGATGCGCGCGGGTCTCGATACCGGTGTGCCGGTCTTGTCGGTGTCTCTGACACCGCATCACTATCAGGAGACCACGCACCACAACGCGATTTTCCGCGCGCATTTTGTCGAGAAGGGGCGCGAGGCCGCACAAGCGACCCTCGAAATTCTGACCGCAAGGCAAAACCTGCCCACGCAAACCGCAGCTTAACCCAAGTAAGCCTTCAAAGCCGGCGGCGGGTCTTCCATCAGCGCCGCCGCCGGTTCAGGTGCATGTGCCCGACCTCCTTCGACAAAGATGACGTCATCTGCAATTCGGGCGACATCTTCAGGGCTATGCGTGATCATGAGCAGCGTTGCGCCGGTTTCTTCGACCAGTGCACGCACGAGATCGAGCATCTCCATTCTCAGCGCAGGGCCCAGCGCCGCGAATGGCTCATCAAGCAATATGAGAGATCGGTTCTGTACCAGAACGCGGGCCAGCGCCGCGCGGCTCAACTGCCCGCCGGACAGTGCGCCGGGCTTGCGTTTCTCCATACCGGCCAACCCGACGCGGGTGATCGCGTGCAAGACGATGGACCGTTCCTCTTTGGTCAAACGCAAGCTGGGTTTCAGGCCGATGCTGACGTTCTGTTCGACCGTCAGGTGAGGGAAAAGGTTGTTGTCCTGAAACAGCATTGCAAGCGCACGGTTGCCGGGTGGTGCATCTGAAATGTCGTCACCATTCAGAAAAACCTTACCCGACACCGAGGGCAAAAACCCGCCAATCGCGCTCAACAGTGTCGATTTGCCCGCCCCGGATGGCCCAATCACCGCAACCTTTCGCGATGTCTCGACCGTCAAATCCGCCTCAAGCGTGAAGCTATGTTGGACGATGCGGAGCTGTTCAAGCCGCAGCATAGGCACGCGCTCCCCTCTCGCAGACCAAAAAGAATCCAAGTGCGAGGCATAGCAACAGCAGGGCCGCGCCAGCTGCTGCATCATTCTGGTAGGCGCTCATCAGCCGATACATTTGCAATGGCAAGGTTGTTCTGTCGGGATCCGCGAACAGCGCGATGACCCCAAGGTCCCCGACCGAAAGTGCACCCGTCAACCCCGCCGCAAAGCCGATTTGCACCACGCATCGCGGCACAATCAAGAACCGCCAGGCTGAAAAACCAATGAGGTTAAGCGAGAGACAGAGCCGCGCGTGGCTGGCCAGCGCCTCTCTGACGGCGGGAACCAGTATGCGCAGGGCAAATGGCAAGGCCATCAGCGCGTTGACGACGGCGGTCACTGGCAGCGAGAGGCTGATCGGATCCATCACCGGGTTGATCAGGATAAACCAGCCCGTGCCAATCATCAGGGGCGATGCGCTCAATCCCAACAAGCCGATCGCCTCCGCGCTTCCACGTGCACGCGTTGCAATCCAGCCGGCGAGCGGCACTGCGAGCGCCAAAAGCGCGACGACACTCAGCGCTGCCACCCAGATCGACACAAGCGCCGCCTGCCACACAGATGCAGGCGCCGAAGACAGGCCGGTTAGACCGCGCATAGCCACAGACAGGAGCGGCAACAAAAGAAACGCTGCGCCAAGAGCGATAACGAGCACATCGACGCCACGCTGCAACCCGCCCCGCATATCCCATCTTGCAACAGGGCGATCCATGCCACCGGTGAGCGGAATTTGCGGAATGATCCATAGAGCCAGCAAGGCAGCGCTGCCTGCGAGGATCAGCTGAACAAAGGACAACATCGCCGCCTTGCCAAGATCGAAATCAAACCGAAAGGCCTGATAAATCGCCAGTTCAATGGTTGTCGCGCGCGGACCGCCCCCCAGCGTCAACGCAACGGCAAAACTTGTGAGACAGATCACGAAAATCAGTGCCGCTGCTCCCGGCAAGACACGGATCAGCAAAGGCAGTTCGAGCGTGCGAAACACCATGCCCGGCGGCAGGTTGAGCTGGGCGGCAAGGCGGAAACGTTCTGCCGGAATACTCTGCCAGCCTTGCAGCAAAACACGCGTCGCCAATGGCAGGTTAAAAAACACATGCGCCAGTACCACGCCGTGAAACCCATATATGGACACAGATGGAAGGCCAACAGCCTCAAGCGCAACATTGACCCAGCCATTACGCCCAAAGACGGCCAAGAGCCCAAGCACCGCGACGATCACCGGCAGGATGAAAGGCGCTCCAAGAAGAGTGATTAGCAAGGATCTACCGGGCATCTGGCGCCGCGCAAGTGCACGCGCCAAAGGGATTGCGAGTACGACCGATAACAGCGCAGACAAGGCTGCCTGCCACACTGTGAATTTGATGGCCTGCCAGTCTGCCGCCTGCAGTCCGGACGTGGGATCGGCGCGCAGGCCGATTCCCACAAACGCAAGTATAAGCGCCGCCACGATCAAGATCGCGGCGGCGATTCCGGATCGCCCGCTTATTGGCTGAGCGCTGTGCGCCATGTCTCTATGGCCTGCTCCTGCAACGCTGCGGCTTCTGTTTCAGAGTAGAAAAGAACCTTTTCCGGCAGCGGCAGCTGAGCCCAGCCTTCGGGCCAGTCAGACTGCGGCAAAGCTGACGGCAAAGACCAGTTGGCCGTGGGTATCATGGCCTGAAAATCGCGCGACATGACATACTCCATAAAAGCATCTGCCAGTTCGGGTTCTTCGGTTTTAGCGATCTTGCCCACGGTTTCGACCATGAAGTAATGGCCTTCTGGGAAAATCGCTGCCTTTTTGGTAAAGTCTTCTTCGGCGAACATGTGGTAGGCGGGCGAGGTTGTATAGCTTAGGACCATGTCGGCTTCGCCATCCGTGAACAGCCCATAGCTGGTGGACCAGTCCTTGGTCACGGCCAGAATATTGGGCGCCAGCGCCTCCCAGACCTTGCCAGCATCGTCCCCATACACAGCCTGTACCCAGAGCACCAAAGCAAGACCTGAGATTGACGTGCGCGGGTCCTGAATGACCAGCTTCACATCGTCCGGCAATTCCAGCAGCGCGTCGAAAGACGCGGGCGGTGTGTTCATATTGCTTTCATTGTAGATGAATGCCGTGTGCCCGTAGTTGAACGGCAAAAAGACCTGATCGCCCCAAGTGATTGGCAGCGTAAGGGCCGAGTTGTCCTGTCCATGCGGGGCGAAGAGCTCGGTCGCGCGGGCGCGGGCGGTCACGTCGGATGTCAGGCCGATGACGACGTCGGCCTTGGTCCGCTCCCCCTCCAAAAGCAGACGCGGCAAAAGATCACCAGTCGAGAATTGCAGATCGCACGCGCAGATTTCTTCGAACCCGGTCTCGATCATCGGGCCGGGGCCCCATTCGGATGTAAAGTAATCGCCCGCATAAACGGTCAGCACTGGCGTTTCCGCACCAGCACTTGTCGCCAGCAAAACGCCAGCAGCTATCAGAGTTCTTCGCATGTTGTTTTCCTTTTCAAATGCGTCGAACGGCGAAAGAGGATGATGCACTCACCTTCCCTCCGCCGGTTCTAACCGGTTCAGGTTCTACGGGTCCGCACGAATGTACATCTCAGCCGAAAGGCCCCCCGAGGTGTCTTTTGACCTAGACCCTGCGTCGCCCGTTGGCAAGCGATAAGGGGTTGAGGCGGACCCGGCGCACCGCTAAGCACCGTCGCACAGAGGAGACGACCCATGTCGATGAACACATTCGGCCACCTGTTTCGCGTGACCACCTGGGGCGAAAGTCACGGACCCGCTTTGGGCGCGACAGTGGATGGCTGCCCACCCGGCGTGCCAATTGAAGAAGCCGGATTGCAACACTGGCTGGACAAACGCAAACCCGGGCAGAACAAGTACACGACACAGCGGCGCGAAGCGGACGCCGTCAAAATCCTCTCGGGCACATTCGAGGGCGTGACCACTGGCACGCCAGTGCAGTTGATGATTGAGAACACCGATCAGCGCTCCAAGGATTACGGCGACATCAAGGACAAATTCCGGCCGGGACATGCTGATATCACCTATTTTCAAAAATACGGCGTGCGGGATTATCGCGGCGGCGGGCGCTCTTCGGCCCGCGAAACGGCCGCCCGCGTGGCAGCCGGCGGGCTGGCGCGTGCTGCGCTCCAGTCGCTTGCCCCTCAGATCGAAATAAAGGGCTACATGATCCGCATGGGCGCACATGGGATCGATCGCAACCGTTTCGACTGGAACGAAATCGACAATAACCCGTTCTGGACTCCTGATGCCGAAGCGGCGGAGACATGGGCGGAGTATCTCGACGGTTTGCGAAAGTCCGGCAGCTCGGTCGGCGCTGTGATCGAAGTTGTGGCGCGTGGCGTGCCGGCCGGTCTCGGTGCGCCGATTTATAGCAAACTCGACACCGATCTTGCTGCCGCGATGATGAGCATCAACGCTGTAAAGGGCGTCGAAATTGGTGAGGGTATGTCAGCCGCGATGCTGACCGGCGAGCTGAACGCTGATGAAATCTCCATGGGGCCCGATGGCCCGATCTATTCCTCAAACCACGCCGGCGGCATTCTTGGCGGGATCAGCACTGGCCAGGATGTCGTTGTGCGTTTTGCAGTGAAGCCAACGTCCAGCATCCTGACCGCGCGCAAGACAATCACCAGGGCTGGCGCGGCAACGGAGATCATCACCAAGGGGCGCCATGATCCTTGTGTCGGTATTCGTGCGGTACCCGTCGGAGAAGCCATGATGGCCTGCGTGCTGCTTGACCACTTGCTCTTGCACCGCGGGCAGAATGGCGAGAACCAAGGCCACATCGGCTGATCGCTTGATCTTTTCACCGTCGAGGCGCACAGAGAGCCTATGGCGGAAAATCTTACCCAGAACCGGCCGGGCCGGGCCATCGCGCTTAAACTCGGCGCGGTGTTTTTGTTTATGGTAATGGCGGCCTTGATCAAGGCCGCCTCAGATGCGGTGCCGCCGGGACAGGCGGTGTTCTTCCGCTCGTTTTTCGCGATGCCGGTTATTGTCGCCTGGCTCTGGCAACGCGGCCAACTGCGCGAAGGCCTCATCCCGTCAAACCTGATGGGCCATGTCTGGCGCGGTGTTTTTGGCACCACCGCCATGGGTCTGACCTTCGCCGGTCTGGGGCTTCTTCCCTTGCCCGAGGTGACCGCGATTGGCTACGCAACGCCGATGTTCACCGTTCTGTTTGCCGCTGTGCTGTTGGGGGAACGCGTGCGAATAATCCGCTTGTCGGCCGTCGCGCTTGGTCTTTTCGGCGTGATGATCGTAATCGCACCCCGCTTGTCCATGGAGGCTGAAGCCGTGACAGCGGGTGCCACTCTTGGCGCTCTGATGGTGCTTGTTGCCTCCATACTCCGCGCACTGGTGCAAATCCACGTGCGCCGGTTGGTGCAGACGGATACAACAGCGGCGATTGCCTTTTACTTTTCTGTAACAGCTTCCGTTCTTGGACTGCTTACTTTGCCCCTCGGTTGGCTCACTGGTCTACCGACGTTGGTCTGGACAACTCCCGGGCTGCAGGTTGTGACTTTGCTGGTGTTCTCCGGGTTCATCGGTGGCATCGCCCAGATCATGGTCACCGCCTCTTACCGGTTCGGTAGCGCGTCCATGCTTGCGCCTTTCGACTATGCGTCAATGATTTTCGCCAGCGTTATCGGCTACGTGGCCTTTAGTGAAGTGCCAACCGGACCGATCCTTCTGGGTGCCAGCCTCGTCATCGCAGGCGGTGTCCTGATTATCTGGCGCGAGCGTCAGCTGGGCCTTGATCGCGGAAAGGCCAAGTCAAACCTGCCGCCCTCCGGTGCGCCTTGAAGGCGGGGCTGGACGCAGCGTTGCGACGACTACATATGGGCTATGGCCAAACGCTCAGAAGACCGTCCGGATATCAAAGACATTTGCTCAGGAGGCGAATTGCGTCGTTGGTACTGGCTCAAAACAGAACTGGAAATGCACGCAAAGGCCCTCGGACTGCGCAGAGCGGGCGGCAAATTCACCATTCTGGACCGGATCGCGCACTACCTCGACACCGGCGAAACGGTCTGGCCCGGTGACAAAAAGCGAAGGCCAACGTCGCGATTTGACTGGCACAGCGCCGATCTGTCACTGAATACGGTTATCACCGACAGCTACCGCAATTCACAGAACGTGCGCAGGTTTTTCAAAAAGCACATAGGCGAGGGTTTCAAGTTCAACATCGCTTTCATGGCATGGATACGAGAAAACACTGGCAAAACCCTGCGTGACGCGGTGCAGTTCTACCATGAACAACAAGCCGACATCGCGCGCCCTGGATATCGCTCCGAAATCGCCGAGCATAATCAGTTTAACCAATACACCCGCGACTTTCTCGATGATAATCCGAAAATGGGTATGGAAGACGTACGCAAATTCTGGGCACTCAAGCGACGGTTGCCATCCAAAACAGGGCGACATGTCTACGAACCCTCGGATCTTTCCTTGAAGTAGACCCGCAGCCATGGCCAAACGACACAACCGGACCCACGATCTTTAGGCGCGTTTCAGTTCTGCGCAAGCTCAACGTTGGTGGCACGCGGACGCTTCCACCACCAGCCCGTTCAGGTCAAAACGCAGTGTTTCGGCAGCAAAAGCATCCCTCTGGTTCCGGTAGGTGATCACCAGCATGCCGTGTCCTTCAAAAACATCTACGACAACAAAGGACAGGTCGGGTTGGGTTTCGAGCGCCTTGGACCAATATGCGCGCAGAGCGTCCTGCCCGCGCACTTCCCCCTGACCAATGAGGCGCATCGCCTTTCGGGAACGAAAGACGATGTCAGGGCTGTAGTGCGCAAGGATGCGATCATGATCGTGGGCGTTCCACGCCGCTTCCCATTCGTCTGCAAAAGCGCGCAGGTCCATGACAACCGTCAGCTGCGTACCAGCGTTTCATAACCGTTCGCGATGTCGCGCGTCAGACTGCCAACTTCGAAGTTGTAATCGCCGATTTGACCAACCGGCGTCACCTCTGCCGCGGTCCCGGTCAGCCAGCATTGTTCGAAACCTTCAAGCTCTTCGGGCATAATGTGACGCTCGTGCACCTTGATCTGGCGATCCTTAAGCATGCCGATTACAGTTTGACGCGTGATACCATTCAAAAAGCAGTCCGGATCGGGCGTGTGTACCTCGCCATCTTTTACAAAAAAGATATTCGCGCCCGTGGCCTCGGCGACATAACCACGATAATCAAACATCATGGCGTCCGAACAGCCCTTTGCCTCAGCAGCATGCTTGGACATCGTGCAGATCATATAGAGCCCGGCCGCTTTCGCGTGGCTTGGGATTGTTTCGGGGCTCGGCCGCTTCCACTTGGAGATGTCAAGCTTGGCGCCTTTCATCTTTGCGTCGCCATAATAAGCGCCCCATTCCCATGCGGCAACGGCCATGCGCACCGGGTTGCGGGCGGAAGCGACGCCCATGTCTTCGCCGGCGCCGCGCCATGCAATGGCCCTTACGTAGGCGTCCTGTAGTCCGGATTGTGCCAGCACCTGCTCTTTGGCAGTTTCGATTTCCTCAATCGTATAAGGAATCTCGAAATCGATCATCTCAGCAGAGCGTTTCAACCGCTCCGAATGCGCGCGGCTCTTGAAAATCTTACCCGAATAGGCACGCTCCCCTTCAAAGACGGAAGAAGCATAGTGCATGGCATGGGTCAAAATATGCACATTCGCCTCGCGCCAATCGACCATCTGGCCATCCATCCAGATATGTCCGTCGCGATCATTGTATGCGCCTGCCATGATGTATCCTTCCCGTTTCCATCGATCAGATTTTCGAAAGTTGCGCATATTACGTCCGCTTCGGACATTTTATTGCGCAAAACCTGCGATTCGATACCGGTTTGCCCTTGGAATGTCAACAACACTGACATAAGCTGATGGCAATTTGATTTTGGTTATTGAGGCATAAAATGGCAGAGGGACGACCGGGCGCGACCCCTATGGGTGAAAGCCTGCTCTTTTTGACCGATGAGCAGTTACGGCAAGGCATTGAAGCGATGTTTTTCGCGTATCGTGGATTTACAGCAGATCCGGACCGGATTCTCTCGGAGCTAGCCTACGGTCGCGCCCACCATCGGGCCATCCACTTCATCAACCGTGCACCTGGTACGACTGTAAACAATCTGCTGAGCATTCTGGGTGTGACCAAACAGTCGCTCAACCGCGTGTTACGAACTTTGATCGAAGACGGACTGGTCGAAAGCCGTGTCGGTAAGATAGACAAGCGGGAACGGCATTTGTTCTTGACGGCAGATGGCGCCGCGCTTGAGAAAACGCTGTCGGATGCGCAACGCGCCCGCATGCGCGTGGCCTTTCGGGACGCGGGGCCCGAAGCCGTTGCAGGATTTCGGAGGGTTCTGGAGGCGATGATGGATCGCGATATGCAACACATCTACACGCGATTGAAGGACAGCGGGTCATGACCGATTTTGACGCGCATCTACTGATTGTGGATGACGACGAACGGATACGCACACTTTTGCAGAAGTTTTTGATTCGCAATGGCTTTTTGGTGACTGCAGCACGCGACGCGGCACATGCCAGACGGATCCTGACCGGTCTCGATTTTGATTTGATCGTGCTGGACGTGATGATGCCCGGCGAGGATGGCCTGGCGTTCACGCGTGCGCTCCGGGAGGACAGCGCTGTTCCCATTCTTCTGCTCACGGCCAAAGGCGATACCGGCAACCGCATCGAAGGGCTGGAAGCGGGCGCCGATGATTATTTGCCCAAGCCGTTCGAACCCAAGGAGTTGTTGCTGCGCATTAATGCGATCCTCCGTCGCGTACCGGAGTTGCCTGTGGATGCTGCAGCACCCAAAGTACTGACTCTGGGGCCCATACGATATGATATGGAACGCGGCGAAATGTGGCAGGGTGAGGATCTCATTCGTCTGACCGCCACGGAAATGCAGTTGATGAAAATTTTTGCGGCCAGCTGCAATGAACCTATCAGCCGCGCGAAACTCGTCGAAGAGTTGGGACGTGACCGCGGGCAAGCGCAGGAGCGCGCCGTCGACGTTCAGATCACGCGCTTGCGGCGCAAGATCGAAAGCGACCCCAAACAGCCTCGTTACCTGCAGACCGTGCGGGGGGCCGGCTACATGCTGGCACCGGAATAGCCGCAGCTTTGTTCAGCCGGGGGCTGCCAACCCCGGACCCCGATGAACGCGCGCAAAGTACTCGCCTTGTTTTCCGTTTTGAAAAGACCCGCGGCTTTTGCAGTCACTTACACCGGAGCCGGCGGAACTGTCGGCATAAATGCGGCTGCGCGATGACGAGGTTCAGACCATCTGCACTAGACAAAAAATTGCGACCTCGCTAAGGGCGCGATCTCTTCAGTGATGCCACGGCTGGCCGTAATCCTGAGTACGGTTCTGAAAACAAGCGAACCGCCGGAGCGAGCCATGGCAAGACAGTGATTGCGGGCGGTCTCAACTGTGTTGGCGACCTGAAATGATGCGGATCCATCGGGCCTCCGGCGGTTGTGGATCAACGCCAGCCTTTAGAGACATTGTGATGCCTCTTTCTTTAAGCGCAGGTTACCTGAAACGTTAGAGTTCTTTCACCACATCCCATACACATCGTAGCCGCATACAATGTGGTGTCGGCAGGCAGGCAATCCCTTTGATCTTGGATAATCTTGAGCGTACGAAGGAGCAAGGAACCGTCAACATGAGCCATGCCGGAATACGGTCGACGCGGTGGCGTCTTCACCCACTGATGACTGATCTGTCTCTTAAAGGGCAAGCGGAAGTCTACAATTCGAACAGGGAGCCCGGAGGCCTCGACATCAATGAAAGTCACTGCGCGAGACATAGCATCGAAATGCGGGACTTCGATTTCGGCGGTATCGCGGGCGTTTCGTGCGGATGGCTCAATCCACCCGGACCTGCGGCGGCGGATTCTGGACGAGGCTGCAAGTCTCGGCTACACGCCCCCGGCGCGCCGGGCGCGAATGCTCCGCGAGGCTGTTTCATTCGCGATCGTCATTGGCGAAATTGGCAATCCTTTCAACGCAAGCACGCTGATGCGGTTTTCGTCCAGCGCGGCCTCGGCCGGCTGGGTCATGACGACCTTCGTTGTGCCCACATCGGGCGAGATGGACAGCGTCATTGAACAGGTCTTAGCCGCAGACCTCGACGTGGTCGTGCTGGCCTCTGCGGAATTGTCGTCGGGCCTTGCCAAGGAATGCCGGGAACGCGGCTTGCCGGTGATCTACTTCAATCGCATTCAGGTTGACGCTGACATGATTGCCGTTTGCACGGACAATTACGGTGGCGGACGGCTTGCGGCGGAACGGCTTCTCGCAGCGGGTCGTGAAAGGTTCGCTTTTGTCGGAGGGCGCATCGAAACCTCCACGCATTTGGAACGAAGACGCGGGTTTTTGGATGCGCTTAAGGCAGATGGCGTATCGCTTGACCACGATGAGGTTGGGAACTTCGACTATGAAACCGCGCTTGGGATTGGCCGGGACCTGTTCAACCGGTCGCCCGCCCCAGACGGCATTTTCTGTGCCAACGATAAGATGGGTTTTGCGCTGATCGATGCCGCCGATGCGGTCGGTTTGCGGCCAGGCGAGGACGTGTCGATCATTGGCTATGACGACGTACCGATGGCACGTTGGAATCGCTATCAGCTTACAACCATTAGCCAGCAGGTCGATCATATGGTGGCGCATACGGTCGAACTCATCGGACGAGCAGCACAAGGCACAGCCTTGGAAGGTGTGATCGAAGTCGTTGCAGCCAAGCTCGTTGCTCGGCAAAGCGGCTAGGAGGTGAAAATTTTCATGTGTCGGTTTTCGCAATAGCCTCAAGTCTGGCAAAGCGGTAGACCTCGTGTCGATCAGGGCGACGATGTCGCCTGTGTTTTACCCAAACCTGCGCTGCCAAGCGCCAGCCAGCCGCATCTTGCTTGAGCGGCATCAGGAGGAGTGTGCCCAATGGCGATTGACTATCTCAAGACCGGCAAACCTGACGAAGACCGTGCCGAAGACGATGCCAAAACCCGCGCAGTCGTGGAGGCCACGCTAGCGGATATCGAAGCGCGCGGTGATGAAGCCGTGCGTGCGTTGAGTGAGAAGTTCGACAAGTACAGTCCAGCCAGCTTTCGCCTGAGTCAGGAAGAAATCGACGGTCTGATCGCGCAGCTGACAGACCACCAATTGAACGACATCAAGTTTGCCCAGGAACAGGTGCGTAACTTTGCCCAGGCGCAGCGCGACTCGATGCTGGACGTTGAGATCGAGACAATGCCGGGCGTTATCCTTGGCCACAAGAACATCCCCGTTCAATCGGTCGGTTGCTATGTGCCCGGAGGCAAGTTCCCGATGGTTGCCTCGGCGCATATGTCAGTGGCCACGGCGGCCGTGGCGGGAGTTCCGCGCATCGTTGCCTGCACACCGCCATTCTACGGCAAGCCAAACCCGGCGGTCATCGCGGCTATGCATCTGGGCGGGGCACATGAGATTTACGTTCTGGGCGGCATTCAGGGCATCGGCGCAATGGCCCTTGGCACCGAAACAATCGAACCCGTCCATATGCTGGTCGGTCCGGGCAACGCATTTGTTGCTGAAGCCAAGCGCCAACTCTTTGGCCGGGTTGGTATCGATCTTTTTGCAGGCCCAACCGAAACAATGGTTATCGCAGACGAGACTGCGGCAGATGCCGAGCTCTGTGCAACGGATCTTCTGGGCCAGGCAGAGCATGGTTACAACAGCCCCTGCGTCCTCCTGACAAATTCGAGGAAGCTGGCGGAAGAAACGCTGGCCGAAATCGAGCGTCTGTTGAGTATCTTGCCGACCGCGGATACGGCGCGCGTGTCATGGCAGGAATACGGCGAAGTCATTGTATGTGACACCTATGAAGAGATGCTAGCTGTCGCCGATGATATGGCGTCCGAGCACGTGCAGGTCATGACCGAATGCGATGACTGGTTCCTTGAGAATATGACATGTTATGGTGCCTTGTTCTTGGGGCCGCGCACCAATGTCGCGAACGGCGACAAGGTGATCGGCACCAACCACACGCTGCCCACCAAGAAGGCGGGCCGGTATACCGGTGGCCTGTGGGTCGGAAAGTTCATCAAGACACACAGCTACCAGCGCGTGACAACCGATGAGGCGGCCACGCTCATAGGTGAATACGGCTCGCGCCTTTGCATACTCGAGGGCTTCGCCGGTCATGCCGAACAGTGCAACCTCCGCGTGCGACGCTATGGCGGGATCAACGTGCCTTTCGCCGAAGGCGCGCCCTACCGTGTGGCAGCAGAGTAATTTAGAGTATGGGGCGCCCTTCGCCGGGAGCCCCACCACGCGCTTTCCAATGCGTTAGGGCAGCGTTCAGGCTTCGAAATCCACGATTAGGTCTGTCAGCAACGCGGCGACGTCTTCGACGTTCCTTGGCAGCGACCGTGCGACAATTGAATATCCTTCGAAATAGGGCACCAGGATTGTTGCAAGCCGATCCCCTCCCTCGGCGTTGATCGTATCTTCAAAAACAAAACTGGCCATCACATCCGCAAAACGCCGATAATAGTCCATCAGGCATTCGTCGATCACGGTGCTCCTGCTTGAGATCGCCCAGATTTCCCGAAAAGCGCGACACATATCGCTGATCTCCTGACCATGGGCCAAACCGGCGCTTACAAGAAAGGCAACCTTTTCCCGCTTCGTTTTTGCTGTGCTGTTCTTGGTTTGGTTGAGAAGGTTCTCGGCGCAGTTGTTAAAGTAACGGGCGACCATGGCAGCGATAACGTCCTCGCGGGAGGCGAAATAGTACTGCACGTTGCTGAGCCGCATGTCTGAATACTCTGCAAGCTTGCGCAGCGTCAGCCCCGCGTCCCCCTTTTCGATCAGGAGCTTCAAAGCGCAATCAAGAATCTTGGTTTCCTTCGGTGATCTGGTCTTGGTTGTGATGCGCTGCACCCTCACTTTGCGTCTGCCCGAAATGCGCCGACCGTATCCGGATGAAAAACAGCTTTAAGGTATTGATCATGTTGGTCAAGTGACCAAAATCTTGGAGAGCCCCGATGATTGATGCCCTACGCACGCCCGATGAGCGCTTTGTCGCGCTGTCGGAATATCCGTTTCAGCCTCACTATGTTGACGATCTTCCGGGGTACGAGGGGCTTCGGGGGCACTACATTGATGCGGGTGTGGCGAACACAGACGAGGTCATCTTGTGCCTCCATGGCGAACCGAGCTGGAGCTACATTTATCGCAAGATGATCCCTGAATTTACAGCCGCCGGAGCGCGGGCAATCGCGCCGGATTGGCTTGGTTTTGGCAAGTCGGACAAGCCCATAGACGATAATACGTACTCCTTCCATTTTCACCGCAACTACATGCTTGCTTTGATCGAGCGGCTCGATCTCAGAAACATCACGCTTGTTGTGCAGGATTGGGGTGGCGTACTTGGCCTGACGCTCCCGATGGAGATGCCGGATCGTTTCAAGCGACTTTTGGTCATGAACACCGGACTGATGACGGGGCCTGTCAACATGCCGGCATTTGATGAATGGCAGGCAGACATAGACTCAGATCCGGAGGTACCGATTGCCTTCATCATTCAAAAGCATGAAAGCAGCATCTCGGACACCGACGCGCAGGCCTATGAAGCTCCCTTCCCGGACAAGCGATACAAGGCCGGGGTTCGAATGTTCCCACATCTGATTGCCCGCAAGATGGATGCACCTGGCGTCGCAACGTCCCAACGCGCCGCGCACTTTTGGTCAAATTCATGGGAGGGGGAGAGCTTCATGGCCATTGGCATGAAGGACCAGATGCTTGGTCCGCATGTGATGAATTTCCTCAAGACAGTCATCCGAGGTTGCCCGGAGCCGCTGGAAATCCCAAATGGGGGCCATTTCGTCCAGGAGGCCGCAGGTCAACTCGTTGCACAAAAGGCTCTGGCGCATTTTGGCATAATTCAAGGGTAACCGAGCGCCAAACCGCATCGGGCTCCCAAAAGGCAGCCCGAAAAGACTTAGGTGCCTGCTTCAGCCTCTCTTGTCGAGCGCGTGGCGCCAGTCGTTCCAGCCGCCGTCGACCGAAGACGGGGCCGCGTGCCATTCGGGCATGGCAAGGCCCGTCGCAGGGTCTTTGTCCGGGATCGGCAGCATCATGATCCGCTTGCAAGCGCGCTTGTAGTCTTCCTCGCTCAGAAACTCTTCCTGGATGTCGTCCCAGTCGCGCCCCTGCGGATAGCCGCCGCACATGTGGATGTCGTCCGATGTGCCGACGTTTTCATGGCTTACGCCAGCGGGCATTACGATCACGTCGCCTGCCTCGATCCGGACTTTAGTCCACCCACCGTCACCAACCGAAAGGTTGAATTCCATCCAGCCCTGCGCGCAGCCAAGGCACTCATGTGTGGTCGAATGGAAGTGGGCATACTCGTAGACGCCAGGGTAGTCCCAGTTGTTCGACCAGCCGTTCGATCGGAACCGTTCCTTGATGGCGTCCGATCCGCCGCCGGGGACAGAATTGCGGTGCACGAGCAGCGGGAAGCGGCTGTTCGGGATCATGCCTTCGGGCAGGGATGTGTAGCTTTCAGTTTTGATCGACATTGGTTTCCTCCTTCATGGACCAGACGTGGAAGAGCCGCTTCGGGCGGTTTGAATGCGGGTTCGGATCGCGGTGTTGAGCGCGCTGTACGGGTCCGCGAGCGCATCAAGGACCGTCATGTGGTGGGCACCGGGGACGGTGAATGTCGTGGCACCATGCGTGTTTGAGAAAACATGCATTTGGCGATGGAACTCAGGCGTCTCGTTCTCGCCGACGGCAACAAGGATGTTGTCGGCCGGGCCAGCGTCCCATTCTTCGAGCGGGCTTTGTCCCTTGAGATCGGCTGCTGTCAGACCGACCTCTTCGCGCAGGAAGGTCCAGGGCAGCGGAGTCAGATCATAAAGACCGCTGATGCCGACTGCGCCAACCACGATCTCTGGACAGCGGAGCGCGCCCATCACGGCGAGATGCCCGCCTGCGGAGTGCCCAAGGACGAAAAGGCGTGCACCCGTTTGATCGGCGATCTTCCCGAGCCCAGCCAGGGCATCCTCGACGATCTCAACCAGCGTCACCTCGGGCAAAAGCCGGTATTCGAGATTGGCGATTGCGCCGTGCTCCTTGGCAAAATGCGGCAAAGCAAAGCGATGAGTATCTGCCGTCAAAGCGCGCCAGTAGCCGCCATGAACAAAGACAGGCAGGATCGATTGCGGGGTGCCGGATAGCTCGACAAACTGACGTGGATGATCGCCATAAGAATGCCTGTCGAACGCAAGCGAGACTGCATTGCTTCGCGCTCCCATGCTGTCCAGATAGGTCTGAAAGTCCGGCAGCAGGCTCCGAAAATCAAACTGACTGTTCCAATAGCCTAGCGTCATAGCGCAATCTGCCGCGCCGCCTGAGCGAGCGCTTGCGCCAGTGCCGGGTTCGGAGCACGACCGGGATTCAGAACAAAGCCGATCGTTGCAGTGAATTCAGCGCGCCGGACTATCGGGATTATCAATGTCTGGATGCGGTTTCCTGACTCGCCCTTGCCAGGAGCAAGAGTAGCCTCCGTCGGTTCGTTTTCGACGAGATCGCGCGGCATTTCGAGCCGGTATTGAGGGTCCAGCATGATATGGATTGAGGCACGGCCAATAGAGTGCGGTCCGATGAAGATGTCCACGCCCTCTTGGATGGCCAAGAAAGCCGTGTGCTGAGTTTCCTCGCGCAGACGGCGGAGGACCAGCGGGACCACGGGTGCGAGGCGTCCAAAGCCAAACCCACTCAGCGCCGTACGCTGGGCAGCGGCCCCTTGAAGGTAAATGCCGCCTTCATTGCGCCGCAAAAAACCTTCGGCCTCCAATGCAGCGGTGTGGCGGTAGCCTGAAGTCAGGTGATGACCGCTATCTTTGATCAGACGCACGGGTTTGGCGTGGGTTGCCAGGGCGGAGCTTTCCAGGAGAGCCTCGAAACCTTGAATCGCTTTGTCATATGGTCCGGCACTCATGACGCGACCCTCCCTTTGGAGGGCTGCAATGCGGGACCTTGGGACAAGATCGCGTCATCTGCGAAGCCCCATTGGACATGAAGCTCAGCCCAGGTGTCTGCCTTGACAGTTTGCGTCTCTTGCCCACGCGGCAAGATGATCTGCACAGGAACCTCGACACGTTGGGGCACTGCTTGCCCCTGAAGGATGTCGAGCGCGACCTCGAGCGCGCGAGCCCCCATGCTGGCCGGGTAGTCGAGCGCGACCATCGGCACCTTTTGTTCAAGGCAGAGTTTGTACATTCCGTTGAGGTCGCCTCCCGTGTGGGCCGGGATATCAAGGCCTCTGTCCAGGAACTGCTGAACCGACCCCATTCCCTGCAGTCCGCTGTCGCACCAGACGCCGTCGGGCGGTCGACCCACATCATCCATGAGGCGGCCGACCGTGAGATGTCCGCCCTCTGGCGTCCAGTCGGTGTGGCTGACGAACTCGACCTGAATACCGGGAAACTGCGACAGGACCGAAAGCGCGGCTTGCTGACGCCTGATCGCGGGGCTGGCACCTTCGAGGCCCGAAAGCATCCAGACGCGCCCCTGACCGCCGAGATGCTCGGCCAGCCAAAGCGCGCTGATCCGCCCAATCCTGTGGTCGGAGGCAGTCACGAAGGCTGTAAGCGAAGAGCGATCATTGGGGCGACGATCGACGGCGACGATCGGGAGACCACTATCGGCAAGCTCTTTCAGGCGATTGCTGAGCGCAGTGTCGGCAACAGAGGCCGTAGAGATAAGCAGGATTTCGATACCATCTGCGACGAGCGTATCGATTTGCTGTCGCTGGAGCGTCGGATCGTCCTCGGCATCCGTAATCAAAAGCTCCGCAATCTGGTGTTTGTTGGTTTTCTCCGCGTAAGCGAGGCTTTCCTGCATTGCCCTGCGCCACGCGTTGGATACGGATGCGTTGGCAAACCCAATCTGAAAGGGCGGTTTAGACCTGTAGCGGGCCGTTTCCACCATCCGTACAAGGCCCGGGTCCCATTCTAGGTCCGGCGTTCCTTGAGCCTGCTGCGCCTTGTCTGGCGTGGCGCGTATTTTCCGGGCGTCCGATTGCTCGACGGCTTCCAATGGTGCAAAGGCCATTGCGCGCGCTTTCGGGCCAAGGCGGACCAGGCCATGATCGTAGCGCTCAAGCCAGCCCGCGCGCGCCATTGCCCGCAAGAGGCCGAAACCGGTCGAGCGCGTAGTACCAAGATCTTCCAACACATCCTGCGTACGGCGTGGCGTGTTCTCCGGATCGAACCCTTTCAGGATCGCGGTGATACGCTGTATGTTTGATTTGGCGTCGCGGCTCATGGATGCGTCCTCAGCTTTGGGATCGCTTCATGTATACCGCCGCAGCCAGAATGATCAGCGTTCCTTTGATGACTAACTGCAACTCGATGGAAAGGCCGAGGATGACGACGATGTTAAAGAGCGACACGAGGATCAGCGCCGCGAGCAGCACCCCGGGCACCGAGCCCTTGCCGCCGGAGAGCGCCGCGCCCCCGATCACCGCCGCCGCGATGCTGTCGAGCTCATAGCCGCGGCCCGTCCAGTTATCGACGATGCCAACGTAGCCGACCAGAAAGAGACCCGCGAGTGCGGCCATGACACCGGAAATGACGTAAGCCATGACCTGCAGGCGTTTTGTCGGTGCGCCCGTCATGTAGGCCGCGTCGGGGCTGTCCCCGAAAAGTTTCAGACGGCGTCCGAAGATCGTCCGCTCAAGCAGCCAGTGCATAGCGAAGGCCGTCATGGCGAGCGCAATCAGGGCAACGGGGATGCCGAAGATGCTGCCCGTTGCAAGGAAGCGAAACGTATCCGGAAGCGATCCGCCAGGCGCGCCGCCGGTATAGGCAAAACGGATGCCCTGCAGCACGATCATCGTCGCGAGTGTCGCGAGAAAGGGTGTCACGTGTCGAAAAGCGACGAGGTAGCCGTTCACCGCACCGATTAAAGCCCCAAGCAGTAGGCCTACCGCAAAGATCAAAGGCGTCACATCAATCAAGGAGGTCGAGAGCACGGCGACAGTGGCCATGATTGAGGCCACCGACAGATCGAGCCCGCGCACGATGATCACAATCATCTGGCCGATGACGACAAAGCCCAAAGGTGCCGCCTGGATTAGGATGTCCTTGAGGTTTGCCGGTGTCAAAAAGCGCGGGCTGAGCATCGTGGTGACGGCCCAGATCACCACAAGAAAGCCGAAGAGCATAAGAAGTTCGCGCCGCTGTGTCGCGCGTACCGTGTTGCGGTTGGTCTTGGCGGCCGGGTTTGCAGCAGTCGCGATCATGACTTGCCCTTTCTTCCGGCAAATAGGGATACGGCGGCGATGATGATGAGGCCCTCCGCGATCCACTGATAGAAGCTTGAGAAGTTCATGAAGTTCAGAACATTTGCGAGGAGCGCGAGAAGGATAACGGCCAGTGCCGTGCCAAGAACCCCGCCTTTGCCACCCGCCAGAAGCGTACCACCGACAATCACCGGCGTGATCGAGCGCAGATCGAATCCGACCCCGGCGCGCGGGTCACCGACCCCAAATCGCCCTGTCATGTACATGGCCGCAACCGCGCAAAGCAGGCCCGACAGCGCGTAGATCACGACCTTTGTCCGCTTGACCGGCAGGCCCGAGATAGCCGCTGCTGCTTCGTTGTCGCCAATGGCGTAGATGCGCGTCCCAAATGTGGTCCGCCAGAGCATGAAGCCAACCAGCACATAAAGCGCGATGACCGCGATCATGCCGTAAGGGAGCACGCCAAGGCGACCGTACATCAAGTCCTCGAAGAACAGCGGGACCGAACCTGACGGCTGCCTCGTGATCAAAAGCGCGCAGCCTGCAAGGATCGTCGAGGTGCCGAGCGTCGTGATTAGGGGGTGCACGCCGACATAAGCATTAATCGCGCCGTTGATGGCTCCTATCAGGAGTCCAAGCACGACGACCACAGCCATGGACAGTAAAAGTGTCCCGGTCGTGTCACCTGCAATTGCAGCAAAAACCACGGCGAGGAAACTCAGCAATCCGGCATAGCTGAGGTCGATGCCGCCCGAGAGGATCACAATGGTCTGGGCAAGCGCCACGATGGCCAGCGCGACCATCTGGTCCTGTACGTTGGCGATGTTGAGCGCGGTCGCAAATCGATCGGATGAGCTCATGCCGACAAAGAAGACGACGGCGATGAGCGCGAGGACCACAAGGTGGACGGGCTGCGCACGAGTGGCGCGGGCAAGGGTACTCATGCCGCTACTCCCTGATGGCTGGACGTCTCGGCCGCGGCGACAGTCATGATCGCCGCTTCGGTGATATCCTCGCCATGCAGTTCCTTTGCCAGCTCGCCGTCACGCATAACGAGGACGCGGTCGCACAGGCCGACAATCTCGATCAGCTCTGATGAGATGACAAGAAGCGCCATGCCCTCATTGGCAAGCGTCCGCAGAGTCTTGTAGATTTCGGCCTTAGCGCCAACATCCACGCCGCGCGTTGGCTCATCAAGGATCAATAGCTTGGGCCGGTTTTCAAGGAGGCGCGCAACAAGCACCTTTTGTTGGTTGCCCCCTGAAAGGGCCGAAATCGGAAGACCCACATGGTCAACAACCACCCCTCGGCGCTCTTTGAGCACGGCAGCGCGACGCTCCTCGTGCCCCGGCGGGATCGCCGAACGATGCACACCATAGCCCGGCGTGGTCGCCGCGAAGTTTCGCGCCACGGACGAATTTATGAAAAGCCCGTCATCCTTACGGCTTTCGGTCAGCATCAGCATGCCCGCATCGATGCAACCCGCTGGATCGCGGAACGGCATCGGTTCTCCGTCAAGCATGACCTCGCCCGTCGCCGGAGCGGCGCCGAAAAGGGCCAAGGCCAATTCCGTCCGCCCCGATCCGACAAGCCCAGCAAGCCCGAGGATTTCGCCTGCATGAACATCAAAACTGGCCGGGGGAAGGCCGGGCGCGACGATCAGATCGCGCGCGCTCAGCACTTCACCTCCGGCCAGGGGATCGGCCGCTTTGGCGGGGAAGAGGTCACCAAGTTCGCGGCCAACCATCGCTGCGATCACACTGTCATGTGTGTAGTTCGTGGTCGGCCCCTTCGAGGTCACCACACCGTCCTTGATGACAGTGATATCGGTGCAGATTTCGAAGATCTCATCGAGCCGGTGCGAAACATACACCAGCCCCATGCCCCGCTCGCGCAAGTCATTGATGATCCGGAACAGGTGGCGCGTTTCGTTCTGGCTGAGCACAGCGGTTGGCTCATCAAGGATCAGGACCTTGGCCTCAGACCGCAGAGCCTTGGCGATCTCAACCATTTGCTTGTCGGCGACCGAAAGCGTTTCGACCAGATCATTGGGGTTCAGCGTGATGCCGAGATCATCGAGAAGCGCTTGCGCGTTCTTCACCAGCGCTTTGCGGTCAATCAGACCAAGGCGGGTTCGGGGCTCGGCCCCGAGATAGATGTTTTCAGCTATCGACAGCGCGCCGAGGACAGAGAACTCCTGATGCACAACGGCAATTCCAGCTGCGAGACTCTGGCGCGGATCGCTCCAGCTCGCTTTGTCGCCTTCAAATTCTACGTGCCCGGCGGTGGGCGAATAGAGGCCGGAAAGCAGTTTGATCAGGGTCGACTTGCCAGCGCCGTTCTCGCCGCACAGCGCGACATTTCGGCCGGACTGAACCTCAAATTCGATGCCCTTGAGAACCTCGTTGGGCCCGAATGACTTGCTAAGGCCGCGCGCGGCCAGAAATGGCGGTGCCATTGCTTTCCCTCCCTGATGACGCGGCCGAGGCGATACGGGGTCGCCCCGGGCCGCGGTTGTGCTCTTACTTCGGGTAGGTGGCCGAAAAGGTGGCCGGATCATAATCAGCGCCTACCCCCGAGGACATGATCACCGAGCCCGGCTTGTCCATCAGCGCATAGTCGGCGACGAAGACGTCGGCCTGTATGGAAGGCGTTTCATGACCTTCCGAAACAACAACCTGCTGATTCACTTCGATTCGCTTCGGGATGCCTTTGCCATCAAGAACGTCGAAGAGAACCTCGAAGGCACGCGCACCCATCGCTGGCGGATAGTCCACGCCGACCATTGGCACCTCGTTCTGAACCGACAGTTGATACATCGCGTTGAAGTCGCCGCCTGTGTGCGGCGGAATAGAACCAGCCGCGTACCCTGCGGCGAGGAAGGCTTCGATCGAGCCCGATCCCTGCAGACCTGAATCAGCCCAGACGCCGTTGATATCATCGCCGTATTTCTGGATCAGGGCAGACATGATCGTCTTGCCGTTGGCAGGCGACCATCCAGTGTACTGGGTTTCGAGCACTTCGAGGTTCGGGAACTGGTTAAAAACCTCAAGCGCAGCAGTGATCCGGGCTTCGGCCGGCGATGCGCCCGCCAGGCCGCCAAGCATCACAACCTTTCCTTCTCCGCCCAGCTTTTCAGCCAACCATTGCGCCGAAATCCGGCCCAATGCCTGATCGGAGGCGGTTACGAAGGAGACGAAGTTCTCAGACGACGGCACCGAACGGTCAACGAGAACGACCGGGATACCCTGACGCGTGGCGCGGCGAACTACGGGGTCCATCGCTTCAGCTGTCGCAGGGGAGATCAAGAGGATATCCACGCCTTGAGCGATCAGGTCCTGTACATCCGCTGCTTGCTTGGACGGATCGTCGTTGGCGTCCGTGATTATGAAACGCTCAAGCTGGTCCGCGTTACGCTCGGCCGCTGCTTCAATGCCATGCAGCATGGCGACACGCCATGGATTCGAGATCGATGCGTTTGAAAATCCAACGATGTAAGGCCCGTCTTTTTTGAAGTCCGCAGCGTCGAAGATTTCGGTGGTTCCTGGGTTCCAAAGGAACGTTCTTGGGACCCCTTCGTAACCCTCTGAAAAAGCAGAACCGGCAAACACGCTCATCGTGGCGGCCAGGGCCGCCTTCTTGAAAATACGCATCGTTTCCTCCCTATGGCGTACGTATCTTTTTGTCGTCGCTCCCCAGCGTTCGGCCGGGATGGTCAGCGGGATCTGGGCAGATGCTCTGGAAACGTCAGCCCCGAGATCCAAGGTCATAGGTCGTGCAATATATTGGACGAGTACAGGGAAACGATTGCTTTAGTTACCGCATTTTGGATAATTTCGTTATATGGTATCATATTGCGCTGACCTCGAATTGAATGCCAGCTTGGATCAATCCGTTGCTCTCGGAAGAGCAGCGTTTCTCGTTTGAGCCGAGTACCAGCCACGGGTAGCGTGCAAGCTTTAACCCTTAACGGTGCGCGTATTGACGGATCATATGGCCGCCATCGACATCCAGTACGACGCCTGTTGTGTAGGTGTTCGACATCAGAAAGAGAGCCGCATCAGCCGCCTCATCCACCGACCCGACTTTGCCAACCGGAAGCGACTGTCCCGTCGCCGCATACATCGTGTTGCGCGACTCCGGATTCATACCAGCATATGCTTCCGAGCGTACCATACCCGGTGAAAGGCAATTCACGCGCACGTCTGGTCCCAGCTCTAGAGCCAGACTGCGGGACAAGGCTTCAACGGCGCCATTGACCGCGCCCAAGCCGGAACAATTCATGCCGGGACGACGCGACAACACTCCAGAAAAGAAAGTGATCGATCCGCCGGTTCGTATCTTTGACAGCGCCGCCTTCGCGATGGAATAGGGCCCGAAAAACTTGGCGTCAAACATCCTGCGCAGATCCACCTCCGACAACGCAACAAAAGGCCCGTGCGCGGCGCTGGAGGCTGAAATGATAAGGTGATCGATCTCCGGCAAGGCGTTGGCCCAATCTGCCACAGATCCTGGATCTGTCATATCGACAGGCAAAGCAAAGCCGGCACTAAATTCCACAACAACCGCCTCAAGCTTCGCAAGATCTCGACTTGAAACAATAACTTCAGCACCTGCGTTGACAGCTTGCGCAGCGATTGCCTTACCAATACCTGAGCCTCCGCCAACGACCGCAACAGTTTTTCCAGAGAGTGTCATGTGAAATTCCCTTCATCGAAAAGGTTTTGTTTCCGGGCGAATAAAGTTGAAGATCGTGTGTGGATCGCCCCCGGCAAAAAGGAACTTGATCACGATCGCAGCGGCGGCTTCCAACTGATATGCATGCGTGTTGTCCCCAAGGCGCAAGGGCTCCGCACCAACATCTGCAATCAGTTTCGCCACGATACCATCAGCTGCTTCATCGGCCGTGTAGAGCGTTACCATTTGCCGTCCGTCGTAGGTCATTTCCGGGTCTTGCCAGACGGCGACCTGCGCCATGTTGAACGCCTTACCGACAGTTGCGCCGGGAAGAGCTTCTGCAATTGCTTCTGTTAACGAGCGTCCGTCTTCGCGGGTTGTCACAAATGTTTCGATGCTGACTGGGTTGTTAATGTCGATGACTGTCTTTCCTTCAAAGGCTGCGGGACCACCCGCTGCTTCAATGGCTGTAAATACGTCCTGCCAGCGCGTCGCGAGTACAACCACATCCGCAAATGCTACAGCCTCCTCCGCGGTACCCGACATGGCACCGATGGCGGTTGCGGCCTCTTTCGTTTTTTCCAGGGTGCGGCCCGAGAGCATGACTTGATGCTTGTTTACCCAGTTGCCCGCGAGAGCCTTTGCCATTCCGCCTGCGCCCACAAAACCAATCTTCATGTCTAACTCCTTTGAAATTCATTTCTGGAAAAATGGGGAGGACACATCCATAATTGAAATCGATAATAGATATATTTGGCATCACCTGTATGGATTTACGGCAATCAGATTTCGGATTACTCATTGCGCTCGACGCGCTGCTCGAAGCGGAAAGCGTAACAGTTGCTGCGCAAAGGCTTGGCATCAGCCAACCCGCAATGTCGGCCCAGTTGGCGCGCTTAAGAACGCTCTTAAACGACCCTTTGCTAATCGCATCTGGCAGAAAGCTGGTGCCGACGGTTCGGGCGATGGAGCTCAGGCAACCGCTTAGAGCTCAGCTTGCCAACCTTGACTTACTTGTCCGCGAGAGCGCCCAATTCGATCCGGCGACCACAGGCCGCACATTCCACATCATTGGCACAGATTTCGTACATGCGGTTCTCTCAACAAGCTTGCTCCGAGCCTTTGCGAAGCACGCGCCTCGAGCGCGTGTGGCTCTGCTGCCCTTCGATCCCCCCGCGGTTTGGTCACAACTGGAAAACGAAAACGCCGATTTGGCGTTAGTAACAGCCCTGAACCTTCCGGAAGCAAAGCGCCGCCCGGGATTTATCGAAGATTTCAAGGTTATCCAGCGCAAAGGCCATCCGCGGGGTGTTTCGGAGTACACATTGGACACATTTTGTGCGGCCGAGCACACACTCGTTTCGCCGGAAGGTGGCGGGTTTTCTGGGGCAACCGACAAAGTGCTTGCGCAGTTGGGTCGGTCGCGGCGGATCGCTTGCTCCCTCCCAAGCTTCTTACTCGCACCGACCGTTGTGGCCGGATCGGATCTCATCGCCATGGTCCCCACACGTGTCGCGGCGCTGCATGGCGGTGTCATCGACCTGTTCGATGCGCCTTTCCCTTCACCGAAGTTCAGTGTGGACCTTATGTGGCACCCGCGCCGCCAAAAAGATCCTGCTCACGTATGGCTGCGAACTCTTGTTGCAGAGCTCATATCGGCTGTTTGAAGAATGGATAGTAACAAAAGCTCTGGATTATTTGTCGATCCGCGACGCGCGAAGGCCACCATTGGCGTCAGGCAGAGCGAGACTCATTTGCCGATAAACGACATTTTGTGGAGAAACCGACGTTTGAACAAAATCTACTTTCGGCACGACCGTCAAGCGATCGCCAGCGTCCGCACAGCCTGCCGACTGCGTTCCGAATAGTCGAGATTGATCGGCGCACCAACACCTAAAATGGTTCTGGTTCGGTTGAGGCCTAGCCACATGCTTAGCAGTTGATCGGCAAGCACGTCCGATGAAACGCTTGATCTGAACAGGCCCTTCTCCTGCCCCAGAGTAATTAAGGCTGAAAGATGGTCCTGCGTTCGCGCGTAAAGCGATGCATAGTAAACCTCTGCGAGTTCTGGATGGTGCCGCGCCTGTTCGTGCACCAAACGATCAAACTGCACCTTCTCAGGCGCATCTATTTCTCTAAGAAGTCGCTCGCCAAGATCAATAATGCGCTCTTCCAAGTCCTTTGCAGACTGGGCATCCGACCCAACCGAAAAATCAAACTGGTCAGCTTCGCTTTCCGCGATTGCCTTCAAGACGCCGGGCATGTCGCCATAGTATTTGTACAGCGTTGTCTTAGAGACGCTGGCCTCTTTCGCGAGGCGTTCGACGCTGACGCGATCAAAGCCCTCTGTAAAGAACAACTTCTTGGCTGAGGATAAAATTCGACCTTTCGGGTCAACACTAGCGCGACCATAGTTTGTTGTTTTTTCTTTATTTTTCAAAACGCCCGAACTCCTTAACCTGCGCGGTATTATTTCAATCATTTAGGGGCTTGACCAGAGAGGTTTTATTAGTACGGTACGGTATCAATTCTATTTGGAGCCTGCCCATGCCCACCATTCTCATAACCGGGACGTCGTCCGGAATAGGCCGGGCAACTGCCACCCACTTCGTATCCAAAGGCTGGAAGGTAGCAGCGACCATGCGCAACCCAAGCGATGCCGCAGGTCTTGTCCAAAATACTCTGGTTCTTCCGCTCGACGTGACAGCACGCGACAGCATCGACAAGGCAGTTCAGGACACGGTGGACGCGTATGGTAGCATCGACGTTGTGGTGAATAATGCTGGTTACGCCGTCATCGGGGCGTTGGAAGCCGTCTCAGCAGACCAGATCGAACAGCAATTTGCGGTTAATGTGTTTGGCGCCATGGCTATGACGCAGGCGGTACTGCCTCAGTTTCGCGCGCAAAGCGCGGGCATGATCGTCAACATCTCTTCTGTTGTTGGCCGTTTCACCTATCCGCTCGGAGCTATCTATGATGCCTCGAAGTTCGCTCTTGAGGGTTTTTCCGAAGCGATGCGCTTCGAGCTTGAAGCGGTCGGAGCAAAAATAAAGGTGGTTGAGCCTGGATTGATCGCATCGGATTTTGGCACACGGTCGATGCAGTTTGTCCATGACCCTCACCTGAGCGCCTACCAACCGCTGGTGGACGCAATGGGAGCCATGGCGAGAAAGTTCACCGAAGTTGCAGAACCGGCAGATGTGGTGGCGGAAGTCATCTGGCAAGCCGTGACCGATGGTTCAGATACATTGCGCTATCCGGCTGGCCAAGCCGCACTCGCCGCATTGGCCAATCGCGAAAAGCTCGACGACCTCGCTTTCCATGCCGAGACCAAAGAACGATTTGGCCTTTAACCATAAAAACAAAGGACAGAATGATGAGTGAGCCCCAAGCAATAATCGCCCAATTCTACGCCGACGTAGACAATCCACATAAGACGAAGGCGGATCTCGCGGATTACTTTACCGACGACTTTAAAGACCTCGATCGTCATCCGCTGGCACCCGAATTCCTGTCTGACAAAGATGCCCACCTAGGATTTTTCGACGAACTTAAAGGCGGCTTCAAAGACTTCACCCACACATTGAATCTTGTCGAAGAAACGAATTCCGGACGGTGGATCGTGTATTGGACCTTCCGAGGCACACATATCGGCGCGTTCTACGGCACGCCAGCATCCAACACGGTCGCAGGCTGCAACGGCATCGACATCTACACCTTGAGGGAAGGCAGGTTCTCCGAGCAACGCCACGCTGAGGACGTGGCGGGGTTGATGGCGCAACTTAACGCCGCCTAATTCGAAGCAAAAAAGGACGTTCGCTGCCATTTGGCAAACGAACAAAATGGATTTGAGGCACTCGTTCGCTGCGCCCTGTATAAACGAAAGCGCAGCAGCCGGCATAGCGTCACGTATTTCGTCAAATGGGGTTCATGGCCTCAATGCAATGTGTATTTTGGCACCAAGATTTACCAAAGTCGCAAGGCAGAAATTTGAAGATCAATGAAACGCGGTGCTATCTGGTGTCCGGACGCGAATAGCGATACGGTCACGCGCGATCAGCCAGGGAAGACAGCCACATGACAGATACCGCCGTTTCAGAGATGACTTTCGAACAGGCCATGACCGCCCTGGAACAGGTTTTGGGCCAACTGGAGCGCGGCGATGTGCCTCTGGATGAGAGCATCGCGCTTTACGAACGGGGTGCTGCGTTGAAAAAGCGCTGCGAAGAAAAGCTTAAAGAAGCAGAGGAAAAGGTGGCCGCGATTACATTCGACGGGGACGGCACACCGGCCGGGACAAAGCCGTTCGAAGAGCTGTAAGCCATGTTCGCAGACCGGCGTGCGGCAGCGGCACGCACGATACAGCACAACTTTGACTTGGTTTTGGCCAGCATGGGCGCGATGGATGTCGTGCAGGCTATGGCGCATGCAACCCGCGGCGGTAAGCGCTTGCGCGGCTTTCTGGTCCTCGAGTCCGCACGGCTTCATGGTATCGGACCGGATCAGGCCATTTGGGCGGCAACGGCGATAGAGGCGCTGCATGCCTACAGTCTGGTGCATGACGATTTGCCCTGCATGGACGATGACGACCTGCGACGTGGCGAACCCACCGTGCATGTCCGCTGGGGTGAGGCAACGGCTGTACTGGCTGGCGATGCCTTGCAGTCGCTGGCCTTTGAGTGTGTGACCCACCCCGATGCCAGCTCAGTTGCTGACGTCCGTGCGGTACTGGCCCTGACACTTGCGCAGGCAAGCGGCGCACGTGGAATGGTGCTGGGGCAGGCGTTGGACATGGCGGCTGAGACAGCCCATGCACCATTGACGCTTGAAGAAATCACAGCACTGCAAAGCGGTAAGACCGGCGCGCTGATCGAATGGTCCGCAATGGCCGGCGCACGGCTTGCACAGGCCGATACGCATGCCTTGTCCCACTACGCGCGCGCACTTGGCCTCGCGTTTCAGGTGGCCGATGATATTCTGGATGTTACGGGCGACACGGCGACGGTCGGTAAGGCGGTCGGCAAAGATGCAGTTGCTGGCAAAGCGACCTTTGTGTCATTGCTTGGACTTTCCGGCGCACGTCAAAAGGCGGTGGCGCTGGTCGAAGAGGCCTGCGACAGCCTGGGCCCTTACGGTCTTGAGGCGGAAACATTAAAAGAAGCCGCGCGGTTTGTGGTAAGCCGCACGCATTAGGAAAACGGATGACGGATTGGCCCAAAACCCCGCTTCTGGACACTGTTGCACGTCCTGCGGATTTGAAAAGCTTTACAGATCGGCAGCTGGTGCAGCTCGCACAGGAGCTGCGATCTGAGACAATTTCCGCTGTCTCCGTCACAGGTGGACATCTGGGCGCGGGCCTCGGCGTCGTTGAACTCACGGTTGCCTTACATGCTGTGTTTGACACACCACGTGACAAGGTGATCTGGGACGTCGGCCATCAATGCTACCCGCATAAGATTCTGACCGGTCGCCGGGACCGCATTCGCACGCTGCGCATGAAAGACGGTTTGAGCGGATTCACCAAACGCAGCGAGTCCCCCTATGATCCGTTTGGCGCGGCGCATAGTTCAACCTCGATTTCCGCAGCCCTGGGTTTGGCCGTTGCTCGGGATCTCGGTGGCATGGTGCCTGAAGGCCTAGGCGATACAATTGCGGTCATTGGTGACGGCGCGATGAGCGCCGGTATGGCCTATGAAGCGATGAACAATGCCGGGCATCTGAAAAAACGCCTGATCGTTATTCTCAATGACAATGAGATGTCGATCGCGCCACCTGTCGGGGCTATGTCATCATATCTGAGCCGCCTTTATTCTGAAGAACCATTTCAGGAGTTCAAGGCGGCGGCGAAAGGCGCGGTCAGCCTGCTGCCAGAGCCTTTCCGGGAAGGGGCACGTCGCGCCAAAGATATGCTCAAGGGTATGGCAGTCGGTGGGACATTGTTCGAAGAATTGGGCTTTTCCTACATCGGACCGATCGACGGGCATGACCTTGACCAATTGCTGCCTTTGCTGCGCACCGTCAAAGCGCGTGCGACCGGACCCATCCTTATTCACGCGCTTACGCGGAAAGGCAAAGGCTATGCGCCCGCGGAAAGCGCGCGTGACAAGGGCCACGCCACGGCCAAATTCGACGTGGTCACGGGTGAGCAGAAAAAAGCACCTTCAAACGCTCCAAGCTACACAAAGGTTTTTGCGCAAACGCTGCTGCAGGAAGCCTCACAGGATGACCGCATTTGCGCGGTAACCGCAGCGATGCCGGACGGCACCGGCCTCAATCTATTTGCGGAGCGTTACCCCAGCCGCTGCTTTGATGTGGGTATTGCCGAACAGCACGGCGTCACCTTTTCAGCGGGTCTCGCCGCCGGCGGGATGCGACCCTTTTGCACAATGTACTCCACGTTTCTTCAACGTGGATACGATCAGGTTGTGCATGATGTAGCGATCCAACGGCTGCCGGTGCGCTTTGCCATTGATCGGGCCGGTCTTGTCGGCGCGGATGGCGCCACGCACGCGGGCTCATTCGATATCGCCTACCTCGCGAACCTGCCCGGATTCGTCGTGATGGCGGCAGCGGATGAGGCAGAACTTGTGCATATGGTGGCAACCGCTGCTGCGCATGATGATGGGCCCATTGCGTTTCGGTTTCCGCGCGGTGAAGGTCAGGGCGTCGAGATGCCAGAGCGGGGCGAACCGATCGAGATTGGCAAGGGCCGAGTGATTGCGTCGGGCTCGCGCGTGGCGATCCTGTCATTTGGCGCGCGATTGTCTGAGGTTGAAAAAGCAGCCGAAGTCTTGCGTGCCCGAGGGATTCATCCTTCCATTGCCGATGCGCGTTTCGCCAAGCCGCTGGATCAGAACTTAATCCTTGATCTGGCAGCAGAGCATGAAGTGCTGGTCACAATAGAGGAAGGCGCGGTTGGCGGTTTCGGCAGCCACGTGGCGCAGCTTTTGGCGGAGAAAGGTGTTTTTGATCGCGGTTTGAAATTCCGGTCCATGGTGTTTCCGGATGTGTTCATCGATCAGGCAAGCCCTTCTGATATGTACACCGTGGCCGGTATGAACGCGGCAGATATCGAGGCCAAAGTCCTTGATGCACTTGGCGTCGCGCGCATCGATGAAGCGCGCGCCTGACGGGTCTGCGCGCAGACTCAACCCCTTCTTTTTGCCGTTGTTTTGCAAAGCTGCACGCGCTTGGGTAAGTGCGGCGCCCGTTCGGACGATACCAAGTCTCTGTGCGTCTTTGCGCCTCAAATGGTCAGAGGCAACGGCGACGGCGCGCGTTGTACGAACATGCATCAGCAAGCCATCGTCCAGAAGTCCGGTCTCGAAAAACGCGCTTACGCGTTGTTAAAAAAAAATTCACTGCTGCTGCTCAACGGCCTGAGTTCCGAGCTGAGGCATCATCCGGAAGCCATCCTGATCGCAAAGGCTAACAGTCGCGATGCAATCGAAACTCTTGCGATCGTGACCAACGACCGCCAGCAACGCGGCCTTTGTCAGGGGTCGCGCCCTAGATGCGTATCAAGCATGGCCCGCAGGCCTGATCGGTAGTCGGGGTACTTCAATTGCACGCCCAACTCGTCCTTGATCCGGTCGTTACGGACTTTCTTGCTTTCCGCGTAAAAGCTACGCGCCATTGGCGTCATAGCAGCCGTTTCAAAATCTACTGCCGGTGGCAGGGGCAGGTTCAGCAATTCCGCGGCATAGCCAATCACATCTTGCGGTGGCGCTGGATCATTGTCGCAGACATTATAGATGGCACCCGGGTTTGGCTGACGCAACGATGCGTCAAGCACTGCAGCGATATCGTCCACGTGAATCCGTGAAAAGACTTGACCTGCCTTAATTACCCGCCGCGCCGTGCCAGCACGGACTTTTGCAAAAGGTCCGCGCCCCGGTCCGTAGATGCCCGCAAGCCTGAAAATATGAAGCGGCAGCCCCGCAATGGCAGCCCACGCAGCCTCTGCCTCCACGCGCGCGCGTCCCCGCGCTGTCGCTGGCGTCAGCGTCGCGGTTTCGTCCACCCAGTTTCCCTGGTGATCCCCGTAAACGCCGGTTGTCGACAGATATCCAACCCAATCAAGCTGATCTGCGCGCCTTGCAATGTCATGGCGCAAAAGCCGCAGAACCGGATCGCCACTTTGACCCGGGGCAGCAGATAGCAAGATCGCGCGGGCCGATTGCAGAAAAGGTCGAACGTCCTCCCCGGGCCAGATCAGAGCCTCCGCGCCGCTTTTGCGGATCTCGCGCGCCTTTCGAGCGCTGCGTGTTGTTCCAATTACCCGCCAGCCCGCGGCCATCAGCGCTGGGGTCCAGGCCCGCGCGCTGAAGCCGTGACCAAATGAAAGTAAAGTCTTAGACGCCATGCCGGCACCGTGCCGCGTCACAATTGCCAAGGCAAGCACAACTGCATGCAGCCCACTTTAGCGTCCTTTCCAGACCGGGTCCCGCTTTTCGGCAAAGGCGCGCGCGCCTTCCAGCTGATCTTCAGAACTGTAAAGAACGTCAACCGTTTCCAGCTGACGCTTTGTGATCCGGTTCATCGTGTCCTGAAACTTCGCGTTTTCGGCCTCTCGCACAATCTCTTTGATAGCGGCATAAACAAGTGGCGGACCGGATGCGAGCAGCGCGGCCAACGCGCGCGCGCGGGGCATCAGATCACCAGCTGGCAAGATCTCGTTGACAAGGCCCCAGCCTTTCGCCTCTGACACATCAAACCATCTCCCTGTCAGCAAAAGCTCCATCGCGATATGATACGGAACGCGTTTGGGCAGCTTGACCGAAGCCGCATCCGCAACCGTACCCGACCGTATCTCCGGTAGCGCAAAGCTGGCGTGCTCCGATGCCAAGATAATGTCAGCGCTCAGAGCCAGCTCCAGTCCACCCCCACAGCAGATGCCGTTAACCGCTGCAATGACCGGCTTGTTGAGACCGCGCAATTCCTGCAGACCACCAAAACCGCCAACGCCGTAGTCTCCATCCACTGCATCGCCATCTGCGGCGGCCTTCAGATCCCAACCGGGGCAGAAAAATTTCTCGCCCGCCCCGGTCAGAACGGCCACACGCAAGTCTGGATCATCCCGGAAGTCCCGGAACACCTCCCCCATCACGCGTGAGGTCGCCAGATCAATGGCGTTGGCTTTCGGACGGTCCAGCGTGACTTCAAGAATACTGCCGTCTCGGTGTGTTTTAACCGGTTCCATGCGCCACTCCCTTTTGTTTCGCTTCCGCAAGTTGCACGATCAGCGCGTCTGCTGCCACCGCCTCATCTGCAGTACAGATCAACGGGTTGATCTCAACTTCATAAAGACGGTCCTGATGCGCGATTACATAGTCCTGCAGCGCCATCACCGCCGAGATGATCGCATCAATACGCGCAGGGCTGGCTCCCCGAAAACCAGTCAGCAAAGGATAACAGCGCAGTCCTGCCAACGCGCGGGCCACCTGCTCTTGGGTCACCGGCAGCAGCAGGCACTGCGTATCGTGCAAAAGCTCGGTCATGACACCCCCAGCGCCCAGCGTCAGCAGATAGCCATGCGCAGGATCGCGCAGCACACCGACAAGCAGCTCCGCAACGCTGCCCTGCACCATTTCTTCGATCAGAAAAATATCGCCACCCATCTTTTCGGCAGCCGGTGCAAGCGTGTCATGTGTGAGTTTCAAAACGACTGCGCCAGCCTCTGACTTATGGGCAAAACCCATGCCCTTAAGCACCAGCGGTCCGTCCAACGCCTCTGCCGATTGCGCCAACGCAGCCCGGGACGCAACGCATCCCTGCGGTACGGGCACCCCAAATGCGCCCAAACCTGCTTTCGCGTCCGCCTCGCTGACCACATCCGTCAGACCATTCGCAGCGGGCATCAGAGGTGGCGCGACAGCTGGTGCGGACACCTGGGCCACGGCTCTGACAGCGCCGAGCGCCTCGTAAAGCCCATGCAAAGGCGTCACCCCGGCACCCCGCAACCGGCGTGCCACGTCGGGGGGCAAAAGCTCCGGCAAACTTGCCACAACAGCCACGGCGCAGTCGCTTTGCGCCCGGACCGCAATGGCTGCATCTGTGGCACTGACCCATGCCGACGCGTCGGTGTGCGGATAATCCACAACGATCATGACCAGATCGGCGTCTCCCTGCGCCATCGGCAGCCATCCTGCGGTCATTTTCGCGACGTCGCCCCAGATGTATGTGTGATAATCCAGAGGGTTGGCAACCGCCACCATTGGCCCCAAAGCGGCCTCCAGATCACGACGCTGCCCACCCGTAAGTGCAGGCAAGTCCAGCCCCGCGGCCTGCGCCATATCCGCGACCAATGACGCCTCGCCGCCCGAACAACTGATCGACGCTATGCGTGTTGAAGGCAAAGGGCCGTCGCAGTGCAGCAGCATCAAGGCTTCCAGAAACGTCGACAGGTCAGATACCCTGGCGATGCCCAGGTACTGCAGTAGCGCGGCGGCACCTGCGTCACTGCCCGCCAAAGACGCCGTATGCGATAGGGTTGCTGAGCGCGCCTGATCCGATGCACCGACCTTCAGCGCAATCAAGGGTACGTTGCGCTCCGCAGCTTTCAGAGCCAGCGCATGCCAGACAAGCGGGTCACCAAACCCTTCCACATGCAGACCAATCGCCGTGACACGCGGATCATCCAGCAAGGCCATAGCAATCTCTGCCTGCGCGGTTTGCGCCATGTTGCCACAGGTCACAACGAATGCGACCGGCAGATCGCGGCGCTGCATGGTCAGGTTGATTGCAATGTTGGAGCTTTGCGTCAGGATCGCCACGCCGTCGGAAACCGGCGTGCACCCATGCTGGTCGGGCCACAACAAAGCGCCATCCAAAGCGTTAACAAAGCCGTAACAATTGGGCCCGAGGATCGGCATGTCTCCGGCTGCAGCCACCAGAGCGGTCTGCAGATCGACGCTGCCGGTATCTTCTGCCGCTGCTTCCGAAAACCCCGAAGCAAAACAAACCGCGCCGCCGGCGCCCAAGCCAGACAGCTCTTTGACCGCCGCAAGCGTCGCATGGCGATTGATCCCCAGAAACACGGCATCCGGTGCAACCGGCAAATCACCGAGTGTCGGTACGGCGGCAACGCCTTCCACAGGTGTTGGATCAGGATGCACGCGATAAATATAGCCTTCAAATCCCATTGCGATAGACTGGCGCACAACCTGCATACCCCAGGCACCGCCCCCCACCACTGCAATACTGCGGGGTGACAGAAGACGCGATAGATCACGCATCGCGCCGCCCTCCACCTCTTTGATCTGGAAATATCCCCGCCGGAGGCACGAAATCAGGCCCCCAACGCCCGCAACATGTCACGGCTGATGATGTGGCGCTGAATCTCGGATGTCCCGTCCCAGATCCGCTCCACACGGGCATCGCGCCAAAACCGCTCCAGAGGGTAATCATCCATCAGCCCCATGCCGCCGTGCAGCTGGATCGCCGCATCCGTGACCCTTGCGAGCATCTCGGAGGCATAAAGTTTGGCACTCGCAATCTCCCGGTTGGCCGGCACACCCTTGTCCAGACGATCTGCAGCCGCAAGCGTGAGCAGGTCGGCCGCATCAATCTCGGTGACCATGTCCGCCAGTTGGAAACTGACACCCTGAAACTTACCGATCTTCTGACCGAACTGCTCGCGGTCTGCCGCGTAGGTCAGAGCATAATCAAACGCGCGACGGGCGCGGCCCACACTCATCGCAGCAACCGTGATACGTGTGGCATAAAGCCAGGTGTTCATCACCTCAAAACCACCGTCGACCACACCCAGCACCTGCGCGTCAGGCAGACGGCAATCGTCAAAATCCAACACCATGTTCTTGTATCCCCGGTGACTGACGGATTTGTAGCCATCCCGGATCGTAAAGCCGGGTGTGCCGCGATCCACCAGAAATGCCGTGATGCGCTTTTTGGGACCTTTCGGTGTCTGGTCTTCACCCGTGGCGATGAAGACAATCACGAAATCCGCATGCTCGGCACCCGAGATGAAGTGTTTGGTGCCGTTGACAACCCAGTCACCACCGTCCCGCACGGCCGCGCACTTCATGCCGCGCACATCCGATCCCGCGCCGGGCTCAGTCATCGCCAGCGCGTCCATGCGCTCGCCGCGTACGGCAGGCAGAAGGTAACGCTCCACCTGTTCGCCGTCACAGGCCATGAGAATATTCTGCGGTCGGCCAAAGAAATGCGTCAGCGCCATGGACCCGCGCCCCAGTTCGCGCTCGACCAGCGCAAACTCAAGGTGGTTCAAGCCTGCGCCGCCGACACTTTCAGGGAAATTGCAGGCATAAAAGCCAAGGTCGATCGTCTTTTGCTTGATATCCTGCGCAATCTCTTCAGGCACGTCGCCTGTGCGCTCCACCAATTCTTCATGCGGATATACTTCGTTTTCCACGAAGCTGCGGACTGTGTCCGCAATCATCTGGTGCTCTTCGGTCAATCCATAGATCATTTTGCTGCGTCTTTTGTTCGAGAACAGGGAAAAGCGGGCCGGGCCCGCTTACCGTCCCAATCGACGCGTACTTGTCCAGAGGCTCAGATCATCAAAAAACACCGGGACGTCCTCAGGTATACATCTGCTTTTTCCGCGCGCGGGTCTCGTCGGTCGCCTGCGCGGAGCCATCATGGTAGCTGCCGAACCACCGATCCCACGGCATTTCGACAGTACCGTAATTGCACTCAAAGTAACGGTGATGCAACTGGTGAAAGAACACCCCTGCCTTGAGCTGCTTTTTGTCCTTAACCACAATCTCTTCGAAGCCGGAATGCGAAAAGACCGGATGCGTGGATTGCACGTAGCCATGAAACAGCACATGCAGCGGGTGGCTCGGCACCACAAAGTGAATGAGAAAATTCGTGTAAAACAACAAGTGTTCCACCGGATGCATCGAGATGCCCGACCATGGGCCCACATTCACATTGCGATGGTGCAGCGCATGCGCCAACTTGTAGAGCGGCGGCCAGTGCAGCGCGCGGTGTATCCAGTAAAAATGAAAGCTGGACCAGATCGGGATCAACACGAAAAACGCCACGAACCAAACCGGATTGTCCGGGAAGAGGAACGTCGGCGCATAGCCGTTCGCCATCCCCCAGAACACCAGCACCTGAAACGCCGTCCATTGCGTGATGCCGCTCGCAATGTGCCAGAACATGTTGTCATGGACCTGATTGCCGAAGGTGAACGTACCGTTGTTGCGCGCCTGATCGCGGGGATCATACTTGGTTCTTTCGCCCTGCCCTTTGCGTATGATCAACCAATAATGCAGCGTTCCCGCGCAGATGACCTGCGGGACAAGATTGGCCAGCCAGACTTTGAGCACCCAGCCCCACGCCAGCACCTGCATCTCCGCCAGTTCGGGCAGGATCAGAAAATAGGCTGTGAGTGCCAGAACAAAGCACAAGGTCGTTGTCGATGCCTCCAGCCAGAACGCAGCGTACCACCGGAAAATGGCGCGCGGCTTAGGTGGCCATTGAAACAGCGGGTTCTGGACCATTGGAACCTGCGGGCGAAAGTTCCAGCGACCGGCTTCACGGGTTTCAGAATCAGTGGGCATAGTTCGACCCCTCCTCGTCCAGAATGGCCTTGAGTTCCGCAAGATGGCGAATGTCTTGCTCCGGGTAGTCCTCAATGTCCTGCGCCGTTTTTTCAGCGATCTCTTCCGGGATCAGACGCAAAGGCTGACCCGATTGAAGCGCAAGAAAGTAATTCATGCAGGCACGCTCGAAATAATACATTCGATTGAACGTTTCGGCGACCGTGTCACCAATGACCATCACGCCGTGGTTCCCCATCACCATGACCTTTTTCTTCGGGTCATCGAACAGCCGCGCACAGCGTTCGCCTTCCTCTTCAAAGGCCAAACCACCGTAGCCATCATCGATGACCTGCCGGTTGAAGAACATGCAGGCATTCTGATCAATGGGCGGCAACGTGCTGTCGGCAAGGCTGGCCAGCGCGGTGGCATAGGGCGAATGCACATGCATGGCGCACCGCGCATGCGCGCAGAGACGGTGCATCCCCCCATGCAGACCCCATGCTGTCGGATCCGGCGCATCCGGGCCTTCCAGCGTCTTGGGATCATTGGCATCCACAACAATGAGATCAGAGGCCTTGATCCGAGAAAAATGCATCTGGTTGGGGTTCATCAGAAACTTCGTGCCATCGTCGTTGATGGCAAGGCTGAAATGATTGGCCACAGCCTCGTGCATGTTTAACCGGACCGTCCACCGGAACGCCGCTGCCAGATCAACGCGTTCCTGCCAGTGGTCTATGTTTGGGATTATCTCGGTTACAGACATTTCTGTCCTCCCTGAATCGGCCTGAGGCATTCCACCACGACCTATCCCGGCTTGACCAACGAAAAAAACAAAGGCTATCCATAAGTGGGACTACTGGATGAGTTATGAATGAGCGATCTACCCCCTTTGAACTGGCTGCGCGCCTTTGAAGCTTCGGCCCGGAACCTCAGTTTCACTGGGGCCGCGCGGGATCTGAACATGACGCAAAGCGCCGTAAGCCAGCAGATCAAATCGCTGGAAGCTTTCATGGGCCGGCCGCTTTTTCACCGCCATACCCGCGCGCTTGAACTGACCCAGACCGGGCAGAGCTATCTGCCCGTCGTCCGCGAGGCGTTTCGCACCCTCGCACATGGCACCCGGTCTCTCACGCGCCCGGATGACGATCTTTTGCGCGTGCAGTGTAATCTGAGCTTTGCAATCCACTGGCTTGCGCCGCGGATGGCGGACTTCAGGGCCGCGCATCCGGATGTCACGCTCGATATCAGCACAGAGCTGTGGGAGCCCAAGGACATGGCCGAAGGCGCAGACGTGGAAATTCGCTACTCGCTGCGTCCCTCTGATCAGGTCTATGCCGAACTTCTGGCAACCGACTTTTACTACCCGGTGTGCCGCCCGGATTATGCGGTATCGCTCGAAACGCTTCACCTGCTTCCACTCTATGACTGCGCCGCCATGATGGGCACCTGGGCCGTCTGGGCCGAAGAGGCCGGCCTGCGCTGGCCCGATCCGCATGTGACATATGCCACGACATATTCTGTGGCCCTTGCCGTGGCTCGCGCCGGGGGCGGTCTGGCGCTGGGGCATGATCTAATCACACGGGACATGATCACAGCGGGCGAGCTTGTCGCGCCCTTCACCCATCGCGCGGAAATGCAGGAAGCCTACTACCTGATCCAGACGCCGCAGGCGCAGACAATGCCCACCGCAAGCGCGTTTGTTTCATGGTTGCAAAGCAGGATTGCCGGCGAACGCACAGCTCACAGCCGGCGGCTGGGCACCCAGGCATAACCGTCATCGCACAGGATATACGCCTCGCGCAGCCCATGCGGTTTGTCAGTCGGGTCCTGAAGAATCGTGGCCCCATGCGCCCGGGCTCGTTCAACGGCGTGGTCGGGGTCCGTTTCGAAAAAGTGGATTTCAACGCCGGCTCCACGCGGCGGGTTTTCCGGCAAAAGCCCCAACAGCGGGTTGGAGTGGTACGTGCCGTCACTGTGCAACTGAAACACCTCGTCACCGTAAGTGATGATCGCGAAATCTGCGCTTAGGCGGTGCACGTCCACCTCAAAGACGTCCTGCAGGAAAGCTGCGGTCGCCTTCACATCGCGAACAAGTACATTCAGCCCGATACCGCGCAAGGACTTGCCGAAATCACCGGCTGACACCGTCTCGTAGTCCATTCCGCACCCTCTCGCCTTGAACCCGGCGTGATCCCGTGGCACGGAAGGCTATGTCGAACGCCTCAATTCCTTCCTGGCCCGACGCCGCCGCCGACTTGGTCGCTGTTGCCACCGGGCGCGAGCCCGCCGACATGCTCATAAGGGGTGGCAAGTGGGTCAATGTCCATACCCGAGAGGTGCTGGATGACCATGACATCGCGATCATCCACGGCCGTATCGCCTGCGTGGTGCCCGATGCAACGCACAGCGCAGGACCCGATACCGAGATCATAGAGGCGGACGGGCGCTTTATGATCCCGGGTCTGTGTGACGGGCATATGCACATTGAGAGCGGCATGCTCACACCTGCTGAATTTGCCCGCGCCGTGATCCCCCATGGCACCACCTCCATGTTCACCGACCCGCATGAGATTGCGAATGTGCTCGGTCTTGAGGGCGTGCGCATGATGCATGACGAGGCACTGCTGCAACCGGTGAATATTTTTACGCAGATGCCGTCCTGCGCACCGTCTGCTCCGGGGATGGAAACGACCGGGTTCGAGATCACACCCGACGATGTGGCAGAGGCGATGACATGGCCCGGCATCATCGGGCTGGGCGAGATGATGAATTTCCCCGGTGTCTCCAGCGCTGATCCCAAAATGCTGGCCGAAATCGCCGCGACCCAACGTGCCGGCAAGACAGTGGGCGGGCACTATGCCTCGCCCGATCTGGGCCCTGCTTTTGCCGGTTACTTGGCTGGCGGACCGGCAGACGACCACGAAGGCACCTGCGAGGCGGACGCCATTGCGCGCATGCGGCAGGGCATGCGGTCGATGATCCGTCTTGGTTCGGCCTGGTACGACGTGGAAAGCCAGATCACGGCGATCACCGAAAAGGGGCTGGACCCGCGCAATATGATCCTGTGCACCGATGACTGCCATTCTGGCACGCTCGTCAACGAGGGCCATATGAACCGCGTGGTGCGTCATGCCATCGCCTGCGGCTGCGATCCCGTCGTCGCGCTGCAAATGGCCACGATTAACACGGCCGCGCATTTTGGGCTTGAACGTGAAATCGGCTCCCTCACGCCGGGTCGCCGCGCTGACGTGATCCTGACACCCGATCTTAGATCGCTGCCCATTGATCTGGTGATCGCACGCGGCCGGATTGTTGCCCGGGAAGGCACCTGCATGGTGGATTGTCCGCATTTTGACTGGCCCGCCGCGGCACGCCAGACCGTGCACATGGGCCAACGCCTGACAGCCGAGGATTTCACTGTGGCGGCGCCGCATGGTGCAAATGCGGTGACCGCCAATGTCATCGGTGTCGTGGAAAACCAGGCCCCCACACGTGCTCTGAAGTTCGAGCTGCCAGTGACAGACGGGCGCGTGCAGGCCACAGGTGACGTTGCGCAGATCGCGCTTGTCGAACGCCACCGCGCGACCGGAGACGTCACCAACGCCTTTGTTTCTGGCTTCGGCTATGATGGTCCGATGGCCATGGCTTCGACCGTGGCCCATGACAGCCACCACATGATCGTTGTGGGCACCGATCGCGCGCATATGGCGATGGCCGCAAACCGATTGGGCGATATCGGTGGCGGCATCGTGATTTTCAAGGACGGCGTGGAACGAGCGCTCGTGGAGCTGCCCATCGCCGGTCTGATGTCAGACCGACCGGCCGCTGAGGTTGCCGCGAGCGCCGACGCGATGATGCAGGCAATGCGCGACTGCGGCTGCGCGCTCAACAACGCTTACATGCAACACTCTCTGCTCGCGCTGGTGGTGATACCGGAGCTTCGGATCTCTGATCTCGGTCTGGTGGATGTGCGCACTTTTGAATTCATTCCCGTGATAGAGACCACATCATGACGCATATTCTCTCGCCGGACGCCGCCGCTCCACAAACTTTCGACGATGCCGCGCAGGCCGTCGCGCGGCTCGAAGAGCTGTACGATGAGGCCACCCGGTTTCTGCGCGCGCAATTCAAGCAGGCCCTCGCAAATGGCGCGCCTGCAACGCGGGTGCGCGCCTTTTACCCGCAGATCTTGTTCGAAACCTCCAGTTATGCCCATGTAGACACGCGGTTGTCGTTCGGACACGTCTCCGCACCCGGATGCTACCGCGCCACGATCACGCGTCCTGACCTGTTCCGCAACTATCTGACCCAGCAGATCGGGCTGCTGATCGAAAACCACGGCCAACCCGTGACCATCGGCCCGTCCGCAACACCGATGCCGGTGCACTTTGCCGTGGCCAATGATCCCGACACCACCGTACCACAGGAGGGCGCCGCCGATTTCACACTGCGCGACGTCTTTGACGTGCCGGACCTCAGCACCACCAACGATGACATCGTCAACGGCACTCACATACCCGCAGACGGCGTAGCCCCGCTCGGGCCCTTTACTGCTCAGCGGATCGACTATTCGCTCGCGCGTCTGGCACATTATACCGCCACCGATCCGGAGCATTTCCAGAACTATGTGCTGTTTACGAACTACCAGTTCTATGTTTCCGAATTCGAAGCTTTTGCCCGCGCGCAGCTCAAAGACGGAAACAACGGTTACACATCCTTTGTCGCAACCGACAATGCCGAGATCACCGACGGCGACGCACCGCTCGCGCCCAGCGCCAAGACCCCGCAAATGCCAACCTATCACCTTAAGCGCGCGGACGGATCGGGCATCACTCTCGTCAACATAGGAGTTGGGCCCTCCAACGCCAAAACCGCCACCGACCACATCGCCGTTCTGCGTCCGCACGCCTGGTTGATGGTCGGCCATTGTGCGGGTCTGCGCAACTCGCAGGCGCTGGGAGATTTCGTGCTGGCGCACGCCTACCTGCGCGAAGACAAAGTGCTGGATGACGACCTTCCGGTCTGGGTTCCGATCCCCGCACTTGCCGAAATCCAGATCGCACTTGAACAGGCCGTGGCGCAAGTCACCGAATTAGAAGGCTACGAGCTCAAGCGCCTAATGCGCACGGGTACCGTTGCCAGTCTCGATAATCGCAACTGGGAACTGCGCGACCAATCCGGGCCGGTACAGCGCTTGAGCCAGTCACGCGCTGTTGCGCTCGATATGGAAAGCGCAACCATCGCCGCTAACGGCTTCCGCTTCCGCGTGCCATACGGCACCCTCCTGTGTGTGTCAGACAAGCCGCTGCACGGCGAACTGAAACTCCCCGGCATGGCTTCGGACTTCTATAAGACGCAGGTCGCGCGCCATTTGATGATCGGAATACACGCGATGGAACGATTGCGTTCGACACCGCTTGAGCGTATCCATAGCCGGAAATTACGGTCATTTGAGGAAACCGCGTTCCTCTGATTGATAAATTCCCCGAAAAAGCGTGAAAATCAGCATGTTTTTCGTTAATTTCGACTACTAATCGTTGTGTTACTGCACAACATACGGATAGATTCGCTCCATGAGGCCCAATTCGTCGGGCAGCGAAGGAGAACAATATGGCAAAACCAATGACAAAAACCCAGCTTGTTGCCGCACTTGCGGAGGAAATGAGCACTGACAAGAAATCGGCGGCAGCAGCGTTGGACGCCATCTGCAGCCTGATCACGCGCGAAGTTTCAGGCGGCGGTGCGGTCACCCTGCCGGGCGTGGGCAAAATCTACTGCCGCGAGCGGCCGGAGCGCATGGTGCGCAACCCGGCAACCGGTGAGCAATTCAAGAAAGACGCTGACAAGGTGGTCAAGATGACCATCGCAAAAGCGCTCAAAGACAGCGTGAACGGCTGAGGCCAAAACACGTGCACTGTCAGAGGGTCACCTTCGGGTGGCCTTTTTTTATGCGCTGACCGACAAAGTTTCAGCCTTTGCGACGACGCAGCATTCCAAAGCCAAGCAACCCTGCCAGCATCAGGATGCCGCCCGCCGGCAGTGGAACAACAGAAGTGTTCGGATCCGCCACCGGCGACAGCGGCGAACCCTGCTGCGTCACAAAGAGCCCCGCTGCCACCGCACCGGAATCATAGTAGATCAACTCAAGGCTTGCGACAGTATCCGCAACGCTTGTGTAAGTCAGCGACGATGTGCTCAATCCGCGGGGTTCTGTGAAACTCCCCGGCACAACATTTCCGTCAAGCGAAAGCTGGAAACCGTCGTCGGATGTCACTTCAAAGTCATTCACGCCGGCCATCAGAGAGACAAAGCCGGTGAACCGAAATACGCCTCCCGCCAGATTCTCTTGCGCCTCGGCGGAGGAAAGCTCGGTGGCGAATGCTCCCAGAAAATCTCCCAGTGTCGCTGTTTCATTGTAGACAGGCATGCCGTTTGCATCGGTTGCAAATTGCCCGGTGGTCAGTGAATCGATTTGCGGTGTTGCGGTTGCGTTAGGGAAATCCAAAGCACTGACTTCGAATTCTGCATCCGGACTGCCGCCCGCAATTGTGTTCAGGACGACGTCGAATTCGGTCAACGCATCAGGATCCGACGGGTCCGGTATGGGAAAATCTCCAGGACCCACGCGCGATGCAAACGGTACAAGGTTCCAAAACTCACCGTCAAATGTCGCGCTATGGGCAAAAGTCGAGGTGAATATCAGCGCGCCAGAAAGAATAAACTTAGTGAAAAATTCGGCCATATGCCCCCCTGTCGAGACTTTCAAATTGCCAGTGGTATTTTAAACGTTAACGGAGGGAATTGACCTTTCGCGCAAAAAAGCAAAAAACTCTGCTGATGTGGCGGGACAAATGAAGCCGTGCCTTTTTTGTAAGCATCTCGGCCGCTTGAACTCCCGCGACATTTGCACGATCGTGAGCGGTGGCCACTGTCACCACCTGGTATTTATGGACATACGCGCAATTCTTGCTGGACTGGCCTTTGCCATCATGTGGTCGTCCGCCTTTACCTCCGCGCGGATTATTGTGGCGGACGCCTCCCCCCTTGCGGCCCTGACGCTTCGCTACCTGATCTCCGGGCTTTTGGGCGTCGCCCTTGCGCGCGCGCTGGGCCAGTCCTGGCGGCTGACCTCAGCGCAATGGCGCGCCACTGTCATTTTCGGCGTACTGCAAAATGCGGTCTATCTTGGCCTTAACTTTGTTGCCATGCAAACGGTCGAAGCGTCCGTTGCCGCCATCATCGCCTCCACCATGCCGTTGTTGGTCGCCCTTGTCTCGTGGCTGCTTTTGGGTGAACGCTTGCGGCTTTTGGGCATCGTCGGCCTTATCGCGGGTCTCGCGGGTGTTGGTCTGATCATGGGCGCCCGCATTACAGGCGGAATCGACCCCTTCGGTTTGGCTCTGTGTTGCATCGGGGTGATCGCACTGACTGTTGCCACACTGTCAGTACGGGGTGCTACCTCAGGCGGCAACTTCCTGATGATCGTGGGGCTACAGATGCTCGTAGGCTGCGCGGCTCTTGCAGTTGCGACTTTAGCTTTTGAAACCCCGCGCCTCACCCCGAGCTGGACGCTTCTGGCGGCGTTCACCTATACCACGCTGGTGCCCGGACTGGCCGCCACTTTCGTGTGGTTCTGGCTCGTCAACCGGATCGGCGCGACGCGCGCTGCCACATTCCATTTCCTCAATCCGTTCTTTGGCGTGGCTGTCGCCGCCCTCTTGTTGGCGGAGCCGTTGGGTCTGCAGGACATCATCGGCGTTCTGATCATCACGCTCGGCATTCTGGCCGTTCAGCTGTCGCGACAAAAACGCTGACAAAAACGGTTTTCTCCGGCGCAAAAATGCGATTAGGCTGATCCGACTTCAAGCATGCGCGCCAGAGATGACACCCGATCAGCTTGCCAAGAAATACGCTTTTGTCCTGATCCCCGGCTACTCGCAACTGGGGTTTTCCTGCGCGCTTGAAGCGCTCAGCCTCGCCAACCGGCATCCCTCGGCCAAGACGTACTACCAATGGCGTATCCTCGGCGAGAGCGGCACATCGGTTCCGGCCTATAACGGTGTGGAAATCGCGGTTGACGGTCCGCTGAGCGCACTTGCACGCGATGAAACCCTGGTCATTTGCGCAGGCGAGGACGTGGGTAACGCCACATCCGCCAAGCTGATTAACTGGCTGCGACATGAGGTGCGGCGTGGCATGGATTTTGGCGCGTTGTCCTCGGGCACTTACATTCTGGCGCGGGCCGGCCTGCTGTCAGGCAAACGCGTGACAACCCATTGGGAGTATCGCTCCGCACTCACAGAAATTCTGCCTGACGTTATCATCGAAGACGCGATTTTCTGCGTCGACGGCCGCATCTTTACGACTGCCGGCGGCGCCGCCTCTATGGATATGATGCTGGAGCGGATCCGCAACGACTATGGTGACGAACTGGCCACATGGGTGGCCGACCAAATGGTCTACACCGATCCGCGTCAGCCCGAGCACAGCCAGCGCACGGCTTTGCGCACCCAAACCAAGGTGCGCAACAGTAAGCTGTTACTTGCGTTGCAGGTGATGGAAAACAATATCGAAGACCCGCTGACACCCGACGAAATTTCCGAGGTCGTCTCGCTGTCCACACGGCAGCTAGAACGGCTCTTTGCCAAGTACGTTGGTGCTTCTCCCAAACGCTATTACCTGCGTTTGCGCCTTGAACGGGCACGCGACCTTCTGCGCCAGACCGATCTGTCGGTCACGGATGTCTGCGTCGCCTGCGGGTTTCGGTCACTGTCGCATTTTTCGAAAAGCTACCGTTCCACGTATGGCATCAGCCCGGGTCTGGAAGGCGGCAGCACCATGCTGGTCTGGCGCAACCCCTGATATCAGGAGCGGACGAAACTGACGATCAGGCCCTTATCCTCCGCGTGTGCGCTGTCTGCGCCGTCGCCATAGACCTGCACCTCACGAACATCCAGATCGGAAATCTTCGGCGCCAAAGCCTCGAGTTTGGCATCAAATCCCTTCGTTCGGAAAAGCTCAGCCTTGATCGTCAGGACAAAAAGCGCGCCCGAAGCAGCAACGCGCATCAACTCGTCAAACGCGTCGGGTCCCACGTGACCGTGCGTGAATGTGCCCGCGCTGACGATGCCCGCATAGCGCGCGTCTTCGATCGGCAGGACCCGTGTCATGTCTGCCTCGATCAAATGCCGGTAAATATCCTTTTCACGCGCCACCGCCAGCATCTCGGCTGACAGATCGAGCGCATCCAGTGCCACATCGCATAACCGGCGTATCGCCTCGGCCACCAGTCCGGTGCCCGCGCCCGCATCCAGCACCGGTCCGCCACCGCCGCGTTCCGCAAAAACCTCCGCAACCCGTTGCGGAAAGACATAATCTGAGGCTATCGCAAAGCGACTGTCATACTGTTCCGCCCAATCGGCGTAGAACTTGAGGTTATCTTCCGGCGTCTCCAGCGCGTAGGCGTCAGACACATCCAGCTTCTTTTCGGTCATGGCTGGCCCCTTTCAGGCCCAGACTACCCCTGACCGGGCGGCTCCAGCAATGCCTCGACCGCTGATGTGACCGCGCGCGACATAGGCGTCACATTTGAACTCCATGTCTCCACGATCCGCCCATCAGGCGCAATCAGGACCTTGTTAAAGTTCCAGCGCGGGACAAAACCCGTCTCGGCTCGGACCATCTTGTAAAACGGATGCGCCTTGCGGCCCCGTACATGCGTAATGTCGGCCATGGGGAGGTCCAGCCCGTAGTTTATCTCGCAAAAGTCGCGCACCGCTTCCGCCGTGGCAAGTTCCTGGTTGAAATCATCAGATGGCACGGCAAAAACCACCAGACCCTGATCGCGATAGGCGTCATAAAGTGCCTGCAAACCTTCGTACTGACCCGTGAACCCACATCGCGAGGCGGTGTTCACCACCAGCACCGGCTGGCCCGCCCAATCGGCCATGGTCAGCGTTCCACCATCGATCGAGGGAAACTCGTACGCGCGCGGACCGGCCGACACCGCGCCTGCCAGAGCAACCATTCCAATAACCATTGCCAACAACTGCTTCATGGAGACCTCCATCCGATATGCCTCAGATAGAGACAAAACCGCGACGATCCACTTGCGGCAGCGGCTTTTGCGACGCTCTGACGCGGATGTGACCTGCTGGATCACTGCCCTGTGACATGCCGCCCACTGCCCTTTTCTTTCACGCTGATATGACCATGTTATAGCATGACACTTTGAAGGGAGACGAAGATGCCCACCTATGCCAAAACGCAAGAGGCCATCGACAGCCTGTCGCCGGAGGAATTCCGCGTGACACAGCAGGATGCGACGGAGCGTCCGGGAACCGGAAAACTCCTCTACAACAAAGACCCCGGCATCTATGTCGACATCGTCTCGGGCGAGCCGCTTTTTGCCTCCGCAGACAAATACGAAAGCGGTTGCGGCTGGCCCAGCTTCACCAAACCCATTGAGCCGGCCCATGTCACCGAATTGCGTGACAGCAGCCTCGGGATGGTCCGCACGGAAGTGCGCTCAACCCATGGCGACAGCCATCTGGGCCATGTGTTCCCTGATGGCCCGGCCGATCGCGGCGGCCTGCGCTACTGCATCAATTCGGCCTCGCTGCGCTTTATCCATCGCGATAACATGGCGGCGGAAGGCTATGGCCAATACCTTGACCAAGTGGAGGATGTAACATGACTGAAGAACGCGCCGTTCTGGCCGGAGGCTGCTTTTGGGGCATGCAGGATCTGATCCGCAAACGCGCGGGTGTGATCTCCACCCGCGTGGGTTACACCGGTGGCGACGTACCCAATGCCACATACCGCAACCACGGCACCCATGCCGAAGGCATTGAAGTGATCTTTGATCCCGATGTCATCAGCTACCGCGACCTGCTCGCGCTTTTCTTCCAGATCCATGACCCGACCACACCCAACCGGCAAGGCAATGACATCGGTCTGAGCTACCGCTCGGCGATCTACTATGCAGACGAGGCTCAGAAAGCCACGGCCGTCGAGACCATCGCCGATGTGGAGGCGTCCGGCCTCTGGCCGGGCAAGGTCGTGACAGAGGTGGAACCCGTGAGCGACTTTTGGGAGGCAGAGCCCGAGCATCAGGACTATCTGGAGCGGTTCCCCAACGGGTATACCTGCCACTTCCCGCGCCCGAACTGGGTGCTGCCCAAGCGCTCTGCCACACAGGCTGCGGAGTAAACGTCGGCGCACCGGGTCCTGACGAGGCCGGTGCGCCATCTTTTCGGCGCCTAGTGCACGGCCAGTCGCGGGCGCCCCGTGGCTTCCACCGTAATCTGGGCCTCGACAAAGACCTCCTGCGCCTCCACATCTGCCTGCCTTATGTCGCGCGCTACATGAATATCCACGTCATCTGCGCCTGCAGCAGTCGCGTCTGCGCGCGCAGCCTCTGCAAGCTGGGCTTCCAGCGTTCCCAAGGCCGCATCAAGATCCCCAAAATCCTGTGGTGCGCCTTCAGAATGGACCCGGTAGCGTCCCTCAGCCGGCGCCGTGACCGAGCCCGAGCGTCGCATGGTGATCCGACCCACCACAGCGCCGATCGCATTGGCAACACCCGCGTGTTCCGGCAGGATTGTTTCGGCGTTCAGCGCCCGGCCCACCGCCGGGTAGTATGTTGCCGCCGACGCGCCCAGACCGATGACCGGCCGTTCGAATCCCGCCTCCAGACGCAGCAGTCCGCTATGCCCCGCAAACGCTTGGCGCACCAGCGGATGGCGTGCCAACACAGTCGGAGCCGCGCCGAAATCACTGGTGTCCTCTGCAAAAACAGTCTCCAGCCATGCGGTTTGCGTCTGATCCGTCATCTGATCCACGATCATCTGTGCCATGGCTTCGGGCGTCGCCGCCAAAAGGTCGCCTGACCCAGTGCGTTTGCGCGCCATCAGGTGCAGCGCTTTGTGCGCCGCCTCTTTGTCCCAGGCATCCAGCAGCCCAAGAACATGGCTTGCATCCGAAGGGGTGACGCCCGCAATCTGCACAATTCCACGCTCTACAAGGCGCTGCAGGGCGCTGGTTTCGATGCGTGCTTTCAAGACCTGCTCCAACGGCGCGATGCCGGAGCCGATCCGATCCAACAGCGCGGCGTCTCGACCGGTCAGACCCTCTCTCTCTTGCCCCGCAATGGCAATTGCAAACCGCGCGTCATGCTCGCCGGGCGTGGTCGAGCGCATTGCTTTATCAAGGCTGGCATGCACCACCTCCGGATCTTCCGTCGCGATCAGGGACACGGGCACAATCCGACGGGGACCCAGTGTAAGACCGCCCTGCAACCCGCTCGTGGCGACTTCCACAGCGCTGTCACCACCCAAGCCTGTCGTGCGCATTGCAACCGCTTCAACCATGGTGCGATAAGGACCCACGCGTGCGCCTTGCGGGTCCAGCGCCGGGCGCCCGGCGCGCAGCAGGGCCACATCCGTTGTTGTCCCGCCGATATCGCTCACAATTGCGTCCCGCGCGCCTGTCAGCCAGCGGGCACCGACAAGCGAGGCCGCCGGGCCGCTGAGGATCGTTTCAATTGGATGCACCCGCGCCTGCGCGGCAGAGATCAGCGCGCCATCGCCACGCACCACCATCAGCGGCGCCGTGACACCAAGCTCGGTCAGGGTTGTTTGCGCCCGTCCGATCAACCTGTCGATCAAGCCTACGAGCCGTGCATTCAGCAGGGCCGTCATCGCCCGCTTCGGCCCGTTCAGTTTTGCCGACAGCTCATGCGATGCAGAGACCGGCCGCCCGGTCTGATTGGCGACCATGGCGGCGACCTGCGCTTCATGGGCCGGGTTTCGCGTGGCGAACTGCGCTGCCACGGCAAAAGCCGATACCGACGGGCCCTGTTCTGCCAGAAACCCGGATATGGCTTCGATATCCAGACGCGCAGCTTCGGACCCGGCATAGTCGTGACCGCCCCGACACATCAGAACCGGATCGCCTTTCAAAGCGTCTCGCAGCCCATGCGTCTCCAGGTCGCTTTCCCGGAAACCCACATAGATCAAGCCGATGCGCCCGCCCTGTCCTTCGACCAGCGCGTTGGTGGCCAGCGTGGTCGACAGCGATGCCATGGACACGTCGCCGGGCGCCACATTGGCGGCGTCCAGAACACCGCGCACAGCCGCCCCGATGCCCAGTGCCAGGTCCTGTCGGGTCGTCAGCGCCTTGCCCGATGCAATGATTTTCTCATCGTTCTCGATCAGCACGGCGTCGGTATACGTGCCGCCTGTGTCCACTCCCAGCACGATAGACATGCCTGCCTCTCCCGTCCCCGTCCGACCCCGGCGCTGCTCAGCGGTCCTGCAACCGCATCGCAGCCCAGCGCGCTGCATCCGCAACGGCTGCATCTGGGTCGTCCGTAAGCGCAAGGGCGCGCGCACGCAAGCCCGGCGCACCGGAATTTCCTATGGCGTAAAGCACATTGCGCACAAACCGGTCGCGCCCGATCCGTTTGACAGCCGAGCCGGAGAACATCGCTCGAAAGGCCGCGTCATCGAGTCGGGCAAGCTCCGCCAGCTGCGGCGCTTGCCGCTCCGGCGGCGCCAGCAACCGCATATCGCGCGCAGCAACCGCAAACTTGTTCCACGGACAGACCGCCAGACAATCGTCGCAGCCGTAAATCCGGTTGCCTAGCCCGGCGCGCAGATCCTCCGGCACCGGCCCTTTGTGCTCAATTGTCAGGTAGGAAATACACCGGCGCGCATCCAGCTGATAAGGCGCGGGAAACGCATCCGTGGGACAGACATCCAGACAGGCCCGACAGGACCCGCAATGATCGACCTCTGCGGCATCAGGATCAAGTTCAAGCGTGGTAAAGATCGATCCCAGAAACGCCCAGTTGCCCCAATCCTTGCTGACAAGGTTGGTGTGCTTGCCCTGCCAACCCAGACCCGCCGCCTCTGCGAGCGCCTTTTCCGGCACCGGGGCCGTGTCCACAAACACCTTCACTTCAGGCGCATGTTCGGCCGCTTCCGCGATCATCCAGCGCGCCAGCCGCTTCAGACGCTTCTTCACCACATCATGATAATCGCGCCCCTGCGCATAAACCGACACCGCGCCGCGCTCCGGCTCGTCCAGAACCGATCGCGGATCTTGCGCAGGGCTGTAACTCTCCGCCAGCATGATCACCGACCGCGCCTCGGGCCAAAGCGCAGCGGGGTTGCCACGCCAATGCATCCGGTCCGCCATCCAGTGCATCTGCCCGTGATGGCCCTTCTGCACAAAATCTGCCAGACGCTCGGCCACCAGGGGCACCGCATCAGGGCGGCAAATGCGGCAGGCGATGAACCCTTCCGCCAAGGCACGTTCAACCAGACGCGCCTTCAGCCCGCCCATGGTCTCTTTGATCCAAAAATATCCGCAGGGGAGTTTGAGGGGGCCGCCAGCCCCCTCATTGCACAAAAAAACCCACCCCGCACGGGCTCAGAAATCCAGATCATTGTAATGCCGCGCCGGGGGGAACCCGGGCACCTGATCGGCAAGGATGGACCGGAACGCCGGGCGCGACTTGATCTTGGCATACCAGTCCTTGACCACCTCAGAGCGGTTCCAGTCCACGTCTGAGTTATAATCCAATGCGCTCAAATGCGCGGCCGCCGCAAAATCCGCGAGCGACATCGCGTCGCCCGCCAGCCAGCGGCGATGATCCAGCAACCAGGTCATGTAATCGAGATGGTATTTGATCGCCTTCGCCCCTGCTTTCACATTCGTGCTGTCCGGGTACCCATGCCCCATCACCTTCTTGTTGACCCGCTCATACAGCAGTTTCGACGTCACCTCATGATGGAACTTGTCATCAAACCAGCTCACCAGACGCCGGACTTCCTGCCGCGCGACCGGGTCTTTCGGCATTAGGGCGGGATCAGGCCGCGTCTCCTCAATATACTCACAAATGGCTGTGCTTTCAGCCATCATCACCCCGTCGAGACGCAACACCGGCACCTTACCCGCGGGATTGCGCCGCATGAAATCCGCATCCTGTTCCCAATAGCGTTCTTCGACCAGTTCCACTTCGATCTTTTTTTCGGCAAGGCTCAGACGCACTTTGCGACAAAACGGGGAGAGGGGAACATGAAATAGTCGTGCCATAGTCGAAGTGCCATCTTCTGCTTTGAAACGTGCCTTCAATGCCTGTATCGCGCGTGGGATTCAACTCTCGAAACAGCGCGCACGCCCATCTTTGCGGATCGTTGCTGCGCCATCCATGATCGCCTGCGTTCTTTTGCGCACAAAGGCCGAGGGTTTGGAGGCGGAACGCCCCTTCGGATCCGGCAGGATCGCAGCCAGTCGCGCAGCCTGCACAGCGCTCAGGTCCGAGGGCGCCACGCCAAAATAGTGATCTGCCGCCGCGCCTACGCCGAAAACACCGGCGTCGAACTCCGCGATATTGAGATAAACCTCAACGATCCGCGCCTTGGGCCACAGCGCCTCCAGCACCGGGGTGATCAGAGCCTCCAGCGCCTTGCGCGTGTAGTTCCGCCCGTGCCAGAGGTAGAGATTTTTCACTGTCTGCTGCGAAATCGTTGATGCACCCCGCGTACCGCCATCCTCGATGGCATCCCGAATGGCGGCCATGTCGAACCCCCAGTGATTGCAGAAATTAGCATCCTCTGCCGCCACCACGGACCGGGCCATAACCGGCGCAACACTCTCCAGCGCCGTCCACTCATAGGAAACACCGCCCAGCCTGCGGCTTTCCGCAAACATGTAGGGCGTTGTCCAGACCGGCATGAGCCGACCCAGCGCTACGATCAGTAACCCCAGCAGAACAGCCCCGAGACAGGCCCGTTTCAAAACGGTCCGGCCGCGCCGCCAGCTCAGCCGCGCCCGGTTGCTCTTTTGTCTGCCCGCCCGTTTTCTTGTTTTTGATTTTGCCATGGCGCGCAGATTAGGCGCGCCATGGCCGGTTGTGAACCGTTCGCGTGCCGCTGATCACTCCGCCGGAATGGCCGTGTCCTCCAGGCCCAGTGGTGCTGGCAGCTTGTCCAGCATCTCTTTCGGACAGACTTGCATGAAATGATGCTGCTCGGTGTCCCAATGCTGAAGAATATCAGCCACGCGGCGGCTGCCGGTTTCGCTCAGATGCATCTCCAGCATTTCTTCAAGCTGGCCGCGCCAGTGATCGACGGTAACCGAGCAGATCACCAGCGTTTCCATGTTCATCAACGCCTGAGCCTTGCCCTCCGGATCGTAAAGATAGGCCATGCCACCCGTCATCCCGGCCCCGAAGTTTGCACCGATTTCTCCGACGATAACAGCAACGCCGCCGGTCATATACTCGCACCCGTTGGACCCACAGCCCTCGATCACCACATTGGCACCGGAGTTTCGAACGGCGAACCGCTCGCCCGCGCGCCCGGCGGCAAAAAGGTACCCGTCCGTCGCACCATACAGCACCGTGTTGCCAATGATCGTGTTCTCGCCGGCGACAATGGGCGAGGCCATGGGCGGGCGGACCACGATGCGCCCGCCGGACAGACCTTTGCCCACATAGTCATTGGCATCCCCCGACACTTCCAGCTTCAGTCCCGGTGCCGCGAAGGCACCCAGCGACTGACCGGCCGAGCCTGACAGCTTGACCGTCAGGTGATCGGGCTGCAGCGCATTGCGCATGCCGAATTTCTTGACGATATGACTAGACGTGCGCGTGCCGACGGTGCGGTGCGTGTTCTGGATCGCATAGCTCAACTGCATCTTTTCGCCGTCTTCAAGGAAGCGTTGGGCGTCGCGCACAATCTCGGAATCGAGTGTGTCCGGCACGGCATTGCGGTCCTTGGCGCGGTCGTAGACAATATCCGCTGCGCCATCGACCGTGATCAGCAGCGGGTTGAGATCCAGATCATCCAGATGGGCCGATCCTCTGCTCACCTGCGTCAGCAGGTCAGCGCGTCCGATCACGTCATCCAGACTGCGCGCGCCGATCTCGGCGAGGATTTCGCGCACTTCGGTCGCATAGAAGGTGATGAGGTTTACCACCTTGTCCGCGTTGCCGGTGAATTTGGCGCGTAACGACTCGTCCTGCGTACACACGCCCACGGGGCAAGTGTTTGACTGGCACTGCCGCACCATGATGCAGCCCATCGCAATCAGCGCTGCTGTACCGATGCCGTATTCTTCGGCCCCCAGCATCGCCGCCATGACAATGTCACGCCCCGTGCGCAAACCACCATCGGTGCGAAGCGTGACGCGGTCACGCAGGTTATTCATCGCCAGCACCTGATGCGCCTCGGTCAGGCCCATTTCCCATGGCAGTCCCGCGTATTTGATCGAGGTTGCGGGGGAGGCACCGGTGCCACCATTGTGGCCAGAGATCAGAATGACATCTGCCTTTGCCTTGGCCACACCTGCCGCGATGGTGCCCACCCCGGAGGAGGCCACCAGCTTGACGGTCACCTTACAGCGCGGATTGATCTGCTTAAGGTCGTAGATCAGCTGCGCGAGGTCCTCGATGGAATAGATATCGTGATGCGGCGGCGGTGAAATCAGAGTGACGCCCTTGGTCGAATGACGCAGCCGCGCAATCAGGTCGGTGACTTTCATCCCCGGCAACTGGCCGCCTTCACCCGGCTTGGCGCCTTGCGCGACCTTGATTTCCAGTTCTTCGCACTGGTTCAGATACTCCGCCGTCACGCCAAAGCGGCCCGAGGCCACCTGCTTGATCTTGGCAGAGGGGTTGTCTCCGTTTGGTTCAGGTACAAAGTGCGCCGGGTCCTCTCCGCCCTCTCCACTGTCCGATTTTGCACCGATCCGGTTCATCGCGACATTGAGTGTCTTATGCGCTTCAGGGCTCAGCGCGCCGAGGCTCATGCCCGGCGTGACAAAACGCTTGCGTATGGAGGTGATACTTTCCACCTCTTCAATCGCGATAGGCTTGCCCAGTGGCTTGATGTCCAGAAGATCACGCAGATGGATCGGCGGATTGCGTTTCATCTTGTCCGAATACTGCTGCCACATGGCATATGACGCCTTGTTGCAGGCCATCTGCATCATGTGCATGGAGGTGGCTTCCCATGCGTGGGTCTCGCCCGACTTGCGTGCCTTGTAAAATCCGCCAATCGGCAGAACCGTGGCATCCGCCCCCCAAGCTCTGTGGTGGACGTCCTCGATTTTGTGCTGGATGCCGCTGACGCCGATCCCGCTGATCCGACTGGTCATACCGGGGAAATACTCCGCGCACATGGCCCGGCTCAGACCGACCGCTTCAAAGTTCAGCCCGCCGCGATAAGAGGAGATCACCGAGATGCCCATCTTCGCCATGATCTTCAGCAAGCCCTGATCAATGGCGTTGCGATACCGCGCCACGGCCTCGGTCAGGGTGCCATCCAGCAGCCCGCGTCCGATCCGGTCAGCAAGGGAATCCTCTGCAAGATAGGCGTTCACCACCGTCGCCCCGGCCCCCACCAGCACTGCAAAATAATGCGGGTCGATGCACTCTGCGGACCGCACGTTCAGCGAACAGAAGGTCCGCAACCCCTTGCGCACCAAGTGGCTGTGCACGGCGGACGTCGCGAGGATCATCGGCATGCCCGCCTTCTCCGCATCGCTCCGGTGATCGGTCAATATGATGTGCCCGGCGCCTGAACGCACCGCGTCTTCCGCCTCGTCGCGGATGCGTGCAAGACCGGCACTCAGCTGGCCGGTGCCCGGCGCAAAGGTACAATCGATCTCCACCAGATCGACGTTGAAATGCGCCATCAGCGCGTCGAACTGCGCATTGCCAACAAATGGGCTGTCGAGCGTGATAATCTCCGTCTGGCTGCTGTCCTCATCCAGCACGTTCTTGAGGTTGCCGAACCGCGTCTTCAGACTCATCACGCGGTATTCACGCAAGCTATCGATCGGCGGGTTTGTCACCTGACTGAAGTTCTGACGGAAGAAATGACTCAGCGGCCGATACTGCTTGGACAAGACCGCCGAGGGCGTGTCATCCCCCATCGAAGCAAGCGCCTCCTTGCCGTCTTCAGCCATGGGCGCAAGGATTTGCTCAATCTCTTCAATGCTATAACCAGCCGCTACCTGACGCGTCCTCAGATCGGCACCGGAGTAGATCGGTTTTTCCGTAATGCCGGACAAAGCGCCGTCGAGATCGTTGATCTTGCCCACCCATTCCCCGAACGGCTGCGAGGCGGCCAGCTTGTCCTTGATCGTCTTGTCGTGAAAGAGCTTACCTTCTTTCATGTCAACGGCCAGCAACTGACCCGGACCCAAAGCACCCTTTTCAACCACATTCGTCTCATTCAGCGGGACCATGCCCGTCTCGGACCCCGCAATGACCATGCCATCTGTGGTGACCACATAGCGCATCGGGCGCAGACCGTTCCGGTCGAGCCCGGCACAAACCCAACGGCCATCGGTCATCGCCAGAGCCGCGGGGCCGTCCCAGGGCTCCATGACAGAGTTGCAGTAGGAATACATGTCGCGCCAGGCCTGCGGCAGCTCAACCGCCTGCTTGGACCAGCTTTCAGGCACCAGCATGGTTTTGGCCATCGGCGCATTGCGTCCCGCGCGCACCAGGACTTCGAAAACCGCGTCCAATGCGGCGGAATCCGATGATCCCTGCGGCACAATGGGCTTGATGTCCTCTGCCGTCTCACCAAAGGTCGCGGACGCCATGCGAATCTCGTGGCTCTTCATCCAATTCAGGTTACCCTTCAGCGTGTTGATCTCGCCATTGTGCGCCAGCATGCGGAACGGCTGGGCCAGCCACCACTGCGGAAACGTGTTGGTCGAATAGCGCTGGTGATAGATCGCAAAGGCGCTCTCGAACCGCTCGTCCGTCAGATCGGGATAGAAATCCGCCACCTGCTCGGCCAGCATCATGCCTTTGTAGATGATCGACCGGCAGGAGAGCGACGCGATATAGAGCGACGGCACCTGCGCCGCCAAAGCCGCCTTTTCAATACGGCGGCGTATGACGTAAAGCTCACGCTCGAAAGTGTCCTCATCGACCCCCTTGGAGTTTGAGATCAGGATCTGTTCGATCTCCGGTCGCGTCGCATTGGCCTTCTCGCCCAGAACGGTGATGTTCACAGGCACATGGCGCCAGCCGTAAATGTAATACCCCATGCGCAGCACTTCGGTTTCCACGATGGTCCGACATGTTTCCTGTGCGCCAAAATCCGTACGCGGCAAAAAGACCTGCCCGACGGCCAGCAACTCATCGGTATTCGGGTTGTGACCCGTGCGCCGAACCTGATCGTAAAAGAAAGGTGCCGGGATCTGCACGTGAATGCCAGCGCCGTCTCCGGTCTTGCCGTCAGCATCCACGGCGCCCCGGTGCCAGATCGCCTTCAACGCCTGAATGCCGTTGTCCACCACGCCGCGTGAGGGTTTGCCATCGATCGACACCACCAGACCCACACCGCAGGATGAGTGTTCCTCGCTCTCATCGTAAAGACCGTGATCGGCCATATAGGCACGTTTGGCGGTTTCGCGGGCAACCCATGCTTCATCATATTTGGTCATCAGGCATCTTCCTCGACGGTTTTGTTCTTGGCTTTGTACTGCGCAGCAGTGGCGCGCGGGTGATCCCCCGGCAAAGGCACAATTGCATTGTCCACATAAATCTCGGACCGAAGCGCCCAGTCCCGTGCTTCATCAAAAAGGCCGGGCATCAGCTCATAGGCTGCTTGATCTGCGTCATCTGCGTCGGTGTCGCGCATCCACAGGTGCGATCCGCAGGCTGCACAAAATGCGCGTTCGGCGAAATCCGAGGACGCAAACCGCGCCACGGGCCCGGTCACGCAAACCGCGCCGGCTGCCGCCTCGAAACACAAGAACACACCGCCCGACCAACGCTGGCACATGCGGCAATGGCACACGCCCGGACGCGGGTCGTGCGCGCCATCCACGGTGACGGTCACGGCACCGCACAGGCATTGGCCTTTAAGCACAGCGTCGCACATCAGCCCGGCTCCCCGCCACCTGTGAAGAACGCAATGGTTTCTTCTGTGGTCATGCGTTTTTTGACGTCTTTCAACCGGTACCCCTGCGGACAGACGTCAGAGTAGTATTCATAGGTCACGGTTCCGCCGGCGGCGTTGTCAAAGAGCCCCGCCGCCAGATACCGCGCGCCATCATGCACAGTGCCATACCACAACGTCGAGCCGCACTCCGGGCAAAACCCGCGCTCTGCCCATTCCGACGACCGAAAGCTCTTGGCAGGTCCGTTCATCTTGATGCTGGATTGCACGGGCGACAGGCCGATGAATATACCGCTGGTGTGTCTGCGGCACATGTCGCAATGGCAGGCCGTCAATTCCGTTTTGGCCAGTTCGGCCTCCACAGTCACAGCACCGCACAGGCACTGCCCTTCGATGATCCCTGTCTGGCCCATTTCTGGTGCCCTCTCCAATTCGGTCAGACAGTCTGACCTTAACAAATTCCTACCGTGCGTTGCGCACCGACGTCATACCGACGTTGAACCGACACTCTACCGTTGTGGTCTTTTGGGTGCCGCTCGGCTTATTCCGCGGCGATCGCGGCCCCGGCATTCAGCTTTTCGAGAATCGCCTGCGCGCAGTCTCGCCCGTCGCGGATCGCCCAGACAACAAGGCTCGCACCGCGCACGATATCGCCCACGGCATAGACGTCGGGCAGGTCGGTTTCACCCGTACCAAACGCCGCCATCACGGTGCCCCAACGCGTCACGGGCAGCTCTGGTTGATCCCACAATGTCGGCAAGGCTTCAGGCTCAAATCCCAGCGCTGTGATGACCAGATCCGCATCTTCCACGTAATCCGCGCCCTCGATGACTTCCGGTGCCTGACGTCCTGTCGCATCAGGTGCGCCAAGGCGCATCTTTTGCACCATAACGCTTGTCACCGGGTTCCCGACAAAGCTTTTCGGCGCGCTCAGCCATTCGAACACGACACCCTCTTCCTCGGCATTCTGCACCTCGCGCTGCGACCCGGGCATATTGGCGCGGTCGCGGCGGTAAAGGCATTTGACCGACGCGGCCCCCTGACGCACGGACGTGCGAACGCAGTCCATCGCCGTGTCACCGCCGCCGATCACCACAACCCGCTTGCCCGCCGCGTTGAGCGTGCCGCTTTCGAATTCCGGCACGGTGTCGCCAAAGCTTTTGCGGTTGGACGCGGTGAGAAAATCAATCGCACGCACCAAACCCTGTGCCCCTGCACCCGGGGCTTCTATCTCGCGCGTCTTGTAGACCCCGGTGGCGATGATCACGGCGTTATGTGCGGCGCGGATCTCGTCAAAGGTGATGTCGTCACCGACGTCGCAGTTGAGCCGGAAGGTGACCCCGCCAGCCTCAAGCTGCGCGTTGCGGCGCATCACCACGTCCTTTTCCAGCTTGAAACCGGGAATGCCGTAGGTGAGCAGGCCGCCCGCCCGGTCATACCGGTCGTAAACGGTGACCTGAACGCCGGCGCGGCGCAGCATATCAGCCGCCGCCAGACCGCCGGGTCCCGCACCGATGATGCCAACGGATTCGGCCCGCTCTTGCCTGGGTGTGATCGGTTGGACCCAACCTTCGTCCCACGCGGTATCCGTTATGTATTTTTCCACCGCGCCTATGGTGACCGTGCCGTGTCCGGATTGTTCGATCACGCAATTGCCTTCGCACAGCCTGTCCTGCGGGCAGATCCGTCCACAGATTTCCGGGAAAGTGTTGGTGGCCTGGCTGACCTCAAACGCTTCGCGCAGGCGTCCCTCAGCTGTCAGACGCAGCCAGTCGGGAATGTTGTTGTGCAACGGGCAATGGCTCTGGCAGTAAGGCACGCCGCACTGGCTGCAGCGGCTGGACTGTTCCTTGGCCTTTGCATCGGCATATTCTGCATAGATTTCCTGAAAGTCCTTGCGGCGTGTGTCTGCCGCACGTTTCTCGGGCATGTCCCGTTCCACGTTTACGAACTTCAACATCTGCTGGCCTGACATAAAAACCTCCGCTTGCACTCCGAAGCACCCCCCGGAACCGCCCGTTTAAGACAGTTTAACAGATAAATAAAGTCAGTAATACTGACATTATTTTCTCTTTTAGTGCGAATTTCGAGTTGGATTGCATAATTTCATGCGCATTTTAAGTCCGTTTCGGTCCTAAAATGCGCGTTTGCAATTGATTCCCTGTGTTTATACCAAGGCGTCACAGAACGTGCTGTGGACTGGCGTCATGACCCTCTTTCATCTTTTGCTCGTTGCGGTGATACAGGGCTTGACGGAATTCCTGCCAATCAGTTCGTCGGGCCACCTCGTCTTGTTGCCAGCGTTGACCGGCAGTCCCGATCAGGGTCTGGCCATCGATATCGCAGTGCATGTCGGCTCGCTCATCGCTGTCATTCTGTATTTCTGGTCTGACGTCAAAGTGGCAGCTGCAGGCACTTTGCGATTGTTCAGAGGGCGTGTTGATACACAAGGGGCCTTTCTTGCGTTGTGTCTTGGCGTTGCGACAGTCCCAGTCATCATTGTCGGCGCAGCTATCGCTCTGACAGGTTTAGCCGACATGCTCAGGTCCGTGGCCGTTATAGGATGGATGATGCTCGGTTTTGGACTGGTGCTCTACTGGGCGGACAAGACAGGATCACTGACGCGCACTGCCGAAAGATGGACCATCAGAGACGCTGCAATAATGGGGCTCGCACAGGCGTTTTCACTAATCCCTGGCACGTCCCGTTCGGGGATTACCATTACAGCGGCGCGCAAGCTTGGATATAATCGCGAAGGCGCCGCGCGGCTATCGATGCTGATGTCGATCCCGACCATAATTGCCTCCGGTCTGGTTTTGAGTATCGACATCGCGGGACGCGCGGACTGGGCAATGATGCGGGACGGTCTTCTCGCCGCCGCGTTCGCCTTTCTTGCTGCGCTTGTGGCGCTGGTATTGATGATGCGTTTGCTGCAAAGCGTGAGCTTCACACCCTATGTCGTTTATCGGGTGATCCTAGGCACAGTGCTCTTGATCTATGCCTACGCCTAAGTGCGCAGGTTCTTGGCTGAATCCTTGATGGCATCGTATTGCCCGGAAGGGCGGAATCTCCAAAGGTACTCTGGCAAAACTGCCAACATCGCGACGGGTTCTATACCGAGTGCATCAAAGCCACGATCACCAGATCCAACAACATTGTCATTGGCCAGGTTTCTGACCTGATCACGCGTGATCATCCCGTTTTTTATCAAACCGAAGCTGACGGCCTGAAGCATGTCGAAGCCAAAAGCCATGATGCGCGCTGCAAAAAACGGGACGTTCAGTATTACACGGCGCCGGTGAATGACCTCCAACATCAGTCGCATCAGTTCGCGGAAACTGGCAACCTCAGGACCACCCAGAGTATAGACGCCCGGATCAAAGCCACCGATCAGCACTTTTTCGGCGGCCTGCGCCACGTCGTCGACATAAACAGGTTGGAACTTTGTATTTGCACCCACAACAGGCAGAAAAGGGCCCAGTCTGGCCATGCTGGCAAAACGGTTAAAGAACTGGTCCTCAGGTCCAAAGATGATAGACGGGCGCAAAACAACAGCATCGGGCAAATGCTCCAAAACAGCGGCTTCGCCGCGCGCTTTGGTTTGCGCATAGATGCTCTCGGACGCTGCGTCTGCTCCAATCGCTGAAAGTTGCACCATTCGAGAAATGCCTTGAGCAGCGGCGATCCGAGCAATGCGCGCCGCGCCTTCGGCCTGGACAGCGGCAAAGCGGTTTTTCCCGTCTTCGACCAGAATACCCACACAGTTTACAACCGCATCCGCACCCAACATGACCTGTTCTACAGATGCATTATCGCGTATATTGCAGAATACAGGCTCGACCTGGCCGACAACACCATAAGGTTTTACAAACATCGCCTCGTTGGGGCGACGCACGGCGACGCGAACGCGCCATCCTGCTTTCGCCATGCGGCGCGCGATGTAACGTCCGACAAAGCCGGACCCCCCAAAGATTGTAACAAGCTTGGACATGTCCACCTCAAGTCTAATGCATGAAAGGCAATCTAGCGCGTATCAGAGTGAAACAAGACGCAAAGCGTAACCGTCAAACAAGCTGGCGCCGGAACGCGGCTAGAATCGATTTGACACCCCGCGACGTTGCGCGTACACGCCTGATCCACGGCACCAGCCCAGGTGGCGGAATGGTAGACGCGCTAGCTTCAGGTGCTAGTGTCCGTATGGACGTGGAGGTTCGAGTCCTCTCCTGGGCACCAAATATCGATGTTAAGCCACTGAAAAAAAGATTTTAAATTCTGTCAGCGCACTCTCATCCATTTTCCTGTCCACCCTCTGAATTTTGTTGAATGCAGGTTGGGAATTTGCGAGCGCCGAATGCGATAATGTGACGGTGGCTCCTAGTCTCCTGCATCGTGGTCGCACTGCCTAAAGCGGCCTGCATTTGTATGAGGCCAAGCGATGGCATGAAAATTAATCGCTTTGAGTATCGTCTGAGATAGAAATAGTCTTTGCGCTTCTATCCTAATTTCGACAATCGACTGAAGACAACTTTAGTGCCTGTCACCATTTGACACTTTAAGCGGTTCATGAAGGGGATGTGCTTCGCTTTCCGTTATTTCGTGAAGTATCAAGTCAGGCCGCTTCGCCTTTAATTCTCTTTAATTCATACTCGATAAAATCCCGCGTTGTGGTGCTGTCGTTCTTTAACAAACCCGCAACAGCCGATACTTTTTTGGCGGCGTAGCTGCTCAGCAGTCAGTTTCTGGCCTGCATCTTTTTATCGCGGACAGCAATTTTGGATCGGTGCCGATTCCAATCACTTTGCCTCCATCTGAAAAAGGCCTCACGCAGCAACGATTTATGTAGCGAGGATTGAGGTCAAAGTAATACGAATCGAGGCGTAAGTATCGCAATATTTTGCCGATCCGCATCTGCCCGGGATCGCCCGTAGGAGAGCGGCTACAATGAGCGGTTCAATGGGACACTACGTCGAGAGGCTCTCAATGCTGAATGGTTCACGACGAAGAAGCGGGCCTAGATGGTCATCAATCAATGGCTCAGTCAGTACGGCCACACCTGCCCGCATCAGGCACTCAACATGCGCCCGCCAGTCCCGGAAACCGTCTTAGAGAAACCTATGATCCGTGGCCCAGACACAGGGGGCTAGATACAGGGTCTAGACAAACGGACGTCTTCTTTGAACCGCGAGCAATTGCAAGGCTGCATCAGCATCCATAGTTTCGACCCTTGCTGAGCATTTCGTCACGGCGATGTGCCTTTTGTTGGATCTCTTGCATGGTTGCAAAAAAACGTATGCCGAGCGTAGGTGTGTCCGCGAGTTGTCATGACGTTTCGGACGTATAATCGCCTGGCCTCTGCCACGCACTGCGCTTGCTGCGCTCATTTAAATTGCTGACACTTTAAATGTTCGGGCGCGACGTTCCATTGATCTTTTTCCCTAGCACTTGGCGACGCGATAAGAATTTGTCGCATCGAGAAAACTATCTCCGCGCGACTAGGCGAACCGTACCAGAAGCGGTCGTTCACCCCGATCTGGAGCAAATGTCTGAAGCGAGCCTTTAACTAAAGAATTGCACTGCGGTAGCAAAACCGATTCTGAAACGCGCTCCAAGCGATTTAAAATCAAACCGGTTACGCGGATGAATTCTAGGGCAAGTCGTTTTCAAAGCCTTTCAAACGCGGTCCGCCCTTGCAAAAAAGGTCAGCGTGTCGCCAAAATCAACTCTCTCAACCAAATGTTTCGGCCAGAGTTTTCGTATCGTCGATGCCAAACAAGGTCATATACGATTTTGGAAACAGCAAATGGTAGTTCAGCATAAGATAGTCCGCGGTAAGAATGATCAGCTAAGCGGCGCGGCATGGTTGTGATTATATCTGTGCCTTGGATCAAGTCGCCGAGCATCGAAGCGGTCGGCGCAACCAATACGACATCACGTTTTAACCCAATCTCTGATATGGCTTTTTCGATTTCGCTTTTTACGCCGCCCCCAAAATTCACAACGGCATGGCGCGCCCTAGCATAATCTTCAACGGTTTGAATCGGCGGGCGGCACGTCGGATCATAATAAACGACCAATTCTTCTGTTCCGAAAGTGCAACTGTTTAGCGTGGGCGGATAGCGAAATCCTGAAACAGCAATCGCCAATTCGACTTCGTCTTGGGTTAACATTTCAACGATGCGATTGCGCGGCGCAAGGCGCCTGACCTCTAACCGCGCATTGGGTGTCTTTTTGGAAAGGCTGGAACTGAGTGCTCGTATCTCATTTAGCAAAGCCGGTGTCGGTATGGCAATCACGACAGGTCGGGAATCCAAAGAGACATCATAGTTTTCAGGCGCAACCAAACCTTCAATATCCGCAAGAATTTTTTGCACCCGAGGCAAGATGGCCAAAGCTTTTTCACTGGGCGTGATGCCGCGTCCGGTCTTGATGAACAGTGGATCTCCCATTGCTGAGCGCATTTTGTCGATCGTATGGCTAATCGTCGATTGGTTGAGCTCAAACAGCTCCGCCGTTCTGCTGACAGACCCTGTCTCGCACACCGAAACAAACACTCGAAGCGCATGACCATCAATTCGAAATAGATCAGTATTTTGCATCGATTATCTCTAATTGATCGATTGATTTGAGTAAAGAAAGCAATCAACGGTTGTTAGCGAGATGCTCGCATGGATGGGTAAATGAACAAATCTGACGAAGACATGAGTTGTGTAGAGCTGAGCGCGCTGTATAATTTGTTGACGTATGCGGGGGAGTGCGCCAAAGAAATAGGGGCTGACGACTTGCTAGCCGCCATAGTAGCGGCGCAAAAAGTGGCGAAGAAAGAAATGGCAATTCGAATAGTCATGAACTCCTGAATGGGAGAAATGCGCCCTTTTCAGATATGACACACCGGCGAAAGTACTTGTGCGCTTCTAGTCATGAACACTAGATAAAGGCTGTACAGAGGGCTCTGGAAATGTGGCATGATGGTACAGCCGAAGAAATCGCCGACAAATTGCTTTTTGAGACAGGGCGCGGGATCATGGAAGGAAAGTACGAGTTGTTTCGGTCATGTTTCGACCTGCCTAACGTTATCGAGACTGCACACTGTAAGAGAGTGGTAGAGTCCGAACATGACTTTCGCAAAACATTCGATGATGTCAGGCGCAACTATCAGCAAAACGGTATAATTGACGCCGCACGTTTAATTTTGTCAGCGAAGTTCCTCGCTGCAGATATTGTGGGATCGACTCACGTTTCGAGCCTAATGCTCAAAAATGGCGAGCTTTTTCGAAAACCGTATCCGGTCTATTCGATTATCAGAAAGCGTGCCGGACTTTGGAAAATTGTGTCGAGTACGTATGCGATCCTTGATTGGCCCGAGATGAACGCAACGCTTGTGTCGGCGACACCTCCAATCTCTCAGTGAGTCAGCACACAATTTCGATTTTATATCGAAAGGAAACTATTGAAAGCGGACATTAGCTCAGCCGCAGTGAAAGCCATCTTTGTGTGCAACTCGGACATCGGTGTCTCAAAGTTCGCTGAGTGTCACCAGTGCAATGACAGTGATTGTTATTGCGTGAATATTGAGCGCATCATGAACCCCCAAGCCAGCCCATTATTATTTTTGTTTTTGCAATATGCGAGTTGATAAAACCTGAAACTCGTTCTGATGGATATTGGTTTGTATTTCTATGTTGTACGCTGGCCAAGCACCAAGAATGGTGTGCCGGTAATGGTCGTAGCCGTAAATTGGGGAATGCCCGCCCACGACTTCGAGCGTGCTGCTTTGGCTTAGCCATTGGACATACTGAGACGCAATAGCATTAGTGTCCCAGCTCGTTTCAAGCTCTGCATAGTAGGCGCAATGCTGGACAACTCTTTCAGAGAGCACATCAATCATAGCTTCAAGGTACCCGCCATCGACTTCCAAATAAATGGTTATCGCGCGGCCATCTGGGCTTACAGTGCTGGTCGGATCACCGCTTGGATTGCGTTCAGGTAAGCGAGAAACGTAACCGGCATAATCTTGGTACAGTTGTTGGCACTGCGTCGTGTAATGCTGCAAGCTCAAGGCTATTGTGTTTATGTCGCGTGCCAGCGCTGCGTCTGAGGCCAGCACAAAGAAAGTGACAACGACACTTCTGAGAATAAGCATATGGGTTAGAGCTCCATGCGGAAGTCCGGTGTAGCTTTGACAGTTGATGCAGGAAATGGAAAGGCCAGTTTCCTCATACGGTCTGGAGAACAAAGTTTAGCCACCTCTCATGAGGCAGGCAGCATTGGTCGCTGCGGGCTCGGAGCGGCGGTTCGCCGCACTCCTCGACTACGACCGCATTCAAGCGTGTCACTGCTTCCATCGCCGCGTCTTGCCGTTCCAAAACTTGCCTACCAATAGATCGGTGGCGTTATGGTGCAACGGAACGATTGCCGGGCATACCAATGCGATAAGCTATTGCAAGATTTTTCGGATCGCGATGGCACTGTCAGCGCCCACGGTCTTGCAAGTGCAAGCCTTGGTGGAAACCTCAGGGCTTTGCGGAACTGACGACCCACGACCACCCCGGTAAACATCGTGCATATGAACCATAGGCTGATCACGCACCAAAAATCACGTTTGACTGCTCAAGCGAGGGTGATCAATGCCGACGCAGCAACGTGCGCCCAGCTTTCTGTTACTTCTTGAAAACCACGCAACCGGCCGTCAGTAACTCTTCGTAAAGATCGGCCGGAAGCGGATCATCAAAACGCTTGACGAAACTCCGGGCCGGTTCGGGCACCTGCCACTTTTCCCCCAATCCACGCCAGACGAGCTTCTCAACGTTGTCCAGAAAGCCGTGTTCCACCGGGTCGATAGCAAATGAAGCAAAAGTCATGCCATTTCGACGCGCGGCATCGTCGAAGAACCTGCGCGGGAACATCCATTTGTCTTCCAGTTTGGTATAGTCCAATTGCGTTCTGTCGAGCGTGCACATCATGTCGACAGTGTATATGTAGCTTCGGAAGAATTTTTGAATCTTCTCAGGTATCCCGATGGAATATGGGCCATCGTTGGACATTTCTTCTATAAAATGACGCAGAATCTGATGGCCCGCCTTGAAAGGTTCCGTAAACAGGCAAATGCCGCCTGACCGCAGTGACGCGAAAATCCGATCCAGAAATGCATCGGGGTCGACAAGGTGATGTACCATCGACGAGCCAAAAATCAGGTCAAAGGAGTTTGGTTCCAGCTGAACCCTTTCGGCGTCCGACACGAACGGCAGGACCCGATTGAGCTGATTGCGACGGCGCGCGCGTTCAACCAGAATCGACACCATGTCCGGGCTGATATCCGTCGCGTAAACAGCCGCTTCATTGGCAGCGGACAGAATCGGGAATGTCGCGTTGCCGGAACCGCAGCCAATGTCGAGCGCATGTTTAACCGATGCCAGGTCGAAATCTGGGAAGAGCGATTGGCATCGCTTGAGCACTTCAGCGTTCAGAGAATCCAGATCTGACCAGCGCTCATCATATACGGCCGCGTCTTCGCGGAACTGTCGAGAACCGTCTTTGATCAATTCGATCTGAACATCCGGAGTAATGAAAATCTCTTCAGGATAGCCCTCCGCCTGCAGGTGCAAAGGCGCGAGCCCGGGAACGTGCATTGGGTCGACCAGATCTTTCATTCGAACGCCTTTCGTTGAAGCCAGTTTCGATCATCAAGTGCCGTCGCTCCAGCATCGCACACCCGCATCGTAATACTAAATCCAAAGCTAAGGGCTATAAACCAGCAAAGCAAAGATCACGAAAAACGAAAACTGATCATCCGGATGCCGGAACCTTATAATTTAATGCAAAGCTGATCGTTAAAACGAATTAGTAAATTAGTAAAGGTGCACACCGAGTCTGAAAGTACTCGTCGGTCGCTATTCTCAAGCCCGACTCGTTACCGTAGTCGTCATTGACAAACCGCGCATTGCGAGTCGTCAGACCGGCTGTCGCGAAATTAGGAAATACGTCATCGAGAGACGCGTAACACCAACCAACATCGTCACTGAACTTTTCCAAGTAAGTCGCGGCTTTGGCCCCCGTTCTGTCGAAATCTACTTCGGTCGGCTCGGTCATTCCGTCAAATGTATCATATAACCAAAGCGCGCGATCGGCTCCCAGCTTTTCAAAGGTCAACCCGGCCAAAATAGCGCTTCCTCCGGCCCAGGTACCGCACTCAACAAAAGCGCCGGAGATGCCCTGCTCATGCACATACTTACAGGCGTTGTAGAGCGCGAACATCGCGCCCTTGCCTGTCATGGTTTGTTCCCGGGCTTCAAAAAACAGCTCGGTGAAACTTTCATCTTCGTCGATATCCCGGATTGGGTAGTCAACGAGATTGGCATCATGGCTCTTGGAATATACAACTTTGCTTTGAGGGAGGCTCATACGTCGATGCATCCGCGCCTTTTTATCTCGACCTGTTAAGATCATTATTTTCAATAACCGTCGACTAAAGGGACAACTGGTTGGAAAGACGTGGTCAGACAGCCAAGAGCTTTTGATTGTCATAGAACGCGTTGAAAAAGACATGGAACAAATCTGTTCTCGCGCGCTTGGTCGGTTGCAGGGGGCTTGTCTTGGTTTCGAACGCACACTTCTGAGAAGTCTCGAACGGTCGTGCCTCAATTGCAGTCGCAACGATACACTTGACGACTAAAACAGTCTCCGGCCGGTCAATCTAGCCAGTAACTCCTGATCGTACTCATAAGCCTTTTTCAGTGCGGCAGAAACGTCTTTCTTCAGATCCACTTTCCAAAGATCCAGATCAGGAACCGCACGCTCCATCCTTTTCGCGAGGTTAAGAAGCGCTGTAGACTTGGGTCCACCTGGTCTCATGTAAACCAGCCCGCTTTTTGGTTCATAGACTTGCGTTTGCGCCTTCGCGATACGGGAAAACAACACCTTCAATGGTGATCTGAGCCCAGAATTCTCCCGAACTTCTCCAAGATGCGCGCCCCACTCATTCGGAATGGAAAAGAAGTTGGACAAATCTGTTTTCACGCCCTCCAGATCGACCGACAAATCTTTATAATGCAAAACCAGCATTTGGTCGGCGGTGAAGAAGCTTCGGTAGTGCTGAATAGCCTTCCCGTACAAACCATAATCCAAGATCGTGTTCGAAATCGGCCAGCTTTTTGCGTATTCCCCTCTAAGTATCCTCATTGCACCGATGTTCAGTGGTGCGAACGGGATTGTCCGATAAGACAAGTGATGAAAGTAGGCCGACACGAAGCGATCAATCGGATCCCTTAGAACAATCAGGATCCTCGCGTTCTGGTCATATGCCTTAATACGTTCCGCAATTTCAGGCATGAATAAAAGGTGCGGCCTCTTGATGCCCCTTATCCTGGCATCTTCAGTGTTCAGCAGACTGTCGAGTTCCGAGAAAGTTTTTGCCGAAAACCATGGATCTTCGAGCAATGATACTTCGCTTGGTACGACGAAAATGTCATTGTGAACGGACAGGATTTTTTGAAGCGTTGTTGTTCCGGACTTCTGGGCACCGATAAGGAAGAAATTTACCTTCAAAAGCGAACCTCGTGTTTCTTCGTTTGCTAAGTTTGGTGTGCCTTACAAAGGTCCGCAATCTGCGCTGTCATTTGTCGACCGCGGCGGTTGGCGCTGCCCGCGTCAGACGGCCGCGTACGAAATCTGGTGTTGTCCGGTCCTTCATCAAAGCTCCCAGCTACTCCGTCAGCAGATCCAATGCGCACCTTTCAGCGTTCCTTCACATGTCCGCATTCCGTCCAAATGTACATTCGATTCGACTGCTTCGGCCAGTTTCTGTTGTGGGCTATTAGGGGTCAAGCACGCTGGAGCGGCGATGCCAAGCTGGGTCACTGGAAACGACATTCCCTAAGGCTTGCGCGTGCCGACGAATGCAAGCCTCATCGCCGCGGAGTGTAAACCAAGTTGATAAAGCAGTGTGACGAGCAAGGTTCAGGACAATCGGTTGCCTTCGCGCGATTTAATCTGCAGCCGATGATGTCGCCTTTCGGGCGCCAGGGAGATCTGGGGTCGTACAGCCGCCCAAACGTCCCGTTTCAGCTCCCGGCGTTTTCAATTCTGGCATGTCCGTGATCAAGCGCCGTGACGCCACGATCCGCGACCGTTGCGCGGAACGAAATCTCTGATCCGTCCCGCCACATCTCGACCCGAATTGTCTCGCCCGGATAGACAGGTTGGGAAAAGCGCAGTTTAATCGAGCGCAGTCGCCTTGGATCGTAATCGCAGTACGTGGCTAAAACCGCTCGCGTTGCGATTCCGAATGAGCAAAGACCATGTAGAATGGGACGTTCAAAACCTGCACGTGAAGCGACATCCGGATCAACATGAAGCGGGTTGGGGTCACCGGACAGCCTATAAAACAAGGCCGAGCGGGGATCGGTATGAGTTTCAAATTTGGTCTCTGGTGGACCAACTGGCATGTCATGAGGCACAGGTTGCGGTCCGCTGTCACCGCCGCATCCGCCGTTCCCTCTCGCGAAGTTCACAACTTTGACGGTCGCCAATGCACCAAATTGATCGGTAATTTCGCGCTCAAGGTAAATGAGTGCGCCCTTGGCGTTACCCTTATCTATAATACGTGTGATCCGGGTTGTTGCACGCACCGTCGCTTCTGCAGGGAGCGGACGGTGTAGCACAACTTCTTGTTCTGCGTGCAAAAAACGATGCCAGTCGATACCGGTCGCAGGATCGCGCGCCCAAAAACCCGGGCTTGCAAGCACCGCCGCCATTGACGGGACAACGCGCAATTTTGGCTCCTCGAAAACAAAGGGAAGCTCCGCGCGGTGCGTCGGGTTCTCGCCAAACCCTATGCCCAGCGCGTAGAGAATGCAGTCCTTTGTGGTGTAACTTTGCGTAACCTCAGGGAAGGCGAATTTACTTAGCCTTTCTCGGAAATCACTGACTGTCTCGACAATCGCCATCTGGTCGCCGCCCAAGGTTTTTGCGCCGAACGCGCCTCATTTCAGTTCACAACACAAGTAGTGCACTTGCAAATAGATAGCAAGCGAATTAATATTTGAAGGAAGGAGAATTTCGATGCCGAACATTGTATTTGCTGAAAAAATCTACCCACTCTCACAGTTGTCAGACGACGCAGCTCGGGGAGCGGGGGTTCTTGCGGCACTTGGAGCGGCGGGCAAGCGCGTGGCGTTGCTTCTCAGAAATGACGCGGCTTTTGTTACCGTCAGCGAAGCTGTGCGTCTGGCCGGCGCGTCAACGCTTCCGCTCAATTGGCATCTGAAAGCCCCGGACATAACCTTTATACTGGAGGACAGCGAAACAAGCTTCTTGGTCGCTCACGTGGACCTTTGGAACACCATTGCCAAAGACCTTTCAAGTGATCTTGTTAAGCGTCTGAATGTACTTTTGGTGCCAACGCCAGACGCAATAGCAGCGGCCTATTCTGTCGCGGCGCAGGATTTGAAGTTACCGGATGGAATGCAGCTTTGGACCTCGATGATCACTCAGCAGAAGCCGATTGCCGCACCCTCAAAACAACGTCCATACCCTTTGATCTACACCTCTGGCACGACCGGGCGACCTAAAGGCGTGCACAGGCTTGGAGATGCAGCGCCAGCGAAGGTCGCTTACGACGCGTTTTTGGATCACAACGCCCGAACACTGCTTGCCACGCCGCTGTATCATGCTGCGGCACATCGCTTTTTGGATGGAACGTTGAAGTCAGGCGGTCGTGTGATTTTACCGCCACGGTTCGACGCAAAAGGCATGCTCAGAGATATCGAGACCTACAGTGTAACTACGAGCTTTGTCGTTCCTGCGATGCTTCAAAGGTTTTTACGTTTACCCAACGACGTCAAGCAGCGGTACGATCTGTCGAGCTTGCGGCACATTGTGGTGGCAGGGGCCCCATGCGCGCCGGATTTGAAAGCGGCTATGATCGATTGGTGGGGACCGGTCATTTACGAATATTACGGATCAACGGAATTGGGCGCGGTGACTTTTGCATCAAGTGAAGATGCAATTTCACGCCCCGGTACCGTTGGGCGCGCAGTGGCAACAGCGCGCATTGCGGTACTGGATGAAACAGGTGATCCCTGCAAATGCGGCGAGATCGGTGAGATTTACGGGCGCCGGGATGATCTACCGGATTTCACTTACCTTAATCGTCCGGACGCACGAAAAGAAGCAGGCTGTGGCGATCTGGTCACAATGGGAGATGTTGGGTTCATCGACGCCGAAGGATATCTTTTTTTGAGTGACCGAAAGTCCGACATGATCATTTCAAACGGTGTAAACATCTATCCTGCTCAAATTGAAGCAGCCATGCTCGCGCATCCTGATGTGGCCGACTGCGCCGTCTTTGGCATTCCCGACGAGGTGGCGGGAGAAAAGGTCGCCGCGATCATTCAGCCAATGGCGGATAGGCGTCTGAACGTCGATGGCCTGACGGCTTTTCTGAAGTCGAAGATCGCCAGCTACATGGTGCCGAGGCACATGGAGGCAAGGCATAGCTTTCCGCGCGACGCGGCCGGCAAAGTAAAAAAAAGGGAACTGCGCGCAGAATATTGGGAAGATGTCAAACGTGCGATCTAGCCCCGTATCAACGTAGGCATCTCTCCGGCCAAGGCTTCGCGCAGATTTCCGCGAACGCGCCGCATTAGGCTCAAAAGCTGATCGACCTCGGCATCGGTCAACTGTTCAAAAGACAAGGCATTCACCTGAGCCGCAGCTTCACTTAAAACGTGCTTTTTTGATGTCGCGGAGGCCTTCAGGAAAACACGCTTCGTGCGCCGATCCTTGCCATCCGGGCGTCGTTCAACCCACTCGGCGGCTTCAAGTCGGTCGACCATTCCGCTCACGGCGACGGTACCAATCTCCAAAAGACGTGCAAGTTCCACCTGTGTGCGTCCATCTTCCCGCAACAGCGCGTTGAGCAAGTAAACTTGAGCTGACGTCAGACCATGAGGTGCGAGAAAGGCATCCAGCAACTTGATCCTCTGGCGCGCGACGTGCTGGAAGACCAAACCAGCTTCATTCTCTGTATGGCTGTCCTCGCTGGGGGCAAACGCGGTGTCTGGCATTGGTTGTCCTTTTTTGGCGTTACGATCCATGATGCACGCCGCTGTATATAATTAGGATGCGAACAGAATGACGTCAACCAGATTGGCACCGGCGACGGTTTCTCCGCGCTCCAGAAATTAAATTCTCTTGCGATTAATTCATATACGTATTAATTACTAGCGAAGGAATATGCGGAACTGACGCTTGGAAACTTCGCAGACCGCCGATCCCAAGAAAGCCAAAGCAATGGGAGGAAACCAAATGTTGCATGATCGTTTTTTCATAGGAAACCAGTGGACCAAGCCAGCCACGAGCGCCCAGTTCACGATAAAAAATGCCTCAACCGGCGAGACTGTAGGTACAACGGCCGAGGCTGGAACAGCGGATATCGATGCCGCGGTAAAAGCGGCGCGCTCTGCTTTTGACGTGGGAGAATGGCCAAAAATGGCACCAACGGAACGCGCACGCATTATGCGTCGTTTTGCCGAAGAGTTGCGCAAGCGGGCTCCACAAACAGCCGAGGCCGTCAGCACCCAGAACGGTATGCCAATCTCTATTTCAGGCGCATTCGAAGGAGAAGTGGCCCCGAATTTACTGGATTACTACGCGGACCTCGCGGAAGAGATGGTTTTGGAAGACGTCCGCCCGTCACAGTTTGGAACCGAGACTTTCGTGCAGCGTCTTCCTGTTGGTGTTGTTGCTGCCATCATACCCTGGAACTTTCCGGTCAATCTGTCGCTTGTAAAGCTCGGCCCAGCCATGGCGGCAGGCTGTACGATGGTTATCAAACCGTCCCCGGGCACCGTTCTCGACAGCTATGTCATGGCCGAAGCCGCCCTCGCGGCAGGCGTACCGGCGGGTGTTCTAAACTGGGTTCCTGCGGATCGCGAGGTAGGCCAGTATCTGATTGAGCACCCGGGCATCGACAAGGTGGCGTTCACTGGCTCGACCGCCGCCGGCCGCAAGATTGCGGCGCGCTGCGGCGAGTTGCTGCGCCCGGTCACGCTCGAATTAGGCGGCAAGTCCGCTGCGATCCTGCTTGAGGACACGGATTTGGAGACCTTTACGCAGGGCATCCCGACGGCTTGTTTGCTCAACAACGGACAAACTTGTTATCTTGGAACACGCATTCTGGCTCCAAAGAGCCGGTACGATGAAATTGTCGAAGCCGTGGCAGGTTTTGTTGGCGCGCTAAAGGTAGGCGATGCTATGGACCCGGAAACACATGTTGGCCCGCTTGCGTCCGAAGAGCATCGTGCAAGGGTGGAACACTATATCGAGATTGGCAAGAATGAGGGTCGCCTGGTGACCGGTGGACGTCGACCCGGCGCATCGCAGGGCGGCTGGTTCGTGGAGCCAACAGTGTTTGCCGATGTCGATAATGCGGCGACAATTGCGCGCGAAGAAATCTTCGGTCCGGTTCTGTCGATCATCCCATATGAAGGTGAAGAGCAGGCGATCGAGATTGCAAATGACAGCGATTTTGGTCTTGGCGGCTCCGTTTGGAGCAAGGACAAGGATCACGCGAAGGCTGTTGCCGAGAAAGTACAAACCGGTTCTATCGGGCTCAATGGCTATGTGATATCGGTGGGGTCGCCCTTTGGAGGCATTAAACAAAGCGGTATCGGGCGGGAGTTCGGTCCGGAGGCGATGGGGGCTTACCAAACCTACAAGTCGATCTTCGCGATGAATTGATCGGCATCTTGAAAGACGTCTCGACGTGGCCGCTTACTCCCGAGCGGTCGCGTCAACGAGGTCACGAAGTTTTATGAAGAGCTACAACGCTGCAGTCCTGCGAGACAAAAACGGACGCTTCGGGATCGAGACGATCAGAATGGAGCCGCCTCGGGCACGCGAAGTTGTTGTGAAGATCGCGGGTGTGGGTCTGTGTCATACGGATCTGGTGGTTCGAGAGGGGCACTATCCAATTCCATTTCCGATGGTGCTCGGGCACGAGGGTTCAGGCACCGTGCATATGGTGGGCAACGAGGTGACCGCCGTGGCACCCGGGGATCATGTTGTTCTCTCTTTTGGCTTTGACAGCCAATGCAAGAATTGCATGAACGGCCAACCCGCATACAGTAACCAATTCTTTGCGCGGAACTTCAGCGGTCGGCGCCCGGACGGAACCACGCCGCTGACCGATACCAACGGCAGAGATCTGAGCGCTTACTTTTTTGCGCAGTCATCCTTTGGTGAATACGCAATCGCGCCCGAAGAAAGTGTAGTCAAGATCGATTCCGACGTACCACTTGAAATCATGGGGCCGCTAGGCTGTGGCATTCAAACCGGGGCAGGAGCGGTTATGAATGCCCTGGCGTGTCGACCCAGCACTTCGATTGCCGTCTTTGGCTCCGGGTCGGTGGGCCTGGCAGCCGTGCTCGCTGCGCGTGCTGTCGGTTGCACGCAGATCATCGCTGTGGACCTGATCGAACGCCGTCTCAGTATCGCGCGGGACATGGGGGCAACCCATACAATAAACGGCGGTTTGGAAAACGCCGTCGAGCGCATATTGGAGATCACAGGTGGAGGTGCGCAGTATGCGCTCGATTGTACGGGCGTACCGACCGTTGTGCGCCAATCCGTAGAATGCCTTCGGTTAACAGGAATGGCCGGGCTTCTGGGCGTCCCGAAACCAGGCGCAGAATTAACGCTTGAGCTGAGAACCTTGCTGTCTGGTCGCGGAATCCGGGGCATTGTCGAGGGCGATAGCGTGCCCCGCAGTTTCATACCCGAGCTTGTTGCTCTCTGGAAAACCGGGCGTTTCCCCTTTGACAAACTCATCAAGACTTACAAGTTGGCTGACATTGAAGACGCTATTCATGCCACGGAAACCGGGGACGTCGTCAAGGCCGTGTTGATCCCATGAGAGCCCAAAGTAGCCCAAGCGATTTCCTTGCGATCCAAGAACCGAGCGCGCTGAATTGATCAATTACGATGACCTTATGGCGCGCGACTTCCCCGATATTGAGCGCAGCTACACGGAGCGCGATTGCATCCTCTATGCCCTGGGTCTCGGTCTTGGGGAACCGGAGAACGAATGCCATCTGCGCGCTGTGTATGAAGGCTCCGAGGCCTTCGCGGCACTTCCGTCATTTGCCAACGTACTTGGCGTGCCGCCGTTTTGGGCTCAGGACCCTTCGACGGGAATTACATGGCAGAAGATCCTGCATGGAGAGCACGCGTTCACGCTCCACACGCCTTTGCCACGACGCGCCGATATAGTGGGCCGTACCCGCCTTACTGGGTTGGTGGACAAAGGCGTGGGCAAAGGTGCACTGATCTATACCGAACGCGAGGTCTTTTCAGCAGACGGCACGCATCTGGCGACAGCCTCAAGCACGCTCTTCGCGCGCGCCGATGGCGGCTTTGGTGGACCGCAAGGCCCTCGAAAACCCATTCATACATCGCCTGATCGAGCACCAGATACATCTTTTGACTTTGCTACATCTCCACGCGCGGCGCTTATCTATCGGCTGAGCGGAGACATGAACCCGCTTCATGCTGACCCAGCCCTGGCGAAAACGGTGGGCTTTGACCGCCCGATCCTTCATGGGTTGTGCACCATGGGTATTGCAGCATGGTCCATTCCTATGGCGCTGAGAGACGGTGATTTCACCGCGCTCATGCATCAAGAGGCGCGCTTCTCTGCGCCAGTCTATCCGGGAGAGACGGTCCGGACCGAGATTTGGGTCGATGGCGATGACATCCGCTTTCGCGCCTATGTTCTCGAGCGCGACGTCATCGTCCTCGCCAACGGTCGCGCCCGCTTGAAATGAGGCCTTTGATGACAGAAAAACCCATTCCGACCATCTACCCTGAAAGCCGGTTTTTTTGGGAAGGCGCAGCTGCTGGGAAGCTTCTTTTGCAATTCTGCAAGGACTGCCGGAAGCATTACTTCCCGCCGCGGCCCTTTTGTCCGTTTTGCGGCGGTCGCGCCGTGGAGATCGTAGAAGCCAGCGGCCGTGGGCGCCTCTACTCCTACACGATCTCCCACCTTCCAACCCCGGGCTATGAGCCGCCGTTCGTCGTGGCGGTGGTGATGTTGGATGAAGGCGTAAGAATGCTCACCAATATCGTGGAGTGCCCGCAAGAGCCGGAAGCGCTGGCGTTGGACATGCCTCTGGAGGTGACCTTCGAAGCGCGTGGCGATCTTTACATCCCGCAGTTTCGCCCTGTAGGGGCACTGCAATGAACCGCGCCTCGATCGCCATTGTGGGGGCCGCCGAAACCACAGAGCTCGGCAAAGTGCCCGGCCTGTCTCAGGTCGGTCTTCATGCCGACGCCGCGCTGAACGCTTTGGCCGACTGCGGCCTTACACCCGCTGATATCGACGGTCTTGCTACGGGCGGCCATGATGTGGCGGAGGTCAATCAATACTTGGGCATCTCGCCCACTTGGTATGATGGAACATCTGTCGGCGGCTGTTCTTTCATTGCTTTGGTGCGTCATGCCGCAGCGGCGATTGAGACCGGGCTCTGCACAACCGTATTGATCACACATGGGGAAAGCGGGCGGTCCAACCATCGGTCGCACCGCCCGATCATGCCGTCCATGCAACAACAGGAGTTTGAGGCGATCTATGGCCCGCTCTTTCCACCGATGCGGTTTACGCTGCCGGTCCTGCGCAAGATGAAGGACGAGGGGTTGACCGAAGAACAGCTGGCCATGGTCGCGGTTGTGCAACGCGAATGGGCGGCCTTTCATCCGCGTGCCACGGCGCGCGACCCGATCACGGTGGGTGACGTGCTTAGCTCTCGCATGATTGCTTATCCGTTCCGCAAGCTCATGTGCTGTCTCGTCAGTGATGGGGGGGGCGCTCTCGTGTTGACCTCTGCGCACCGCGCCAAGGACTTTCCCACCAAACCCGTTTACTTGCGCGGCACCGGCGGGGAAGGCGCGGAAGGACCGATGGTGAGCCAGATGGAGAGCTTTACTTCCTCCAAGGCCTTTCGCGTCTCCGGCAAGCTTGCGTTTGAAACGGCTGGCATCACGCAAGCCGATGTCGACCACCTGATGATCTATGATGCGTTCGCCCACCTGCCAATTTACGGTTTGGAAGATCTGGGCTTTGTGGGCCGTGGCGAGGCTGGCGCGTTCATTTCCGAGGGTCACACGCGACCGGGAGGGCGGTTGCCTGTGAACACCAACGGGGGCGGCCTGAGCTACATGCATTCGGGCATGTATGGCATGTACGCGCTCCAGGAAGGGATCCGGCAGATGCGTGGCCTGTCGCCCGCTCAAGTGGAAGGGGCCAAAATCTCCATGGTTCACGGCGTTGGTGGGATGTTCTCAGCTGCCGCAACAGTGGTGCTGACCAACGAGGATACCTGGTAGCTATTCGAAGTCGAAGCGTGGCGCCTTCTTTTCGACAAACCGTGAAATGGCGTCATGGTGATACTTGCTTGTAAGGCACACCGCCTGCGCTTGAGCCTCAAGCTCCTCAATCACACCGTTGTCGCATTCCATGGCCCGCGCTGATATTTGTTTTGTCAGCCGAAAGGCAAGGGGCGAGGCTTGGGCCATCTGCCGCGCCATCTCCGTCGCCCGAGGCAAAAGTGCGCTGGGTGGGTGCACTTCCAGCGCGATCCCAAGTTCGCGCGCTTCCACGGCTTTCACCGTGCGCGCGGTGTAAAACAGCTCCCGCGCCCGCTGCAGCCCAACGACGCGGGGAAGTGACCACATAAGACCCAGATCGGGCACAACACCCAATTTGGCAAATGACGCACAGAACTGAGCCCTTTCGGACGCCAAGACGAAATCGCCTGCGAGCGCGAGACCAAAACCCGCACCGAATGCAGGGCCATCCACTGCGGTGATGACCGGTACAGGCAAATCCCGCAGGGTGCGGAACCAGGTTTGTGTGTCTCTCATACGCGCAAGTTGGTCTTCCGCGCCCGCGGCTTCGCCGGATGTATGGCGCTCCAACATCTTTTTGAGATCGCCGCCGGCACAGAAAACGCCGCCCGCGCCCGTGAGAATGACGGCCGAAAGGCTTTCATCCTGCGCCAGTTGCGTACTGATCGCAGAAAGACCCTCCTTAGCAGCGACAGTCAGCGCATTCCGACGTTCTGGCTGGTTAAGCGTCACGACGGCTATACCGTCCTTGATTTTCAAAGTTACTGGTTTTGCCATTGCATGATCACCCTTCTGATTTCGATCTTGTCGATCTTGTTGGCGGGTGTCAGCGGAAGCGCCGTCTCCCAGACAAAAACTGCCTTAGGCACTTTATAGCCAGCAATACTCACCTTGCAGTGGGCGATAAGGTCTTCCGGGCTGACAGGGCTTTTGAGCGTCACGGCGGCCACGACCCGCTCTCCCCACCGCGTGTCGGGTAAACCCAGAACGACGGCTGTTGCGACAGCTTCATGCAGCGACAGGCAGTTTTCCGTTTCAATCGGGTATACGTTTTCGCCCCCGGTGATGATCATTTCCTTTGTGCGACCCGCAAGGTGGAGGTACCCGTCTGCGTCCAACCATCCCGCATCACCGGTGTGGTAGAAGCCGCTACGCAGCGCCGCTTTGGTCTCGTTGGGCCGTCTCCAATAGCCGTTCATCACATTTGGCCCGCGCACTACGATTTCGCCGGTTTCTCCGGCGTTCGATGGCGCATCGTCTGGCCTGACGATCCGCACGTCGCAGTACGGCATGGGGCGACCAACGGAGGAAAGCTTGGGATAGCGGCCATCTTGAGGACAGTGATCGGTGTACGGCAGGACGGACATGACCGGCGAGACTTCGGTCATGCCATAACCCTGGCTGAAGGTAACGCCCGGAAAAGCTTCAAGCAGTTTTTCCATCAAGCCTGCGGGCATCGGCGACCCGCCATAACTCAGCTTTTTCAGCGACCTAAGGTCAAACTCCGCAAAACGCGGGTGGTCGAGCATCATCTGAAACATCGTGGGCACGAGCGTAGTGGTTGTAATGCTGTGTGTTTCAATGAGGTACATTAGCGTCGCGACGTCGAATTTCGGTTGTATCACCATGGGAATACCGCAAAGCACGGCGGAGAAAACACGGCTACCGGTCGCGAGATGAAAAAGCGGGCCTGAAATGAGGAGTTTGTCCTGGTCTGTGTACCCATAGGCCGCGCTGGTCCCGGTGGCATTGGTCAGCATGTTGGTGTGTGACAGCATCACACCCTTCGGCTGTCCAGTTGTGCCCGAAGTATAAAAAATGATAATGCTTTCTTGGTCCACAGACCCGGTCCCGGTTGGCGCGGGCGCGGCTTCGGCCAGAAGGTCTTCGTAATTTGTGGTATTTCTCGCGGAGACCCAATCAGCCATGATCAACGTGTCCACTTTCGTGGCAAAGGCCTGCGCCACGGGGGCCAAATGACGGTCGCAAATAAGCACCGTAGGCTCGCAGTCATCAAGAATGACCTCGATTTCCGCCGGAGCCAATCGATTGTTGAGAGGCACGGCGAGGGCTCCAAGCAAGGAGGGTGCGAAGTAGGTTTCGGTCAACCAATGCGAATTCAGCCCAAGATAGGCAACGCGATCCCCCGGTTTGACACCGCGGACAGCTAACGCGCCCGCCAGTCTGACAATCCGGTCCCGAAAGGTGGCCCAGTCATGGGTACGTCCTTCGAACGTCGTGGCTGCCTTTCGAGGCGTATGGAACGCTTGCTTTTCGATCAGATCGAAGAGCTGCATCACATGCGTCCGAAGAGCGACCGTCCGATAATCTCGCGCATGATCTCTCCCGTGCCGCCCGCAATTCGGCCAACGCGTCCATCGGCCCATGCCCGGGCGATGGGATACTCCCACATGTAACCGTAGCCACCAAAGAGCTGGAGGAGTGCATCGAGGTGCCGACAAAGCGTCTCGGAACAGAGCATTTTACCCATGGCTGCGTCCACCGCGTCAAGTTCACCGGCCGCGTGGGCCTCAAGACACCGGTCCACAAAGATGCGCAGCATCACAGCATCAGCCTGAGCTTCAGCAAGGCGAAAGCGCGTATTCTGGAAATCTGAAATCGTTCCGCCAAAGGCCTTGCGCTCTTTTACATGGTCCGTGGTCCAGCTTATCGCTGCCTCCAAGCTCGATGCTGCGCGCACGCATTGCATCAACCGTTCTTGCGGAAGCTGTTCCATCATCTGCACAAAGCCGCGCCCCTCCACGCCGAGAAGGTTGGCAACCGGCACCCTGACATCGTCAAAGAAAAGCTCTGCAGTGTCCTGCGCCTTCCAGCCGATCTTATCCAAAAGTCTGTTGCCCTTGCGAAACCCCGGTGTGTCAGCGGGCACGAGGATCAGCGACGTGCCTTTGCCGCCCTTTGACGGATCGGTTTTGCAGGCGAGCACGAGCAGATCGCAGTTGCCCCCATTGGTGATGAACACCTTTTGGCCGTTGATCACGTAGTCATCACCGTCTCGGACAGCTGTTGTCTTGATACTCTGCACGTCGGATCCCGCCGTGGGTTCTGTCATGCCAAGGGCTCCGATGACCTCACCGCTGGCCATTTTCGGCAACCAGTCCTGCTTTACGGCTTCAGACCCATAGAACAGAAGATAGGGGGCGACGATGTCTGAATGCAGGCTGAACCCTGGCCCCGTGGCGCCAACACGCGCCAGCTCTTCCAAAACGACCATTGCGGCCAGAAAATCTGATCCTGCCCCGCCGTATTCCTCGGGTATTGCGGTGCAAAGCAGCCCGTGTTCGCCCGCCTTCAGCCACACATCGCGGCTGACGCGGCCGTCCTTCTCCCATTGGTCGTGATGAGGAGTAATTTCCGCCTCGACGAAACGACGCACTGTTGCACGAAACATCTCGTGTTCCTCTGAGTAGACAGTGCGTTTGAACACGATACTCTCCCAATCCGAATTACTAACTTTCTTCATAATTCGCTTGCAAATGATAAGCAAGCGAATTAGTTAGCAAGCAAGCGAAGGAGAAACGCCATGCTCGAAGGAAAAGTAGCAATTGTCACCGGAGCGGGCCGTGGGATCGGGCGCGATATTGCGATTATGATGGCGTCTTATGGCGCGCACGTTGTGGTCAATGACCTTGGAGCGAGCGGCGCGGGTGAAGGCGCGGATGTTGCACCTGCAGAGGAGGTGGTATCCAAGATCAAGGCAGGCGGCGGCGAAGCCATCGCCAATTTCGGCAATGTGGCCAAACGCGAAGATGCTAAATTGATGTTTGAGCAGGCGATGGAAACCTTTGGCGCGGCGGACATCGTGGTGAACAATGCCGGCATCCTACGTGACGCGATTTTCCACCGCATGACCGAAGATGAGTGGGACGCGGTGATCTCCGTCCACCTGCAAGGCGCCTTCAACATGGCGCATGCCGTTGCGACGCACTTCAAAGAAAAAGCCTCCGGCTGCTTTATAAACTTCACTTCGACCTCCGGGCTGATTGGCAACTTCGGACAGGCAAACTATTCCGCAGCCAAAATGGGGATTGTGGGGCTTTCGAAGTCGCTCGCGCTCGACATGGCGCGCTTCCATGTGCGTTCGAACTGCATCGCTCCGTTCGCATGGTCTCGGCTGATCGGCACAATCAAGGCGGACACAGATGCCGAGAAGGCGCGTGTCGCCCGCATCAAAGAAATGACGCCGGCAAAGATTGCCCCGCTTTGCATCGCCTTGGCCCAGCCTGAATGCACCGTAACAGGCCAGATCTTTTGTGTCCGCAACAACGAGATTTTCCTGATGAGCCAGCCGCGTCCCCTACGGTCGATCCATCGCAGTGAGGGCTGGACGCCTGAAACGGTCCTCGACCATGCCCTTCCAGCGCTGGAAAAGGACTTTTATCCGCTCGATCGCTCCAGCGACATCTTTACTTGGGACCCGGTTTGAGCGCGGCATCCCAATCGCGACCGTCGTCGCTGACGGTCGACTATAAGCCCGTATTTCATGAACTTGCACGGGTCCGCGCCATCTTGTTTGATACCAAGCTTGCGCCGCATGGGATCACCATCAGCCAGGCCTGGGTGCTGGCCCATCTCTGGCAAGAGAATGGGTTAAGCCAGTCGAAGATTGCAGATCGTCTGGATGTGGCAACGGTCACAACATCAAAGCTCATCGACAGGCTTGAGGAACACGGTTTTGTCACCCGGCGGGTCGATCCGGCGGACCGCCGGTCAAACCTTGTCTTTGTCACGCACGAAGGGCGGGCTCTGGTCAAAGTTTTGACCAAGATCGTCTATGAGGTTGATGAAGTGGCCAACGCAGGCATAGACCCGTTGGACCTCGAAACAACGCTCTGCGTCCTTGGGCGCATGCGCGAGAACCTGAAAACGGAGTTGGCGCGTATCTGACACGCGTGTCTTATGGCAGAACGAACAGATCTACCTCTCACTGGTTTGCGTATTGTGGAATTCGCAGGCATCGGTCCCGGGCCCTTTGCGGCCATGATGCTGGCAGACATGGGAGCGGAGGTGATCCGCGTGGATCGTATCAACGCCGAACACGACCGGTATGACTTTCTTGCACGCGGTCGGCGGTCGATCGCGCTTGATCTCAAACAGCACGCTGCCGTCGACGTGGCGCTCATGCTCGTCGACCGGTCCGACGGGCTGATAGAAGGCTTTCGCCCTGGGGTCATGGAACGCCTCGGTCTTGGTCCTGATGTCTGCCGCGCGCGAAACCCGCGTCTTGTCTACGGTCGCATGACCGGGTGGGGTCAAGACGGGCCGCTTGCGCAGGCGGCGGGTCATGATCTCAACTACATTGCGCTGACCGGCGCGCTTTGGGCGACCGGTCCGGCAGACAGTGCACCCATGTTTGCAGCCAACTTGCTTGGCGACTTTGGCGGCGGCGGTATGTTCCTGGCACTGGGCATGGTTGCGGGCTTGTTACAGGCGGCGCGTGTCGGTGAAGGCGACGTCGTGGATGCGGCCATCACGGAAGGCACACACACGCTGATGAGCTTTATCCATGCGCGACGGGCCTCCAACAGGTGGCAGGATGCGCGCGGGGCGAACACGCTGGATGGTGGCGTGCCTTGGTATGCGGTCTACGCCTGTGCCTGCGGCGGCTGGATCAGCATAGCGGCGCTTGAGCCTCGCTTTTGGCAAGAACTGCTGCGGCTCTTGCAACTTGATGAAGCTGTGCTTGGCGATCGTACTGATCCCGCGCAATGGCCCAGCATACGCACGGCGCTTGAGGAGACCTTTCAATCAAAGCCACGTGATCATTGGGTTGCGCTTCTGGAAGGGACCGACGCCTGTTTTGCCCCTGTTCTGAGCCCGGCCGAAGCGGCACAGCATCCACACAACCGCGCACGAAGTGCTTTTGCCGCAACGGGCCCCGACCAACCCATGCCTGCGCCACGCTTTGGCGACAAAAGGATCGCGGCTGCAGCGTCCCCCGACGCTCCAGGCGCGCACTCCGAAGCAATCCTCGCAGATCTTGGCATGAGCGCTGCCGACATTTACGCATTATGCAAAGCTGGCGCGGTCAAAGCGTCAAATCCTCAGGAGACCGCACCGTGACACTTCCCGCTATCCTCAAGCATCTCCGATTGCCCCTGATTGGCGCCCCCCTCTTTATTATTTCACGGCCCGAGCTCGTTATCGCTCAATGCAAGGCCGGGATCGTCGGGACTTTTCCCGCGCTCAATGCCCGGGAAAAAGATGGAGAGAGCCTTGAGGCTTGGATCGTTCACATCAAGGAAGAGCTTGACCGTTATAACCAAGCCAATCCAGACAAGCCCGCCGCGCCCTTTGGTATCAACCAGATCGTGCACAAATCAAACTCCCGCCTGGACCGCGATGTGGAGATTGCGGCGCGCATGGAAGTGCCTATCTGGATCACGTCGCTTGGCGCGCGCGCGGATGTCTATGAGGCCGCACATTCCAGCAATGGGATCGTGCTGCATGATGTCATCAACAACTGGTTTGCCCAAAAGGCGATTTCAAAAGGAGCGGACGGGCTCGTGGCCGTCGCGGCCGGTGCAGGGGGTCATGCCGGGTCGCTCTCCCCTCTGGCGTTGATCCAGGAAATTCGATCATGGTTCGACGGGCCACTTTATTTGTCAGGCGCCATTGCGCGCGGAGAGTCTATCCTCGCCGCCCTCGCCATGGGAGCCGATGGCGGCTATGCCGGGTCCGCGTTTATCGCCACTGAAGAAGCCAACGCCGTTCCAAACTATAAGCAAATGATCGCGGATTGCGCCGCGGACGACATCGTCTACTCGAACCTCTTTACTGGTGTACACGGCAATTATCTGAAACCCTCGGTCGCCGCCGCTGGTCTTGATCCAGAAAACCTGGAGGGTTCGGACCCCACAAAGATGAACTTTTCCGAAGATCGCAAAAAACCGCAGAGCTGGAAGGAAATCTGGGGCTCCGGGCAGGGGATCGGTGCCATCGACCACGTGATGACCACCGCGGAGCTGGTAGGCATGCTTTCGCAACAGTTTGAAACCGCAAAAGCGCGTCTTGCGATCGCAACAGCGCAATACGGAAATCGCTAGTACCGTTCATATAATCATAAGTTGCTTGCTAATCATTCGTATGCTATCAGTATTGCATGCGGTCCGCTTTCGCGCGGACCACTCAAGGGAGGCAAACTATGAAACACTTTCTCAGCGTGGCAGCGCTCACGACATCCGTGTCAGTCGTTGCCATTGGCGCGCATGCCGAAACTGTACTGATTGCGAACGATCCTGGCCCGAACCGAGGCGTACGCGCAGCAGCCGTCACGCACTTCAGCGATCAACTCGCCGCTGCGACGAACGGTGCCGTGCGGGTTGAAAACAATTGGGGCGGCGCACTCTTTAAAACGACGGCGGCCGTGGATTCAATTGGTCTTGGCGTGGCGGATATGGGCGTCGTTGTTGGTCCTTATGCGCAATCCGAAATGCCAGAGCTGAATATCGGTGGTCAACCAATGGCACCGGCCGGACCATGGGTGATGATGAAGGCCCTCGATGATCTGTTCGCAAACAATGCAGAGATCAAGGCACGCATGGAAGACAAAGGTTTGGTCTATCTCAATGCCTATAGCCTGCCTCCCAGCCTCTTGGCCTGCAACGACGAATTGATCCGCACGACGGACGACGTGGCAGGTGTGAAAATCAGCAATACCGGGACCACGAGCGAACTCTTCGGGCGTTTCGACGGCAACATGGTCGATATGCCAATTTACGAAGTCTATCAGTCCATGCAGACGAGTTTGATTGACTGCACGGTGACATTTTCGTACTTCGCCGTCGCCACGCAACTGCACGAGTTGCTTGCCACGATGGCACCACTTGATCTGCCAGCGACGACGGTTGTTCTGACCGTTATGAACAAAGATGCCTTCGACGGCCTAAACCCAGACGCGCAAAAAGGCATAATGGCTGCAGCGGCGGGCATGGCCGACTACTATGGCGAGCAATTGGAAGCGGCGGATGCGGCCGCGCTTGCGGCCATGCGTTCGGCAGGCGTTCAGGATCACAGCTTTACCGTAGACGAGCAAAAAGCCATGCAGGTTGCCATGCAACCAAATCTTGAGGAATGGCTTGCAGATGCAGCAGCGACCGGCCTCGACGGCCAAGCCGTCTACGATGAATTCCTCGGTTATGTCGAAAAGTGGCAAGCTGTCGTGGATGCCGATGGGTTCCCCTGGGCGCGCAGTTAAAATCGACAAGGCGCGGCGTGCCCGGTCACGTCGCGCTTGGCAATCATGTTGAAAAGAACCGAATTCCTGTTGGATACACTTGGTGCAGTTGCTGTTGCGATGCTGTGCCTGCTTATCGTTATTAGTGTCTTCGCCCGCGAGCTTTTTGCTTTTGCGGTGCCAGATTCAATCATTCTTGTCCGAGAACTGATGGTCCCTGCGATCCTGTTTCCGCTTTCGGCGGCCACATCGCGGCGCGCTCATGTCGCCATTGACCTATTTGCGAACAAGTTCCCCGATGCGCTCAATCGCTGGATTGCTGTGTTTGCGGCGCTCGTCGGGATTGTGATTGTAACTACACTTGTCGTCGCCGGGTGGGAGCAGTTTATCAAGAACTGGGGCAACCGCGCTCACCATGGCGGAGACCTGCTGATCCCGAAATGGATCAGTCGAGCAGCCTACTTCGTTGCGTTCGGTTTCGTCCTTATCCGTATGATCCAGCTCTTTTGGGTGGATCTGCGCGCGGCCATCACCGGTCAACCGGCCCCAGCCGAACTGTGAGCTGCTGAATGGACGTGACGTTGATTGGATACATTGCCTGTGCCACAGTCCTTTTGCTGCTGGCCATCCGAGTGCCCATTGCTTGGGCCATCGGCGGCGTTGCTGTGATTGCACTCTTTCTTGTCTTTAGCTTGAGAAGCGGAAGCTTCGTGCCTGACCGCGCTTTCGCGCGGACCTTGCAACTTTCGTTCTCCGCAACATTCGAACTTATCCATTCTTACAATCTTTCGATGATTCCGCTCTTTATTGCTCTGGGTGCTGTGGCAGAGCGCGCCGGGATCACAACGGAGATTTACGCAGCCGCGCGAATGTGGCTTGCCCGACTACCCGGCGGCGTCGCCATCGCCTCAGTCGCTGGGTGCGGTGGATTTTCTGCAATTTCCGGATCGTCCATTGCCTGCGCTTCAACTATGGGCCGCATCTGCACACCGGAGATGCTGAAGCTTAACTATGACGAGCGGCTCGCAACAGCGAGCGTCGCCGCGGGTGGCACGCTTGGCTCGCTCATCCCGCCATCGATCTTGTTTATCATCTACGCCATCTTCACAGAGACATCCATTGCACAGCTTTTCTTAGCCGGTATTGTACCGGGTCTGCTCTCTTTGCTCGGCTACGCGTTAGTGATCTATTTTTGGGTAAAGCGGTCGCCTGAAATTGCACCCCTGCGCGCGGATAATTATCCGACACTTGAAAAATGGAAGTCGCTCATAAAGGCATGGCCTGCTTTCCTCCTCTTTGTCCTCATAATCGGGGGCATCTATGGAGGTGTGTTCACTGCGACAGAAGCTGCAGCGCTGTCCTTGATCTTCGCCGTGGTTTTGGGCCTGGCCCGCGGCACGCTGACTTACAGGGCCATACTGCCCATTCTGCGCGATGTGGCCAGCACGACCGGAGGCATCTTTTTTATCGCCGCTTGTGCAAAGATCTTTGTGACACTTATCGCGCTCACCGGGCTCTCCAACAACCTTGTCATGGCCCTGGGCGCGGCGGACATCGGCCCTTGGGTATTCATCGCAATGGTCTGTCTGATTTATCTGGTGCTTGGCATGTTCCTCGATCCGATCGGTATCATGGTTCTGACTTTGCCATTGATGATTCCGATGGTGGAAAGCTATGGGTTCAACCTGATTTGGTTTGGCGTCATCATCGTCAAGCTTCTTGAAATCGGTCTGATTACGCCGCCGGTGGGCCTCAATGTATTTGTGCTCGCCGCCGCGATCGAGGAACGGATTTCTATCGGAAAGATCTTTAGCGGGATCTGGCGGTTCTTGGTGAGTGACCTGGCAGTGTTGATCCTGATTGTTGCGATCCCCGCGCTTTCGCTCACAATTCCAACTTCGATGTGACCTGCCCTTTTATTTGTATGCCACATTGGCCGTGCACCGAGATAAGCAGCAGCCGTTGCCCGCAGGCGCAGCTGTTGAAATGCACTCACGATTGCACCGAACCTCAATGATTTTGAGGCGTTTCAATCGACCTTGCTTTCCAGTAGTTGCAACAAATCAGATATTTCGGTTTGCGAACGACCCTGCCGTGAATACGCAGACAAGGCTATTGGTGAGAGAGGCGGGAGTTCAGCGCTTTCAGATACAATCTCCAATGGCGGTTTTACTGTAACCTTGGGCATTACCGTAACCGCCAGTCCGGATAGGACGATGGCTCTGACCCCGATCGGGTGCTGACTGTCATGCGCAATTCGGCCGCGGCGTCCCGCTTCGTCCAAAGCGGCCAAAGCATAGCGTCTTAGGTCGCGGCCATCTGACAAAAATGCCAGGGGGACTTCACTATCTTTGGCTAATTCTAAGCCCTTGGAAGACGCCCAGACCAAAGGTTGCGAGTGTACGAACGAACGGCCATCTCTTCTGCCCTGGTCCATCATGAAGGCGACATCGATTTCGCCACTATCGAGGCGGTCAAGAAGGGCATCACTGCGGTCGCATGTGATTTCAACTTGGATATTTCGGTGCATTTTTGCGAAGGCGCTTAAAACATCGCTCACGACGGACAGCGCAAGCGTGACGGTCGTACCCAGTCTAATCTTCGCCAAAGAACCCGCGCTGTCCAAAGCGTCTATAGCTTCTTGAGACAGCGTCAGTATGCGCCGCGCATAGACCAGGAACGCTTTGCCCTCGGCGGTCAGATGCATAAGCTGGCCACGGCCGCGCGAGACCAGTTTTTTTCCAGTCGCGTGCTCGAGTTTCCTGATTTGGGTGCTTACCGCTGACTGCACCGTGTTGCGCTGGTCGGCAACAGTTGTGAAGTTCAGATGTTCCGCCACAAGTGTAAACGTGCGGAGAGCATTTGGATCAAGCATAAATCTATTTTAAAGATACTAAGAGAAAAATGAAACCGTTTTATGATTTTTAACGTTTAAGATATTCATCGCTCAGTCATTGGAGCAAAAGATGGACGTTTCCCTCTTATTCTACTGTGTCGCAGTTGGCGCTGTCTTGATCACCGGCATATCCAAAAGCGGGTTTGGCGGGGGCCTTGGCGTGATGGCTGTGCCAATCATGTCCCTATTCGCCGCTCCTCAGGTCGCAGCGGCGGTGCTAATGCCGCTTCTTGTTGCGATGGACATCTTGGTGGTGATCCGTTTCCGCAAAAGCTGGAACCGGTCAGTGGTTTATGCTCTGCTCCCCGGCGCGGTTTTGGGATTGGCACTTGGAGCGTTACTTTTTGAAGCGTTGAATGCCGACGTGATCCGCTTTGCGGTTGGTATATTGGCACTGCTTTTCGTTGTACAGCATGTGATGCAGATCCGCGGGGTCGGCGCGTCAGCACGCAATGCGTCACTGACGGTTCTTATTCTGTCTGCAACGTCAGGCTTTGCCAGCTATATCGCACATGCCGGGGGACCACCGGTCAAGGGCTATCTGCTGTCAAAGAACATGGACAAGTCAGCGTTTGTGGGAACAAACACAGTCTATTTCTTCTTACTAAATGCCATAAAAGCCTTTGCCTATGGAACAACCGGAACAATGAACTGGGACAGCTTGTCGGTAAGCCTGATGTTGTCACCATGGTTGCTTGTCGGAGTTCTCTTGGGGGGGTGGCTACACACGCGTGTGGACCAAGTCTTTTTTGTGCGTGTGGTCTACTTTTTCCTGGCAGTTACAGCGGTCCGGTTGCTATCGACAAGCGTCCCCGAATTGTTTTTCACCTGACCGCTGAAGATACAATCAAGCATGACATCCAAGGTTTGTATTTCGCCAGAAACAACTTAGATCACGCAGCTGATCCGAACCCATTTCAGACGTGTTCAACCGGTACCGATTAGAGGTACAGCCGCCAATAGGCAAACGCTCCCGACTCATCTCGCGTACCAAAGCAACACTGCCGGAAATCAGAAGTCCGCTCAATGCGTACACCGCGCCTGTGCTCGCCAAAAAACAGGCCAAAAAGCCGCTGGCAGATGTTGGATGACAACGTCGCGTCACGTGTGGCGTCAGCCAGCTATGATCATCGCATGACCTGGGGTTTTGGCGAGATGCAAGCGGATAAAGATAATGCAACCCATTGGCGTGAAATCTAAAAAAGAAATTCACTCTCGCCGCTGGCCAAGGCACCGGCATCCTCAATGTGTTCAAAAAGGCGTCGGATGTCGTCAACGAGCTTTGGACCGTCCACAGTGTCAGGCAGCTCGAATTCGAAGCGCCCCTTTACGCTTTTGCCTGCGATCTTAAGGTCCCCGTCGCCGTCAAGACGCACCACATTTGGTATGCGCCCATCCGCAATGTGGTCGGCCTTGAAGTTTCCGTCACGAATTTGAACACCACCCAACTCTTCGACGAGTGCTTCGACAAAAGGTTCAAGGGCCTCAAAGCGTTGTGCAACCCGATCCTCGCCAAAGAAAGCGAATTCATCGGTTTGTGCGTCAAAAAGAGCCGTTAAACCCAAGACGTCGAGATGGAATTCCGTGGGATCGGTTGCATCAACATTGTTTTCATCAATAAGCTCAAAAATATCCGTGGCTGCGCGCTCGAAACCTTTGGCCCGAAGCCACCCAAACCAACCGTCGAATTCCACGACATAATCGCCGCCGACGGGCTCGCCTGACAAAGTCACCGTCCGCCCATCCCGATCAACGGAGATACCGCCCTCCGACAAAGCAGGATCATCAAAAACGCCGTCTTCCTGCACCGTGCCCCAGTAGCGGTGAGCAACCGCATCAAGCAAGTCGTCAACTTGATAATACTTCTTGCGCCCTCGAACAAAGGCACCCGAAAGAACAAAGTCATCGCCGTCAATACGCAGTTTTGTCGCGCCAAAAGTGCCCGGCAGGAAGGTCTTGAAAGGCGTGCCTTCATCTCCGTTCATCTCCGGCAGCGAAGACACGGCAATTTCCGTGTCGTTGCCCTGAGCGGTTACATCAAAATAGACCTCTGAGAAGTCACCCGTCAGGGTCAGACGCGCATCGCTTACACCATCCAGATCAGCATCAATGTCGAGGACAGCGGGGTTGCCCGTGACCCCAAGCCCACCCTTTGGAATGAGTGTGTTTTTGATCACCAGCGTGTCATCTTCGCCAAAATTCTCGATGATGGCACCATTAACCGTTTCAAGCGTCGCGGAAACCACGTCAACACCGCCCAGCAGATCGACCGCTTCGCCACCCACAAGTGTGAGGTCATCATCTCCGCTCGTCCCAACCGCGGCTGCAGGTTTTACATCGACCGCGACTTGGCCAATGCTCTGCACGCCAAGGGCGTCTCTGACCGTATACGTGAACCTGTCCACGCCGGAATAGCCCGTCGCCGGGCTGTAGAGGATTTGACCATCGACGATCTCGGTTGATCCGTTGCCGGCATCGTCGACTGAAATAACCACAAGTGGCCCGTCGCCCCCGGTGTCGTCATTGGCCAACACGTCAATTGAGACCGCATCTCCGCTGCGTGTCTCAGCCAGATCATCGAACGCAACCGGGAGCGCATCGTCGTTCGTAATAACAACATCTGCAAACCCCATAGCGTCGTCGAGACGCGCTTCTAGGCGGAACGTTTCGTCCGGTTCGATCAGGTCATCGCCGTTGATCGCCACATCAACAAAGCGCGACCTGACGCCAGCTGCGAAAAAAATCTTACCCAAGTCGATGGACTGCGCAAAGTCGTTCGCATCGGTTTCGAAAGCAACGATGTTCGCGGTGATGGTTGCTGCGGCATCAACGCCGCCCGCGCGCTCGATCCGAAAACGGGCAATCGTACGCTCGGCGATCGCGCTATCCACCGCAAAGACGTGCAATTCCACAGGAATGGCGCCGTCGTCGTTTTCGACTCGAGTATCGGCCGACGGGCCGGCTATAAGAAGCGACTCTGTTGCATTCGGATCACGCAAAAGGTTCACGCGCACGCTCGTTGCATCCGCTGGGGTATCATTACCGACCAGACCAACAGCAATCAGTGCGGTTGCCTCTCCTTGCGCAAAGGTAACGCGACCTTCCAACGGTGTCTGGTCTGCAAGAGTTGCGTCCGATTGAATGGAATACAGCACGGTTGCGGGCGTGGAAAGATCGCCCAGGCGATAGACTGTAAAACCGACTTCGGTCGTCTCTCCTGCGTCTCCTTCGGAAACGACGGCTGAGTTTGCGCGTACGCCAACAGCCGCTGGCAAGGCGGGGGCGTCGCTGACCGTGAGTTCCTCAACCGTCGATTGGCGCAACGCTGAGGCACCTTTGGCGAATTCGGCGCGCCCGGTCAAAGCAACATCAAGAATGGCATCGTCCCGTCGGGCAGGATCGATGACACCAGCGCCGTCAACCAAAACAGTTGCTGCCGCGACAAGCTCTTCCGGCAGGTCGCATAAACTGACGGGTGCTCTGGGAAAGGAACGGTCCGTGAAGTCAGCCGTTCCCAGCCCTTCGGCGTAATCAAAAAGGCTGGTTGCATCTGTCAGGCGCCAAGCGTCCGCAGATGCTCCGTAGAGTTCGGCGAAGGGTGTTGGCTGAGCGAAAACACTACCGGTTGCATCTTGCAGATCGTCGCCTGCGTTACCGTCCGCGTCACCCAGCAGGCCGCGTACGGCACCGGCGCGGTCGTTTAGCAGGTCAAGCCCGACATCCAAAAAGTCGCTGAAGACCAAGACCCGAACCGTTTCGCCAAAATTGTTCGCGAAGGTATAAGCCGACCCGTCAAAGATGACCGCACCACCGTCAAAGACCCGTGACGCACCAGGTTGCAGTTGGGTCTCAACTCCGTCGATGCGCAGCACGGTATCGGCCGTCACGTCGATGGTTGCCCGGATGCCACCAAAGCTGAGAGCCACTGCGGAAATGCTTGAAACCAGATTGCTGTCGCCGACGGGGGCAGTTCGGATTTGAACCGCAATTGCTTCGGGCCCGGCATCACTTGCGCTTTCAAGGAAAACGAATTCGCCCACAGCCTGAAAGCTGTAATTCAGCCCATCGATCATGGTAAGGTGCGGGTCGCCGCCGCCGTTCCCGCCGAAGCGGGCGGTGTCCAGTGTGTTAAAGGCAAAGGGCCGATCATCATCATCCACAACAGTCAAGAACGCCAGCGCGTCGTCAACCTGAACTGCGGAGCCATCCGACTGGCGAGCCTCCAGAATTTCAGCGCGTACACTGATGTCGGCTTCCAGCGTCTCGTCCGGAACAATCGGCAAGCGGATTTCTTTGCGCGTTTCTCCTGGAGCGAATACCACCACACCGCTCAGATCAGGCTCGGTCGATTCGATGGCGGGAATTGTGAAAGTGGTTCTGTCAAAGGTGAAAAAATTTCTGTCCAGTTCCAACCGGATCGGGTCGAATTCAAAGACCTGAAAATCGACTGATCCGCTGGTCTCATCTTCGAGCAGTAGCCCGATTTTTGTTTCTTTCAGGATTTCCTGATCGCCGATTTTCAGATCGACTTTCCCGGAAAGCGCCTCATAGCCAATCTTGCCAAGCGGCTCGATACTGTACTGGACCTCGAGCACACCGGTTTGTTCATAAGTGACCACGCCCTGGTAGGCTGTATTGGCGTCGCCAAGATCAAAACTCAGTGGCTCGCCAAGAACACCAGATTGCTGTTCTCCGTCGAGTGTTACATGAACCACCGTTGCATCCGGGATAAAAGCAACCCGTTGTACCAGCCCCACGCCGACGCCAATGGGTATGTCGGACAAAGTGTAAGCGAGTTTGGCGCTGACATCGACACCGCCGACGGTCGTGCTGCGGTCAATATCCGCGCTGAGCGCCTTGAGTTGCACCAGGGCCGGAATGAAAGACGCCAGCTCGGTTAAACTGTCGTTGACTGTCACAAGCTCGGCCACGGTCTCGCAGATAAGCACCTCGTTGAGCCGGCCGGATTGGCTGGACGCCTTTTCACCCGTTGGAAGCTTGCCGTCGATTGAGACACCCACGGGAATCTTCGGAATGTCGACGCTCAAACCTTCCTCATCGACGCTTACAATCTCGAGAAATTCCAGCGGCTTGGGTTCAAATAGGAAGCCTTCGAGGGCACCGAGCTCTGTCCCCGTTATCGGTTCATTGACCGTCAATGTGTCGATACCGCTTTCGCGCGTGATACTGGCGAAAACGTCCAGCGCGACCTTGTCGATCGAAAGCGCGTCTGCTGTAAACCACATACCGATACCGCCGGTTTCGTTCACGGTGACATCAATCGTTTCGCCCTCGACCGCAGCCCTCGACGCCAAGATTCCTACATTGGTGTCGCCGCTGAAAGAGATCGCTCCAAAGCCCTGTTCGCCTGCCTGAATGTCGAGCGCCAGACCGTATTCGAAACCGATGTCGTAATTTCCCCTCAGCGCCCCGCCCACATTCAGGATGCCGCTGTCGGAAACAGGCTCCTGATAGAGAACGCGAATGCCTCCAACGTCGGGTGTGTCAATGCCCTGTGCGGCAGCAAGGTCTTCGATCAGACTTGGATCCGATTGCGATCTGAGCCGATCGAGGCGTAGAACATCATCTTCGGCTTCCGTCGGCGATGAAAACGCGCTGCCGCCCTCGACATTCTGGAAACCGACAATTTTCCTAAGTCCCGTCGTTGTATTGAAGGCCTCGAGCGGCGAAAGACGTGGTGGCCCCACGATCTCGGATACATCGTAGGACACCTCGGTAAAGCCGCTTAAATCGCCCGTGCGTTCGATCACAAACACCGCGTCGCGGGGATTGGTGACATCGCCTTCTGCAATCAGGCTATCGGGTGCACTGATCGCGACAGAAATGGTGTCGTCGTTTTCGATGACGGTGGTTGCTGCGGCGGTGTCGACGGTGACTGTTGCGTCAATACCGTCTGCCTCGCCAACTGCAACGCCTGTTACGCGCAAACTCAGACCGTCGTCGAATTCACGAACTGTATCGCCCATAACTTGCGCTTCGAAAATTGCGGATGTCGCGCCAGCCGGGATGACCAATGTCTCAGCCCGCGGCAGACCTCCGGCGATATCCAGCGCGTCGGCCGCGTCGGGTGCCGCGGTACCTTCCAGCACCACGTCGACCGCAACTTCGACACCCAAGGGTTCGCTGAGTTCCAGCGTGAATGCCCGTGTGACCAGACCGATGTCACCTTCGGGTACATCGGCGGGAGCAACGACATTCAACACTGCCTCCTGAAAATCTACCTCCTCCGCGTCATCATCTAGAATCGTCAGAACTTTCGGCGTTGGTGCAACGACGAGGCTCAAAGCCGGATCATCCAGCGCCTCCGCGGCAAGAATGGTGATCGAGAGCGCCTCAGTATCTTCTTCAAGATCATCACCGGCAATGAACAGCGGGAGTGGCGCGCGTGTTTGGCCCGCTGGAATCGTCAGCGTCACGTCGCGAGGCAACGCACCAACCACATCGGCGTCCGCTGATGGAGCTGCCGTTGCAGGGGTGCCAGCCAAACGAATGTCGACAGTAACATCGCTGCGCAAGGGACGTGACAGCAGGATTTCCTGTGCCTTCTTCGACGGCTGTGGGACCTGTGACAAAAACGCTTGCGACTTGCGGATCGTCGTCGCGGTGCGCGGGCGGATCGATGAACGGCGGGAAACCTGCCTCACCATCGACAACCACGGTGGCGCGACGGGCGGTTGCAGCTCCGTCACGATCCACGATGTCATAATCAACGATGACTTCGGCTTGTTCTCCACTATCAAGAGTGAGGTAAACCGACGGGGTGACACGCAGTGTATCGCCGTCCAGCCTTACCCCGAAATCATTGCCGGACAGAACCGCCCCCGCGACGCTCAGCGTGTCTCCTTCGTCGGGATCTGTCGCACCTCGAAGAAGGTCTAGGGTAAACGGCGCGTCAGATTCCACGGCATTTGCTAGCAATGCCCCATCGTGTTCTGGCCCGTCGTTAGTACCAACCACAGTGATTGTCACCGTTCCGGCCGCCGAGGCACCACGAGCATCTTCGACGGTGTAAGTGACTGTCTCGGAAACAGAAATTCCATCTGGAAGCGCCACAAATGAAGATGCCAGTGCAGAGACCTGAGCGGCGCCATTGCTGTCAACGCGCAAAATCGCACCGCTGTCGAGCAGCATGTTGGTGCCAATCTCGGTCGCATCTCCGTTCACCGCGACTACAGCGAGCGCATCGCCTTCGGCGTCGGTGTCATTGGCGAGCAGATCAAGCGTTTGCGTTTGCCCATTGACAAGATCAACCGTCAGAACGTCGTCCGTGACCGTCGGAGGCGTTTGGTTGCCGCCGTCTCCCCCATCGCCGCCATCAGAGCCAGAGCCTCCATCAGGATCGCCAAAAAACACATAAATCCCGACGCCAGAGCCTTGGCCAATGAGAAGATCGTCAGCTCCGTCGCCGTTGATGTCGCCACCAAATGATACGGTGCCGCCGGACCGGTTATCGCCATTCAGCGCAAGCCCGTCTTGACTGCCAAGCGAACCAACGTCCACAATTGCGGGAAAAGGGTCGGTCGAGCCAAAAACCACGATGGACTGCCCATCACGACCGCGCGCGTCCGGTGCACCAAGAACAATGTCGCTCAGCCCGTCCCCGTTTAAATCGCCACCACCATCGACCCAAGCGCCCAAGCCACTCCCGACAAGCCCCGCAATGGCGAAACCATCAGAGCCATTGAGACCGGACAGGTCGACGTTTGGTGCGAGATCGGCCTTCCCGAACAGGACAAATGACTGTGGTCGCCCGCCGGTGTCGTCAAAGACCCGCGCCGCTGACGCGCCAATCACAACATCATCAAAATCCGTCACCGTTAACATCCCCTGCGGCGGCAACACTCACGCCCGTGAGATTTGAGGCGTCATTGCCAATCGTCAGAGTGGCAGCGCCCGCGCCCAGTTGAGACGTGGTTTGTGTCGGCGGGCGCACCTCGGCACCGCCGTAAATGATGCGGATACTTTGCGCGTCGGCGATGATCAGGTCGTCAAAACCATCGCCATTCACGTAACGTGCACTGCTCAATGCAGTGTCGTCAAATCGGGCCCGCGCCTCCGCGCCGATGATCCGAAAGCCGTTCGATCCATCCAGCGCACCAAGATCGCGGGACGCGGAGCCATTTGGGCCGCCAAACACGACGTCGACTGCGCCGACGCTAAAGAGCGCGTCACCAGTTGATGGATCGAGACCCCGCGTCCCGCGTGACGAGATCAATGCATCACCAAACCCGTCACCGTTGACGTCACCTGCCGCTGCAACGAGCGATCCGGCGGTGTCGTTGATCTGAGCACCCGTCAACCTGAACCCGTTTGTGCCGTCCAAGGCGGCGAGCGAGAAGTCGGCGGCAGCCGGCGTGCCCCCATAGACGACAAACGCCGCGCCACTTCGACTGACGCCTTCGCCGTCGCGGATCGGCGCGCCGATGATCAGATCGTCAATGCCATCGCCATTTAAATCGCCCGCGCCTGCAAGAGATGATCCTGCATTCCCACGGTCAGCACCGCTGATTGTGAAACCCGAAATACCATCAAACCTTCCTGTTAGGTCGAGTGTTTCGCGCAAAGGCGTGCCTGGGAATTCTTGTCCCGGGGCAGTCGGCAGCGCATCCGAACCGAAAGAGACGAAGACCCGACCTGCATTAAACACATCGCCGACCCGTTCATTCGGATCGACAAAGGCAAAATCGGCGACACCGTCGCCATTCACATCGCCCAGAGGGACCGTGCGGCCCGAGACGCCGAAATCAAAGCGCGTCGAGGCAAAGAACCCCTCCTCGTTTTCAATTGTCTCCAGATCAAATACGTTGTTCGACGCTTTGATCGTTGCCGTAGCTGTGGCGAAGCCGTCCCGCCCATCCCACAGGCGATAGGCAAAGCTCTGCTCCACCGTCTCGCTATAAAGAACACCGGACAAATCAACTGTGACCATGCCGTCGCGGTCGACTTGAAGGTTGAGATCGGTCAGTGCGGCGCTGCCCGGTACTGTACCCACCAAAGGCTGTCCAAGAGAAAGCGGCGCCAGTTCGGTCGGAACCTCAGGCTCATCGGGCGGAAGGGACGTGTTTGCTGCAATTGCCAAAACCCAAAGAGCGTCCAGGTTTGCGTCACGGTCAGCCCCATTGCCGTTGTTGGCAAACAGACTGAAGCGCGCCGTGGTGCCAGAAATCGTGGAGACGGCTACAATGTCATCTGCTGCAACCGGCGCGATATTCTCCCCGCCGATCGCTGATCCCCCGAAAACGATGCCCGTCGCGCCAGGCGCTCCACTGGGATCGGATAGGAAGACATCGTCAAAACCGTCACCATTCACATCTCCCGCCGCAGCAACCAAAGCGCCCAGCTGCTCGCCTGCAGTCCCAGTGATCTGCGCGGCCTGAGAAAACGACAGGTTTTCTAGATCGACCGTCGGCGCAGCGGTGTTGTTCCCAAAAAGAAAGAGGACCCGTCCGGCGTTATTGGCGTAAGACGGTTGGCCCAAGGCGATGTCATCGAATCCGTCGCCGTTGATGTCACCAATGCCGACCACAACTGCGCCGTCGCCGGTATCTGCATCGAATTCGGGAATGACGTAGCCGCTTGACCCATCCAATGCGTCGAGGCGAATGTCCGCTGGCAATCCCGATGCATCTCCATACACAACATAGGCTTTCGCGGTGAACAAGCCGTTTTTTGACGAGACAAAAAAGTCTCTGAGACCGTCGCCGTTCACGTCACCGACTGCTTCGAAGCGTGCTGAACCAAAGAAATTAACACGGTCGACTTCGCTTCGGATGATGGAACCTGGATCTGGAACACCGTCCGGGTTGCTACCTAAAACGTCCCCAAAGGATGTAACATCAACCGTTGCGCCACGGTCGTCGCTCGCGCCATAAAGAAGGTATCCGATACGGTCATCGAAAACGCCTTGCTCAGACAGTACGCTGCGTCCCGCGATGATAAAATCGTCCCGGCCATCTCCATCGACGTCGCCGAGGGCCGAACACCGGGGCGCTGCATTGGCCGTTGCGTCAAGGCCGGTGATTTGAAAGCCGTCTTGTTCTGACAAGGACAGGGCATCGACGGTGTCAGGGCGCGCTTCGGCGCTTCAGTAGATAACAAATGCGCGCCCGTTGGCATTTGAGCCGCCAGACGTCTGCAACAGAAATCCGGTCAGGCCGAAATCGTCGAGGCCGTCTCCGTTGAAGTCACCAATTGAACCGTATGCAAACGACGCAGTGGCGGAAAAGTTGTTCCGCCAACAAGTCCGTCATCAGAGTCGACAATTTGGAAGCCGTTGGAACCATCGAACAGATCCAAGGTTTTCATGTTTGAAACATCGCACCTGAACCACTCACGCAGACGTTGCCGACCGCAAGACGCTGCGTTTCCAAGAACATAAAATTTCTAGACAAAATTGAACCTATTTATCAATAGCATCGGACCACCGTAGAGAGGCCAAAATTGATCCGTCAATTGGTAAATCTACCGATGTGCGGAAACGCCGCCGACTGCCGACTGCGTCAGTTCTACACTGCTGATCGTGCGCAAAACCAGTCCGACGCCTTGGGTTTTTGGACCAATATCAACCTGAGCTGAGCGGGAGTTTGGCTCATCTTTTCGGATTGACCGTACAGTGTGGTTAACAGCGCTGACATGGCACGTCCCGCTCAGTCATCGAAGTGATAGCAGCGCCGCCAGCCAGCGAGGCGACATTATGCGCGAGAGTCGCTTAACGATGAATTCGGTTTTGGTTATCAGTGCGACCCCAGCGCCATACTCAAACGGATCATCATTCGCTCTAACATTGTGGACTTTTCACGCGCTGTTAGATCAAGGGTCTTGACCACGTCTGAATGCAGAATGCTGCAGCAACCGTGCAGGGTTGACCAAATGAACATCGCGTCATGTTTGGCAGATTCTTCGATTTGATCGCCGGGGTCGCTGAGCGGAACGGATTGAAGTCTTTCATGAAGTATGGAAAACGCCCGTTGCGACTCCCTTAACATGTCCGGATGGTCCTTGATGTCTGGCAAGGCCGTATTGAACATCAGTCGATACTGCAAAGGCTTGGTCAGTGCGAATTCGAGATAGGCGCGGCCCATAAATCCGAGATCTTCAAACCCGTCGCTGCTGCGTTGGCGGTTTTCCAGATGGTTCGAAAAAACGCGGAAGCTCCGTGCGACGACCTCGGCCAGAATATGGTCGCGCGACGCAAAATGCTTGTAAGGAGCCTGATGGGAAACGCCGAGCCGCTTGGCAATCCCGCGGAGGCTCAGCGCATCGACGCCGGACTCGTCGATCACTTTGAACGCTTCCTCAACAACACGCTCTTTGAGTGGCTTGGCTTCAAGACCGGGCATAGCGATGCTTTGTCATTCCTTTCATCACTTGGCCGAGTATCCGGCTTCGGACGAAGCGGGGCAAGGTGCCAAGCCCGTAGCCCAGAAGTTTTGACTGACCGCCCGGCCGGACGATCCGACGGCGTCCAAGCGCACTGAGCGTTTCATACGCAATTTTGGCAGGGTCGGCTGCCCCGGTCATGACCATGTCCGCGCGGTCAGCAAATCCTGTTGAAACTGGCCCCGGGGCACTTGCTAGCACGTCAATGCCCACAGATGCCAGTTCAAGCGCAAGGGCTTCTGCCAGTGACTGCACATAGGCTTTGGTCGCTGCATATGTCGCCGCATGAGGCACACCTTGAAAAGCCACGATTGAACTCATGAGGATGAGACCGCCTCGGTTCCGTGCGCGCATTTTGGCGGCCAGTGGGTGGGCCAAGGCAGTTAGAGCGCGGCAATTCACGTCGACCATGGCAATCTCCTGCTCCGCCGGCAGGTCGCAAAACTGCCCTGCGCTTCCAAACCCGGCAGAACCTACATAGAGGCCAACTTCCTGATCATTCACCGCATCGAGCACTGTGCGAATTCCATCCAAAGTGCTGAGATCGGCGACAACTGAAACAGCTTCAACCCCATACCTCGCGCATGTTGCAGCTCGTGTCTCCAGCGCCTCGCGCCTCCGACCGACAAGCAGCACGTTCAGACCGAGTGCCGCGACTTGATCGGCAAGTTCGGCACCAATGCCATTGGACGCGCCGGTTACGAGGGCCCAGCGTCCGTAGCGTGCGCAAAACATTTCTTTATCAATTTTCATAATCAGCTCCTCCGAATGTTGACACTGTCTACCATTTGCGCAACAAAGTAGACAGTGTCAACATTGAGAGTGCTGTGAAACCGCCTTTCTACGTCTCGATTACTGGTCTCAAGCTGAACAGCGTTTGGCATACGCCGAAATTTTGGCGGCATGCCACCGCATCAATGGTGCAGGCAAAGTCAGCCGAAGGCTGCCTGGCGGCTGATGCTCGCACAATCTCGGGCATTCATCACACCAGAAGCGTCTGGCGGTCTCGGTCTGCGATGGAGAACTACCTGCAGAGCGGTGCCCATCTGCAAGCGATGCGCACCTTTCCTTCGATCGCGACGGGGAAGGTCTGTGGCTTCGACGCGACAGAAATTCCCGATTGGGAGGAGGTTCATCAAATCTGGTGCCGCAAGGGACGCTCAGTTTGAGCGACAAGGAAGGCAGGTTTTTCCTTTCAATGTCAGCCGTGTTGGCGCATTTCGCGATCTTTTCCGGGTCAAGGTGAACTGGCATCTCAAGCGGGAGGCTCCGACGATCGAAAAGGTGTTCTGGGAAAAAGGGATGAGTTTTACAGTCCAAACTGCTGCCTTATACAACGCATAAAGGGTTCAATTCGGGCTCAGGGCTGGCATTCACAACAGATTGTTCGCCGATGATGCAGACGGCATAAGTGCAGCAGTAGAGAAAACGAACCAATCCTCGCGCGGCGCATAAAAAAGGTTTCGGTCGGTGATACTGAAAGGCCGTTCGGTAAGCCCGAACGTCAATTACAAATAACACCAAAGTGGCTTCACAGCGAAATGGAAGGGTTGATCTTCGAGACAAATTCCGACCGGATCGGTCAATTGTTGTCTAAGGCTCCGGCGCTGCCTCTCTCAGGCAATCCAGCATTGATCGGACTCTGTCGGTGCGATGCACATCGACGTGTGTGACAAGCCAACTCTGAACCTGCCATTCCGGCAGCGCAGGTCCAATTTGATGCAAATCTGGTAGCTGTCTGGCAATTGTCGAAGGCAAGAACCCAATGCCTTGGCCTGCACATAGTGCCTCTTCAAGGACTTTTGGATTTGTGGCACGCAGGACCACCTGCTCTGCGGGAACGTTTTGATCAAGCCATGCTTCGAAGGGAGCCGGACTATGCTTGTCCGGGTTGCCTATCACCTGGTGCCCTCTCAAGTCATGCCCTTCCGGCATTCCGTGCCGGTCAATATAACTTTGATGCGAAAAAAGTGCGAACTTCAGCGTCGTAAAATGCTGCACAACATAGTCGTCATGTGCGGGTCTGGCGCCGACACGCAAAGCGACATGCGCTTCGGCCTTTTCAAGCCGCGCCAATGCGTCATCTGTGTGCACCGTCACGCGCGTCAGGGGATGTCGGCGGCGAAACTCCAGAACGGCGGGCACTACGAGCGTCGTGAGCGGAGCCAGCGTTGTCACGATGACATCTCCTTCCAGCTCGGACCGCCGCACTCGAATACGATTGGAGAAATCTTCGAGCACGTCATGTGCACGCGAGGCGACCTGCAAAAACTCGCGACCGATGTCGGTCAACTCATACCCACGCCGGTGGCGGAGAAAGAGCTTGGTGCCCCAGGCGGCCTCAAGAGCGTCAATGTGGCGGTTCACGGTTGCCCTGTGCACACCGAGCTCTTCCGCAGCTTTACTGACCGTGCCCGAGCGCGCGACACAATAGGCGGTAAAAATCTCAGTCCAATGATCCATCACGTCCCTCTGTGGCGACAATAATGCTCGCTTTTGCTGCTTGAAAGGCCCCTGTTGCTAAATAAACGCGCATTGTGTGCGCATTTGGGTGCATTGAGTCGCGAGCTCCCTGTGCGTAATTGAAGTGCAGTCGGACAGGAGGTACCAGATGAAAATTCTAGCTTTTGCCGCGTCCAATCACTCACAGTCCATCAACCGAATGTTGGTCGGTTATGCTGTTGAGCGAACAAAAACCATAATTCCTGAGGCTGTCGCAGAGTTCGTTGATATCAACGACTACGAAATGCCAATCTATTCGATTGACCGCGAGACTACAGACGGGGTCCACCCGCTTGCACAGGAGTTCTACGACAAGATTGGCGCGGCAGATGCGCTGATTGTGTCGTTTGCGGAGTATAATGGTTTTGTCACAGCGGCCTGGAAAAACATCCACGACTGGATGAGCCGGATTGACATGAGAGTTTGGCAAGACAAGCCAATCGTGTTGTTGGCGGCCAGCCCCGGTTCGCGCGCAGGCGCCAATGTACTAAACTCGCAGGAGCTTACCGCGCCGTTTTTTGGCATGGATATCAAAGGAAAACATGGCGTTGGGAAATGGGGCGAGGCATGGGACGGCAAAGCGCTCACAAACCAAGAAGACAGCGCGGCGATCGATTCTGCCTTGAAGGCTCTGCTGTCTGACACGAACTCAAACTGACATCCCACGCTGCAACTACGGGAAAGGAACTGATCGAATGTCTGAGACGAAAGTTGCCGTTATCACAGGATCAACGGGCGGCATCGGTGATGCAATCGCCGAACAACTGGCGGCATCGGGTTGGGTATTGACGCTGGTAAATCGCAACATGGAAAAGGCCCAGCACCAAAAAGCGAATTTGCTTTCAGAACATCCCGGGACGAGAGTAGACCTGATCCAGGCGGATTTGCTCGATGTGGTACAAATCCAGAAAGCCGCAGCCGAAATCTTGGCCCTGCATCCCAAAATTGACGCACTTTATAACAACTCGGGCGTGCTCACGTCTCAACGCGTTATCAGCAAACAGGGTCACGAGTCGAACTACGCAGTGAATACACTTGCGCCTTACGTGATGATCAAGGCACTGCAGAGCGCCCTTGCGCGCGGCGAAAGCGACGCAAAAGCGATGATCGTGAACACAACATCGTCTGCGCAAAACGCGGCCAAGTCCCTCGATGTTGGAGCCCTGTCCGATCCTTCGGATATCGGCGGATTAACCGGCGTTTATGCGACAACGAAACTGGCATTGACCACAATGGGAGCGGCGATCGCGCCCGCGCTGGAAAACGATGGAATCCTTCTGCGGTCAATCTGCCCCGGCCCCGTGATCACACCGATGACCAAAACCAGTGATGCCATGCCCGGCATACTGAAACTTCTGGTCCCTATTCTGTTCAAGAAACCTGAAAAACAGGCTGCAAAGATGATTTCTGCTGCCCAACCGGAAAGCTGCGGGGGGCGTACCGGCATATACCTGACCAATGGCAGGGAAAAACCGCTGCCAAAATTGGCTCTGGACGCGTCTCTTCAGTCGCAGTTGATGAAGAAACTGTCCGAGGATGCGATGGTAGCGGAAACCGCGGCTTGAATGACAAAAAGTCCGCCCGAAATGCGTTGCTCTGTTACAGCGGATCGTCTGGACTTGAACGCGTCGTCACGTGGGCTTCGATCCGTGACTGGGCAGCCCACAAAAATCCCGTTCTCACAATGAATAACATCTGCTCATCTGGGGAGGCGTTGTACGAGCGAGCGCGGCGATTTGGTGCCTTGTCCCTCATGGTGCTTTTTCTGACGGCATGTGCTGAGCGCGGCGTTATTGAAACCGCGCCAGCCACACCAGCCGCTTCGGTCCATGAGATTTACGTGGCGCAATTTCGTCAGCAAAGCGGGCAGATCAAGAACTTTGGCGAACGCAGACCCGGCACGCTGAGATTTGAACGCTCCGACGTCTCCGTTCCGCCGACACATCGGATCGGGCAGATTGAATGGCCGAAAAGACGACCTGATGCCAGTCGGGATTTCGTTACCGTCGGGGGCCGTACGTTTACTGATATACGAAGCTTTGCCCGGGCAGTGGCCGCAGCAGACACATCAGGACAAAACGAAACACTTATCCACATTCACGGATACAACACAACACACGGAGAAGCTGTATACGGTGCGGCACAGGTGTCCCACGACATGGAAATTCCTGTGCCGTTTGTACTGTTTTCATGGCCATCTGCGGCACAGGCAAAAGGTTACGTCTATGACCGGGACAGCGCCCTGATCTCACGCGACATGCTCGAAGAGCTAATCGTGGCTTTTGCGCAATACCCCGGTCGTGAGGTCTTTATCAGCGCCCATTCCATGGGTGGCTACCTGCTGATGGAGACGCTACGACAGATTTCGAGTTCCGGTCGATTGAACATCGCCGAGGACATCAATGGCGTCCTGCTTCTGTCTCCGGACATAGACACCGAACTGTTCCGCGAACAGGTCAAACGGATCGGAAATCTGCCAGATCCTTTTCTGGTCATGGTCGCTGAACAGGACCGTGCGCTGCGCATATCAAGCTTGCTCACCGGGCGTGGTGTGCGCCTGGGCTCGCTCACGGATCCTGGGGAAATCGAAGGTCTGGGTGTCACGCTTGTCGATGTCAGCGCGTTGTCAGATGGTCGAGGATTAGAGCATAGCATCGGGCAGAGCTCGCCGGCCGCCATCGCGGTTATGCGCAAACTCAGTGAGGAGACCCCGCCCGGCGAGATAAGCGCGGCGGAGAGCATCGTCAAAGTCGAGCAACAAGAAGGGTTTTTGTCCAGGCTTGCGTCCGGGCCATAATAGAGCAGATGGCAGCGTCGGGGTCGGGCTTAGCACAGGCTTCAACTGACGCCTATTTTCGAGCGCGCTTTGATTGGACCGCCTGAGATTGGAGCGGTAAGACAATCCAATTTGGTACCGATCCGCGCAAGAGAACCATCGACTTTTGACCCGCTCTACCCGGCGCAGAAGCTTATCGGAAAAGCTCATTGCTTCGAGAAAATGGAACGGTCCACCAAGCGTGCAATTGCACGTACCTAAAATCCACCGCATGAGTTTACTGGCTGGCTCCGCACTCGTTGGAATAACGCGCGAGCGCATCTGTTGCGGGGTTCAAATCGGGTGACCTAAGCCTCAGTCTGCGCAGCGAAGGCATGAAAGTGACCCCACCGGAACAATACTCTCTGCTTTCCCAGTCGCGGATGTCTTCAATGTCCACTTCACGCAAAAACTGGGACGCTGCGGCATAAGCAGCATCGGGTCCCCATCCCATTTCTCGTCGGGCAGCAGCAAGAATTTCATCTGAGCGTCGGTTTATGCGGCGGCTTTCGTCTATCCACGTCCCGAACCTTTCGAATCTGACGCTCAACGCCCACATGTCGCCGTCGATGCGTGGTCGATCACGTCCTGTGCGTGGTGCGTTGTGTTTCAGGTCAACGAAGTAAGAATACGCCGCGGCTTGGACTGGATCAGTACAGTTTGAAAGCGTTTCAACGCGTATGCTGATCTGGCAGTCATCGACAAAAATGCTGGCATTCCTATAGGGTAAATTTTTGTAAGTTGCCGCAAAGGCTTCAGCGATTTCGTCGGCATCATTTGCCCAAGCCGGAACGGAACACCAAAGGCAAAGCACAGACACGGCTGCAATTGCAGAAGCGAGTGACGTCAAACTGTTCTGATGGCTTCGGTTTTTTAACATGCGACTTTAGCTTTTAAACTTTTAGCAGAAACAAAGTGGCTTTTCGCGGATTGAAGGTTTTTGAAAGGCAAACTCATCTCCTACTTCGATGTAAGTGACGGTTGAATAATCCGCTCCTTAGTACTTGTGCATTGTAAAACGCATGCACTCAGGGAGATTTCGCTACGCGTTCGCCGGACAGGCTCCGGTGTGCGAGCGTCTGCAAGGCGGCGCGAAAACTCTTGATTGGGCGCTCAAAGAGAGCTGCGAAGGCGAAACAGACTGCAAGGGTGATCAGCAACATCCAAATGTTGTGGCCGGGCAAGTCATCTGGCAACAGGGCATCCAGCAATTGCAGCGTCGGGTAGTGCACGAGATAGAGCGAGAAGCTGCCGCCAGCGATCCACCGGATCAGCCTGGTCATCGCCATGGGCGCCCGGCTTGGCAGACCCTCGGTGAGACGCCACACGGCCATAAGGTGAATTGCAAGACCAACCGCAATGACAGCGTTCCACAACACTTCATTCGAGTAGACCAGCAAATGGTGATGGTTGTTGGGTGCAAGTGCGGTTGCTGTGAGAGATTCCAGAACGAGTGGAACGCCTGTGACCTTCAGGCAAAGAAGACAAAGGAGACTTCCCACTGCAATCCGCCTGTAGGCGGCGCGGCTGCGCTGGCCTTGAGAGCGGGAAGCGATATGCCACGTCAGGACACCCGCATACCACGCAGGCAGCATTACGAGGATCGGCACACCTGAAAGCAGGACCATCAGAGCAAGCACGGTCACGCGCAACTGACCCTTGAGAAAGATCAGCGTCCCAAAGATCAGGTAGAAAGCCACTTCGTAACTGAGTGACCAGATCGGTCCGTTCGAACCCAACCGCACCCAGTCTCCGGTCCCCGTCCAGAGGTTGGTCAGCGTCAGACCGCGGAACAGAAATTCGCCAGGCGACAACTCCTGATAATAGCCTTTGGGATAGGCAGACATATCGATCCGCGTGCCGATTGCATCAAATGCCATCGTCAGCAACAAGGCAGGCACCAGCACGCTTGCGATGCGCGTTAGGCGGTGAAAGGCAAAGCGTCCAAGGGTCCCGTCGCGCTCACTGGCATAGGCGATCACAACGCCCGACAGCACAAAGAACACGGCCACTGCATCGCTGGCCACGTTCCACTCGCGCAGAAAGTAATAGTCCCCACCGGCAAAGCGGACATGCGCCATATGACCAAAGAGCACGGTCAAAGCGGCTCCGGCGCGCAAGGCGTCGAGCCAAGGCGAAAAATCACGTGGCATTGACGGGGACCGTACACCCGCTGGCGGCTCAAAGAGCCAGCTTGCATGCGTGCGCATTGCGCCCCCAGCTTTCCCGGAAGGGATTGATCAGGGCTGTGACCAGCGTTGGACAGGGCTGCTCCATGGGTTGGCTGGTGCCGTCAGACACACCAAACACCAGCTTCTCACGTTCTTGAGGCACATAAAGTGTGCCGAACATCCAATCCCAGATGGCAAAAATTGAACCATAGTTTTTGTCGTGGTGACGTTTGTGTACCGAATGGTGGATCTGATGTTGTGCGGGCGAGATAAAGACATGTTCCAGCACGCGCCCATAGCTGATCCAGATATGGCTGTGACGGAAGTTCGCGCCGAGGGCGTTGAAAACAAAATAAATAGCATTGGCACCGCCAATGGTCGTTACACTGATCTTGCCCACAAACAAATACAGCATCAGTGCCTGAACCAGACCCACAACGATCGTCATGAGCATATTGCGGATAACGGGCTCAACCGCGTGGATGCGTTGCACGGTCAGAGGTGTCAGAACCTCGGCGGAGTGGTGCACGGCGTGAAAGGGCCAGAGCACCTTCCATTCATGGTGCAACCTGTGAGCCCAGTATTTGCAAAAGTCAGAGGTTGCCACCACGATGAAGGTGACAAGCAACCCGCTGGACCATGTCAGTGGAACGGCCGCTGTCTGGCCGTCGTTCAAATGGTTGAGCAACCCATAGGCAACGGCGGTGGGAAAAAACACAGCACCAAAAACACCAAACACATGAACGACATGTGTCGCAAAGAACAGTTTAATGTTCAGTAGGTTTGACGCGTGTGTAGATATGCTTCGGCAGCAACCATTTGGTAAAACTGCCTTTATGACCGCCAAACCTCCAGATGGCATAGGCAATCACCACCGTGCAGCAAATATAGAACGCGGAATAGCGAACGTTCAAACTGAACGGCGCTTGCGCGACGCTGTTAAAAAATGAGTGGAGTGCGTCCAACGGTTTGCCCGCTTGCCCCGAATTTTACCAAAAAGGCTACCTAGCGATTGGAGCGCAAATGCGGCAGAAAAGGGACTGTTCTTGGATTTGAAACAGTACTGCTTTGGCGCTGCATAACATCGGTCACAATCCCAACAAGCCCGGGGCTGCCGCCGGCAGAAGCGACATCCTCATCAGCTTTGCGGGTGCCTCAGAGCGCGATGGATTTTCCGGTCGCGAACTTGTAGGAGCGCGCGACAATTTCTTTTACGACTTCCAGTTCCGTATCATCGCGAGGCGAAAAAACCATGACCAGTCCGGTCGGGTAGTGACCCTGAGTGACAAGATAGTGGTCTTCGCCCCAGCCAGCATCTGCCACCGCCCGAGCATCCTCCGCGGCCAGTTTCAAGTGCATCGATCCGCTGTCTGGATGCGGGTGGATGTGCGCGAATTCGCGTCCGATCATGAAAGCGTTCTGGTTGCAATCGGCGCTTTCATGAAGAACCAACGCCCGTGAGCCGGGCACAGAGATGCCACTGCGCTCATTCTCGACATCAGGCAGCGAAAAGCACCATTGATGGAGCTTCTGAATGACCTCGTCCGGTCCATGCTGGGTCAATTGAGAATGGGGCAATTCACTGGTCGTTTCGGGTCGGGGACCGCGCCGCAGATCGAGATTCATCTGTGCCATGAGTTTTTCCTTCTGTTTGCATTCCTCCGTACCTAAGTGTTAATTTATGCAAGTAAATTAGCATAATTTGCAAAATGATTTTGCATGAAAGCACAGGTGTACGACCTAGGACGCAAGATGAAAAACGTAGACTGGAGCGACGTACCATTTATCTTGTCGGTCTGTGAGGCCGGAAGTCTCGCCGGCGCCGCGCGCTCCATGGACGTAAACCATTCGACTGTCTTTCGCAGAATCGAAGGATTGGAAAAGCGCTTGGGTGTCCGGTTGTTTGAGCGCCGGAGCCAGGGCTACGTCATGACCCCGGCAGGGGAGTTTTTCTACGAGAAAGCTACTGTCCTGCGCGATGGGCTGAACCAGATTGAGCTGGAACTGGCTGGTAAAGACCTTCGCCTGGAAGGCCGATTGACGGTCACGACCACCGACTCGCTGCTGCATGTTCTCACCCCGCTCATTTCTCACTTCCAAGAAAAGCACCCTGATGTTGAGCTTCGAATTATCGCAGATGCAAATGCGCTGGACTTGTCGCGCCGAGATGCAGATGTCGCATTGCGTCCCACTTTGAACCCGCCGGAACATTGGGTTGGGCGAAAATTATCCAAAGTGCTCTGCGCAACTTACGCCAGCACCGACCACCATCAAACTGCGCGCACACTGGCGCCAGCCGAGAACCGGTGGGTGATGCTTGATGACGATCTCGATCAATCCCCGATGAGCAAGATCACGAACCTGAAAAGGGCTGCTGACGCGCAGGTGACCGTGCTAAGCTCGGTTATGGGGGTTTATGATGCAGTGCGCGCAGGAATGGGTTTAGCGGTACTGCCCTGTTACCTCGGTGATCAAAGCAAGGATCTCGTGCGTTTGGATGAACCTGATCAGCGCGCTGTCTGGGATCTTTGGTTACTGGCACATCCCGATGTGCGGCGCAGCGCACGCGTCCACGCCTTTTTCGAATTCGCGTCAAAGCACGTGGATGAAGCACTGAAAACAACACCGAAGACCCAAAAACCCATTCGGAAATGACTCCCGGAACGCTTAGCAGAAGTTGCGTGTTTCACCTGGGCGCCTTTGAAATCTCACTCACCAATACATGCCAAGCGCCGACCGATTTGATCTCGGTTCAGACCCCACTGCCACAAAAGATAACTGACACGAGCGGTCCGCATGCGGACACTTTGTTGATTTTTGGCGGCGTTTCTTGTTTGCCATGAGCGGCGATAGGAATCACCCGCGCTTACGAAAGTGCATGACCAAGCGGCACAACAGACGTTTAAGCCGAAAGGATGCTCTGCCGGCTTTGCAAGAACGTAAAACACAAAGGGAAAGACCACATGCGATTTTGCATCCGGCGCAGCAAACTCAACACTTGCAAGCTATTGCCGCACGAACCCCATCTTAGTTAAGCAACGCGGCTTTGAATGTCGTTCAGCATTTCCGCGGTTGACTTGTAGACAGGCAGTACAAGCGCATTCGCGGTGTCCGCGTTTTCAGCTTGCTTTGAGGCATAGGTTGCCATCAGTTCTTTCGTTGATTTGTAAACAAGTATCATCATTTCGGCCTTTTTTCATAAGTGCGGGTCGGAGCCTATTGGCAAGCAAGGGGGGCTTATCAGCCTTTGCCACAAGGCCCCTCGCCAGATGACCGTTTCACCAACAACAAATCCATCACAACACGACCATCTGGTTGAGCCTGATTTAAGGTGCAGTATGCGGGATTGCTTTGGAAAGCCGGACAAAAGGTTTGGTAACCAAGCCAGGTCAATTACGCCTAAAACGAGCACTTTGCCTGTCTCCCACGCAGGCAAAGCAGCAGAGCGCGTACATAACCTTTACCTGCCTTTCAAAAATCAGACCCATGCGCGGTTTTCATTTTTTCACTCAAGACGGCTTTACCTGATTTGACGTCGCATGTTTGGGACGATCGTTTGGCAAGCGGCGCGCTGTTGTTTGTGACCGTGTTCGGTACATCTCAACCGCATCTCAATTTCCTTCAAGCGCGCAAAGTTTTGAACACCCAACGAAAGAGCTTGCCCTATTTTTGCCAGATTTCCCGGTCTCGCGACATAGAGAAACGAACCCGCTGCAGGTCCGGGAAACCTCATTTTGTTAACTGATTCGGCGCGCTCAGATTGAATTTCTCGCATTAAGCGAACTTTATGTCCAAAAGCAGTAGTATCGATATTTCTCGCAATTTTATCAATGAGTTATGATATTTAACAAGGGCTTGCAGAAATGACGGATCGCCGAATTGATTCTGCAATCAATTCAAATTTGATTCAATGTTTCCTCGGAGCGAACGAAAACTCAGAAAATTTGAAACCAAGCATTTCTATGGCGTACACAAAGGTGTGGTTACGGTCGTGTGTGTTGGCCGTCCACGAAAAATGGGACGGGGCGTCGTGGTAAAGAAAACGAGTATAAGTGTGTTTGCAGGTGGCGCGTTTTTGAGTGCGATGGGGTTGGCTGCCGACACATTGCCTTCCAATGCGATGGCCCCTTCTTGGGACAACGCCCTTCGGGCTTCACCGCCCGCCGTATCTTTCAAAACGCCTGAAACTCTACAGGTGGCGCTGTCCGATCTGCCTCGTCAAATATATTACGCAACCCGTGCCGATCTGGTTCCGGTTGCGCCACCCAACAAAAAAGAGCCGTCCGCCGCGCGAGCAGGCGCACATCGTGCGGATGGAGCAAGGACCGGCAATAGCCGGGAGGAACAGGGTCGGGAAATTGCCCCGGCACAGTAACGAGGACGAGCAATAATTGCTCTGAGTATTAGGAAGAGGACCACGAGGTGACTTTGGAATTGGCGAGAACGCGCCGGATTGAGGCGCTCAACAACAGCAACAAAGACCGCGTGTTGGTGCGGCCCGCTCTGCACCACTCGCAGGTTAAAATGCCCGAGGAAGGAACACTGGCAGACTATCTGATTGACGCGCTTGGTCACGGTGCAGACGTAGACCAAGTAGCCTCAGAAACCGGGTGGTCGCGGTCGACAGTCGTGGTCAATCTTTACAAAGTGGCCAAGAAATCCGGCGTCGGCATTCGCAGGCACGACAACACGCTGCACCTTGTGTTGCCCCGGGGATCCGGTCACATTTACCCACGTCCCAAAGTGGTCGCCAACAGCAGCACGGTACGATCAATGGCCGCTGAGATTGTAATCCTTCCAAACGCATCGCGTTAACGTCACGCACAAGCCTATCGGCGCCGCGAAATCCGTGCAAATGGCGCGCGGCACCACACGTCAGACCAATACGTCTTGCGCAGTTTGCATTCCGACCCCGAACACGCGCTTGTAGCGCTCTATTTCGTGCGGTGGTCCCATCGCCTTGTTGGGATTGTCAGACAGTTTCACCGTCGGTCGACCGTTGGCTGAAACGGCTTTACAAACCAGCGAAAACGGCGACAGTTTATCATGTGGAACAAGGTTGCGGAAATCATTGGTCAGCAATGTGCCCCAACCAAACGACACGCTCACACGATCCGTGAATTGGGCATGCAGGCTGCGGATTTTGTCCACGTCCAGACCGTCACTGAAAATCACTCGTTTGCTTTGAGGATCTTCGCCTCGTGCACGCCACCAGGCGATGGCGTCTTCCGCCGCTTGCGCCGGGTCACCGCTGTCGACCCGAATACCAGTCCAGCCCGCCAACCAATCCGGGGCGTTTTTTAGAAATCCCTTCGTCCCAAACGTATCCGGAAGAATAATTCGCAAATTGCCGTCATGTTCTTCGTGCCAGTCCGACAGCACGTCATAGGGTGCTTGCGCGAGGCCCGTGTCATCATCGGCCAGAGCCGCATACACCATTGGCAATTCATGTGCGTTGGTACCTATGGCCTCCAGCTCCCGGTTCATGGCAATCTTGCAATTTGATGTTCCGGTAAAGGCAGGACCCAGCCCTTCTTGCATGGCCTGAACGCACCAATCCTGCCACAAGTAACTGTGGCGCCGTCGGGTACCGAAATCCGCGATCGACAGATCTTTGATCTGGCGCAGGGCTTCGATCTTTTCCCAAACGCGTGTCATTGCACGGGCGTAGAGAACCTGAAGTTCGAACTTACCCATACGATTGAGCACTGCCCGACCGCGCAATTCCATCAAAACCGCCAGCGCCGGAATCTCCCACAGCATCACTTCCGGCCAGGTGCCCTCAAACGTGAGTTCATATTGATCGCCCCGGCGTTCCAAGTGGTAAGGCGGCAAACGCAATTGCTCGAACCACTCCATGAAATCGGGGCGGAACATCTGCCGCTTGCCATAAAAGGTATTGCCGCGCAGCCATGTGCTTTCGCCCCGTGACAGAGACAATGACCGGATATGATCGAGTTGCTCGCGCAGCTCCCCCTCGTCAATCAAATCCGCCAGTGGAATAGAAGTCGTGCGGTTGATCAGACTGAAGGTCACCCGCGTCTCGGGCTTGTTCCGAAAGACGGACTGACACATCAATAGTTTATAAAAATCGGTATCAATCAACGATCGGACAATCGGGTCGATTTTCCATTTGTGGTTCCAAACGCGGGTTGCGATGTCAACCATGCCTGTGCTCCAAAGCAACACCTGCACCTTGCATGCCCGCGCGCGCGGCAGCGAGGGATCCGTCCAGGTCGATGGCGCGACAAAGATCTTCGCGGACGGTTACGTCAAAGCCGAGTTTCGCCGCATCCACAGCCGAAAAGTTGACGCAGAAGTCCGTCGCGAGACCAACCATGGTCAGCGCGTCGATTCCGCGTGTCCGCAGATATCCCTCAAGCCCTGTTGGTGTGCGATGATCGTTTTCGAAAAACGCGGAATAGCTATCAATGTCAGCGTTGTAGCCTTTGCGTATAATGAGATCGGCCCGATCGGTGTGCAGAGCGTCATGAAACTGCGAACCCGGACTGCCCTGAACACAGTGATCCGGCCACAGCACCTGGGGGCCATAAGGCATCTCGACTACGTCATACGGAGCTTTTCCGGCATGTCTGGACGCAAACGAAGAGTGCCCTGGTGGATGCCAATCCTGTGTCAGAACGACCGCTTCAGCCTCTGTCATCAGAGCGTTGATGCGCTGAACGATTTGGTCGCCGTCGGGCACCGCCAGCGCACCTCCCGGGCAAAAGTCGTGCTGCACATCAATTACAATCAAGGCTTGTGTCATGCGCGGTCTCCCTCTCGCGATATGGCTAAGCGCCCCCGACCGTCTCGTCAATGTCTTGCCTGGACAAGCGGTTGAGCGTAAGGGAGCGGCCATGTTCGTTATCGCCGCACTGTATCATTTTTCCCGTTTTGAGGATCCCACTGCACTCAAGGCAGCGCTGCATGAGCTGTGTCTTGCGCAAAGTGTCAAAGGTACGTTGTTGCTTGCACCTGAGGGCGTGAACGGCACAATCGCCGGTCCGCGTGCCGGCATCGACGCGGTTTTGTCGCACATCAAAGCGCTGCCGGGATGTGCGGGTTTGGATTGGAAAGAAGCCACCAGCGATCGCGCGCCGTTCGGTAAAATGAAGGTGCGGATCAAACGCGAAATTGTCACTATGGGTCAGCCTGACGTAGACCCGCGTTCGCGTGTCGGCCACTACGTGGCCCCAGAAGACTGGAATGACCTGATCCGGCAACCCGATGTGGCCGTCATAGATACGCGCAACGACTATGAAGTCGCCATCGGCACTTTCGACAACGCCGTGGACCCCAAAACCGAAAGTTTCGGGCAGTTTCCCGAGTGGTGGGAAGAGAACAAACATCGGTTCCACAACAAGAAAATCGCGATGTTCTGCACCGGTGGCATTCGATGCGAAAAGTCCACCAATTATCTTTTGAGCCAGGGTGTAGACGACGTGTATCACCTCAAAGGGGGCATTCTGAAATACCTTGAGGATGTACCGAAAGACGACAGCCTTTGGCATGGCGAGTGCTTTGTTTTTGACAATCGTGTGAGCGTCGGCCACGGCCTGGTCGAAGGACCCCACGTGCTGTGCCACGGATGCCGCCAGCCCATTCTGCCGGAAGACACGAGGCGCCCGGAATACGAGACTGGTGTGAGTTGCCACAAGTGTTTCCACAAGACTTCGGAGTGGGACAAAAACCGTTTTCGGGAGCGGCAAAAACAGATCGTCCTCGCCCGCACACGCAGCGAGGCCTAGTCCACGTCCGGAGCGTTTCCGAGAAAACTTGAATTCTGATTTGCGTTAAGCTCGTAGAAAGAACTTCTGCCGTATGCCTTTGCAAGGGTGAATTGAAAGTGGTGGAGACATGGCGGCGCAGAGCAATCTGGCACCGGTCATCATCAAGAAAAAGAAAAAAGTCTCGGGCGACGGCCACCATGGCGGCGCCTGGAAAGTCGCATACGCCGACTTCGTGACAGCCATGATGGCCTTTTTCATGATGATGTGGTTGCTGAACGCAACGACCGAACAACAGCGGCAGGGCTTGGCGGATTATTTTTCGCCAACAATCCCAATCAACCGTATTTCTGGTGGTGGCGACGGATCTTTCGGCGGAGACAGCATTTTTTCTGAGGAAACTTTGCCGCAGAACGGGCTTGGCGCAACTTCCGAGCACGCCACGCGCAAAGAAGCCGCGAGCGGCGAGAGCGGCAGTAATAGCGAAGGCGGGGATCGCGACAATTCGGATGAAACTCTGGAAGCGCTGGTCGAAGAGCTCATGGGGCGCGGTGGTGAATCGACCGTTATGGAAAATGCCCTGGAACATATTGTTACGCGGATCACCGACGAAGGGCTGGTCATCGAATTGTTTGCGCTCGAAGGCGCGCCACTGTTCGAGAACGACACTGACGCTCCAACCGAGTTGATGCGGTTGTTGGTGCAAATGGTTGCGGAAGTTTCGGTCCTTGCAACCAATGCGATCGCTGTCGGCGGGCACGTACGGGCGCAACCCGTTGTTGTCGCGAACAACCCGGTATGGGACAACTCCGCCGCGCGCGCCACAAGGACACGATTGATGCTGGAGGATGCCGGCGTTCCAACGAGGCGGATGGAACGGGTCACAGGACATGCGGATCGTGAATTGATCCATCCCAATCCGCTTGCCATCCGCAACGACCGCGTAGAAATCGTGCTGCTGCGAGAGTGACGGCTTAAAATAGGCCAGATTTTATATGTTAGCGCGCTGTTAAGTCGGCGCGCCTATCTGTTGGAACAGCTCTTGACAGTCACATCAGAAAGGCGTGCTTATGTCGATTTCTTCCTCGCTGAATGCGGGCGTAGCGGGTTTGCAAACAAACTCTCAGCGATTGGCTTCCATTTCGGACAATATCGCAAATTCATCCACCTTCGGCTACAAGCGGGTTGAAACCGATTTTGAGTCCATGGTGTTGTCTTCCGGTGGCGGATCTTACGCTGCAGGCGGCGTGCGCGCCAACTCTCAACGCCTCATCGACGAGCGCGGCACGCTTGTATCGACATCAAATGCAACCGATCTTGCGGTCCGTGGCGGTGGCATGTTGCCCGTTGCGCAAGAGGCGCAGGTTCAGACCGCCGGAGCCGATGCTCCGATGTATCTGACCACGACAGGCTCGTTCCGTACGGATGCGGAGGGTTACTTAACATCGCAGTCCGGGCTTGTACTTATGGGCTGGCCAGCGGCGTCGGATGGAACCATTCCACCCTACCCCAGAGACACAGCAGATGGCCTGGAACCCATTCGTATCAATACCGGGCAATTGGCCGGTAACCCCACGACAAGCATTTCTCTCGGCATCAACCTGCCCGCCACAGAGACAGAAGCTGATTCTGCTGGGCTGACCGAGCAGATTTCGGTCGAGTATTTTGACAATCTCGGAACGTCGCAAAATGTGAACATCACCTTCACACCGGATGTGCCGGCAGCCGGGAGCCCGGCGACGAACCGGTGGACCATGGACATGTTTGATTCCGTTAACCCTGGTGTATCCATCGGAAGCTACACATTGGAATTCAATGACTCGCGTACCGGCGGCGGCACATTGTCTGCTGTCACGCCCATTGGCGCAAGCCCGCCTTACGATGGGACAACCGGCCTTTTCACCGTCAACGTGGGATCGGGCCCTATTGAAGTGGACATTGGCGCACTCGGAGACACCGAGGGGCTGTCCCAATTGTCCTATAGCTTCGCACCAATTTCCGTGAACAAAGACGGCTCTGCCATTGGCAACTTTGTGGGGGTTGATGTCGATCCAAACGGATTTGTGCGCGCCTCCTTCGATACCGGAGAAATCCGCACGATTTACCAGGTTCCCCTTATCAACGTGCCCAACGTCAATGGTTTGCAGGCCTTTGACAGCCAGACTTATCTGCCTTCGCGAGACAGCGGAGCCTTCTTTCTTTGGGATGCCGGGGATGGGCCAACAGGAGACATCGTGTCCTTCGCGCGCGAAGAATCAACGACAGATGTCGCCGGTGAGCTGACCGATATGATCAAGACGCAGCGCGCCTATTCCTCGAATGCGAAGGTGATCCAGACCGTCGACGAGATGTTGCAGGAAACAACCAATATCAAACGTTAACACAACGGTTTGACACCCTGGATCCGGAAAGGAGGCCAGCATGACACTATCTTCCGCGCTTTCAAATGCCATGACCGGATTGCGCTCGGCTGGCCGCACATCCGAAGTCATTTCTTCCAACATCGCGAATGCGCTGACACCGGGATATGGCGTGCGGTCTTTGTCTGTCTCTTCTTCGGAAATTGGCGGCGTTTTCATCAACGGTGTCGTGCGCGATGTAGATCCAAGCCTTCTGGCAGATGTTCGGCTGGCCGAGGCGACTTTCGCCAACAACACGGAACGTACGGGATTTTTGACTCAGTTCGAGGATTTGCTGGGCACACCCGACGAGCCAAACTCGCTCGCGATGCGACTGTCAGAGTTCGAAAACTCGCTTGTCACTGCAGCCAGTCGGCCGGACGCGCCGGAGCGGCTTCTGAACGTTGCAGATGCCGCGCGCGACCTTACCACACTGATCAAGAACGCATCGGACGGCGTGCAGGAAGCGCGCACCAACGCAGATCGGGATATTCAGATCCAGATCGACCAGCTGTCCAATTCTCTGCAAAACGTGAAAGAACTGAATTCCCAGATCAGTCGGACACTGGCAACGGGCGGCGATACCTCTGCTCTGCTGGACAGTCGTCAGTCCGTCGTGGACGAGATCAGCGCAATTGTTCCAATCCGCCAGGTCTCACGCGACAATGGACAGATTGCTCTCTATTCAACCGGTGGCGCAATCCTCCTCGACGGCAGCGTTGCTGAAATCGAATTTGCGGGCGTCAATCAGGTCACGCCTTACATGACCATTGAGGGTGGGCAACTGTCTGGTCTTAGCGTCAACGGTTATCCGGTCCGAACTGACAGCGAGCGAGGTGCGCTTGGCGGCGGATCACTTGGGGCTCTGTTCGAAATCCGCGATGAGCTCGGAACTCAGGCACAGTCTCAATTGGATGCGTTCGCGCGTGATCTTGTCGAACGCTTCCAGGATCCAGCCGTAGACACGACCCTTTTACCGGGCGACGCGGGTCTGTTCACGGATGAAGGTTTGGCATTTACGCCAGCCAACGAAACAGGTCTGTCCTCGCGTCTTGAACTCAATGCGGCAGTAGATGAGCGTCAGGGCGGCGATCCGTGGCGGATTAGAGATGGCATAAACGCCTTGGCCCCAGGCGATGTGGGTGACGCGCGGCAATTGTTGTCCCTGACCGACGCACTGACTGAAAAACGTACGCCAGCGTCTGGAAACTTTGGCGTTGGCGCGCTCTCCGCATCGAACTTGCTGTCCGCTCTCACATCTCAAGCAGGGTCGGAGCGTTTTCAGGCCGAGAAAAACCTTAGCTTTGCGTCGTCGCAATTCGACGAGTTGACACAGCAAATGCTGGCGGACGGGGTCGACACAGACGAGGAACTGCAACGCTTGCTTCTGATCGAACGCGCATATGCGGCAAACGTTCGCATGATCGAGGCTGCCGATGAAATGATGCAAACGATATTGAGGATCTAAATATGAGCTCCGTTGCCTTAGGGGATCTGTCACAAACTTTTTTGACACAGCGCCGCAGCGTTGGCCTGCGCGAAGAACTCACGCGCCTGACAGACGAGCTGTCCAGTGGTCGCGTGAGTGACATAAAAGAGGTCCTGGCAGGCAACCACAACTACCTGACAGGGCTTGAAAGAAAGCTTGAGGTTCTGCAGGGATACTCGGTCGCCAATGATGAGGCTGCCTATCTGACGGCCGCGATGCAAGCCTCTCTCGGCAATGTGCAGGATTATAGCAGCCAGTTGGGGCTTGATCTGATCCTCGCAGGTGGTGGACCTGTCGGAGTGGTTGCGGGAAGTCCGTCGGAAAACGCACGGACGCAATTGGAAGGCATCATCAACATGGTCAATTCCGACATCGCCGGTCGGGCTCTGTTCGCGGGTGCTGCGACGGATGCTTTGCCATTAGAAAGCGCAGATACTCTGTTGAATGCCCTCCGCACTGCTGTCACCGGACAGACGACCCCTTCTGACATCATCGCAGCCGCCGAAACCTGGTTTGCGGATCCGGCAGGATTTGATGCGGTCGTTTACAGTGGCTCGGCGACCGGTCTGGCTCCTTTCGCACTTTCAGAGACCGAGCGCGTGTCGATTGATGTACGCGCCAACGACGACGCGATAAAAGCCGTCCTGATGAACACAGCTCTAGCGGCTCTGGCCGACGATCCTGCGCTCGGTCTTGATGTTCCACAACAGTCAGAGCTTTTCGGCACAACCGGTCTAGGGTTGCAATCAAACCAAGACGCGTTGACGGATTTGAGGTCGCGCATCGGGTTCACCGAAGGGCGCATTGAGATGATTGCCACACGAAATCAGGCCGAACAAACCAGCACAGAATTTGCCCGAAACAATCTGCTCGCCGCGGATCCTTTTGAAACCGCAACCGAACTGGAAAACGTACAATTCTATCTGCAAAGTCTTTATTCCGTGACTGTTCGAAGCTCACAACTTTCGTTGGTAAACTTCTTATGATCAAACTTTTTGCTTTGGTGCTTTCTTTTTTCTGGATCGCAACATCCGTCGTCGCCGGACCTGTGCGGATCAAAGATCTGGTCGAGTTTGACGGTGTTCGTGGAAACGATTTGGTGGGCTACGGCTTGGTCGTTGGACTGAATGGAACCGGTGACGGGCTGAGGAACGCACCGTTTACCGAAGAAATAATGACCAATATTCTTGAACGGCTCGGCGTCAACGTGACGGGTGAACAGTTCAGACCACGCAACGTTGCTGCTGTTTTTGTGACAGCGACTTTGCCTCCTTTCGCACGCGGAGGGAGTCAAATTGATGTGACAGTGTCGGCGATTGGCGATGCGGAGAGTCTGTTGGGTGGGACGCTCATCATGACGCCATTGAATGCAGCGGATGGACAGATTTACGCGGTGGCACAAGGAACGATAATCGCTGGCGGCGCTGTTGCGGAAGGAGAAGGCGCGAGTGTCACACAGGGCGTTCCAACCGCTGGCATCATTCCCGCTGGCGCCCGCGTTGAGCGCGAGATCGAGTTTGATCTCGATAGTCTCAACGATTTGCGTCTGGCGCTCAGAGATGCCGATTTTACGACCGCTGCGCGTATCGAGGTTGCCATAAACAATGAGTTCGGTCGCCCAGTTGCGCTCATGCTCGATTCCGGTACAGTGCAATTGGACGTGGCCAGTACACGCACGATTTCAGTGGCGCACGCGCTTGGGCGCATTGAAAACATCGTGGTAGAACCGGAAAGCAAGGCACGCGTAGTAGTAGACCAAAGGTCCGGAACGATCGTGATGGGTGACAACGTCCGGATCTCACGCGTTGCTGTGTCCCAAGGTAACCTGACGCTGCGCATTCAAGAGGCGCCACTGGTCATACAGCCGAACCCGTTTTCGGAGGGTGAAACCGTCGTAGTCCCCAGAACACGCGCCGAGTTAGAAGAAGAGCCGGGCATCGGGTTGGCCGAAATTCCAGATGGCACTTCACTATCAGAAGTAATTGCGGGTTTGAACGCACTGGGTGTGGCGCCTCGCGACATGATCGATATTTTGAAAAGCATCAAAGCCGCAGGAGCTTTACATGCCGAATTCATCGTTCGGTGATGCAGCTCTGACGTTCTGCTATATTTGAAGATGTCCGGGCTTAAAGGGTCGCCCTGGCAAGCCTCCTGCTTCCAGAGCCGCATCAAATTCGACGCCGCTCGAAACAGCACCGACACGCGTTTCTTTCAGGTTTGGATTTCAAAAAGATCGATGCGTCGAACGGCCCTCAACTTCCTTAAGGCAAACCGTGACAGACCCAGCAGGCGCGCGAGATTGTTGCAGCACCAAAATGATTTTTTGTTGGAGCAGGATGCGAAAATTGATCCCAATTGGCTTTGCTGTTCGGTAGATAGCGCGGCATTGTTGGTGATCTGATGAGTGTTTACGCTTTCATTGCGGCTGGGAAGTTGGCTGCGACTGGTGTCAGAAATAGCTGCGTACAAGACTTCCAGCGATCAGGCTCCACCCGTCGGCGAGAACAAAAAACGCAAGTTTAAATGGCAGCGAGACGATTGCCGGCGGAACCATCATCATCCCCATCGACATCAAAACCGCGGCGACGACCAGATCAATGATCAGGAAGGGCAAAAAAATCAGAAACCCGATCTGAAACGCCCGCGCTATTTCTGAGAGCAAGAAGCTGGGAACTAAAACGGAAAGTGGTGCATCTGGTGTAGGCTCTGCATTTGATGTCTCGGGGCGCAGTTCCGCCATTGTTGAAAAGGTATCAGAGTCCAGCCTTGCCGCCATAAAAACCCGAAAAGGTTCCAGCGTTCTAGAGAAGGCAGTTTCGAAGTCAATTTCGTCATTGCTCAAGGGCTGTAATCCGCGGGCCCAAGCCTCCGTGAAAACCGGCTCCATAATGAAGTATGTCAGAAACAACGCCAGACTGACGATCAACATATTCGGCGGCGACTGCTGCAAGCCGATGGCCTGGCGCAAAATGGACAGAACGGTCACGAGGAACGGAAAACAGGTCACCATGATCGCCAGACCAGGAGCAAGGCTCAAAACCGTAATCAGCAGGAACAATTGAATTGTGCGCGCTGTTATCGATCCTTCGTCGCCCAATGAGATTGTGACATCTTGAGCCGACGCGTGAGGTGCAAGCAGGCATACAGACACGCACGCCAGCCCAAGCCATCGCAGTGTCTTTGACATTACATTCCGCTTTGTACGTTCATCACTTCGGTAAGCCTGACAACGAGTTGGCCTGAAGGGTCATCGTCGTTTTCTTCCAACATGCCGCGAGCGATGAGCTGGTCGCCCACATAAAGTTCGACCGGATCGTCTATAGACTTGTCGAGCGTCAAAACAGCGTTCTCGCCCAAATTTACAAGGTCCTTGACCAGAGGTCTCGCTTTGCCAACGGACACGGTCACTTCAATCGGCACAGAGGTAAAGGGGTTGTTCGGAGCCGAGAAGTCGGATTGATCACTGCTTTCCATGGTCATCTGCTGCCTCTTCAGAAAGTTCATTGAAAAAGGCCGTCATGGCCTGGTTCACTTCTGCGACTACACCATCAAGATCGACCTGCCGCTCCGTATCCCCTATCCGGACGAAAGCCTGACCCTCGCCAAGCGTTGCCTCTGCGACAACTTCAAATGGGCGATCCAGCTTCTTTCCTGCCAGATCAACAACGCTTTTCACGTTCCCTTCAGCAACGACGATTTCCACCGGAGCATCGAGATGGTCTTTCGAAAGCTCTGCGATTTGCTCCAGAATATGAGCGCTCAGCGCGCTCCTGAGCGTTTCTGGCAGTATTTTCTTTATGATCTGCTGCATGACCGGTTGAAAAGATGACGTCAGCTTGGACACTGCTTCATGGTAGGTGAAAGACATATCCATCAGATTCTGACCAAACTCGGCAGTGACTTTTGCCTTGTCCTGAGCCTGCGCTTTCATCGCGTCATCCCATCCTGCCTGATAACCCGCTTCAAACGCCGCAAGTTTTTGATCCTCTTCTGTTTGATCGGATTGACCTGTTGTTTGTTTTGAGGCAGCCTCTCCAGCGCCAAAATTTTTATATCGGTGAGATACGGACACTAAGCGCTCTCCTCTTTGTCCTCGAGCCAACTGCGCAGGATTTCAACCGTTTCGTCCTGCCGCTCGCCGATCATATTCCTCAGACGTTCGACCGGGTCTTCAGCCATCCCGGATCCGATGTTCAATTCCGGCAAGGCAGCCGGATCATCATCGAAACCGGAAATGACCGGTAAATCGGGCAATTCGAAATCATCGTTTTCAATTTCGCCTGACAGCCCCTCACCCGCGGGTGCTGCGTTGGCAGGGTCTGGAAGTGCCGCTAGAGCAGGCGCGTCCGAAACCACAGGTTTCGCCAACAACGGTCGCACCACAAACAGGCCCAAAATCAAAGCAACAAGCGCTAGAACGGCCATTTGTATGGCAGACATGACATCGACCTGCACACCATTCCACCACGACGCGTTAACAGCTGTTCCCTGCGGCGAAAGGCTCTGCAAGCCCATGGATTTGATCGTGATGATATCGCCGCGCGTCTCATCGAACCCCACTGCCGAGGCAACGAGATCACGCAAGGCCTCAAGTTCGGTCTCCGCGCGCGGTTCAAAAACCGGCTGTCCGTTTTCACCAATCACTTCTACTTCATTCACCAATACTGCCACAGTCAGCCGCTTGATCGCACCGGGTGCACGTACGACTTCGCGTTCTGTTTCAGACACCTCGTAGTTCACACGCTCTCGCGTTTCGCTGTTCTGCGAAGAACTGTTTTCGCCGCTGGCGCCGTCTTCGTCGGGAAGGTTTGATGCGACCGTAACGTCACCTCCACCTGCTTCGGAGGAAGACGTGCTCCGCTCTTCGGTGTCCGTGCTAATTGCCACTCGGCTTTCAGGGTCGAACACACGCTCTCGCAAAGATTCGGTTTCAGTCACCGTGTCGACACTGACTGCAACAACAGCATTTCCGAATCCGACCCGGGCTTCCAGCAAGCGCTCTACCCGATCCTTCAGCATTTCCGCACGGTCCTCGCCAACAGGAGATGCCGCACCGTCTTCGGCTATGCCCACAAGCGATCCGTTTGCATCGATGACGGCAACATCTTCCGCAGCAAGGCCCGCAACCGCTGAAGAAACAAGAAAACGTATCGCCTTCGCTTGCTGCGGCGTGATTTCACCGCTGGCTGGGGTGACCGCAACCGACGCTTTTGGCGTTATGCCCCGTTGGAACGGGTTGGATCCGCTGCTGGCGATATGAACACGCGCCATTGAAACATGCGGGCTAGAGACAATTGTACGCGCCAATTCCCCCTCTTTGGCCCGCCAATACGCAGCATCAAACATTTGAGAAGTGGTGCCAAAGCCAGTCAGCGTGTCCAAAAGTTCGTAACCGCTATTGGAGTTTGTCGGCAATCCTTCACTGGCCAGAGTCATCCGAAGCTGGTCCCGGTCTTTTGCATCGACAAAAATTGAACCGCCCCGGACTTCGAACGTCGCGCCACGTTGTTCCAGTGCACGTACGACGTCACCGGCCGCGCCGTTTTCCAAACCGGCATAAAGCAGCGTCATGCTTGGAGCTGACGCAATGCGGGACATAGCCAGAATGGCAAAAAACATGGCCCCCGTTGCGAGCGCGACAATTATCTGTCGACGCAAAGGCAGGCCAGTCCAGGCATTCACCAGTTGTTGCACTACGTCCTCCGTCCAATCGAACTTTCTGTCCGACGTTGGAAACACTCATGACTGATCGGCCTTAACAATCGGTTAGTGCAAATGCGCCATTATCCATATTTGTAAACGAAGACGGATGAGCCATGACAGATGCAGCCGCGCCAGATGCGCCTGACGTTCCAAAATCGTCAAAACTTCCTTTGATGATTGGCGTCGTGCTTGCTCTATTGGGCGGGGCCGGCGGGTTTTTTGCTGTTCAGCAAGGTCTCGTTTTCGCACCCGAATCAACGCCGGAAGTAAAGGATACCGAAAAGGATGATGCGCCGTCCTCGATCGGAAAAATCGTCTTTGTACCGATCGAACCGATCAAGGTGTCGCTGCCGTCGAGTAGCCGATACCGCCATCTTCTGTTCAGAGCGGAACTGGAAGTCGAACCGGCATACAAAGCCGACGTCGAGACCTTGTTACCGCGTATCGTCGACGTGCTGAACGGCTACTTGCGGGCCGTCAACGTGTCCGACATCGAAGCTTCCGCATCTCTCACGCGACTGCGTTCACAAATGCTGCGACGCGTACAAATCGTAACCGGGCCGGGCCGGATAAACGATCTGCTCATAATGGAATTTGTTCTCAACTAAGGAGGTGACGATGGAAGTGATCGCCGACATTTTGCTGGGCGCGGGCGCAATCGGCGCGGGCATTTACTGCTTTGTCCTTGGACGTCGCCTCAATCGGTTCAACGACTTGGAAAAGGGCGTGGGGGGCGCAGTTGCAGTTCTCTCCGCCCAGGTCGACGATTTGACAAAGACGCTCGCCGCCGCACAAAATACCGCCGGTGTCTCTGCCGAAACCTTAACCGAACTGACAGAGCGAGCCGAAAACATGTCGCGCAAACTGGAACTGCAAATGGCGTCGCTGCATGACCTGCCATCAGAACCTGTAACCGGCCCCAACGGGACTCATCAGCCCGTGGAACAAACGACCAGTGAGCCGATGTTTGCGCGTCATCGCAGCACTGGGGCAAAACAGCAATGAGACGCGAAAAATCACGGAATGGCAAAAAGGGTCGGGGATCAGTTTTGCTGATCTGCTGCCTTTTCATGGGATCGGCCGGAATCCGCATTGGCGGGGAAGCCGGGCAAGCTTTGGCCACAGAAAACCTTCTACCTGCGGCCGTCACAGAAGAGGCACCGCGGAAGCCGCAGACACCTGCAGTCGATTCGGAAGGCGTTGCCCGCATGCTTGCAGCATTCCAAGAGCGTGAAGCGCGTGTTGAACGACTCGAGTACGAAATTGAGATGCGTAGAAAAGCTCTGGAAGTGGCCGACGAAGAAATTGCCAAGCGTCTGAACGTGCTCCGTGATGCAGAAGCGTCGCTCAGCGCGATGCTGTCTATCGCCGACACAGCGGCCGAGGACGATCTTGCAGCACTGACGACTGTTTACGAAAATATGAAACCGAAAAATGCCGCCGCAGTGTTCGAGGAAATGGAACCCGACTTTGCCGCAGGCTTTCTTGGGCGCATGCGGCCGGATGCAGCTGCCGGAATCATGGCGGGCTTATCACCCGAGCAGGCATACACAATCAGTGTTATTCTCGCGGGTCGGAACGCAAATGCTCCAAAAGGCTGACATTTGAGAAGGTTTTTTAACCTCCTTTTGTCACCATGCGGTCATCCGTGTGTAGGGGACTGTCATGATTGGAATTGTAGGAATTATCACCGTTTTTGCGATGGTGTTCGGCGGTTATCTCGCTGCGGGCGGAAAGATGGGCATCATCTTCAAAGCGCTGCCATTCGAGATGACGATGATTGGAGGCGCAGCCGTAGGTGCCTTTCTTATCAGCAACGACATGTCCTCGGTGAAACAAACCCTGCGAGACATGGGGCGTGTTTTTAAAGGGCCGAAATGGTCTCATGACGACTATAAGGACCTATTGTGCCTGCTCTTTGAACTGATCCGACTGGCCCGCCAGAACCCGGTTGCGATCGAAGAACACATCGAAGCACCGGAGAACTCGTCTATTTTCTCCAATTACCCGAAAATCATGAAAGACGGCGAAGCGATTGCGCTCATCTGCGATACGCTCCGGTCTGCTTCGATGAATTACGACGATCCGCATCAGGTAGAAGAGGTGTTGGAAAAGCGCATGGAAGCGAACCAACACCATGCAATGCACTCCAGTCATGCATTACAAACCGTGGCAGACGGCCTGCCTGCTCTTGGTATCGTTGCGGCGGTTCTGGGTATCATTAAAACGATGGGTTCGATCGATCAACCTCCGGAGGTTCTGGGCAAACTGATTGGCGGTGCTTTGGTTGGCACGTTTCTTGGCGTTTTCCTGGCCTATGGATTCGTGGGCCCCTTCGCTGCCAAGGTGAAAAGTGTGACAGAAGAGGACGCGCATTTCTATCAGTTGATCAGAGAAGTTCTTGTCGCCAATTTGCACGCACACGCCACAAATATCTGCATCGAAGTCGGACGGCAGAACACGCCATCACATCACCGTCCTTCCTTTTCCGAACTGGAAGAAGCGCTGAAAGCTGTAAAACAGGGCGCAGCATGAAGCGCGCACCAATTTACCTGTGCTTCGTTCTGTGCCTGATCGGTAAAACCAGCTTGGCCAGTCCTATTGTTGTACGAGCGGGCGAGCATGCCAATTTCACAAGAATTGTCATGCAACTGCCGGCTGGGGTCACTTGGACCTTGCGATCGGAAGAGCAAAAAAGCGTTCTCGAACTCGCAAACCACAGGGAAGGTTTCGACGTTGGAAGCGCGTTTGCAATAATCCCGAGGACCAGATTGTCTGCACTGCTGGCCCGCTCCAGCACTCTGGAACTCCAATTGAATTGCGACTGCCCAATCGAAGCATTTCAGGAATTGAACGATTTTCTTGTCTTAGACATAAGAGACGCACTTTCCTTGCCAGAAGCCGCGCGATCAGCCGTTTCGGCCCCATTGCCAACGAGCGAATTTGCATACGGCGACCTGCTTTGGCGTCGACAATCGCGTGACAGTGGCGAAGACGCACTTTCTGACAATACAAACGACTCCACAGTCAGTTCACAAGCCGGCCAACAGGCTTCAAACACAGCGGAAATTGTGGACGAGACGAGAGAAAATCTGCTCAGGTCATTCGCAAATGCGGCATCAAAAGGACTGGTGGACGCAGAGCTTCCCGAATCGCAAATCAAGCCGATTGAGGAGCCGACCCAACAGAACGACGAGCCGATTTTTGACTCCTCCAAAGACCAAGCACCCGCGCCAGTTGAACCTTCAGAACATGTGCGTGTCACCAGCAGCAAAGACGTTCCGGCAGACGATCCGGTCGAAAATATCAGCATGACAGGCGCTGCTTGTGCTGATCCAGCTCGGGTGGCCTTGCAAGACTGGGGATCTGACGCTGATTTCGCGCAACAAATTGCACCAGCGCGTCTTTCAGCATTTGACGAAGCGGACAATCAAAACTCAACGGCCGTGTTGAAACTCATTCGCCTTTACCTGCACTTCGGGTTCGGAGCAGAAGCCAATCAATTGTTGGCTATGAAACCTGAGTTGCAGCAAAAGTACCCAGAGTTGACCGATCTCGCTGACATTCTTGAATATGGCTCGGCGCGTAGTCGGCTGGTGTTGAATAGATTCTCAGATTGCGCGTCTGATCTTGCGCTTTGGGGAATCCTGGCCTCTGATCCGTTTCCCACAGACGGCGCCGGCGATCGTCAAGCCGCACTGCTCGCACTAGAAAAACTGCCAGATCACATCAAGGTTTTTCTCGCTCAAGATCTTGGCAATCGGTTCATCGATATGGGCGATTATGATGCAGCTTCCACTGCGTTGCGCATTTACGACCGCATCAACACTAAGTCCGGAGAACCACCGCGAATCGCGACAGTTGCGATCCTCGAAGATAAAGGAGAGATCGATGGCGCAAGCGCGGCACTTGCAGAGATTATCACGTCAGGAACAGCTGAAACGCCGGAAGCGATCATTCAAAAAATCGATCGCCATGTCCGGGAAAGCACGCCAGTCCCGGCTGACCTCGCCCTGCTCGCCGAAACCTACGCAACGGAGCTCCGTGACACAGAGGTGGGCGAAGAGATGTATCGCGCATTTGTTTTGGCCACCGCCAAGTCGGGCCAATTTGAAAGAGCGTTTGAGTTACTTTCTGACGCCACACTTCGACAACCACCAGAAAAAGTCGCAGACCTCGCGAACATCGTTATTGCCGAGCTGGCCATTCGGTCGCAAGACGGCGCTTTCCTGAACGCCTACTTTACGAAGGTGCCCGCATTTGAACCAAAGCTGAATTCAGAAACACATCTTCAACTGGCAAAAAGACTGTGGGATCTTGATTTTCCAGACGAGGCCCGCCGCATGACGGCAAAACTTCCGACGAGCCTTCGAACGGAAAGTGCGACCCTTGCGCGTGCCCGGCTCCTCCTTCATGACGGCGCATACCCAAATGCTCTGGCCGTTCTGAGAGATTTTGACAGCCAAAACGCCGAGCATCTGCGCGCGCAAGCATACGAATCTCTGGGAAACACGATTGAAGCCAGAAGTGCGTACGCGCGTGCAGACAAAAAAGATCTGGCCGAAAGAACCGCTTGGTTGTCAAACGATTGGATTGACTTGTCTTTGTCACCATCACCAGGGTTTGGACCGGCAATCGCGCTCACAAACGCGCCTGTCACCCAAATCGAACCTGACGATGAAATGATCCAAAACGCGCGCGCCCTGATCGACGAGATCTCGACTGCAAGGCAATCGGTGCGATCGATGCTCCAAGCGTTCCCGGTCGCTGATATGCCTTAGGTTTTTGACCAATGGTTACCCAATGTAAACCTCATCGTTTTAGCGTGATCTCACGCAGAACGCGGGCACGGGGAACCCAATGAAGTTTGGCAAGAAGATTAGCTTCGGTATTTCGCACTTATTACTTTTGTTCGCGGCTGGCTATGCGCAAGCGTCATCGCAGCATTGGGACAATCGCGACCTGGCGGTGTGCGATCGCGCAGCCTATAACGCGGCCGAAGCCGTCGGCGTACCCCTGCACATTCTGAAGGCCGTCGCACGTACAGAAAGCGGCATTACCCGAAACGGGCGGTTTGCGCCATGGCCATGGGCTGTGAACGTCGCAGGAGATGGCGCCTGGCCATCGTCGAAGCAGGCGGCGGTTCATCTGGCGGAAACGCACGTGCGGGTCGGTCGCTCCAACGTGGACCTGGGGTGCTTCCAGATCAACGTAAAGTGGCACGGTCAAAACTTCTCCTCCGTTAGCGAAATGATGGATCCCGAACGAAATGCAAACTACGCTGCCCGGTTTTTGCGCGATTTACATCACGAACTCGGTGACTGGCCGTCCGCAATCAAAGCCTATCACTCGCGCAACGAAAGTGTCGCTGCTGAGTACTGGGCAAGGCTGTCACCAATTCTGCAAAGTCTTTCCCCAGGCGGCAGAACGGACCAAACCCCGCGAACGGCAAAGGTCAAGGAAAACCAGTTTCCCTTGCTGCGCGGTCGCGCAGATACGGGCGCTTTTGGTTCGTTGTTTCCGAAATCGAACAGCTCAGGGCAGAGCTTGATCAGCCGGTCCAATTTCAGCGGATAGATATGCAAAACCTGACCGTTAAGGCCCTTTTGAATCCCACTATACTTTTGGCAATAGCCTTAATGGCTATCATCGTCATGATGATTTTGCCAATGCCAGCTTGGATACTGGACGCCGGGCTTGCCGCGTCGTTTGCACTGGCGATTTTGATCTTCACTGTTACTTTGTTCATTGAGCGGCCACTCGATTTTTCAGCCTTTCCCACAATTTTGCTCGCGTCGCTCATGCTCCGGCTCGCGCTCAATGTATCGTCAACCAAACTGATCATCGGTCAGGGACACACCGGAACGGATGCAGCCGGCAACGTGATTGAAGGGTTTGCTCAATTTGTCATGGGCGGCAGCGTGTTTCTTGGTTTGGTTGTCTTTTGCGTCCTGCTGATTGTGAATTTCATGGTGATCACAAAAGGTGCGACGCGGATGGCTGAAGTTGGAGCGAGGTTTGCGCTCGACGGCATGCCCGGAAAACAACTCGCCATCGACAGCGACATGTCGGCTGGGGCGATTTCGCATACGGAAGCAAAGGAACGACGCGAACGCGAACAACAGGAAACGACGTTCTTTGGATCGTTGGACGGTGCTTCAAAATTCGTGAAAGGGGACGCAGTCGCAGGGTTGCTGATCACACTTTTGAACCTGGTGGCAGGTCTTATAATGGGCATCGCGATACATGGCATGCCTGTTGGTCAAGCCTTTGAAACCTATGCGATTCTCACGGTGGGTGACGGCCTTGTTTCGCAGATACCAGCGGTTATTATCTCGATAGCGTCCGCTCTTTTGCTTGCGCGCGGAGGGGCACAAGGCGCAACTGATCTTGCCGTTTTCGGCCAACTCGGGAAACACCCATCGGCGATAGCGACCGTGGCGGTGCTTATGGCACTTTTCGCGCTTTTCCCCGGCTTGCCGTTTTCGCCGTTTATGATCGGTGGCGCCTCGCTGGGAGCCATAGCTTACGCCCTGCACCGCAAACAAAAGCTTTTGCCAGACCAGGAACCGGACGACACAGAAGACCAGCCAACGCTGCCACAACAGGCGCTTGGTGATGTGCTCGAAATCGATGATGTGCACGTCGAATTTGCGCCGGATCTTGTGAACATGGTACTTGATCCGGGCACAGGTCTTGACGCGCGAATTGTCAACATGCGCACACACGTCGCGTCGGTATATGGCGTCATTTTACCAGAGATCAGGCTGACGGACAGCCATAGTCTGCCAAAGGGTACATACGTCCTGAAAATTCAAGGCGTGGAACATGCGCGTGCCGTCCTAAATCCTGAACAAGTTATGGCGTTGATCCCCGAGCAGGCTGGCGGCGCGCGATTGCCAGTCGGCGTCGATACCAGTGAACCGGTTTATGGAGCACCTGCGCGCTGGATCGACATCGCCCACCAGGAGATGGCGGCTTTGGAGGGGCTGACGCTTGTCACGCCGGCGGAAATTCTGGCGACCCATCTTCTTGAGACGGTAAAGCGAAACTTCAGCCGACTGCTCACACTCAAATCCTTGCGCCGATTGCTTACGGAGATGACAAATATTTCCAATCCGGTGCGCGCGGAAGCGAACCGAAAACTCTTGGACGAAATGATCCCTGACAAAGTGCCAATCGACGTTTTGCATTCGGTATTGCGTTTGCTGCTGGACGAACAGGTATCCATTCGCAATCTTCCACTCATTCTCGAGGCGACGGCAGAAGCCCGCGGTCAGAACGCACAACCGGAAGCCATTTGTGAACACGTTCGACAAAGACTCGGTTTCCAACTTGTTGCCGAGATGCGCCGCGATGACGGTACGCTGCCGCTTGTTCAGCTTGCCCCCGAATGGGAGGACACCTTTAACACCTATCAAGTCGAGGCGGATCGAGGTCTGGACATCGCCTTGCCACCCGATGTTTTCAACCATCTCGCTGACAGCGTTTCAGAAAAGCTTCAGGTTGCAAATGAAAGCGGTATCTATGCTGCCGTTGTGACAAACACACGGCGGCGGCGGTTTCTTAGGACTGTGATGCGCGCCAAGGGCATCAGCAACCCGGTGTTGTCTTTTGAAGAAATTGGATTGGAAGCGCGACCATCCCTTGTTGGCGTGGTTGCGGCGTGACAGCACTGGAATCCGCCCTTCCGTTTATGCAGTCGATACTTTGGCAGGGACTCATGGTTTTCGTACGCGTTGGCGCCATGACAGCAATGCTTCCTGCTTTTGGAGAGCAAAGCGTTTCGCTTCGCGTAAAGCTTGCCATTGCAATCTGTTTTACGGCCATTGTTGCGCCAGCCGTTCCAGCAATTGCGCCGCCCCTGACTCCCGCTGACGCGACCCATATGATTTTAACCGAAACCGTCGCCGGCGTTTCGTTGGGCATCGGCGTCCGGCTGTTTGTCTTGGCTCTGCAAACTGCCGGCACAATCGCGGCTCAGTCCACATCTCTGACGCAGGTTCTGGGAGGCGCCGCAGTCGACCCACAACCTGCAATGGGATACGTTCTGATCGTGGCGGGACTGGCGCTCGCTGTCATAACCGGGCTGCACGTCAAGGCCGCACAATACGTCATTCTGTCCTATGATTTTATGCCGTTTGGGCGGTTCCTGAAGGCATCAGACGTCGCGGATTGGGGGGTCGGGCAGGTCGCCGCCGCATTTTCTCTTGCATTCACGCTCGCGGCACCTTTTGTGATCCTGTCAGTTCTCTACAACTTCGCGCTTGGCGCAATCAATCGCGCGATGCCACAACTCATGGTTGCCTTCGTCGGAGCGCCAGTGATCACTCTGGGGGGCCTGGCACTGCTGCTCGTTGCAGCGCCGTACATGCTGACGGTCTGGCTGAGCGCTTTGGATCGTTTCCTTGCAAATCCGGTTGGGTTTTGACCGTGAGCGGGCAGGACGACCAAAGTGACAAATCCTTTGATCCTACGCCACAAAAGCTGTTGGAAGCGCGAAAAAAGGGCGATATCCCGCGTTCAACCGAGCTCCTGACTGCTGCCTCGTACATTGGATTCCTGCTGGCATTCATGATCACTGGCGCAGCCAGTTTCGCCCAGCTGGGCAACGCCATGTCGATCCTTGTGGGGCAATCAGCGCAACTTGCGCCATTGTTTTTTGACGGTTCCGCGTTTCTGCCTGCTGGCGGGGTCATATTGTCGACCGGTCAGGCATTGCTACCAACATTTGGCCTTCCGGCCGCGGCCGTACTCCTCGTTTTGTTTGCAACCAGAGGCATCGTATTCGCTCCAAGTAAAATCCAGCCAAAGCTGACGAACATTTCCCTGATTTCAAACGCCAAAAACAAATTCGGGCGAAACGGGATTTTCCAGTTCTTTCTCAGTTTCATAAAACTGCTGATTTACTCTGGCTGTCTGGGGATTTTCCTGTACCTCAATCTTGAAGCGATGGTGGCCGCTATTCAAACCAACCCTCAGGCCATCGTCGTCTTGCTGGCGAAGATCTGTTTAAGTTTTTTCTTCGTTGTCGTCATTGTCTCAACCCTGATCGGAGGGCTCGATGCGATATGGCAGTTCTTCGAACATCGTCGAAAAAACCGGATGTCGCGAAAAGAGGTCCAGGACGAAACAAAAAACAGCGAGGGCGACCCTCACATGAAGCAGGAACGTCGTCAGCGCGCCCAATCGCTCGCCGGTACACAAATGGCAAGCGAAGTGGCCAAGGCGGATGTGATTATCGTGAACCCAACGCATTACGCGATTGCCCTGCGCTGGGATCGCAAACCGGGAGAAGCGCCGATTTGCGTCGCCAAAGGCATTGATGCAATGGCATTTCAAATCCGCCAGATTGCCTTAGACCATTCGGTACCCATTCACAGCGATCCTCCCGCCGCGCGGGCCATTCATGCAACAACCGACGTGGGCGCAGAAATTTCGCCTCAACATTATCGGGCTGTAGCCGCGGCAATCCGGTTCTCTGAGGACATGCGTCGCAAAGCCAGAATGCGAGCCTATTAGTCATGAAAGAGCTCGAAATGGTCAGCGACATCTTAGAACTGAAATTTCAACATCAGCAGGTCGAACTATCCGCACTGATTGCAAAAGAAAAACTTCTTCGGAGCAGCATCAATCAGCTCACCCATCAGGAGCGCGAAGCACAGGTAGCCATTAACTCTGAGCTTCAAGCGCTCGGTGCGGATGTGATGTGGAAAGCCTGGCTGGGACGCACTCGCACCAAACTCAACATGGATCTGTCCGTGGTTCTGGCGCAGAAGGAGGTGGCGATGCGCGGTACAAGGCGCGCATTCGGAAAGCTCTCAGTTGCACAGGAACTGGCCTTAAAAACGGCGCGTCGGAGTGCACACGACAAACGCAAATCTAATCTGGACCGCGCCATGGAGCTTAGCCTTCTGAAGCGGAATTGATCCAAGCCGGCCGGCTGTGCAAGATCGTCTTTTAATCCAACCTCAATAGTCTTGTCGCGCGATTTCAAAGATCAGTACATCGCTGATAAAGTCCGCGCCAAATGTCTTTTGCGCCGCGCCACGCAGGCTTCTGCGAACAGTATCCAGGTTGTCGTTGTTCAAAAACGCACCGTCAAAACCACCTATTGCGGCGTGATCGAACAAGACCCGCAAAAACGTGTCCCTTATCTTTGGTTCTGTGTCGTAAACCGCCTGACCCTGTCCTTCTGAAATTTCAACGCTGAGTGTCATAACAACCATTGAGGCAATACGATCTCCATCAACGATCGGAACCACAAACTGATTGCTGAGTTTGAGGTATTCCTTGCCGTCTGTTGATCCTGTTTCCTCCTCCGACTTAGCATAGTCGGAAGGTTTTTCTTCAACCGGTTCTTCGTTTTCCGCAACCGGCTCTGGCGCAGGGCGTAAAAATACGCCAGCACCCACACCGGCGGCGGAACCCAACAGCAACATGACGAGGGGCAGGAGCTTTTTCACGACTTCTCCTCAGTATGGCAGTATAACGTCAAGAACTTGCTGACCGATGCGAGGCTGTTGGACATCCGTGATTTGCCCACGTCCGCCATATGACACGCGCGCCGTTGCGATCTTGTCGTAAGTGATCTCATTTTTTCGCGAAATGTCCTCAGGCCGCACGTACCCTGAGACAAGCAATTCTCTCATCTCGAAATTGACACGCAACTCCTGGCTCCCCGAAATTTCAAGCACCCCATTCGGGAGAACATCCACGATGGTCGCAGCGACACGCAGCGTCAGCTTTTCATTCCGGCGCACGGATCCGTCTCCCGATGACGCGCTGGAGGAATTGATGCTGACGGCATTTGAAAGGCTTGCTCCCGATGGCAGATCTTCATCGACACGTTGCGGCAATCCAAAGAGTTCGGGAATGCCAAGACTTTCCGAGCCACTGCGGGAACGATCTGTTGCGTTTGAAATCTCAGCTTCTTCATCGATCTCAATGACGACGGTCAGGATGTCGCCCCTTTGGATCGCTCTGCGATCGCCGAGCAGCGACTGACGGGCACCGGACCACAAGGATGCCGCATCGGTCGGCGTTTCGGCTTCTACTCGCAGCGGCAGACCCGGCGACAACATGGCGTTGTGTTCCTTGGTCGCCGTATTCGGAGAAAAGGTGGGGGCTTTCCCGATATGATCAAATCTTGCACAGCCCGACAATCCTACGACGATGACCAACAGACCCAAAGAGGTACTCTTCATTCCATATCCTACTCTTTTACTGTCACTGTGCCGTCGGCCTGTACCTGGCCAAACAGCGTCGACCGCGAATCAAGGTTCATAATGCGGATCCGGTCTCCAAGGCCGCCTCGCTGTAACGACCGGCCTTCGGTCGTGATGATCAGACCACTCGTTTGAAAGCGCAACGCAACGATTTGATTTCGCGCCACCAGCGCAGGTGGTCCAACATCGTCGTATAGGATGGGCCGACCGGCATAGAGAGTCGTGCGCGCTTCCTGCCCGACGACATCCTGAACGCGCGCAAAAGCATCTGCATTGGCCAATGGCTTTAACGCAACATCCGCTTCGGTGATTGTTGCGGTGGCACGGATAGTACGTGCGGCGACGACAACTTCTGCGAAACCGAAACAAGGCCAGATCAGCAGGGCCATGGTTATGAGTACCCGCATCACCTGATCTGCGTCGTTGCGCCCATCATTTGATCCGCGGCGGAAATCACCTTGGCATTCATTTCGTAACCACGCTGCGCTTCAATGAGTTCGGTGATTTCGCGCACGGCGTCGACCGAGCTGGCCTCAAGATACCCTTGCCGAACAGTGCCGAGTCCGTCTTCTCCAGGTGTTGTGATCAAAGGTGCGCCGGAGGCTTCGGTTTCGACAAAGAGGTTCCCGCCGATCGCTTCCAACCCCTTTGGATTCGTGAAGCCAGCCAGATTGAACTGACCCAGAAGCTGCGCGTCCGGTGCATCGGAAAAATACGCGAAAACCTCGCCTGATCCATTGATGGAAATACTGCGCGCATCATCGGGAATGACGATTTCCGGTTCGACCGGGTAGCCGTCAGAAGTGACAATCAGACCCTCGCCATCTCTCTTCAACCCGCCATCCCTGGTGTAGGCAATCTGTCCCGAGGGCAGCACAACTTCGAGATACCCGCTCCCCTCGATTGCAAGGTCCAGGTCACCCCCGGTTTCTGTCAGGGATCCCTGCTGCAGTTGCACAGAAACGGCCGACGGACGGACGCCGAGCCCGAGCTGAACACCCGTCGGCAATACGGTACCGTCTGTCGCATTGACTGTTCCTGGGCGCGCCATTTGCTGGTAGTGCAGATCGGCAAACTCCGCCCGGCGGGCATTATAGCCGGTAGTGCTCATGTTCGACAGGTTGTTGGAAATGGTTTCAACACGAAGTTGCTGTGCGCTCATTCCAGTTGCAGCGATTTTGAGTGCTCTCATTTCAATATCCTTATAGGGATTTTGTGTTATTGCGCCATTGCGCGCAGGGCTTGACGGATCCGTTCATCCTCAGCTTCGAGGAAGCTTGCACCCAACTCGTAAGCTCGCTGAACTTCTACCATACGTGTGAGCTGCAGGATGGGGTCGACGTTCGAATTCTCGACAAATCGCTGCAGTATGCGGCCGTCTTCGGAAGGCTCCCATCCGTCGTCAGCGCGAAACATCACCCCGTCCTCCCGCAGCAAGCCGACAGGATTCAACGGTTGCACCAATCCCAATTGCCCCACGGGATTTCCGTCCGTCGAAATCGTGCCGTCCGCAGCGACGGAAACATCCGATGCCCCGGGCGGGATAAAGACCGGCGCACCGCCGGCATCCAAAACGCGGAAGCCGTCCGGCGTCACGAGATCGCCGTCTGCGTTGGGCGAGAACGCTCCGGCGCGCGTCAGACGTTCTCCAGATGGAGTTTCAACCAGGAAAAATCCCGTGCCTTCGATCGCAAAGTCGAACTGCCCGCCTGTTTGGGTCAACGCACCCTGCGCAAAAGACGTGGCATGGGCGTCCGCTTGCCCCATAGAAAGACTTTCCGCGCCATCTACAGCTTTCACATACTCGGAGAAAACAACGCCCTCTTGCCGAAAGCCGGATGTCGCCGCGTTGGCTATATTGTTCGCCACGACACGCATTTCGCGAAGCAAGCCGGACTGGCGGGTGAGTGTGGTGTAGCTGGAGTTGTCCATGTTAACTTCCGATGATGAGCGGCACTATGTGCGACTGGAAAAATGAAACGAGCGTTTGCGTCATGAACCCCATCGACACCCAGAAAACCAACACGATGGCCGCCAGTTTGGGAACGAACGTCAGTGTCATTTCCTGGATCGACGTCAGCGCCTGCACCAATCCGATCGAAACGCCTGTCAGCAAGGCAGCTGTCAAAATAGGTATCGAAATGACAACGGCGATCCACAACCCCTGTCTGAGGGTGTCAAAGAAAACGATCTGATCCGCCATGTCAGACCGGCATCCGCAGGATTTCCTGATAGGCTTCGACGACCTTGTTGCGCACTGTGACTGCCGCCTCGACCGCAAGCTCTGTTTGCGCCAAGGCTTGAACCAGCGCATGCGGATCGGCGTCGCCAACTATGGATTGCTTGGCAATCTGTTCTGTTTCGGCGAGCGTGGTTGCGAAATCCTTGAAGGCCGCGCCTATCGCCTCGCCTGGAGCAGGCGGGTAATCGGTTGGTTCCGTTGCCGGACGCGCCTGCGTATAGCTTTGGATAGCCGATTTGGCTTGTGCATTTGTGAAGTTCTGGATGGCCGATACGGCTTTCATATCCATTCTGGATCTCCTTATGTCTGGTTGAAGCTTTGCTTCCGATCAGTCGGCCTTTGCTATCTGCGCAGCAACTCCAGCAAGCTGCTGGACATTTTTCGGGTTTGTTCAAAAACCTTTAGGTTGGCCTCATAACTACGCTGCGCTTCGCGTGCATCTCCAAGTTCAATCAGCAAATCAACGTTCGATCCACTGTAGTAACCGTTTTCGTCCGCCATAGGATGCGTGGGGTCGTACACGCGCTCCAGATCTGTCTGGTCCAAACGTACGCGACCGACTTCTACAGACGCGGCCGACTGACCGTTGCCAAACGCGGTGTCAAAGGAGACCAGCTTGCGCCGGTATCCGGGTGTGTCCGCATTTGAGATATTCTCGGATACGTGTCGCAAACGTGAGGCCTGGGCTTTCAATCCACTTGTCGTGACATCCAGCGCTTTGGAAAACTCGCTCATTTTCGGTCCTTACGATCTGCTTAGCGTTGCACGGATAATGTTCATTGAAGACTTGTAGATCGCCATCGCGCGATCATGTTGTCTCTTTGCGTTCAGGGATTTCAGCATTTCGTTTTCCAGCGAAACGGTGTTTCCGTTAGGCGACCCGACGCCATTTGGATCCTCAAAAGGCTCGGTCTGTCCTGTTTCGCTGGCACCATGAAGATGCGTGGCCCGTGTTGACTTGAATCCACTCTGGTCGCCGTTGGAGAGCCTGTAGGATTGCGAAAATTCGGGAATGTCGCGCGCCTTAAAGTCGGGCGTGTCTGCATTTGCCACGTTTTGTGCAGCAATCGCCTGTCTTTGACCGGCATGCTTGGCCATGGCCTGAGCCATATTGAAAATTTCCAAGTTCTTGAACATCGGGGGTTCTCCCTCGCGTGACTTCACCAAGGCTTAACTGTGATTCCTTTAGAAAGAGTGTGCAGAAACCGAAGGATTGACATGAACAAGCCAATTCCGTTTGACGGCCTCACCGCGCAGATTGCAGAACTCAACCCGGTCCGCTCCATCGGGCGCGTGACGCGGGTGGAAGCCGGGATCGTGCAGGTTGCAGGACTCGCTGGTAAAGCCCGGATAGGCGATCTGGTCATCATTTACCGTCATGGCGAACCTCTGTCTGGCGAGGTTTTGAAGCTCGACGGAAAAAATCTTGTCCTCCTGCCAGAGCAAGAGCCGGATGGAGTCGCGCTGAATGACCGGGCCGCTCTTCTTGAACCGCGCGGACTGGCGCCATCCGAAGGTTGGATAGGGCGCATAATCGACCCTTTTGGAAATCCGATAGACGGGAAACCGCTATTGCGCGGGCCGCGTGCACGTAAATTGCGCGGTAGCCCACCCAATCCCGGCAAGAGGCGTGCGATGGGTGACCGTTTGAACACAGGTATGGCTGCCCTGAATACAATTCTGCCGATCGTGCAGGGCCAGCGCGTCGGCCTGTTTGCAGGCGCTGGCGTCGGGAAATCCAGCCTGCTGGGACATCTTGCGCAGCACATGACCGCAGAGATTGTCGTCATTGCCCTGATTGGCGAACGCGGACGGGAGTTGCGACACTTTATCGAAGAGATCTTGGGGCCAGAAGGATTGAAGCGCGCGGTTGTCGTGTGCGCAACTTCAGATCAATCCCCTCTGATCAGACGCCGATGCGCCTGGGCGGCCATGGCCGTGGCTGAACATTTCCGAGACGAGGGGAAATCCGTCCTGCTTTTGGCCGATTCGATCACGCGCTTTGCCGAGGCGCATCGTGAGGTTGCCGTCGCATCCGGCGAGGCCCCCGTTTTGCGCGGCTACCCTCCCTCTACCGCACATCTCATCATGTCCCTGTGCGAACGGGCTGGTCCGGGCACATCTCAGCAAGGTGATATAACGGGTATCTTCAGTGTCCTCGTGGCCGGCTCCGACATGGACGAGCCGATCGCAGACATCCTCAGAGGTGTGTTGGATGGGCACGTTGTGCTGGACAGAGACATCGCCGAGCGTGGTCGCTACCCTGCGGTCAATGTTCTCAGATCAGTGTCGCGCAGCCTGCCCGCTGCGGCAAATGACGCAGAAAACCATCTGATTTCCATCACACGCAAGATACTTTCGACCTACGAACAAAACGCGATGATGATCCGGGCTGGTCTGTATACTTCCGGGAGTGATGCCGAGATTGACACCGCTGTGCAGGTTTGGCCCGAACTTGACCAGTTTTTTGCGAGACCGGAAGAACAATCCGTGGAAAACAGCTTCGCGCAGCTCGAACTTCTTATGCGTCGAAACAAAGTCGCTACGCGTATAGAGGGCTCAAGAACAACAAACCGAAGGCCGCCTGCTGCATGATCCAATGAACGGATCAAAAAAACGCGTCAGGACTGCAGAAGAGTCAAGGCAATTGACGCTGAAGACGTTGACGTGTTGAAGCTGTCCAACTGAGACCGGACCACGTATTTGGTAATCAAATCCTGCACCGCGTCTTCATTCGAAAACTGGCTGATCTCGTCAGATCCAAAGACCGCACGGGCCCTTTGTTTGAAAACCAGCAGCTGTTGATCAATGTCAACTTGGCCAAAGGCCTCGGGAAGGTTCAGCGCTTTTTCGAAAACAGCGCGGAGCGGTGGCTGACCCATAATCGTAAACCATTTTGCATCATTCGACATTTCGTCACCAACAAGAGCGGGAATTTCGCGCTGTGCAAAGAGGGCGATGCGCATATCATCGTCCTGTTCTCCAGTCGCAACTTCGAAGCTGCTGGCCTGAAAACGGGCGATAATCTCGGCAGCAAAATCGTCGGTGCCAATGCCCGAGGATTCTCCTGGTCCCAAACCAAAAGCTGCTGAAAATTCCTGATAACGTGTGTCTGAAAACCTGTTCGCAAGCGCGTCGTCGCTGGTCGTACCTTCTTCCAGGATTTTTTGAATGAAGAACCGATTGTCTATATCGTCCTGGAGCCCGAAAGCTCCCAGCGCAACCTCAAGCAATCGCCGGTCAGACACCAGATCTTCCGCGGTAGAGACGCCGTTGATGTTCTGTGCAAAGTAATCTGTTGCACGTGTCAGTTGAGAGGACTGCGAAAACGCTTCGAATTGCGTGTCATACGTGCGTTGCAAAAATCGCCATCCAACCAGTCCGGTCGACGGAATAACTGGCGTGAACATCAGTTCGGCCGGGCCGCAAGCAAGCGATCTTCGCGTGGCAAAAGGGCGCGCAACGCTTTCAATGATCGGTAATGGTGCCCTTCGACCAGCCCGCGGGTTGCCTCCGCCAGCATGCTGCGACTGTCCGGATCCGTGAAGACCTGGCTCAGCTCTTCAATCTGTCGAAGCAGCGGCAGATGCGCTTCCTCGGCACATTTGTCGCCGGACAAAACCAGCTGCATGGCAAAACAAGCGCGTCTCACGGGAGTTTTCGCATCTTCGGGGTGGATCGCATCACGCAGTCTGAGAATGTTCGCGTCTGGCGTCATAATTGACAGCCGGCTGCGACGATCGCCATTTTCGATAACAACGCCGTTGATCAGGACCCGCTCCTTGGGGCTAAGCTTTAATACCAGACCACTCATCTGGTTGTCCCTTCACTCTTTAGGCCCTTCAGAATAGCAGCATTGATTTCCAACAAGGGGACGGCGCTTTCGAGCTTTTGCATGACCTTGTGAGAGTGCTGACGCGTAAAATCCGCAAGGTATACAATTCTTGCCCGCAGATCGTCGGGCAATAGATTTTCGGGATTACCCACATCGACGGCCAGCGTTGTCCAAAGACGATTGTTCTCATGCAAAGCTTCAACCAAGGCAATGAAATCGTTTTTTTGGATTGCGGATTTCATCCGGTAGGAAATGCGCGCGATCACATCGTACTCTGAACTGCGCGCGGTTTTTGTCGGAGCAACGTTTGGTGCATAAGCGCGTTGAGCCTGAACGAATGAAGTCACTTTTCCACCTTTTACGATTTCTGAAACTCAAGCGGCAAGAAGGGCGCGCCCAGACGCGCCCTTCTCGATTTGTATTACCGGAACAGCGACAGAATTGTCTGTGGCGCCTGGTTGGCAATGGACAGTGCCTGAACACCAAGCTGCTGTTGGGTCTGCAGTGCCTGCAACTTCGCAGATGCCGCTTCCATGTCTGCGTCCACAAGTGTGCCGATTCCGGACACCAGCAGATCTGTCAGCTTACCAACAAATTCCATTTGCGTATCGATCTGACGACCGCTGGAACCAAAGGACGCTGCCGTATCGATCGATGTCTGAATCAGGCTCTCGATCGAGTCGAGGGCTGCGTCCGCACCTGTTTCTGTTGACACGTCAATCGTGGTCAGATCACGCAATGCGCCTTCTGCCTGGTTGTCAGCGGAAACGACTGTGGACACGCTGATCGCAAAGGTATCTGTACCATCCGTAGTGGTCGATGTTGCAGTCAGACCTGTTGTACCGTTGACAGTAAATGCCAGGTCTGTCGCTGCGATCCCGTTTGCCGCAGCGTAGGCATCAAACGCAGCAACAAGACCTTCAGCAACATCAACGTTGGTATCTCCGTCACGAGCCACGTACGCGATATCGTCAGCATTGGCCTGAGTACTCGTATCAACGCCAGAGAACGCACCTGTACCCGCAATCGAAATGCTGTAGGCCGTTCCGGCAGTCGGAGCACCCAGGTTATAGTTCTGTGTCTGGGTTGCGTTTAACGTCGCTGCCGCAGAACCGCCTGCAGCCGCATATGTACCACCTGTGGTATCAACAACGCCGGCAGCCGTCCCGAGGTTCACAGCTGTGATCGCAATATTGTTGTCTGTGACGGTGCCATCAGCGGCGCGGTCAAGAGACGACAGAATATTAACGGACGCATCCTGGTTCAACAGGTTCAGGCCATTGAACTGTGCGGCTCCGACGATGGAGGTGATCTGATCCGTCAGGGCTTCGATGTCTGTCTGGATCTTGGTACGGTCAACGTTGCTTTCCTGTGCGTTGACGATCTTGCCTTTGATCTCGGTCAGCAGGTCCGTGATTGTTTCAGCACCGTTCAGCGCCACGCCGACAGTTGCCTGACCAAGTGACAGGGAATCGGAAATCGCATTGAAGCCTTCAACGTCGGAAGACATGACTTTGGAGATCGCCCAGACCGCCGCGTTGTCCTTGGCGCTTTCAACGGTTTTACCGGTGGAGATTTCGCTCTGAACCTTTCCGAGGTCCATGTTGATGGATTTCAAGGTCTGCAGCGCGACCATTGCGCTGTTGTTGGTAAGAATGCTCGACATAAGCATGTTCCTTTGATCATTCACGCTTTTGCGTGGTTGGTGCCCAGGCTGTTAACCCGGACTAGAACTGTCTTTCTGACCAATGCATCGACCCTGTTTGGTCATGCGCCACCCGACTTCGGATGCAGGCGGACCATGCCGCGAAAAACCCTAATGACTCCTAAAACGACTCCTTTGCTCTCTTTCGATTTTTAAACAAATGCGGTTCACGCCCGCTTTTCGACGGATCGGTCTGTCGTCATATCAACTGTGCGCTTGGCGCCACGGGCATCATAAGTGTCAAGCTTGCTTTTGACCCGGTGCATGACCTCCAGTCGCTTTGCAACGGTGCGAATGCCCGCCTGCGCCTGATCCAGCAAGTCCTGATTACGCTTGAGCTTTGCGGTCAGGACTTCAACGTCGCCTGCGTCCTCAATCTCCGCGGACGACAACTCATCTATCAATGCCTCTTTGCGCGGCAGAATCCGGCCAATTTGATCCAGTTCTCCCTCCAGCAGTGCTTTTCGCTCCGCGTCAAGCACATCATCCAGTTCGTCAATAATCATCCGGTTACTTGTTTGCGACATGCGCTTGCTCCTTTAGTACATTAAAAATGGACTGCGCCAGACCGATGCCACCGGCCTTGACCATCAGCCTGGCCTGCTCTTCGACCAGCAGCGAGGCAAACTGGTCTTCCCCTGCGCCTCCGCCAAAGCTTGTGCGGCTTTGCCCGAGGCCAGCGGCCTTGAGCATTTCGGCGAGAAAACTGGCTTCGAGATTTTCCGCTGCCGCACGCAGATCAGATGCCGTGCGTCCGGGCTGGGGGAGCGGTGTGTTGACTGCCGGAACCTCGGCCATGTCTTTACCTCCAATTGCAACTACTTTTCGCGAGTTTGCACGCAAGCGGTAAAGAACCGGTAACCAAGCGATGTCATAAAGCGCCGCAGACGTGGAAGAAATCCCGGAGGTTCTATGCTTGACCTGACTGCCGTAAATCCCGTGGCAAAGCCTGCCGATGCCGAAACGGCACCTGCGCGAAAAAAGCAATCCGGTCCGGAGGGCGAAACTGCTCGAAGTGAGTTTGACCAGGAATATGCAGCGGCCAAAGGCGACGCAGAGGACGACACCGTCGAGACAAACACGCAAGCCGGACAGCCCGGGGCCGCGGATGAGAGCCCGGTCAGTATTGACGGTGCGGAGGTATCCCAAATCGATGCGCCAATTGAAGTCGATGCTATCGAGGGATCACAATATTCGGATCGCGTCACAGACGGAGCGGAGGTCAGCGGCAATCCAGAACTGCGCACCGAAAAAAATACGCCCACAAGCGTGACACCCGAACAAAAAGAACCTGTGCTCGCAGCTGTGAAGGAGCCTCAGGACCAAGCAAAACGTTCAGATACTGCTGTGATGGACCCGACGGGTAAAGCAGCCGAGGCAAGTCCGGTATCAACGGCGGATGCAGCTCCAAAGACCCCAAAAACCACGCCCTCCGTAGCGGAAACCGCAATTATGTCCAACGCGGTGCGGCCCGCGGAAAAGTCTGCTGAACCATCATTGCCAAGAACGCCTATGTCCCAGCCGGGGCAGAAGACGCCGATTGCCGCGACGACATCGACGACTGGCCAGAGCGAACCGATTGTGGAGGGCCTTCAAGTCAGTAAAGACACGTTGCGCGACCACACCAAGCTCCGTGACGACGCTACGATTGCGCGCACGGCGGAACGGGTGACAGATGAAACCCCGCGTGCCGGCGCGCAGAAAACAACGACACAGGCCACGGCTCAGGCGGCCCCCTCAATCACGTCCACAGCCATAGCTGAAGCAGACAAGAGCGCTCCTCCGGTCGCGTTGAACGATATCGAATTGGCAGCCACCACAGATACAAGCCGGTCTGCGCAATCACAGACGACGACCAGCGCTCCAACAATATTCGCCAGATCGGAGACACCGCACCTGATTGCCCGGCAGATGGCCGAAGTGCTTCAGAGAATGCCAGACGGGCCCGTAGAAATTGCTCTGAGCCCCAAAGAATTGGGTCGCGTACGAATGAGCATCACCGCGGCCGAAGCCGGCATCACTGTGAGCGTTATTGCAGAACGTCCCGAGACCCTTGACCTGATGCGGCGCAACGTCGACGATCTGGCGCGCGATTTTCAGTCGCTAGGCTATGAAAGTGTCAGTTTCTCCTTCAACGACAGCCCATCCGAACAAGCGTTCGATATGAACCAAAACGGTGACGGCGACAAACACACATCGCATATGCTTGACGCGTTCACAGAAGAGACGCCCGTCGCGTCAGCGCCCCTTCAATTGGCCACCACCGGCGTCGATATTCGTCTTTAGAGGTCCGCATGGAAATCACAAATTCACAACCCGCAGCACTCACGGCGCAGGCGACAGCCGCGCAAGACAATGCCAATGACGTTCTGTCGTCTGATTTCGAGACATTTCTCAAAATGCTCACGGCACAGGCCCGGTATCAAGATCCGCTAGAGCCAATCGATTCTTCTGAATATGCCGCGCAACTCGCACAGTTCTCCATGGTCGAGCAGCAGGTTCTCTCGAACGATCTTCTGACAGCGCTCAGCGATCAAATCGGAGCCGGAACGATTGGTGAAATGGCGTCATGGATCGGGATGGAAGCGCGCACCAGTCAACCCGTGGCGTTTGATGGCAGCCCAATCACTGTTTTGCCGAGCATTGAAAGCGACGCAGACGAGGCCGTGCTGATTGCATACGGGCCGGAAGGGCAGGAGGTTGGGCGCCAGCAAATTCCAACAGATAACGCGGCTTTGGAATGGGCGGGTGTCGGCGCGGATGGCCAGCCACTGGCTGCTGGGACTTACAGCTTCAAAGTGGAAAGCCGCGCGCTCGGGACCGCTATCGGAACGTCGACAGCACAGTCTTACGGACGGATCACAGAGACGCAGCGTCTTGGAACAGAAACCGTGCTGGTTCTGGAAAGCGGTGCCGTCGTCAATGCGGAAGCCGTCGGGGCTCTGAGAGAGCCGCGATAACGCAATCCGTCAGAACCGGTCCCCGAGCATCAGCTTTGCATAAACGGGCGGCATTAACGCGCGGCGTCCAGACCCAAGCGGAAAACGGGCCAGTGGTTTGCGCATAATCTGCGGACAATTCTCCGCATCGTGCCCGAGCACCTGATCGGCAATCAAGCGGCCGGCATAACTGCCCATAGCGACTCCATTGCCGTGATAACACATGGCGGTCCAAAGGCCATTTGCGTGTGGTATGGCCCCCACAAACGGTATTTTGTCGCGCGCGAGGCTGACCATGCCGGACCACATATGCGTGACATCCACGTGCTGCCACGCCGGGAACATCCTTTCAAAGTCTCTGCGTATGCGGCGTCGCGATGCAGCCTCCGCGGCCGCCCCGCTCGTCAACCCTCCGCGCATACCGAACAGGAAACGCCGATCCGGCATCAGTCTGAAGTAGTGCAACAGATTGCGCGTGTCATAACTCATTTGCGGCGTTGTCCAACCCTGTGCTTCCAACTCCTGCTCGGTCATAGGCCGCGTCACAAGAACGTTTGACTGGGCGGGCATATACCGTCCAGCCAACCAGTCTGGCACGTTCTCGGATGAATAAGCGTTTGTTGCGATGACAACGTCTGAGGCCGTGACCTTCCCTTTGGCACAGTGCAAAACGTGCCCGCGGCTGGTCGACGCGACCCTTTCCACCGGTGATCCTGCAAAGATCCGTACGCCTTCCGCCCGAACCTCGGTCAACAAACCGGCATGGTATTTGCGCGGGTTCAGCCCAAAACCGACGGGAATGGTGAGCGCCCCATAGAATGGGCCGCCACCAAACCCATGGGCCGCCAGTTGGTCCTGTTCGATGAGTGATGGTGTAACCCCATAATTTTCTTGGATTTGTGTGACGCGGGCACGCAACGACACCATCTCCCCGGGCCGGTGCGCCAACTCGGTTTCCCCTTTGGAATGGCGGTCGACAACCAGTGCATGGGTATCGACGAAGTGCTCCACATGCGCCACCGCTGCCACTTCGGCTGCCCGAAACGTCAATCGGGCCGCCTTGCCGTAGCGCGCGTCCAGTTCCGCGTCTTCGGCAACGGCCCCGCCAAGACAGCAGAAGCCCCCATTGCGACCCGACGCGCCCCAGCCGATCTCCATCGCTTCCAAAAGCACAACATCGACGCCGGCTCGCGCCAGAGCATGCGCCGCGGACAGGCCCGTAAACCCGCCGCCAATCACGGCCACATCTGCCGTTTCGGGCCCGGAAATAGCCGGGACGCGCGGTAAACCGCACGTCTCGTCCCACCAACAATTGGTGCGCGGTCCGGCTCCGTAGGCATATGCGCCGAAGATGCGACGCATCACTCTTGCACGGCGGCGCGCTCTTCCTGTTGCTGGCGCACAAGGCTACGCTTGGTCACCAGCGAGGCGGTGACGACACCGACTGTTACGATAGCAATCATGATCGTCGAAAGGGCATTGATCTCGGGCGAGACACCCAAACGAACAGCAGAAAAAATTTTGATCGGCAGGGTTGTCGCGGACGGGCCGGATGTAAATGAGGCGATAACCAGATCATCAAGGCTAAGCGTGAAGGCAAGCAACCATCCGGAAATCACGGCGGGCGCAATGATCGGCAGGGTCACAAGGCGAAAGGCCTCAAAACCTGAACAGCCCAGATCAAGTGCGGCCTCTTCCAGCGAACGATCAAAAGCCACCAGCCGCGATGACACGACGACCGAGACAAAGCACATGGAGAACGTGGTATGCGCCAGCACAATGGTCATCACGCCCCGGTCCAGACCTATCCCGATAAAGAGCAGCAGCAGCGACAGGCCGGTGATCACTTCGGGCATCACAAGCGGCGCGTAAATCATGCCGGAAAACAATGTACGTCCAAAGAATCGCCCACCACGCACAAGCACATAGGCCGCCATCGTCCCCAGAACGGTAGCAAAGGTCGACGACAGAACCGCGACTTTCAGCGTGACCCACGCTGCTTGCAAAAAGGCCTCGTTCTGCAAAAGCTCACCGTACCATTTGGTCGAAAACCCCGCCCAGACGGTCACCAATTTGCTTTCGTTGAACGAGTAGATAATCAGGATCACCATTGGCAGGTACAGAAAGGCAAACCCCAAAGTCAGCGACGTGACGTTGAACCAGCTCAGACGCATCATCCGTCCGCCTCCGACTGGCGCTGCTGATTGCGCTGGAACAGCACGATCGGCACGATCAGGATCAGCAACAGGATAACCGCCACTGCACTGGCAACCGGCCAGTCGCGGTTGTTAAAGAACTCTTCCCAAAGCACCTTGCCGATCATCAGCGTACCGGACCCACCCAAGAGCGACGGGATGACAAATTCGCCAAGCGCCGGAATAAACACCAGAAAACACCCTGCAATGATCCCGTTTTTGGACAGTGGAATGGTCACCAGCCAAAAGGCCTGCAGTCGCGAACATCCCAGATCTTCTGCCGCTTCGATCAGTGACCCATCCAGCCGGTCAAGCGCGGAATAAATCGGCAGGATCATGAAGGGCAGATACGTGTAGACAATGCCGATGTAGACAGCCGTGTTTGTATTAAGGATCGTCAGCGGGTCCGAGATGAGCCCGGTCCAAAGCAAAAACTGGTTCAGGACCCCTTCCTGGCTGAGGATGCCCATCCACGCATAAACGCGAATCAAAAAAGATGTCCAAAACGGCAGGATGACCAGCATCATCAGAGTTGGCCGCCACTCTTCTGGCGCGCGCGCCATACTGTATGCGATCGGGTAGGCGACAAGCAGTGTCAGAAAGGTCGAGACGACAGCGATCTGCAACGAGCTGAGGTAAGCCTTCCAGTAAAGATCGTCAGAGGCGAGGAAAGCAAAGTTCTCGAAATCAAGCGCCGAAAAGAATGCCGCAAACCCGTCGTCCAAAGTCGGGGTGTAGGGTGGAATGGCCAGCGCGATATCCGAGAGCGATATCTTGAACACGATCAGGAATGGCACCAGAAACAAAGCCAGAAGCCACGCGTAGGGAACCGCGATCAACACAAACCGGGGCATTACGCGCCACTCACAATGGTATTAAAACGCGGTCTGGTCATTCCGCCAAAAGCACCCCTGCAGTTTGGGTCCAACTGAGCCAAACCTTATCCTCCCAGGTAAAATGCCGCCGCGAAATACGGCGTGTGTTGGCCGTTTGTGCTTTGACAATTCCGCCACCTGGTACACGTACATGATAGGTCGATATGTTGCCCAGATAGGCGATATCGTGAATTTCACCTTCCACCACATTGGCTGCGTCAGCGGGAGGTTCGGCATGGATGGCTACCTTCTCTGGGCGCAGCGCAAGATGGCAGGTCTGCCCGTCTGAAAAGGGCCGTTCAGATGTAGCGATGAAAGGTGTCTGCCCCTCCTGCCAGTCGACCGCATATTGCTGGTCACCATCGGCGCGCGTGGTGCCTTGGATGATATTTACGTCGCCAATAAAGTCCGCGACGTAAACGCTGTCGGGCATCTCGTAGATACGTTCGGGCGTTTCAACCTGCATGAGACGGCCTTCATCCATCACCGCGACGCGACTGGCCACGGTCATCGCCTCTTCCTGATCATGTGTAACGATCACGAACGTCGTGCCGGTCTTTTCCTGAATATCCATCAGTTCAAACTGCGTCGCTTGCCGTAATTTGGCGTCCAGCGCGCCAAGCGGCTCGTCAAGCAGCAACAACTTGGGCGCCTTTGCCAAACTGCGGGCCAAGGCCACGCGCTGCCGCTGGCCACCCGAAATCTGGTGCGGTTTGCGGCGCGCGAATTTTTCCAGCCGCGTCAGCTTGAGCATCTCGCCCACGCGCGCGTCCAGATCGACCGAGGGCATTTGGGCGCGTCTCAGACCAAACGCGATGTTTTCGTAGACGCTGAGGTGCGGAAACAACGCATAAGACTGAAACATCATGTTGACCGCCCGCTTATTCGGCGGGATCGGGGCGATGTCTTGTCCGGCCAGTTCAATTGTGCCCGACGTGGGCGTCTCGAACCCCGCCAGCATGCGCATCATCGTGGTTTTCCCGCAGCCCGACGGGCCCAGAAGCGCAAAGAACTCCTTGGCAAAAATATCGAGCGTCAGATTATCGATGGCCGTGAAGTCGCCAAATCTCTTGGTGACGGATTTGAACCGGATCAGCGGTTTTTCATTTGGGTCTTCCCAAGGGGCAAAGACGGTTTGAGTCACGCCGTATCCTTCGTTCGCCCGGATTCCGGGCAGTGGTCAGTCTGCCCGTGTCGGGCTTGTCTGTGCGCCACGCCATTGCGGCAAAAGCAAAGGGCGGCGCTGGTGTGCGCCGCCCTGTTGATACCGGATCAGGTTCCGGATTTGACCTTTGTCCACATGCGCGTCACGCCCCGTTGCACCTTGGCCGGGTATGGCCGGGACGTATACAAGTTCTCCACAGTGGCATCATCGGGATAAATCGCCGGGTCTCCGATGACATCTTCGAGCAAGAATTCCTGTGATGCTTCGTTGCCATTGGCGAAGTAAACGTAGTTTGATGCAGCCGCCATGTTTTCAGCATCCATGATGAAATTCAGAAAGGCATGTGCGCCTTCCGGGTTCGGCGCATCAACCGGGATCGCCATCATGTCAAACCACATCAACGAGCCTTCCGAGAAGGCGTTGTAAGCGATTTCCACACCATTGTCCGCTTCCGCCGCGCGATCACGCGCCTGCAGAACATCGCCGGACCAGCCCACTGCCACACAGATATCGCCATTTGCGAGCGCATTGATGTATTCAGAGCTGTGGAACTTTGTGATGAACGGACGCACGGCCATCAGTGGTTCTTCTGCTTTTGCAATGACATCCGGGTCGAGACTATCTGGATCTTCTCCGAGGAATTTGAGCGCCATTGGAATTACCTCTGTCGGCGCATCAAGGAAGTAGACACCGCAGTCCGCCAGCTTCTCCATGTTCTCAGGATTAAGAACGAGGTCGAGACTGCCGATCGGTGCGTCGTCTCCAAGTATCTCGGTGACTTTTCCGACGTTGACGCCAACGCCGGTGGTCCCCCACATGTAGTTTATAGAATACTCGCCACCGGGATCGTACTGGTCTGTCCTGTCCTGAATGACTGTCCACATGTTTTCAAGATTTGGCAGCTTGGACTTGTCCAGTTTCTGGAAAGCGCCAGCGACGATCTGGCGTTGCAGAAAGTCTGATGTCGGGACCACAACATCGTAACCGGAGCCCCCTGCAAGCATCTTGGTCTCCAGAACTTCGTTGCTGTCAAAAACATCATATATGAGGTCGTACCCAGTCTCCTGCTCGAACTTCGCCAGAAGTTCTTCGTCGATATAGTCGGACCAGTTGTAAACTCGGACTTCTTCGGCCATGGTCGCAGTCGTTGCCAGCGCGATTACCGCGCTGCTCAGCATGAGCTTTTTCATTTCTTACTCCCGTTGGTGCAACCGGGTTTGCCCCGGATTTGCCGAATTTGATCAATTTTTGCCGAGCTTGGCAAGATGCGTTATGCTTTCACGCCGGACTGCGCTGTGCAAGAGTGTCAGGCCGGCTCAATTTCGCTAGGAATTCATACCGAATGCAAATGCTAAAAAATGCAGCACAAGAAGGAATGCTCGGCGCTGTGAAACAGCCAGCGCATCAATCCGTTTACGAAGGTCTGCGCGATCAGATCTTGTTCGGCGAACTGGCGCCGGGCCAACCGGTTACGATTCAGGGGCTGACGCAACAATTGGGCGCCGGCATGACACCAGTACGCGAAGCGCTGCGCCGGCTGATCGCGAATGGTGCGCTTGTTATGCTGGGAAACCGTCGCGTTTGTGTTCCGGTTCTGACAGAGAGCTGCATAAAAGAGCTTGATTTCATGCGCAAAAGCCTTGAACCACAGCTTGCAAGATGGGCCAGCACCAAGATGAACCCGCAGCATCTCATGATCCTTGGTAGCCACGACGATGCGTTGAACGCGGCGATCGCCGGTGGCGATATTCACAACTATCTGCTGGAGAACTACCAGTTTCACGCTGCGCTTTATACCATTGCGGACGCGCCGATTGTGGCAGCGACGGTCGATCGGCTCTGGTTGCGCTTCGGCCCCTCACTGCGGGTGGTGTGCGGGCGGTATGGAACGATGAATCTCCCCGACAAACACGCCGACCTTCTTCGCGCGCTTGCGGACGGCAATGCAGACGCGGCCGAGCGTGCGATAAAAGAAGATATCGAACAAGGGATGACACAAATTCGCGCAGCGCTGAGTGACGCGCAGCCACACGGGCGATTCGATTGACACGCTCAAATTTGATCATATTCTGACGTTGCGATTTCCGATCTTTTCAACCGTTCACTCGCCGGGGGCGCCATGACCGTCATCTCCAACCATATGCCGACCGCAGAACTTCAGGCGTTGGATGCAGCGCATCACATGCACCCTTTCAGCGCCAATGACGATCTGGCCGAACGGGGCGTGCGCGTCATCACCCGCGCCAAGGGTGTTTACCTGACGGACAGCGACGGCAATCAAATCCTCGATGCCATGGCCGGGCTATGGTGCGTGAACGTTGGCTACGGACGCGAAGAGATGGCAGAGGTCGCCGCCCGTCAGATGCGGGAACTCCCCTATTACAACACATTTTTTATGACCACTCACGTGCCTGCTATCGCGCTTGCGCAAGAGGTGGCGAAACTCGCGCCCGAAGGCATGAACCACGTGTTCTTCGCAAGCTCCGGATCGGAAGCAAACGACACCAACCTGCGGATGGTGCGCACGTATTGGGCCGAAAAGGGCAAGCCGCAAAAGTCGCACGTGATCAGTCGCAAAAACGCCTATCACGGATCGTCCGTTGGGTCAGCCAGCCTCGGTGGCATGGTGCCGATGCACGAACAGGGCAACCTGCCCATTCCCGGCATACATCACATCAACCAACCCGATTGGTGGACCGAAGGCGGCGATCTGACACCCGACGATTTCGGGCTGGCACGTGCACAAGAACTTGAAGCCAAAATTCTGGAGCTTGGGGAAGACAATGTTGCCGCCTTCATCGCAGAACCCGTGCAGGGCGCAGGCGGCGTGATCGTTCCGCCCGACAGTTACTGGCCGGAACTCCAGCGCATTTGCGACAAATATGAAATTCTGTTGATCGCAGATGAAGTAATCTGCGGCTTTGGGCGGACCGGCAACTGGTTCGGGTCGCAAACCCTCAATATCCGTCCACACATCATGACCATCGCCAAGGGGCTGTCCTCTGGCTACCAGCCGATTGGAGGATCGATTGTCTGTGATGAGGTCGCGGACGTCATCGCCCGGACCGAGTTCAACCATGGCTACACATACTCCGGTCATCCGGTTGCCGCAGCGGTTGCACTGGAAAACCTGCGCATCCTGCAGGAAGAGGACATTCTCACCCATGTGAGCAGTGTCGCCGCCCCCGCGCTGCACAAAGGGCTGACCACGCTGAAGGACCATCCCCTGGTCGGTGACGTGAACATCAAGGGCATGATGGCGTCTCTGCCGCTGACACCTCACAAGAAAAGCCGCGCAGCTTTCGCAGCAGACCGCGGGACTGTGGGGTTGATTTGTCGCGAGCGCTGCTTTGCCAACAACCTTGTGATGCGGCACGTCGGTGACCGGATGATCGTGTCTCCACCGCTGATCCTGACGCCGGAGGACGTGGACATCCTTGTGACGCGCGCACGCAAGGCGCTGGATGAAACCTACGTTGAAGCAAAATCGCAAGGCCTGCTAAAGGCAGCGTCCTGATCGCTTTAGAATCGCTCGCCGCGCGGCGTCGGACACTAGATCGGTGACACGACAACAGCGCGGCCTTCCTCTTTTTCAGCATAACCCACGCCGTTTAACGGAATTTCTGCCCGACTTCCGCTAAGTGCTTGCACTCTAATGTCACTGTCGTGTTACTTTGTCGCCAACAAGCGCGGAATACCGCCGGAACATACGGGGAGCCTGAATTGGCCGATTCTAGTGGGAACGATGCATTCGTCGAATTCGAACGGGTGCAGAAAAGTTATGATGGCGAGAATCTTGTCGTCAAAGACCTCAACCTCTTCATGCCAAAAGGCGAGTTTCTCACCATGCTGGGCCCCTCGGGATCGGGCAAGACAACTTGCCTCATGATGCTCGCCGGTTTCGAGACAGCAACACATGGCGACATCCGGCTTGATGGCCAGTCGATTAACAACATCCCGCCGCACAAACGCGGCATTGGTATGGTGTTCCAGAATTACGCTCTTTTCCCGCATATGACCGTGGCCGAGAACCTGTCTTTTCCTCTGGAAGTGCGCAAAATGGGCAAGTCCGACCGCGAGGCCAAGGTCAAACGCGCGCTCGATATGGTTCAGATGGGTGCTTTTGGCGGGCGCCGCCCGGCACAGCTGTCGGGCGGTCAGCAGCAACGGATCGCGCTGGCTCGCGCGCTGGTTTTTGAACCAGAGCTTGTTCTGATGGACGAACCGCTCGGCGCCTTGGACAAGCAGCTGCGCGAGACACTTCAATTCGAAATCACCAATCTGGCGCATGACCTTGGAATCACTGTGGTCTACGTCACGCACGACCAGACGGAAGCGCTAACGATGTCAGATCGCGTTGCCGTGTTTGACGATGGACGCATTCAGCAACTGGCGCCTCCAGACACGCTCTACGAGGAACCAGAAAACAGCTTCGTTGCGCAGTTTATAGGCGAAAACAACACGTTGGAAGGTGTCGTCAAGGAAATAAAAGGCGACACATGCTTGGTGGCACTGGATGATGGCGAGCTTATTGACGCAAAGCCGGTGAATGTTTCGACAGCCGGCGAGCGCACCCGTGTCTCCATCCGGCCCGAGCGGGTGGAATACAACAAGGATCGCCTGAGCCCGGATGCGCATACGCTTAAAGCCGAAGTGCTTGAGTTCATCTATATGGGCGACATCTTCCGCACCCGGCTAAAAGTAGCGGGCACGGATGAATTCGTGATCAAGACCAGAAACGCTCCGGATGTGGAGCGCCTGCAGCCCGGCCAGCACATTGAAATCGGCTGGCTGCCGCAAGACTGCCGCGCTTTGGATGCCTGATATCTGAAGCGCGCGACCTGTCGTGGCCCGAACCGGGCCGCGATCCCACAGAAGCGGTGGCCAAGCCCGTTGTCACCTGCTTCCCATCACAAACGGGCGGATAAACTGGGAGACCATAATGAAACTGACCAATACGCTCTTGGCCACGACCGCGCTGACAGTGGCAGCCGGAATGGCCACGGCAGACGGCCATATGGCAAGTGAAATGACAATTGTCAGCTGGGGTGGCGCATATTCCAACTCGCAGCAGCAAGCCTATCACAACCCCTACATGGAGAAGACCGGCGTCAACATCATCAACGATGAAAGCTCCGCCGAGGCGGTCGCAAAGCTGCGCGCGATGAATGAAGCCGGCAACGTCACATGGGACGTGGTTGACGTCGTGGCGGCGGACGCAATCCGTCTGTGCGACGAAGGCCTGGCCATGGAAATTGATCCCGAAGAACACTTGGCCCCTGCCCCTGACGGCACGTCGGCTGAAGATGACTTCGGCGATCTGATCGTGTCCGACTGCTTCATCCCTCAGATCGTCTACTCCACGACGTTCGGCTACCGCACCGACCTTGTCGGTGACACTCCGCCGACAACCGTATGCGCCGTCTTCGACACCGAAGCGTATCCGGGCAAGCGCGCGCTGGAAAAACGGCCGATCAACAACATGGAATGGGCTTTGCTCTGTGACGGAGTTCCAAAGGATGAAGTCTATGACGTCCTTGAAACTGCAGAAGGTCAGCAGCAAGCGCTCGACAAGCTGGACACTATCAAAGACGACGTGATCTGGTGGTCCGCCGGTGCCGACACGCCGCAGCTTCTGGCCGATGGCGAGATTGTCATGGGGTCCACCTACAACGGCCGTTTGTTCTCCGTCATCGAAGAGCAAAAACAACCCGTTGCAATGCTCTGGGACGCGCAGGTGTTTGACCTGGACGGCTGGATCATTCCGGCGGGTCTTTCCGAAGACCGTCTGGCCCGTGCGTTGGACTACATCTACTTTGCGACAGACACACAACGTCTGGCGGACCAGTCCAAGTACATCAGCTATGGCCCGGCGCGCGCGTCATCTGCCCCGCTGGTATCCACGCACGCGGACCTTGGCATCGAAATGGCGCCTCACATGCCAACCGATCCTGAAAACGCCAAGAACACGTTCCTGTATAACTACGAGTTCTGGGCCGACTATCGCGACGACATCGACGCGAAATTCCAAGCCTGGCTGGCGCAATAAGCCTGTTTAGAGACGAAAACAGGGAAGGCTGCGTCACGTGGCCTTCCCATCCGGACCGGAGGATGCCCATGCCCAAAGGCTACATCATAGGCCATGTCACGATATCGGACGCCGAGGCCTACAAGCCCTATGCAATCCGCAATGATGAAATTTTCCCGCGTCACGGCGGTAAATTTCTCGCGCGCGGCGGTGCCTCCGAAATCCTCGAAGGCGAAGGCCATCCCCGGCATGTGATTGTGGAGTTTCCCTCCTATGCGGCGGCCGTGGCCTGTTACAATGACCCGGACTATCAGGAAAACATGAAAATCCGGCAGGCAAACTCGGAAGGCACGATCTTGGTCGTGGAGGGTGTGGAATGACAGACAGCACCGCGGCAGGATCCGGCGTTTTCGCCGGCAATACAAGCAGCGCCCAGGTGGAAGAGGCGCAAAGCGGCCCGATGCTTGCGGCCGACGGACGCCCGCTCAAGGCCAGTCTGAACCGCGCGTTGCGGCGCCAGAAGCTGCGCGCGCTGATGCTGATTGCGCCTCTTTTGATCTTTATCCTTGTTACCTTTATCGCCCCGATCGCGGACATGCTGTTCCGCTCGATCGAAAACCAGATCGTGTCGGAAACGCTGCCGCGCACAACGACGGAACTGGCAACTTGGAACGCGGAGTCTGGCGACATTCCGCCAGAGGACGTGTTCGAAGCGCTTTACAAAGACATGTTCGTAGCGACCGAGCGCAAACTGCACACGCGCCTCGGCACGCGTCTGAACTATGAGCTCACCGGCGTATCCTCGCTCTTTCGCAAATCCGGCCGCCGCGTGGGAGACATGGGGGAAGTTTATCAGGATCAGTTCGAGGACCTGAACAGCTTCTGGAAAGACGCTGAAAACTGGAATCCACTGATGGGCAGCGAGGCATGGAACACAGCGCTCAGCGCGTGGGATTACAAGTCTGGTGCCAATCAACCCGCGTTCGTACCGCGTGCCGAGATCGCAGCACTTCTGCCTGAAACCAGTGCGATGTTTCAGAACTTCGCCGGGTTTGTCCAACAGGAAGAGAACGACAATCTTGCCAAGGAAGACCCCTGGGCGATCGTCTATTCCGCACTCTACGAAGACCTCACAAATGGCGCGGATGTTGCAGGCTATTCCGGGCCCGGAGCAGCCGCGCTACAAGAAGCGGCCGCTGCAGTGGGCGGATTCGAAACAGTGAACTTCTCCGCCGCTTTCGAAGACGTGGATGAAGACTGGCACGACATAGCGGTTTGGCGCACAATCCAGACTTACAGCCCCGATTTCACCTCTGGGTACTTCCTGAACGCGGTCGATATGCAGAAAACGCCGGACGGCCCGGCCATGCGTCCGGACAACGAGCGGATTTACATCAAGCTTTTTGGTCGCACCATGTTCATGTCGATGGTGATCACGTTCAGCTGCATTCTTCTGGGATATCCCGTGGCATGGATCCTCGCTAACCTTCCAGCGCGCACCGCCAACCTGCTGATGATCCTCGTGCTGCTGCCGTTCTGGACATCGCTTTTGGTGCGCACGTCGGCCTGGAAGGTGATGTTGCAACAACAAGGCGTGGTCAACGACACGTTGGTCTGGCTGGGGATCGTGGCCGATGACAGCCGACTTGCGCTGATCAACAATCAGACCGGCACGATTATCGCGATGACGCATATCCTGCTGCCTTTCATGATCCTGCCGCTCTACTCGGTCATGAAAACCATTCCGCCCAGCTACCTGCGCGCCGCTAAATCCTTGGGTGCCACCAACTGGACAGCATTCTGGCGGGTCTATTTCCCACAATCAGTGCCCGGCATTGGCGCGGGCTCGATCCTCGTCTTCATCCTTGCCATCGGGTATTACATCACGCCCGAGATCGTTGGCGGCACCACCGGTACATTTATTTCGAACCGGATCGCCTACCACATCTCCAGCTCGCTCAACTGGGGGCTTGCGGCGGCGTTGGGCGCCATCCTGCTGGCGGTCGTGCTTGGGCTTTACTGGGCCTACGACAAGATTGTCGGAATCGACAACGTGAAATTGGGGGGCTGATCCATGGCTGCACTGACACCTGTAGAACGCACCGAACCTTCCTTTTACGTACCCGTCGTTGCAGCGTTTGGTGCCTTGGCGGGGCTTTTTGTCGGCACCGCACAGGGCGCGACGTTCCTTGGCATTCTGGTGGGCGCTGCCGTCATGGGGGCCATCGCCTTTGTGCTGACCAAAGTCATCAAAGACGAACGCGGTGGCCGCTGGGCGCTTGTCGCCATGCTGGCGATTGCCGGGTTTTTCATGGGCGGCATTTCGGCCGGTCTGATCGGAGCGGCCTTTGGCTGGTTTTTCGGCTGGATCAGCTTTTGGCTCTATGAAAGCCGGTACCGCCAGCATCTGGTTCCTTATCTGACACCGGGTCAGGTGCTCTGGCACTACACGTTCCGTGTAATTTGTGGCGCGATCCTCGTGTTTCTGATCACGCCGATCCTGGTTGTGATGCCGCTCAGCTTCAATGCGCAGGACTTCTTTACGTTCACGCCCGAAATGCTTCGATTTGATCCGGCTGGCTATTCGATGAAGCACTACGAAGACTTCTTCACCAACTCTGACTGGCAGGGCGCTCTGGCGAATTCGGTCAGGATTGCACCTTTGGCCACCTTCCTGTCGGTGGCATTCGGTACTCTTGCCGCGATCGGCCTCAGCCAGCCGCATGTCCCCTTCCGGCGCGCCATCATGGCGATCCTGATTTCGCCGATGATCGTGCCGCTGATTATCTCGGCGGCAGGCATGTACTTCTTTTACAGCCGCATCGGCCTGCAGGGCACCTACATCGGCGTGGTGCTCGCGCACGCGGCATTGGGCATCCCTTTTGTCATTATCACGGTAACCGCAACGCTCGTGGGCTTTGACAATTCGCTGACACGTGCCGCGGCCAACATGGGCGCCAACCCGGTGACCACTTTCTTCCGGGTGCAGATGCCGCTGATTCTGCCCGGCGTCATCTCTGGCGGGCTTTTTGCCTTCATCACATCCTTCGACGAGGTGGTGGTGGTGCTCTTCGTCGGCTCCGCGGGTCAAAAGACACTGCCATGGCAGATGTTCACCGGCCTGCGCGAGCAGATCAGCCCGACAATCCTTGCCGTAGCGACCATCCTCGTGATTATTTCCATCGCGCTCCTGACTGTCGTCGAGCTGCTGCGACGCAGGTCCGAACGCCTCAGGGGCATGAGCCCGGCGTGAGACATCTTGTGGGAGCCATGACGGCGGCCAGCGTTTTGGTCCGGCTGTCGCGGACCCTTCACTGGAATGCAGTGTGCAGTTTTCTTCTCAGGTGGAAATTGGCCAGTGCCTGATCGATGCGGAAACGCACAGCGAGGCAGCTCTCGACATCGCAATGGATATCGCGCGCGAAAACGCGGCGGACCTTGATGAAGTGACCCGGCGAGATGTGGCACTGCCCGCTCTGGAAGCATCGCACACCGCCTGGCTCGCGTTTCGGGAGGCGGAGTGTGACTACGCCGGCGCACTGTCGGGCGGCGGGTCGGGCACGGGCATCACCATCCGGTCCTGCCGCATTGAAAAGACCCGTACCCGCATCACCGACCTGATGGGACGGCTCTGAGCGTCAGCGCAGCGTGCTCAAAAGTGCGAGCGACGCGTACCCATCCGGGACGAGCCCACGGTTCACCTGATAAGCGCGAATGGCATCTATCGTTTTTGGCCCCACGCGCCCGTCGATGCCTTGCGTACTGAAGCCTGCCTGCGTCAACCGACGCTGCATCTCTTTGCGTTCAGAGAAGGTCAAAGCCCGGTCTGCGGTTGGCCAGCTTGATCGGATCGGTGCACCGCCCGTGATCCGATCGCTCAGGTGCCCCACGCCGATCACATAGGCATCGGCGGTGTTATAGCGCTCAATCACCGCGAAGTTATCAAAGATCATAAAGGCCGCACCTTTGGCACCCGCAGGCAAAAGGATCGCGGCCTTTCCGTGATCAGAAACCGCGCGTCCGCTCATGCCCACAACGCCCATCTGCGCCCACTCGTCCGGCGTTTTGATGATTTTGCGATCCGCGAGACGGTAATCAAACCCTTGGGGCAATTGCACTTCCACACCCCACGGCTGTCCCTCGGTCCAGCCCGACCGTTTGAGGTAATTGGCCGCAGAGGCCAGTGCATCCGTCGGATCGTCGCTCCAGATATCGCGGCGCCCGTCGCCCGTAAAATCCACGGCATAGCTCAGATACGAAGTCGGGATGAACTGCGTGTGACCCATCGCACCAGCCCAGCTGCCGGTCATATTACGAGGGGCCGTGTCGCCGTTTTGCAGAATTTCCAGCGCGGCGATCAACTGTTGCTCAAAGAAAGCCCCGCGCCGTCCCTCATAGGACAACGTGGCCAGCGAGCGCACGACGTCATCTGATCCGCGATAGGTCCCGTAGGCGCTTTCCAGACCCCAGATGGCCACAACCACTTCTTTTTCAACGCCGTACTTTTCTTCGATCGCCGCAAGGGTGGACCCATGGGTCTCGAGCGCGACTTTACCATTTGCGATCCGCGTCTGCGACGCCGCACTGCCCAGATACTCCCAGATCGTCTTGGTAAATTCCGATTGATTCCGGTCACGCCGGATCACCTCAGGATCCAGACGTACTCCGCTGAAGGCCGCATCAAGCGTATTCTGACGAATGCCCGTGGCACGGGCGCGGGTCTGAAAACCACTAATCCAGTCATCAAAGCCCGCGTCCGTCACACTTTGCATGACGGGTTGCGCCTGCCCGGCAATCGTTGCCGGGCGCTGTTTCGGGCGCAGTGCATTTTCGATGCCCGCAGCAGCCGCCGAGGCCTTGATCAGTGTCGCGACAGGCCCCTCAGAGGCGGGTCTGACCATGGGGCGAAGCGTATCTTCAGATGGTTGAGCCACCACATCCTGTGCCAACAGTGACGCGGCAACCACACTCAGGCTGAGCAATTTGCGTGTCATGAAAGTGTCCTGCTACGATTTTTGTTTGTTTCATCAAACATAGCGCGAACCGGGATTCGGCAAAAGAACAGACGCAAACAGCGGTTTTACGCGCGATCTGCCGCCGATAACGAAATCTCTTCGCGGATACGCGCGAGGTGTTCGCGCAGCATAGGCACACGCCGTGGGCGAAAGCTCATGTTTGTCACAACAAGCTGCTCCATCCGGTCCAGACGAAAGATGCGATAATCCCGCCGAAGATGGCAATGCGCCAGCAACACGTTGGTCTGATCGAGGTAGACAAGTCCCAGCGGATCCACCGTGCGGTCGGTTTCATCGGCCTTGGCGTCGGTGTAATGGAAGCGCACGCTCATCTCCTCCCACGCAGCAGCCCGCAGCGTGGCCACGTCAATTTGGATCGGCGCAGCGGCGCATCCCAGTCGATGTGCGCTTAGCACTGCGTGTTGCAAGCGGTGTGCCTGTCTGGGTGGCACGCGCGCTTTGATCTTGGACAGTGCGGTTTTCGCCGCCTTTGCCAGTGCAGGATCGCCAATTGCCGCCACATCGCGCAATCCCAGAACCAACGCTTCCAATTCATCATCCTCGAAGGCGAGCGGCGGCAATGTCGCGTCCTCCACCAGCGTGTAGCCAAAACCCGCCTCGCCATCGATTACAGCGCCCATACTGCGCAACGCATCAATATCGCGATAAATCGTACGCGGTGACATCTCCATTTCCTGTGCCAGTGCGGCGGCGGTCACGGGCGGCGGCAGGCTGCGCAAAGTCTGCATCATCTGGAACAGGCGGTGGGTTCGGCTCATAGTCTTAGCATAACATACATCATGCCAAAAACTGTCAGCATGCTCTCCTACATCTCCGCCAAACAGTATTGGGGATTTCCGTGATCACGCTTTTGACTTATCCCGCAGCCTTCGGGCTTTATTCTGCCAGCCCGTTTTGTGCAAAGGCCGCACATCTGTTGAACCGGTCCGGTCAGGATTGGATGCGCGAGGACATGCTGGATCCGCGCAAAATGCCCCATGGCAAGCTGCCCGCCATCCGCGTGGGGACCCGCATCTTTGCAGACAGCGACAACATCCGCGCCTATCTCGAAGAGAACGGCGCCGATTTTGATGCCGGACTGTCAGATGTGGAGCGCGCACAGGCCCGCGCCTTTATCCGGATGGCCGAGGAACACCTGTATTTTCACATCGTGCTGGACCGTTGGGGTGATGACGCAGTCTGGCCGCACATCCGCGACTTCTATTTTTCCAGCGTGCCGGGCATTATGCGCAATTTTGTTGCCAACGGGCTGCGCAAAAAGGTGCTTGCGGGTTTGCGGCAACAAGGTCTGGGGCGTCTCTCTGCCGAGGAGCGCGTGCAACGTGTCAGTAAGGATCTCGATGCAATCACGACTTCGGCCTGGCACAATAAATTCCTTTTCGGGGACAGTGTCAGCTCAGCCGATATAAGCGTCGCACCCATGCTGGCTGCCGCAGCTGTCTCCCCCGGCGACACGGCGCTCAAACGCGCGGTCGCCGAAAATGACGTGCTGATGCGCTACATCGCCAGGGTGGAAGAGGCCTGCGGTTAGCGGCGGCTTCGCCGGACCTTGCGTTTGACCTTGCTTGCGCGCCGCTTTGTCTTCACATCCCGTCGGCGCGGCGCGCGTCCCGCGGGCGAGGTCCGTCCGCGCGACAGGTTTGTGCCATCAAGCGCCAAAAGCTCCAATGCAATACCGCCCGTGACCGGCACCGCTTCGGCCAGCCGGACCGTGGCACGCTGACCAAGGCTGATGATCTGGCCACTATCGGCCCCCATGAGCGTGTTGGCTTCCGCGTCGAAATGAAAATACTCATTTCCAATCTCGCGCATTGGCACGAGGCCATCGGCACCGGTTTCATCCAGTTTCACGAAAAGGCCAAAGCGCGCGATCCCGCTGATACGACCTGTGAACTCGGACCCGATACGTTCGCTGAGGTACGCCGCCAGGTATCGATCTGCTGTATCCCGTTCCGCTGTCATCGACCGGCGTTCGGTCTCCGAAATATGCGTACCGGTCTCTTCCAACTCGTCTTCGGCCTCTGGCGGCAGCCCGTCCTTGCCCCAGCCGTGTGCTGAGATCAGTGCGCGGTGCACTATCAGATCGGCATACCGGCGGATGGGCGATGTAAAATGCGCGTATCGCGCCAGAGCCAGACCAAAGTGGCCCAGGTTGTGCGGGCTGTAATAGGCCTGTGTCATCGACCTCAAGGTCGAAAGGTTGATCAGTTCTGCCGCATCACTGCCAGCCGCCTCATTGAGCAACCGGTTGAGATGCGCCGTTTTCAAAACCTGGCCTTTGGCCAATGTGTAGCCGCTGGCCTTGGCGGTCTCGCGCAGCGCATCCAGCTTTTCCGGGCTGGGCTCTTCATGCACCCGAAAGAGCAGCGGTATCTTTTTGGCAATCAACGTCTCCGCCGCAGCGACATTGGCCAGAACCATGAATTCTTCAATCAGCCGATGCGCGTCGCGCCGCTCCTTATAGCGCACGCTGGTCACAGTGCCTTCAGGGCTCAGTTCAATCTGGCGTTCCGGCAGATCAAGATCGAGTGGCTGCCGCCGCGCACGCGCTTCTTTCAGCGCGGCATAGGCGGCGTATAGCGGCTCTAAAACAGGCTCTAACAAGGGTTTTGTCCGATCATTCGGGCGGCCGTCGATGGCGTCCTGCACTTCGTCATAATGAAGCGACGCGGGCGAGCGCATCACCCCGCGATGAAAACTGTGACGCAGCTTGTTGCCGTCTGCATCCAGCACCATCCGCACCGCGATACAGCCACGCGGCACCCCTTCATGCAAGGAACATAGATCACCCGACAGACGGTCCGGCAGCATTGGCACAACTCGGTCCGGGAAATAGGTGGAGTTGCCGCGCTTGCGCGCTTCGCGGTCCAGTGGGCTGTCGGGAGTGACATATGCAGCCACGTCCGCGATAGCGACCCAGACCACGTGACCACCTGCGTTCGATGGGTCTTCGTCAGCATGAGCGAAACACGCATCATCATGGTCGCGCGCATCGGGCGGATCAATTGTGACCAGAGGCAGGTCGCGCAGGTCCTCCCGGTTCTTCAATCCAACCGGTTTGGCACGATCCGCCTGCGCGATCACGTCATCCGGAAAGCTGTCCAGGATACCGTGCTGATGGATCGCAATCAACGAAATCGCTTTAGGAGCAGAGGGATCGCCCAACCGCTGAACAATGCGCGCACGCGGCAGGCCAAGGCGCGCTTTCGGTCCGGCCTGCTCGGCCTCGACCAATTCGCCGTCCTTTGCGCCATGCGTGGCACCGCTGTCGACCACCCACTGCTTGTCTGATCCCTTGCCGATGGGTTGGATCCGGCCACCTTCGTCCGTTTTGCGAAAAACGCCAACGACTTTACGCGGGTTTGTCCCGATCCGGCGGATCAGCCGCGCCTCGTAATGGTGATCTGCGTTTTTCACCAGCGTGAGCCGTGCCAGTATGCGATCCCCCGCACCCAGCGCCGGGTCAGACGCGCGCAGCACCACCAGAACCACAGGTTCCTTGCCAGAACCCCGCCATTCCATCGGTTTGGCAAAAAGATCGCCTTCTGCATCGGGTCCGGTGACCTGCAATACGCTCACTGAGGGCAAGCGGTCGGGGTCCTGATAGCTGCGCTTGCGTTTTTCAAGATGTCCGTCTTCTTCCAGCTCCTTGAGGATGCGTTTCAGATCGATGCGCGCAGCACCTTTGATCCCGAACGCCTTGGCGATCTCCCGCTTGGCGGTCAGCGTCGGATTCTGTTCGATCCATTCTAGGATTTCAGATTTTGTGGGAAGCCTGCTCATGGCCCTCAGGTAGCACGCGCATCCCGCGCCGTCATGCGCAAATCATCCACCGTGTCGACATCTCTGAGCGTGGCGACCTCTGCCACGGACATGCCGCGCAAACTGGCGACGGTATCCGCTCGAGCATGTTCGGTCGACCATCGCACGCCTTCAAAAACGGTGGCCGGCGCTCGATATGGCGCCTTTAGCCCGATCAGCCAATAGCCCCCGTCCGGCGCAGGGCCCAAGACGGCATCCGCGCGTCCCAGGACCCGAAACGCAGCGTAAATGTGACTGCGGTGGATCCCTGGAATGTCGGCGCCAATTACACAGACCGGACCTTTGGGCTGCGACCGGAGCATCCGCGCCATACGATCCCCCAATGTGCCAGCGCCCTGCGGTTGACGCGGCACAGAGGCCGGCCAAACCCGACTACGAAGACCTTCCGCGTCGGGCGATACTGCAAGCACAAGGCGCCACCGCGAATCGGAAACACGCCCGATCAGGCGCGCCGCCTGATGCCGAAACCACCATGCAGCCGCAGTCATGCCGATGTCGCGCCCCAAACGGGTTTTGACGCGCCCCGGTCGCGGCTCCTTGACCATAACGACCAGCGTGGCCCTCATGCAAAATAGTCGTGCAGAATACGCGTATAGATCGTCTTGAGCTGTCGGATATGATCGACCCGCACATGCTCATCCACCTGATGCATCGACTGTCCGACAAGGCCGAACTCAACCACCGGGCAATGGTCCTTTATGAAACGGGCGTCAGATGTCCCCCCGGTCGTGCTCAACGCCGGTTGCACACCCGTCGCCGCCTTAACCGCTTGTTCTACAAGCTCTGAAAGCGGGCCGGGCGGAGTCAGAAAACTCTCGCCGGAGATCTTGATCCGAAGGTCGGTTTTCACACCAAATTCAGTCTCTAACTTGGCACATTCATCCGCTAGCCAGTCGCTGAGCGATGCGCCGCTGTGCTGATCGTTAAAGCGTATGTTCACCGCACCCTTGCCGGCGGCAGGGATCACATTGGTCGCTGGATTGCCGGTGTCCATTGTCACAATGGCGAGGGTGGATGGATCAAAATAATCGGTGCCCCGATCAAGCACTTTACTGGCCAGCCTGTCCATCAGGCGCGCCAGCGCCGGTAACGGATTGCAGGCGCGGTGCGGATAGGCGGAATGCCCCTGTTTGCCCGTCACGGTGATCCAGGCTGTCATCGAACCGCGCCGCCCGATTTTTATCATATCACCCATCACTTCGGGACATGTGGGCTCCCCGACCAAACAGACGCTCATCCGTTCATCGTGATCCTCCAAATGGGCCAGCAAGGCCGTGGTGCCGTCGGTGGCATCCCCTTCTTCATCGCCGGTGACGGTAAGAATGATCGCGCCCTCTGGCGGCGTGTCGGCAACAAAATCTACCGCCGCCGCGGCAAAAGCGGCAACACCTGACTTCATGTCCGTGGTGCCCCGGCCGAACATCACACCATCTACAATCTCGGCGCCAAACGGAGGCCTGCTCCAATCAGCCTCCACACCAATTGGAACGACATCCGTGTGGCCATTGAACCCGAAGGTTCTTGGATGCCCTTTCGGCCCCCAGCGCGCAAAGAGATTGCGGATGCCGCCACGGTCCGCCCAGGCGCACTCAAAGCCTGCAGGTTCCAACAGCTCACGGACGACATCCAATGCCCCCTCGTCGGCTGGGGTGACGGACGCACAGCGCACCAGCTCGGCGGTCAGGGCGACGGGATCTGTCTGTGTCATGGGGCGTCCTATGTCGTTTTCTTGCCTCTTCTTCCTACACGGCCCGAAAAAACCCGCAAGGCCAAGCCGTCGTGGAAAAGGAAAACCTTAACAGCGCCGCATGTCCCGTGTACGGTATAAAAAACAACATACCGAAGGCAGAGCAGGTGCATCGGAACAACAAAGCAGCGGGCATGGCCCGCGTCAGACGCGTGATGCGGTCCGCCGCGACTGATGTCAGAACCCACGCGGTTCAGCCATGAGTTGGCTGGCCCTGGTGGACAAGGCGGAACGGCGCTATTCGCTGCGCGGCATCGGGCATGACCGGAAAGACCGGCGACTGCATCCCGAAAGCGAAGACTACCTGTTGCGATGCGGCAGTATCGTGTTCGAGACACGCATTTCGCCCGATCGTCGCCCGCAACCGCTGCTTGCCTTCAACCGCAGCTGGCCCAACCAGCGCAGCCTGACATTTCAGGCCATTCCGGGCGGCGGTATCTCCATGGTGCAGGTCGAGGGCGAGACGATCGCCCATGCAGCGGTGCAACACGCCTTGCCCGCGCGTACGGATGTTCTGCGTGTAACCTTTTCGTGGGATTGCAGACGACAGCTCGCGCGTCTGACCGTCGAAAGGCCCGAGACGCACCAAATCACCTCGACGATCGTGCGAGACGTGCAACCCTTGCCTTTGGCCGACCTGCGCCGGTGGATACTGGGACGGGGCGATCAGCGCATCGATCCCGACGTGATCTTTCTAGCCCTTTCTGATGAATTCGAAGCGGTGGGGCCAAGTCCCACGCTGCATCCCGACGCAATGATCGAGACGGGTCAGGGCTTCCGACGCGCAGGGGACCTGACTAGCGGCGACACCCTGCGCTCGCGTGATGGCAACCTCACTCCGATCCTTCATCGCGTGGACCGTGTCGTCCCGGCACGCGGCAGCGCGGCACCGCTGCGCCTGCGCGCACCTTATTTCGGACTGCGTGACGATGTAGTGGTCGCACCCGAACAGCGCCTTGTCATCGATGGATCTGAGGTCGAATATCTCTTCAATCAGGAGGCGGTGCTGGTACCGGCACGACATCTGGTCAACGGGTTTTCCGCGACGGAAGAACCGGTGTTCCCAACCGCACGCTACACGCAGTTCATATTGCCCGCGCATGAGACGATTTGCGCTGCAGGCACCATGTTGGAAAGTCTCTACCTCGGGAGATTGCGTCGCAACACCGGGCTTTTGCCCGCAACGATACTGCATCGGTTTGAACGCAACCACCTGCCGGAACACGCAGCACCGGTTTACAAGGAATTGCAGTGGTATGACGCCATCCACCTGGCTCGGCAACGGGTCGCCTAATCGGCGTCAGCCTCGGTCTGGGGTCCGAAAAAAGGCTCCATCTGCGCCACGATTACTGCGTTTTCATCCAGTGCACGCTGCATCAAGGCGCGCTCCTCATCAGCGATTTCATGCCCTTCGGCAAGCCGTTCATCCAGCGTGCCATAACCGGTGACATCCAACGGCGCGGTATCGGCCTGCTTAAGGATCGCCACCGTTTCACGCACGGCTTCCGCCTCATCCACACCGCTTGCAAACACCACCAGTCCAGCGCCCGACGCCTCGTCGGGCAGCCCATCACCGGTTTTGCGCCCGATCTGAACCACGAGAGTGTAGACTTGCTGCCGCGAGGGTTTTTTCTCTTTCGCCATAGACCCTGATTAGGGCTTGATGAAGGGCATCACAATGGCTTTGTCGACCCGCTTTTCGGCAGGCCAATCGGAATAGGGCTCCCACTCCGCCTCCATCTCATGCAGGTGGCGCAGCCCGGCCAGTAACGGCACGCGCAGTTCGGTCGGCAGAAGGTTGTAGTCATCCGCCTGTTCTTCGTAGCGGAAGGCCATCCGCCCGGCCGCGTCTCGTGTCGCAATGGCATCCAGTATCATCAGCGCGGTAGAGGCTGCGTAACAGGGGTGTGTGGCATCAAGAGACGCTTGTTCGACAATCTCCGCTGGAAACCAACCGCCGAATTCGGACAGGATGCAACTGCTCTTCAGGCAATTGTCGAGCGCCTTGCGGTGCACTGGCCTTATATCGGGATCTGCGAGCAGGCAGACCGTCGCGCGCAGATCGTCGGTCAGCGATCGCGCAATGATCTTCAGCAGGCGGATCAGGTCTTCTTCGTCATAGGTGCGCAGGTCGGTGCCCCGGGGCGGGCGGCCCAGCTTGACGGTCTGCATCGCGTCGGCACATCGAAACCCGTTCATCACTGCGGCACGGATCGGAGAAGGCGCCTCGCGAAACCGCTCCTGAAAGGCGTCCCAGTTCCAATAGAGATCATCCTTGCCAGCGCCATATTGCAGCCGGTCGCAGAGCAGCACGATGGTCGCTGTCATAAATGCGCCGTGATCCTCGTCCGGCATCGACGCAACCATCATCAGTTCGGCATGCAGCGCCACTTCATCGGCATCAGTCATGCGCCCTTCCTGTTCAAAGATCAGACGACGCAACGCCGGCTCAAGGTCCGGGCTCAGACGCTGCGCGAGAGCTGCAAACCCCGCCGCTGACGCGCTTTGCAGATCAGAGATCACCTGGAGGGTACGGAAGGTCAGAGGCGCGGGAAAATGCTGCATGAGCGATCTCTAACCACCGATCCGGGCGCGAATGGATCGCGCACCGGACCAAAGCAGGGAAATGCCGCGGCAATGCTGCCCCACACCCTAACGCGCGGTTTACCTTAGTCGCGCAGAAGCTCGTTAATTGACGTTTTCGACCGCGTCTGCGCGTCGACCTGCTTGACGATCACCGCGCAGTAAAGGCTCACGTTGTTCTTGGACGGCATGGACCCGGCGACAACAACCGACCCGGCGGGCACCTCACCGTACATGACCTCGCCGGTCTCGCGATCGACGATCTTGGTCGACTGGCCGATAAAGACACCCATGCCCAGAACGGACCCTTCACGCACGATGCAGCCTTCCACCACTTCGGAGCGCGCGCCGATAAAGCAGTTGTCCTCGATGATCGTGGGACCGGCCTGCATCGGCTCCAGCACACCGCCAATGCCGACGCCGCCTGACAGATGCACGTTCTTGCCGATCTGCGCGCAGGACCCGACAGTTGCCCATGTATCCACCATGGTCCCTTCGTCCACGTAGGCGCCAAGATTGACAAATGACGGCATCAGCACGACGCCCGGCGCGATATAGGCCGACTTGCGGACCACGCAGTTGGGCACGGCGCGAAAGCCTGCAGATGTCCAGTGCGCATCGTCCCAGCCGTAGAACTTGCTGTCGACCTTGTCCCACCAGCCGCCACCTTGCGGGCCGCCGGACTGCATCTCCATATCCTTGATGCGAAAGCCTAAAAGCACCGCCTTCTTGGCCCATTGATTGACAAACCAGGACCCGTCCGCCTGTTTCTCAGCAACACGCAGCGCGCCGCCATCCAGAGCTGCCAGCGTGTCTTCAATGGCCTCACGTGTCTCGCCAGTGGTGGCGGGCGTGATGGTATCGCGCGCCTCCCAGGCGGTTTCGATGGCGGCTTCAAGTTGTGCGTTGGACATGGGAGCTCCGGTCAAATGCTATGTGTCGCGCCTGTGTATCTTCGCAACGACTGAGCTTCAACGCTCTTCGGGCGACAGAAACGCACCAAAGTTTACTTCTTTCAGGTCCGTCAAACCCGGGACCGTTCCGAGCGCAGCCTTCAAATCTGCTTCGCTGCGATCATTGGTGGCAGCTTTGTTCTTGCCCAACATGCGCTGCATCAAAGACCGTTCATGCGCGACGAACGCCGAAGCATAAATCGGGTCGCCCGCTGCGCGCTGCTCGCCGTGATGCCCGACGAAAGCGCCCAGCTGAAACGTCGTTTCGTCGCGGCGGACCTCTGAAATCCACCCGGCATCCGTCAGTTCCGGCGCCTCATAGGAGTAACCCGCCCGGGAGAACGCGGTCAACAAAGCCGATATCAAGACCCACCCGGCCTGGTCGAGAGCGCTGTTCCCCTGCAGTTCCGGATCGCTCGGCAGGTTGTCAGGGTGCGCTGTCTGCGTAAGATAGAACTCAAAGTGCATCAGATGTCCTTGCGAAGCATTTTTGCCAACCATGCTTTTGCAGGGCGCAAAATCAACCGTTTAAATTGCATCTTCGCCGCCACCATGCCCATCTGAGGCCAGCATCCGGAACTGGAGTATGTGTCATGAAACCCCGTCACCCCTTGCGCCATGCCGGCGATGACCGCACCGCCTCTCAGGACATTCCTGATACGGCGCAGACCCGCGCGCCAGCATATCGTCTCGCCTTCGCGGATGAGGATTTCCTGTGCCGCGAAGAGCTGCGCCCGGTGCGGTTGCAACTTGAGCTTCTGAAACCCGAAATGCATCTCGATGCGCTGGGCATCAGCAGCACGATTGTGCTCTTTGGCGGCGCGCGCATTCCCAGCCCGGCGCAAAAGGAGACGGCCCGCACCAAAACGCTGGCGGAGCTGTCGCACTTCTATGACGAAGCACAAGAATTCGCACGGTTGATGACACTGAAAAGCATTGAAAGCGACGGGCGCGAAAACGTCATCGTAACCGGTGGCGGGCCTGGCGTGATGGAGGCGGGCAACCGCGGCGCTACTGAGGCAGGCGGCCGGTCTATCGGGCTCAGCATCGTTTTACCGCACGAACAGGCGCCGAATGAATACGTCACGCCGGAGCTCTGTTTCAACTTTCATTACTTTGCGATCCGAAAGATGCATTTTCTTATGCGTGCCAAAGCTTTATGCGTTTTCCCCGGCGGTTTTGGAACGATGGACGAGATGTTCGAAGCGCTGACGCTGATTCAAACCGGGCGGATGCAGCCGCTGCCGTTCCTGCTGTTCGGACGCCGGTTCTGGGACAGCATCATCAACTGGGACGCGCTGGCCGAAGCTGGCACGATTTCAGAGCAGGACCTGTCGCTTTTTTACTACGTGGAAAGTGCGCGCGAAGCGATGGACATTATCACCAACTGGCAGGATCAGCCCACGCGCGACAAAATACCGGGGCGCTAGCCGCAAACCGCATCTGGCGCGCCCTCTTCGATCTCGATCAGGAGATCAAGATCGGCGTCCTTGATTGCGCCAACAAACAGGGTCCGCCCAACAATGGTGCCGGGCGTGCCGGGAATGCCCAGCCGTTTGCTGAGCCAGAGGCTTTCGGCCAATTGCCTGTCGATCAGCGGGCCAGAAACCACCGTGCGCAAGGCATCAGGGTCAACACCCAGCGCCGAGGACAGTCGGGCCAAACCGGCGGGTCCCGGCGGTAGAACGTGACTGGCAAGATAAGACCGCGCCGCGTCTTCTGCGCCCAGCGCCCGCGCCCCCAGAGTTGCACGCGCGGCGCGCACGGAGGACGGCCCCAGCAACGGAAGCTCATGCCAGTAAAACCAAAGCGGCACCCCCGCGTCGCGCAGTCGGAAGAGCCGTGCCTCAAGCACCTTGCAGTATGGGCAGTTAGTGTCGGTGAAAACGGCAACAGGTACCTTGCCATCCGGCCATCCCTGCGGCCCAAACAGAGACGAACAAAGCGGTTTTGAGGCAAATTCCTGCTGGGCTGCGCGATCCTGCGGCGTGGCGTCTAGACCAAAAAACGGGTCGATCGCGCCTGAAAAACTGCCAGCGGTCAAACGCCGGAACCCGGGCGCGCCGGGTAGCGCTTCGAATTCCAGTTTTGACGGTGTACGGCGCAAGATTGGCGGGATAGCGACCGCTGTCGCGATAGCGGCGCCAATGATAAGCGCGTCGCGACGACGCATCAGGCGCTGCCCGCCAGCCCCGCATCCTCTGCGATCTGACGGCGCGATTTTCGCGCCCGCTCCGTAGCCGATTTCAACTGGCCGCAAGCGGCCATGATGTCCTCGCCACGCGGTGCGCGGATCGGAGAGGCATAGCCCGCCTGATAGATGATGTTGGCAAACGCCCTGATCCGATTGTTGGAGGATCGCTTGTATGGCGCTCCGGGCCATTCGTTGAACGGGATCAGGTTGATCTTGGCCGGAATACCCTCGATCAGCTTGACCAGACGGTGCGCGTCCGCGTCACTGTCATTTACTCCGTCGAGCATGACATATTCAAATGTGATCCGTTCCGAATTGGACACCTTCGGATAGGTTCTCAGGGCCGCAAGAAGTTCCTCGATGTTCCAGCGTCTGTTGATCGGCACAAGCGTGTTGCGCACCTCATCCGTAGTGGCATGGAAGCTTACCGCAAGCTGACAGCCGATTTCCTGCGCCGTGCGCGCAATCTCGGGCACCACTCCAGACGTGGACAGGGTGATCCGGCGACGTGACAGTTGGATCCCTTCCGGGTCCATTGCGATCTTCATCGCGTCGCGCACGTTTTCAAAGTTGTAGAGCGGCTCGCCCATGCCCATCAGAACGATGTTGCTCAGCAGCCGGGTTTCGTCCTTGGGCGCGCCAATTTCGGGCCACTCGCCAAGATCATCGCGCGCCACCATGACCTGCCCGATGATTTCGCCGGCTGTTAGGTTGCGCACAAGCTTTTGCGTGCCGGTGTGGCAGAAAGAACAGGTCAGCGTACACCCCACCTGACTGGACACGCAGAGCGTTCCACGCCCGTCTTCGGGAATGTAAACCACCTCAACCTCATGACCGCCTGCGATGCGGACAAGGTATTTGCGCGTTCCATCGTCACTGACCTGACGGGTGATAATTTCGGGCACGTCAATAACGAATTTTTCGGCTAGTTCAGCACGATAGGCCTTCGACAGATTTGTCATCAGGTCGAAATCTCGCACGCCCCACTGGTAGATCCACTGCCAGATCTGCCGCACGCGCATCTTGGCCTGTTTTTCCGGTGTTCCTGCGGCGATCAACGCGTCCCGCATAGCAGCGCGGGTCATCCCGACAAGATTCACCGGCCCCTCCGGCAATTTGCGCGGAATGGTATGAACGTCTTGCGTGATCGGTGCCGTTGCAGACATCTGTCTATCCTCAGTGCCGGGTGGATGCCGCTCTATATAGAAGTTTCCCGGCAGATCAAAAGAAAAAGCCCCGCCGGAAAGGCGGGGCTGTTGCGTCCTGGGGCACCTCCGGTCATCCGGCGCAGCGTTTTTCCGCGTCTTCCGTAGCGGCGGTGAACCCGAGCAGCGAAAAGGTGTCCTTTGTCGTGGTGCCCCGGCTCGACACGCCGGTGACCACTGCATTGGCACCGCGCTTCATGGCAGCGACGATCTTGGCGTCTTCCGCCGGGCTTGCTGGCCAGGCCCAGTCTCCGTCGGTAAAGAGTTGGTATTCCGACCCGCTGATGTTGACACTCACTTGGCTGCCGTCGCGGAACGGGTAGCCACCGGTAAACGCCACCTGCCCCGCCGCGTCGGCCGATGGCCGGAAAAAGACCATCAGCAGAATCTCACCCCGGTTGGCGGCGACCACACGCCCATCACGTGTGTTCACCGTCTCCTTGGGGATTGACACGCTCCAGCATTCCTTGGGGTTTTCCTCGACAAAAACGCTCCAGTCCGTTTTGGCCGCAACCCGGTTACTGCTCGTTTCCTGCGCCATTGCGGGGTGCAAGCTCATCAGTGCAGCTCCTGCAAGCGCAAGTAAACTCTTATGAATATGCATGTTTACAGCCTCCAGCTGTCCTAACCTCAATGCAACACGGCTCCGCGCGGCAGCTGATAATCACCGCTCTTCAAGCAAGTCCGTGCTTGTGTCCCGACACCGAACACAGTAGCGCAATCTGCGCGAGAGACGAAAGTGCGATTAGCAAATTTTCGCCAAATCTTGAGGAAAAAAATGACGCATCCGGTTCCAATGGTCGAAATCTGGCGCGGACCGTTTCAGGAAAGCGTGCACACAGGTCATGCCGTGATCTGCGACGCCAACGGAGAGATCGTGGAAGCTTGGGGGGATCCGGACCGTATCCTGCTGTCGCGCAGCGCCTCCAAGATGATCCAGGCCCTGCCGCTGATCGAAAGCGGCGCGGCAGATGCCCACAACCTGACACCAGCGCATCTGGCACTGGCCTGCGCGTCGCATTCCGGCATGACGCTGCACACCCGGATGGTGCGCAACTGGCTGAACGTACTGGAGCTAACGGACAGTGACCTGCGCTGCGGCGCACACTTCCCCTACGATCGCGATACCGAAGTGTCGATGATCGCAAAAGGTGAAACGCCGTGCCAGTACCACAACAACTGCTCGGGCAAGCACAGCGGGTTCCTGACGCTGACAAAACACCTGCGCGCAGGTCCGGACTACATCGATCCGGACCACCCGGTGCAACAGGCGGTGCGCGACGCTTATGCCCGCACAACAAACGAAGACCCCACCGGCTTTGGCATTGACGGCTGCTCAGCCCCGAATTTCGCCACAACCCTGCACGGCATGGCCCGCGCGATGGCGCATTTTGCATCCAGCCCGGAAGACAGTGCAGAGGCGCGCCTGCACCGCGCCATGCGCGCGCATCCTGAATACGTCGCCGGAACCGGGCGCGCCTGCACCGAGCTGATGCGGGCCGCGGGCGGCAAGATTGCGATCAAGACCGGGGCCGAAGGCGTCTACAACGCCATCCTGCCCGACCAAAAGCTCGGCATCACGCTCAAGATTACCGATGGCACCACGCGCGCGTCAGAATGCGCGATGGCGGCTCTTTTGGTCAAACTCGGCGTTCTCGACAACGACCACCCGGCGGTTGCAAAAGTCCTGAACGCCCCGATCACCAACCGGCGCAATATCCAGACGGGATGGCTGCGTGCTGCACCGCCGCTGATCTGACGGCTACATTTCGAGGATCGGCGCCACTTCGATGGAGCCTGAGGTATCCGCGACCAATGGGCAGCCTTTGGCCAGCGCCGTGGCGCCATCGATGTCGTCGGCCTGAACAACCGTAAAGCCCGAGATGGGATTGGAACCGCCATGATCCTCCACACCCGCGGCACTCACGGTTTTGGACATGCCGACCGGGTTTCCTGGGATCACAACAGCGTCCCCCATCTGCGCAAACCAAGCTTCCCACAAGGCCATTTCCTTGGCACCTTCTTCCGGGGTCTCAGGTGTTTTTCCGCCGTGATAGGCAAAGATGAACTGCGGCATGATGCGACTCCTTTGGCTTCTTTCAGATCAGTCTAGCACAGACTGCGTCCAACTTCGCGCTCAGACCACGACAAAGGCTTCGCGGGAATAACCCTGCAGGTACAGCAACGCTGTCAGATCTCCATGATTGACCCGACTATTGCATTGAGCGGCAACGGCGGGTTTGGCATGCAGCGCAACCCCCGTGCCTGCGCGGCTCAGCATGCCGAGATCATTGGCTCCATCGCCCACGGCCAGAACGTCGTCTTCCGAAATCCCTAGCCGCGCGGTGATCTCTAGCAGCGCATCGACCTTTGCCTGCTGGCCCAGAATCGGCTCACCCGGCGCGCCACTCAGCACATCACCCTCAACCAGCAGCGTGTTGGCCCGGTTTTCATCAAACCCAAGCTGCGCAGCGATCACGCTGGTAAACGCCGTAAATCCGCCGGAAACCAAAGCCGCATAAGCGCCCTGCGCCTTCATGGTGGCCAGCAACACGCGACCGCCCGGCATCAGGCTGATCCGCTCCGCCAGAACCCTGTTGATTGTTGCGACCGGCAAACCTTTAAGCAGACCGACGCGCTCCCGCAGGGCTGCTTCGAAGTCGATCTCACCGTTCATCGCGCGCGCGGTGATCTTCTTGACGCGGTCGCCCACGCCCGCGGCATCCGCCAGTTCGTCAATGCACTCCTGCTCGATCATGGTGCTGTCCATATCTGCCAGCAGCATCTTCTTGCGCCGGTTCGCAGACGGTTGCACGACGAGATCAAGGGCTTGCGCCTGCATGTCCTCCCAGACCTGCCAGAGGTTACCCGGCCGCGTCAGCACATCGAATTCCACCGCCTCGTCGGGTGCCAGCCAGCGCAGCGCTCCACCGCCCCAGGCATTGCGCAACGCCTCGGCCAACGGCAACTCCAAAGTGCGCGCATCAGGCGCGCTCATCAGGTTTACAGTGAACATGAGGTGGTTTCCGATCCGCTCCATCAGAGCCGCAAAAAAGCGAAGTTGAAGCGTTCTAGCGTCGTTTTGTCCGTTGCGCCATAGCGGCCGGACCCGTAAACGCATCCGTGGGACACCCTTCCCCAACGAAGGGCGCATATCTGGAAGGATAGCATTGATGACTACTCAACGACCGGCAACGCGGCCGGCGAATCCGCGTTTTTCATCGGGCCCCTGCGCCAAACCCCCCACATTCGACTTCGCAAAACTCGCGGGCGCGCCTTTGGGCCGGTCTCATCGCGCCGCGGAAGGCAAGTCAAAGTTGCTGGCTGCAATCGAGACGACGCGCGAGCTGCTCGGCGTGCCCGCTGACTACAAGATCGGGATTGTGCCCGCCTCTGACACTGGCGCCTATGAAATGGCGATGTGGTCACTTCTGGGCGAACGCCATGCCGAGATGGTGGCATGGGAAAGCTTTGGCGCCGGCTGGGTGACAGACGTGGCCAAGCAGCTGAAGATTGCGCACACGGTGCATACTGCCGACTACGGCGAGATTGTCGATATGGCCGCGTTGAATTACGACCACGACATTTGCTTTACGTGGAACGGAACAACCTCCGGCGTGCGGGTGCCCACCGGCGATGTGATCCCGGCGGATCGGGCGGGCCTCACGCTGTGTGATGCGACCTCTGCCGCCTTTGCCATGGACCTGCCTTGGGACAAGCTCGATGTCACGACCTTCAGCTGGCAGAAAGTGCTGGGGGGAGAGGCCGCGCACGGCATGCTGATCCTCAGCCCCCGCGCGGTGCAGCGTCTCGAAAGCTACACCCCGCCGTGGCCACTGCCGAAGATATTCCGTCTGACCAAAGGTGGTAAGCTGATTGACGGGATTTTCACCGGCGCAACGATCAACACGCCTTCCATGCTTTGTGTCGAGGATTACCTGCAGTCACTGGCGTGGGCGCAATCGGTTGGCGGGCTGAACGGTCTGATCGCGCGGGCGGACGCCAATGCGGCGGCCATCTCCGACTTTGTGGCCGCACATGAATGGATCGACTTTCTCGCTTCGGACCCTGCGACGCGCTCCAACACCTCCGTGTGCCTGAAGTTCACCGACGACCGGATTTCGGATGGTGCCGCCTTTGCCAAGGCGGTGGCCACGCGGCTGTCCGATGAGGGCGCGGCGCTTGATATTGGTGCCTACCGCGATGCCCCTCCGGGCCTGCGCATATGGTGCGGCGCCACCGTGGAAACTGCGGACATTGACGCGATGCTGCCATGGCTCTCCTGGGCCTTCGAGGCAGAGATCGCCGCGCAATCTCAAGCCGCCTGATCCACCGGCGCAATACCGACACAACACCGACGTTATACCGACATCAGAAATGGAGCCCAAAATGGCCCCCAAAGTACTCATCTCCGACAAGCTGTCGCCCGCTGCTGTTCAGATTTTCAAAGACCGTGGGATTGATGTGGATTTCCAACCCGATCTCGGCAAGGACAAAGACAAATTGGCCGAGGTGATTGGCCAGTATGACGGCCTCGCCATCCGATCTGCCACCAAAGCGACGGAAAAGATTATCGCTGCTGCGTCCAGTCTCAAAGTGATTGGGCGCGCGGGCATCGGCACGGACAATATCGACAAGGATGCAGCCTCTAAAAAGGGCATTATCGTGATGAACACGCCCTTCGGGAACATGATCACGACTGCGGAACACGCCATCGCGATGATGTTTGCCGTGGCGCGGCAAATCCCTGAGGCCTCTGCATCCACACATGCCGGCAAATGGGAAAAATCCAAGTTCATGGGCGTGGAGCTGACAGGCAAGACTCTCGGTGTCATCGGCGCCGGGAACATCGGCGGTATCGTCTGCGAACGCGCGCTTGGTCTGAAAATGAAAGTTCTGGCCTATGACCCTTACCTCGGCGTCGAAAAGGCCGAGAAAATGGGGGTCGAGAAGATCGAGCTTGAGGAGCTTTTGGCGAAAGCGGATTTCATTACTTTGCATGTACCCTTCACCGAACAGACCGCAAATGTGCTGAGCGCGGAGGCAATCGCAAAGATGAAACCCGGCGTGCGGATCATCAACTGCGCACGCGGCGGTCTGGTGGATGAAACGGCGCTGGCCAACGCTCTGAAGTCCGGTCACGTCGCCGGTGCCGCCTTTGACGTGTTCAAGGAGGAACCAGCAACTGATAACGTGCTTTTCAACCTGCCAAACGTGGTTTGCACCCCGCATCTTGGCGCGGCCACAACAGAAGCGCAGGAAAACGTTGCACTGCAGGTGGCGGAACAAATGTCTGACTATCTGCTAACGGGCGCTGTCACAAACGCGCTCAATATGCCGTCTGTCACCGCGGAAGAAGCAAAGATCATGGGCCCTTGGCTCAAGCTCTCTGGTCACCTTGGCGCGTTCATCGGTCAGATGACGGACGAGCCGATCAAGGCCATCAATATTCTCTACGATGGCTCGGTGGCGGAGATGAACCTGTCCGCTCTGAACTGCGGTGTTGTGGCTGGCATCATGAAACGGGTCAACCCGGACGTGAACATGGTTTCTGCCCCTGTCATCGCACAGGAAAGAGGCATCAAGATTTCCACCACAAACCAGTCAAAATCAGGCGTGTTCGAAGGCTACGTGAAGGTTACGGTCGTTACCGACAAACGCGAGCGATCCATTGCCGGAACTGTGTTCTCTGACGGCAAGCCGCGCTTTATACAGATCAAGGGGATCAATATTGACGCGGAAGTTGGCGCCTACATGCTCTATACCACAAACGAGGACGTCCCCGGCATTATTGGCACTTTGGGTCAGACAATGGGCGAGAACGGCGTGAACATCGCCAACTTTACTTTGGGCCGCGCCGAAGCCAAGGGCGAAGCCATTGCTCTTCTCTATGTGGATGATCAGGTCCCAGCGCCGGTGATCCAACAGCTGCAGGACACAGGCATGTTCACTCAGGTAAAACCGCTTGTTTTTGATGTGGCTTAAGGACACTTCGAACCATCGCAGGAGAAGTGCTCAGCAGGGCTTTTTCTACTTTATGTAAGCATGACCCCGAGAGCCAAAGAGGACCGTTCTTATGCCGGATACGATTTACGTCATCGGTGACATTCACGGCCAGTTGGAAGATCTGCAACGCGTGCTTGCGTTGATCGACGCCGATGGCGGCCCCGATGCTTATACAGTTTTTTTAGGTGACTATGTAGATCGTGGTCTAAACAGCAAAGCAGTTGTACAGGCTCTGATAGACGGGCGGTCGCAGGGTCGGAACTGGCATCTTGTTCGCGGCAACCACGATCGCTACTTCGTGCGCTTTTACGACGGTGCAACGGCTTACGATCCGCGCACACGGGCAGGGCTGTTCTGGCTTAACCCGCTCCTTGGAGGCGACAAAACCCTTTTGTCCTATGGCATTCTGGCCGAAGACGGTTGGCCACTCGAGCCCATTCACGATCAGGCGCGCGCGCTTGTGCCACCATCACACATCGATTTTCTGCGCGACCTTCCGCTGGTCCATGAAACGGAACACCTGATCTGTGTCCATGCCGGACTACAGCCCGGTGTTTCGTTGAGCGAGCAGACCGAAGACGATCTGGTATGGATCCGCGAACCTTTTCTCAGTCACACGCAGCCTTACGAGAAGTTGGTGGTGCATGGGCACACCGCGCTGGAGTATCCAATGCACGCTGGAAACCGTGTCAACCTAGATGCCGGTGCCGGGTACTTCCGACCTCTGTTTGCAGCAGCATTTGAAGGCACCGATTGCTGGTTGCTCACCGAAAATGGCCGCGTAGCGCTCAGACCCTAGCGCGACCAGTCGAGCACGACTTTTCCGGATTTCCCCGATCGCATCGCAGCAAAGCCGGCTTCAAAATCGTCCGCGGCGTATTCGTGCGTAATCACTGCGCGCACATCCAAACCGTTCTGCAACATGGCGATCATCTTGTACCAGGTTTCGAAAATCTCGCGCCCGTAGACGCCTTTGATGGTGATCGCCTTAAAGACGATCCGGCTCCAGTCCACCGGGCTTTTTCCAGGCGGAATACCCAGCATTGCAACCCGAGCTCCCATGGTCATCGCACCGACCATCTGATCAAAAGCACGCTGATTGCCTGACATCTCCAAACCCACATCAAAACCCTGCTGCATGCCAAGCTCAGTCACCGTTGTTGCCAGTTCAGCCTCAGCCACGTTCACAGGCACCACGTCAGCGACCTTGGCAGCAAGCGCCAGCCGGTCCGGATTGACATCGGTGATCACCACATGCCGCGCGCCCGCGTGCCGCGCCACTGCTGCGGCCATGATCCCGATGGGACCAGCGCCGGTGACCAGTACATCTTCGCCGATCAGATCAAAGCTAAGCGCCGTGTGAACCGCGTTGCCCAGCGGATCCAGAATGGCACCAATATCATCGGAGATGTCATCTGGAAGCGGCACCACATTGAACGCGGGCAGCTTTAGAAATTCCGCGAAAGCGCCCTGTTCATTGACGCCGATGCCGCGTGTGGCAGGATCCAGGTGGAACTTACCTGCGCGGCTTTGCCGTGATGTTTTGCCGATCAAATGACCTTCGCCAGAACAACGCTGTCCGACAGACAGATCCGTGACGTTACGCCCGATCTCCACGATTTCACCGGCAAACTCGTGTCCGGTGATCAACGGGACAGGCACTGTTTCGGATGCCCAGTCATCCCAGTTCCAGATGTGAATGTCAGTACCGCAGATGCCCGTTTTATTGATCCTGATGAGCACGTCATCCGCACCAATCTCTGGCACCGGCGCGTGCGTCATCCAGAGCCCTTGTCTGGCGTGAAGTTTCGACAGTGCTTTCATATCGTTGCGCATCAGATCACTCCCACAGCCCGCCCTGCTGCCTCGAAAGCTTCCAGCGCTCTATCAAGGTCGTTTTCTGTCAGCGCTGCGCTCATTTGCGTTCGAATACGTGCTGCGCCATGCGGAACGACCGGATAGAAGAACCCGGAAACGAAAACGCCTTCTTCAAAGAGCTTTGCCGCCATGTCCTGCGCCAATTGCGCTTCGCCAAGCATGACAGGAACGATCGGATGCTCACCCGGCAACAGGTCAAATCCCAATGTCTCCAGTCCCGCGCGCCAGACGCGGGTGTTGGCAAAAAGGCGCGCGCGCAAGTCGTCGCCAGCCTCGGCCAGATCGACCGCCCTAAGGCCAGCAGCCACAATCGACGGCGGCAGAGAGTTCGAAAACAAATAAGGCCGAGCGCGTTGCCGCAGCATGTCGATGACGGGTTGAGGTCCAGCTATGTAGCCGCCAATGGCGCCGCCCAGCGCCTTTCCCAGCGTGCCGGTCAAAATGTCGACGGACACGCCCGCGTGGGCCGGCGTGCCACGGCCTTGCGGGCCCATAAATCCTGTGGCGTGGCAGTCGTCCACCATCACCATCGCCGCGTATCGCTCTGCCAGTGCTTTGATCTCGCTAAGTTTTGCCAGATACCCATCCATACTGAACACACCATCGGTAGCGATCATGATGAAACGCGCGCCGTTTTCGCGCGCACGTTTCAACTGCTCTTCCAGATCGTTCATGTCGGAGTTGGTATAGCGATACCGTTTGGCCTTGCAGAGCCGGATACCGTCGATGATCGAGGCATGGTTCAGTGCGTCGGAGACCACCGCATCCTCGGGTCCCAGCAAGGGTTCGAACAAACCACCGTTGGCGTCAAAACATGCTGCGAACAGGATTGCGTCGTCCATGTAGAGGTATTTGGCGATCCGGTCCTCCAACTGCCTGTGCAAATCCTGCGTGCCGCAGATGAACCGAACGGAGGCCATGCCAAAGCCACGCGGCTCCATCGCAGACTGGGCCGCTTTGATCAGCTCGGGGTGGTCTGCCAGTCCAAGATAATTGTTGGCGCACAGATTGATGACCGATCTATTGCCAACGTCAATATTCGCGGCCTGAGGTGACGTTATGGCCCGTTCCTGTTTCATCATGCCGTCTGCTGCAATCTGGTCCAGCGTGGCAGACAGATGGTTGAGAAAAGCTTGCGTCATGGCAACCGCCTCCTGATGAATCGCCTCTAGCACGGTTGGCCCGATTCCCAAACATAAAATTCCGTTATAAGGGAATTTTTCCGTTATTTCGAACTATGCGTCTTGTACTACAAGAAACGCTCTGGCCGCCCCAACTGCTTGGATGCAATGCGGGACATCGGCGCTGTAGCGCGCTGTATCGCCAGCCTGCAGACGCTTCTGTTCCGCCCCGCTGGTGACGTCCAATACACCTTCAATTACCGTCAGATGCTCGCGCGCTCCGCGCGAATGCGGTTGGCTGTCCAACACCCCGTCCAACGCGAAAACAAGCTCATAGACCTCGTGTTTTCCAGCCTCTTCCGGCGGAGACAAAATGCGAATACGCAGGGATTTTCCAATGTTATCAATTGTCGGAACATCGCTTGCACGCAACGTTTCAATCTTTGGCCCTGCTGACGCCGCATCCAGCAGACCGGCAAAGTCCATTTGCAATGCCCGGGTGAGGTTCCACAGGGTTGAAATTGTCGGGCTGCTTTCGCCGCGTTCGATCTGGCTGACCATGGATCGGGAGACGCCGGACAACTTTGCAACTGCTTCAAGCGACAAGCCCTGTTCCCGGCGTGCGTCTTTCAGTCGATCTGGAAGATGCGTCAATATGCTGTTGGAATTCTCCGTCATATTGGATGAATGGCGAGTTCGGCCGTGCCTGTCAACTTCAGGCGCGTGACCGGACGTCGCGGCTGACAAGCCTGTCGCGAAACTCCATAGTGCCACCAACACGGAACCGGAGGACGAAATGACCCAAGATGTTGTAATTCTGGACGGCGCACGCACGGCCATCGGTACATTCGGCGGCGCATTTGCAGCAACTCCACCCATCGAACTGGCGACGGCGGCCAGCAAGGCCGCACTTTCCCGTTCTGGTGTTGAAGGGGATCAAATCGGGCATGTGGCCTTCGGGCATGTCATTAACACGGAACCGCGCGATATGTACCTGAGCCGCGTCGCGGCCATGGACGCGGGCGTTCCGGAAACAGCGCCCGCGATGAACGTCAATCGTCTGTGTGGCTCCGGCGCACAAGCGATCGTTTCGGTTATTCAGTCTCTGATGCTTGGCGATGCGGATTTTGGTCTGGCCGGTGGCGCCGAGAATATGTCGCGGTCCCCTTTCATTGTCCCACAGCAGCGATGGGGCGCTAAAATGGGCGACATCAAGACGCTGGATATGATGTTGGGCGCGCTGAACTGTCCGTTCGGCACAGGCCATATGGGTGTTACGGCCGAAAACGTGGCCGCAGAGCATGGTGTCGACCGGTCCGCGCAGGACGCCTTTGCGCTGCAAAGCCAGAAAAGAGCCGCTGCCGCCATCGCAGCTGGGCACTTCAAATCGCAAATCACGCCGGTAGAGGTGCGGATGAAGCGTGACATGGTGCCTTTTGAAGTCGATGAACACCCGAAAGCCACAACGGCCGAAGCGCTCGCCGGTTTGCGCCCGGTGTTTCAGAAAGACGGCAGCGTCACCGCCGGAAACGCCAGCGGCATCAACGACGGGGCCGCGGCAATTGTACTTGCGTCCGCAGATGCCGCGGAAAGGGCAAGTCTGACGCCCAAGGCACGTGTCCTGGGCTATGCACACGCCGGTGTGCGACCTCAGGTGATGGGCCTCGGCCCGATCCCGGCGGTGCAGAACCTGATGGCACGCACAGGTTTGAGCATCGATGATTTCGACGTCATCGAAAGCAACGAGGCGTTCGCAGCTCAGGCTCTGGCGGTCAGCAACGCGCTTGGAATGGACAATGACCGCGTAAATCCCAATGGCGGCGCCATTGCACTGGGCCATCCGGTTGGCGCAACAGGCGCGATCATTACGCTCAAAGCGCTCTACGAACTGGAGCGAACGGGCCGTAGACGCGGGCTTGTCACCATGTGCATCGGTGGCGGTCAGGGCATCGCTCTGGCGATTGAGCGTCTTTAAAAGAAAGCGTACTCAAAAAGGATCAGCATCAGCGCGCCGGACACACCGATGCTGATACCCAGAAGGACCGCGCCCAAAACCCAACGCGCTAGGCTGCTTTGTTTTCGCCTCGGAATCGGATTGGCCTGTCGGATGAGAGCATCCTCGACAAGAGCCGGGAGACGTGGTCCAAAGCGAGCCATAACCCGGGCCGTTTGCGCTAGATCTCTGAGCGTTGCGCGTGGACCAATACTTTTGGAGATATAATTGGTGACGATAGGGCTCGCGACTTCCCAGATATTGATCTGCGGGTTGAGAGACCGCGCCACACCTTCAACGACAACCATGGTCCGTTGAAGCAGAATAAGCTCTGTCCGGGTTTCCATCCCAAAGCGTTCCGTGACCTCGAACAGGTAATTCAGCAACCGTCCCATAGAGATTTTTGACGCATCCATGCCAAAAATGGGCTCACCAACGGCACGCAATGCACGGGCAAATTCATCCACGTCTTTGTCTGCCGGGACATAGCCCGCCTCAAAATGCACCTCGGCCACACGCTTATAGTCCTTGCGGATAAAGCCGAAAAGGATCTGTGCATAGACCCGGCGGGTGTATTCATCGATGTGCCCCATGATTCCGAAGTCATAGGCAATAATGTCGCCGTTGGGCGCAACCTTGAGGTTGCCCTGATGCATGTCCGCATGAAAATACCCATCGCGCAGGGCGTGATTCAGAAAAAGTTGCAGGACCCTGTTGCCCAGATCGATCCGGTTGTGACCGGCCGCATCAATGGCGTCATTTTCGCCCATTGGGACACCGTCCGCCCAGCCGAGCGTCATCACACGACGCGCCGACAGGTCCCATTTGATGTCAGGCAGTTGAAAGCCTTCGTCGCCTTTGGTGTTGGCGGCAAATTCGGAGGCGGCGGAGGATTCCAGCCGAAGATCGAGCTCGCCCTGCACGACTCCGTCAAAATGCTCAATAACCTCCATAGGCCGCAGACGGCGCGCACCAGGCGCGAAGATCTCAATCATGCGCGCGGCGAGGTAGAAAGCGTCAACGTCCTTTGAGAAAGCCCGTTCGATACCAGGGCGCAGCACCTTTACGGCGACATACTCACCCGAGCCTGACAAGCGGGCTTTGTGCACCTGCGCGATCGACGCCGCTGCGACCGGTTCGCTGAATTCCGAAAAAACGCTATCAACAGACAGACCCAGCTCTTTTTCAACCTCGGCCTTTGCCTTGGTCACGGAAAAGGGCGGCAACTTATCCTGCAGCACACGCAATTGAACAGCTAACTCGGCGCCGACCACATCCGGACGCGTCGACAGGATCTGACCGAATTTGATATAGGCCGGGCCAAGCGCTGTCAGAGCGCGCGTCGCCGGCGGCATTGCAGGGTCGCCCTTGTAGCCCAGAAACTTGAACGGCAGTCCCAAGGCACGCGCCACGAACCGCAGCGCAGGAGGCGCTTCGAAAGCGTCCAAAACAACGCGCATGGCGCCTGTACGCTCCAACGTCGCGCCCGTGCGGACCAGACGCCAGATATTGTGCGGGCCGCGCATCTAAAGTGCAGTCCTCTTGTGTGACGACAGATCAGCCACAATCAAAGTTTCCACCCCGAGTGAAGGCAGGCTATTCCCATGCTCAGGTTCCGGTACTTGGCATTTTCAAAGCCGGCGTCCTGTACCATTTGCAGAAAGGTCTCCTGATCCGGAAACTTGCGGATGGACTCGACGAGGTACTGATAACTGTCCCGATCGTTGGCAATCATCTGGCCCATACGCGGGATCACGTTGAAGCTGTAAAGATCATAGGCTTTTTGCATCGCAGGGTTCGGCAGCCGGCTGAACTCCAAAACCATAAGTCGCCCGCCCGGACGCAAAACGCGAAAGGCCTCGGACAACGCGTCCTGAGGGCGTGTAACGTTCCGGATGCCGAATGAGATCGTGTAGACATCAAACGTATTGTCTTCAAACGGCAGTGCCATCGCATCGCCCGTGATCCAGTCGAGCTGTTCCGCCATGGCTTCGGCCTCGGCCCGCTTGCGCCCTTCAGCCAACATCGACTCAGTAAGGTCAAGCACAGTGGCGTGCCCGTAACCTGCACGTTTGAGAAAACGGAACGAGATATCGCCTGTGCCCCCCGCGACATCGAGCAGTTTTTGCCCCCCGCGCGGCGCAAGCCAGTCCATCATTGCGTCTTTCCAAAGCCGGTGAATACCCACCGACATCAGATCGTTCATGACATCGTATCTGCTGGCGACCGAGCTAAACACGCCCTGAACGCGCCCGGCTTTTTCACCCTCGGGCACGGTTTCATTACCGAAATGGGTGGTTTTCTCGGTCTCGTCGCTCATCGGCACTTGTGATCCTTGCAATTCGACCCTTGTTATAGAGCGCCAAGGGGCAGGCACAATGCGTCCCTTTCGTCACAGCTGTTTGAATGGTGTCGCAAGGCATCGGTGGATCGCACGTTGCAGGGGAGAAGCTAAGAGAAAATGCCCGAACTTCCTGAGGTAGAAACGGTACGGCGCGGTTTGATGCCAGCGATGGAGGGCACAGTAATCGCGCAAGCGGATGTAAACCGTCCCGATCTGCGTTGGCCGTTTCCGCCTCATATGGCAGAGCGGCTCGCCGGTCGGCGGGTCGAACGGTTGCGACGCCGTTCAAAATATATTCTGGTCGACCTCGACAGCGGCGAGACGCTTCTGATTCACCTGGGCATGTCGGGGCGCATGCTCGTCTCCGGTGATCCACTCGGACAGTTTGTGCATGATCATCCGGCACCGGAAAAGCACGATCACGTGGTCCTGCACATGCAAAACGGCGCGCGCATCACCTTCAATGACGCGCGGCGCTTTGGGGCTATGGATCTTATGGAGACGGCAAGGGCAGAAGAGCACAAGCTGCTTTGTGTTCTGGGCCCGGAGCCGCTGGGCAATGATTTCCATGAAACCCACCTGATCAACGCCTTCAAAAACAAGTACTCCCCGGTGAAATCGGTTCTTTTGGATCAGCGCATTGTCTCCGGATTGGGGAATATCTACGTCAGCGAAGCGCTTTTTCGTGCAAAAATTCATCCCGCACGAAAGGCCGGCAAAATAAGTTCTGTGCGTGTTGCCGCGCTTGTTCCCGTTATTCGGGAGGTGCTTTCAGAAGCGATTGAAGCGGGTGGTTCCAGCCTGCGCGACTTCCGGCAAGCCGATGGAGAGCTTGGATATTTTCAGCACTCCTTTGACGTCTACGGGCGCGAGGCAGAGTCCTGTCGCACGGCTGGTTGCCCCAACGTCATACGGCGAATCGTGCAATCAGGACGCTCAACTTTCTATTGTGCGCAATGTCAAAGATAGCTTGAACCACAACTCTACAGTGGTATTGACTCGGATTTCAGGACAACAACGAGAGTGTCGCTTCATGGCCTATGAAACGATCATTGTGGACGTGGAAAACCACGTCGCACAGATCACACTGAACCGCCCGGATGCCCTGAACGCTTTGAATAACGAACTGATGAGCGAGTTGGCAGATGCGCTCGGAGCGGCTCAAAGCAATGACAAGGTCCGTTGCATCATTATCACCGGTAGCGAAAAAGCATTTGCGGCAGGCGCCGATATTGAGATGATGAAGGACAAGAGCTTTGTCGATGTGTTTGGTGAAGACCTTTTTACCCGCGAGACCGAAGACATCCAACGCGTGCGCAAACCGATTATCGCTGCTGTTTCGGGATATGCCCTGGGGGGCGGCTGCGAATTGGCGATGATGTGTGATTTCATAATCTGTGCGGATACAGCCAAGTTCGGCCAACCTGAAATAAACCTTGGGGTCGTCGCCGGAATGGGCGGCACGCAGCGTCTGACGCGCCTTATCGGTAAGTCCAAAGCAATGGATATGAACCTGACGGGTCGCTTCATGGATGCCGAAGAAGCCGAACGTTCCGGTCTGGTCAGCCGGGTTGTTCCGGCTAAAAAGCTGCTGGAAGAGGCGCACAGCGCCGCTCACAAGATTGCCGAAAAATCCACGGTTTCGGTTATGGTGGTCAAAGAAGCCGTAAATCGTGCTTACGAGACAACGCTGCGCGAAGGGCTTTTGTTCGAACGGCGTGTCTTCCACTCTCTGTTTGCCACCGAAGACCAGGCGGAAGGCATGTCTGCCTTCGTAGAAAAACGCGAAGCGCAGTTTCGGGATCGCTGAACCAAATATCGTTTGTCAAAGAACCGGAGCGACCAGATGGCATCGAATACCAGAATTCTGCTAGCCAGCACCGCTCTGGTTTTGACTTGCGCGGGCAGCGTCGGGTCTGAACCGCTGCCAGGAAGCGAGTGGGTGCCGGTCGAACTGGCTGGCGCCCCATTCGAGCAAACCAGCGGAAAAGAAGTGTTCCTGCAGTTCCGAAGCGACGGCCTTTATTTCGGCAACGGCGGCTGCAATTCGGTGCGTGGCAGCTTTGTCGTAAACGGTGATGCCATTCTCTTCGGGCCCGGAGCTGCAACGATGATGGCCTGCCCGGAACCCGCGATGAAAACGGAGATTTCTTTCTTTCAGGTAATATCTTTAATACGTGCGTTCGAAAGAGATGGCACGACACTGTCGCTTTTTGACGCAGAAGGCAGCATAGTTTTGCGCATGCAACAACGCGATACCGACTGACGCTGCGGCAGAAAAATCAACGTGTTTTTACAGTTTACAAACAGTCGGTACCATGTCTATAGGTCCCGCCAGACATGCGCGTGCAGCCCGCTCAGGCTAGAATCAACGTTCGGATAACATCGTCCGGTCCGGGTTTGGCGTCACGCTATGCAATAGAGACAACAGACCCGAGAAAAGGTTGAACCCATGGCAAATACGCCTCAGTCGAAAAAACGCGCCCGTCAGAACGCAGCGCGCTACGAAGTTAACAAAGCCCGTCGTTCGCGGATCCGCACTTATCTGCGGCGTGTCGAGGAAGCAATCGCATCCGGTGATAAGGATGCAGCCAAGGTCGCCTTGCAAGCAGCACAGCCTGAATTGATGCGCGGCGTTACAAAAGGTGTTTTTCACAAAAATACGGCTGCCCGTAAAATGTCGCGATTGTCCGCGCGGGTCAAAGCTCTGGGCTAATCCCTATCCCATTGACTTTAAAAGCGTCACATTGAGGTGGCGCTTTTTTTCGTTTTGAGACCGTGTGCCAAAACGCTTTGCGCTTTCTGCACGAGCGACAGATTCTTTTCAGCAATTGGCTGAGTCAAGATTTAAGTTCAGTTGCTCTGACGCGTTCGAAATTGCTACCAACGTACAGCGATTCATTTCGCATGGGGGGACAGGCCTCGTAGGACAATCGCCAAAAAGGCGAGACCCATAGACGAGGGCTGGGTAAAGTGCAAGCACTTTACCTTCAGTCTGCAAGCGCGTGCCGGCGTTTTGCCCTGTCAAACATGAGTGCGGTTGGGGTTGCCCGATCAGATGTGTTTTGTTCGTGCACGCGGGCAATATGCGATCGGCGCCCTTCGCAACGTGGTAGTCCAACGGGCTGAGCCGCTCCTAATGTTGTAGGAGGGGGTCAAGAGAGGCTTGTTTGGCGAACAGAGCGGATTTGGTTGTGGCAGCGACCAGGTCCAGATTGGGATACAAGAGGAACGCAGGTCGGAAATGACGAAGAAGCAATGGGGTCAGGTTAGACAAAGATTGATCAACACCGTCGGGCAGAACAATTACAAAAATTGGATAGAGCCAATTGAGTTCAGCAACTCGGAAAATGGCGTGGCAACGCTGGAAGTGCCGACCAATTTTCTGGGGAATTATGTCAGTCAGAATTTCGCTGAATTGATTTTACACGAAATGCGCAACGAAGACCCTGCTGTCCGTCGCGTGCGATTTGCCGTGCCAACACATGTCAATGGCGCGATAAAGCCGTCCCGGACAGCCATGGGTGAGGCGGCAGCAATGGTTCGAAAGTCGTCATCTGACGCGTTGTCCACAGCACCGCTGGATGCCCGTTTTACGTTTGATAACTTCATCGTTGGCAAACCCAACGAACTCGCGCATGCAGCGGCAAAGCGCGTCGCAGAAGGGGGGCCGGTGACATTCAACCCCCTGTTTCTGTACGGTGGCGTCGGCTTGGGCAAAACACACTTGATGCACGCGATTGCGCATGAACTGCGTCAGCTACGGCCTGACTTGAACGTGCTTTACTTGTCAGCTGAGCAATTCATGTACCGCTTTGTGCAAGCATTGCGTGACCGTAAGATGATGGATTTCAAAGAGATCTTTCGTAGTGTCGATGTTTTGATGGTCGATGACGTACAGTTCATCGCTGGAAAAGACAGCACGCAGGAAGAGTTCTTTCACACGTTCAACGCTCTGGTGGATCAGAATAAGCAGATCATCATTTCCGGTGATCGCGCGCCCGGCGAGATCAAGGATATGGAGGAGCGGGTCAAGTCGCGCCTGCAATGCGGCCTTGTCGTGGATTTGCACCCGACGGACTACGAGCTGCGCCTTGGCATTTTGCAAAGCAAAGTGGATCAGCAGCGCCAGACATACCCTGCCCTGGCGATTGACGATGGCGTATTGGAATTCCTGGCGCATCGCATATCGACCAACGTCAGGGTGCTGGAAGGCGCGCTCACACGGCTGTGTGCCTTTGCATCTCTTGTGGGTCGCCAGATTGACATGGACCTGACACAAGATTGCCTGTCGGATGTACTGCGCGCGTCAGAACGAAAAATCACGGTGGAAGAAATCCAGCGCAAGGTTTCTGATCATTACAACATTCGGTTGTCTGACATGATTGGTCCGAAGCGATTGCGCAGCTATGCCCGCCCAAGACAAGTCGCCATGTATCTGTGCAAGAAAATGACATCCCGGTCTCTACCTGAAATTGGCAGGCGCTTTGGCGGGCGCGACCACACGACCGTCATGCACGGCGTCAAACGGATCGAAGAGCTGAAAATCCAGGACGGTCAGATCGCTGAGGATCTGGAACTGTTGCGTCGCGCACTCGAAGAATAACGCACTCAAAGGTCTGCGCGTGTGCAATACGGACGCAGACCTTGACGCCCAGCTGTTATCCATCGACAAATTCACAAAAAGCTTGTGAAGTCGGGCAAACAGGGTAGGTTGCCCATCCCGACGATGGATTAGGAAGTGGCACAATGAAGATCAGCATCGAACGCGCGGCTTTGCTCAAGGCTGTGTCTCAGGCTCAGTCGGTTGTAGAGCGGCGCAATACAATTCCAATTCTGGCCAACGTGTTGATCGAAGCAGACGGCAGTGATGTAACTTTTCGTGCAACGGATCTGGACATAGAAGTCGTCGACAAAGCCGCCGCGCAGGTGGAGCGCGCAGGCGCCACAACCGTGTCAGCGACAACGCTGCATGAAATCGTGCGCAAGCTGCCGGATGGCGCGCTTGTCAGCCTGACAGCGGATAGCGCCACCGGGCGTCTGACAGTCGATGCAGGCCGGTCGAACTTCTCCTTGGCCACTCTCCCAAAAGAGGATTTCCCGGTGATGGCGTCGTCAGAGTATGACACGAACTTTACCGCAGCAGCTCCTGTCTTACGCCGCTTGTTTGACAAATCAAAGTTTGCGATTTCAACCGAAGAAACAAGGTATTACCTGAACGGCGTCTATATGCATGTGTCTGACGCCGAAGGCGGGCAGGTCTTGCGCTGCGTCGCGACGGACGGACACCGTCTGGCGCGTATTGATGCGGAGTTGCCTGATGGTGCAGCTGACATGGCCGGCGTCATCGTGCCGCGCAAAACCGTCGGCGAACTGCGCAAACTTTTGGACGATGATGACATGAAGATCGCTGTATCCGTCTCGGAGACAAAGGTACGTTTTGCGACCCCGGACATTACGCTGACCTCCAAAGTGATTGACGGGACCTTTCCCGATTACACACGTGTGATCCCGCAGGGCAATTCGCGAAAGCTGGAAGTGGACGCTTCCGATTTTGCACAGGCCGTCGACCGGGTTTCGACGGTGAGCTCAGAACGATCCCGCGCCGTAAAGCTTCAGTTGGATGAGGATCGGCTCATTCTGTCGGTCAATGCACCGGACAGTGGAGCAGCGGAAGAAGAACTTGCGGTGGCTTATGGAGACGAGCGGCTGGAGATCGGTTTCAACGCGAAGTACCTGTTGGAGATCGCAAGTCAGGTGGACCGTGAGAACGCTGTTTTCATGTTTAACTCATCAGGCGATCCAACCCTGATGCGCGAAGGCAATGACCAGACGGCGGTTTATGTGGTCATGCCGATGCGTGTCTGATTTCCTGCCTCCGGCGGGGATATTTGAAGATCAAAGAGCGGATTGACCTGTGGCACTACGGTTGACCGATCTGACGCTGTCCCATTTCCGGTCTCATCGCGTGGCGCGCATGGCATTGGACGGTTGTCCTGTCGCGCTCTTCGGGCCAAACGGCGCGGGCAAGACGAATATTCTTGAGGCCGTATCGCTGCTTTCACCCGGACGTGGACTTCGCCGCGCCAGCGCGCTGGACATGGGCCGCCGGCCCGAGGCCGTCGGTTGGAAGCTGAGCGCTGTTTTGCAGTCCTTGAACCAAACCCATGAGATCGAAACATGGTCAGAGGACGGCGCCGCGCGTTTGGTGCGCATTGATGGCAAACCAGCTGCGCAGCTTGCTCTCGGCCACGTAACGCGCGTGCTCTGGTTGATCCCGGCAATGGACAGGCTGTGGATTGAGGGCGCAGAAGGGCGGCGTCGTTTTCTGGATCGGATGACACTGAGCTTTGAGCCCGGTCACGCCGAAGCGACACTGATCTATGACAAAGCCATGCGCGAGCGAAATCGCTTGCTGAAGGACATGGTGCGTGATGCGTCATGGTACGTGGCTATAGAAGCGCAGATGGCCAACGCAGCGCTGAAAATTGATGCAAACCGCCGTGCTGCCCTGAAGCGCATTGCGACAGCGCAAAATGGCGCCAAGACAGCATTCCCCGCAGCCGATCTGGATCTAGTTCAGAATGACGATAAGCTGCCGACGGACGGAGACAGCTACATGGCCACCCTTGCAGACGGCCGGTCGCGCGATCTTGCAGCAGGGCGCACGTTAATGGGTCCGCATCGTGCGGATCTTGTGGGTACGTATGCGGCCAAGTCTGTGCCGGCAGCCGAGTGTTCCACGGGCGAGCAGAAAGCTCTGTTAGTGTCTTTGATCCTGTCAAATGCGCGCGCTTTGGCGGAGGATTTTGGCGCGCCGCCGCTGCTGTTGCTGGACGAAGTGGCAGCTCACCTTGATATGGACCGGCGCGCCGCACTTTACGATGAGATCGCTGCACTTGGCGCGCAGGCCTGGATGACAGGCACCGAGAAATCCCTCTTTGAAGCGATGGCAGACCGCGCGCAGTACTTTGAAGTCACAGAGGTGGAGCATGCGTCCCGCGTGACCGCAGTATGACCATTTCCTGGGACGAACTTTTGCTTTATGCGGGCGCCCTGGTGATCTTGTTTTTGACGCCCGGGCCGGTTTGGCTCGCGCTCATGGCGCGTGCGCTTTCCGGCGGATTCAATGCCGCATGGCCACTGGCCTTTGGTGTGGCAGTGGGCGACATTCTGTGGCCGCTGGTCGCGGTTCTGGGTATCTCATGGATCCTGTCGGTGTTTGACGTCTTCATGGCCGTTCTGCGATGGGTGGCTTGCGGTGTATTTATCGGAATGGGCGTTTTGCTGATCCGACATGCAGATCAAACAATCACGAGCGACAGCCGTCTCACGCAACCTGGTCTATGGGCCGGATTTGCCGCTGGGCTGATCGCCATTCTGGGAAATCCCAAGGCGGTTTTGTTCTACATGGGCGTTTTGCCCGGCTTCTTTGATCTGCGCGAAATCACCGGTATTGACATTGCACTGATCATTGGCGCGTCGGTTTCAATTCCGCTGATGGGTAATCTCATTTTGGCAGCCTCTGTCGGCAAAGCGCGCAAGCTGGTGACACGGCCTCAGACACTGAGGCGCATCAATATGACATCAGGTTTCCTGCTGATCTTAGTGGGTGTGTTGATTCCCATTCTCTGACACAAAATATTGTGCCATCGGCGTGACAATGCCGCCAAAAAATCGTATAAAAAACTCAAAATACGAAGGTATGATGACATGTCCGACGCAGAGCAGTCGCCAGAAGAGTATGGCGCAAATTCTATTAAAGTTCTCAAAGGCTTAGAGGCAGTACGCAAGCGCCCTGGTATGTATATCGGGGACACGGATGACGGCTCTGGTCTGCACCATATGGTGTACGAGGTCGTGGACAATGGTATTGACGAGGCTTTGGCCGGTCACGCCGATGCCGTGACGGTCACAATCCATGCCGACAGCTCTGTTTCGGTGTCCGACAATGGGCGCGGAATTCCGGTGGGTATTCACGAGGAAGAGGGCGTCTCGGCGGCAGAGGTGATCATGACCCAACTGCACGCGGGCGGAAAATTCGACAGCAACTCCTACAAGGTGTCAGGCGGTCTGCACGGGGTGGGCGTGTCCGTGGTGAACGCGCTGTCGGATTGGTTGGAGCTGCGGATCTGGCGCGAGGGCAAGGAGCATGTTGCACGTTTCGAAGGTGGGTTTACCACCAAACACCTGGAAGTCGTCGGAGATACGGAAAGGACGGGGACCGAAGTGCGCTTTATGGCCTCCACCAATACCTTTTCAGACGTCAATTATTCCTTTGAGACACTTGAGAAACGACTGCGTGAACTGGCGTTTCTGAATTCAGGCGTTCGGATCATTCTGATCGACGAACGCCCTGCTGAACCACTGCGGTCGGAACTTTACTACGAAGGCGGCGTTAAGGAGTTCGTCAAGTACCTCGACCGGTCAAAATCCTCCGTCATGCCAGAGCCGATTTTCATCAAGGGCGAGCGGGACGATATCGGTGTCGAGGTCGCGATGTGGTGGAATGACAGCTACCACGAAAACGTTCTGCCTTTTACCAACAATATTCCGCAACGTGACGGCGGCACTCATATGGCCGGGTTTCGAGGCGCGCTGACGCGCACGATCAACAGTTACGCGCAGTCCTCTGGTATCGCGCGCAAGGAAAAAGTCAGCTTCACCGGAGATGACGCGCGAGAAGGGTTGACCTGCGTGCTGTCGGTGAAGGTTCCAGATCCCAAATTCTCCTCGCAGACAAAGGACAAACTTGTGTCCTCCGAGGTGCGCCCCGCAGTTGAGAGCTTGATGAACGAAAAACTGGCTGAGTGGTTCGAGGAAAACCCCAACGAGGCCAAAATCGTTGTCAGTAAAATCATCGAAGCGGCGCTGGCACGCGAAGCGGCGCGCAAGGCACGCGACCTTACCCGCCGCAAGACGGCGATGGATGTCAACTTCCTTGCCGGAAAGCTCAAGGATTGTTCCGAAAAAGACCCGGCAAAGACGGAAGTCTTTTTGGTCGAGGGCGACAGCGCGGGCGGGTCCGCCCAGACAGGCCGCGATAGGCAAACACAAGCTATTCTTCCTCTGAAAGGCAAGATCCTGAACGTCGAACGCGCACGGTTTGACCGGATGCTCAGCAGTCAGGAGATCGGCAATCTTGTGATGGCTCTGGGCACTGGTATCGGACGCGATGAATTTGATATCTCAAAACTGCGCTACCACAAGATCGTTATCATGACAGATGCAGACGTAGACGGGGCACACATCCGCACGCTTTTGCTGACGTTCTTTTACCGGCAGATGCCGGAGCTGATAGAAAAGGGGCATCTCTACATCGCGCAGCCGCCGCTTTACAAGGTTTCACGCGGGAAGTCCGAGGTTTACCTCAAGGACGAAGCCGAGATGCAAGACTATCTGGTCAATCAGGGCATTGAGGGCGCGATGCTGCGTCAGGGCAACGGGGAAGAAATCACCGGGGCCGACCTTGCGCGCGTCGTGGATATGGCCCGCCAGATGAGCCGCGTGCTGGACGCGTTTCCGACGCATTATCCACGACACATCCTTGAGCAAGCGGCCATCGCCGGAGCCTTCGCACCGGGTGCGGTGGACGCAGATCTTCAGGGTGTTGCCGACAAGGTCGCCGCACGTCTTGACTTGATCGCTCTGGAGTACGAACGCGGCTGGCAAGGGCGCATCACGCAGGATCATGGCATTAGGCTCGCGCGTATTCTGCGTGGTGTCGAGGAAGTGCGCACGTTGGATGGGCGAATCCTTCGCGGCGGTGAAGCAAATCGCACAGGGTCTTTCACTCAGCATCTCCAAGACGTCTACCGCCTGCCGGCCACGCTTGTGCGCAAAGATCGCTCCCAAATGATCAACGGACCGGTCGACCTGCTGAACGCGATACTCGAGGAAGGAGAAAAAGGCCTTTCGCTGCAACGCTACAAAGGTTTGGGTGAAATGAACCCTGATCAGCTTTGGGAAACAACATTGGACCCTGATGCGCGCACGCTTTTGCAGGTCAAAGTCGATGACATGGCAGAGGCGGACGATCTCTTTACCAAGCTCATGGGCGATGTGGTTGAACCACGCCGCGAGTTTATCCAGCAAAATGCTCTGAGCGTAGAGAACCTCGACTTTTAAGTCGGCGGCTTATTTGTAGATCGGGTTGTGAATGGGCGATCAGTTTGCCCGTGCGACCGTTTGATCCAGCCATTGCCAACTGTCGTCCGCAATATCAGGTCCCAGAGCATACAGCCAATGCGTGTGTTGGCTTATCTTCACAAACTCAACATCGTGACCCGCGCGGGCCAAACCTTGACCCACAGCTCGTGCGTTCGGAATTGTAAAGATGTGATCCAGAACACCCAGATACAGGCGTATCGGTTTGGCATCCAAAGGCGAAACCAGATTTTCGGTGCTCCAATACCCCGCATGAAGAACAGCAGCGCGCCAAGGGCCCTCCGCCCTGTTCATCAACACCTGCGCATAAGATGCGCCATTCGAATGACCGAACAAATAGACGCGATCAGAGTCTATTCGGTGCCGGCCAGACAGGTCGGCAAATATATCCAAGACCACCTTAGGTCTGGGGCTATCCATTGGCCATTTGCCTCGAATACCGTTCGGTGCGAGCAGAATAACGCCATGTGACTTTGCCACATCTTTCCACATGTCGATCAAAGACAGGCCGTCACGGCCCGCGCCGTGGAGCAAAATGACAACCGGCGCATCGCTTCGTGCCGTGTCGGGCACATACTCGAACCATGTTCTTGGAAATGCGCCTTGCATGATCCGGTGTGACGTGGCGATCGTTTTCGCCTCCTCGGATGGCTCATATTCAAACTGAGCCACGTATCTGGCCTGCAAGGATGTCGAGTAACGCTCCTCAAACGCTCAAGGCTCTGCGGTCGTCGTCGTGGCCGCCATCAGAAATTTGGTTTGGTTTTGCGTTGAATTGCTGTGGTAGAACAGGAAGCCGAACAGCAAAACACCGGATAGCACAAACAGTTTTGCAACCATTAAAAACAGTCGGATCATGTTGATTTCTCTTCGAGGTTTCGCCAATGGCAAATTGGCCAACGGTGCTCTTGGGCAAAATTGTGTTTGATTCGAGATATCTATGATATGTCAGTCGGGCGGGCGCTCATTTCGTTAAAGCCATGTTGGAACTTGTTCGGGAAATTGCGAATACATGGGTGACCTGGTGGATGGTCGGGCTGCTGCTGTCCTTTCGCATGATCGTGCCCGCGCGAAACTTCTTGTCAGAACGCAGTGCTCAATGGCTGGCGCATAACCTCACCGACGCGCGCAGCACGAGTGTCAGGCGGCGCTTTGATGTCAGCTTCAAGCGATATGTGGACAAGACATTCGGCGCGCGTCAGGTCCGTATCGGCGGCTGCCGCCTGTGGGTTTTGCGCTACCGCAAGACGGCACTTATATCGCTTTTGACGTATCTGCTGATCTACTGCGCGGTGCTGACCACCTTGGACTTTGACCTCATTTACGCGGGCATGGAGGACATGCGCGCCAACTTTCGCGATCCCAATCACCCCGATTTCAATGCGCAGGTGGCGGGTTTTGCCGATCTCGTCGACGACCTCGACACTTTTGTTCTGGTTGCGGCCCTTTTGATGCTGAACGGCATCCTGCTTGGTCTTTTCAACACGATCACGGATTTCGTGTCGTTTCTCGAAACACGGAACATTCTTGCGCGCCTCGGTCGCGGACCGGCGCGCGATATCTTTTGGGTGCTTGTCGACCTCGTGCTGACCACGCTGATCTCGATCGGCGGGTTCGTCCTGTTTTGGGTCTGTACAACCTATTTCGGCACTCTTTTTTCCGAACGCAGTCTGCCCATTGGAGACGTTGCGTATCAAGGAATGATGCTTGGCATCAGTGCTCTCACCCGCGCGGTCGAAATGTTGGGGCCTGAGCAACCTGCCCTGATCATCACAGATCCGGCGATGATCTCCATGACCTTTTCAACCTACGCCACGTCGATCTGGATCTGGGTGTTCTTCCTGTCAACGCTTGCCATTCGCAGCGCGGTTCTGTTCGCGCCGCTGTTGCGTGCGGTGACGTTTCTGGTCGACGTGGAAGACCATCCCTTTCGCGCCGCATGGCTGATGTTTGCGATCGTGTGGTCCTTGAGCGTTGCCGGCTTTGCGCTGACCTGAAAACTGTGCCCGGCGCTTAATTTTCGCTTAATCACGCGCGCGCGCGCCTAATGGCTCCGAAAAGACTTTCGCCAATCATACCTGCAATCCATCAACCTGCGGGATCCAAAATGGTCGAAATCTCCAACAGTCTGTCTTTACCTTTCATCCAGCCAAGTCAGGCGCAAAAGCATGTCACCCACAACGAAGCGCTCCGCATCCTTGATGTGGTGACGCAGCTTGGCGTGGTAACAGATGATCTGACAGCACCACCGGGGTCCGTGAACGAAGGGGCCCGGTATCTGGTCGATACCGGCGCAACCGGAGATTGGGCAGGCCACGACGGGGAAATTGCGCTTTATGAAACCAGTACGTGGCGGTTCTTTGTGCCCCGCGCCGGCTGGCGCGCCTTCGTGATCAACCGCGAAGCTTTTATTGTCTACGACGGTGCGGAATGGATCGATCTTGACGGCCCCGAGTTGGAAGAAATCGACAGTATCGGACTTGGAATGGCTTCCCTGCCTGGCGCCCCTTTTTCGGCCAAACTGAACGCGGCTCTCTGGACTGCGCTTTACACAGCGGACGGCGGCAGCGGCAACATGATGATGACGCTGAACAAGGAAGCGATGGCAAATGATGCCGGTTTTGTTCTTCAACAAGACTTCCAAACGCGCGCCCTGCTGGGTCTGTTCGGGAGCGACAGGTTGCGTCTCTCCACATCGCCGGACGGCACGACGTTTTTTGATGGTTTTTCCATCGACAATGCGACCGGTATCGTGGATCAGCCACAGCTACCGCGTTTCAAGGGCGTAACGAATTTTGATAACTTTGGCGCCGCGAACACCTGGACCAAAATTGCGATCAACCAGCTGTCTTACAACGATCAAAGCGTCTTTGACGCCGCAAGCAATGTGTTCAACGCAACGGTAGACGGCACTTATCTCTTTGGGGCACTTCTGACCTTCAAAGCGGACAGCAGCACCGCCGCGCGCCTTGGCGGGCGGCTTGTTGTAAACGGTGGGACGACCATCGCCGGCTCACAGTCAGAAGTGACCGGTGCCCATGTCAGTGAGCGCACGACCACGCAACTGCAAACGCTGGTTTCGCTGCAGGCGGGCGATACGGTCGAACTGCAGGGCATCATGCGCAGCCAATCCGGTTTCTTCATGGCGGATCGCACGGATTTCTGGGGTTTTAAAGTCGGATAGGCAAGAGCAGCAGGCCCGGCGAATGGACACTATAAGATACTTTTAGGGTCTATTCGTCGGTCCAATCCGGCATCGGTGTCTTGGCAATAAACGCGCTGATACCCGCCTTGGTGTCGCGCGCCATCATGTTCTTTGCCATCGCAGCACCGGTGTAGGCATACGCATCGGGCAATGACATTGCCGCTTGCTCGTAGAATGCCTTCTTGCCAATGCGGATCGCGACGGGCGCTTTACCAACAATGGTTTCGGCCATCGCACGTGCAGCAGACGAAACCTCTTGCAGCGGCACCGCTTTGTTGATCAACCCTGTCTCCACAGCACGCGCCGCGGAAATGAACTCTCCCAGCAAGAGCATTTCCATGGCCTGCTTGCGAGCGATGTTGCGCGACAGCGCGACCATGGGCGTCGAGCAAAAAAGGCCAATGTTGACGCCAGATGTTGCAAAACGCGCCTCTTCCGCCGCCACCGCAAGATCGCATGTTGCCACAAGCTGGCAGCCTGCCGCCGTGGCAATGCCCTTGACCTCGGCAATAACGGGTTGCGGCAGATTGATAATCGACAACATCATTTTGGAGCACGTCGCAAAAAGCTCGTTGAAGTACTGTGCGCCGCCATCGTCATCCGAACGGCGTGCCGTCATTTGCTTGAGATTATGCCCGGCACAGAAATGATCGCCCGCGCCCCGCAATATCACAGCCTTGGCATCGCGGTTTTCTGCCAGATCATCCCAGACTTTCTGTAACCCATCCAGCATGTCTTCGGACAGCGCATTCATGCTGCGTGGCCGGTTCAGGGTCACAGTTGCGATACCTTCGGCAATTTCCAGCAGAACCGGCTCGTCTACAGTGTCTTTCATCTGCGCCTCCGCGAATCTCGTCACTCACAAAAGCTGATGAAAGGGTCCGAAGGCAAGTGTTCAGATCAGGAAACGGCGGTTTCGGGGTGCTGCGGCTGTGCCGTCTCTTCTGGGGCATCTTGAGGTACATCCCATAATACATGCGGCACCGGGTCCTTTGCGCGCGTGAGAAATAGCCGCGCCACCTGCGCATAAGATCTGTAGGCATAGCCGCCATTGCGCGTCAGAATGCGGTCACGACTTGCCGCATAACAGGCATCCAGCTGGTACCACGGCAGTTTGGGGCGGGCGTGGTGTAGCGCGTGGAGGTTGTTTTTCAGAAAGAGAAACGACAATGGGCCGCGATCCTCGATGATCACACTGCGACACCGCGCCTTTTCATGTGCGCAATGTTCCAGAAAGGTGCGGATTTTCAGGATGGAGTGGCTCAAGTACACGGCCAGAAAGTAAACCCACAGTGGCAGCGCGCCGAAAGTTGACAGCCACCAGACGACGGGAACCAAGGCTACACCGTGGAAAACATAGGCGCGTGCCACCTCTCTGTCGCCGGCCAAAACAGCGCGAAAATCCTGCGCGTAGAAGGTCGCAAGACCAATCACCGGGCCAATGACCATACGCCCCAAAAGCGTATTGTTCCAGTAATAGAGCCACTTTCTGGGCGCCGACCATGTCAACCACACCGCCGGGTCGATGAAATTCGTCTCCGGATCGTCGTAAGGATCGGTCAACGAGGGATCGTGGTGGTGCGCAAGGTGTGTATCACGAAAACGCGGATAGGGGATGAGCAATCCAAGCGCGGGAAAGACCAAGACCGTGTTTGCCAGTTCGTTCCGGAACGGATGACCGTGCAGCACCTCGTGATTGAAGGACGAAAACAGCGTCAGCGTCAGCGTCAGGATTGCAAGTGTTATCACCGGACCCAATGCCTGCGCGTAAATCGTCGCAATCGCAAAACCCATATAGCAAATGGCACAGATGATCAGGGTTGGCCATTCCACAGCCGTGGCGGTCTTCTCGTCGGTAAATATCAAAGATGTCTCCGGAGTGGTCCTGACCGCCCGGATGGCGATCCGCATCAGTGTCCTGACATGTCACGTCAGGAGCAAGATTGTGCATCTGCTTCAACAGCGTAACATTCGCTACACAAGAGAAATATTTGTGTGTTTTCGCAACAATTGTGTATATCTTGAAAATGGACAAGCGAGATCTCTCCCAACTCTTCCGAAAACGGCTCAAGAATGTTGTCGACCAGCACGCTGCGGGCCGCGGCGATTTCATGCGACGCGTGGGCATTGATCGCTCTGCGCTAAGCCAGTTCCTGAGCGCAGAGACGGATCGTCTGCCACGCGCCGAGACCCTGCGCAGCATGGCCGATGTCAGCGGTGTCTCCGTGGATTGGCTTTTGTGTCTGGAAAACGCGCCGGAAGGCCGTCAGGAAGTGGCCGAAAGCGTTCAGATCGAACAGGAAAGACAAGCAGATGGGTCTACGCCGCTGGATCAGTGGCGCAATGCCGCTGCCGGGCACAAGCTACGGACCGTGCCGTCCACTTTGCCAGATATCGCAAGCCTTGCACCCGATGCCGTGGCAGAGGGTCACCGTGAAGACGCACGCAGAGGTGGCGTTGAAAACGTCCTGAACCGAGTGTCCCTGCAGGACATTGATGTTGAAGTCGCTATGCCCATCCAGACACTGCAAGACCTGTCGTCGCGGAGCGGTCTTTGGCGCGGTGCATCACGCGACAGCTGCTATCAGCAACTGGCTGAAATGGCCCGCATCTGTCGTGACAATTATCCGGCCTTGCGTCTGCACGTGTATGACGGAACCAAGACGTTCTCCGCGCCCTTCACCGTGTTTGGAAATCAGCGTGTCGCGCTTTACATTGGCGACGCCTACCTTGTCGTCAGCGGTCCCGATCAGGTGCGCGGCTTCGCTCGGCAATTCGACCGTCTGGTCCGTCGTGCTTTGATCGGATCGGAAGCTGTTCATGATACGTTGCGCAAACTCGCGGATGCCGTTTAGAGACAGTTTCAGTCAAGCGCAGGCTCAATTTTTCGCAACCGCAGTGCATTGGTCAGCACAAAGACGCTCGACAAAGCCATTGCGCCGGCAGCCAGCACCGGCGACAGCAATAACCCCAAAGGTGCGTAGAACACCCCGGCCGCGACCGGGATCAAGGCGGTGTTGTACCCAAATGCCCAAAAGAGGTTTTGCAGGATATTGCGCAGCGTGCTGCGCGAAATCTGCAAGGCTGTTCCAATGCCTTTCAGGTCACCGGACATCAACACCACATCTGCAGACTGGATCGCCACGTCCGTGCCTGTTCCTATCGCGATACCTACGTCTGCCGCCGCGAGTGCGGGTCCGTCGTTGATACCGTCTCCGACAAAAGCGACGGTCCGATCACTTGACTGAAGTCCGGCAATTTCGCGCGCTTTTTCAGCAGGCAAAACACCGGCCGCAACTGTTTCAATGCCGATGGATTTCGCGATATGTGCGGCCGTCTCTGGTCTGTCGCCGGTGATCAGGGCAACTTCAATCCCCTCTGACCGCAAGTGCGCGACCAAAGCAGCGGCCTGCGGTTTGATCGTGTCGGCAACAATCATGCAGGCAGCAGGCGAGCCATCGATTGATGCAAAAAACACTGTCTCGCCGCGCTGCATCGCATTTGATGCAGGTTCTCTAAATTGCGAGATGTCCACGTTTTCAGATGCCATGAGGCGATCTGAGCCGATAACGACCGTATGTCCCTGAACGGTGCCCGCGATCCCAAAACCGCTGCGCGCGGCAACGTCCTGCGCCTCGCAAAGCGTGATGCGGGCCTCATTCGATGCTGTCACGATTGCTGCACCGAGTGGGTGTTCCCCGCGCGCCTCGATCGACGCGACAATCCGCAGGACGTCGTCGCGCGTCCATCCTTCAGAAGTCTGGAGATCGACAAGGTGTGGAAGACCTTCCGTGAGCGTGCCCGTCTTGTCAAAGGCAACCACGTCCACCTCCGCAAGGGTTTGCAGGGCATCGCCCTTCCGGAACAACACACCCAGTTCCGCCGCGCGGCCCGTCGCCACCATAATGGATGTCGGCGTGGCCAGACCCATGGCGCAAGGACACGCGATAATTAGGACGGACACACCTGCCACCAGCGCGTAGGACATTACCGGCGCGGGCCCGAGGATGATCCAGGCCAAAACTGTCAGCGCTGCAATACCCAGGACAGCTGGCACGAACCAAAGCGTAACGCGGTCGACCATTGCCTGAATCGGAAGCTTTGCGCCTTGGGCCTCGCGCACCATGCGCAAGATCCCGGCAAGCACCGTATCCTGACCGACGCGGGTGACACGGAACTGGAGGCTCCCTGAACCATTCACCGTTCCGCCCGTGACCGGTGCTCCGGGAAACTTCTCCACCGGGATTGGCTCTCCGTTGATCATGCTTTCATCCACGAGACTGCGGCCCTCGACCACATCTCCGTCAGTCGGAACGCGCTCACCCGGGCGCAGCATTATCAAGTCGCCCAGAGCCAGCGACTCCACAGAGACTGATTGCACCTGACCACCACGCGAAACCTGTGCGGTCTTGGGTTGCAGGCGAATCAAAGCATGGATCGCAGCCCCGGTTTTGCCTTTGGCACGGGCCTCCAGCCAGCGACCAAGCAGGACCAGAACAACGATCACCACTGCGGCTTCGAAGTAAACCGCGCGTGCAGCGACCGGAAATACATCCGGCATGATCAGCACCGCAAGGGAATAGAGATACGCAGCGCTCGTGCCCACAGCCACCAGACTGTTCATGTCCGGCGCACCACGGAGCAGCGCCGGGAAACCGTCTTCGTAGAATGACCGCCCGGGGCCGGTCAGTGCCAGTGTCGTTAAGCCGGCCTGGAACCACCAAACCGGAACCTCACCAAAGGTGGCATGCAGCCAGTGATGAAAGGCGGGCAGCAAATGGCCACCCATTTCCACAACAAATACCGGCAACGCCAGAACCATCGCGAGCAGAGTATTGCGCCATAAGACACGCGCTTCGGCGTCACGCGTTTCTTGTTTGTCAAAGTCGGCCTCTTTCGCAACGCGCGCCGGGTATCCGGCCGCCTCGGACGCCCGCATGAGTGCAGAGGCCAGTTTTTTGCCCTGGCCGGTTATCACCGCCGTTTCGGTTGCAAGGTTCACAGACACCGCGTCAACGCCCGGCACCGCCGCAAGCGCGCGGTCCACGCGACCCACGCAGGATCCGCAGTGCATCTTGTCTATGGACAGGGTGATGGTCTGGGACATCGAAACGCGTCTTCCAACTGCTTATGCGTCAGATAAAGGAGTGCAGACTGGCGCCGTCAAGACCTGCGTTCGCAGCGCTCAACCCGCTCTGGCAGGTGCTTCCGAAACGTCATCTACCGGCGTTGCCCCGTCGCTGGGCAATATTTCAGCGTCTGCGACGGTTGATACGTCGCCCGTGTCCTCAGGTGTATCTGAGCCATCTTCGATGGCGCCGACAATAAGAGGCAGCATCTGCACGCCCCCTGGCATGGCCATCTCGGACTGGGGTGGCGTCTTCCACGACAGAGTATCAAAGCCACCACAGTTCTCGCAGAATGCCGTCCATTCCGCCTGAATATGCTGACACACATCGCAAACCCACTGCGGGCCACGCGATACGGTCAGAGCTTTGGCGAGCCAGCCGCGCACCACGGTGTCTGCAGCGCCAGAGCCTTTCTCAATTGCGGCCATTAGGGTCACGGAGCGCGCCGTCGGATCAGTCTCGGCGAGATTGCCCAGCGCGCGGCGCGCTTCGGGGAAGTCTTCGTTGGCGATATGCAATTCGGACAGAAGCATCTTTGTTTCCGGATCGTCCGGTTTGATGCGCGTCAGAGCAGCAAATCTCTTGATCCGCTCGGCGGACGTTTCATCCGGTGCAATTGCTGCGAAGGCCGCTGCGAGGTCGGGATGTGGTTGGACTTCCCACGCTTTTTTCAAGAGCTTTGTGGCCAAACGCGCGCGGTGCTGCTCCACGTGGCTATTGGCCGCCATCACGGCAGCGGGGATAAGATCGGGCGCGAGCTTGTGTGCCTCGATCGCCTTGTCGCGTCTTTTGGCGGCGTTTTCTTCGCCAACCAGTTCTTTGGCTTCCGCCAGCGCCAGAACAGCATCGCGGCGCCTGTGCACATCACGCGGCAGACTGCCATATTTCAGCTTTGCACTGAGTGTCTGGCGCGCCCCGGTCCAGTCCTCCTTTGCGCCCTGCAACTGCAACAGCGCATCCTGCGTTTCTTCATGCTTCGGTTTCAAGGCAAAGGCTTTTTCAGCCAGCGCCAAAGCCGTTTCCGTGTCGCCATCGGCAAGCTTTTGTTTCATGATCCCGCGCACACCGACAAAACGTGTGGCATCCTTCGTTACCAGTTTTTTATAAGTTTCTTCGGCCTTGCGCCGATCTCCGGCCATTTCCGCGGCCTGTGCTACCAAAAGGTTGGTCAGCTCCGGTTTATTGAGGTATCTTTCAGCGCGGGCAGCCTTGGTCATTGCAACGCGCCCTTCGCCACTCGCCAGTGCCATCATGCCTTCGGACAATGCCTGAAAACCCTTGCGCTCTCGGCTGCGATCAAAATACCGCGTTATGGCAGTTTCATCGCCGTTCAAAAAGGCCCAGCAGGCCACCAGCAGAGACAGCAGTTTCAGCATCAACCAAACCAGAAACACAAGGGCGATGATCGCCAGCACAGATTGCAAGGGGCTGAACGTGAACTCGCTGCCCATCACAGTGACCTGAACGCCACCTTCGCTTTCCAGCAAATAGCCTGCGCCCAACGCCAGCGCGGCGACAGCAACCACAAAGAGGACAATCTTTATCAATGACCAAAGCATGAGCGTGTTCCTTAATTGCTGTTCAGGCTGTCAGCCAGTTCATTTGCCGCGTCCTGCGCCGCCTTGCGCGCTTCAGCAGCGTCGAGCCAATCCTGCATTGTGGCTCGCGCGACTTCGGGCAAAGCTTCCATCTCGGTGAGCGCCGCGTCGAGTTCTCCGGCCGCCAGAGCAGCCTCGGCACGAGACAAAATAGCATCCGGATCGCTGCCGTCACGCGGTGCAACTGACCTGACGTTCAACTGACGGCGAATAAAGCCCGAAATGCCCTGAACATCAGTCTCTGGAACCTCCGCACGCGCGGCAGCGAGGCCCGCGCGCGCAGCCTCCGGGAAACTTTCCTGTAAACTTGCGAGCGACGGAACACCAGCGTCAGCCGAGTCGCGCAACGCCTCGGGCACGGCCACGTCCGAGACACTTTCAAGATCACCAAGCGCCGCCGTATATCCATCACCGACGTTCACGGCCGTCATCACACGGTTCAGTGCAGCTTGCGCCAGCAGTTGTGATGCTTCTTCAGCCGCAAGGTTTTCCGCGGCGTCGACCCGCGACTGCAGATCAGAGATTTCCTGCATTTGCGCCGCAAGCGCCGCTTCCAGCTCTTGTACCGATTCAGAGGACGCGGCATCCGGGTTTTCCGTGGCGACCGGGCGCTCTTCCAGAGCTGCGACACGGGCCACAAGGGTGGAAAGCCCGGCCTCGATACCGCTCAAACCATCAGACAAGCCAGACAGATCGGGGCCTTCTGCACCCTCAAGCGCCACAAGCGAGGCTTCAAGCGAGGATATACGCTCATCAAGGGCAGTGGACTGCGTTGCGGCGGCTTCAACGGCGCCGGCGGCTTCGGACTGCGCTGTTTCCACGGCCGCTTCCAATGCGGTCAAATCCGCTTCTTGCCGCTGGAACGCTTCGGGCAGGATGTTATCGAGCGCGTCACCGCGTCCGATTATGAAGCCCAGCAGAGCTGCAATAACACCACCGAAAAATCCTGGCCAGATACTTCCCTGCACGACCTTGGTTTCCGTTCTGACGACGGGTTCCGGCGTAGCAGGATTTGGCCCTTCGTCCGACGGCATGGCAGAGGCTGCAGCCGCGGCGGCGACAGCCGCAGCTTCGGGAACACCGACGTCTTCACCTCGATCTTCATCGGAGTCTTCATCTAAATCGTCACTGTCCGCCGTCTCCGCGAGATCTTCATCCGTACCTTCGGCAGTCTCATCGGGCACATCTCCGTCTGCGCTTTGGTCGATTTCCTGTGCCTCTTCGTCATCCGCGCCAGTCAGATCGTCCGTCGGTTCCTCGTCGGCTTCCTCCGTCTCAGAACTTGTTTCCGAGTCCAGCTCGGCGTTATCCGCGTCCAACTCCTCTGTTTCAACCGTATCGTCTTCGGTTGCATCATCAGGCTTGGGGGCATCCGCGGCTTCAGCGTTGTCCGATTCCAGATCGGACGTCTCGGACTCTTCGGACGGTTCTTCCGACGCATCTTGCGTTGCTTCTTCTGCAATGTCCCCGGGATCAGTGCCGGGTTGCACATCCAAAGCCTGCGCCTCGTGACCCTCCTGATCCGTTGGTTCGGACGCGTCCGTGTCCTTGCTGGTCTTGCTTGAATTGGTCAAAGCGTCCACCTTTTCGAATCTTCACCGGCAAAGGGTGCACACAGAGCTTACCCTTGCGGCACTGCCCTCTCAACCCGCGCCAAGCTCAAGAACAAGGTTTTCAATGGCTTCGGCCATGTGTTGAGCAGTTGGTTGGGTCGCTATTGCGAGATTCGCGACCTGGAGACCCGCAAAAGGTGCCGCAACAGCAGCACTCAGCGCCACGACGTGCACGGCTTGCAAGTCAGATGCGTTTTGCGCGAAATGCCCGGCCGCGCGCGGAGAAAAAAGCGGCGCAATTACAGTTTCTTGCCTCACAAGAACATTCTGCAACGTATCGGGAAGGGGCAAAAGAGCCTGATCATAAAGCGCAGAGCGACGGGCTGTGAGCCCGGCCGCGCGCAGTGTCTCAACCACCTGACCGCGATGATGAACCCCTGAAAGGTGATGCAGCGCGCGCGATTCCTTCCTTTGAAGCAAGGCAACAATCAGCTGCTCGGCGTCCAGACCCAGCTCTTCGGCCTGCCATCCTGCGGTCTGCGCCGCCGCTGTCGTCCTGGCACCAACGCAAAAGGCAGCGCGGTTTTTGGCAGGCGGCGCAAATCTCACAGCGTTTGCGGAGGTGAATATAGCGACTTCGTCCGGCGCAACCGCGACCTTAACGTCCAACGCAACGATGCGCATAAGCGGGCAGTCCAGACTTTTGAGGTGGCGTGCAACAGCTGGAGCGACCGATTGCGCCAAGGTATCTTTTGTCCCTGCAGGCCTTGTGTTCAGAAGCAGGACGTCCCGCACGGCTGACTGGCCCCCCGACATTGTTTGCGCCTGTCTTCGGTGTTACCTGCGCTAGCAACATCTTGCAACGGGAGCCAACGTGACCACGCCTACGACGATACTGGCCCTGGAAAGCAGCTGCGACGACACAGCTGCAGCCATCCTGCGACGCGACGCCGAGGGCGCAAGCAGGGTTCTGGCCTCTGTCGTGCGGGGTCAGGACAGCCTGCATGCCCCATTCGGCGGCATCGTGCCAGAGATTGCGGCGCGCGCCCATGCGGAAATTCTAGACCTCTGCGTGGAAGAAGCACTTGAAAGCGCGGGGCTGGGATTGGACGAGGTAGACGCAATTGCGGTTACGGCCGGGCCGGGGCTGATCGGCGGCGTCGTCTCTGGCGTCATGTGCGCAAAAGGGCTGGCGATGGCGACCGGCAAACCGCTTTATGGCATCAATCATCTGGCGGGGCACGCTTTGACGCCGCGCCTTACCAACAACGTTCCTTACCCGTACCTTATGCTGCTTGTTTCCGGCGGACACTGCCAGTTTCTGCTGGTCTCAGGACCGGATGACTTCAAACGTCTGGGTGGTACAATTGACGACGCGCCCGGGGAAGCTTTTGACAAAGTCGCGCGGCTATTGGGTTTGACCCAACCCGGTGGTCCTGCTGTTGAAACATCAGCCCGCGCCGGCGATGAAAAACGGTTTGCCCTGCCGCGCCCGCTACTCGATCGCCCCGGGTGCGACATGTCTTTTTCAGGACTGAAAACCGCACTGCTGCGCGCCCGCGATGCTCTGGTTGCAACACAGGGCGGGCTTTATCAGCAGGACCGGGCCGATCTCTGCGCGGGCTTTCAGGCGGCAGTTGTGGAAACACTTGGCGAAAAGACGCGCCGGGCGATGCGTCTCTATCTCGACATGTCCCCGGCCAAAGCGACGCTTTGCGTGGCAGGCGGCGTTGCCGCAAATCAGGCGGTTCGCGCCGCATTGGAGGCCGTCGCAACCGATGACGGAGCCACTTTCGTGGCGCCACCGATGGCATTGTGTACCGACAATGCCGCTATGATTGCCTACGCCGCACTTGAACGCATGGAGCAGTTCGAGCCCGACGACATGACCTTGGTTGCACGCCCGCGCTGGCCGCTGGACACACAAAGTCCTGCACTGCTGGGCAGCGGTAAAAAAGGTGCCAAGGCATGAGCGTTGCGGTTCTGGGAAGCGGCGCATTCGGAACAGCGCTTGCAATCACTCTGGGACAAAAAGCTCCCGTCACGCTTTGGGCACGCGACCCGGCGCAAGCAGCCACGATGCAGGCCACGCGGATCAATGCAGGCCGGTTGCCGGACGCAATGCTTCCCGACGGGATTAACGTCACCAACGATTTGGCCGCAGCTGTCAAAGCGGATACGCTTCTGCTTGCGATACCGACACAAAAACTGCGCGGATTCTTTATCGACGCTGGTGCGCTGCTGGCGACGCAGCGGCTGGTCGCCTGCTGCAAGGGTGTCGAGCTTGAAACCGGAATGAGCCCGGTGGAGGTGATGCGATCCGTGCAGCCGGATGCACTTTGCGCGCATTTGACAGGACCCAGTTTTGCCAAGGACATCGCAAAAGGCCTTCCGACTGCTTTGACATTGGCCTGCGCCGATGAGAGGACGGGCCTTGCTCTGCAGCAGACCTTGTCAACGGCGACGTTGCGGATCTACCGCACGACGGACGTGGTCGGCGCCGGTCTGGGCGGTGCTCTGAAAAACGTGATCGCAATTGCCTGCGGCGCGGCGATCGGCGCCGGTCTGGGCGAAAGCGCCCGTGCCGCGCTCATGACGCGCGGAAATGCGGAAATGCAACGCCTCGCTGTGCGAAAAGGCGCACAGCCAGAGACACTGTCCGGCCTGTCGGGCTTTGGCGATCTGGTGCTCACCTGCACGTCGGACGTCTCGCGCAACTACCGGTTTGGACTGTCTCTTGGCCGACAATCGGAATTTGACGTCGCGACAACAGTGGAGGGCGCCGCAACGGCGCAAGCTGTGGTACAGGAGGCGCAACGCCTCGGCGTGGATTTGCCCATAACCCATGCGGTTGCAGCTCTTGTGGACAAAAAAATCGATGTGAAAGAAGCCATGGATCGGCTTTTGTCACGCTCACTTAAGGAGGAATGACATGCTTGTCGCCCTGATCGCACGGGACAAACCCGGCGCCTTGACCGTTCGGAAAGCCAATCGTGAAGCGCACGTCGCCTATCTCAAGGCATCATCGGCCGTGCGCCAGGCAGGTCCGTTGCTCGATGATGACGGTGAAATGTGCGGGTCTCTGATCGTCCTTGAAGTCGAAAACATGACAGCGGCGGAGGCTTTTGTGGCCGGCGATCCATACGGTGCCGCAGACCTGTTCGACACCGTCGAACTGATTATCTGGAACAGGGTGATAGGCTGATGGCTTTTTGGTTGTTCAAATCGGAGCCCTCCACCTGGAGCTGGGACGATCAGGTGGCCAAAGGTGAAACGGGCGAGGAATGGGACGGTGTGCGCAACTATCAGGCGCGCAATTTCATGCGGCAAATGGCTGTTGGCGACCTCGGCTTCTTTTATCATTCGCAAACGGAAAAAGCCGTAGTCGGCATTGTTGAAGTGATCGCCGAGGCCCATCCGGACAGCACGACCGATGATGACAGGTGGGAATGTGTGGACATCAAGGCAGTCCGGCCCGCTCTGACGCCCGTTACACTGGATATGGTCAAGACAGACGCGCGTTTGTCAGAGATGGCGCTATTGCGGAATTCACGTCTGTCCGTGCAGCCTGTGACGGAGAATGAGTGGACAATCGTCTGCGAGATGGCCGGAGTTCCGGCCGGATTGAGTTGACCTACTGCGTCGGTGTTAAGACAGCAGAAGTTCATTTTGGAGCTGGATGCGAAAAAGGGTCCTGAGCAGATGCCAGAACCCTTCTTCACCCCACGTGCTCCCGTATCCACCGCACGTGTTCGAAACTGGTCCTGGCCATACTAGCCGGATACCAGCAATGTAGTTGACGCGCATGACAAGCGCAAACACTCAATACTTTGAATTCAAAGGAGTTTGGAAACGCCTTGTTAACGCGTCAGGCGTTTCCAGTGATATTGTCTTAGCCGTAAACCGCCTCTTTGCCGAAATGTTTGGTCAGCATGTAGTAAACCACTGCGCGGTACTTGTTTCGTTCGGACTGGCCGTATGTCGCAACCACCGAATTTATTGCGTCCATCAGTTCGGGACCGTCCGACAACCCCAGTTTTTTCATCAGGAAATTGTTTTTGACAGTCTCAAGCTCTGACCCCTGGCTGGCCGCAACAGTGCAGGCATCAGCATCATAGATCGCCGGACCGCAGCCAATTGTGACCTTTGTGAGCAGGTCCATGTCAGGCTCCATGCCACATTTGTTTTTTAAATCATCGGCATATTGTGCGATCAGATCTTCCCGCTTGCCCATACTCAAATCTCCCTAGTTGCTTCAGGGCCGGGTCAGACCGGCCCTGAAAGGCACAGTAGCTGCCAAAAACCAAAACGCAAAAGGAGATTTTTTGCTGCAGTTTCCCCTTGGCCGGATACCGCTTGAGGTCACAAAACCGGATGCTTGCAAAGGTTCAATTGCCGGTGGGAAACAGGTACGTCACAATCAGGCGAAAGCCGAACTCGTCTGCGCCGCCATCTGGTGTTTCCGCCCAGTACCTTACGCCACCAGTAACCTGAATCGGCTGTTGACCGATGGAAAACACTTTGCCGATAAGGAAATTGACCGGCACCGACCATTGTTCAGCATCCCAGTTATAGGACGATTCCGAATTCACCGTGAAAGACACGGCGTTTGCGGTGGTGTAAGAGAGGAAGGGTTGCAGAAACGTGTTGTCGATCGTCGTATCGCCGCTCACGTCCCACAAATGATTGGCCAAGGCCCCATAAGTCCAAGGCCCTGTTTGCCGCAGCGCCACGCCCGTCGGACCAAGCGCCCATTGATCCTCGCCAAACTGGTCACTGCTTGACGTGGGAAACTGTATCGCAGGGCCAACACCCCAGATCCAGCCGTTCGCTGTGGGCTCTTTGGGAGACAGGAACAAGCTTTGCAAGACGTTGCCAACACCGGAACGCGATGTTCCTTGGACAACATCCTCGGCATAGCTGAGCGGCACAATGGTCCGCGAAATCAGGTTCCAGTTCTCACCGAGAGAAAACGGGATGACGGGTTGAACATTCAGAACAGACCGCTGGCCGTCGCCGCCGGGACCAAAACCATCATCCCAATTGAGTTGGAAGGGCACGCTGATCAGAGAGGCAACCGGGTTGCTCAGCTGCTTGGCAAGCTCGTCTGCCTCTTGCGCATTGCCTTTCGGGCCAGCAAACACAAGAGAAAGAAGTAAAGCGATGTAACAGATCAAACGGGGCATAGCTGTCAGTCTTCCCATAAGGCGAATGAGTTCAGCTGCTTTTTAAATACAGTAGCACGCGGTTCGGTTGCCCTAAACTATTTTTGGCTTGGACAGACTCGAAATGCGTACAGTTGCATCGAGAACGTTGAGATGGAATGGAAGACCGTTTTTCACTTGGTCAAACAAGCGATGCGCTTTGGGCCATCGCATCCAAGCCAGCGGACCATGGCCGCCGCCAAAAAGACATCTGCAAGGCCAACAAACCCAAGTTGAGCTGCCTGGGCGAGATTTTGCACCGCAGGTTCCGAGCACCACTCAAGACGGAGCAAGTCGTTCAACGAACAAAGCCCGCGCCAGAAACCGGCACGGGCTTTTGGATTGGTTCGTTTTTCAAGTCAGTAGCGGTAGTGTTCTGGTTTGAATGGGCCTTCCGGTTTCACGCCAATGTAGGACGCCTGATCCGTGTCCAGCTGCGTGAGTTTCACGCCGATGCGGCCCAGATGCAGTCGGGCCACTTTCTCATCCAGATGCTTGGGCAGGATGTAGACGTCGTTGTTGTACTCGTCACCGCGGGTCCAGAGTTCGATCTGCGCCAGCACCTGATTGGTGAACGAAGCAGACATCACGAAAGACGGATGTCCGGTGGCGTTGCCAAGGTTTAGCAAGCGCCCTTCTGATAGAAGGATGATGCGGTTGCCGGACGGCAACTCGATCATGTCCACCTGTTCCTTGATGTTGGTCCATTTGTGGTTTTTCAGATTGGCGACCTGGATTTCATTGTCGAAGTGACCAATGTTGCCGACGATGGCCATGTCCTTCATCTCGCGCATATGCTCGATGCGGATGACGTCCTTGTTGCCGGTTGTTGTGATGAAGATATCCGCGCTGGCGACTTCTTCTTCCAAAAGCACAACTTCGAACCCGTCCATCGCCGCCTGCAGCGCACAAATCGGATCGACCTCGGTAACTTTCACACGCGCACCTGCGCCGCGCAACGATGCAGCCGAGCCTTTGCCGACGTCGCCGTACCCACAAACAACCGCGACCTTGCCGGCCATCATGGTGTCTGTAGCGCGGCGAATGCCGTCGACCAGCGATTCCTTGCATCCGTACTTGTTGTCAAACTTCGACTTGGTCACAGAGTCGTTTACGTTGATCGCCGGGAATGGCAGTTGGCCGTCTTTTACCAGTTGATAGAGCCGGTTCACGCCGGTTGTGGTCTCTTCCGACACGCCGACGATCTGATCGCGAGTCTTGGTGAACCAGCCGGGGCTTTCCGCCATACGCTTCTGGATCTGCTGTTTGATGACCTCTTCTTCTTCGGATTGCGGCACAGGGATGATGTCTTCACCGGCTTCGGCGCGCGCGCCCAGAAGAACGTACAAAGTTGCGTCACCGCCATCGTCGAGGATCATGTTGGGGCCGTCTTCGAACAGGAAGGATTTGTCGAGGTAATCCCAATGCTCCTCTAGCGTTTGACCCTTTATTGCAAAGACAGGTGTGCCACCGGCCGCGATCGCAGCTGCTGCGTGATCCTGGGTCGAAAATATGTTGCAAGAGGCCCAACGCACGTCCGCTCCGAGCGCCACAAGGGTTTCAATGAGAACGGCCGTCTGGATTGTCATGTGCAGCGATCCGACGATTCGCGCGCCCTGGAGCGGTTTTTTGTCGCCGTATTCTTCGCGCAGTGCCATCAGGCCCGGCATTTCGGTTTCGGCTATGTCGAGTTCCTTGCGGCCATAATCGGCAAGGGCGATGTCTTTGACAATAAAATCGCGCGGCATGAGATCAGGTATCCTGTTCAGATTGTTTGACGGGCAAATAGCATTGGGCAATGACTTAGACAATGCGCCAATATTGACCGCTTTGGTTGCGTCGGATGTACTTGTTCGTGCGACTTGCGCACGCGGATACAGCAGGGCACATCTGAAGGCGCAGAACAAAGGGAACATGGGCATATGGCGCCACAGGCACGCGCATGGCAAAGAATGCTTTCCGGTCGGCGTCTCGATTTGCTGGATCCGACACCGATGGACATTGAGATCGAAGATATAGCCCGCGGGCTGGCCTTTGTCGCGCGCTGGAATGGCCAGACAAAGGGCGCGCACGCTTACTCAGTGGCGGAGCATTCTTTGTTGGTTGAGACGCTGTTTGGCCGCATTGCGCCCAAAGCGCCGGTGAAATGGAACCTCGCGGCTTTATTGCACGACGCACCTGAATATGTGATCGGAGATATGATCTCTCCCGTGAAGGCTGCAGTGGGACCGGGTTACGAAGCGCTTGATACGCGGCTGACGGCAGCGGTGCACCTGCGTTTCGGTTTGCCCGCCGCCCTGCCCGTGCAAATCAAAAGGCAGATTAAGAAAGCCGACAAGGTCAGCGCCTGGATGGAGGCCACGCAGATCGCCGGATTTTCCGATGGTGAAGCGAACCGTTTTTTCGGACGCCCGGACAAAAGTTTGATCGATGGATTGAAAATCACGCTCAGGCCGCCGTCCGACACACGCGATGCGTTCACCGAACGTCACTGTGCTCTGATGGAGGCGATGGATGGTTAAAGTGCGCCCAGCCATGAAGCTGGATTGCCGGTCGATGGCCAGCCTTCTGAACGCCATCATTGACGAGGGTGGAACCACCGCCCTGACACGACCCGTATGGGGCGATGATCTGGCCGAGTGGATGGAAGCTGAGCCACATCGATCTGCATGGCACGTAGCATTGGATGAGAGCGAGCAGGTCGTTGGATTTCAGTGGATAGAACCGCATGCGAAACTCCCACCCGAAGCAGCTAGCATTGCCACGTTCGTACAAATCGGCCGGACCGGGCTAGGGATCGGATCAGCGCTTTTCAACGCAACTGCGGGCGCAGCAAAAACGTTGGGGTACGTCTGGATCAACGCAACGATCCGTGCGGACAATACCGGCGGGCTCACATATTACCAAAGTCGCGGATTTCGCGATTACGGATACGAGGAAGGTGTCCGGCTTGACAGCGGCCAGGTCGTGGACCGTGTCCACAAGCGCTACGACATCTGAACCGCACCGAATGACCGTTATTGCGATCCTCTTGGTCGTATCAGGCCTGCATCAGCTGGATCGACGGAACCATACAAAAAAGTGCGACCCGCCATCTGGGTTGCCATGTTGCTGCCTGAGTTCTGCCGCGCATGGTGCGGCAAACGTAGGGAAGCGCAGCAAAAGTCGAGTCTTCACGGAACAAGCAAGCTGTCGTCCTGCGGCAGCTTGTCGAATATTGGTTTTGTGAGAACGAAGGCCGTCGGTACGCACGCGGACGGTCGGATGTCAGTATCGCCCATCGGTCAAGCGGTTGTCTTGTTTCATGCAGCCCTTACCGCGGGCTGCGTTTGGCCAGGATGCGCTGCAAGGTGCGCCGGTGCATGTTCAGCCTGCGCGCCGTTTCGCTGACATTGCGATCACACAACTCATAGACCCGCTGGATATGCTCCCACCGCACGCGGTCAGCGCTCATAGGGTTTTCCGGCGGGGGCGGCAAGTCATCGCCCTTTGCCAACAAGGCATTTACAATGTCTGTGGCGTCCGCAGGTTTGGATAGGTAATCCACCGCGCCTATTTTTACCGCTGCAACCGCCGTCGCAATCGCACCATAGCCGGTCAGAACAACGACGCGGGTATCGGGGCGTTTGTTGCGCAAGACTTCGACCACGTCGAGACCATTGCCATCCTCCAGCCGGAGATCGACCACCGCGAACGCCGGAGGTCTCGCGGTCGCAATCGCACGACCCGCAGCAACCGAACCCGCAGTCTCGACGTCGAAACCGCGCTTCTCCATCGCCTTTGCGAGCCGCCGCAGGAACGGTTCATCATCGTCCAGCAGCAATATGGTTTTGTCTTCGCCGATTTCTCTATCCACGCCGTCCGGCATAGAGGTCTCCTTTGTGCGCACATTTTGTCTGGCAGATATATATGTGTCGCAAACCCGCGCGGGTCAAACTGCTTTGCTGCGCAAACCTATGGTCTGTCACGCATTCTGAACGAAACAGGCAACTGTGTTAGCCATGTCTTCAGACCCGGTTTCACGCCGGAAGAACTCCACAAAACCGTGACCGGGCAAAACCAGATAGCTGAATGTCGAGTGATCGACGAGATAAAACTCATCGTCGCTTTCATGGGCCCGATAGTAGGTGCGGTAGGCCTGACTAGCCGCTTTGACCTGTTCAGGAGACCCCGTCAGCCCTATCATCTTTTCATGCATATAAAAGGCGTAATCGCCAACGACTTCCGGCGTGTCGCGCTCGGGATCAATGGATATAAACACCGGCGTAACAGACATTCCCTTTTCTTGCAGCACATCCACGGCTTCTGCGTTGCGCGCGACGTCGAGAGGACAGACATCAGGACAAAACGTGTATCCAAAATAAAGTATGGACGGCTCGCTGATGACCTCCGTGTCCGTCACTGTTTCTCCTTGTGCGTTCACAAGCTCGAAGGGTCCGCCAATCGCCCCGGCTCCACCAGCAACCGTGCTTGAGCGACATTGCGCAAACTGATCTCCGTCCTGGCCACCATTGGTCGCCAGCCAAAGCCCACCCATAATTCCGATAACAGCGGCCACGGACAACATGGCGATAAGACGTGGCGTCATGATTTTCCCTCACTTGCGAACGACTTGATCCCGTTCCTCCACAGACCTAACGTCTATTTTCGAGGGTGCAACTCAACAAGCGGTGAATGCATGGCGGATGGGAACCTGAAATCGCGGTCTGGTAACACGCGTGCCAACTGGATCCGGCTGCGCACGATGATCCTGCTGCGCTGGTTTGCAATTGCCGGACAGCTCACCGCCATCACCGTCGCCCAGCAGTTTTACGGCCTGCGTCTGGAGTTGGGGTTGTGCTACCTGGCAGTGGGCGCATCCGTGATCGCCAATCTGGTCGCCATTTTTATCTTTCCGGAGAACAAGCGGCTGACCGAAACGCAGAACATGCTTATGGTCCTGTTCGACTTGATACAGCTGAGCTTTCTATTGTTTCTGACCGGGGGTCTGAACAATCCGTTTGCGTTGCTGATGCTCGGACCGGTGACAATTTCTGCGGCCGTTCTGACGTTACGCTCCACCGTTTTTCTAGGCGGCACTGCGATCATGCTGGTGTCTTTGCTGGCGCAATACAATTTCCCTTTGCGCACCGAACAGGATGTGATTCTGGCCATTCCCGATATTTTCATTTTTGGCAACTGGATCGCTCTGATCATCGCAATTGTCTTTATTAGTGCCTATTCGGTGCGCGTGACGTCAGAGATACATTCCATGTCAGATGCCCTGTCGGCCACCCAAATGGCGTTGGCGCGCGAGCAGAAACTGACCGATCTCGGCGGCGTGGTCGCAGCTGCCGCGCATGAACTTGGAACGCCGCTTGCCACAATCAAACTGGCGAGTAGCGAGTTGCATGAAGAACTTTCGACGCAGCCTGAGTTGCAAGAGGATGCAGCTCTGATCCGCGAACAGGCGGACCGCTGTCGCGACATCCTCAGAGACATGGGGCGGGCTGGCAAGGATGACCTGCATTTGCGTCAAGCGCCGTTGCGTGCCGTTTTGGAAGAAGCGGCGGAACCACATATGGACCGCGGAAAAGAGATCACCTTTCAACTGGTCGGGCCCGAAATCGCCCAACCGTCAATCCTGCGCAAACCAGAGGTGATTCACGGTCTGCGCAATCTGGTGCAGAATGCGGTTGATTTTGCGCGCCGGGACGTCTGGGTCGAGGCAAGCTGGTCCGATGACACTATCGCCTTGCGGATCATGGATGATGGGCGAGGATTTCCAACTCAGTTGCTTGGCCGGATTGGTGACCCTTTCATGCGCCGCCGCAGGATCAGTTCAGAAGGGCGCGCCCGACCGGAGTACGAGGGTATGGGTCTTGGCTTGTTCATTGCCAAAACCCTGCTGGAGCGCACAGGCGCAGAACTCAGTTTTGCCAACGGACGAGAAGAATCCGCGCAGATCACAGAAGGCACAGGTGGAATTGGCGCGGTGGTCGAGGTTCGGTGGCGTCGCGATGATCTTGATGCTGCGGCAGGCAATGCACCTGTGCCCTGGGGCGAAAACAAGCGGATTTCCGTTTGAAACGTCCGCTTTTGTCGGCTCGTTAACCTTGCATTAACCAAGTTCCGGTCAGGCTGACGTGTCGGATCGCAACGAGGGGCCTTGAGCGTGGAAGTTTTCGACTTTGCGGCGATAGCCAGCGCCGCCGCGCTGAGTACTCTCGCCGCGGCATGGTGGATGCTGCGCACCAATGACCAGGCGCATGCACAACAGCCTGCCACAGCTCAGGACGTCGGCGCTTCGGTGTCATTCCTCTTCGAAGAAGATATGCTGCATCACGCGTCTGAAACCGCCGCAAGACTATATCAACTGATCCCCGGACAGGATGACTGGGATGGCGTTCGATCGCATTTTCTGAACAGGTTCCCAAGCTTGCCGGAAAGCCCGCGTGATGCGCCCCCGGGCTCGACCGTCGTGGCCGCGCGCGATCTGGGCGATGCCGCAACACTGCGCCTGACACGCGACGGAATTTATACCCGCGTCAGCATGCACGACAACGGCGGACGCGGCTATGTGCCACCCAGCCGGTTGAAAGCGCTCTACCAGGAGCTTGAGGATCTGAAACGGGCCAGCGACACCACACCGCATGCGGTGTGGCAGCTTGACTCCGAGGGCAAAGTCAGTTGGCACAATCTTGCTTACGCCGATCTTTATGAGCGACTGCACGGCAGTCCGCCCGATGCGGCGGTGCCGGTCTTTGAAATCCGCTCCGATTTTGACGCGACTAATGGCTCACAACGTGTTTCGACGCAAATCGCTGAGGACGGACAAAAAGACTGGTACGACGTAAGCGCCGTCAGCGTTGCGGACATTACGATTTTCCACGCCATTGACGTCAATGCCGTTGTCAAATCCGAAATCGCCCAGCGCAATTTTGTACAAACGCTCGCCAAAACCTTTGCGCAATTGTCGATCGGGCTCGCCATTTTCGACCGCAACGGTCGTTTGGCGCTCTTTAACCCCGCTCTCATAGACCTTACAGATTTACCAGCGGAATTCCTGAGCGGGCGCCCGAATCTGATGTCCTTTTTCGACCGGATACGCGAAAGCCGTCGTATGCCGGAGCCTAAAAACTACGCCTCCTGGCGACAAGAAATTGCGGATGTCATTTCGGCGGCCACCGATGGACGATATGAGGAAACATGGACCCTTGAAACCGGCCAGACTTACCGCGTGAACGGACGCCCGCATCCCGATGGCGCTATCGCGTTCCTGATCGAGGACATCAGCGCGGAGATTTCTCTGACGCGCAACTTCCGCGCAGAGCTGGAGTTGGGTCAGTCGCTGATGGACACGCTTGACGATGCTGTGGTCGTTTTCTCGTCGGCCGGTGTGGTGACGTTTTGCAACCTTGCCTACCGGGAGCTTTGGGGTGTTGACCCCGACAACTCTTTTGCAGATGTGACCGTCGCTGATGCCCTGCTTGGCTGGAAATCTCTGTGTGTGGATGGGCCAGATTGGACCGCATTGTCGGATTTCGTGCTTACATTCGGGGACAGGACACCCTGGACGCTGCCGCTGGACGTGAAGGACGGCCCAGCGCTGATATGCACCGTCACGCACATAGCGTCCGGCGCGACCGTGGTTCGGTTTTCCGACCAGAGCGCAAAACAAACAGCTGTCAGCGACAGGTCGCGCGCGGTGTAACGCGTCTTATCCGCTTGCAGGCGCCAAGCGTCGCGGTCACGATAGGCCCATGGCGCAGCAGTCTGTTTCATTTCCTTTCAAATCCTCCTCCGCGACCGCGCTGCACGCCTCGGCGCTGGGCGCGCAGCTGCGACCTGGCGATTGTGTTCTGCTCGAAGGCGCGGTTGGCGCCGGCAAAACGCATTTCGCACGGCACCTGATCCAGTCTGTCCTGATTGAGCCCGAAGACGTGCCTTCGCCCACTTTCACCCTTGTGCAGATCTACGAGACGCGCCACGGACCTGTCTGGCATGCGGATCTTTATCGATTGAGCAGCACGTACGAAATCGAAGAGCTTGGCCTGACGGAAGCATTTGAGACAGCGATTTGCCTTGTCGAATGGCCTGACCGCCTGGGTGATCTTGCCCCTGATGAGGCTCTAAGCCTGCGGTTTTCGAGTGGTGCCAACGAAAACTCCAGAGAGCTGCGCGCGACTTGGTCCGATCCGCGCTGGCCGGATCGCTTAAGTGCTTGGAGACCACAATGAGCCGCGAAGAAGATATTCGCAGCTTTCTGACAACCGCGCATTGGGCGCATGCCACCCGTGCGCCTTTGGCGGGCGATGCATCAAACCGGCGCTACGAACGGCTACAACTGGCCGATGATCGCCGTGCAGTGCTGATGGATGCGCCGCCGGACACAGGCGAAGACATCGGACCGTTTATCAAGATCGCGCAATTTTTGACGCAAGCCGGTTTGAGCGCACCGAAGGTTTTCGAGCAAGACTCAGCCAAGGGTTTTCTCTTGATAGAGGATCTTGGAGACCGGCTTTTCTCCACGGAAATTGCCGGGGCGCCTGAATGCGAACCCGATCTTTACGCCGCTGCAATCGATGTGCTGACCGCTCTCCACAAGACAAACGCGCCACACCTTGCGTTCTACGATGCACAAACGACAGTGCCACTGGCTGCTTTGGCTTTCGACTGGTACCAGTCCGGCACCCTTGGCACCGTGTCGCACACAACGCGCCAGCAGTTTTCCAAGGCTTTGGAAAATAGCTTGTCGCCCTTCGATAACAGTTTGGATGTGCTGATCCAACGAGACTACCACGCAGAAAACCTGCTATGGCTACCTGAGCGTTCAGGTGTTGCGCGTGTCGGTCTTTTGGACTTTCAGGATGCAATGATCGGTCACCGCAGCTACGATCTTGTTTCGGTTCTGCAAGATGCACGGCGCGACGTGCCGCTGACCGTCGAGGCTCAGATGAAATCCCGTTTCATCGCTCAAAACCAACTGGATGCTGCATCCTTTGAGACGGCTTATGCAGCATTTGGACTACAACGCAATCTTCGCATACTCGGTGTCTTTGCGCGGCTTTGCATGCGCGACGGAAAGGCTCAGTACATTGATTTTATTCCGCGTGTCTGGGGCTTTATCGAAAGAAATCTCTCACACGCTTCACTGATCCACCTGGCTCCGCTCGTCCTGGGTGCATTGCCAGCGCCCACACCGGATGTTTTGAAACAACTGAAAGCCAGGAGGGGCTCATGCGCTGGCCGGTAATGCTTTTCGCTGCCGGGTTTGGAGCCCGCATGCGACATCTGACGGCCGACCGACCCAAGCCAATGGTCGAAGTCGGTGGTCGACCACTGATAGATTACGCGGTCGATCTCGCGCGGGACCTGCCCGCCGCGACAGTCGTTGCGAATTTGCACTACAAGCCGGACGCCTTGCAACAGCACCTCACAGCGCTGGATGTACAGACGATCCTTGAAACACCAGACATCCTCGAGACCGGCGGCGGGTTGCGCAACGCTCTGCCGCGTCTGGGCGCAAAGACGGTGATGACGCTGAACACCGACGCTGTCTGGGGCGGGTCAAACCCGTTAAAGCAGCTTTCCGAGCAGTGGAAACCGGATCGCATGGATGGGCTGTTGATGTGCATTCCACCTGACCGCGCGGTGGGATACCAAAGGGGCGGCAACTTTCTAATCGATCCGCGCGGGCGGATTACACGCGGCCCCGGGCTGATTTACGGCGGAGCACAGATCATCAAGACAGATCGTCTGTCAGAAATTCAGACGCAAGTATTCTCGCTGAATGTTCTCTGGGACATGCTGATTGCGGAAAACAGTCTCTATTCGGCGGTTTACGACGGCGATTGGTGCGATGTCGGTCATCCGGAGGGCATTCCGTTGGCCGAGGCCGTGATCGAAGGCCGCAATGTTTGATCAGCATTCCGCACCGCACGTTTTTGGTCTCGCCCCCGGCGTGGACTTTCCGGCGGCTCTTGTTGCTGGTCTGGTGCATCGGATGCAAGGCAAACCGCCCGAAGAGATGGCGCGCCTGCATCTCATCGTCAACACGAGCCGGATGCAGCGCCGGATTCAATCTCTCTTTGAAGACAGAGGGCCCGCGGTTCTTCCCAAAGTTCTGCTTTTAACGCAATTGGACATGCTGGAACCCACGATCATGTTGCCGCCGGCCATAAGCCCGCTGCGCCGCAGACTTGAACTGGTATCGCTTGTGGAACGGTTGATTGAGCAGCAAGAGGATCTTGCACCGCGTGCGGCTCTATATGATCTGACCGACAGCCTCGCCGCCTTGATGGATGAAATGCAGGGCGAAGGTGTCACGGCCGAAGTCATTGCCAAACTTGATGTGTCAGACCAGTCCGGACACTGGCAACGCGCGCAGGCCTTCATCCGCATTGCGCAATCCTTTTTGGATCGAACGGCGCCCGAACCTGATAAGGAAGCAAGACAGCGTCAACTGGTGGAGGCCTTGCGCGCGCACTGGCAAGTGCAACCACCGAAGCACCCGATCATTCTTGCGGGGTCAACAGGTTCACGCGGCACGACGCTTTTGCTTATGGAAACGATTGCCCGTCTGCGGCAGGGCGCAATTGTGCTGCCCGGCTACGACTTCGACATGCCGGCAAAGCAGTGGCTGGATCTGGACGACGCGATGCTGTCTGAAGATCACCCGCAATACCGGTTCCATAAGCTGACGCAAAAACTGGGCCTTGCAGATCGTGAGATCAGGCACTGGCACCTCCAAGACCCCGCCGCACCGGACCGGAATGCGCTTATCTCGCTGGCGCTGCGTCCCGCACCTGTGACGCACGCCTGGCGCAATGAAGGACCACGGCTAAAGGCATTGGACACCGCGACGCAACGCATGACGCTCCTCGAGGCGCCCAACCCGCGCATTGAGGCCCTGACAATCGCCATGCGCCTGCGCAAGGCTGTCGAAGAGGGTCAGTGCGCCGCTGTGATTACACCAGATCGCATGCTCACACGGCAGATCACTGCCGCGCTCGACCAGTGGGATATCGTGCCGGACGACTCTGCCGGCGCGCCCCTGCACCTGAGCCCACCGGGGCGATTTCTGCGCCACACCGCTTCATTGTTTCATCGACGGCTGGACGCCGAGGCGCTTTTGACAATGCTCAAGCACCCATTGACGCACAGCGCAGGCGCACGCGGCGATCACGCGCTCAACACCCAGCGGCTGGAACTGCGGATACGCGACAAGGGCCTGCCTTACCCAGACGCGACGGGGATTGCACAGCTGCTTGCCCGCAGCACATCAGACGCGGACGCGCAGGCAAAGATTGATCAATGGTCGGCATGGGCGGGCGTGACGTTTGCCGACCGGCTTTGCACCCGCAAAAGGCACCTCGAGGACTGGGTGGCAATGCATATCGAGCTTGCGGAAACCATCGCACGCGGCACGCACGGTGCGGACAGCGGCGAGCTCTGGCAGAAAAACGCGGGCCAGGAAGCACTGAACGTCATGCAGACCCTGCGCGAACAGGCCGAATTTGGCAGTGACATGACCGCGTCTGATTATGCCAATCTTGTTGGTTCACTGCTGTCAGAGGGCGAAGTGCGCGACAGAGACGCGCCACATCCTGATGTCATGATCTGGGGCACATTAGAGGCGCGCGTACAGGGTGCTGATCTTGTCATTCTGGCCGGATTGAATGACGGCACCTGGCCTGAAGCACCTGCACCTGACCCATGGCTGAACCGCGCTTTGCGCAAGTCCGCTGGATTACTGCTGCCCGAACGGCGCGTCGGCCTGTCTGCGCATGACTTTCAGCAGGCGGTGGCGGCACCCGAAGTCTGGATCACGCGATCCATCCGGTCGGAAGATGCCGAGACTGTGCCGTCGCGCTGGATCAACCGGCTGTGCAACCTTTTGGAGGGGCTCAAAGGGCAGGCAGGACCCGCGCTTCTGCAGGCGATGCGAAATAGGGGCAGGGACTGGTTGGAAAAGGCGGCTCTCTTTGAAGCTGTCGCCGAAACGCCGCCCGCCCGTCGGCCTGCCCCGCGCCCACCGGTCAACAGTCGCCCGACACAGATGCCGGTGACCGACATCAAGCGGCTGATCCGCGATCCATACGCCATTTATGCCAAACATGTATTGCGGTTGCGCAAGCTTGGTCCGCTTGTGCAAACAGCCGATGCCCTGGAGCGGGGCATCGTATCGCACGACGCGCTGGAGGTGTTTGTGCGCGAGACGCTGAAAGATCCGGGACACCTGAAGCCTGACGCATTTGTCGAAACGGCGCGTGCTGTTCTGACCAACGACGTTCCATGGCCCGCCGCGCGCGCCTTGTGGCTGGCGCGGTTCGAGCGGATCGCCAACTGGTTCGTCGGCAGAGAGCACAGCCGCCAAAAGCTGGCAATTCCAATGGCCTTCGAAGACGACGCCAAAGGGCGGTTGTATTGGTCTGACATAAACTTCGCCCTCACCGCACGGGCCGACAGGATAGACCGTGCGGCGGACGGCTCGTTGTATCTTTACGACTACAAGACAGGCAGAGCACCCTCAAAACCGGAGCAAAAACACTTTGACAAGCAGCTTCTGATCGAAGCGGCGATGCTCGAGGAGGGCGCCTTTGAAAGCATCGGCGCGGCACCTTTGGCGGCGGCAACATTCATTTCGCTTGCCTCCAATCCCGATGAAGTTTCCGCGCCGATGGACGAAGAGCCGCCGATTGAAGTGCTCGCCAGGCTGCGACAGCTGATTGTGTCTTATCAGGATCCGGCGCAGGGGTTCACCGCACGTCGCATGATGCAAAAGGACAGCCACGGCAGCGATTACGATCTGCTCGCCCGCTATGGCGAATGGGACGAAACCGAAGACCCGGTTCCGGAGGATCTGTCATGACCGCATGCGATGCCGCGACGCGGGCGCAGGTGACCGCCGCGCGACCGGACGCCTCGACATGGCTTGCAGCGAATGCGGGCTCCGGAAAGACCCGCGTGCTGACGGATCGGGTGGCCCGGCTCTTGCTTGATGGCGTCGAGCCACAGCATATCCTTTGCCTGACGTACACCAAAGCGGCTGCCGCCGAGATGCAGAACCGGCTGTTCAAGCGGTTGGGATCATGGGCGATGTTGGAGGATGACGCGCTCGAGCATGAATTGCGCACGCTTGGGTACGACAAACCGCTCGGCACAGAGACACTTTTAACCGCGCGTACGCTTTTTGCACGCGCAATTGAGACGCCCGGTGGCTTGAAAATCCAGACCATTCACTCCTTTTGTGCCGCGCTCTTGCGCCGCTTTCCCCTGGAGGCCGGTGTCAGCCCGCAATTCACTGAAATCGAAGATCGCGCGGCCGACCTGCTGCGTGCTGAGATTGTGGACCGTATGGCCGAGGGGCCGGAGGCCGATATCATCAGTGCGCTCGCGCGACACTATACGGGCGAGGATTTTCTGGGGCTGACGCGAACCGTCGTGAAACATCGCGCCGGCTTCGAAGCGCCATTGGACCGCCGCGGGGCCATGACGCTTTTTGATCTGCCTGCAGATTTGACCGAATTCGGCATTGAGCAGGAGGTTTTTACCGGAGGTGAGCAGGATCTCATCGATCAGATAATTCCGCCCATGTCGCAAAGAGGCGGCAACGATGCCAAGATTGCTGCGAGGCTCTCACGCCTGCCGCCTCTGCTGTTCGATGCCATTCCGCACCTTGAGGCCATCTTCTTGACGGGAGCCAAAACAAAAGCGCCGTTTTCCGCAAAAACCGGCTCGCTTCCGACTAAAGCGACCCAAACACAACTGCAAAACATCATGCCTCAGGTTGACGCTTTCATGCAACGCGTTGAAGCTGGGCGCCGGAAGCGGATTGCCTTGCAAGCGGCGGAAAAAACTCTGGCGTTGCATGAATTCGCCGCGACATTTCTTCCGCTTTACACGCAAGAAAAGCTCTTACGCGGATGGCTGGATTTTGACGATCTGATCGAAAGAGCTCAAATGCTGTTGGGCGATCCCGCTGTCGCTGCATGGGTGCTGTTCCGCATTGACGGCGGTATCGATCATATCCTCGTTGACGAGGCGCAAGACACCAGCCCGGGGCAGTGGGACGTGATCGCCAAACTCGCCGCTGAATTCACCAGCGGCGAAGGTGCACGCCAAGATGTCCTGCGGACTCTGTTCGTCGTGGGCGACAAAAAGCAGTCAATTTATTCGTTTCAAGGCGCCGACCCGCGCGAATTTGACCGCATGCAGCGCGATTTCCGCACAAAATTCAAAGCCACCGCACAGTTATTTCAGGAACGGACGCTGAAGTATTCGTTCCGTTCTTCAAAAGCGATTCTGGATCTGGTCGACAATACCTTTGACGAGCAGATCGCAGCCGGGTTTGACACAGAGGCCAGGCATATCGCTTTCAATAGCGCCCTGCCGGGACGGGTCGATCTGTGGCCTGTTATTGACAAGCAGGAGGACAAGGACGACCGCCCGTGGTTTGAACCGCTCGACCGCAAGACACGTCAGCACCACGATGTACTTCTTGCTGAACGCGTCGCGCATCAGATCGATACAATGATCAAAACCTGCAGCATCCCCGATGAAACAAATGGTCGGTTGGTGCGCAGACCCGTGCGTGCCAGAGACTTTCTCATTCTTGTTCAAAAGCGATCCGCTCTCTTTTCAGAGATCATAAGGGCCTGCAAAGCCAGGAACCTGCCCATGGCCGGTGCGGATCGCCTGAAGGTCGGTGGTGAATTGGCGGTGCGCGATCTGGCGGCGCTGCTGTCCTTTCTCGCCGTGCCCGAGGACAGCCTGGCACTGGCATCGGCTTTGAAATCGCCGCTTTTCGGATGGTCCGAGCAAAAGCTCTTTGATCTGGCCCACCGGCGCACGCAGGAACATCTGTGGCAGGCATTGCGCACACGGCAGGCGGAGTACCCAATGGAGATGTCGATCCTGAACGATCTGCGCGGCAATGTGGACTTTCTGCGCCCTTATGATTTGATCGAACGTATTCTCACGCGTCATGGCGGGCGCAAACGACTCTTGGCCCGATTGGGGAGCGAAGCCGAAGACGGTATAAATGCCTTGTTGTCGCAAGCGCTCTCATTTGAACGGACCGCTGTGCCCAGCCTCACCGGTTTTCTGGTGTGGATGGAAACGGATGATCTGGAAATAAAACGCCAGATCGACAGCGCATCGGATCAGATCCGGGTGATGACCGTGCACGGCGCCAAGGGGCTGGAGGCACCCATCGTCATCCTGCCGGATTGCGGTCAGCGCAAACTGGACATCAAGGACGAGATTTTATCGCTGGATGGCGTGCCGGTTTGGAAAACCAAAGCGGCAGAAATGCCGTCGGAAATGCAGGCGCGCGTGAAAGCCATGAAAGAGGCGCAGGCGCAAGAGCGGCAAAGGCTGTTGTATGTGGCTCTGACACGGGCAGAGAAGTGGTTGATTGTCGGAGCCGGCGGCGATCTGCCCAAGGATGAAAGCGCTTGGTATCAGCAGGTCTCTCAGGCGATGGGCGACACAAATTCACAAACCGTTGAAATGGCGGGCTTGCCCGTCAAGCGATTTTCTTATGGCGACTGGGACGGGTTACCGCTTCAGGACGAAGAACACGAACAAAGCTCACCGGCATCTGTCGCAGCCTATTTCAGCGCACCGGTTCCAAAGCCAAAACCGCCAGAAGAGATCCTGTCTCCTTCAGATCTTGGCGGTGCAAAAGCGCTTCCGGGTGACACCGGACGGGATGAAGCGGCCGCAAAAGCATTTGGAACGCTCGTGCACCAGATTCTTGAGCGTTTAACCGCCACGGATCGTGCGCGTTGGCCATCCGTCGAGGCGGGAATATCGCGATCCAACATCAAGGATGGACAAGAGGCGATGGAAGAAGCCAAATCGGTGCTGGCCACACCAGATCTTACGCATCTTTTTTCGCCCGATACGCTGTCAGAAGTCCCGATCACCGCTTTGTTGGGCGGGCATCGCCTGCGCGGGACGATTGACCGGCTTATCGTTGAGGATGCGCGCATTCTGGCCATTGATTTCAAAACGAATCGCATTGTTCCGCAAGCGGTGGAGACCTGTCCTGAAGGGTTGTTGCGCCAAATGGGTGCATATGCGCTGGCGCTCGCTCAGATTTATCCGAACAGGCGGATTGAAACGGCGATTCTATGGACAAAAACGCGAGCTTTGATGCCTCTGCCGCACGACATCGTGATGGCTGCGTTACAAAACACTCCATATCTTGACGCAGGCGCAGTGGCTTCTTAGGTTCATCGTCCAAGCTTAGCCTGTAGGAGATTGCGCATGGCCACCCTCGCCGTTACGGACGCGACGTTCGACGCAGAAGTCAAGAATTCTGAAATCCCTGTTGTGGTGGATTTCTGGGCTGAATGGTGTGGACCCTGCAAGCAGATCGGCCCGTCACTGGAAGAGCTGTCTGCCGAAATGGATGGCAAGGTCAAAATCGTCAAAGTGAACGTTGACGAGAACCCGAACTCACCGGCACAGATGGGCGTCCGGGGTATCCCGGCACTCTTTATCTTTAAGGACGGTCAGGTGGTGTCAAACATGGCGGGTGCAAAGCCAAAAGCCGCACTGCAAAGCTGGATAGAAGATTCTATTTGATCCGGTCCAGCCAGGCGCAGAAACTCTGAAAAGGCGCTTTTGAGAGCGCCTTTTTTACATCGCGCAATTGAAAAACCGTACGCGAAGCCGAAGCCAAACACCCTTTGGTGCCTGTGACCTCGTTCAGATACGATCGGGCTATCTGCTGCGTTATTCAGCAACCGGCTTTAGAAAAAACCCGTTCCAGCCACCGATTTTGCTCAAAGGCTGCATGAATATTGCCGCCAAAAGTACATCTCGGGCACCGGTTTCCGCGCCAGACAAGTCCATTCCGCTAGCGGTCGCGCCTTCTTGGCTGACAGAGAAAAACGTCCCAATGTAAACTGAGGACGCGGAAGTTCGGGCAAGTGAAAGGCCCAGAGCCGAAAATCGGCCTACCGGCACCCAATAACGGAAAGGACAGGGTGCATGGACCGTGGCTCTGGATGTCAGCTTTTTGCGGATGCATTTTTTCAAAACCTTGTAGATGCGCGCCGCACAGGCCATATACGCCACCAGATTTTCAGGAGAGAAAAATGTCCCGCGAAGAGTTCCCCGGTTGGCATGGTACCACGATCATTGGCGTCAGAAAGGACGGAAACGTTGTCATCGCAGGGGATGGGCAAGTTTCTTTGGGGCAGACGGTTATCAAGGGCACGGCGCGCAAGGTCCGCAGGCTGAGCCCGGGTGGCTTTGACGTTGTAGCGGGTTTTGCTGGCTCCACGGCTGATGCCTTCACATTGCTGGAACGGCTTGAAGCCAAGCTGGAAGCGACGCCCGGCCAGCTCGCTCGCGCCAGCGTCGAACTGGCCAAGGACTGGCGCACGGACAAATATCTCCAAAAGCTCGAAGCAATGCTTATCGTGTCGGATGGCAAGGACATTTTCGTCATTACCGGGGCAGGGGATGTATTGGAGCCGGAACACGATGTCGCCGCCATCGGGTCGGGCGGCAACTACGCACTGGCCGCGGCCCGCGGCATGATGGACAGCGACCGAACAGCCGAAGAAGTTGCCCGGGACGCGATGCATATCGCAGCGGACATCTGCGTCTACACAAACGGAAACCTCACGGTCGAGATGATCTCTGCATGATCGAGAAAGACGATGTCCGCGCCGCTGTTGGCGCCGGAATTCTAAGTGAGGCTCAGGCCGCTTCGCTTACAGCGCTCTCGCACAGCAGAAAAGGCGCGCGCGAAAACCTCGATCCTGGCGATGAGCCTTTTGAGCTTTTCAAAGGGTTCAACGAGATCTTCATCGTCGTTGGTCTTGTCATCCTGTCGCTGGGCTGGATCGGGATCGTTTCAATTGGCGTAATCCCATATGCGGATCGTTTGCAAAGCTATCTGATCGCGACCAGCCTCGTTGGTGCTGTAGCCCTGTGGGGTCTTGCGGAGTATTTTATTCGCCGCAGGCGCATGGTGGCTCCAGCCATCGCACTGGCAATTATGTTTGCCGGCAACGCGGCCTATGGCTGCATCAGCGCTTTTGCGGAAGTTTTCATGATCGCACGGCAGGATTACAGCAGCATTCCGTGGCCGTTGGCGCTTGCCACTTTCGGCCTCTTTGTCTTCTGGCTGCGGTTTCGGGTACCGTTTGCCCTCGCGATTATCGCATTGGCGGCGTTTTTGGTATCGATCCTGATCGCCGCAAACTCTGCTGGTGCGCCGGCCAGCATTCAGGACCTGTTCCTGCTGTCAGATGACGGTCCGTTTGCCTTGATCACGCTTGGTTTGGGTCTTGTCGTCTTTGCCCTTGCGATGGCCTTTGACATGTCCGATCCACACAGGGTCACGCGCCGCGCCGCCAACGGTTTTTGGTTGCACGTGGTCGCTGCACCCGCCCTTGTGAACACAATCGCAATGAGCTTGCTGGCCCAGCAATCGGCATCAGCGGATATTGTTCTGCTCGCGGTCCTTGGCCTGATCGCCCTCGTCGCGATTGTCATTGATCGCAGGTCGTTTCTGATTGCTGCGATTGTCTACACAGTCATCCTGAGCCGCACGATCTATGACGAACAGGATGCGTTCACGACCATTTTCTTGCTTGGGCTTTTCCTTGTCTTTTTGGGTGCCCGCTGGGAAAAGATCAGGTCCGTCCTGATGTCGGTGTTGCCCGGCATCATCCCGCGCCACCGCCTGCCGCCCAGCGCATGAGGCGCAAAACCAAGTTGCCGCTTCGCGGTTGCTGTTTGTCTCACGTATCCTTACATCCCTGCAAACATCTAAGATCAGGACAAAGCCTTGACCGACCTCACGCCCCGCGAAATCGTCTCCGAACTCGACCGGTTCATCATTGGCCAGAAGGACGCGAAGCGCGCTGTGGCCGTGGCCCTGCGCAATCGCTGGCGTCGAAAACAGCTGTCTGACGATCTGCGGGAGGAAGTTTACCCAAAGAACATCCTGATGATCGGACCCACCGGCGTAGGAAAAACCGAGATCAGCCGCCGTCTGGCCAAACTCGCGCGAGCGCCATTTCTAAAGGTGGAGGCCACGAAATTCACGGAAGTGGGTTACGTCGGCCGCGACGTGGAGCAGATCATCCGGGATCTGGTCGATGCCTCAATCACCATGACGCGGGAACACATGCGCGACGATGTAAAGGCAAATGCGCATCAGGCCGCTGAAGACCGCGTAATTTCCGCGATTGCGGGCGAGGACGCACGCGAAAGCACCCGCGAGATGTTTCGGAAGAAGCTAAACACAGGAGAGCTGGATGACACGGTGATCGAACTGGACGTAGCGGACACCTCAAATCCCTTCCCAATGATGGATATTCCCGGCCAACCGGGCGGCAATATGGGAATGATGAACCTTGGCGATTTGTTTGGCAAAGCGATGGGCGGGCGCACCACCCGCAAGAAAATGACCGTGGCACAAAGCTATGACGTTCTGATCGGTGAAGAGGCAGACAAGCTGCTGGACGACGAATCCGTTACACGCGCTGCCATTGAAGCCGTCGAGCAGAACGGGATCGTCTTTCTGGACGAGATCGACAAGGTCTGCGCTCGGTCCGATGCACGCGGTGCTGACGTGAGCCGTGAGGGGGTGCAGCGTGATCTTCTGCCGCTGATCGAAGGCACAACCGTCAGCACCAAACACGGACCGATCAAAACCGACCACATCCTCTTTATCGCATCGGGCGCGTTCCACATCGCAAAGCCGTCGGATCTATTGCCCGAACTTCAGGGCCGCTTACCAATCCGTGTCGAATTGCGCGCGCTGACCGAAGAAGATTTCGTGCGCATTCTGACGGAAACAGACAACGCGCTGACCCTGCAATACACTGCCCTGATGGGGACCGAAGAGGTTAAGGTCAGCTTTACCGAGGCGGGCATCGCCGCGCTGGCCAAGATTGCTGCCGATGTAAATCAGTCGGTGGAAAACATCGGCGCCCGGCGTCTTTATACCGTCATGGAGCGGGTGTTCGAAGAGCTGTCCTTCTCGGCTCCTGATCGGGGCGGCGAAGAGATCATAGTGGATGAAGCGTTTGTCGAAGCCAACCTCGGCGAGCTTACAAAATCCACGGATGTGAGCCGCTACGTGCTTTAAGCCTTTCCATTTGACCATGCGCCTGTAACACCGGGCGCATGGGCTACCTCCGCTTTCTCGTCGACAACCGGTTGTTCCTGCTTGCGGGCTTCCTGTTGTCGTTTTCCTCATCCTACGGGCAAACATTTTTCATCGCGCTTTTTGCCGGTGATATCATGCGAGAATTTGGGCTGACCGATGGGCAATGGGGTGGGCTCTATACGCTCGCGACCACGTTTTCCGCGGTCACGATGATCTGGGCGGGCGTGCTGACAGACCGGTATCGCGTCAGGCTTTTGTCTTTTTGCGTGATGGTTTTGCTGGCGGTAGCGTGTCTGGCGATGGCCGCGGTTCACAACTGGGTGCTTTTGATCGCGGTCATCTACGCGCTGCGGCTTTTGGGACAGGGCATGATGTCGGAAGTCGCCTATGTCGCAATGGCCCGCTGGTTCGTTGCAGCGCGTGGCCGCGCAATTTCCATTGCGTCGATGGGATTTGCCGCCGGGCAGGCCGTTTTGCCGGTGATCTTCGTTGCGTTGCTCGCCAGGTTTGAATGGCGCAGTCTTTGGATTGTGGCGGCATTGCTGGTCCTTATCTCCATACCGGTCATTCAACTTCTGCTGCGCAAAGAACGAACACCACAATCCCTGGCAGAAAGCAGCGCCAGTCTTGGAATGAAAGGACGGCACTGGACGCGCGGCGAAATGCTGCGCCATCCGCTCTTTTACTTTCTGTCCCTGTTGCTGATTGGACCGCCAGCCTGGGGCACCGCGCTGTTTTTTCAACTCGTGCACTTTACCGAAGTCAAAGGCTGGTCATTGGCATCATTCGTGTCGCTGATGCCAATTTTCACACTGTCGATGATCACATTTACCTTCGTAACGGGATGGGCGGTTGACCGGATTGGCGTGAAGTGGATCGTTCCAGTGCAGCTTTTCCCCTTCGCGATTGCGTTTTTGATGCTGGCTTATGCCGATACGATTTTTGCTGCCGGTATCGCGCTTGTCATTTTTGGCATCGGGCAAGGCATGTACGGAACCTCAATAACTGCTTTTTGGGCAGTGTTTTACGGCACGCGCCATCTTGGCGCGATCAAGGCTGCGGCCGCCGCTCTCGCGGTGTTTGGGTCGGCCATCGGGCCGGGCATCACCGGGGTTTTGATCGATCTTGACATCAACTTTCCTGACCAGATGATCCCTATCAGCGCATTCTACGTGGTCGGCGCTGTAGCCGCCGGGCTGGGTGTCCTGCGCTATCGGCGCGACCTGCCTACCGCCGCCGCTTGAGATAGACGTAGTAAGCCCCGCCGCCGCCGTGGCTGATGTGCGCCTGACTGATTTGCAGCACGACCGATGACAGCGGCGGCATCGCAAGCCACTGCGGGGCTTGATGTTTCAACACACCGAACCGCGTTGGAATCGGGCCGCCCTCATCCCGGTCCTTGCCTTTGCCGGTGATGACCAGAACCAAACGCTTGCCGGAGCCATGCGCGGTCAGAATGAACCGGGTCAGGGCGCTGTGGGCACGATCCAATGTCATACCATGCAGGTCAATGCGCGCCTCCGGCTTGAGTTTGCCACGGGCCATCTTGGCAAATGTCTTTCGGTCCATTTGAACCGGCGCCTTTGCAATACGGTCAGGTAGAGTTGGTGCGAGATCGACGGTGGTCTTGCGGGGCGGCGGTTTGGGGGGAGACTTGCCATCAAGCAGCAACGGGATCGGACGCGCCATGGGCTTTGGCAACGGTTTTGGCGCAAAAGCTGCCGGATCGAATGTCTCGCGACGGTGCAGCGGTTCGGTTTGGTCTGCGACCTTTTTCCAGAGATCGACATCCTCTGGACTAAGTCCGCGGCGTTTCATTCCGGCGCGTCCGGTACCATCGCATAAGCGCGCTGAATCGGCAAAAGAACGATCATACGACCTGGGTCTTTCAGCTTGCCGGCTTCGCGACCTGCGGCATCCCCGGTGCCAAAGAATATATCCGCGCGCTGCGCGCCTTTGATGGCTGAACCCGTGTCCTGCGCGATCATCAGCCGTCGCATCGGATCGCGACCGTCTTTTTCGACCCAGACCGGTGCGCCCAGAGGAACGAAGGCGGGATCAACCGCAACGGTGCGCAAGGTTGTCACCGACCGGTTCATCGCCCCCAAGGGACCTTTGTCCGCCGGCACTTTATTTACCTCGCGAAAAAAGACGTACGACGGGTTATGATAAAGCAACTCTTGACCGGCCTGCGGATAGCGTTTTACCCAGTTCTTGATGACTTGTGCGCTGACTTGATGAGGCTGAAACACGCCGCGCCGCACAAGCTCTGCACCAACGGACCGATATTCATGTCCGTTCTTTCCACCGTAGCCGACACGTAGTTTCGATCCATCAGGCAAATTGATACGACCAGAGCCCTGAATCTGCAAGAAAAACAGCTCTACCGGATCATCGACCCACGCGATTTCCAGTCCACGACCCTGCAAAACACCGTTTTCGAGAAGCTGGCGGCGCGAGTACCACTTGTCTGTGCGCCGCGCCTCTGCAGGCATGCGGTGCACGGGATACCGGTAACGCGCCGAAGGGCTGCGGGCGCCGTCGAGCTCAGGTTCAAAGTACCCCGTGAACAGCGCGGCGTCGCCATCTTCGATCAGAACCGGGCGAAACAGAAGTTCAAAGAAACTCCGGGGGTCGGGATTTGACGTGGCATAGGCGCAGACGGCCCGCCAGTCGGGATCATCCAGGTCTGCGCAGGTGTTTTGGAACGTTTTCAGGGCTGCCGCATGATCGTCATCGCGCCACCTGTCCAGATCGTCGAAAGACAGCACTGTAACCTGCGGCTCAGCCGACGATGACATAGTACCCATCGCCATCAGACCCGCAGCGACACAAGCCGCAAAAAAAGTTCTCACCCGTCGGTCGAAACCAGCACCCAGTTTGGGTCGTCCGTTCCCATATGGCGCGCAAAAGTCCATGTGTCTTTCTGACGTTTTACTTCTGTGAGACTGCCTTCGATGATCTCACCTTCGCTGTTGCGCACGGCCGAGGTCAACTCTCCGGTAAACCGAATGGAAAGCTCAGCCTCATTTGTGTCCGGATCAAGCGTCGCACCAACGAGTTTAAGTTCGCGGACACCAACAAAGCTTGCTTCAATGGTCAGGCCCTGATCCTCGCGGGCGGCGACACCCTCCACAAAGGATTCGTATATGTCTTCGGCCAGAAACGGCTGGATGTCATCGAGGTCACCATTTTCGTAGCCCATGACGATCATTTCGTATGCTCCGCGTGCCCCACCGAGAAATTCAGTGACGCTGAAACTCGGTTCAATGCCCTTCATCCGTGCCAGCGCATCCGCGGCCGGGCTGTCCTGATCCACGTGGTCCGTGATATCAAGGTCCGGGCCTCCTTCGATCACTTCAAAATCGCGCTGCGGCTGACGGTCCGGCAACGGGTTTTGCGATGGTCCCGGCTCGAACCCGTCGCGCGTGCCCAATACATTCTTGAGGCGCAGAATCAGAAAAACGGCAATGCCGGCTAGCACCAGAAGCTGGATCAGGGACGAATTCATAGGAACCTCTCGCGGAGCGGGATGTAGTATCAGGCTGTCAGAGACATTATGTAGGCGTTAGACCAGAGCAAGTCCACCGCAGGTGGCATGAAAGGAAGTAGCAAAATGTGGCTGTTTGTAGCCTTTCTCGCAATACCTTTGATAGAAATCGCCCTGTTTGTTCAAATTGGCGGGGCGATTGGACTGGGTTGGACGCTGGTGACAGTCGTTTTCACAGCCGTACTGGGTGCGGCACTGGTGCGCAATCAGGGTGCTGTGGCCCTGGGTCAACTGCGTAATTCTTTCGATGAACTTCAGGATCCGACCGAACCGCTCGCACACGGCGCAATGATCCTCTTTTCGGGCGCATTATTGCTGACGCCCGGGTTCTTCACGGACACGATCGGCTTTCTCTTGCTTATTCCGGGGTTCCGCGCGCGCACATTTCGCGCGATGAAGGCGCGTGTGAATGTGCAAAGCTTCCAGACCGGGTCGTCTCAGGCGCACCAGCAACCGTACCGGTCCGGCGGCGGTGACGTGATCGACGGGGAGTTCAGCGAGATTCACTCAGATCCTGCAGAGCCGAAAAAGCCTTCGGGCTGGACCAAGCATTGAGTACCCGGAACCAAGCTGGTAAGGCAGCGCAAACGCTATTTGTCAGGAGCGCATAATGGCCGAAGAGAACGGAACATCGCAACCTCAGGAACAACAACAGCCCCAGGCGCCGCAGATGCGCGTGCTCGGTCAGTTTATTCGTGACATGTCTTTTGAAAACATCATGTCGACCAAAGGCGCGCCTGCTGACGTGCAGCCCGACGTGCAGGTTCAGGTCAACCTGGACGGAAAGAAGCGGGGCGGGGACAACCAGTACGAATCGACAATCAAGCTGAATGTGACCTCAAAGGCAAAAGAGGGCGACACCACGCTGTTTGTTCTTGAGATTGAGTACACCGGAATTTTCCACATCGAAAACGTACCGGACGAGCAGTTGCACCCATTCCTTCTGATCGAATGCCCGCGCATGATCTTTCCATTCCTGCGCCGCATTGTCAGCGATGTGACCCGCGATGGCGGTTTCCCGCCTCTGAACCTCGAAAACATCGACTTTCTGTCGCTTTACCGTAACGAAGTGGCTCGTCGCCAGGCCACAGACGCGCCGAAAATGGACGCCTGATCAGCCTTTAAGCCACAGCGCATCTTCACCCAGTTTTGCAACAAAATCGGCATGGGCGGCGGCCTCTTGTTCGGTGATGCGCGGTGCCAGAGGCGTCGGCCTTGGGCCTGGCGTCCAGCCGTCTGCTGCATTTTCGTCCGACGCGGATGTCGTCGCGGAAAGAGCAAAGTCGGGCTGGCGACCACCAATCAGTTCAAGATAGACTTCCGCCAATATTTCGCTGTCGAGCAAAGCACCGTGCAGTGTGCGCGCCGAGTTGTCGATGTTGAACCGCCGGCACAGCGCGTCGAGTGACGCCGGCGATCCGGGAAATCGCTTTCGCGCAATGGCAAGCGTGTCGACAGCCTGTTCCCAGGGGATCTGCGGCATCCCCATCCATTTGAGTTCCGCGTTGAGAAACTTGATATCAAAAGCGGCGTTGTGAATGACCAGCTTTGCGTCTCCTATAAACTCCAAAAATGCCTGTCCAACCTCTGCGAACTTGGGCTTGTCTCGCAAAAAGTCATCGCCCAGCCCATGTACTTCAAAGGCCTCTTCAGGCATGCTGCGTTCCGGATTTATGTATTGGTGGTACGTGCGCCCCGTCGGCACATGCCCGGACAACTCCACCGCGCCGATCTCTACAATCCGATCCCCTGTTTCAGGGTCAAAACCGGTTGTCTCTGTATCAAGGACCACCTCACGCATTCGCCTGCTCCGCCCGTATTGTTTGAACGACAGTCTGAACCTGCGCCCGCGCATGTTCAAGTGTATCTGTGACAATGACGTAATCCGCGCGTTCCACTTTGGCGTCCGTTGGCATTTGCTTGACTCGGATCTGATCAAATTGTGCTTTTGTCATAGTGCCCCGCGCAAGAACGCGGCGCTCTTGTTCTTGCGGGGGAACGGTTACAACGGCAACAGCGTCCATCATTGCCTGCGCACCAGATTCAAAGAGAAGGGGAATGTCGAGCACGGCAATGTCAGCGTCCGTTTGCTCCAGAAAAGCCGCGCGATCCTGCGCGACCAGCGGGTGCACGATCTGTTCAACGGTTTTCAGGGCGTCTGGGTTTTCTGCAATGATCTCGCGCAACCTTTCGCGGTTGACCCTTTGATCCTGAACAGCTTTCGGAAAAGCCGCGCCAATAGGGTGCACCGCTGACCCGCCGTGTCCATACATGCGATGCACCGCCGCGTCTGCGTCCCAGAGCGCGCATCCTTCAGCGACAAACATTTGCGCGGTTGTTGATTTGCCCATTCCGATCGAGCCGGTCAAACCCAATCGAAACGTCACCCAAGCACCGCCTGACGCGTCTTTTCTGTCACCTCGGGCCGCGGACCAAACCAACGCTCAAAACCCGGTACGCCCTGATGCAGCAACATGCCCAGACCATCAACCGTGACGCAGCCTTTTTCTTCAGCAACCTGAAGGAGTTTGGTGCGCAGAGGATTGTAAACCAGATCGGTTACGACGGTGCCCGATCGTAAACCGTCGAGGGGCACTCGCATTTCGGCCTGGCCAACCATGCCAAGAGAGGTGGTGTTCACGACGAGCTTTGCATTCTCCAGTACGTTGCCCGCCTGCACCCAATCGATCACTTTAATGCGATTGCCAAAGTCTGATTGCAATTTGTCGGACCGGGCACGTGTGCGATTTGTAAGCACGATTTCGGGGACACCGGCGTCCAGCAATGCAACAATCACCGCTCTGGCAGCACCTCCTGCACCAAGGATTACTGCCGGCCCATCAGCCGGCACCCAATCGGGCGCTCCAGATTTCAGGTTTTCAAGAAAACCATACCCATCCGTGTTGTCTGCGTGAATTTTGCCATCGCTTCGAAAGATGAGTGTATTGGCAGCTCCGATCAGTGTTGCCCTGTCCGTGACAAGATCCGCGATCTGCAGAATGCTCTCTTTGTGCGGGATGGTCACGTTGACGCCCACAAACCCCATTTTCGGTAGGGTGCGCAGAACCTGTCCGAGATCATTGGACGCGACTTCGATCGGAATGTAGAAACCTGCCACCCCGTACGACCGCAACCAGTGTGTATGCAGTTTCGGGGATTTCGAATGCGCAATTGGCATCCCTATCACACCTGCCAAAGGTATTTTACTTTCACTCATCGTGGTAAATCCCCCCGCAGTGACAGATAGGATAAAAGCTCCAGCAGAGGCAAACCCAGAACGGTGAAATAGTCGCCGTCAATTCGGGAAAAGAGCCGCGCCCCTTCCTCTTCGAGCTTATAGGCGCCAACAGAATGGCGAATGCTCTCCCAGTTTCGCGCAACATAGACGGTCAGATAGTCGTCACTGATCTCGTGCATCCGCAAGCGCACAACCCCGACATGGCGCCACAGTGGTGTACCATCTTCATAAATCACGGCCGCTGACAACAGTGTATGGCGGTCTCCACGCATCTTACTCAGTTGTGCAATAGCTTCTGCCTGATCGTCTGGTTTGGACAAAAGTACGCCGCGATGATCCAGCACCTGATCACAGCCCAGAACCAAACGGCCGGGGTACTTCTCGCTGACTTTCCGTGCTTTCAATTCCGCCAGCGCATCGGCTACATCTCTTGGGGAAGCGTCTTCCGCCATCAACGACTCGCGCACCGCATCTTCATCTATTCGGGCGGGACAAATCTCCAATTTAACCGCCGCCTGGCGCAGTAGCTGTGCGCGGATTTCGGAACCAGAGGCCAGAATAAGTGCATGTTGCATGTGGATAAACCTGTGAGCCAAGCACAGTGTGCAGACGGGACCAGTTCTGAGCAATCATGCGCTCTGGTGCAAGCTTTCCCGCAACACGGACGTTACACACAACTATGCAGATTTTATCTGCCTAAGGATAAGGACAATTCTATTCTGAGGAAAACTGAAATCCCCCAATTTATCCACAAATATATACGTGAAAATTTGGAGAGATGTATCTCTAATATTATGTTTTTATTGCATATTTTTTAGTTATGAAGACTTTATTAATCCCGTCCGGCAAAGTTCTCCCATGCGGATAACTTCGGGGGCGAAACCATAATCCACAGATATCGCAATCCCTACAAAATCATCATCTTTCTATATTTCTTTATTTATTTTAAGAGCATGCAAGGAACGGAGTAATCATGACAGATTTTCTGGCCGCGGGATACCCGTGGATCAAATCCCTGCACATTATGGCGGTAATCGCATGGATGGCAGGTCTGTTCTATCTGCCCCGATTGTTTGTCTACCACGTCGAACAGGTCGGACAACAGGGCGACACCCACATGCTGTTCCAGACAATGGAGCTAAAACTGCTCCGTGTTATTATGAACCCGGCCATGATCGCGACGTGGATTTTCGGTTTATGTCTCGTCCTGACACCAGGAATAGTCGACTGGGGGTCTGTCTGGCCCTGGACCAAGTTGGTTGCCGTTTTGGCGATGACATGGTTTCACCATTGGCTGGGTTTGCGACGCAAGGACTTTGTCGCCGGAAGCAACGCGCTGACGGGTCGTCAGTTCCGGATGATGAATGAGGTCCCGACCGTGTTGATGGTGGTAATTGTCGTTTCGGTTGTTGTGAAATTCTGAATCGATTGACAGTTGTGACGCCGGACTTTACATCTGCGTTACCGCTCCGTCCGGAGATGGTGCTGACCTGACAGTATTACACACCGCAGCCCGCGCTGATGCAGGGCGCACGAGGGTAGTCTCATGACATCGCAAGGACAGGACGTATCGTCCGAAAAACTCAATCTCGCTGATCTCAAGCGCAAAAGCCCGAAAGATCTTTTGTCCATGGCAGAGGATCTGGAGATTGAAAACGCATCCACCATGCGCAAGGGCGAGATGATGTTCCAGATTCTGCGGGAACGCGCGGATGAGGGCTGGGAAGTCTCGGGTGATGGTGTTCTGGAAGTTCTGCAAGACGGATTCGGGTTCCTCCGCTCGCCCGAGGCGAACTATCTTCCGGGTCCCGATGACATCTACGTCTCGCCTGAAATGATCCGAAAATACGCGTTGCGCACGGGCGATACCATTCAGGGCGTGATCAAGGCACCAGATGACAACGAGCGGTATTTTGCGCTGCTCGATGTGACGCAGATCAACTTCGAGGATCCCGATAAGGCGCGTCACAAGGTGGCATTTGAGAACCTGACCCCGCTTTATCCCGACGAGCGCCTCACCATGGAAGTGGATGACCCAACGGTCAAAGACCGGTCAGCCCGTATCATCGATCTCGTGGCGCCGATCGGGAAAGGCCAGCGATCCTTGATCACCGCGCCGCCGCGCACAGGCAAAACCGTTCTTTTGCAGAACATCGCGTCGAGCATCGAGAAGAACCACCCAGAATGCTACCTGATTGTTCTTCTGATTGACGAGCGGCCAGAAGAGGTAACGGATATGCAGCGGTCCGTAAAAGGGGAGGTCATCTCTTCGACGTTCGACGAACCGGCAACGCGTCACGTTGCCGTATCCGAAATGGTGATCGAAAAAGCCAAGCGTCTGGTCGAACACAAAAGGGACGTTGTGATCCTGCTGGATTCGATCACGCGGCTTGGTCGTGCGTTCAACACGGTCGTCCCGTCTTCGGGTAAAGTCTTAACCGGGGGCGTTGACGCCAACGCGCTGCAGCGCCCCAAGCGCTTTTTCGGTGCAGCGCGGAATATCGAAGAGGGTGGATCTCTCACGATCATTGCCACGGCCCTCATCGAAACAGGCAGCCGCATGGACGAGGTGATCTTTGAAGAATTCAAGGGCACCGGCAATTCCGAAATTGTGCTGGATCGCAAGGTTGCAGACAAGCGCGTGTTCCCGGCGATGGATATACTCAAGTCCGGCACCCGGAAGGAAGAGCTGCTGGTCGACAAAATTGACCTGCAAAAAACATTTGTTCTGCGTCGGATCCTCAACCCCATGGGTACAACGGATGCCATTGAGTTCCTGATTTCCAAACTCAAGCAGACCAAGACAAACTCCGACTTCTTCGACTCAATGAATACATAACTTATTGTTTAAAAACAGTGAGTTAAACATGGATACAATCTTTGCACCGGCGACGGCGCAGGGCCGCTCGGGCATTTGCGTCATCCGTATTTCAGGGCCGCGCGCGCACGCGATCGGGGAAAAGCTTTGTGGCGCTTTGCCACATCCTCGCAAGACAGCTGTGCGGGATCTCTCAGGTGGGGATGGCAATGTGCTGGATCAGGCCCTGGTGCTCTGTTTCTTGGGCCCAGCGAGTTTTACGGGAGAAGATGTTGTCGAGCTGCATCTGCATGGCAGTGTCGCGGTTGTCAGTTCCGTTTTGCGAGAACTCAGTGCACAGGAAGGCGCGCGTCTTGCGGACCCGGGAGAGTTTACGCGTCGCGCCCTTGAGAACGGCCAGCTTGACCTTGCGCAAGTGGAAGGGCTGGCGGATCTCATCGATGCGGAAACGGAGGCGCAGCGAAAACAGGCGCTGCGTGTCTTATCCGGTGCTTTGGGGGATGTGGTCGAAAAATGGCGCGCAAATCTTATCCGGGCGGCGGCGCTGCTGGAGGCAACCATGGACTTCGCGGATGACGAGGTGCCGGTCGATGTGACGCCGGAAGTGAGCATGCTTTTGTCATCTGTGACGGAGACGTTGCAGGGTGAGATAGCCGGGACCTTTGTGGCAGAGCGCGTTCGCGCTGGTTTTGAGGTCGCTATCGTTGGCCCGCCGAACGCTGGAAAATCGACGTTGCTCAACAGACTTGCTGGCCGGGATGCGGCGATCACGTCAGAGATCGCGGGCACGACGCGCGACGTGATCGAAGTGCGTATGGATCTGGGTGGTCTGCCGGTCACGGTTCTGGACACAGCCGGACTACGCGATAGCCACGATGTGGTGGAGAGCATCGGGATCGAGCGAGCCGTTCAAAGAGCGCGCGATGCGGACCTGCGCGTCTTTCTGAAAAATGAGAATGAGGATTTGCCGCTGTCACCCTTAAAGGATGATATTGTTTTACGTCCGAAAATGGATGTCTTAAAGGGATCTAGAGGCGGTATATCCGGTAAAACAGGTGCAGGCGTGCAGGCGTTGATCGACCGCGTGAAGTCTGTTTTTGCTGACCGCGTAACCACAGCCGGTGTCGCGACGCACGCGCGTCACCGTGATGCAATGGAACGCGCGTTGAAATGTTTGAATGCAGCATCGGCGATCCTCGCAAATGGACCAGCAAGCTATGATATAGCGGCAGAAGAACTTCGCACAGCGATTCGAGCGTTGGAAGCTTTGGTGGGGCGCATTGATGCGGAAAACCTGTTGGATGAGATCTTTGCCAGTTTTTGCCTCGGTAAGTGAGGAGTGTTTCACGTGAAACATTTTGATGTTTTGGTCATCGGCGGCGGGCATGCCGGCGCAGAGGCGGCGCATGCCGCTGCGCGTATGGGCGCGCGGACCGGGCTGATCACTATGTCCAGGGCTGGCATTGGCGTAATGTCTTGTAATCCAGCGATTGGCGGTCTGGGCAAGGGTCATCTGGTGCGCGAAATCGACGCTTTGGATGGGGTGATGGGGCGCATTGCTGATCTCGCCGGTATTCAATTTCGTCTTTTGAACAGACGGAAGGGCCCCGCGGTTCAGGGCCCGCGCGCGCAATCTGACCGTGCGATCTATCAGACAGAAATGCTGTCAGCGACGGAGAATCAAGAAAATCTGGAAATCATCGTCGGAGAAGCCATTGATTTTCAAATGATCGGAGATCGCGTTAGCGGCGTAGTACTTGCAGACGAAACGACGTTGACGGCGCATGCGGTTGTTTTGACCACGGGCACGTTTTTGCGCGGCGTCATTCACATCGGAGATGTCTCGCACTCTGGTGGGCGTATGGGCGACAGGGCATCCGTGCGCCTGGCTGAGCGGATGGACAGTTTCAAACTCCCCATGGGCCGCTTGAAAACGGGCACACCACCGCGTCTGGATGGGCACACAATCCGCTGGGATGCTTTGGAGGCGCAACCAGGTGACGAGGACCCGGTTTTGTTTTCCTTCATGTCCAAAGGGCTGACAGCGCGTCAGGTGACCTGCGGGATCACCCACACAAATGAGAGAACGCATGACATTATCCGTCAGAACCTCGATCGATCAGCGATGTATGGCGGGCATATTGACGGTGTCGGGCCGCGGTACTGCCCATCCATTGAGGACAAGATCGTGCGCTTCGCCGACAAGTCATCACACCAGATCTTTCTGGAGCCGGAGGGCCTGACAACCAACACGGTCTATCCGAATGGGATTTCCACGTCTTTGCCCCAAGACGTGCAGGCAGATTATGTGCATTCGATCTTTGGTTTGGAAAACGCCACCATTCTGCAACCCGGTTATGCGATTGAATACGATTACATCGATCCGCGCGTCCTCGACTCCACTCTGGCATTGCAAGACATGCCAGGTTTGTATCTGGCAGGCCAAATCAATGGCACGACAGGATATGAAGAGGCGGCGGCGCAGGGCATGGTTGCTGGGCTAAACGCGGCCAGTGCTGCTTTGGGGCGCAATCCGGTGACCTTCAGCCGGTCAAACAGTTACATCGGGGTCATGATCGACGATTTGACAACGCGGGGCGTCACGGAACCTTACCGCATGTTTACCTCGCGGGCAGAGTTTCGTCTGTCTTTGCGTGCGGACAATGCGGATCAACGGCTGACGCCGCTTGGTATTGACATCGGCTGCGTTGGAAAGAGCCGCGCGGCTGCGTTCAAAAGGAAGTCTGATGCGCTCGATGATGCCCGGAACCGCCTGCAGCGCGCAACATTTACGCCGTCGCAGGCTATTTCGGCGGGAATTAAGGTCAATCAGGACGGAACCAGACGGACAGCCATGCAGTATCTTGCGTTCCCGGACGTGGCGTTTGACGACATCGAAGCGCTCGATAACACGCTTTCTTCGTTGGAAGAACCTGTCAAAAGACAGATGGAACGCGAAGCGCTTTACGCAAATTACATTGCGCGGCAACAGAAGGACATTGAGCTGCTGCGGAAAGACGAAGAACTGCAAATACCGAGCGGGTTCGATTATGCGGGTCTTGATGGTTTGTCAAACGAGCTGAAAACAAAGCTGGTCGCGACACGTCCCGCGTCGATCGCTCAGATGAGCCGGATCGACGGCATGACGCCTGCCGCCCTCACACTCATCCTCGCGAAGGTGCGGTTTTTGCAGAAGAAACGATCCGCCTGATGGGTGATCCTGGTGCCGGATTGAATGTTTCACGTGAAACATTAGAGCGGCTAACGAAGTACCATGACCTGATTTCAAAGTGGTCACCCCGGATCAACCTGGTTTCAAAATCCAGTTTGAAGGAGCTGTGGCCGCGCCACATATGGGATTCGTATCAGTTGATCGACATTGCACCAAAAGTCGAGAAATGGGCCGACTTTGGCAGCGGAGGCGGGTTTCCAGCCCTCGTCATTGCAATTTGTGCGCTGGAAATGGCCCCCAACCTTCATGTGACGATGGTTGAAAGCGATCAGAGGAAAACAGCATTTTTGCGCACTGTGATCCGTGACTTGCATTTGAACGCGTCGGTACATGCCGAACGCGTTGAGGCTCTGGCGCCTCTTCATGCAGAGGTGATTTCCGCGCGGGCCCTGGCGGATTTGTCGGACCTTCTGTCTTATTCTGCGCAGCATTTGACCAAAGACGGCACAGCCTTTTTCCTCAAAGGCGAAAAGTGGGAAAAAGAGTTAAAAGACGCGCGGGAATCGTGGTCTTTCACCCTGCGGACGCATAGAAGTAAGACAAGTCCTCGCGCAGCAATACTGGAAATAAAGGATATCGAGTGTGTCTGATTTATCGCGTCCTCAAGGCCCGAAAATCATTGCGGTTGCAAACCAAAAGGGCGGCGTGGGCAAAACAACAACCGCAATAAACCTGTCTGCGGCACTGGCAGAGGCTGGTGCGCGAGTGCTTGTTGTTGATCTGGATCCACAGGGCAACGCATCGACCGGTCTTGGGATCGACGTGGCAGATCGCGAGTTCACCACATATGATCTGCTGCTCGATGACATGGATTTGAAAATGGTTATCCTGCCGACGGTCACGCCAAATCTCATGATCGTGCCTGCAACGACGGACCTCAGCTCGGCCGATCTGGAGTTGATGACAAATGAAAAACGCAGCTTTTTGTTGCATGACGCCTTGCGGCAAACACCGATGGACGCGTTCAACCTCGATTATATTCTGATCGATTGCCCGCCATCTCTGAACCTTCTGACTGTAAACGCGATGATTGCAGCGCATTCTGTGCTGGTGCCCCTGCAAAGTGAGTTCTTTGCTCTGGAAGGTTTGTCACAACTGATGCTGACCATCCGCGAAGTGCGGCAGACCGGTAATAAAGACTTGCGCATCGAAGGCATTGTGTTGACCATGTATGACCAACGCAACAATCTGTCTTTGCTGGTGGAACAGGACGCGCGTGACAATCTGGGAGAGCTGGTTTTCGAAACCCGGATCCCGCGCAACGTGCGCGTCAGCGAGGCACCGTCGTTTGCGATGCCGGTGTTGACCTACGACACCACGTCCAAAGGCGCGCAGGCGTACCGGGATCTGGCGCGCGAAGTGATGCACAAGAACCGTGTAAAAGTGGCTTGAGGGGGCGGACATGAGCAACAATGGAAGAGCAAAGCGAGGCTTGGGGCGTGGTTTGTCCGCACTGATGTCAGATGTGGCTGAAACGGAGGCCGTTGTTAAAGAGGGGCTGTCGGCTGCAGAGAAACGCATTCCAATTGAACAAATCGCACCCAACCCGGAACAGCCGCGCAAAAGATTTGAAGACAGCGATCTTGATGATCTGACGGCATCCATCAGGGAAAAGGGCGTCATTCAACCCTTGATCGTGCGCAGTACTGACGCAAACCGGTATGAGATCGTTGCAGGGGAACGGCGCTGGCGTGCCGCGCAGCGCGCGCAGTTGCATGAGCTGCCCGTTGTGGTGCGGGATTTCACCGATGTTGAAGTTCTGGAAGTCGCCATTATCGAGAATATTCAGCGTGCGGATTTGAACCCCATAGAGGAAGCGGCGGGTTACCGTCAGCTGATGGATAAATTCGGCCACACGCAGGAGAAGATGGCCGAGGCTTTGGGTAAGAGCCGTAGTCACATCGCAAACCTGTTGCGTCTGTTGAATCTGCCAGAGGCTGTTGTTGACATGGTCCGCAACGGCGATCTGAGCGCGGGACATGCCAGGGCCCTTATCCCTGCCGCTGATCCATTGGCGTTGGCCCGTAAAATCGTGACGGGCGGGCTGTCCGTCCGCGCGGCGGAAGATCTTGTCAAGAAAGAGCGCCCGGTTGAGCCAGAAGACGTTGCGCGGACCAAAGCACCGGCAGAAAAGGACGCGGACACCAAGGCGTTGGAGGGCGATCTGTCAGCGGCTCTGGGGATGAAAGTGGTGTTGAACCACAAGTCGGGGCAGGAAAACGGCCAGATGACGCTGCACTACAAGACGTTGGAAGACCTGGACGAGCTCTGCCGTTTGCTAAGCGGTACCTAGTCTCTCAGCAGCCGGGAAATTACTGCGTCAAGGACACTAAACCCTTGATTTGTAACATTTAATCTATCTCGCGTGACTGTTATCATACCAAGTTCTGTCAGTTCGTGCACCGCCTGATCGTCGATGGGCGCGCCTGCCAGATTTGCGTACCTTTGCAGGTCCACTCCTTCTTTGACGCGCAAGCCCATAAGAAGAAATTCTGTCGCCTGTTCCGTGCAAGACAGAACGTCGCGCGGTTTTTCACTTGCGCCGTTCGCGACACCTTTCAGCCACCGTGTCGGGTCGGAGTACGCCTCGGTTGCATAGCGCGTGCCAGCCAACGTCATGCGCCCGTGTGCTCCGGGACCGATGCCAACATAGTCGCCGTAACGCCAGTAGACCATGTTGTGGTGCGACTCCGCGCCGCTGCGCGCATGGTTGGAAACCTCATAAGCTGGCATACCCGCCGCTTCACAAATCTCTTGCGTTACAGTGTAGAGATCAGCACCCAAATCCTCGTCTGGCAAGCCGCGCAGCTTGCCGGCGTTGTATCGATCCCCGAACGCCGTGCCCTGTTCGATTGTCAACTGGTAGAGAGACAGGTGATCGACAGCGAGGTCGAGCGCACGTCGAAGTTCGGCTGTCCAGGCTTCGAGCGTCTGGTCTTGACGCGCATAGATCAGATCGAAGCTGACCCTATCAAAGGCGGCCCGCGCTATGTCAAAGGCGACCATCGCCTCGGCCGTTGTGTGCAGCCGGCCCAATCGTTTCAGGTCTTGATCGTTCAGAGCTTGCACGCCCATGGATATCCTATTGACACCTGCCTGCCGAAATGCCGCGAATTTTCCCGCCTCGACGGAGCCGGGGTTGGCCTCAAGCGTAATTTCAAGATCATTCGCTGCTGGCCACAGCCGGCGGATTTCGCCAATGACATCAGCCGCGGTGTCAGGCGACATCAAACTGGGCGTACCACCGCCAAAAAAGACCGAGCGCAGCACGCGGCCCGGGCTTTCCGCCGCGGAACGTCGCAATTCGAGCAAGTAAGCGTCTCGCCAGCGACGCTGATCAATCGTGCGCGCGACATGGCTGTTGAAGTCGCAGTAAGGACATTTGGCCTCGCAAAACGGCCAATGGATATAAAGGCCGAAGCCGCCGGCTTCCCAGTCCTCAGCCAAAACAGCCCTGAATCAGTTTGATAAACGCATCTGCGCGATGGCTGATCCGGTTTTTCTCAGCCGGATCCATTTCTGCAAAGGTGATGTCATAGCCATCCGGTTGAAACATCGGATCATATCCGTGTCCGACAGTCCCACGGATGGGCCAGACAAGTGTGCCGTTGACACATCCGTCAAAGACCTCTTCGTGACCATCGGGCCACGCCAGCACCAAAGTGGCGCGAAAGCGCGCCCGCCGCGGATGAGGCGCATTGACCGCCTCCAGCTTTTCGTGGGTTTTTGTCATGGCCATCACAAAATCCCGACCATTGGGCGTTTCGGCCCAATCGGCAGTATAAACACCGGGGCTTCCGTCAAGAGCCTCGACTTCTATGCCCGAATCGTCCGCCAGTGCAGGCAGCCCTGTCAGTTTGACCGCAGATTGCGCTTTTATGCGCGCATTGCCGACAAAAGTGTCTTCTGTTTCCTCCGGTTCAGGCAGGTTCATGTCGGAAGCGCCCAAAACAGCAACACGATGGGGCGCAAAGAGCTGCGCCATTTCTTCCAGTTTGCCGTCATTGTGCGTGGCAATCAGGATCTGATCGCCGTCGAACCGTCGCGTCATGAAGCGGCGGCCTTTTGTGCGTCGACAAGCTCGCCCACGCCCTTTGCAGCCAGATCCATCAGCGCATCCATCTGATCACGCGAAAAGGTTGCGCCTTCGGCACTCATCTGGACTTCGATCAATCGGCCGGCGCCCGTCATGATGAAATTTCCGTCCACTCCGGCCTCTGAGTCCTCGGGATAGTCAAGGTCCATCACGGGCTGGCCTGCATAGATGCCGCAGCTGATGGCGGCCACCGGATCCGGTAGCGGGTCAGTTAGGACATCGCCTGCGGCCATGAGTTTATTTACTGCAAGTCGCAGGGCGACCCATGCTCCGGTGATCGAGGCACAGCGCGTACCGCCGTCGGCCTGCAAGACATCGCAATCAACCGTGATTTGCCGCTCGCCCAGTGCAACACGATCGACACCGGCACGCAGACTGCGCCCGATGAGACGCTGAATTTCAACTGTGCGCCCGCCTTGCTTGCCCGATGCTGCTTCGCGCCGCATCCGTGTGTTTGTCGCGCGTGGCAGCATCCCGTATTCCGCCGTGACCCAGCCCAGTCCTGATCCCTTTATGAAGGGTGGAACGCGGTCTTCGATTGTAGCGGTGCAGAGGACATGGGTGTCTCCGACTTTGATCAGCGCAGAACCTTCCGCGTGTTTTGTGAATCCTGTTTCGATGGAAACGGGGCGCATTTCGTTCAGGTCTCGACCGGAGGGGCGCATGCTATATCCTTTATCAGTGCGGTCATCGGATACAGGGCCTGCGGGGCGCGATGCAACCCCGATTGATTTCCTGTTGCGATATGCTTTTATCTAGCGCCGTACGGAGATTTGACATGAATGACGCGCCAGACATTCTGAGCGAGATGAACGAGAGGTCGCGCGAGGTCTTCCGCCGCGTGGTTGAAGGTTACCTTGAAGACGGTCAGCCGGTGGGTTCGCGCACCCTTACGCGGGACTTCAGCGAGAAGGTCAGTGCTGCAACGATCCGCAATGTTATGCAGGATCTTGAGTACCTTGGTTTGCTTGACAGCCCGCACATCAGTGCCGGGCGCGTCCCGACCCAAATAGGTCTGCGCATGTTCGTCGACGGGCTGTTGGAGATCGGTGATCCCAATGAAACGGATCGCGAGAAAATCGACGCGACAATGTCGTCGAATTCAGACGATGTCTCGGGCCTGCTGGATCGTGTGGGATCCGCTCTGTCCGGCGTGACCCATGGCGCATCGCTGGTGATGACACCAAAACGGGAAGCACCGATCAAGCACATTGAATTTGTCTCTCTTGCCCCGGACCGCGCCCTTGTGGTGCTGGTCTTTGCGGATGGTCACGTTGAGAATCGCCTTTTCAATCCGCCACCGGGTCAGACCCCAAGTTCCATGCGCGAAGCGGCAAACTTTCTGAATGCGCTGATCGAAGGACGAACCCTGAGCGAAGTACATGGGGTGATCCAAAGCCAGATTGTTGCGCGCAGGCAGGAGATTGATTCGCTGGCACAGGCACTCGTGAAGAGCGGCCTGGCCGTTTGGGAAGGTGAAGGGGACCAGATTGAGCGGTTGATTGTGCGGGGCCGCTCAAACTTGCTGAGCGAAGAGGGTGAAGCGGCGGATCTGGAGCGTATCCGTCAGCTTTTTGACGATCTGGAACGCAAACGAGACATCGCAGAGTTCCTCGAACTCGCGGAGGGCGGCGATGGCGTGCGCATTTTTATAGGCTCTGAGAACAAACTTTTCTCACTTTCGGGTTCCTCTCTGGTGGTTTCTCCATATATGAACGCTGATCGAAAGATCATTGGGGCCGTGGGCGTCATTGGTCCGACAAGATTGAATTATGGCCGGATCGTTCCGATCGTGAACTACACGGCGCAACTGGTGGGCAAGATGGTGTCCGACCGGAGTTAGAGGATTAAAATGGCAGAACCGAAGAACGACGATTTTCTCGATGATGTCGAAGAGGCCGAAGCTGAAGCTTTCGCCGAAGAAATGGAAGAAATTGACGACGACGCACTGGAACTGGACCAGCTGCGTGCTGAGCGGGATGAGCTCAGAGATCGTTTTATGCGTGCTCTGGCCGATGCCGAAAATGCGCGCAAGCGATCCGAGCGCGACCGGCGGGAAGCCGAGCACTACGGTGGGTCAAAGCTGTCCCGCGATATATTGCCTGTCTATGACAATATGAAACGCGCAATCGAGACCATCACCGAAGAGCAAAAGGAATCGAATGCGGCTCTGATCGAAGGCATCGAGCTGACGATGCGCGAGCTCTTGAGCGTTTTCAAAAAGCACGGGATCGAGATCATCGCACCGGAAGTCGGTGACAGGTTTGATCCGCAGACGCATCAGGCCATGTTCGAAGCACCCGTGCCAGGGACCAAGGCAGGCGACATCATTCAGGTCGCAGCGGAAGGGTTTATGCTGCACGACAGGTTGTTGCGGCCCGCGCAGGTGGGCGTGTCTTCGACTTCAGCCAGCTGACGCTGTCAGAATTTCGCCTTCGGCGAGGATATTTTGAGATCAAAGAAGCGGCGGTCAGACACGGGCCGCTTCTTTCAGTTTGTAGATCAGATCCAGTGCCTGTTTGGGCGTCAGTTCGTCAGGGTGGATCTGCGCCAGCGTTTGTTCCAGATCGGAGGGTTTTTGCGCGACCTCGGCCGGCGCAGAGGTTGCGGCAAATAGGGGCAGGTCGTCGATCAGCGTTTCTTTCTTGATGCCGCCTTCGCGTTCGCCTTTTTCAAGCGCATGCAGAACGACACGTGCCCGTTCGATCACGGCCGGCGGCAGCCCCGCAAGCTGAGCAACCTGAACACCGTATGAGCGATCTGCGGCGCCTTGTTTGACTTCATGCAAAAAAATAACTTCGCCGTCCCATTCCTTGACGGCGACCGTTGCATTTTCAACGCCTGCGAGTTTGCCTGCGAGGGCAGTCATCTCGTGATAATGCGTGGCGAACAGTGCGCGACAGCGATTGACGTCGTGCAAATGCTCCAGCGTGGCCCATGCGATGGACAGGCCGTCGTATGTTGCGGTTCCACGCCCGATTTCATCCAGTATCACCAGCGCCTCGTCGTCCGCCTGATTGAGAATCGCTGCGGTTTCGACCATTTCGACCATGAAAGTTGACCGTCCGCGGGCCAGGTCGTCGGATGCGCCGACGCGGCTGAAAATTTGCGTGACAATGCCAATATGCGCCGTCGCCGCCGGTACATAGCTGCCCATTTGCGCCAGCACCGCGATTAGAGCGTTTTGTCTAAGGTAGGTCGACTTACCCGCCATATTGGGCCCGGTCAGCAGATGAATTGCCGCCGCATCCTCAATCGCTGTCAGATCACAGTCATTGGCAATAAAAGCGCCGCCGCTTTGCCGGCGCAAACTGTGCTCGACAACGGGATGACGGCCATGTTCCACGCGAAAGGTGCGGCTGGCGTCAACTTTCGGTCGGCACCAGTTTTCCGCCGTCGCACACTCGGCCAGCGCATAGGCCAGATCCAGTTCTGAGAGCGCTTTTGCAGTTTGAGTGATCGGCGCGGCGGAGGCGACAGCCTGAGCCTGAAGCTGCGCAAACAATCGCTTTTCGATATCAAGTGCACGGGCGCCCGCGTTGATGATCCGCGTTTCAAGATCGGAAAGTTCAACGGTTGTAAACCGAACTTGATTGGCGGTGGTTTGCCGGTGGATGAACGTCTCTGATAAAGGTGGCGACATCATCTTGTCCGCGTGGGTCGCCGTTGTTTCAATGAAGTAGCCCAGAACATTGTTGTGCTTGATTTTCAGGGAAGAAACACCCGTTTTAGAGACGAAGTCCCGCTGCATTTCAGCGATCACAGCGCGACCGCGGTCGCGCAGGTCGCGCGCCTCGTCAAGCTCGGCATCATGACCTGCGGCTATAAAACCGCCGTCGCGCGGCAAAAGTGGGGGATCGGCCACGAGGGCCGCATCAAGAAGATCAATCAGTGACGCATGACCCGTAAAGTCCCTTTGTACCTGCTGGAGCAAAGCAGGCAGCGGCGTGTGGTTCAGGCTGTCGTGCAGCAAATCCGCCTGCACCAGTCCGTTGCGGACGGCCGCAAGGTCGCGGGGGCCTCCACGATCAAGCGCCAGACGGGACAAAGCGCGGTCGAGATCGGGTACTTTGCGCAAGTGATCGCGCATTGCGTGACGCGCCTGACCCTGATCTTGCGCAAAACTGACCGCATCAAGACGGTCGTTAATGATCTGCAGGTCCCGCGACGGGCTCGACAGACGATGCGACAAAAGGCGCGCGCCACCGGATGTCACCGTCTTGTCGACAACAGAGAGCAGCGTTCCCGAGCGGCTGCCGGACAGGTTTTCGGTCAGCTCAAGGTTGCGACGCGTCGCTGCGTCGATCTGGACGGTGCGCGAAAGCGCCTCGCGCCGTGGCGGGCGCAAAAGCGGCAAATTCCCTTTCTGTGTAATTGTGAGGTATTCCACGATTCCGCCCATTGCGCCCAGTTCGGGGCGTGAAAAAGCACCGTAAGCATCTAGTGTTTTAGCTCGGAAAAGGTCACATAGTCTTGCCTCGCCAGCGGTGCTGTCAAAGGCGGACCGCGCCAGATCGGTGAGCGCTATCGCAAAATCCTCCGCGACATTGCGCAGTTCGGCTGTCTGGCTTTCCGAGCAGATCAGCTCGGACGGCGACAGGCGCGCCAGTTCAGGACCCAGCCCGGAAAGAGACAGTGGCATGACATGAAACGCACCGGTGGAAATATCGACCCATGCAAGGGCCGCCTCATCCCGCACCTGCGCAAAAGCAGCAAGATAATTGTTGCGACGCGCTTCAAGCAGCGCGTCTTCGGTCAGTGTGCCGGGCGTCACCAGTCGCACCACGTCTCGCCTGACCACGGACTTTGAGCCGCGCTTTTTTGCCTCTGCGGGGCTTTCCATCTGCTCGCAGACCGCGACACGAAAACCTTTACGGATCAGCGTCAGCAGATAGCCTTCTGCCGCGTGCACTGGCACGCCGCACATAGGAATGTCTTGACCGTCATGTTTGCCGCGTTTGGTCAGCGCGATGTCCAGCGCCTCTGCTGCTGCAACCGCGTCATCAAAAAACATCTCGTAAAAATCACCCATCCGGTAAAACAGCAACGCGTCTGCATGCTGGGATTTGATCTCGAGATATTGCGCCATCATCGGCGTGACGGTCATGAAAAGCCCCCCGGCGGTTTCAGGCGACATTACAAACCACGGGCTGGGGGGAAAAGCCCTGATCGTCCTTGCTTGAGGCGCCATGTCCTGTGGGCTAAGGAAGACAGGCCCGCAAAGACAGGAGAGGCCGAAAATATGGCAAAGACCCGCGTGACAGCCGAAGAGGCGCTCGCCTTCCATTTGGAGCCAACACCGGGAAAATGGGAGGTTTCGGCCACCGTTCCGATGACGACGCAGCGGGATTTGAGCCTTGCCTATTCGCCGGGGGTGGCGGTGCCGTGCGAGGCAATCGCTGAAAACCCTGAGACGGCCTACGACTATACCAACAAGGGCAATCTTGTCGCGGTGATCTCCAATGGCACCGCGGTTCTCGGCCTCGGCAACCTTGGCGGTCTGGCGTCCAAGCCTGTGATGGAGGGCAAAGCGGTACTGTTCAAACGTTTTGCTGACGTCAATAGCATAGATATCGAGCTCGACACCGAAGACACGGACGCCTTTGTCAACGCGGTCAAATTGATGGGGCCGACCTTTGGCGGCATTAACCTTGAAGACATCAAGGCACCGGAATGTTTCATCATCGAACAGCGTCTCAAAGAAGAGATGGATATCCCTGTCTTTCATGATGATCAGCACGGGACGGCGGTCATCTGTGCGGCCGGTCTGATCAACGCGCTGCATATTTCCGGCAAAAAGATTGAAGATGTTCGTATCGTTCTCAATGGCGCCGGAGCAGCGGGCATTGCCTGTCTGGAGCTGCTCAAGGCAATGGGTGCGCGGCAGCAAAACTGCATCATGTGTGACACCAAGGGCGTGATCTACCAGGGCCGCACCGAAGGTATGAACCAGTGGAAGTCGGCCCACGCCGTCAAGACCGATATGCTTACGCTGGAAGAGGCGATGAAAGGGGCGGATGTTTTTCTGGGTGTTTCGGTCAAAGGTGCCGTGACGCAGGACATGGTCGCAAGTATGGCGGACAACCCTGTAATCTTTGCCATGGCCAATCCGGACCCCGAGATCACACCCGAAGAGGCGCAGGAAGTGCGCGCGGATGCAATCGTTGCAACAGGGCGCAGCGATTACCCAAATCAGGTGAACAATGTCCTGGGCTTTCCCTATCTCTTTCGCGGTGCGCTCGATATCAATGCCCGCGCAATCAATGACGAGATGAAAATCGCCTGCGCACACGCACTTGCCAATCTGGCGCGCGAGGATGTTCCGGACGAAGTTGCACTGGCTTATGGCAAGAACCTCAGTTTTGGCCGCGATTACATTATCCCGACACCCTTTGATCCGCGCCTGATTTTCCGTGTACCACCCGCTGTTGCCAAGGCCGGGATGGATACAGGTGCCGCGCGCCGCCCCATCATTGATATGGAGGCTTATGAGCTATCGCTGAAAACACGAATGGATCCGACCGCCAGCATCCTGCGCGGCATCAGCGCCCGCGCGCGGGCCAACCAGGCACGCATGATCTTTGCCGAAGGTGATGACCCGCGTGTCTTGCGTGCCGCAGTTCTCTATCAAAGATCCGGTTTTGGAAAGTCTCTGGTCGTTGGACGCATTGATGATGTCAAAGAGCTCCTGGAAAAAGCGGGCATGCCCGAGGCGCATCGCGAGATCGAAGTGGTGAATGCCGCGAATACGTCGCACCTCGATCAGTACAAATCCTTTCTCTATGAGCGCCTTAAACGGGGTGGATTTGATGCGCAGGACATTCACCGTCTTGCCGCGCGCGATCGCCATGTGTTCTCGGCTTTGATGCTGGCGCATGGACAGGGCGAAGGGCTGGTAACAGGTGCCACGCGCAAGTCGGCGCACGTCATGGACCGGATCAACCACGTGTTTGATGCCGACGTGGACAGTGGTGCTGCGGGTATTACGGCTTTGCTGCACAAGGGGCGCATTGTCTTCATCGCCGATACGCTTGTGCAAGAGTGGCCCGACGACGAAGATCTTGCCGATATTGCAACGCGCGCAGCCACTGTGGCCAAGAACATGGGGCTTGAGCCGCGCGTGGCATTCGTCAGCTTCTCGACCTTTGGCTACCCGGTGTCCGAACGGGCGACCAAAATGGCTCGTGCAACCGAAGTGCTGGATCGCCGGGGCGTCGATTTTGAATACGAAGGCGAAATGACAGTGGATGTGGCGATGAACCCCATCGCGCAGTCAAATTATCCTTTCTCGCGTCTGACCGGACCGGCCAACATACTGGTGGTGCCAGCGCGGCATTCGGCCAGCATTTCGGTCAAACTGATGCAGGAAATGGCGGGAGCAACGGTGATTGGCCCGATCCTTGCAGGTGTGGACCGATCCATCCAGATATGTTCGACCACATCAACAGCAAACGACATTCTCAACATGGCAGTATTGGCTGCCTGTAAGGTTGGTTGATGGCGATCTACAATCTCGGATCCATTAACGCAGACAACGTATATCGCGTGCCGCATCAGGTGGCACCGGGTGAGACGCTCGCAGCAACGGACCTGACGCAGGGACTGGGCGGCAAAGGCGCCAATATGTCTGTTGCGGCGGCGCGCGCCGCGGCGCACGTTGTCCACATCGGAGCGGTTGGTGCAGACGGGCGCTGGGCTGTGGACCGTCTGCTGGAGTACGGCGTCGATACGCGCCACATTGCCGTTGTCGCAGGCTCAACGGGGCACGCCAATATCTGTGTCGATGCCGAGGGCGAAAATACCATCATCCTTTACGCCGGTGCCAATCAACAGGTCACTGAGGCAATGATCGGCGCTGCGCTTTCTGAGGCAGGGCCCGCAGACATGTTCGTCACCCAGAACGAAACCAACGGTCAGGACGTGGCCGTTCGGATGGCGCAAAAACTGGGTTTGCGGGTTGTTTATGCCGCTGCGCCTTTTGACGCCGATGCCGTGCGGGCCGTCTTGGGTATGCTTGATCTGCTAGTTTTGAATGCGATCGAAGCGCAGCAACTGGAAAGTGAAACAGGCACGCAACTGCACGAACTTCCCGTGTCCGACATTGTGGTCACTATGGGAGGCGACGGGTGCAGGTGGCTGTCAAAAGGTCAGGAACCACAGCACTTCCCGGCACTGCCGGTAGAGCCCGTCGACACTACCGGCGCTGGTGACACGTTTACCGGATATCTTGTTGCGGGCCTTGATCGCGGAATGCCCATGGCGCAGGCGATTGATCAGGCAACGCGCGCGGCGGCACTGATGGTGACGCGCGTCGGAACGGCAGACGTCATACCCGATCTCAAGGAGCTACAGGATCAACGCCTGAGCTAGCTGCCGACAAACGGTGCAGCGTCCCCCCAAAGTGCGCGCACACGCTGATCGCGGCCACAGGCTTTGCGATATGCCTTGTAGGCTGCCGCCTGCCGTTTGGGGCCAAAGCGCGTAATCACCAGTGAGTCACCTTTGTAGTAATCCTGATGATACTCTTCGGCCGGGTAAAACGCGCCTGCCGGCAAGATAGGCGTGACGATTTTCGCGCCCAACGCGGCCTGTGCGCCGGCTTTGGCAGTCTCGGCGGCTGCCGCCTGTGCGGGCGTGCTGGTAAAGATCGCCGTGCGGTAGGTTTCCCCGCGGTCGCAGAACTGTCCGCCCGCGTCTGTCGGATCGACCGATCGGAAGAACATATCGTATAACCGGTCACGGCTGACAACAGAGGGATCGAAAGTGATCTGGACTGCCTCATAGTGACCTGTGCCGCCGCGAACCACTTGTTTGTAGGTCGGGTTCGCCACGGTTCCGCCGGTAAAGCCGGACACAGCCTCTTTCACGCCGTTCACGCGTTCGAAATCGGATTCGACACACCAGAAGCACCCACCGGCCACAGTTATGGTTTCCAGATCCGCCGCCTTGGACTTGTGCGTCTGGGCGCATAGACCAATTGCGATCATGCCTGCGAGGGCAAATGATTTCACAGAATAGCTTGTTATCATTGAACACCTCCTGTCTTTGCACCAGAGTGCCGGTTTGTAGGATGTCTCGCAATTGGCGCGTGTCTGTTCTCACGCGCTGGTGAAAGGAGTTTACGCCTTGGCACCGGGCACGCGCGATTTTAGCGTCTTTTGAAACATGAAGACATGCCAAAACGCGCATGACTTGAAACATTACGGGGTCTGTTCGATGCGGATTGCGATGTGGTCGGGGCCACGTAACCTTTCTACGGCGATGATGTACAGCTTTGGTGCCCGCGCTGATGTCTCGATCATGGATGAGCCGTTTTACGCGCCGTATCTTGCTGCAACGGGCAGCGATCACCCCATGCGGGCAGAGATCATTGCGGCCCACGAAACAGATCCGGAAACGGTCGCGTCAATGTGCCTTGCGCCGCCACAGACGTCGCACCTTTACATGAAGCACATGCCGCATCACATGGTGCGTGGCTTTCCGCTGGACTGGGCGAAGGCCTGTGTGAACGTGCACCTGATCCGGCATCCGGCGCGTGTGATTGCAAGCTATACCGCGAAATGGCCCGATCCCACGCTCGACCAGATCGCCTATGCGTTGCAATCGGACCTTTATGATCGCATCGGGGGCTTTGTGATTGACAGCTACGATATCCGACAAAACCCTGAAAAAGCGCTGCGCAGGCTCTGTTCTGCGATAGATTTGCCCTTTGATCCCGCGATGCTGACCTGGGCAGCGGGACCAAGGGCAGAAGATGGCGTCTGGGCCACCCATTGGTACGGCGCTGTACATCGCAGCACAGGATTCGCTGGACCAGAAGGCCCCCTGCCACAGGTTAATCCACGCGATGAAGCATTGCTGGAGCAAGCCTTGCCGCATTACGAGCGGATGGTACGCGACGCGTTATAAACGGTCAGGCCAGCAACTTGCCCAGCTTGAGTGCGACGGCCATGTCGCCGCTGACTTTCAGGCGTCCGGTGGCAAAAGCCGTCATTGGGTTCAGTTTTCCCGCAATCAGCTTTTCAAGATTTGCCAGGGATATCCCAATGGTGCATTCCGTCGGTGCGTCGGTCAGTTCTGCTTTGCCACCGGACAGGGTCAAAACCCCCTCGGTTCCGCAATCAAATTTGAGGCTGTTGTCGAGGGGTCGCTTGTCGAGACCTTTTTGCAGCCGTTTGGCGATGCTGGCGAGCGTCATGTGTCATCTCCAAAACGACGATCACGCGCCGCGAGAAGTTTCAGGCGCAGCGCGTTCAGCTGGATGAATCCCGCCGCATCTTTCTGGTCATAAGCGCCGGCGTCGTCCTCAAATGTCACATGCGCTTCGGAATAAAGCGAATGATCCGACCAGCGGCCGACCGTGCGCACATGTCCTTTATAAAGCTTCAGCCGCACCGTGCCTGTGACATGGGTCTGGCTGGCGTCGATGGCGGCCTGCAGCATCGTGCGTTCGGGGCTGAACCAGAAACCGTTGTAGATGAGCTCCGCGTAGCGCGGCATCAATTCGTCTTTGAGATGCATGGCACCACGATCCAGCGTGATCGATTCGATGGCCCGGTGCGCCTCAAGCAGAAGCGTGCCGCCCGGTGTTTCATAGATACCGCGGGACTTCATGCCAACAAAACGGCCCTCGACCAGATCAAGGCGGCCACATCCGTGCTTGCCGCCGAGTTCATTCAGTTTTGTGAGGATTGTCGCAGGCGTCATCGCCGTGCCATCGATGCTGACGGCATCCCCTTTTTCGAAACCGATCTCGATGTATTCCGGCGTGTCGGGCGCGTCTTCGGGATGCACGGTACGTTGGTACACGTAATCCGGGGCGTCCACAGCCGGATCTTCCAGAACCTTTCCCTCGGAAGAGGTATGCAACAGGTTAGCATCAACACTGAAAGGGGCCTCTCCACGTTTGTCTTTGGCAATCGGGATCTGGTTTTTCTCTGCAAAATCAATGAGTTTTGTGCGACTTGACAGGTCCCACTCGCGCCAGGGTGCGATCACTTTGATATCCGGGTTCAGGGCATAGGCAGCCAGTTCAAATCTGACCTGATCGTTGCCCTTGCCGGTGGCGCCATGTGCGACCGCATCCGCACCGGTTTCTTTCGCGATCTCGACAAGCCGCTTGGAAATCAGAGGCCGGGCAATGGACGTGCCAAGAAGGTAAAGTCCCTCATAAACGGCATTTGCACGAAACATTGGAAAGACGAAATCGCGCACGAATTCTTCGCGCAGGTCTTCAATGTAGATATCGGTGGCACCCATCATTTCGGCTTTCTTGCGCGCGGGCTCCAGCTCTTCTCCCTGTCCAAGATCGGCAGTGAACGTGACGACGTCGCAGCCGTATTCCGTTTGCAGCCACTTCAGGATGATGGAGGTATCCAGCCCGCCCGAATAGGCGAGCACGACTTTTTTCGGCGCGGACATGAAGGCTTCCTTTTCGATTTCCGATGCGCCCTAACGCTTTTTGCGAAAAGGGGCAAGATTGAAGCCTGCGTTGACGGGCACGAGCCGTGCGCGTATCGACACCTGACTTGGGAAAATGAGTCTTTTTATGTCCGATCCTTTTCGCTTGACCGTCGAGGCGGCGACCGCCGCTATGCGACATGTGTTTGCAGCCACACCACTGCTGCGAAATGACCATCTGAGCGCGCAGTATGACGCTGACATCTGGTTGAAACGCGAAGACCTGAGCCCGGTGCGGTCTTACAAACTGCGCGGGGCGTTCAACGCGATGCGCAAGGTCATTCCGCAACGCGACCTTTTTGTTTGCGCCAGCGCTGGCAATCATGCGCAGGGTGTTGCTTTCATGTGCCGGCACTTTGGAGTGCAGGGTGTCGTGTTCATGCCCGTGACGACCCCCGACCAGAAGGTCATGAAAACAAAGATGTTCGGTGGCTCCAATGTCGAAGTGCGGATGGTCGGTGACTACTTTGACCAAACTCTTGCCGAGGCGCAGGCTTTTTGCGGGGCCAGAGGCGGGCATTTCCTCTCTCCGTTCGATGACCCGGACGTGATCGAAGGGCAAGCCTCTGTCGCCGTGGAAATTTTCCAGCAACTGGGGCGTACACCAGACAGGATTGTCTTGCCCGTCGGTGGCGGCGGGCTGTCTGCCGGGGTCCGCAGCTATTTTGGATCAGACACCGACTACACCTTTGTAGAGCCGGTTGGCGCCCCAAGTCTGGCGGCCGCGTTGAAAGCGGGCGCACCGGTGGATGTATCTCCGATTGATCCATTCGTTGACGGCGCTGCGGTGGCGAAACTGGGTGTCGAGACATTCGCGCGATTGAATGATGTGTCCGCGCGTGACGTCTTTGCGCTGGACGAGGATCGCATTTGCGGCACGATCACCGAAATGCTGAACGTTGAAGGCATTGTGCTGGAACCGGCCGGTGCTCTGGCAATTGAGGCGCTGAGCGAAATTCGTGACCAGATTACGGGCAAAACCATTGTTGCGATCGCCTCCGGCGGAAACTTTGATTTTGAACGACTGCCAGAGGTCAAGGAGCGGGCGCAACGCTACGCGGGGCTTCAGAAGTACTTTATCCTGCGCTTGCCACAACGCCCCGGGGCTTTGCGCGATTTTCTGGATACCCTGGGTGCTCAGGACAACATCACGCGGTTCGAGTACATGAAAAAATCCGCGCGGAATTTCGGGTCCGTCCTGATCGGGATTGAAACGGATGATCCCAAGAATTTTACCGAAATGTTCCACAAGATTGATGCGGCGGGGTTCAACTACACCGATATCACCAACGACGAAATTCTGGCGCAGTTTGTGATCTGATGTCTTTTGATGCCAAAACAGTGGTCGTGACCGGCGGCGCCAGCGGAATTGGCGCCGCTCTGGTTGCGCAGTTTCGCAATGCAGGTGCGCGGGTTGCGGTGGTCGATCTGATGGCGGACCGCGACGCCGCGGACGAATGGGTTTGCCATGTCGCGGACGGGTCGGCGATCACCCAGACCATTGGCGAAATTGAAGATCGTGTCGGTCCTATCGACATATTTGTCTCTAATGCTGGCGTTTTGGGCGCTCAAAGTGGTGGTGTAGACACGGTGCCGGATGACGTTTGGGCCCGATGTTGGCATGTGAACGTCATGGCGCATGTTCACGCGGCGCGGGCCTTGGTGCCGCTTATGGAAGCGCGTGGCGGTGGGCATTTTGTGAATGTTGTCTCCGCTGCGGGGCTCTTGAACCAAATCGGAGACGCGGCCTATTCCGCGACCAAACACGCTGCGGTGAGCTTTGCCGAGTCGCTGGCCATCGCACATGGTGATAACGGTATCAAAGTAACGCTCGTATGCCCGCAGTACGTTGCGACGCCATTGATCGAATTATCTGAGTCTGCGGCCAAAGAATATGAGAGCCTGCTGACAGCGCAGGAGGTCGCAACAGCGGTTCTTGACGCGGTGGCCGACGGTCGTTTTTTGGTGCTGCCGCATCCGGCGGTACGAGGTTTTACGCAATCCCGTGCCAAGGACCATGACCAATGGATTGCGGGCATGCAAACACTAAGAAGGGCATTGAACGAACGACCCGACATTGCCGGACCAATGGAGCTCTACAAATTGCTCTAAGTTGAAAAGCGGTCCGGCAGATCCGACAGGAACGTTGCCCGCGAAGACGCATAGCTGGTGTGCAGCGCCTGAACATCGACACGGGCGGACGGGTCTTTTGACAAGGCGGCCTCGCCCGTCTGGCACAGGTTGGAAAAATCGCGAAAGCCAAGGCTCATCGCGCTTCCTTTGAGAAAGTGCAGTTTCTCTGCAAGAGTTTTTCCACCTGGTTGCGCGGCCAAGGCACCCATTTCCTCATCCACCTCTTGCAAAAAGAGTTCTACCACTTCTTCAAAATCTTCCGACCCAACCTCTTCGCGCAGAGTGGCGACACGGTCCCAATCAATCATATCCAAACCCTGATGGCTGCCAAACGCAGCTACATTCGACAGGTTTAAAATTGGTTGATGAAACACTGAATACGCATCAAATTTTATGCTTCATCAGGCTTTAAGGGTCTGGGCAGTAAGACGGCCTCATGTTTGAAATGAAATCCATGACGTATATCCGTTATGTCGTCCCTTAAAACCGAAGTAACGCAGGCGCCCGACGCGGTCGGCAAGCGGCTCATTCTGGTTGTGGATGACAGTCGTTTACAGCGCAAAATCCTGTCCAGTTCGCTGAAGCGTTGGGGTTATGACGTCATTGAGGCGGACAGCGGGGACGTTGCATTGCAGATTTGCCTCGAAAAAAAGCCGGAATTGGTGATCAGCGATTGGGTCATGCCGGGTATGAGCGGGCTCGATTTCTGTCGTGAATTCAGGCATTTAATCTCGGACTGCTACGGCTATTTTATTCTGCTGACATCCAAAAGCGAAAAAAATGACGTGGCCGAGGGGCTTGATGCGGGCGCAGACGATTTTCTGACCAAGCCCGTGAACGGAAATGAGTTGCGTGCACGGATCACCGCGGGCGAGCGCATTCTCGAAATGCAACAGGAACTGACGCGCAAGAACCGGGTGATTGGTGAAACGCTTGAAGAATTGCAGCGTTTATATGATTCGCTGGACAAAGATCTGCTGGAGGCCAAAAAGCTCCAGGAGTCGCTGGTGCCCGAACCGTTTACCGAAATCGGCGACAGTCACTTGTCATTGTTGTTGCGCTCTAGCGGTCATGTTGGCGGCGATTTGGTGGGATATTATTCGGCCGGCGAAGGCCATTTGGGGCTTTATTCGCTGGATGTTTCCGGCCATGGCATCAGTTCTGCCCTGATGACCGCGCGGCTTGCAGGGTATCTGTCGGGCAGCGCGTTGGATCAAAACATTGCTTTGGAGCGCGGAGAAGACGGGACTTACCAAACGCGTTCACTGGTCGAAGCTATTACAGACCTGAATGAACTTGTCCTCGACGAAATGGAGACGGAGCATTATTTCACGCTTATTCTGGCGGATGTCGACCTTAAAACGGGTTTGGTCCGGATCGGTCAAGCCGGGCATCCGCATCCCGCGGTCCAGCGAGGAGACGGAACGATAGAACAAGAGGGCACAGGCGGTTTTCCCGTGGGTCTGATGTCTGGTGTCGCGTTTTCGGAGTTTGAAATTCAGCTCGCGCCGGGCGACCGTCTCTTGATACTCTCCGATGGCGTCACCGAATGCCCGGACGCAAACGGTGAATTCCTGGGTGAAGACGGTTTGACCACGATTTTCCATGATCTGAAAGAGATCAAGGGCGCGGCGTTCTTCGAAACGCTCTTGTGGCGGCTCGGAGAGTTTGCAGGCAAAGCAGATTTTCCCGATGACGTCTCCGGCATCCTGCTTGAGTTTCAGCCAGCGACACTGGCCAAATAACGCGACAGAAATAACCGATCTCCGTCGTTGCTGAGCGCGTCCAAGGCGTCAAAGGGGGGCAGCAGAAGGGTTTCGTGATCCAACTCGACGGGTTCGATAATCTGGCGCACGGGACGCGCGAGATAGATGTGGCAGATTTTTTCCGCCCATAAGTCATACTCCGGCATATAGGCAAAGCGACGAAATGCCCCCAGCTTTCTTGGTGCAGCGATCCGCCACCCGATCTCTTCCAACACCTCGCGGTGCAGGGCCTGCAATGGGCTTTCCCCCGGATCAATGCCCCCGCCTGGCAGCTGAATATCAATGGTTTCGCCGATTTGGGCGGTGAGGAGAATTTGGCGCCCCAATGGCAGAACGGCATAAACACCGGGGCGCCGTACGTAGCGCTGTCGGCTTTTTGCCGGCGCACCGACTCTGGGCAGCATTGGCTTGGCTCCTGATTTGAACAGACCTCTTTTTATCGGGGTTGAGGCGCTTATATGGACGCGGTATGCCAATTGCCTGGCAAAAAGGAAATCCCGATGACACTTGTACATCAGATTGCATGGGACGATACCGTTCTGCCGTTTCAACTTGATGCAAGCGACATGCGCGGGCGTGTCGCGCGGCTTGACGGTGCGCTGAACACCATACTGGAACAGCACGACTACCCGCCGCAGGTTGAGGCGCTGGTGGCGGAGATGGCTTTGCTGACCGCGCTGATCGGCCAGACCATCAAACTGCGGTGGAAACTGCAGCTGCAGGTGCAGTCGAAAGGCGCGGTTCGCATGATTGCAACAGATTACTATGGTCCGGAACATGACGGGGCGCCCGCGCGCATCCGCGCTTATGCCAGCTACGACGCGGACCGCCTGACCGACGCGGCGCCGTTCGCGCAACTGAGCGAGGGCTATTTCGCAATTATGATCGATCAGGGTAAGGGCATGACGCCGTACAAAGGCATCACCCCGCTTGACGGCGACTCGCTTGCGGCCTGCGCAGAAGCCTATTTTGCCCAATCGGAGCAACTGCCCACGCGTTTTTCTCTGAGCTTCGGGCAGTCGACCGAACCCGGCACCGCTGAACACTGGCGTGCCGGTGGCATCATGCTGCAGCACATGCCCAAAGCATCGCCTTTTGTTGCACAGGGCGATGGCAGTGGTGCGCTTTTGCAGGCCGCTGATCTGGTTCACGGCGAAGAGGAAGAGAACTGGAACCGGGTCAATGTCCTGCTCGATACAGTCGAAGACATGGAACTGATCGGGCCGAGCGTTGCGCCGGATGAACTACTAGTGAGGCTTTTCAGCCAAGAACAGCCGCGCGTCTTTGAGGCCCAGACGGTTCGTTTTGGATGCACCTGCTCGGAAGACCGGGTACGGCAAAGTCTGTCGATTTATTCGGCCCGCGATATCGAAAAGATGACAACGGAAAATGGTCGCGTCACGGCAGATTGTCAGTTCTGCGGGGCGCATTACGATCTGGACCCGGCAACTGTCGGGTTCGAGGCGCAGGACAACAGCACCGGTGCCTGATCTGTCAGAGATCCGGGCCGCACTGGCACGGCCCGGACGCCCGTCCTCGGACTTTGATCTCAATCCCGAAACGGTGCTGCCCGAAGGGCGCAAGCTACGCCCGGCAGGCGTTTTGGCCGCGATCGTGGAAAAGCAGCGGACGCTGCACGTACTGCTTACAAAACGGTCATCTGCGCTCAAGCACCACCCGGGTCAGATCGCGTTCCCGGGCGGAAAGCAAGATGACGGGGACGCAGACGTCACAGCTGCAGCCTTGCGGGAGGCGGAAGAAGAGGTCGGATTGCCCAGGGACGCGGTCGAGCTTTTTGGAACGTTGCCGCCCCATGAAACTGTCACCGGTTTTGTGGTAACGCCTGTGATTGGCCTCGTGACCCGGCCATTCGAAATAATCGCTGAGGCGGGTGAAGTCGAAGAGGTTTTTTCCGTACCTCTGTCTCACGTGCTTTGCGAAGCCAATTTTCTTGTCGAGGGGCGTCGCTGGCGTGGGCAACGCCGGTATTATTATGCTGTGCCTTACGGCCCCTATTACATCTGGGGTGCGACTGCGCGTATGTTGCGGGCATGGACCGACCAGATGTCATAGAGCTTTCGGCCGAAACGGACTGGCTGAATGACAGCGCGCGCGCTGTCGTGCGGCCGCTTTTGGCCGAAGGGCAGGCCTATTTTGTGGGTGGATGCGTGCGTGACGCGCTTTTGGGTGTTGCCGGGGCTGATGTCGATATTGCGACGGACCTGCGTCCAGAGGTGGTTACGAAGCTGTGTCAGGCCGCAGGTCTCAAAGTGGTGCCGACCGGGATTGATCATGGCACTGTCACCGTTATTGCGGACGGACAGGGCTTTGAAGTCACAACGTTTCGCCACGACGTGGAGACAGATGGGCGGCGTGCTGTGGTATCCTTTTCAACAGATATAGCAGAAGATGCACGCCGCAGAGATTTCACCCTGAACGCGCTTTATGCAACAATGGAGGGGCGCATTGTTGATCCCCTGGGCGGCTTGAATGACTGTCTGGCGCGACGTGTCAGGTTTATCGAAGATGCGGGTACACGCATCCGCGAAGACTATTTGCGCATCCTTCGGTACTTCCGGTTTCACGCTTGGTATGCCAGGCCTCAGAACGGGTTCGAAGCAGATGCGCTGGACGCGATCGCCCGAAATGCACAAGGTTTGGAGAAACTTTCAGCGGAGCGGGTCGGTGGCGAAATGATGCGTTTGCTGAGCGCGCCGGATCCGTCGCCGTCCCTCGCCGCAATGGAGGCGACGGGCAGCCTTTCTCTGGTGTTACCGGGTGCCGATGATCACTTTCTCGGGCCAGTCGTTCACCTTGAGCACGCTATGCAGGTGTCGCCCAACCCGATTTTACGGCTGGCGGCGCTGGGCGGTGAAGACATGGCCGCGCGTTTGCGGTTGAGCCGCATGAACGCGCGCGCGCTCGACACACTGGCGCAAGCGTCAGCCTCGCCCATGCCATTGCCGGAAATAGCCTACCGACATGGGCGTGATACAGCACGAGGGTCTGCTCTTTTGCGGGCTGCCATTGCAAATCAACCCGTTTCAAATGCTGACTGGTTGGAAATAGACGGTGCCGCAGCGACGCAATTTCCCGTCCGGGCGGTGGATCTCATGCCAACGCTGCATGGCAAAGCGCTGGGCGACAAACTTGCAGAGCTCGAAGCGCGCTGGATTGCCTCGGGCTTCACGCTCAGTCGTGAAGATTTGGTGACAGGCGTTTGAGGGGCTCGACTCTCCCTGCGATTGTCTGCTAAAGGGCACGCATCAAGACGGAGGATTACGAAATGAATCGCGGGATCTGGTTCGGCTGAAGCCGTAACGCAACGCTCCCGCCGGACAACCCATCGGGCGTCCGGGCATTTCGTATATTTTGAATTCAAGGCCTCCGTCCATGCTCCGATTTTTCGAAAACTTTGTTGACCCTTATGCGGATTACATCGAAACCGACGTGCCGCCGCGCAAACTGTGGCCGTTTCTGTGGTCGTTCTCGGGTCAGTTCAGAACGCTTTTTTGGTGGGCTGCAGCCATGTCGATTGTGGTCGCGGCAATTGAAGTCAGCCTGATCTACTATATGGGGCGCGTGGTCGACCTGATGGACGGTGACCCGGCAACCTTTTGGACACAGCATGGCACGGAGCTTATTCTCGTGTCGTTGTTTATCCTGCTGATCCGACCGGCCTTGCAAGGCATTGACGTGGCGATCCTGAACAACGCGATTCTGCCGAACTTTGGCATGCTGATGCGCTACAGGAACCACAGGCACGTGCTGCGCCAATCCGTGGGATGGTTCGAAAATGACTTTGCCGGTCGCATCGCGAACCGCATGATGCAGGCACCAGCCTCGGCCGGCGAAGTGATCTTCCAGATTTTTGACGCGATTTCTTTTTCGCTTGCGTATTTCATCGGCGCGGCAATCCTGCTCAGCACCTCAGATCCGCGGTTGCTGATCCCGCTTTTGGCGTGGTTCGCGCTTTATGGCTGGCTGATGCACTGGACGATCATACGTGTCGGACCGGCGTCCGAAGCTGCATCCAATGCACGATCAAAGCTCACGGGCCGGTTGGTGGATGCCTATACAAACATTCATTCCGTGAAGATGTTTGCACATCACGAAAAGGAAATCGACTACGCAAAAGAAGCCATCGAAGAAGCACGTGAAACCTTCAAAAAAGAGATGCGTATTTTCACGGTTATGGACGTTTTGCTTGTCACGCTGAACGGTGTGCTGGTCATCGGTGTTGTCGGGTGGGCGATTGCGATCTGGGCGCAGGGTACCGCCAGCGTCGGTGTTGTTGCGGCGGCCACGGCGCTGACGCTGCGGCTGAATGCGATGACCGGGTGGATCATGTGGGCGCTGACAAGCTTTTTCCGCGAACTGGGCGTTGTATCCGAAGGGATGGAGACGATTGCGCAGCCACTGACCCTGGTCGACGGCGAGAACGCAAAACCCCTTCAGCTCGGCAAAGGCGAGATCACTTTAACCGGTCTCACGCATCACTACGGGCGTAAGACGGGCGGTTTGGACAACGTGCACCTGACCATCCGACGCGGTGAAAAAGTGGGTCTTGTGGGCCGGTCCGGCGCAGGAAAATCGACACTCGTCAAGCTTCTGCTACGGTTTTACGACGCTGAGTCCGGATGCATTGAAATTGACGGACAAAACGTTCGGGATGTGACACAGGACAGTCTGCGGCTGGCGATCGGGATGGTGCAGCAGGACAGCGCGCTTCTGCACCGTTCTGTGCGCGAAAACCTTATGTACGGGCGACCGGATGCGCGCGAGGAAGAAATGATTGCGGCAGCCAAGCAGGCGCAGGCGCATACCTTCATTCTTGATCTCGAAGATCCGCAAGGTCGGCGCGGGTATGACGCGCATGTGGGTGAACGCGGCGTGAAGCTGTCTGGCGGTCAACGTCAGCGTGTGACGCTGGCGCGCGTGATCCTGAAGAATGCCCCGATCCTGCTTTTGGATGAGGCGACGTCCGCGCTGGACAGCGAGGTGGAAGCCGCCATTCAGGACACGCTTTACGGCATGATGGAAGGCAAAACGGTGATCGCGATTGCACACCGTCTTTCCACCATTGCCCAGATGGACCGGATTATCGTACTCGATCAGGGCCGGATCGTCGAAGATGGCAGCCATGACGCGCTTTTGGCCAAGGGTGGACTATATGCAGATTTCTGGGCCCGACAATCGGGCGGATTTCTGACCATCGAGGGGGCTGCGTGAAGCTGGAACAGTATATCGACGCCTTTCGCGCAGCAGAGGGACCTCCACCACAGACGCTTGGCGCATTCATGCTCTGGTGTCTGTCGGGTGCGTGGCCTGCACTTTGGCTGGCGGCGTTCTGTTCGGCACTTGCCGGCGCGATGGAAGCGGGGACCGCCTACATCCTTGGCGCGGTTATTGATGCGACGGCAGCATCCGGGCCAGAGACCTTTATGGACGGTCGCAACCTGGCGCTCATTGTCGGAGCCGTTGCGTTCTTTCTCGTGGCGCGACCCATACTCTTTGGGTTTTCGGCGTCCACAAACTCGATCATGGTTATGCCCAATGTGAATCCACTGGTTCTGTCGCGCCTGCATCGCTGGACGCTGGGTCAGAACGTCGGATTTTTTGATGATGATTTCGCTGGCCGGATCGCGCAAAAACAAATGCAGGCGGCGCGGGCTGTCACGGATGTGGTGTCAGAAGTGATCAACGTCGTGGCCTTTGCCATTGCGTCACTTGTTGGATCGGTTCTGTTGCTGATCGCCATCGACTGGCGGGTGGCGCTGGCCTTTGGTGTGTGGCTGGTTGGCTATTTTGCCATGATAAACTGGTTTCTGCCCCGCGTGCGCAGCCGTTCGGCCGCCCGTGCGGGTGCGCGCGCCATGGTTTCGGGTCAGGTCGTCGACACGATCACGAACATCAAGACCGTCAAGCTTTTTGCCCATGCAGATCATGAGGACCGCGCTGCCTTAGGCGCCATGCAGACTTTTCGCAGCCGGGCGGTCGAATTCGGCTACCTCGCGGCCGGGTTTCGCTTTGCCCTTATGTCGCTGGCAGGTCTTTTGCCGGTGATCCTTTTGGGCGGAACGGTCTGGTTGTGGCAGACCGGACAGGCCAGCCAGGGCGATATTGTCGCTGCGGGTGCCGTCGCCATCCGTATCGCGCAGATGACGGGCTGGGTCAGTTTTACGCTGATGGCGATTTACGCCAATATCGGGGAGATTGAGGACGGGATTCGCACGCTGACGCCGCGTGTCCGGCTAGCGGACGCGTCAGAAGCCCGGCGACTGAGGGTTGCAGACGGGCAGATTGAGATGCGTGAGCTGGGCTTTGCCTACGGGCGTGAAACCGGCGGCGTGCGGAACATCAACCTGACGGTTCGCCCCGGCGAAAAAGTTGGCATCGTTGGTGCGTCCGGCGTTGGCAAATCCACGCTGGTTGCGTTGCTGTTGCGGCTCTATGACGCCGAATCCGGATCGATTCTGATCGATGGCCAAGACGTTACACAGGTCACTCAGGAAAGCCTGCGACGCGCAATTGGCATGGTCACCCAGGAAACAGCCATGTTCAACCGGTCTGCACGAGACAACATTCTGTATGGCCGCCCTGACGCGACGGAGCATGAGGTGGTCGCTGCCGCCAGAAAAGCCGAAGCTGATGACTTCATCAAAGACCTTGTCGATCACAAGGGTCGCAAGGGCTATGATGCGCATCTTGGGGAGCGTGGTGTAAAACTCTCTGGCGGTCAACGGCAGCGGATCGCCCTCGCCCGCGCCATTCTCAAGGATGCGCCGATCCTTGTTCTCGACGAAGCGACCAGTGCGCTCGACAGCGAGGTCGAAGCCGCAATCCAGACGGCATTGGAACGCGTCATGGAGGGAAAAACCGTTTTGGCCATTGCGCACCGTCTGTCCACGCTGACGGAAATGGACCGGATCATCGTGATGGAGGCGGGCCAAATCGTCGAAGACGGCCCGCACGATGTATTGCTGGCCCGCGGTGGGCTGTATGCCCAATATTGGGAGCGGCAATCCGGTGGCTTTATCCAGACCCGCGCGGCAGAATAAGACGACCCCGGTCCACGCAATCAATACGAAGACCTTGAATGACGGACATAAAGATAAACCGGCTTGGCCTTCGCGGCGATGGCATTGCGGACGGGCCGATTTACGTGCCGCGCAGCCTTCCGGGAGAGGTGGTCACTGGCATTCTGGAAGGGCAGACGCTGCGTGAGCCCAAAATACTTGTGCCATCAGACGACCGTGTTGCGGCACCCTGCCGGCACTTCAAGTCTTGCGGTGGCTGTCAACTCCAGCATGCCTCTGACGGTTTTGTGGCCGAATGGAAAGTTGACGTGGTCCGGCAAGCGCTTGCATCACAGGGGCTGAAAACCGACTTCCGACCGATTGCGACGTCGCCGCCGCATTCCCGTCGTCGTGCAGGTTTTGCCGCGCGACGGACAAAAAAAGGCGCATTGGTCGGATTTTACGGGCGCGGGTCAGATGTGATTGTGCCCATACCGGAATGCCGCTTGCTCGACCCCGACGTTTTGGCGGCGCAAGCGATTTGCGAGGCTCTGGCGGTGCAAGGTGCCAGTCGCAAGACGCCACTCTCGGTTCTGGTCACCGCAAGTGACACCGGACTTGATCTGGCAGTGCAGGATGGCAAGCCACTAGACGGTCCTTTGCGTCAGACGCTTGCGCAAATGGCCGACGAGCACAAGCTTGCCCGTCTGACGTGGAACGCAGAAACCATTGCATTGCGCGCACAACCTTTACAGTCCTTCGACGGTCTGGCCGTTGTGCCGCCACCCGGGTCTTTCTTGCAGGCAACACGCCATGGTGAAACTGCGCTGCGGGAGGCGGTCTTGGAAATTATTGGCAGCGCAGGCGCTGTCGTTGATCTCTTTGCCGGGTGCGGAACGTTTTCGCTGCCCGTCTTGCGCACAGCAGACGTGCATGCTGTTGAGGGTAAAGCAGAAATGCTGCGGACACTCGATCATGCCTGGCGGCATGCGGCAAACACGAAAAAACTCACGACCGAAACCAGAGATCTGTTTCGCCGACCGCTTTTACCCGACGAGTTTCGCAAATCCGATGCTGTAATCATCGACCCCCCACGCGCAGGCGCAGAGGCTCAGGTGGCCCAGCTCGCTGGCGCGGCGGTTCCGGTCATTGCCTATGTCTCTTGTAATCCGGTGACGTTCGCGCGCGATACGGCGAAGTTGGTGCAATCGGGTTACGTGCTGGAATGGGTGCAGGTTGTCGATCAATTCCGCTGGTCCGCGCATGTGGAACTTGCGGCCTGCCTGCGCCTGTCCCATATGCGCTGAGCGGAACACAGGAGGACCTTATGGGCATAAGAGAACGTCTGGACATCTGGCTTGATCGGCGATGGGTGGTGAACCTTGTGATTATTGTCATCATCTTCAATGCGATTCTCCTTGGCATGGAAACCTTTCCGGCGTTGATGACGCGCGCCGGCGGGCTGATTGTTGCGCTGGACAAAGCATGTCTTGCGTTCTTTGTGGTTGAAATTCTGCTCAAGCTTTTTGCTCGCGGAAAGCGGTTCTTTTACAACGGCTGGAACATCTTTGACGTGATTATTGTCAGTGCGGCGCTCGTGCCCGGGTCCCAGACGCTGTCTGTTCTGCGGGCACTGCGCATCCTGAGGGTTTTGCGGGTGATTTCGGTCGCCCCGAGCCTGCGCCGTGTGGTTGAAGGGTTTGTCACCGCACTGCCCGGAATGGGCAGCGTGTTTTTGCTCATGGCAATTATTTTCTACATTGGCTCCGTTATCGCCACAAAGCTGTTTGCGCACAGCTTTCCGCAGTGGTTTGGTTCCTTGCCGGAAAGTGCCTACAGCCTTTTCCAGATTATGACGCTGGAGAGCTGGTCAATGGGTATCGTGCGCCCCGTAATGGAGGTGTACCCCTACGCCTGGGCGTTTTTCGTGCCCTTTATCATGGTAACGACATTTGCGGTTGTGAACCTTCTTGTCGGTTTGATCGTAAACTCCATGCAGGACGCACATCAGCAGGAAGCTGGCGAGCAGACGGACGCCTATCGCGACGAAGTGCTGAAACGCCTTGTGGCAATCGAAAAGAGACTGGAAAAAAAGCCGCCCAGTTGACGCTTTTGTGAGGTTGTTAGAAAGGTTCTCCGTGGTAGGAGGAAAAAAAACGCAGGCGAAAAAACCAAGGCAGGACAGTAAATCATGCTTCGACGAGAGGTCTTAGTGGGCACGGCGGCTTTGATGTCGCTTGGGGCATGCTCATCTTCAAAGTTCCGGTCGTATAATGGCCCGGACGTTACGCTCATCCTTGTGAACAAGGACTCAAGACGCATGTACCTGTTTCACGATGAACAGGTGCTGAAAGCGTACGACATTCAGCTTGGCTTTGCCCCCATAGGTGACAAAGAGTTTGAGGGCGACGGCAAGACGCCGGAGGGCGTTTACCGTATTGATCGGCGGAACCCGAACAGCGATTTCCACCTTTCGCTGGGTATTTCCTATCCGAATACGCGCGATTTTGCCGAAGCGCGCGCACAGGGCAAATCTCCGGGCGGAGATATTTTCATCCATGGCCAGCGCTCGCCATTCAAAGGCAGCACGGATGACTGGACATGGGGATGCATTGCGGTGACCAACGACGAGATGGAAGAGATCTACGCGATGGTCAAAAATGACACGCTGATAAAGATCAACCCGTGATCGTCAACTGTTGAAGGCTGCCGCAAAGCCAGTGGAACCCATGACCATCGTCCACCAGATTTTGCCATTTTTTTCCTGAAACCAGGAAAATCCCAACCGGTTGGCATCGGGCGACAGGATAATTCTGCGGGTGTCCGGCTGGTCCATCCACGCGCCCAGCGTTTCCAGCTCTGTCTCAAAGGTTTCAGAGATATTCTCGCCCACGAGTTGTCCTGCGAAACCGGAGCGTTGCACCCTGTCAATCGGGGACGAGCCGTCCGATCCAAAATGCCATGGGCGATTCTGCAACGACATGTCGCGCGCGTGCGTCGCCGCTGCCGCGGTCAGATTGGCATCCAGCTCAACGGGTTGCTGACCGCTCGCACCACGCAGAGCATTCACGGCATCAAGCATGCGGAACTGGATTTTGGACGTGTCGCGGTCGCGAATTTTATAAACTGAGGGCAGGGGTTTGCCGTCGGATCCCAGCTGGTTGGATGGCGGCGTCGGCGCGCAGGCCGAAAGCGCGATGACGAGTGTGACGCAAAGCGATGTCAGACGGACCATAAAGTTCTCCAGAACGGCTGCAGTGTCTCTTATCCCGGCAGAAGTGGTAATTCAAACGCACTTCCGATACATGGGCACCGATGACACGTGTTTGATTTGCGACTGCGGCTTTCAGGCCATAATTTGATTCGCAAATGTTGAATTCCTGAATGGAGCGCATCTGATGCCTGACAAAACATTCAAATCTCCCGGTCGCCGCGCGTTTCTGGCTGGCGGTGCCGCATTTTTGGCGACACCTGCTGTGGCTCAGGATCTCGGATCAGTGAATGCTGCCGACACAACCTTGGGCGAACGCGACCTGACAGAAACTGTTCGTCGCAACGTCTCCAGCTTCCGCCGTCTGGATTGGCAGCCCTACTTTTCAAATCTGAACAGTGGTGCAATTCTGGTCGATATCGACAGTCGTGCCCTGCATTACTGGGCCGCAGACGGTGTAACGTACAAGCTTTACCCATCCAGTGTGCCATTGAGCGAGGAATTGACACGTCGCGGGAGAACAAGCGTCACATTTAAGGATCCTGAACCGGATTGGCGCCCGACGCCATCGATGCTCAAACGCAATCCGGACTGGCCGCCGTATATTCCGCCGGGCCCGGACAACCCGCTTGGAACGCGTTCTCTGCATCTGAGTTGGACCTACTACCGCATCCACGGCACGCACGATACGCGCAAGATCGGACGCCAATCCTCGAACGGCTGCATCGGCCTTTACAACGAGCATATCGAGGAGCTTTACGAGATGGCCAAAGTGGGCACGCAGGTGTTGCTAATTTGACGACATCGCTCCGGTTTTCCGGTTTCGATGTGCGAATCATATTTGCAATGGGTCACGTATGGTGGTTTACATTCAACCACGAGGTAATTCTTGGGTGCGTGCTACAGCGTTGCGTGGCATGCCTTTTCTGGAGGTATAGAAATGAAAAAACTCGTTCTCGCCGCTGCTTTCACAGCCGCAGCATCCACAGCTTTCGCTGGTTCCATCGAAGAGCCGATCATCGAAGAGCCGGTAGTTGTTGAAGAGACGCAAGGCTCTTCCGCAGGCATCCTGGTTCCGCTGCTTCTGCTCGTCATTGTTGCGGCAGCTATCAGCTAATCGGACCTGTTTCGATTAAAAGGCGGCACCTTCGGGTGCCGCCTTTTTTTTATTTTTTCCAATAATTTAGGTCAGACGATCCAGCCCTTGAGATTGTCTTCAATGATGTTGCAAAGCGCTGAGATATGCGCGTCATCATCGTTCAGACAAGGAATGTAGGTAAACGTCTCTCCGCCCGCCTCTTCAAAGCTCTCCTTGATCTCTTCGTTGATCTCTTCAAGCGTTTCGATGCAATCGGCCGAGAAGGCCGGCGCGCACACCGCGATGTTCTTCCTGCCGGTTTCGGCCAGTCGTGCGACCTCTTCTACCGTGTAGGGTTGCAGCCATTCTTCAGGACCGAACCGCGACTGGAACGTGGTGGTGATCTCGGTGTCTGCCCAGCCCAACCGCTCTTTCAGCAGCCGCGTCGTCTTTTGGCATTGGCAGTGATATGGATCGCCTTCCATCAGGTAGCGTGTTGGCACGCCGTGGTATGAACACACCAGAATATCAGGGCGTTTTTCGAGGCCCGCGTAGGCCTTTTCAATCGATTGTGCCAGCGCATCAATGTAGTCTGCGCGGCCGTAATACGGGTCGACCGTACGTGTCGTCGGCTGCCACTTTTCATACGTCAGCGAGCGAAAAAACTCGTCATTTGCGGTTGCCGAAGTTGCGCCCGCGTAGTGTGGATAAAGCGGAAAAAACAATATCTTACGACAGCCCGCCGCTGTTAAGGCCGCCACTTTGGACCGGGTAGAGGGGTTGCCATAGCGCATGCAGAAATCCACCATGACATCCTCGCCGTGGCGTAACGTCATTGTATCTTTGATTTTCTTGGTCTGCGCTTTGGTAATTGTCATGAGCGGGCTCTCGCCAGCTTCTTCGTTCCAAATTGATTTATATGCGGCACCACTTGAAAACGGCCGTTTCGACAAGATGATCAACTGGAGCAGAGGCTGCCAGATCCATGGGCTGTAATCAATCACGCGCCGGTCCGAGAGGAACTCGTTGAGATACCGGCGCATCGACCAGTAGTCGTAATTGTCGGGTGTTCCGAGGTTGGCCAGCAAGACGCCGATTTTTGGCGCTTTGATGGCTGGATGATCTGCCTGCGCATGCGGCGGGCGTGTCATCGCTTGAGCTATCGAGCTGCTGTCCAGCATGGTTGTTCCTTGTCTTCGGATCACCGTCGTCAGATAGACGGTTTTTCGCGCGGGTCAATCGCGCAGGGGGGTCTCGGGCACGTGCAGCGCATCTGCCAGCCGTTGTTTTGCGGATCCGGGGCGCAATGCCTTGGGTTGTGACGCATCAGGGGCCCATCCTGTTAGAAAAACCAGTTCAAATGTAGCATGAATTCGGCGGTTAGCGGTTGAATAGTGCGTTCGATAAAGCGCTGTGGCCCGCTCAAAGACCTGTCTGCGGGTAAATGACCGTGTTCTATGGGTGAGTGCATTTGTCTCACCCATATGTCGCAGATCATGCATCAGATGAAATGCGTCTTTGTATTCGGTGCGCAGCGTCACGCTGTCCGCGACCGGCAGAGCTGCGCCTGCTCTTTGGAGCAAGGCTCCCAGATCGCGAATCTCGCCCATCGGCGCGACACGGGGTGACAGCCCGCCGGTCAAATCGGTTTCAGCCTGCGCAAGCACGCTGCGCAGTTCCTCCAGTGTACGGCCTCCCAGCGTTGCAGCGATCAGCATTCCGTCCGGTTTCAAAGCCCGCCGGCACTGGATCAGCTGACCCACCGGATCGTTGGACCAGTGCAGCGACATTGCGTGCACGACCAAGTCGTGCTGTCCCGCTTCAAGAGCCAGCGTTTCGCGATCCGCGACGATCTCGGCGTGCGGCAAACGGGCATGCCAAACAGCGCCGAACGGTGTGACCACGGCAGGCGTTGTAAACGCCCTGTTAACCATGGCCAGCCGATCCTCAATCTCGTCGGCGGCCGATTCCTGCAAGAACAGCTGACCAAACTGCGCGCGTGCGCGGTGCTGTGTCAGTGCATCTCGGTCAACAAGGTCTGGTCGCTGCGTCATGAAAGGATCACATAAAGTGACGCAGCTGCGTTTTCAAACGGCAGTATCTCTGATTTACCCACCGCGCTGCCTGAGTTGTGGCACGCAGGTGGAAAGCGACCACGGGCTATGCAGCTTATGCTGGCGCGACACACCTTTTATCGGCGGCGCAATTTGCGATACTTGCGGTACGCCGCTGCCCGGCGATGACCTGGGCGAAAACCTCAAGTGCGACGAGTGCATGATCACACCGCGACCCTGGGCAAAGGGGCGTGCGGCTCTTTTGTACAAGGACAATGCGCGACGCCTTATCCTTGCGCTCAAGCATGGCGACCGCCAGGAGATCGCAGAGCCGGCGGCGATGTGGATGGCGCGGGCCATGGAAGACCTGCCGAAAGACAAAATGATCATCGCGCCTGTGCCGCTGCATTGGATGCGGTTGCTGAAACGGCGATACAACCAGTCCGCTTTATTGGCCCAGGCACTTGCGCGGCATACCGGGTTGCCCGTTTGTACCGACCTTTTGCAGCGACAAAGACGAACTCAACCCTTGGACGGTCTCACCAAAGAGGTTCGGTTTTCGTCGGTCAAAGGGGCGGTGCGTGCGCATCCCAAACGCCGGCATCGACTGATCGGGCGACCGGTTTTGCTCGTGGATGACGTGCTGACTTCCGGTGCGACGCTTTCGGCTGCGGCGGATGCATGCCTTGCGGCTGGATCAGGGCCGGTATACGTCATAGCCCTAGCACGCGTGGCAAAAGATACCTAAATCACTGTCCAGATCCGTGCTGGAAAGGGTATTGGTATGAAATCCGTCGAAATCTACACATCGCCGCTTTGCGGGTTCTGTCATGCAGCAAAGCGTTTGTTGAACCAAAAGGGCGTCGCGTTTTCCGAGGTGGATGTCTGGGCCGACCCGGATCGCAAACCGGAAATGGTCAAACGCGCCAATGGTGGTCGCACCGTGCCGCAGATTTTTGTGGATGGCGTGCATGTCGGCGGTTGCGACGATCTTTATGAGCTTGAACGACAAGGTGACCTCGACGCGCTTCTGGCCGCCTGATGAAAACGGCGTTGCTTCAGCTGAACGTGTCGGATGATCCGGTGCGGAACTTGCCGGCGACGCTCGATTTGGTGCGGCAGGCAGCTGAGGCGGGGGCGCAATTCATTCTTACACCGGAAGTGACGAATTGCGTGTCACTCAGCCGCTCCCACCAGAACGCGGTTTTGCAGCTCGAAGAGGACGATCAGACACTCGCCGCGCTGCGCGATGCCGCGCGCAGATACAATGTCTGGGTGCTGGTCGGGTCGATTGGGCTCAAAACCAATGATGCGGACGGACGGTTCGCCAACAGGTCGTTCATGATTGATCCATCGGGCGCAGTGGTTGCACGCTACGACAAAATCCACATGTTCGACGTCCAGGTCACACCGGAAGAGACGTTTCGCGAATCCGACGGATACCGACCGGGCGAACGTGCGGTGGTTGCTGACACTGACTTTGGTGCGGTCGGCATGACCGTCTGTTACGATCTGCGTTTTCCTGCTTTGCACCGCGCTTTAGCGCAAAGCGGTGCGCGCATTTTAACGGTGCCGGCAGCCTTTTCGCCGGTGACCGGGGCTGCCCATTGGCACGTTTTGTTGCGCGCGCGTGCCATTGAAACAGGGTGTTTCATTCTGGCGCCTGCGCAGACGGGTACACACGAAAGCGCCACGAATAAGACCCGAAAAACCTACGGGCATTCGCTGGTGGTCGGCCCTTGGGGCGAGGTGCAATTGGACGCAGGAGACGCCCCGGGCGTTTACATGACGGACCTCGATATGGGACAAGTGGACAAGGCGCGCGGAAAAATTCCAAGCCTCGCCAACGCCCGCTCCTTTGATGGACCCTGATGAACAACGACCAGAACGCCCTTGCAATTGCTCTTTTCACCGAAGTCATGGCCGCCGACCAGCTTGTTCGCGCCCGTCTGAGCCGCGTTTTGCCGAAGGGTATGGAAATCTCTCACTTTGCGGTGCTGAACCACCTCGCGCATATCGCGGATGAGCGCACACCCGCACAATTGGCGAAAACCCTTCATGTCACGCGAGGGGCCATGACAAATACGCTCAACAAACTTGAGTGGGCAGGATATGTGCACATTCGCCCGGACTGGGACGATGCCCGCCGCAAGATGGTCGCGCTCAGCCCGGCGGGACGTCAGGCGCGAGACCACGCTATCGGATCGGTGACGCCGGTGATCAATCAGATTGTCGACAAGCTTGGGTCTGATCAGGTGCGTGGCGCTTTGCCGATCCTGCGTGAAATGCGCATCCAGCTTGGAACGAACGCCTGATTTCAGACCGGTTTGATGCTGGCCGTCACGTAGTTGACGCTGAGATCACGATCCGACAGACGCCAGGACCAGCTTACCGGATTGAAAACGAAGCCTTTGCGATCCACCGGATCCAATCCGGAATCCCGCATCAAATCATAAAGCTCGTCAGGTGTTATGAACTTTGACCATTCATGCGTCCCTTTGGGCAGCCACCGCATGATGTGTTCTGCGCCGATTATGGCCATCATGTAGGATTTGGGGTTGCGATTGATGGTCGAGCAGATGTGGAGCCCACCGGTTTTAAGCAGTTTCCGGCAGGCTGTCAGATAGTCGATGGGTGAAGCGACATGCTCTACCACCTCCATATTGAGCACGACATCAAACTGTTCGCCCGCTTCTGCAAGAGCCTCTGCCGTGGTGTGCCGGTAGTCGATTGCGAGGCCTGACTGTTCTGCGTGAATGCGTGCCACGGGGATATTGCGTTCGGCTGCGTCTGCACCGACAACCTCTGCGCCAAGACGCGCCATAGGTTCCGACAACAATCCTCCGCCGCAGCCGATATCGAGCAGCCGCATCCCCTTGAAAGGTTCCTGAGCGTTCAGATCGCGGTCAAATTCGCCGGCGATTTGCTGGGTAATGTAATCCAATCTGCATGGGTTGAGCATGTGCAGCGGTTTGAATTTTCCGTTTTCGTCCCACCATTCCGCTGCCATTGCCTCAAATTTTGCAATTTCCGAGGGGTCAACGGTCGATTGAGGCGCTTGCATTCTCATCTCCATGTGCTCAATTGCAATCTGCGTACTATATAGGCCCGATATGGACAAATACCCCGACCAAAAGCGCGCAGTTCAGTATCTGTACCCGCCGATCGACCCGTTCGATCAGCGGATGATGGATGTTGGTCAGGGACACAAGATTTACGTGGAGCAATGTGGCAACCCGCTGGGCAGGCCGGTTCTTGTTCTGCACGGAGGCCCCGGCGGAGGCTGCAGCCCGGCCATGCGTCGGTACTTTGATCCGGAAGTATACCGCATCGTACTGTTTGACCAACGCGGCTGCGGGCGATCGCGCCCCCATGCGAGTGTCGCGAACAATACGACGTGGGATCTGGTGCGCGACATCGAAATAATCCGGCATGAGCTGGACGTGAACAGCTGGCTGGTGTTTGGCGGCAGCTGGGGCGCGACGCTTGCGCTGATCTACGCGCAATCGCACCCTGATCATGTAAGTCATCTTATATTGCGTGGCGTTTTCCTGATGACACAGGGCGAGCTTGATTGGTTTTACGGAGGCGGTGCAGGCAAGTTCTGGCCCGAGGTGTGGGCCCGGTTCACAGCGCCAATACCTGAGGACGAGCGGCACGATTTGATTGCCGCCTATAACCGCCGTTTGTTTTCAGGAGATATCGCGCAGGAGACGCGGTACGCAAAGGCATGGTCCGCCTGGGAGAACGCTTTGGCCTCGATCCATTCGTCCGGCGTAAGTGGCGACAGCCCGGGCGAATATGCGCGCGCCTTCGCAAGGCTGGAAAATCACTACTTCTCCAACGGAGGGTTTTTGGACTTTGACGGCCAGATATTGGCGCATGTGGGTCGGATTGCGCATATTCCCGGCGTGATTGTACAGGGCCGATATGATATGATCTGCCCACCGCACAGCGCATATGCGCTCGCAGAAGTTTGGGAGAACTGTGAATTGAAAGTCGTGCGAAACGCAGGTCATGCACTTTCTGAGCCTGGCATCAGCGCGGAGCTCGTGCGGACTATGGATCGGATTGCAGGGCGATGATGCGTCGGCCCGACATCGACCGACGGGCGCTTCTTGCCACAGGTGCCGCCGCCGCGCTGTTGGCCGCAACAGGCGTGACTGCGCAATCCATGCCGGAGAGACGTGGGCGTTTGCGTATGGCATTGTCCGGAGCAACCCGCAACGACAGCTTCAACGCACAAAATGGTCGGGGTCTTTTCATGCAGGTGGCGATGGTTGGGTGCGTCTTTGACACACTGACCAAAATTGCCGCAGACGGAACACTGCGGGCTGAGCTTGCGACGGGCTGGATTGGTGACAGCGAGGCCAGGACCTGGACCTTCAAGCTGCGCGAGGATGTGCGGTTTCACAATGATATGCCTTTTACAGCCGATGACGTCATTGCCTCCTTTGCGCTGCACCATGATTCGATCCTAAGCGACCTTGAACACTGCGCTACGCTGGATCGCCATCGGCTTCGGGTCACACTACACGCCAGCGATCCGGATTTTCCGTACCGTCTGACTGATCCGCGATTGGTGATCTATCCTGCTGGCGCACTTCATGAGGCCATGGCGCAAGGAATCGGCACCGGCCTTTACAGGACCGAACGCTACCAGCCGGGGCGCAGCTTTCTGGGAACACGTGTGGCACAGCATTACAAGGACGGACAGGCCGGATGGTTTGAATCCGTTGAACTTGTTGGGCTTTCCTCGGATTCGGTACGTGCTGAGGCGCTGCTGGAGGACTATGTCGATGCCGCGGATCTGACACATACGGCGGATTTGGGCGATCTGACCGGACTCACGCTGCTTCCGGAAGAGCACTTTATGACCTCTGCCGTGGATCGCGGCATTGCATTGCCCGCACAGATCGGCTCGCGGTGGCCACTGGACAATCTGCGCGCGCCCGAACGATGGTGGATGGCCTGAGACGATCGGGGCTTGCGGGTAACCACGCCGCGGGCTATATGGCTTGCAACAGCGGCGCATTCGGGTCCACACCGAAAGCTCCACCGGAAAAGACAACGGGCCGCGCGCCCGTTTTTTTTGTGCTTGAGCGAAGTTAGATAGCCAGATGCCCAACGACCTGATTGCAAAGGCAGCCATAGACCGACGACTGGCGGAGATCATTACGCCTGTAATTGAGGACATGGGGTTTGAGCTGGTCCGCGTGCGTCTGATGTCGGGCAAGACGACGACGCTGCAGGTCATGGCCGACAGACCCGATGGCGGCATTGAAGTCGACGATTGCGCCGACATTTCGCAGGCGATTGGAGCGGTGCTTGACGTCGAAGACCCGATTCTTGACGAATACGTGCTTGAGGTTTCAAGCCCCGGCATCGACCGGCCCCTGACACGCCTCAAGGACTTTGAGATGTTTGAGGGATATGAGGCCAAGATCGAAACCGCAGAGATGATCGATGGTCGCCGCCGCTTCAAAGGCGCGTTGGCGGGCGTTGAAGATGACGAGGTTCTGATCAACGTGTCCGAGGGCACAATCGGGCTGAAGTTCGACTGGTTGAGCGATGCCAAGCTCGTTTTGACCGATGATCTGATCAAGGAAATGTTGCGCCAGCGTAAGGCGGCGACCATTGATGAAACGAAGTTTGACAAAGTCGAGGTTGACACCGAAACGGATAGAGAGAGTTGATTACTGTGCCCGAAGAAAATGGTAGAACTTGGCCGGATTTTATTGCTTCATTTCCAAGTTGGCTTGTACTAGCTTTCGTCGCCGCCTTTACGCTTCTAATCGCATACGCAATGTTCGCTTTGGATCGGAGGATCGATCTCGGATTTTTGGGAACTTTTGGCCCCGAGAGAGTTGAGAATGAAGTCCAAAGTGGCGCAATTGAAAATCTGAGAGGCTGCTTGATCGATGAACTTCAAGCATTGCAGGGCTCCGTTAGTGAAGCTAATCGGCAAGTGGAGCTTGCGGAGGGTACGACCGGGGACCTAGGAGTCAGAAAAGCCACATTCGACAATCGGCGTTCGAAGAATATCCCTGAAGTGAACGGACAGATCCAAAATCTGTTGGCATTAGCTTCGGGAAACAGAAACTCATGTTAGTGAGGGAATAAAAATGGCCATTACATCCGCAAACCAGCTGGAGCTTTTGCAAACGGCAGAGGCAGTTGCCCGTGAAAAGATGATCGACCCCGGTCTGGTGGTCGAGGCGATGGAGGAATCGCTCGCACGTGCGGCCAAGTCCCGCTACGGCGCCGAAATGGACATTCGCGTCTCCATCGACCGCAAGACCGGCAAAGCGACCTTCACGCGTGTGCGCACAGTGGTTGAAGAAGAAGAGCTTGAAAACTATCAGGCCGAATTCACCGTTGAACAGGCCAAGCAGTATCTGGAGAACCCGCAAGTCGGCGACACTTTCGTTGAGGAAGTGCCTCCGGTCGAGATGGGCCGCATCGCTGCCCAGTCGGCCAAGCAGGTGATTCTGCAAAAAGTGCGCGAAGCTGAGCGGGATCGTCAGTTCGAAGAATTCAAGGATCGCGCGGGCACCATCATCAATGGCCTTGTCAAACGCGAAGAGTACGGCAACGTGATTGTCGATGTGGGTGCCGGTGAAGCGATCCTGCGCCGCAACGAAAAAATCGGCCGTGAAAGCTATCGCCCGAACGACCGGATTCGCGTCTACATCAAAGATGTTCGGCGCGAACAGCGCGGCCCGCAGATCTTTCTGAGCCGCACCGCACCGGAGTTCATGGCCGAGCTGTTCAAGATGGAAGTGCCCGAGATCTACGATGGGATCATCGAAATCAAGGCAGTTGCCCGTGACCCGGGCTCTCGCGCCAAGATAGCCGTAATTTCCTACGACAATTCGATTGATCCGGTCGGCGCATGCGTTGGTATGCGCGGGAGCCGTGTACAGGCGGTGGTCAACGAACTGCAGGGTGAGAAAATCGACATTATTCCGTGGAATGAAGATCAGCCAACGTTCCTGGTGAATGCGCTGCAGCCAGCAGAAGTATCGAAAGTGGTTCTGGACGAGGAAGCGGGTAAAATCGAAGTTGTTGTTCCAGAAGAACAGTTGAGCCTTGCCATCGGGCGTCGTGGCCAGAACGTGCGCCTTGCTTCGCAACTCACAGGCCTTGATATCGATATCATGACCGAGGAACAGGAAAGCGCCCGTCGTCAGGCAGAATTCGAACAACGTACGGCGCTTTTTGTTGAGCAACTCGATCTGGACGAATTTTTTGCCCAGCTGTTGGTGTCCGAGGGCTTTACCAACCTTGAGGAAGTGGCTTACGTCGAACTGGAAGAGTTGTTGGTCATTGATGGCGTGGATGAAGATACGGCCAACGAGCTTCAGGCGCGCGCGCGGGACGTACTGGAAGCTATCAATCGCGCGGCACTTGACAATGCACGTGCGCTGGGCGTCCAAGACAGCCTGGTTGAATTCGAAGGCCTTAGCCCCCAGATGATTGAGGCACTCGCCAAAGACGATGTCAAAACTCTCGAAGACTTTGCAACCTGCGCAGACTGGGAACTGGCCGGCGGCTGGACAACCGTCGATGGTGAGCGTGTCAAAGACGATGGCGTTCTGGAACCCTTCGATCTTTCGCTGGAAGAGGCGCAAGACCTGATCATGACCGCACGTATCCTGTTGGGTTGGGTAGACCCTGCCGATCTGGAGGTCGCGGCGGAAGAAGGTGAAGAAGACGCAGTAGAAGCGGAGGAGACCGAGGTCTGATTTCAGACCTCGGGGTCTGAACATGGGGCGCGGTGGTGTTCCCAAAGATCGTTCTGACGGTCCGGAGCGCAAGTGCATTGCCACGGGTGAGCTGCACCCAAAATGCGGGCTCATTCGGTTTGTGGTGGGCCCTGACATGCAACTGGTTCCTGACGTTTTGGGAAAGTTGCCGGGGCGCGGGTTTTATGTATCGGCCGATCGGGACGTTTTGGAGCACGCGCTGAACAAAGGGATGTTCGCGCGTGCGGCGAAGCAAAAGGTGACTGTGTCCGAAACTCTGGTTGAGGATATCGAAGTCCAATTGGCCAGGCGCGTGGTGGACCTTATCTCGCTTCAACGCAAGGCGGGACGGGCCGTCGCGGGCTATGAAAAGGTCAAATCCTGGCTTCAGATAGAAGAAGCGCAGGTCTTGATACAAGCCTCGGACGGGTCAGCCCGAGGCAAATCGAAACTGAGCACGCCGCATTTTGGTTCTTTTATCGGATGGTTGCGTGCAGATGAATTGGGTTTGGCATTTGGCCGCCAAACTGTGATACATGGGGCGCTCGCCTCTGGTGGACTCACGCAACGTGTTGTAGAGGAAGCCGAAAGACTTAAAGGCGTGCGCGTAAAGAAGGGCGGCGAAAGCCGTTCGAAAGGATAGACAAGCTTCATGAGCGATACTGACGGTAAAAAAACATTGGGTCTGCGCAGCGGTGGTGCGCGGCCCGGCAACGTCAAGCAAAGCTTTAGCCACGGGCGGACTAAAAACGTCGTGGTCGAAACCAAGCGCAAGCGCGTGGTCGTCCCCAAAGCCGGCTCGGTGAAGGGCGGTGGTATTGGCGCTGCGTCCTCTGGTGATCCGTCAAAGCGTCCGGCGGGCATTTCTGATGCAGAGATGGAGCGTCGCCTGAAAGCCGTTCAGGCGGCCAAGGCGCGAGAAGTCGAAGAGGCTGCGGCACGTCAGGCCGAAGAAAAAGCCCGCGCCGAGGAACGCGAACGCCGCCGCGCCGAGCAGGAAGCGCGCGAACGCGAGGAACGTGAACGTGAAGAAAGCCTGAAAGCAAAGGCCGAAGAGGACAAACGTCGCCAAGCTGAGGCGGAAGCAGCCGCCAAAGCCGCCACGGCGCCAGCTGAAGAGCCCGTTGTCCAACGCGCCGCGCCCAAGTCGGCACCAGACGCAGCACCGCGCAAACAAGAGCGCGAACGCGAAAACAAGCGGGGCGGCAAGGGTAGTGACGACAATCGCCGCTCCGGCAAGCTCACCCTGAACCAGGCGCTTGCGGGCAGCGAAGGCGGGCGGCAACGCTCGATGGCTGCGATGAAACGCAAGCAGGAGCGCGCGCGTCAGAAAGCGATGGGGGGTCAAACCGAGCGCGAAAAGGTAGTGCGCGACGTGCAGGTGCCCGAAGCAATACTTGTGTCTGAACTGGCAAACCGCATGTCTGAGAAAGTTGGTGCCGTGGTAAAGGCACTTATGCAGAATGGTATGATGGTCACGCAGAACCAGACCATCGACCAGGATACTGCCGAACTGATTGTCGAAGAGTTTGGACACAACGTCGTTCGCGTGTCTGACGCAGATGTGGAAGAAGTCATCAAAGAAATCGATGATGACCCGAAAGATCTGCAGTCACGCCCGCCCGTAATCACAATCATGGGCCACGTAGACCACGGGAAAACATCGTTGCTGGATGCGATCCGGAACGCGAAAGTCGTGGCAGGCGAAGCCGG
>JBCCXN010000002.1:0-381715 GCA_039191495.1 Pseudomonadota bacterium | reverse complement strand
GGAACGCCATCTGATCGACGGGGTTATCGTGGTTTGAACAAGCCTATTTCCAAAACGCGAAAGACGGCACTTGTTTGCCCGGCAGCGCAATTGTGAAGGCGGAACTTTGTGTAACATGCAGTATAGGTCAAAATGGGCTCGAAGCCGACGTTCAGAGTTTTTCGCTCACTATCTGCTTTGCGGGAAAAAGATGACCTTCCGTCAAGAAGATCAAATGGTACCACAACTCGATGCGCTGCCATTCCCGTCATTTTTCTGCATTATGCCAGACGATTTCATTGAGTACAGGGCCTCTTCAAAAGCGCGGTAGGTGCGCATGTAGGGGTCTTCTACAAATGGAAGGGATTGCGTCATGATCACTGCTGCAAGGTCTGATGCAGGGTCGATCCAATAATGCGTGTTGCACACGCCTGCCCAACTCTGGGACCCCGAACGCCGCGCATTCGGAACATCAGCCTCCGCGCGGACAAACGCAAAGCTGTGCGTCGTGCCTTCCGGCATCACGACATCTGCTGTCAACGGTGGCACGGCTGTTGCCATGTACTGGAATGTCAATCCGTTCATCTGGTCAGCGGTCATCTTGGCAATAGAATCTTCGGACAGAACACGGTTGCCATCCAATGCGCCCTTATTCAGCACCATTCTTATGAACGTCAGGTAGTCCGGCGCCGTCGAGTAGAGAGCGTGTCCCATACCGTAGAACTCAGGCTTTGGCGGAGGTGCGATTTCGAAAGGCGCGAACTTTCCATCTTCACCGCGAATGGATACGTCGGCCAAACGATCTGACAGCGCGTCCGGCTCAAAGGCGGTGCTGGACATGCCAAGCGGATCAAAAATCTCGGCCTGACAGAACGCATCAATCCGCCGACCATCCACTGCCTCCACGATCTGTCCCAGCCAATCGATTCCTGGCCCATAACCCCACCTCATACCTGGATCGGTCATCAGCGGGTAGTTGAGCCCGGCTTTCAGTCCGGACAGGATCGGCGCTGCCTCTGTGACTTCGAGGTATTTTGCCATATCCGTATTCCAGAACTCATACTCCAAGCCGCTGGTATGCGTAGCGAGGTGCCGAACGGTCGCTGTGGTGGTGGGCGCCCGCAAGTTGGGCTTGTCACCGTGCCATCCATCCAGGACTTGCAGCTTGTTCCAGTCCGGTAAAATATCAGCGACAGGCGTGTCCATGGACAAGGCACCCCGGTCGATGAGGATCATCGCTGCAACAGATCCGACCGCCTTGGTCATCGAAAACACCCGAAACACTGTATCCTCCTGCGCCGCCCGACCTTCAGCGGCGTGCCCGAAGGCACCAGAATAGATGACACCCTCCGCATTACTGGCCATTGCGACGACAAAAGGAACGTCGCCAGCATCTACGGCCTTTTGCAGAATTTCATCCATTTCGGACATGATCATCCTCCCCATTACAGCCACAAGTCTCCTTTACGGTGTGAAATCTCGTCGCGTTTCTGGAGCTTTGTTTTCCCCTTAACGGTGCATCCAATTTCTGTTTCTCTTTGGGCGATGCCATGCAAGGCGATCTACAAAAACACCACATTTCAATCAATTTTGGTCGTTCGATGGACCAAAGACATAAAATCTCGCGTCACACAGTATCCGCTGCGACACCCCAAGGTACACCCGTCTGTTCCGTCGAGGTCGACAGTGTTTTCCTTCAAAAAAACAACTCAAAGTCTACAACAGAACCGAATGGGCGTAAAGCAACGTCCAGGATCCGGAGAACGGCTTGGGACGACGCCCAAAAGGAAGCCGACCGTCAAGCGGCGCACGTCGACCGATAAGCCGCCCGTCCGGCAACCCATGTGCCCCGAATGACCGGTACCGCGTTGTCCGGCCATTCAACCAAGACCAGATCAGCGCGCTTGCCAAGGCGAATTTCGCCACGGTCATAAAGCTGCATCGCCCGTGCCGGTCCAGAGGACACCAGTGACCAGAGCGCCAGCCGATCTGCGCGATTTTCTCTGTCGAGCCGGTGAACGGCAGCGAGCAGAGCTGGATAATAGTAATCCGACGCCAATGCGTCGCAGTATCCCTCCTCCACCATGTCCGCCGCACTCAAAGACCCGATGTGGCTGCCACCGCGCACGGCATTTGGTGCGCCGAAAATGATCAGGTCTCCTTTTTCGCGCGCGGCTCGCGTCGGCGCCATCGTCATAGGAAATTCGGCAACGCGAACGCCAAGGACACGATAAAAGTCGCGTGTTTCCGGTTGGGTGTCATCGTGGCTGAGCATCGGAATGCCTTTTCGGCGTGCCATGTCAGCGACAGACTTGATCTTGGCCGGTACGTTGTCACGACGTTGCCAGACATCCCACACCATTTCTTTGTAAGGCTCGTAGTCCAGGCCGGAGCGTTCTGCGTGTTTTCCGTGGCGCATATCGAAAAGCGCATCATCCGTCGGATCTGCCAGCGCGAAGTCCGGGTGGTGTTCAAAAAGACGGTCCTGAATAAGTGTGTCGCGGCTACGCATCGACATTGAAAGATGGTCGTTAAATGCCAAAGACGGCGTCAGTTCCAAATCCATCGCCCATTTCAATGTGTCAATCGCTTCGTCCGCAAAGGTCTCCCACCTCAACTGCACACGGTTTTCAACCGTTAACCGCGGTGCCAGTCGGCGGAGCGCGTTTATCATTTCGCGACCGCGCTCGACGCTGCGCAGTCCGGGTTCATAGCCCAGCGTAATGGAATGATAGGTTGTCGCAATCCCGTTTGCCGCCAATTGCCGATCCGTTTCCAAAACGGCGGTGTCTATCGGAAAGAACACGCCCGGTCGCGGCATAATCTGGCGCTCAAATGCATCGCCATGTATGTCAATGAGCGCAGGAGCGAGTATCATACCGCTTGCGTCGATGGCTTCGCCCTGTCCGGGACCGCCTATATCGACAATGTGCCCATCTGCAACTGTCACGGAAGTCTGTGCAATCTGATCCGGGAGAAAGACCGTCCCACCGTGAAATGTCTTTGTTGTCATATGATTAAATTCGTTTCATCGTCAAATGCCGCTGGTGAGATCCCGATTTTTGTGCGCCTGAGCCTTTCAGGCGCATCGCGTCAGAGCCGCAGAATAACGCGAGAAGATCGGCGGTACGACAAAAATAATACGAGCAGAATTCATCTGTCGCAGACGCATTGAAAACCCATGTTTCATGGCTGATTTTGCGACTGGATTTAGGTGCATGCGTGAGCGGCGAGCGCCAGTGTGATGGCATCGTGACAAGATACGCACCATTTTGTTTCAGCATGTGCCCGATCCGGGAAATCGTGCCCGACTGGATGTCTCTATCGCCATGATGCATCACGTTACAGCTCCGCGGGAGATCGAATACCAGTTCATTATTACAAAGCTTGTCCTTTGGCGCTCGTGCGGTTTTGACCGTATAGTCGAAACTTTGGGTAAGAGCTTGAAGGGCATTAGCCGTATCTGTGCCCTACACATCAATATCAAAGAGAGACGAATTTGCGTCAATACCGGCAGGCTTTCACCAAGAACATTTTTAAATTAATCTAGGTGTTTACGGATTTTCTCCACTGCAAGCGCGCCTCGAGAAGTTGCGAACAGAGCGTGTGGCGCACGCGTTAGTCGCACAACAAGAAGGCAAAGACCGTCACGGTCTAAACTCCCAGATACTGCTGGCTGACTGTTTCACCCAGATGTCTCATTGCGCCCGACCACACCGAGCGGCCGCGCTCTAGAATAGTGGCACGATCACAAACCGATTTTAACTCCTTGAGAGACTTGTCAATCACCAGAATGGACAGACCGGAGGTCTCTTTGAGCTTCGAGATCGAGGTCCAGATTTCCTGTCGGATGATCGGAGCCAGCCCTTCGGTCGCTTCATCGAGGATCAACAGCCGCGGATTGGTGACAAGTGCGCGCGCAATCACCAGCATCTGTAATTCCCCGCCCGACAATGAGCCCGCTCTCTGATGCGCGCGTTCTTTTATCCGTGGGAAAAGCGCCGCAACAGTGTCGTGGTCCCAATAGCCGTATCGCTGAACGGCGCGCAGATTTTCCCGGACGGTCAGATCGCGAAACGCGCGTCGGCCTTCGGGTACAAGCCCAATACCCAGGCGCGCTACGCGGTAGCTGGGCTGCGCTGTGATGTCCTGGCCGGCAAAGCGAACCAAACCATCGCTCCGCACCATGCGGCAAATCGCTTTCACCGTTGTGGACTTTCCCATGCCGTTGCGCCCCAAGAGCGCTGCGACTTCCCCTTCATCAACATAGAGGTCGACACCAAAAAGGGCCTGGCTGGACCCGTAGTGCGCCGTCACGCCAGAGAGAGACAACAGGCTCACGCCATATCTCCGAGGTATGCGCGTTGCACTTCAGAGTTTTCACGTATCTCTTTGACAGTACCAGTGGCGATCACACGGCCGTAGTCCAAAACCGTTATCCGGTCCGCCAACGCGAACACCGCGTCCATATCATGCTCGACCAACAGTATCGGGGCCTCTCGCTTCAAGCGGCCAAGCAAACTGGTGAGTGCTTTTGTACCTTCTGCGCCAAGACCGGCCATTGGTTCATCCATGACAAAGGCTTTGGGTGTCAGCGTTAAGGCAAGCGCGATCTCCAATTGCCGCCGTTGCCCGTGGCTTAAGGCTGACGCGCGCTTAGCTTCATGTCCGGCAAGACCGGCGCGTTCCAAAGCACGTTCGGCTATTTGCCGGAGCGACCCGTTTGACAAAATGGGTCGGAAAAATCGCCACGGGCGCGCCGAAGCGCCCAAGGCCCCGAGCATTGCGTTTTCTAAAACGGTGTCGTCCATCGCAAGTGCGGAAATCTGGAAGGTACGTGCGAGGCCCAGTCGCGCACGGGCTTGCGGGCTCAAGAGGTTCATATCTGCACCCGCAAATCGCACGGTGCCTGTGTCCGGCGCAAGGGAGCCGCAGATTTGCGCAATAAGTGTCGATTTTCCGGCTCCGTTCGGACCGATCACAGCGTGAATTTCGCCTTCGGACAGAACCAGTGATACGTCCTCATTTGCAATCAACGCCCCGAAACGCTTTGTCAGGCCAGATACCTCCAGTACGGACATCACCTGTCGCCTCCCAAGCGCGCCACGAGACCGTAGAGTCCGCCTTTAGCAAAGAGTACGATCACCACCAGCAACAGACCGAGGAAAAACAAAAAGTAGTCGCTGCTACCGCCCAATGCGTGCTCGAGCACAACAAACAGAGTGGCCCCGGCAACCGGGCCAAACACTCGGCCCATGCCGCCAAGAACGATAAACACGATCAACTCGCCCGACATCTGCCAGCTCAGCATCGTCGGGCTAACAAACCGGTTGAGATCCGCAAAAAGCGCTCCGGCAAGTCCACAGACGGCGCCCGACAGGATCAGCGCCACCAACTTCAGGCGGAAAGGATCCAGCCCAACCGTTTTAACGCGTTGCGGAACCTGACGCGCGGCATTAAGCGCCAGTCCAAAAGGCGATTTGACAATACGAAGATTTAGCCAGAGCACGATACAGAGTATTGTAAAACAGATGCCAAAAAACTGGATCGGGTCGAGCGTGTTCAGCCCGGGGAATCCGTTTCGGACATAAATGGACAAGCCGTCTTCGCCACCGTAGGAAGGCCAGCTGATTGCAAAGAAATAGGCCATTTGCCCGAACGCCAGCGTGATCATAATGAAGTAGACACCCGATGTGCGCAGCGAAAGGAATCCGATAGCGTAGGCGACGAGAGATGAGACGGCCATTGCGACAATCCAGATCACTGGCATCGACTTGGTGCCCGACAGAACAAACGGCCACTCAAACATCGGAGTGTAGGTCTGCGCATGGTAGGCAAGAATTCCCATAGCATAGCCGCCGATGCCGAAATATACGGCATGGCCGAGACTAACCAGGCCGCCCAGCCCTAAAGCGATGTTCAGTCCGACGGCGGCCAGAGCAAGGATCACGGCGCGTGTCGCAAGCGTGATGGTAAATGGCTCGTCCGTCATCCAAGCCCAAAGCGGAACGCCAAGAAGCAGTGTCATCAGCCCCCAGTTCAGAACCGCCTCTGCTTTCATCATCGGTCCCCGAACAGGCCGGTCGGCCGCCAGATCAAAACACCGGCCATCAGAATGTAAATGGCCATTGAGGCGATCGCAGAGCCTGTTGCGATGGCCACGTCCGGCGTCGTAAAAGCTCTCAGGAACGCGGGCAAAAAAATTCCACCAAGAGTGTCGGTCAAACCAACCAACAAGCTGCCAATGAACGCGCCTTTAATGGACCCGATCCCGCCAATGACGATAACCACGAAGGCAAGTATCAGAATAGGTTCACCCATTCCAATTTGAACCGACTGAATTGCGCCGACAAGCGCACCGGCCAGCCCTGCCAGCGCAGCGCCGAGGGCAAAGACAAACGTGTAGAGTTTCGCAATGTCCACGCCAAGGGCAGCAATCATTTCGCGGTCGTTTTCTCCGGCACGTATCTGCACGCCGACGCGCGTACGAGAGATGAATAAGCCCAGCCCGACAGCGACAACCAGCCCAACGCCGATCAGCGCGAGGCGGTAGAGCGGATACTCAATGCCCCCAGGCAGAGACACAGGGCCGGAAAGATATGAAGGCACGTCCAGAAAAAGCGGAAATGATCCAAAGATCCAGCGTGTGCCTTCAGAAAACACAAGGATCAGCGCGAAAGTCGCGAGCACCTGCTCCAGATGATCCCGGTCGTAGAGCCTGCGGATCACAACCAGTTCAACCAGCACACCAACCATCGCAGCCACGGTCATTGCAGCGGCGAGGGCTAGCACAAATGAACCGCTGGTTGCGGCGACGGCTGCGGCCGCGAAGGCACCGATCATGTAGAGCGAGCCATGCGCGAGGTTAATGAGCCCCATAACACCGAAGATCAGCGTCAATCCGGCGGCCATCAAAAACAGCATCACGCCGAATTGCAGGCCGTTGAGGACCTGTTCGATGACAAGAACAGCTGACATGAAACCCCTGTTCAAACCTTCGGCGCGCAAGAGCGCGCGCCGAAGAGGCTTTTACATTTTGCAGTCTGCAGCGTAGGCATCCGCATGATTTTCAAGTGCCACGCCAAGAATCCGGTTTGTATAGACGTCACCTTCCTGGATCACTTCACGTGCATAGATGCTCTGCACCGGATGCTGATTTGGCCCAAAGGCAAAGTCGCCGCGTGTGCTGTCAAAGTTCGCAGCGCGAAGCGCTTCGCGAAAGCTGTCCTGATCCGACACATTGGATGCCTCAACCGCTGAAATCAGCAGGTTGGCGGTATCGAACCCCTGACTTGCGTAGAGCGATGGCAAACGTCCGTATTCGGCCAAAAAGCTCTCGACAAAAGCAGTGTTCGTCGGGTTGTCGATGTCCTTGTTCCATTGGCTGGTATTGACAACACCCAGCGCCGCCGGTCCGACCGCTTGCAAAATACCCTGGTCAAAAGAAAATGCAGGGCCGACGACCGGCAAATCAACTCCGCTGTCAGCATATTGCTTCAGAAATGAAATTCCCATGCCACCCGGCAAAAAGAAAAACACGCTGTCAGCGCCGGAGGCCCGGATTTGAGCAATCTCGGCAGCATAATCTGTTTGACCCAGTTCGGTATAGATCTCGCCGGCAAGCTGCCCGTCAAAAAAACGCTTGTAGCCTGTCAGGGCATCTTTCCCGGCAGGATAGTTGGGGGCGAGAATGAAGCTGTTGGCGTAACCCGCTGTGTTTGCATAGGCACCTGCTGCTTCATGCAGGTTGTCATTCTGCCATGCCACGTTGAAGTAGTTCGGATGGCAGCCCTTGCCGGCAAGAGCGGACGGCCCTGCGTTTGGTGACAGGTAGAATTTACCTTGCGCTGTCGCCGCTGGCACGACCGCCATTGCGAGGTTGGACCAGATGATGCCCGTCAGCACGTCGACTTTCTCTGACTGGATCATCTTATCCGCCAGTTGCACAGCAATGTCGGGTTTGCGCTGATCGTCTTCGATGACGACCTCAATATCATCGCGCCCCGATTGCTTGATCGCCAGCATGAAACCGTCACGCACGTCGATGCCAAGCCCGGCGCCACCTCCCGAAAGCGTTGTGATCATGCCGACTTTGGTGTCTGCCAAAGCAGCTGTCGCAATCAGAGCGGCTGTCGCCGCACTAGCCAGAGATCTTATCATGGTGTCTCCCCCTATTGGTCATTTGCTTTTTTTCTGCGGACCATCGCGTCAAAACCCAGTGCCAGACAATCCGGAAGCAGCTCTTGCGCGGAATGATTTCTCTTTAAAATCAAAATGTCCAGTCGGCGAATGGCAATTCGTTGTTGCCGATGAAGCTGCACAAATCGTGCGCCTATGTACGCGCCATAAAATGCAGTGTCGCGCGGGCAAGCTCAGGTCCAACATCCTCTTGTAGGAAATGTCCGGCGTTGGGCAGAACAGCATGGTCTTGGCCAGCAGCTCCCGGCATCCTTTTTTGGAACACGGTATCAGCCCCCGCCATGATCTTGTCATCCGCGCCGAACACGGTCAGCACTGGTGTATCAAGACGGCTCAAAATATCCCATGCCACACGGTTTGGTGCAGCAGCCGGATCGTCTGGCGTGCCCGGCACCAGCATTGGAAACTCGCGGGCACCGGCCAGAAAGCGTGCGTCAGGAAAGGGCGCATTATAGGCCGCAACTTCTTCCGGTGAGATTTTGGTAGACGTTCCTCCGTAAACGATGCGTCCGGCGTTGAAGTCTTCAACGGACTGCGAATAATCGCGCCACCCCAGAAAGGCGGCTCCCAAAGGTTGATCCCCCGTCGGCAAAGCCGTGTTCGCAACAACGAGCCGCGCAAACCGCTCCGGCATCTGGGCGACCAGGCGCAAGCCAATCAATCCGCCCCAGTCCTGGCACACCAGCGTGACCCCCATCAGGTCCATCTTCTGCACCCACTCAGCCATCCAGGTGACGTGGTTTTGATATGTATAGCTGGATCGCCTCACTGGTTTGTCGGACCGTCCGAATCCGATGAGATCCGGCGCAAGGGCGCGATATCGCTCGGCATTGAAAACAGGGATCATGTGTCGGTATAGGTAACACCAACTGGGTTCGCCGTGCATAAGCAACACAGGCGCAGCGTCTGGCGGCCCTTCGTCGAGGTAATGCATACGCAAGTGGCCGCCCTCGGTGTCGTCCACGTTCAGGTAGCATGGAGCAAAGTCGAAATCAGGAAGATTATAAAAGCGTTCGTCTGGTGTCCGCAAAAACTCCATGCCATGTCTCCGATCCGTTAAGCGACTGTCGCGCGGCAGCCTGCGACCTCTTGGTCTTTGCGTCCAGTTGTTTTTGCAAAGTGGTTTTGGATCTTAAGACCAGAACGACCAAACATATTTCGCATGTGATATCATACGTTCGGGGCACAAGACCCGAGGCATTCGCATCTCAGAAAACCCAATTAACTTTGCGTTGTGACCGACCCAATTGGCGTCATTTCGATCTTTATTGCTTTCAAGTCCGATTTAACTTTCCCGCAACGGAGTTCGACAGCGCTCTTGGCGGCTCTTTTGAGCGCCAGCCTATTGCTTTACCTTCCGGTCCTCGGAAAAATTCTGATAGATGTCCGGCGATCGGCTTGGTGTCTATTCAGGCGGATGATGGCATAGCGCCTTTTCTTGCCCCCAATAGAATTCTTGGCGACATCACAAACCACGTTGTTATGCAATTTGTGGGCGCCTCGCTTGAGCCTGCCAAGAGAGATCAAGCACCCGCAGCAGTTTTCCTTTGGCGATCCCCTTTCTGGCTTCACCAGGCGCAATGCTAGCCTTTGTTCAGATGACCGAATAGAATTTACATCGACTACGCAGTGCGTCGCGACAGAGCGCTCAAGCTGACGGCCAGCGCGGTGGCTTACATTTGTAAGCTGTTGGCCAGTCCGATCTTTCGCCGCGTAGGCAATTTGGACGCTGAGATGATAAGCTTGAGGATCGCCATACCGACTCTTTCCAAATGATCACCTGGAGCCACGGCAGCATGATAAAGATTCTCTAGACATCTGTGTACAGATGGGCAAACCTTGTTTGTCAGGAGTGCGCATCCTGCTGAGTCGGGCGACGCGCATGCAACTTGAGTGCTTGGAGGGTCACCGTGAAAACGCATTACAGGGTTGTTGTGATTGGCGGAGGCGTCGTGGGTACGTCCGTTCTCTACCATCTGGCCAAGTTCGGCTGGAAAGACGTCTGCCTGATCGAACGCGACATTCTCACCTGCGGGTCAAGTTGGCATGCAGCGGGCGGCATTCATGCGTTGAACGCGGATCCAAACATTGCCGCACTGCAGGCCTACACAATTGATCTGCTGTCCGAGATCGAAAAAGAGTCCGGCCAAAACATAAACCTGCATATGACGGGCGGCCTGACGCTTGCAGGCACGCCGGACCGCTGGGAGTGGCTGCAATCAGCCTACCGCACGTTCCAGTCCATAGGCATCGACGATTGTCGCCTCGTCACGCCGCAAGAAGCGGGAGAACTTTGCCCGATCATGTCCACCGACGGTATCCTCGGCGGCATGTGGGCGGATCGCGAGGGCTATGTTGACACCACTGGCACGGTTCACGCCTACGCGGGAGCCGCGAAAAAGAACGGTGCGGAAATTATTGAGCACAACCGCGTGCTGGAGCTGAACCAAACGGCAGACGGGTGGGAGGTCGTGACCGAAAAAGGCACGATCCATACCGAGCACGTGGTCAATACGGCCGGGCTTTGGGCCAAACAGGTCGGTCGCATGGCCGGGATTGAGTTGCCAGTGTCGCCGCTCAATCACCACTACCTGATCTCGGATACAATCCCGGAACTGGAAAAGCTCGACTTTGAAGTCCCGATGACTGTGGACCTAGAGGGATTCACGTACATGCGCCAGGACCAGAAGGGCATTCTGCTGGGCATCTACGAGATCGATCACGAACACTGGATGATGGACGGCGCCCCCTGGGAATACGGCATGCAATTGCAACAGGAAGACCCGGACCGGATCGAAAAGGAGTTGATCCTCGGCTTTGAACGATATCCCGCCTTGCAGGACGTGGGCGTAAAGACCTGGGTGAATGGTGCTTTTACATTTTCGCCTGACGGAAACCCATTGGTGGGGCCTGTGCGTGGCAAGCCCGGTTACTGGTGCGCCTGCGCCGTGATGGCAGGTTTCCTGCAAGGCGGTGGCGTAGGCAAGTCGCTGGCCGAATGGATGATCCACGGTGAGCCCGAAGCGGATGTCTTTGGCATGGATGTCGCACGTTACGGACCTTACGCCGAAAACAAGCAATTCATCCGGGAAACCACAGGCCAGTTCTACACGCGTCGGTTCGTGATGACGTATCCCAACGAGCAATTGCCCGCAGGCCGTCCGCTCAAAAAAGCACCGGCTTACGACGCTATGACAGCTGCGGGCTGCCAGTGGGGTGCAAGCTGGGGATTGGAAGTCCCCCTCTACTTCGCCAAGACGGCAAATTTTGCAGAGACACCGACACTGAAACGCTCCAACGCCTTTGAGATTGTGGCAGAGGAATGCAAGGCCACGCGCGACGCTGTCGGTCTACTCGACATCTCCGGGTTTTCCCGGTTTGAGGTTTCGGGCGCAGGTGCCGAAGCGTGGCTCGATTACGTGATGGCGAGCAAACTACCGGCTCCGGGGCGTGCGCGGCTGGCTCCGATGTTGAGCCCGGAAGGCAAGATGAAAGGCGACCTTACCGTTTTCAACTGGGGCGACGGCACCTGGTGGATCATGGGCAGCTACTACTTGCGCGCGTGGCACATGCGTTGGTTTGAAGACTACATGGGTTCCGATGTCGTGGTGCGCGATATTTCGGACACCACGGTCGGCTTCAGCCTGTCGGGCCCGAACAGTCGCAAAGTCGTTGAAAAGGTCACTGAAGGCGATATTGCCACCCTTCCCTTCATGGGGTGCGGCACATTCGACATTGGCATGTTGCGCGCAAAAGTGGGTCGTCTGTCGGTGACAGGCGAATTGGGTTATGAGATCCATTGCTCGGCTGCCGAACATGTCACGCTGCGCGAAACGCTTCTGGCAGCAGGTGCAGAGCTCGGGATCCGCGAGATCGGGTTCAACGCGCTTTTGAGCCTGCGGCTTGAGAAAAGTTTCGGCATCTGGAGCGCAGAGTTCACACAGGCTTATACCCCCGGCCAAACCGGTATGGATCGCTGGATCGCCTGGGACAAAGGTGATTTCGTCGGGCGCAACGCCGCTGTTGCAGAACGCGATGCCAATGCGCCGTCGCAACGTGTCGTCACTTTGGAAGTGGACGCGGCGGACGCGGATGCCAGCGGCTACGAACCGGTTTGGCAGAACGGCTCGATGGTCGGTTTCATTACCTCCGGCGGCTACGGACACACCTTGGGCAAGTCTTTTGCCATGGCGATGGTCGATGAAGCCGCCTGCGCCGAGGGAACCGATTTGAAGGTACATGTGGTCGGACAAGAACGCGCCGCGCGCGTGATCGCACCTTCACCCTATGATCCACAGGGCCTGGCGATGCGAGGCTGAGTATGGCCTTGGAAAACGAGGGGCGTGCACGCGGCCGCCGGCGTCGCGCGCGCACCACAGATGCCGCTTCAACTGCAACCCGGCAGGTCAATTACAGGCAATTGCGCAATCCGTTTCCGTCGATGGACGTATTCTCTGCCGATCACATCGAGGACATGCACGAGACGGCGCTGCACACACTTGAAGAACTTGGCATGCGGGTCCTTCTGCCCGAGGCTCGCGATATCCTCGCCAAAGGTGGCGCGCATGTGATTGACGAGATGGTCTATATTGGCCGGGACATGATTGCCGCCGCGCTCGACAGCGCACCGAAGTCTATCATCTGCCGCGGCGGTTCGCGCGACAGAGATGTCGTGCTCGAGCTCGGAAGTCTTGTCTTTCAAGCCGGCGCCGGGGCACCGCATGCAACCGATTTGGAGCGTGGGCGCCGCCCGGGCAGCGCGCGCGACTATATCGAATACCTGCAATTAACACAGCACTATGACGTCTTTCACATGATCTCGCCTCAGGTGGAGCCGCAGGATGTGCCCGTTCACCTGCGCCATTATTTCACGACCGAGGCGCAGCTCACGTGGGCAGATAAGTTCCCCTTCACCTTTTCGCGCGGCACGCCGCAGGCGATGGATTGTTTTGAGATGATCCGCGACTACCGCGGAATCTCTGATGACGCGTTCATGGCCAACCCGTGGACCTATACGATCATCAACACCAACAGCCCGCGCACTCTGGACATCCCGATGGCGCAGGGGCTGATAGATTTTGCACGCCACGGGCAGGTCTCGATCATCACCCCGTTCACCTTGATGGGCGCAATGGCTCCGATCACGGTCGCTGGCGCGATCACCCTGTCACATGCCGAAGTTCTCGCCGCGCTGACTTTGACGCAACTAACGAAACCCGGCGCGCCGGTGTGTTACGGCACGTTTACATCCAACGTAGACATGAAATCCGGAGCGCCCGCCTTTGGCACACCCTCACATTTTCAGGCTTCGCTGGCCGCCGGGCAAATGGCGCGCAGGCTCGGCCTGCCGTGGCGGTCTGCGGCCGGATCGGCTGCGAATATGAATGACGTGCAGGCTGCTAATGAAAACCAACTGGGGCTCTGGGGCTGCCTGATGGCAGGGGCTACCGTCGTCATCCATGCGGCAGGATGGCTGGAGGGCGGGCTGACTGTCTCTTACGAAAAACTGGTGACCGATGTTGAAGTGCTCAACATGATTGCGGAGCTTTGCGCAGGGGCTGCAGCAGGCGCAGATGAGATCGGCTTCACCGATGCGATCAGCGCGGTTGAACCACAAGGTCATTTCTTTGCTGCTCCGCAGACTATGGCGCGCTACAGCACTGAATTTTATCAGCCTATTGTGCACGACTATGCCAATTTCGGCACTTGGACAGACAGGGGCGCGTTGGATGCAAGCAAGCGTGCCACGCAGGTTTGGAAGGATATTGTGGCGCAAGCCGAACGCCCGGGTCATGACGATGCACGGGTCGGCGAATTGCGCGACTTCATAGACAAGCGTACCGCTGCAGGCGGTGCGCCACCGGAAAGCTAGCATGCCCACGGCGCAAAGCACGGCGAAAGCGCGTCGCCCCGATAAGATCAAGACACGGCTCGCACACACAAAGGTAACGCGGCAGGACTGGTTAATGGCAGCCCGCGATACGCTCGTTTCCGAGGGTGTCGGAGAGGTGAAAATTCTTGTGCTTTCGGCGCAGCTCAACGTCGCGCGATCGAGCTTTTATTGGTATTTTGACAGCCGGGCAGATTTGTTGGCCGCACTTTTGTCCGTGTGGGAAGCGCGCAACACGCGGTGCATCATCGACAAGTGCGCACAACCCGCGAACAACATCACACAAGCCTTGTGCCATTTCTTCGAGTGCTTTGTTGACGGGGTGCTTTTCGATCAAGGGCTCGATTTCGCTGTGCGCGAATGGTCGCGACGTGACCCTCAGGTTCGCACCAAGATCGACGCCGCGGACACAGCACGCATTTCTGCTGTGATCCGAATGTTTGAACGGCATGGATACAGTGAGCGGGACGCAGATGGACGTGCACGCATCCTCTATTTTATGCAGCTTGGATACCACGCATTGGAAGTTAAGGAGTCCATGGAAACGCGGATGAGCCGCCTTGAACCCTACGTCAGAGGCTTCAGCGGTCAGGACGTGGATATCACCGCGCTTGAAGACTTCAAATCACGCGCCTTTGCACTTGCAAACGAGCAGTCGAAGTAGCGGGTTTTGCCCCAAGGCAAGAAAAAACCGCCGGCCTCAGTGAAACAAGGGCCGGCGGTTCGTAACGCTGTTATCAGGCGTCTGTTTCTTCGGTTGCCGAGAAAAAGCTGTCCGGAGTCGGATCAACCGCTTCTTTCGATTCCGGTGGCAAGAGCGTGCCGAGTAGATAGACCGCATAGATGAACAGGATCGGTCCGAAGACAACAGAGGCGGCAAAGAATGCACCACGGCCCATCTGCATCAGAATTTCGGCACGAATACGCTCTCTGCGGTCTGAGGGATCGGTTGGCATTTGGCTGCCAGACATGTCGTTCATATCAATGACTCCTTAATCCAGCGGCGCGTAGCCATGTTCCTGCGCCCAGACGTACCAGTTGTCGACAACGGTGCCTGTCAGCAGGATGCCGATACCGCCGGTGATGCAGGTCAATACTGCAAACCACCAAGCCCAGCGGTGGATACCCTCCATCGTTGCGTTGAACCCCATGGTCCAGCGCCAGAAGAGTGCAGCGCGTTCCGTCGCCGTACCGCGGTCTGCAATCTGGTCCAGCTCCCGGTCGCCGCCGTAACGCGATACTGCAAGGATCGTTGCACCGTGCATCGCAAAAAGGAGCGTCGAGCCGTACAGGAAAGCAATCGAAAGTGCGTGGAACGGGTTGTAGAAGAGGTTCCCGTAGAACACTGAGAAGTTCATCGTCCAATCGAGGTGACTGAAAATGCCGTAAGGCACAGCCTCAGACCAGCTCCCCATGAAGATTGGGCGAATGAGCCCAAGCACAAGAAAGAGCCAGATTGCCGCGCCAAAGGCCCAGAACACATGCTTGCCCATCTTCATCTGCTGCGCCAGCACATAGCTCCGCCCCCACCAGCTCATGACAGATACCAACAGGAAGAAGCTGGCGATCAGCCACATGCCGCCATCGTTGAGCGGTGCAAAGCCGAGACCGTATTCCGGTGCAGGCGGCTCAAGCGAGAAGTAGAATAGGTCTCGCATGAAGACACCCGGGTTGTATCCCGCCTGCCCCCAAAAACTGGCGCCTACCATCAGAAACCAGATCGCGCCCGTGCCCAGTGACAGCATTCCGAGACCGCCCAGATAGAACGGGCCCAGTTGCGCATTGCCGAACCAGCCCAGCAGTCGAGAAAAACTGGCCGATTTTGAGCGTTCTGTCAGATCCGCGTCTTCTACCATACCCATTTCTGGGGGGCCGCCGACTTGAACCTGGGTGAAGATATTTTGATACTCAGCCATTCACGCCTCCCTCAAGGTCGATCCAGAATGGAAGATCGACATACCAGTACCACCAGTTTGCCCATGCATCGAACCAAACGGTGCCCGAAATCACGATACAGACCGCAGACCAGAATCCCGCGTTCAACGCCAGAAGCAGACCCAGACGGTGGATACCGAGCGGCCCGATGGAGTAGCCGATGTAGTCGCGGAAGAACGTATCCTCGTGTTCCGGTGTCCGCATTTCGTTACCCTCTTCAGGGTTCGCAGCAGACAGGATCAGCGAGCCATGCAGCGCCAACGCGAGTGTTGTCGTGAAGAAGAATGTGATCGCGATCATATGCGCGGGGTTGTAGTGAAAGTTGCCATAGGCGTAGCCCACGTTGTTGACCCAATCGAGGTGGCTCCAGATCCCATAAGGAAACCCGTGCCCCCACGCGCCCATGAGTACTGGCCGAATGACGACCAGAGTGGTGTAGGCAAAGATTGCAAATCCGAAGGCGATAGGCACGTGATAGCCCATTCCAAGCTTCCGACAGATTTCCACTTCGCGCAGAGCCCAACTGATGAATGCGCCGTGGGCGCAAATGGTGATGAGTTGCCACAGGCCACCTTCAAGCAGCGGCGCAGCGCCCAGTCCAACCTCAAGTTCCGGTGGTTCAATGGAAATCAGCCAGGGGTTCCATGTGTCCCCCATAGCCGCGCCATAAAAAATCAGAATTGTGCCCAAAAGCGCAAAAAACAGCGTCGTAACGCCAAAGAACCCGACATAGAACGGGCCCACCCAGAAATCGAACAGATCGCCGCCGATCAATGTACCGCCCCGGATCCGGTACTTTCGCTCGAACGAAAGCAGTGCCATCGCTCCCCCTTTCTCGCGTTTCCGCGCGGCAATTGGATTGGGCTTCGGTGGCCCGTCTCAATCAGGTGCTGCCCCACCGGGATGTGCCGGCATCGCAAGTCGGGCTCTGAGGTGCTCTTTTCTGCAGATGCGCAGGCCTGCGTCGAAGAGCATTCAGAACAAGCGCCTGGCTGGTTCGCTCAAACCGGGTCACCCCGATCCCAAACAAGCTAGCCTGACGTGAAAACTTCCTAACGAGCCTTGCCCACTCGTCGTGGTGCCGAAACACGCGCATGCACGTGTTTTGTCGACGAAGCTACCTGTCAGAGTCACTCCATTTGGTGACCCAACTCTAATTTAGGAGCCAAATCTGTCAAGTTATATTTACAGCACTGTGTAAATTTTATCTGACACATTTTCAGCGTGTCAATCCCGTTGCAACAACACCGAAAACGCCGCGATATTGTCTTTTCCAAAACTGCTTAACTCTGTTTCCCGGCCTGTGGCTGGGTCAAATAATGTCAACCGGTTTTCTGCGCGGCGACGCAAGTGCACTGGTGCATCCTGATCCGCTTTGTGTTTCATCCGTTCGCGTGCAACAACACGCGACATTGTCGCGATAAAGTTCGCGCCACCTGGAGGGTATTCCCCAATGATTTCGCCATCTTTACCGGTGATGCGCGCAGCGCCATCAAGTGTGGCTGAGATATAGAGCACACGTTCGTCAATTATCTCCGAGCGATCTGGCTGAGCATCGAGCGGACGATCCGTCAGGCGTGCGAAAGCAACGAGACCCAGCACCGCAACCAGCAATCCGGTCACGATCCACATAGGACGCACCACGCTGCCCGCTTTCTTAGCCTTGCCGGGTGAATTCGTATCTTGCATCAGGGCCACCACAGGTGTTTGGGATATGCGATATTTTGTTTTTCTGCCGTAGCACTATAAAACGACCCGGCCTCGCGCCATGCAACGGCATTTTGGTGTTATCGCACCAATCTGACGATTCCAGAGCTCATGGTTCGATTGCTTGGAACTCCGTTTGGACCCGCGCATTCAGAAAAATAAGCCAATGCTCGCGGTTTTTAAACTCAAGTTTGAAAAACTTCAAAGCTACAATATATCCCACACGAGCGTCGCACGGAGGAGGTATCGCCCGTTGGGAGAAGGGCGAAAAAACGCCAGCTCGCGGTTTTGTTGGAAAAATACGATGAGCAAGCGTGGATTTTTGCGCCACACGCCCTAGGCTGCTGACGAGAGCGCTAGGAGTGTGACTTTTGGATGCGACCTAGCTGTAACCAGAGAGACCGAGGTCAAAGAATGAAATACTCAACAACACGCCGTACATTTCTGGCAGGCTGCGCCGCTACAGCCGTTCTGCACGCGCTGCCCGTAGCAGCCGATGGAAACGTTGTCGTAGAAATGCTGAACCAGCACCCAGAAGACAAAAGAGCGCGCAACGTGTTTTATCCGCGCGTTCTGTCCGTGCAACCCGGACAGACAGTGATGTTCAAAGGTACGGATCGCGGACATAACAGTGCGTCTTTCGATGGGATGATCCCGGACGGTGTTGAAGCATGGGACGGTAAGATCAATGAAGATCTCGAAGTAACTTTCGACACACCAGGCATCTACGGATACAAGTGCACGCCGCATGCAGCCAGTGGCATGGTGGCACTGATCGTTGTTGAGGGCGAAGGCAAGCTGGACAACCTGGAAGCTGCGCAATCGGTGCGTCAGCGCGGCAAGGCAAAGAAAATATTTGAAGAGATTTGGGCAGAGGCCGCCGAGATGGGCCTTCTGGAACCCACGGCTTAAGAACAAGAACTGTGATGGCGCGGCTGGCGCAAATTGCAGTATATTTCTGGGCGGGCGTCGCGATACTAACGGCGCCCGCATCCGCGCGCGATCTAACAATCGTAATACAGCGTCTGACAGATGGCACAGAGTTTTACATGACAGCGCCGTCCGAAACGATTATCGAGGCGTTTGCCGCCTCTGAGTCGATCGTGCCTCACAAAAACGGCTACGTTGATTTTGACGCCTTCTTCAGCGGAACGTGGGATATCGGCGACGAGATCTTGTCGAAAGCGACAACTCAGATCGGTGCAGACTCCGCCAGCTTTGAAGCGATGTCATTTATGTTACACCCAAATGACGCCGTTCTGCCGCTGGAGACGCGCCTTGATGGAATGATCGCCATCGGCGTTTGCAATGCAATTGAACCGGGTGCTCTTTATGGAATGAATGATCTGCACGCGTACGTAGGCTACTACTCCTCCGTTCCGTCTCACCAGACATCCATCGACATAACACTCCCACGCAGCAGCGTGAGCCGCCTCAGCGTTAAAGTGTTCGATATCGCAGCATCAGGATACACGTCGACCTACACGATCACCGCCGAGCCTGGAGATACTATTCACCTGCCCGAGCCAAAAACCGCGCAAACATCGTTTTGGTTTCCAATTCTCGGGGCCGCCGTCAGTTTGGCAGTTTCGATGTTTGTGGCGATATGGACCGGAAAGCCCGCAACACTCGCCCGTGGTGAACCGGTTTAAAACTTAAGAGCGCAGGCTCCGATTGGCTTTCTGATCGACTTTCAACGTTTCCGGGCGTCGGAAAGGATATTTTTATGCCGGTCTCACCAAAAGGATTGACGTCACAAAGAATCCGCTGTCACTGTTGATGTATGGCCGGAGTAACCAAACAAGAGTTGCATTACAAAGCGCCGGCAGCGGCGCTTTTGAGGCGCGACACCGGTTGTGATCTGGTGGTCTGACGCCAGCTACTCGTCGCGAACCTCCAAACATATCCTCTAAAAAAAACGGTCACACATGTCTCACGCAAATGGCTTGCGGATTGCGGTCGATATCGGCGGTACTTTCACTGATACGGTCTTGATGGACGACACTTCAACAGTTGTTGCAACGGCAAAAACTGCGACAACGCCAGAGTATCCCGCGACGGGCGCACAACTGGGCGCTGAAGCTGTATTGCGTGACGTCGGCCAAGGCTTTGCTCAGGTGAGCGGGTTCATTCACGGAACAACTCTTGCCACCAACTCCCTCATCGAACGTCGTGGCGCATCTGTTGCCACGATCACGACATACGGGTTCCGCGACATACTCGATATCGGATACGAGCGCCGCTACAGCCAATACGCAATCAACATAGAGAAACCCGACTTACTCGTGGATCGCACACGCGCCTACACTATACGTGGGCGCATGGACTCGGCTGGCCAGGAACTGCACCCGCTGGACACCGATGCCATTGAAAAGATTGCCACATCACTACGCACTTCCGGGATCGAGGCTGTTGCTGTGTGCCTGTTGCACGCCTACGCCAATCCTGCGCATGAGTTGATATTGCGCGCGCGCCTGTTAGACCAAATGCCCGATCTGGTAGTGTCTCTTAGCCATGAGGTCAGCCCCGAAGCGCGCGAGTTTGACCGGTTGTGCACGACTGTGGCAAATGCGTACATTCAGCCTTTGATGGCGCGATATCTTGGTGATTTTCAAACAACGTTCCAAAAGCTGGGCCTGTCTTGTCCAATTTTGATGATGACGGCCAGTGGCGGCATGACAAGTATCGAAACAGCGTCAAGACTTCCTATACGTCTCGTTGAAAGCGGGCCGGCTGGCGGGGCTGTCCTGGCCGCAAGAGTGGCGCGCCAGACCGGCTCGACAAATGTGCTGTCTTTCGACATGGGCGGCACTACGGCAAAACTATGCCTGATCGATGATTTTCGGCCGCAGACGGCGCGTACATTCGAAATCGCGCGGGCCGAACGCTTTATCCGCGGATCGGGAATGCCGGTGCGAATACCGGTGATCGAAATGATCGAAATCGGTGCCGGCGGAGGCTCTATTGCGCAGGTGGATATGCTTGGGCGCATTCAGGTCGGACCGCAAAGCGCCGGCGCGGTACCCGGCCCTGCCGCTTTCGGGACCGGCGGTACCTGCGCAACGGTCACAGACGCCGATGTCGCTCTTGGACTAATCGAACCGACACGATTTGCAGAAGGCCGCCTGACAATTGATGTCGCGCGTGCGCGGGCGACATTGAGGCGCGAAGTCGGAACTGCTCTTGACATGGACGCCGACGCAGCGGCTTTTGGAGTGTCGGAAATTGTTGACGAAAACATGGCCAGTGCCGGACGCATGCACGCCGTCGAGTCCGGAAAAGACCTCAGCGCCCGAAGCATGATTGCATTCGGCGGAAACGGTCCGCTTCACGCCACCCGGGTCGCTCGACGTGCTGGCGTGAAACAGATCATTGTTCCAAAGGACCCTGGCGTCGGATCTGCGGTGGGATTCCTGTACGCACCCGTATCTTTTGAACTGGTTCGGTCCCACTACGTCTCTCTCGACGTTTTGGACGTTAACGCCGTGAACGATTTGCTCCAGGGCATGCAGGATGAGGCAGCAACCGTGGCACGCTTCGGCACCAGCGCGGATATTCTGGAGAGACGACGGGCTGCCTTCATGCGGTACCATGGTCAGGGACATGAAATCGAAGTCACCCTGCCGGATCGCCCATTGAGCGAGGCGGACAAAGCCAGATTGAAAGAGGCATTTGAAACCGAATATGCGGCGCAGTTCGGCCGCGTGGTCCCCGATATGCGCATCGAAATCCTGAATTGGGCGTTGTCTCTCTCCGAAGCCACGCCTCATATCGAAGTGGCGCCGGACTTTCGAACCTGCAAACCCGCAAAACGTACCGCGGAACGGGAGATTGTTTGCGATGTCACGGGTCGGTCATGCATCGCTGCCATCATCGAACGCAGCGCATTGGCAGCAGGAGACACGCTGTCTGGCCCTGCCCTCATTGTTGAACCACAAACCACAACGCTGGTCAGCGTCGATTTTTCGGCCAAGGTTGATGCATATGGCAATATCTGGCTTACTCAGAACGAGGGGACTCCGGCATGACCCAACCAAGCAACACGCGTATGCAAGTGATGTGGAACAGGCTTCTTGCAGTGGTCGAGGAGCAAGGACAGGCACTCGTACGGGCCGCCTTCAGCCCAATTGTGAGGGAGTGCGGCGACATTTCTGCCGGCATCTTTGACGCGCAGGGACGCATGCTCGCGCAGGCGGTTACCGGTACGCCAGGCCACATCAACACCATGGCGGCTGCTGTCAAGACACTTAGCGGTCAGTTCTCGTTGGACGAAATGGTGCCGGGAGACATTTACATGACCAATGATCCCTGGATCGCATCCGGGCATCTGAACGATTTTTTGTTGATGATGCCTGTTTTTTTTGAAGGCAACCTAATCGGGTTCACGGCCTGCACGTCGCATCTGATCGACCTTGGCGGCCTGGGCATGGGCCCTGAAGGGTCGGACATCTATGACGAGGGGCTTTTCATACCACCTTGCAAGCTTGTGGAAAGCGGCAACATCAATACCTTGCTCATGGACATCATCAAAGCGAACTCCCGTGAACCGATGGCAAATGAAGGGGACATCTATGCCCTGATCGCTTGTTGCGAGGCGGGCGCGCGTCGCCTTAGCGACATGATGCGCGAATTCGGTATTCACACGCTGGAGAGGCTGGCCAATTACATCGTCGAGACATCCCGGCGCGGTACCTTGCAAGCCATCAGCGACTTGCCGCAAGGAACCTGGCACAACAGCCTTATAGTGGACGGCTACGACCGCCCGCTAGAGTTATGCGCGGCTTTGACAATCGCTGAAGATCACATCCTCGTCGATTTTGATGGCTCAGCCGCCTGCGTGGACAAGGGTATCAACGTGCCTTTGAATTATGCTGCTGCCTATACTGTTTTTGCCCTACGCTGCCTGATCGGTCCGGAGATACCAAACAACGCGGGGTCTCTGGCCCCCTTTCGCGTGATGGCCCCCAAAGGCACGATCCTGAATGCACAGCCACCTGCTCCGGTAGCGATGCGGCATACTCTCGGTCAAATGACACCGGATCTGGTCTACGGATGCCTGTCGCAGGCGTTGCCCGATGCGGTACCGGCCGAAGGCGCATCTTGCATGTATGATCTGCCACTTCGACACGTGCCTGAGGAGAGCGATTGGGCGGGGCGTGCATTTGCATTGGAATTGGTGTTCAACGGGGGAACGGGTGCCAGACCCAGCCGAGACGGCTTGTCCGCGACTGCTTTTCCGAGCGGTGTCTGGGGCAGTCAGATCGAAACGACCGAAGCCGTGGCGCCCATTCTGTTTCATCGCCGTGAATTGCGACGCGATTCCGGCGGCGCCGGTACCCAGCGCGGAGGCCTTGGGCAGAACATTGAAATCAGCGCACGAGACGATCAGGATATCCTCCTGTTTCTCTCGGTCGAACGTGTCCTGAATCCGGCGCGCGGTCGTCACGGCGGCCAGCCTGGCGCTGCAGGACATATAAAAATCGGCGAGAATGGCGCTTCAATGCCGGGGAAAGGAACGTTTCGTATCAAAGCCGGCGAGCGATTATACTTTGACACGCCGGGCGGCGGCGGTTTCGGACCGCCGGGCGCGCGTAATCCGGTCGCTCTGAACAAAGACATATCGGCCGGTCTGGTCAGCCCAGACGCCGCCAAAGACGTATACGGACAAGGAAAGCAATGATCCCCCCCGTGCCCCATGTCGAGGCGCTAGAGCCATATGCGCTTGCCAACCTGTCAGCGCCAGAGCATGTTACGCCCTTGGTGTTGTCGCAAAACGAAAGCCTGCGCCCGCCAAGCCCGCGCGTGGCTGAAGCTGTCGCAAGGGCAATGGACAACGCACATCGATACTCCGATCCGGATTGGCTGCGCCTGCGGACCACACTGGCAAAACACCACGGACTGAAGGCCGAAAACATCTTGGTCGGTGCCGGATCGCTTGACCTGATCGCAACGCTCACGCGGGCATATACTGGCGCTGGCCGTTCTGTGCTCGCGCCGCGCCACGCTTATCCGTTTTTCTGTACGGCCGCACACATGGCAGGAGCCCGGTTCGACACTGCCGAGGAGAGCGACGGAGCGGTCAGCGTGGACGCGTTGATCCATGCTGCAAAACCCGACACGGCACTGGTTTTTGTCGCCAACCCCGGCAACCCGACGGGCAGCCTCATTTCGCGTGCAGCGCTACACCGGTTGCGCGGAGGCTTGGCGGACAGTGTGCTCCTGGTTATTGATGAAGCTTACGGTGAGTTCGCAGATCACTTGGATCAATGCTGTGTCGATATGGTCGGGACAGGAAACACAATAGTGTTGCGCACTTTTTCAAAAGCGTTCGGGCTCGCGGGACTTCGTATAGGATGGGGTGCATTTCCGCCCGACGTCGCGGTGCAAGTGCGCAAACTGCTCAATCCAAACAACATATCCGCAGCATCTCAAGCCGCTGCCTGCGCCGCCCTCAGAGATACGGCCTATATGAAGGAGACTTGCGCACTGACCGCAAGGCTGCGCGATCAAGCGATTGCCAGATTGCGAAGGGCTGGGTTTTTGGTTTCCGACAGCCACACAAATTTTGTGACCATCACCCTGCCCGCGATAGGACAAGCTGAATGGATTGAAAAACGACTGCGCGATAGCGGCATTTTCCTGCGACGCCAGACGGCGGCTCTTCTTCCTCAAACCCTGCGCATGACAATCGGGCCGGCACCTGCGCAGGAGCGTGCGCTCAAAGAACTTGAACACCTTTAAAAGAGGTTCTGGCATGAGCTTATCGTCTCGTGGGCGCGCGCGCATTGGCGTGCTGGTGCCGTTCACCAACACAAATCTGGAACCGGATATGGCGCTGCTTTGTCCAGATGGTGTTTCTTTGCACGTCGCGCGCCTCGGTGGGTACGACGAGGATGAGATCCCGGATGAAACGCAGATGCGTGCTTTGGGCGCGGCAGATCTGGACACGCCGCTTGCACTCTTGTCAGGTGCGAAACCTGATGTGATCCTTTACGGTTGCACCTCGGCCACTCTCACAAATGGGCCTGTTTTCGATCAGGATTTGTCGGCACGGATCAATTCCTGCAGCGGCGCCGCAACTGTGACCGCTGCGGGTGCGTTGATATGCGCGCTCCGAGCGCTCAATGTTCAAACTGTTGGTTTTGCATCACCGTACGTTCCGGCAATAAACGATGAGGCGGTGGGTTTTCTGAGAGACATGCAGATCGAAACCGTGAATCGATCGGAATTTGGCGAAGCACTTAACAACGCCGAACAAGGCGCGCTGACACCCGTCGATGTGATGGCGCTTGGGCGCGCAGCCGACCATCCCAAGGCCGGGGCTATTGTTTTGTCCTGTACCGACATGCGCAGCGTCGAAGTCATAGAGGAACTGGAGCAGGAACTTGGCAAACCTGTCATCACTTCCAATCAGGCTATGATGTTCAATGCCCTCAGCACGTTGGGGATTTCAGACCCAATCTGCGGTTTTGGGCGCCTTTTGAGGGAGACGAGGGGATGACCGATCACACCTGCGTCCTTCTTCATGCGGCGAACCCTGAGCCTATGGCGGCCGATTTGCGGGCGAAAGTACCCGATGTCGACGTACAAACCTGCTCGGACTACGCAAGCTTGCCTGGGTTGATCAACGCTTTTGCGCCTGACGTCGTTTACACGGTACGGTTTGCTGGAACGCCCGGTTTTCCGCGGGACGCGCTTTTTGCGAAAAACGGCCCGCGTTGGATCGCAAACGGGGGCGCAGGCACAGACCATTTCGGGGTCTGGGACCCGGACCGCGTTACCGTAACCAACGCCGCCGGCGTTGCCGCTGACATGATGGCTGAATATGTGATGGGGTGCTTCTTGCACTTTACACTGGATGTACCCGGGCTTCAGCGAGACAAAGCACGCCGCGCGTGGACCGATCGATTGGTCAAACCCTTGAAAGGCAAGACCCTGCTTGTCGTTGGTTTGGGGCACACCGGACGCGCGATCGCCGCCCGTGCCTCGGCCTTCGGCATGACCGTTCTGGGCACGCGCGCCCGCCCCAGACCCATGAAGGATGTCGATGAGGTGCAATCGGCAAGCTCGTTGATCAACCTGCTGCCCCGCGCCGACTTTGTGGCCGTTGCCACACCTTTGACGAGCGAGACACAAGGACTGCTGGGGCACGCGTCCTTTTCCGCGATGAAAAACGGAACGATCCTCGCAGATGTCTCGCGCGGCGGCGTCATTGTTCAGGATGCTCTGGTTGCGGCTCTGGAATCAGGTCATGTCGCGGCAGCCGCCCTTGATGTTTTTGAAACAGAACCGCTGCCCACGACCAGTCCCCTTTGGGAATTTGATAATCTTATTATTTCGCCGCACTGTTCATCGGTTTATGACGGATGGGATCAAGCCTCTTTCGATCTGTTTTTGAATAATCTGAGCAACTGGCTGACAGGTGCACCGCTTTTTAATGTGGTCGAACCGACCCGAGGTTATTGAGCGCCTGACGGAACAAGGCAGCTCAATCGACGGCGCGGATGGCCCGGGCTGGCTTCGTGCGTGGGCCATACCTAATTACCACGCCACAAATGCCAAGGAATGCTCTAACAAGTGATGAGCAAAGATGCGAAGGGAGTTATTTTGGCGCGACTGTTTTTCGGCATTTTTCGGGTGATTGCCGTTATTGTTCTGGCTGGCCTCACCAGTTGGGCCTGCATGGCCTTCCATTTTCGCTTGCCCGCAGCCGGCTGGATCAAAATAATTGCGACATGCGTCTTGGCGATTTTCGCAAGCTGGGTCGCGCTCTCCCAGTTTCGCGCCAATTGGTGGCAAGCTTTGACGGGATATGCTTTTGTGTTCACTGGTGTCTTGGTTTGGTGGTCGTCTATCACGCCACCCACCGACGGCAACTGGGCGCCCGATGTCGCGCGACAGACAACCGGTACAATCGACGGCGACATTCTGACCCTTAGCGACGTACGTGGCTTTCAATGGTCCAGCGGAGCGGATTACACGGCTGTCTGGGCACCTCAAAATTACGACCTCTCCCAACTGCAGACACTTGATGTATTCCTATCCTATTGGGGAGTTCCACAAATGGCGCATTTCATATTGAGCTTTGGATTTGAAGATGGGCGTTACCTCGCATGGTCTATCGAGGTCAGGCGTAAACAAGATGGTGCATATTCGCCCGTCGCAGATACGTTCAAAGAAGATACCTTGGTCTTTATTGCGGCACAGGAGACCGATGTCGTTGGCGTCAGATCTGTCTTTCGCGGGGAAGACGTCCAACTCTTCAGGCTAGATGCCGGGCCTGATGCGGCGCGCGCGCTGCTGGAGAAATACGTGGAAGACGCAAACGCGCTCGCGGCCAAACCGGCATGGTACAACTCGATTACCACCAACTGCACAACCGTTGTGTTCCGAATGTCAGAGGCCTTGGGACGGCATCAAGACTTCGACTGGCGCATGATCGTTAACGGCTACCTGCCAGAATACGCGTACGAGAGAGGTAGCGTTTACACTGGAATTTCGCTCGACGACCTGCGCCAGGTTGCAAGCATCGGGGAGCGCGCCAGATCGCACGGTTTGGGCACTGGTTTTTCCGAAGCGATCCGCGTTGGTGTACCCGCGCCTTTGCAATCTGCCGCGCACTGACGCAAACTGCCGTGACGCGCAAATTGCGACACAGGCACCCCATTCAACACACGCCAAAGGGGAATTTCCCGCAAGGGTAGAAGTGACGTGGCGTCAGATCTGTCTTCGGGCACTCATTCGGTTCAAATTCGTGGTTTTTGCTACGCAGTCGGTCGAAATAGCCCGCCAGCGGGCTTGTCGCGCGGAATTGTGCGTCGCCACGCCAATTGGCGGATCTGAAATTTCCAATATAAATCAAAAATTTGGCGTTTCACCAAGCGGTCCATCCTATGATTCGAGCACGCTGTTTCCGCCCTTTTTACAATCTGAATAAAATTCAATTTCTGTTAAACGAATTGTAAACAATGGATGAGAATAAGGCAAAAATGCAGCAGCGATGTGTCTTGAAAGCGGTTTAGAAACGGCGTAAATGCGGAATTGCAAAAGGTATATGGGTTTGATCATGTTTAAGAGTATTGCGTACACAAGCACCGCGATGGTGATGGCCGCGGGGTCGGTCGGCGCGGCAACAGTGACGGCGCACTTTTCCGGCAGCGTTTCTGGTCCTATCTTCCCGGACAGTTACCCGATTTCCCCGCAGCAAAATCAAGACTACATAGCGAACAATGTTTCCGATGACGGGACGCGTCTGGAAGTCGTGAACGGCATTGACACTCGTATGGTTTGGGCTGACACGCAGTACTTGACCGACGGTGATGATCAGGTGAACGGCAGCAGACTGCGCTGGGGCGGGAGCTGGGTTCCCGAAGGTAACAGCGGCTACTTGTCGTCCGAGAACACCAGCCGCCTTGATGTGAACTGGAAAGACACAGAATTGAGCATGGGGTCCGCAACTGGCGTCGAACTTGGCACAATTCTTTGGGAAGACCGCTCGAACTGGCTGACCGGACGCGATTGGGCCGGAAACTTCGAACTGAACTTAGATTTCAAGGACGAAGACGGCAATGAGATATTAGATGCTTCGGTCTCCAGAAGCATCGACTTTTCATTTGTGAACAACGCTGATCCGGCCGACGCGACAGAAGGCGACGCCGTTACGCCTCAGGCACAAAACTCTGACGTGGCGTTGAACGAAAAAACCGGAAACGTTCCGGATGCTTTGCAGGGTCTGATCGTGGAACCGCTTACCGGGTCAATTGACCTTGGCGGCGGCCTTTATCTCGACAATCTTTATTTCGCAGCCAAGGATCTGGGCACACCTGGCATGAGCCCCGAAGGCGGCTTTGTGACTTTGGCCAATGGCGAAACGATCGACTTGGGTCAAAATGCAGATACCAACCCGTTTGGCTTTGGTTGCGAGACAGATAATCCAAATGGCAGCCTCGACGATATCTTCTCGTATGGTACGCCTGTGAACATTGACGACTGCGTTGGCAGCGCTTTTACGATGTTGGGCGATGATCAGTATTGGTTTAACCGTGAGGGCGGAATATCTGTAGTCGGTCTCTATGGTGACTTCCGCTTCGAAGAACCGACACTGTCTTCCGTGCCGCTGCCCGCTGGCGTTTGGCTTTTGCTTGCCGGTGTTGGCGGACTGGCCGCAGTAAAGCGCAAAACGAGCAAAAAGAGTTGATCACGACACGCGCGGTGTGCGGTTGCGCGCCCGAAACGATGTCGGAACGAATTGAAAGCTGGGATACTGCAGCACCGTCAATTTAACGACAAACTGCAGATCGTGGGGCAAAACAAGTCAGACTTAGGCTGACTTCTGGCTGCGTAATTGTTCAAAAGGTACGGTAATGAAACTTTCTGCTCTCTCGACAACAAGCTATATCGCTGTTGCGGTGTCATTCGTTGCATTTGCAACACCGCAAGAAGCGCAAGCAAAGCAATATAATATGTGCCTGTGGGAAGACGATATTCCCCGCAATGTCCTCAACAGGATCGTGCGCCGTACTGATTTTGACGACATATTGCGCCGAATGTTTGATCATTGCCCGGAGGCGGCACTCGCTCTTACGGATCGACCGACTGCCAGTATTTCTGACGGCGGCGGCGAACGTGTCAACGAACCAGATGAAGATGAACGCGGCGGTTTCGGCGGGTTTGCCGATAACGGTGGCGGCGGTGACGGCGGCGGCGGCGGCGGTGACGGCGGCGGCGGCGGTGACGGCAGCGGCGGTGACGGCGGCGGCGGTGACGGCGGCGGCGGTGACGGCGGCGGCGGCGGTGACGGCGGCGGCGGTGACGGCGGCGGCGGCGGCGGTGACGGCGGCGGTGACAGCGGCCCCGGATTCGGATTGGGCCTCGGCTAATCCACGCGCATCGAATAAGAGCGACTAAGCGGGTATCTTTCTGATACCCGCTTTTTTGTGATCATCCGCTAGCGCGACGCGGTTGGACGGTCTTGGATGACCCCACCTGCCATGATCGCCTGCCACTTCGACAATGAACGCGGATTTTGAAGTTTCAAAAAGGTGTAGCCGGTGTCTTTCCAAGGCAAGATGCGGTTCGTGAGATTGTCCAGCACGAAATCGCCCTGCTTGGTCCGCAAAACCAGAACTGCATGACTGTTCAAGCGTTTGTCCAGCACAGTCGCAATCAACAAACTCTCGGATGGAACTCCTCTCTCTATAAGCATCTTTTTCTTGAGAAGAACAAGGTCTTCACAGTCGCCACCGCGTCGCGTTGGAAGCGCCCAATGTTCCTCTTTTCCATACTGGCGCAAGTCTCCGATCTCGCGCACTTGCCGATTGACCGAGAGATTGACACGTTTTGCGAGGCTGAATGTCTGCTGAGTGGTAAGTCCAGCACTGTGCGACGGGGCGCACACCCAATCGTAGCGCGCGCACAGTCCGTTAAATCCTGATGGCGCACGAATTGACTTTTGCGGTTCTAGGTGAGTGCTGCGCGCCTGAGCGTCGACAGGCGCAAAAGCGATGCAAGCAAGCAATGCAATTGAGACAATGCTTCCGCGTTTCAAAACTGGTGGCAATGATATGCTGCTACGCGTACCGCGCGTCCAGACTGGTTGAACCGCGGTCGCGGACCCAAATCTGTCCGCCTTCAAACCGCGTTGGGCAGTCTTCTTCAATAGGGTCGTTCCCGCGAAGGCGTTTTTCATTCCGGTCTCTCCAGTCCGTGTGTTGACGGACGCGAGTATCAAAAGGGAATCGGGCGCGGACGTGTTGCATTTGTGAATAATCGAGGCACGTGTCGTTAAAACTGTAGTCGCAAGCGCGCTCGCATCTTGCCAAAGTGATTTCATCTTTTGATTCAAACAGTTGATCGTATTTTCGCGTACCATGCGCTGTAGCCGATGTGGCTTTCAGCGCTTACAATGTCTGAACCAATGGGTGAATTGTGCCTGCGTTGGAAACGCAAGTACACCGCATCCACCGGATTTTGTGGCAGCTCTGTGGCGCCAGCGGCTAGGTTGGCGCGCATTTAAACACATTGGCAGGATCAGGATGTCTATCAAGACAATAAATACTGCGCGAATACCGGAATAGTTGCGGCACCCCTTGCGCGCGCTTCGGCGCCTATTTGCCCTTCCTGAACTCTGGGGAGGATAAGACCTCGGCTGTCTTCCTTCGGCAAATATGCTTGCACAGCCTCAACAAGACGTTCCCGTATCGTAGGCGGAAAGTACCCGTCGACAACGACGACCTCAAAGTCAATGACCGCGCAAACCGAAACGCAAGCCTGAGCGACCCCATGTGCCGTCTCAATGATCCAGTCTTCCACCAAAGCCTCAAATCGCGACCAGTCTTGTGGCCGTTCCCAGAGAGCGGCTGGATCATAACCGTTCGCGGTCAGCCGCGACTCGAGACAGTGAATTGACGCTATATCAAGCAATTGACGCGTTTGACCCGCCCGATCCCCGACACGCAGTGGCCCAAAAGCGCCTGCATTTCCACGCGCACCTTCATAAACACTCCGATTCAGAACGACCCCACCACCGATAAAAGTGGACACAAAAAAGTACGCATAGTTGGTCAAGGCCCGCCCGCCGCCATACACATGCTCGGCCCAACAAGCAGCTGTAGCGTCGTTGACCATAAAGATCGGCAAATCCGTGAAGCGGGACATTTCGCGTTCAAAAGAGATGTCCTTCCAGGACAAGAACGCTTCTGGCGTATTGCCACCCTCCACGCCCCACTTCCAAATCTCAAAAGGTGCGGCAATTCCAATACCGCACAGCTTGGATCGCTCCTTTTCCCCCAAAGCGTCCTCAGCCGCGCTGAGGCAATCGCGCACGAACGCGAAGATCTCGTCAGGAAGGGCAACGGCATACTGAAATTGGTCTTTGAATATGATGCGACCGTCCAGTCGCATCATGCAGGCTTCGCTGCTTCTTCGACCCAACTTGAAACCGATGGAGTACGCGCCTTTCGCATTCAACGCGATCGGTACAAAGGGTTTTCCTACCTGTCCCTTAACCGGCTTGCCTTTCTTGACGAGCCCATCCCCTTCCAGCTTTCGCAAGATAACGGAGACTGTTTGTGCGGACAGTTTGGTTTGTCGTGCTATCTCGCTGCCCGGCAGATCTCTCGCGCGCTGCAGAACTGAGAGAATCAGGCGCTCGTTGTGATTGCGAACTTCTTTCTGGTTCGCTCCATTCTGGATCACGGAAATGCTACTCGCTTCATTCATAAAGACATACCGCGCTTGGACGGACCGATCTTGCATGACGACCTTTAATAAATCAAGTTTATTTATTAATTGACAGAGTCGCAGAATCAGATCACGCTAATCAGCAGTCACGACTTTGAGACGTGCAAATTGAATTGGGAGGTTCACATGAAAAAGTTAATCGCCGGCACTGCGCTGGCAATGATTGCAACCGCAGGTGCTGCCGTTGCAGACGGTCACGGCAATGTATCTGCATGCCTGATCACAAAAACAGACACAAACCCCTTCTTTGTCAAAATGCGCGAAGGTGCGTCAGCCAAAGCAGAGGAACTGGGTGTCACTCTGAATTCCTATGCCGGTAAAGTCGACGGTGACCACGAAACACAAGTGGCTGCAATCGAGACATGCATTGCCAATGGCGCCAAGGGCATCTTGCTGACCGCATCCGATACGTCCTCTATCGTACCTGCCGTTCAACAGGCGCGCGATGCAGGTCTTCTGGTGATCGCACTCGACACTCCGCTGGAACCAATCGATTCTGCGGACATGACTTTTGCAACGGATAATTTCCTCGCAGGCGAGCTGATCGGAAAATGGGCCGCAGCGGCCATGGGCGATGCGGCAGCGGATGCCAAGATCGCAACCCTTGATCTTGCAGTTAGCCAGCCAACAGTCGACGTGCTGCGCAACCAAGGCTTTTTGCAGGGCTTTGGTATTGACCTCGCCGACCCGAGCGTCATCGGTGATGAGACCGACTCGCGCCTTGTAGGCAGTGATGTCACACAAGGTAACGAAGAGGGTGGCCGCCGTGCGATGGAAAATCTTCTTGCCAAAGACCCCATGATAAACGTTGTGCACACCATCAATGAACCGGCCGCAGCCGGCGCATACGAAGCTTTGAAAGCCATCGGCCGCGAAAATGATGTTTTGATCGTTTCTGTCGACGGCGGGTGCCCCGGTGTACAAAACGTGGCGGACGGAGTGATCGGGGCGACCTCGCAGCAATATCCACTTCTCATGGCATCCAAGGGTATCGAAGCAATCGTTGCCTGGGCCAAAGATGGTACGAAGCCGGAAGCCACACAAGGTAAAGGGTTCTTTGACACCGGCGTAGCGCTGGTGACAGACAAACCCGCGGACGGTGTCGACAGCATCGACACCAAAGAGGGTATGGACCTCTGCTGGGGCTGAACAACGCCCTGACGAACTAAAGCTCAAAACTTCTATCGGGGGCGCGCAACCGCCCGCCCCCGTCGTCAATTCCGCGCCGCACCTTTGACCGGCGTATCAGGAGAGTGTGAGATGTCCGGATCAGACAATTTTGAAGCCGCAGCGTCTGACGCCGCAACGGAAGTTGCTTCGTTTGATAACGGGGAAAAAGGCTTTGTCGGCCGATTTCACCACGCGCTGCACACCACACCCTCTTTGGTACCCCTTATCGTACTTTTGGTTTCGCTTGTCGTGTTTGGTGCTCTTCTTGGCTCCAAGTTCTTCTCGCCCTTCGCTCTGACGCTTATCCTCCAACAAGTGCAGATTGTCGGCATCGTCGCCGCAGCGCAGAGCCTCGTCATCCTGACCGCTGGCATCGACCTGAGCGTGGGGGCCATCGCCGTGATATCCTCGGTCGTAATGGGCCAGTTCACGTTCCGCTACGGATTACCTGTCGAAATCGCGATCGTATGTGGCCTGACATTCGGCACGCTGATCGGTGCGCTGAATGGCTGGCTTGTTTCAGTGATGAAGCTTCCACCGTTCATTGTAACGCTGGGGATGTGGCAAATCGTTCTGGCGGCGAACTTCCTTTACTCTGCGAATGAAACCATCCGCAGTCAGGAAATCGCTGCAAACGCGCCCTTACTGCAGATGATGGGCGCAAAGTTCAATGTCGGCGGGGCCGTGTTTACCGTCGGCGTCATTTTCATGCTCTTACTCGTCCTCGTGCTGGCTTACTGTTTGAAACACACAGCTTGGGGGCGACACGTCTATGCTGTGGGCGATGACCCGGAGGCGGCAGAACTTTCGGGCGTGAACGTCAAAAAGACCCTTATCTCCGTTTATGCATTGTCCGGCCTTATTTGCGCCTTCGCCGGCTGGGCCCTCATCGGGCGTATCGGCTCCGTTTCACCGACCTCCGGGCAATTGCTCAACATCGAAAGTATCACGGCTGTTGTGATTGGCGGTATTTCCCTTTTTGGCGGGCGCGGCTCAATCATGGGGACACTCTTTGGCGCGCTTATCGTGGGTGTGTTCACACTCGGTTTGAGGCTGCTTGGGGCTGACGCCCAGTGGACATACTTGCTGATTGGCCTGCTTATCATTGCAGCGGTGGCCGTTGACCAATGGATAAGAAAGGTAGCTGCCTGATGGAACCGATTTTGAAAGGCCGCGGACTCGTAAAACGCTATGGCAAGGTCACTGCTCTAGACAACTGCGACTTTGACCTGATGCCGGGCGAAATACTAGCAGTGATTGGCGATAATGGAGCGGGCAAAAGCTCTCTGATCAAGGCGGTGTCGGGTGCGGTCATTCCGGATGCCGGCACTGTCGAACTGGAAGGCCAGCGAGTCAATTTCAACTCGCCGATCGAGGCCCGCGAAGCTGGTATTGAGACAGTTTACCAAACGCTTGCCATGTCGCCCGCGCTGTCTATCGCCGACAACATGTTCATGGGACGTGAACTTCGCAAACCGGGTTTTCGCGGCAAGTTCCTGCGCCAGCTGGATCGAAAGCGAATGGAAGCGATTGCGCGTGAAAAGCTCTCCGAACTGGGCCTGATGACCATCCAAAACATCAATCAGGCAGTGGAGACACTCTCTGGCGGTCAACGCCAGGGCGTAGCGGTGGCGCGTGCCGCCGCGTTCGGGTCAAAAGTTATCATACTTGATGAACCGACCGCGGCACTTGGTGTTAAGGAAAGCCGCCGTGTCCTGGAGCTGATACAAGATGTCAAAAGCCGCGGTATTCCGATCATACTGATCAGCCACAACATGCCACACGTCTTTGAACTGGCGGATCGCATCCATGTGCACAGGCTTGGCAAACGGCTCTGCGTAATTGATCCCAAAGAGCATTCTATGTCGGACGCAGTAGCTTACATGACCGGAGCCAAGGTTCCGGAGGGAGCGCATGCCGCCTGACCCACAATTGGCAGAATTGGCGCGGGCCATTTCAGGCCTGCCATTTCGTCACAAAAGAAGGCTGATCGCGGTGGCCGGCCCGCCTGCCAGCGGAAAATCAACGCTCGCTGCAGCGCTTTCTCTCCAGGTTTCACGCAGTTGCGTAGTTCCGATGGATGGCTTCCACCTCGACAATCGCCTGCTGGAAGAACGCGGCGCTCTTGCCCGAAAAGGAGCGCCGCACACGTTTGACGTAGCCGGCCTCAATCACCTGCTGGCTCGGCTTCAAACCGAAGAAGAAGTGAATTTTCCTGTATTCGATAGAGAGATAGACCGCGCGATTGCGGGGGCTGGATGCGTCGATTCAGACACAAAGACAGTCCTGGTAGAAGGCAATTACTTGCTGTTCGACAAGCCGGGTTGGCGCGATTTGGCTGTTTTCTGGGATTTTTCATTGTACCTGGCAGTGCCAGAGGCGGATTTGCGCAAGCGCCTGCTGGCGCGTTGGCATGCGCACGGCTATAGCGCGGAGACCGCGCGGCAAAAAACAGAAGCCAACGATCTGCCCAATGCACGATTGGTAACCGAACACCTGCTCACGCCCCACCTTTATTTGGAAGAAGCACAGCTGGCTTTGTGAGTGGGATGCAAATTTCTTGCGAGTCCTGCTTCAGGTCTCAAAAGGCTTCGTCGGCAATCTCGACAAGAACCTCGAAAACGCCAGAAGCCCCTGCGACCACGCGGCCGCCATGCGCGATCATATCATTTGCCGATTGCGTTTCGATCTGGCCTCCGGCCTCGGCAACCAAAAGCTGACCGGCAAGACAATCCCACGCATTCATGTGCGCTTCGATATGGCCGATCAGACGCCCGGCCGCCACATAGGCCAGGGTAAGTGCACCTGAAGCATTTCTGTAAAACACCCCGCCCGACGCCAAAATGCGTTCGACAACCAGCGCGGCCCGTTCAGGCGCAAGGTGCTTAGTATGTCCCACTCCGATATTCCCGCGGGTTATCTTGGCAGGCGCGCAAACCAGCGGGACGCCGTTCAGAAACGCGCCCTCTCCTTTTCCTGCCAAAAACAGCGCATCGTGAACCGGATCAAATATGACACCGACCCCGATTTCGTCTTGCGACACAACGGCAAGCACGACGGTCCACGCCGGGATTGACGAAATGAAGTTGGCCGTGCCGTCGATCGGGTCAATGACCCAAGTGTATCCGGACAGCGATGGCTTGGGAGCGTGTTCTTCCCCAACTATCCCATCTCCAGGAAAGCTTGCTTCGATCTTCTCGCGGATTAGCGCTTCGACGGCTTTGTCGGCTTCGGTTACAAAGTCCTGCGGCCCTTTGTCTTCGACCGCAAGATCAGCCACATCACGAAAATACGACAGCGCAAGCGCACCACCTGCACGCGCAAAAGCTTCAGCCGAATTTCGTCTGTCTGTCATGATACATGTCTCCGGGTCAGGTGGAGACGTCCATGTCTTGGCCCACAACGCGGCGTGCCACATCCACAAGAACGTCTTCCAGTTCTGAAGGCATTTTGCGGTCGGTGAGCTTGCCGTCAATGGTCAAAAAAGACAGTCCATGCACGAAACTCCAGAGCAGGAACGCTTTATGCATATCTTGCGGCTCAACAACGTCACGACCATAGCATTTCGCGACCTCCTGCTGCACCACACAAAACGTGCTGTCCCCGGTTTCGACCAGTTCATCATGCTCTGCATGGTCTTCAGACAATCCGAACATCAAACGAAAAACGCCAGGTTCACTGACGGCAAATCGAATATAAACGCGTCCCATGGCGACGATGCGCCCCAAAGTTCCCGGCTCATTGAACGACAGCTCTGCAAGCATCTGCTCGCGCTGCCGCTCCATACCGGCCAGCGCAACGGCGCGCAGCAATTCTTCCTTATCTTTGAAGTGTTTGTATGGCGCTGCCGTGGAAACGCCCGCGCGACGACACGCTTCCGAAACGGAAAAACGATCCGGCCCCTTTTCCTCAACCAACACGCGCGTAGCCTCGATCAGTTGTGATCGCAGGTCTCCGTGATGATAGCTGTCTCTTTTTTCAGCAATCGCAGGATTTTCCATGATCCGATTCATTTCAGAACGCGTACCTCTTGTCAAAGTAAGAACATCTAACATATGTTAGAGACACTAACTTCAAAAGAGGTTCGTCATGGCTGCAAGCAAAAGTTCTTCGATTACGCAACGTATCTTGACGGGATTGGGACAAACCACGCTCACCCTTGTATTTGTCGGCGCTGCGGGTTTTGCACTGGTTTTCGGTGTTGGTCTTTTGAACGATCGAGCCGCAGCGGTCCCGGATCCAGAGGCAGCGCCGGCGGTCCCCGTCAGCGTGACCACCATTAGCTTTGAGGAAGGCTATACTCTGCCGCGACGTTTCGTCGGTCAAATTGAACCACGTGCAAGCGTCAGTCTTTCGTTCGAACTGGGTGGCCGGGTTGAGGCACTGCGCGTCGAAGAAGGCGATACAGTTCATGCCGGTCAGGAAATCGCGCGGCTCGATACGCGCATTCTGGAAGCCGATGCGACGCGCCTCAATGCCTCCCGTGCAGCCGCGCAGGCTCAACTGGTGGCGGCGGAGGCGCGGCTTGTGCGGGCGACTCGTCTGCAAAAGGAGGGGTTTGCCAGCGAAGAGGTTTTGGATCAGGCACTCGCTGCGCGCGATGAACTGCTGAACCGTATTGCAGAAACGGACGCGTCCCTAAGCAGCGTCCAAATCAACATTGAAAAGTCGGTGATCACCGCCCCGTTCGACGGGCGCATCGCGAGCCAAAGCATCGACGGGACGGAAACCGTGCAACCCGGGCAGGAAATCGTAATGGTGATGGAAACATCCGCCCCCGAGCTTCGCGTCGGATTGCCGCTCGACGTCAGCCGCGACGCGCTTGAAACGGTCGAAATCGATCTGGCCGGTGAGACCATCCCGGCCACGCTCAAGCGCTTGCGACCGGACATTGATCCTGTAACACGAACGCGTACCGCGCTCTTTGCTCTTGATGCCGCGCCGGACGTAATTTTCGGTCAGACTGCGGCCCTGACACTGCGCAGTCCCATTAAAGCACGCGGTACGTGGGTTCCGGTGGATGCCTTGCAATCGGGTGAAGGCAGCGTTTGGAGCCTGCTTCTGGTCGTAGACGACAAACTCGCCCGGGCCGCGGTCGAAATCCTCCACATCGAAGACCGGCAAGCCTTTGTTCGTGGGACCCTGCAGGATGGCGCTCAAATCGTGACATCTGGCGCACATCGTGTTGTCGCCGGACAAACTGTCACGGTGGTGGACGAGGACGCCTGATCATGGGAACGCTTACTTTTCGCTCGCCGCGCCTCGTGGCGCTGATCCTCCTGGTTTTGATTTCAGCGGGTTTGTCATCGTTCCTCTCGCTGGGTCGGCAGGAAGACCCGACAATCACAAATCTCTTTGCCACGATCACAACGCCTTTTCCGGGCGCTGATCCTGCTCGGGTCGAAACACTGGTTACAGCGGAAATCGAAGAAGAATTGCGTGAGATCGCGGAGGTCGATGTCATCGAGTCCGTCTCGCGTTCGGGCGTATCTGTAATTTCGGTTGAGCTGCTCCAGACACTGGATGAAGCCACAATTGAACAGGTCTGGTCAGAGGCGCGCGACGCGGTTGAGGACGCCCGTAGTCGCTTTCCTGTCGGGGTGCAGGCCCCGGAATTCGACGCAGAGGGCATCTCCGCCTACTCCGCGGTCATAGCAGTCACATCGGATCACAATGATGTACCCTTGTCTATCGTTCATGATCACGCAGAAGCACTGGCAGACACTCTGAGATCCATCCCATCGACCCGCGCAGTAGATCTCTTCGGGGAACCTGAAGAGGAAATCCGGGTCGAGGTCGACACCCAGAAAGCAACGTCGCTTGGCTTGACTGTTGCAGAGATTTCCGCACGGATCGCCGCGGCAGACGGCAAGGTTCAGGCCGGTCGTCTTCAAAGCAGCAAAGTAGACCTCACAGTCAATATTTCGGGCGAGATCGAAAGCTTAGATCGATTGGCGGATGTTGTGCTGCGCGAAAGTGACGACGGCGCGACGGTTCTTTTGGCGGATGTGGCGCAGATCAAACGCGCTGTAAGCGATCCACCCGAAGAGCTGGCCATCGCGAACGGTCGCCCAGCTGTTCTGGTGGGCGTTCTTGCGCAGGACGGCGTGCAAATCGATCGCTGGATGGGCTTCGTGCGTGAGGAACTGGCAGAAAGCGCGCAGTCCACCCCTCACGGTCTGACCGAAACTCTGATGTTCGATCAAAGCACCTACACAGCCGACAGATTGGCCGAAGTCGGAACCAACATGGCAATCGGGGTAAGCCTCGTTGTGGCCGTCCTGTTTATCACGTTGGGCGCGCGTGCTGCCGCAATCGTTGCCGTTGTGCTGCCCGTCGTTTCGCTTGCAACGCTCGCGAGTATGAATTTCATGGGCCTGCCTATTCACCAGATGTCGGTCACGGGTCTCATCGTGGCGCTTGGGCTGTTGGTGGACGCGGCGATTGTGATGGTGGACGAGGTGCGTCAGCGGCTCGCGCGCGGCCTTTCCCGCCTTGAGGCGGTCGGCGATGCCACCAAACGGCTGGCCGCACCGCTTCTCGCCTCGACCGTGACCACGGCCTTGTCCTTTACTCCTATGATCCTGTTACCAGGGCCAGCGGGCGACTTTGTTGGATCAATTGCGATCGCCGTGGTTCTGATGTTGGTTTGGTCGCTCTTTGTCGCGCTTACGGTCACGCCAGCGCTGGCCGGCTGGTTCCTGAAAGGTGGAAAAGGCGGTGGCATTTCACTGCCCGGACTTGGGCGCGCCTTTCACGCAACGCTGCGCTGGTCGGTGGCCAATCCTCTGAAGTCCATCGGTTTCGCCCTCGTGCTCCCGCTTATGGGTTTTGGCGCCTTTCCCACGCTTACAGCCCAGTTTTTTCCCGGCGTCGAACGGGATCAGTTCTATATCGAAGTGGAAATGCCGCCCGGCACAGCAATCTTTGAGACAACAGAAGTTGCCCGCGACATCGACATGAAGCTGGCCGGTGCAAACGGAATTGACCGGGTTTTCTGGTCGATCGGCAAGTCAGGCCCAGCCTTCTACTACAACATTACGGCAGGGCGATCGTCGGAACCGGGTTATGCGCAGGCGATGATCAAGACCACGGATGCGGATGCTGCCGCTCGGCTGGTCGACGCCTTGCAGGACGAGTTGAACGTTTTGCACCCGCAGGCCCGCATAATTGTGCGCGGACTGGTGCAGGGTCCTCCCGTTGCAGCACCGGTCGAAGTGCGTCTCGTGGGTCCTGATCTGGACGTGCTGCGCGCGCTTGGAGATGAAGCACGTGCTCTTATGGCCGACCTGCCGCTTGTCACACAAGTCCGTTCCGGCGTAACGAGTGGCGCCCCGCAAGTCCGCTTTGAAATTGACGAGACCGCCGCGCGCCTGCTGGGCCTCAACGTCACCGATATCGCCGCCCAGTTGGAAGCCGGTCTGGTCGGCGTGACCGGCGGAAGCCTTGTGGAAGGCACAGACCAAACACCGGTCCGTGTTCGGCTCGATAACATGATCGGCCGCGATCTCGCCGCACTTGCCGATCTGCCCATTCTGCTGCCCGACGCAGCAGCACTCTCCGCCCAAGGCATCTACCCGGCCGTGCCTCTTTCCGAACTTTCGCGTCCCATTGTCGAACCAGCAGAAAGCGTCATCAACCGCCGCAATGGCGAACGCGTAAACACAGTGCAGGCCTATATTATCCCCGGCGTGTTGCCTGAAGAAGCTCTGCAATCTGTGCTCGCTTCTTTGGACGAAGCCGGCTTTGCTATGCCCACGGGGTACCGCATGGAGCTGGGCGGAGATTCCGACGCACGTTCTGACACCGTGGGTAATCTGATGGCTTCCGTCGGGTTGATCGTAACGCTGACCATTGCAACCATCGCGTTGACGTTCAATTCGTTCCGGTTGACCGCCGTGGCACTTGTGGTCTGCGTACTGTCTGCGGGACTGTCGATGCTGGCGCTCGCAATCATGCAGTTTCCCTTTGGCATTAATGCGATCATCGGCGTGATCGGTTCAATCGGCGTCTCGATCAACGCGGCGATCATCATCCTGACCGGTTTGAAAAACGATCCGGACGCGGCGGCCGGCGATATAGAGGCGATGGCAGACGTCGTCAGCGGATCCAGCCGTCACATCATCTCGACGACGATTACAACCTTTGGCGGGTTTCTGCCGCTCATCCTTGAGGGTGGCGGGTTCTGGCCTCCATTTGCCGTGGCGATTGCCGGTGGCGTGCTTTTATCTGCGGTGGTGTCTTTCTATTTCGTCCCCGCGATGTTCGCCCTTGTCTATGGCCGCTGGCGCAAGCCCAAAGCCTCCGCGTCGCAAGACCCGAAAAACGCGGGACTTTCAGATCGAGCCCCGGCTCTCAAGCTCGCAGCTGAATAGCAAGCACCGGACCTTGGCGGCGCTCGCCAAGCGCCGGGCGCCGAGAATCCTCACAGTTTTGATCTGGATTAGTGGACCTTGTGCTGACGGTCGGTTAAGTCATCGGCATTGGCAAGAAAGGCTCTAAACCATGTCCGACACGAACACCCCCGACATCATCTACACTATCGTTGACGAAGCGCCTCAGCTGGCCTCCGCATCTCTGCTGCCGATAATCCGGAAGTTCGCGGCCGCAGCCGGAGTCAGTGTCGGAACCAAGGACATATCGCTAGCTGGCCGGATTATTGCAGCTTTCCCTGAAACGCTCACGGGTGCGCAGCGCCAAAGCGACGATCTTGCCGAACTTGGTCAATTGGTGAAAACACCAGATGCCAATGTCATCAAGCTGCCAAACATCTCGGCCTCAGTGCCGCAACTAGTGGCGGCGATCCAAGAGCTACAGTCGCAAGGCTACCAACTGCCCGATTACCCCGAAGATCCGCAAACGGATGCGCAGAAAGACGCGCGCGCGCGCTATGACGCGATCAAAGGGTCTGCGGTGAACCCTGTCTTGCGCGAGGGCAACTCCGACCGCCGCGCCGCCGTTGCAGTCAAGAAATTCGCACAAGCCAACCCGCACTCCATGGGTACATGGTCGCCGGACAGTAAAACGCGCGTCAGCACGATGGGTGCGAACGATTTCCGGTCCAACGAAACCTCGACAACGCTGACCGAAGCACAAGCCGGGCCTGCCAAAATTGAATTGATAGCTGTCAACGGCAGCACCACGACGCTGAAACAAGCGCTCGACTTCCCCGCGGGCACAGTCGTTGATGCGACCTTTATGTCGGCCAAGGCGTTGTCCGCGTTTCTTGAAAAGGAAATCGCATCGACAAAGTCCCAGGGCATTCTCTTCTCGTTGCACCTGAAAGCAACAATGATGAAGGTGTCGGACCCCATCCTTTTTGGCCATGCAGTCAAAGCCTTTCTGAAACCGGTTTTTGAAAAGCATGCCGCCGCCCTGGACAGCGCAGGTGTTAACCCGAACTCGGGCCTCGGCGATGTTCTGGACAAGATCAAAGCTATGCCGCAAGGCGCTGAAATACTATCCGAAATTGACAAACTGATAGCGGAGCGTCCGCCGCTTTATATGGTGAACTCAGATCGCGGAATTACCAATCTGCATGTCCCGTCAGACGTGATCATCGATGCATCCATGCCCGCCTTGATCCGCGCGGGCGGCAAGGGTTGGGGCCCGGATGGCAATGAGGCAGATGCCAATTGCGTCATTCCGGACAGTTCCTATGCTGCCGTGTACGAAGAATCTGTAAACTACTTCAAAGAAACTGGCGCGCTTGATCCGGCAACCTCGGGAACGGTGCAAAACATCGGTTTGATGGCGCAAAAGGCAGAAGAATACGGATCGCACCCAACCACGTTCGAAATCCCGCAGGATGGCACCGTACGGATGACGGCTGCGAACGGCGACGTTCTGCACGAGCACAAAGTGCAAACAGGGGATATCTGGCGCTCGGCTTCGACGCGCAAGGCGCCAATCGAGGATTGGGTAAAACTGGCAATAGACCGTCAAAAGGCGGAAGGATGCCAGGCAATTTTCTGGTTGGACGAAAGTCGCGCCCATGATGCGCAGCTCATCACATACGTGAAGCCTATCCTTGAAGCTGCTGGTGCTGCAGAAAAATTTCAGATCCTCGCTCCGCGGGAAGCAACCCGCCTGAGCCTTGAAACTATCCGCAACGGCGAAAACAGCATTGCTGTCACAGGCAACGTGCTGCGGGACTATCTGACGGATTTGTTCCCCATTCTGGAACTGGGCACCTCGGCCAAGATGCTGTCCATCGTAAAACTGATGAACGGCGGCGGTTTGTTCGAAACTGGCGCAGGTGGGTCTGCTCCAAAACACGTGCAGCAGTTAATGGAGGAAAACCATTTGCGTTGGGACAGCTTGGGGGAGTTCTGTGCGCTTGGCGAAAGCCTCAAGTTTCTTGCCGATGCGAAAGACAATGCAAAGGCACGCGTTTTGGGCCACGCCGTTGACGTTGCAACACAGGGTGTTCTGGACCACGACAAATCTCCAAGCCGTCGCGTCGGGCAGCCGGACAATCGTGATAGCCACTACTATTTCGCCCTCTATTGGGCACAGGCTCTGGCGGGTCAGTCCGAAGATGCAGATCTTGCCGCCCATTTTGCTCCGATCGCAGAAGCGCTGGCGCAAAACGAAGGCGCTATAGTCGCCGATTTTGCTACGGTGCAGGGCGAAGCGGCTGATACAGGAGGCTATTATCACACAGACGCCGCCAAAACGGCGGCAGTTATGCGTCCGTCGCAGGCATTGAACGAAATAATCGGCTAGTCAAATCCAGCGGCGTGCGCTGCGCACACGGCGCGCGCTCGAGCTCTGGCTCGCCTACGATGCGGTTGTCGGATGCAAAGCTGCGCCTACATTGCGTTCTATAGGCGGCAGCATGGCTGCGAGACGCGAAACCGCGACACACGCTGTGCCATAGAACAGGCACCACGACGAGGGGAGGACTGGGCATGCACACAACTGTTGCTGGCCTGATTTCAGGACATGATGCGACCGCATTTGCATTTGGATCACCAAGCTCTGATTGGATGACATATGCGGGTCTGCGCGCCCTGAGTGCAACCGTGCGGGATGCGCTCCATGGTTTCGGGATAGGACGCGGTGACCGTGTCGCTATCGTTCTGCCGAATGGCCCTGAAATGGCGGCAGCTTTTGTCACAATTGCCCAAGTTGCCGTCACCGCGCCGCTGAACCCTGCCTACCGTGAAGAAGAATACGCTTTTTATCTCGAGGACCTCAAAGCTAAGGCTTTAGTCGTCATGGACGGAGACGACGGGCCTGCAGTTGCCGCCGCCACAGCGCTGGGGATGGCAATTCTGCGCGTTCAAGTTCGCGACGGCGCAAAAGCTGGCGTTTTTTCACTGTCTTCAGACGCTAAAGGCAAAGCGGATGAGACCACTCCAACGGCTGACGATGTTGCGTTGATCCTGCACACATCGGGCACAACGTCACGCCCCAAAATCGTGCCGCTGCTGCAATCCAACGTTGCTGCGTCCGCCGAACATATCAGCGGCTCACTGGATCTGACGGCGCAAGATCGCTGCATGAACGTAATGCCATTGTTTCATATTCACGGCCTCGTGGCGGCGGTGGCGGCATCACTGTGCGCCGGGGCGTCCGTCTGGTGTTCACCCGGATTTGACGCGCTTCGCTTTTTTGGTTGGATGCGTGACGCCACACCGACCTGGTACACGGCTGTCCCCACCATGCACCAGGCCATCCTGACACGTGCCGGGCGCAACGAAGAAATTATCAAATCGGTGCCTCTGCGCTTCCTTCGCTCCTCTTCGGCCTCACTTCCGGCGCAAGTGATGAAAAGCCTCGCCGAGACATTCAGCGCGCCCGTGATCGAAGGTTATGGCATGACCGAGGCCGCACACCAGATGGCATCCAATCCCTTGCCCCCAAGGGCGCAAAAGCCCGGAGCCGTGGGCGTCGAAGCGGGCCCAAAGGTGCGCATAGCACATGAGACCGAAGATCGTTTGCTCGAGGGCACAGGAGAAGTCGTTATTTCCGGCCCAAATGTGACGCCCGGTTACGAAAGCAACCCCGAGGCCAATGCCAAGAGCTTTTTCGAAGCCGACGGTGCCCGATGGTTTCGGACCGGCGATCAGGGCGCGTTTGATGAAGAAGGGTATCTGCACCTTACTGGTCGTCTGAAGGAAATCATCAATCGCGGCGGGGAAAAAATCAGCCCGCTTGAAGTGGACAGCGTACTCTTGGATCACCCTGCCATCGCCCAAGTTGTGACCTTCGCGCTTCCCCATCCCAAGCTTGGCGAAGAGGTTGCGGCCGCCGTCGTGCTGAAGACCGATGCCACAGAGCGTGAGATCCGCGATTTTGCCGCTGAACGCATAGCGGATTTCAAAGTCCCCCGGAAGGTCATCATTCTCGAAGAGATCCCGAAAGGCGCTACGGGAAAGATGCAACGCATTGGCATGGCAGAGAAATTGGGATTGGTGGAAAACGCCTGAGCTGATATTTGCAAACCTTTTTTTGGAGGGTTTGCAAATACGGACAAAATCGGCAGCACAATTGCCCGCCATGGGTTTAGGAACACAATCATGAAGATTTGCATATTCGGCGCAGGCGCCATCGGCGGCTACATGGGTGTGAAACTGGCACAGGCCGGTGCGGACGTCAGCCTCGTTGCGCGCGGCCCGCATCTTGAAGCCATGCAAGCCAAAGGGCTCACACTGATCGAGGAAAACGGCGAAACCAACGTTGCGGTTACAGTTTCGGATGACCCGTCGGGACTTGGCCCGCAAGACTATGTGATTGTAACGCTCAAAGCGCACTCGGTGCCACCTGTGGTACCAAAGATGCAACCCCTCATCGGAGACAACACAACGATCGTCAGCGGCGTTAACGGTGTGCCGTGGTGGTATTTCCACAAATTGGGCGGCCCGCTTGAAGGCACCCGCTTGAACAGCGTTGACCCCGGAAACGCACAATGGGAGGGTTTTGGACCAGACCGTGTCTTGGGGTGCGTTGTCTATCCTGCCGCCGAAGTAGCGGAGCCCGGCACGATAAAGCACATCGAAGGCAATCGCTTCTCACTCGGAGAACCCGACGGCGGCAAATCTGAGCGAGCGACGGAGCTCTCCAAAGTGCTGGCAAGTGCAGGCCTCAAAGCACCCGTTCGGCCGCGTTTGCGTGACGAGATCTGGGTAAAGCTTTGGGGCAACCTGTCGTTCAACCCGATCTCGGCGCTCACCCACGCAACGCTCGACGTTTTATGCACCGACGTCGGTACCCGCGCTGTCGCTCGCAATATGATGGTCGAAGCGCAGCATGTTGCCGAAAAGCTGGGAGTTAAGTTCCCGATAGATGTGGACCGGCGGATCGATGGAGGTGCGGCGGTTGGTGCGCACCGAACATCCATGTTGCAGGACCTAGATGCAGGTCGTCCTATGGAGATCGACGCGTTGCTGGGGTCCGTTCAAGAACTTGGTGTGATCACGTCCACCCCCACACCCACAATTGCCACCGTTCTTTCGTTGATCAAACTGCGCGGGCGGACGGCCGGCCTTTACGGCTGAACGCGCCTAGCCCATTCCCAGCGCTTCTTTGTACATTTCGAGCACCGCTTCTTCTTCCGCAATGTCGTCGGCATCGCGTTTGCGCAACGCGATCACCTTGCGCAGAATTTTCGTGTCATAGCCGCGTGCTTTTGCTTCGGCCATGACCTCCTTTTGCTGATCAGCAATGTCTTTTTTCTCCGCATCCAACCGCTCAATGCGTTCAACGAACTGCCGCAGTTCGTCAGATGTCGCCCTGTAGGTCGCATCAACAGGCGCATCAGAGCTGGCAGGGGGGTGTGCGGTATCAGACATAAGGTTCGGGCTCCTCTGCAATCGGGGTCGTTCGAAAGCAGTGCCTACCGTTCCAGCACCGGTGCCGCAAGCCTGAAGGTGTCGGCTGAACGATCTTGTTGCCACTTGCCAAAACATCCGCCGTTGGATAGCAGCGCGCCATGGCAGGTGCACAAAGCATGACCTTGTTTGACATTCTGATCTGGACAGGAACGGCAATTTCACTGGCAGGACTGGTGGGTCTGATGTGGTGCATTGTTTTTGTCGCGCGAGCGCGGCGCGCCAACCTGTCAGAAGAGGCTTTGCGAGAGCGGCTCAAGAGGGCCATACCACTCAATCTCGGTGCTCTGTTTATGTCTGTGATTGGCCTGATGCTCGTTGTGTTGGGCATCTTCCTGCAATAACGCAAAAGACTTAGGAACACGGTGGCTCTGTCTCCCGCTGGACAGGCGCAAAAGAGTGTCTTACCTCTACGCCATGGACATCCGCAAAATCACAGCAAAGTTTTTTGCAGCGCCGCAAATTTCGCCGGCTGACCTGCCGCAGATTGCGGAAGCCGGGATCAAACGGGTGTTGTGCAATCGCCCTGACGAGGAAATTCCACAATCGCACCATGCGTCGGTCATGGCGGACGCGGCCCGCACCGCAGGGCTCGAGTTTGTCATCCTACCACTGACGCATCAAAATATGACATTGGACGTCATCGCCGAGAATAAGTCCCTGATGGCGGCGTGTGAGGGGCCGGTGCTGGCATACTGTGCTTCCGGCACGCGGTCGACCATCGCCTGGGCCATTGGAATGGCGAGTGAGATGAACGTTGATGACATTATCGAAGCGGCGCGGCAGGGTGGGTACGACTTACGAAACTTGCGCCCAACCCTAGAAGCCGCAGCACGTCTGTAAACGGATGCGCGTCAGGCGATTTTGATCTCTGGCAGGTCTTCCAATTCCAACAGGGCATCTTCGGCTTCCGGTGTTTCGCCCAAAGGATCGGAGCCCAGTTCATCAAGCGCTGGCAAGTCCGGCAAGTCGTCTAGCTCAGGCAAGTCGGGCAGACCGTCGACATCCAGGTCCGGAAGTTCCGGCAGATCAACGCCGTCTATATCCGGTAGTTCCGGAAGATCCGGCAAATCACCATTTGCGTCCGGTTCTATAGGGGTCAATGCGTCAGGCAGGCTCAGCTCAGGCAAATCGAGATTGCTGTAATCGGATGGGGTCTCGTCGTCCTCCAAGTCGACTGCTATTGCTTCGTTGACCAATTTGGTTTCAGCGTGCGCGTTCATCATCATGGCGCGCTGCCCCTCGACCTGGCCTACCGGTCCTTGTCCAATAAAACGACCGTCAATGGACATCAGTGCAACATCGTCAAAGGCATCCCCTGGGATACTGAGCGTGTCGCCGGGCTTGAGCGCGCCAAGCCTGCCAACAGATAGCGGAAGTCGATGAAGAACGGCGTTGAGTTCTGTCCGCAGATTCATCACAACGGGCCCAAGGGTCACGGCAGGATACGTCGGGCTCGCATCTTCTTCTTCGATTACGTCGGGCGCAGGAGCCAGCACCGGCAAAATTAGTGTCATCTCTGACTGCATCTTGCCCGACGCAATATCTATGGTCAGTCGGATCACGTGATATTCTGCGGCATCCAGCGCCAATGCAAAAAGGCGGCTATCCTCTGCGCGAGCACCAAATTTGTAGGACGCGACCACAGCGCGATCTTCCGCCGTTTCCAGAAGAGCGTTTGCTTTTGCAAATAGCGCATCCAGCATGGGCGCACAGAGCGCGGCATCCGTTGCCGTCATTATGCGCTCGGTCGCGGAAACGTCGCTTATTTTCCCTGTGGTTTGCTGTTGTACAAGCGCAGTCACAAGCGGCGCGCCCAACACGGCGCCTCCGGTCGCGCGTCGCGGGCCGTCCAGAAAGACCAGCAATGCACCCTCGGCCAGATCTTTGAAAACCGCGTCATCGGCGCGTATATCCTGACTGAAGCCGATGACTGCCATCGCCATATCGAAAACGTCATCGGCGGTCCTCGCCAAGCCCACGCGCAGCGACTTGGCAACGGTCATCGCCCGCGCCTGATGTTCTTTTTTTCCAGCCTGTGCTTTGCGCTGCAAAACCGACATTTCAGGTCCTTATCCGGATCACACCGCACCGCGTTTTGCGGCGTTCACCCTATTCGGGATAAGCGGGAATGGTTACCATTGCCTTTAAGTCCATGACGTTAAAACGTTCGAATTACTGGGCCGCAAGTTGCTCGGATTCCGGAAGATAAACGCGAAAAGCGGTGCCGTTCTCGTTGGGAAGATACCGAATGTCACCACCCAACCGCATCATGATTTCCCGGCAAATGGCAAGGCCAAGGCCCGCCCCTTTGCTGTCACGCGTGCCCAGACGGCTGAATTTTTCAAACAGCATATCCCGGGAACTCGCGGGTATGCCGGATCCGTTGTCGATAAAGTCCACGGTGACCGACCCACCTGCGTCCATAACCTCGATCATTAACTCCGGACTGTCCGCGTCACAGTACTTTTGCGCATTTGTAATCAGGTTGATGAAAACCTGACTGAGCCGATCCAAATCTGTCGCCAATGCAATTGTTTCATTCAACCTGCGCCGCTTTATCGAGATGGCATGCGACGTACTGGCTTGTGCCGTTGCGACAGCATGATCGATTAGGTCTGCCAAATTGCCGGATTGACTGTTGAGCGTCACTTGCCCGTTTTCGAGCACGCTGAGATCCAGCAAATCGTCAAGCAACCGCGTCAGCCGGATCGCTTCTGTGTGAATAATGTTGGCGTATTTCGTTTTCTCTATCGCGCCCATTCCTTCCGTGTCACGGAGTATCTCAGAGAATGCTCGGATTGACGTCATCGGCGTGCGCAATTCGTGACTGATTTGGCTCAGAAACGCATCCTTTTGTGCGCTCAGATGCATCAGTTTGGTATTCGCCTCCCGCAACTGGGCTGCCGTTTGACTAAGCTCTCGCGACTTGGCTTCCAATTGGCTGGAGTATTCCAGCATCTGCGCGGATTCGTCCGCTACAGCCATAAGATCATGAACCGAAACAGATGCGCCGCCAACGATTTGTGAAATCATGGCGTGGGCCGTTGCAGCCCCGACCGATCCGGATAGTTCTCGTTCGAGAAGCTGCAGAAAATCGGACGTTGGCTCTGGCAAATGCCCGGAGTGGCCCTGCGCCCGCGCCGCATCCGCAAAAAGGCGTCTCGCTTCCTCGGCGCCCAAAATGCGCTGCGCCATGATCATGAGATCTTCGCTTTCGGCCACGGAAGCATTCCATCCGCGCGACTGGCCGGAATGATCAAACACATTCACAAACTGCGCGCCTTGCAAACGTTCGAGCGGGCTGGGAAAACTGAAAATCGACATCAGCAGAAACGCGGTGACATTGAAAGCAAGGCTCCAGAAGACGGCGTGCACCATGGGATCCAGCCCTTCGATGCCGAACATCGCCTGCGGGCGGATCAGTCCAAGGCCCAAGAGACCCTCCTGAAAGACCCGTGCACTGAGCATGGCGCCTTCGCCGAAGCTGGGCAGCAACATAGTGAAAACCCAGAGACCGAAACCGGCTGCGAGCCCCGACATTGCCCCGACCCGTGTCGCACCGCGCCAGAAAATACCACCCAGCAAGGCAGGCAGAAACTGCGCCACGCCGGCAAAAGAGATCAGGCCAATGGATGCCAGCGCTCCCGACCCACCAGAGGCCATGTAGTAGACATAGCCGAGGCCAATGATGACCAAGATCGAAAGACGGCGTGACAGGATGATCACATCGCGCACATCTCCTGACTGGCTCGCTCCGCCTTGCCGCAAGTGTAAAAAAACCGGCATGACCACATGGTTGGACACCATGGTGGACAGAGCAAGCGTCGCAACAATGACCATGGAAGTAGCAGAAGAAAAGCCACCCAGGAAACTAAGCATCGCCAGCCCCTCGCGCCCCTCGCTCAAAGGCAAGCTCAATACAAAGAGGTCTGGATTTGACCCCGCCGGCAATACTTCGAGGCCGATAACTGCAATGGGCACAACGAACATGCTCATCAGGAGCAAATAGGTGGGAAAAGCCCAGCTTGCGAATTGCAGGTGCCGTTCGTCATCGTTTTCAACAACCATCACCTGGAACATGCGCGGGAGACACAAAAACGCCGCAGCGGAGAGAAACGTCAACGTCGCCCACCGGCTGCCATCGGTTTGCCAGGTGCCAAGGTCCGACGCATCGATACGCGCCAGCGTTTCTGACAGACCACCCGCGATTCCCCAGACCACAAAAATGCCAACGGCCAAAAGCGCAACCAGCTTGACGATCGCTTCGACGGCCACTGCAATAACCACACCGTGATGGCGTTCGTTCACATTGAGATTTCTGGTGCCGAACAGCACCGTGAAAACCGCAAGGCCAACCGCTATCCAAAAGGCCGCCGATTGGCGGTCCACTGTTGCGCCCTGCCCGTCCGGATCGGCAGCTGAAAATATGGATAGTGACAGCGTGACTGACTGCAACTGCAACGCGATATAGGGCGTAACGGTAATGACTGCCATGAGTGTCACGACAATCGCCAGACCATTGGACTTGCCAAAACGAGACGAGATCAAGTCCGCAATCGACGTGACCTTATGGCTCCGCCCGATCCTCACAAGCCGACGCAGGATCAGCCACCAGCCGAGGATCACCAGGCTTGGCCCAAGGTAAATCGTCACATATTCGAGGCCAGATCGCGCCGCATTGCCGACGGCACCGTAAAACGTCCAGGCCGTGCAATAGATTGACAAGGACAACGTGTATACAAGAGGCGATCGAAGCAACCAGCTACCATGCCCTCTGATACCAGCCCGTTCGGCAAAAAAAGCTACAAGAAAGAGGAAGACCACATAGCCGAGGCAAACAGCGATGAGGAGGTTGAGCGAGGTCATTCCTCCTCGCCTCCGGCTCCGGACAACGCGGCGTCATCAATCACGCGCCAAGTCAAAACTGCGGAAACAACGATAAGGACAATCCAAACGCCAAAGACGTAGAAAAGCGCCCGCGACAGCACTACACCTTCGGCGCCTTCGGACGGCCCCGACGGCCAGAGAACTGGTATCATCCAAAGGCATACACCGAACATGACGATAAGGCGCAGCGCGTCAATCATTCGCCGGCGCCGGTAGCTTCCGCGCTCCAGAAAGACGGGTCCCGTCCTTCGCACCATGCCGTCAGCCCTTGTGCTGGTGCACGTACAGAAGATCGCGCACGGCGGTCAGCACTTCCGAATTGGAAAAAGGTTTGGTCATGAACCTGCTCACTCCCGCCTTTTCAGCCATCTCGCGATCGCGACTTTGACCGCGTGCCGTCAGCATTAGCACAGGTAGGTTGGCCGTCTCCGTGTCGCGACGCAGATCTTCCAGAATCTCGAACCCGTTCCTTCCGGGTAGCATCACGTCTAGCACTACAAGATCCGGTTTTAGCGACCGGATAACCTCTGTGGCATCAGCTCCGTTCTCATGTGTATCGACCTGCCAGCCCTCTCGACTAAGCAGGAAACGCATGGCTTCAATGATATTGGTCTCATCTTCGACCAGCAAAACATGCTTGCCCATGTGCCCTTCCTCCCAAAAGGGGCGCTGCGTGCCTGTCGCGCAAACAGGTCACGCTGCTTTCGTCTGACTATGTGCCCTTTTCACAAAGCTGTCAAAATCTAGCCGTGCGCAAGCGCAAGCTTTGCGAATTGCATAGCGACGTCACAAACCTTCGGCCAGAATCGACGGCTCGCGGCGACCAGCACAGCCCGGTTTTGGGCAAACACCGCAAGTTGATCCCACTTCGAGCACGGGCATGGCATCAACAGGCGCACCCGAAACCAGAAGCATCGTTGCTTCGATCAGAGGTGGTGCGTTGTAATCCGCGCTTTCCCGAACCTCCGCCGCCGCAAAACAGGAAAACTGCGCTCGGGCGCGCCCGACTTGTGCCAGAGGCGTGCGGATCACTTGGCCGGGCTGCGACAAGGCCGCGAAAAGCGGCCAAAGTGCGCACGCCGCGCCAAATCGGGGGATGACCATTTGTCCAACCGGTTTGCGAAACATTATACTGCCGGCGCGATCACAGACCACCAGCCCGGTTTCCGGAACAGAGCGCGCCGCCAGTCGGCGCAACACAAGGCTGACCGGCACGGCAAATGCGCGGGACAGTGCAACAGGGTCCATGCCATAAATCTCAAAGGCGTTGTCAAGTTCCCGCATCGGCAGGCGCGACGCGTCTTCACGAATGCGCATTAGTGTAGTGCGCGCCAACTTGCGCGCGGTCGCACTTTTGAGCATCTCTGCGGCTTGCAAGGTCTCTTCTACCGTTTCGCGGCCGCTCTCCAACCCTTCGAACCGATAGGCATGCCGGGCGAGATATGCATCCACTTCCTCTTGGGGCGTCCCGGCGACATCCGCATCCACTTTCCCCTCTTCGAAATATTCGACCAACGCTTTTGAGCTTTCCGCCAGCCTCTTGCTGTCCTGATTAAGGTTGGCGTGAAATCGGTCGCGCCACTCAACCTCCAGATCCTGTTCGTCCGCCAAAATAGAGGCTGTTGAACGGATCGCGGCCGCCGTCGAGAGCAATTCGTGAACCGAAGACGCCAGCTTTGGGTCGTGTGTGAGACGGTCGCTGAGCGTCTCTACGGTTCGCTCAAGCGTCGAAATACGCCGGTGGCCTTCGGCCAAGACCTCCGCCCATGCCGGAAACCGGCCCGCAAGTTCGTCGGCGCGCTCTACCTCCGCAGGTTTAAGGTTGGCGCCCTTTGCAGCTTCGCGCAACGTCTGGATCAGCGCCGCCTCTGCGCCTTCGGTCAGAACCGAAGGCTCAACCTCTAGCAAACGGGCGATATCTATCAACAGTTTGCCGCCGATTCTGCGCCGATTGTGCTCTATCAGGTTGAGGTACGAAGGTGATATACCCAATAAGCGCGCTAGATCAGCCTGCCGGATACCCGCGACGGAGCGGCGTTCTCTAATGCGACTGCCGGTTAATCCTTCTCGCGGCATGTGTTAAGGCCTCTGACAAACTGAGGGAATATCAACGGGTTTCTGCGACGCAACATAAGTGAATTTACAATTTACTGCTTCACCTTGTTCAATTGTTTACAAAAATAATGTGTATTTCAAGGCACTTGTTGCGAAACTTTATATCGCTTGTCACAGTTGCATTTGCACCTATGTGCTTCATGCGCGTGCTGCTGTGGAAGGAGCGGCCTGCGTTTGATCAACCTATTGGGAGGAACTTCATGTCAAAAATGACACTCACACGTCGCGGTCTGATGCAGACAGGCGCGGTGGCTGGCGCGGCGGGTCTGTCGCTGCCCACATATCTGCGTGCGGACGGCCATTCCGGCTTTACCAATGCGCCAACCGGCGACACCGTGACGCTGGGCTTCAACGTGCCGCAATCCGGCCCGTATGCAGACGAAGGCGCGGACGAACTGCGTGCCTATGAACTGGCCGTTGAACACCTGAACGGCACTGGCGCAGACAACGGCATGCTGGAAACATTCAGTTCCAAAGCTCTGCAAGGCAACGGTATTCTGGGCAAGAAAGTCGAATACGTCACGGGCGACACACAAACGAAATCGGACGCAGCGCGCGCCTCGGCTCGGTCGATGATCGAAAAAGATGGCGCCGTTATGATCACCGGTGGATCGTCTTCCGGTGTGGCGGTGGCGGTACAAGCGCTTTGCCAAGAAGCGGGCGTCATTTTCATGGCCGGTCTCACCCATTCCAACGACACGACGGGTAAGGACAAGAAGGCAAACGGGTTCCGTCACTTCTTCAATTCTTACATGTCCGGGGCCGCACTCGCGCCGATCCTGGGGGCGAACTACGGCAATGACCGTAGAGCATACCACCTGACGGCGGATTATAACTGGGGATACACAACGGAAGAAGCGGTGCGCACCTCCACCGAGGCGATCGGATGGGAAACAGTCGCGGCCGTGAAGACGCCGCTCACACAAACTGACTTTTCATCCTATATCGCGCCGGTTCTCCAGTCTGGAGCGGACGTTCTTGTTCTAAACCACTACGGCGGAAACATGGTGAACTCGCTCACCAACGCTGTTCAGTTCGGTCTGCGCGACAAGCAGGTGAATGGTAAGAACTTCGAGATCATCGTTCCGCTCTACTCACGCCTGATGGCGAAGGGTGCGGGCGCAAACGTAAAAGGCATCTTTGGTTCTACAAATTGGCATTGGTCGCTGCAGGATGAAGGCTCGAAAACTTTTGTTCAGTCGTTCGGCACCAAATACGGCTTCCCACCGTCTCAGGCTGCACATACATGCTACGTTCAGGCATTGCTCTACGCTGATGCTGTGGAACGCGCCGGATCGTTCAACCCGTGCGCGGTTGGCGAAGCGCTCAAGGACTTCGAGTTCGACGGCATGGGCAACGGCCCCACGCTTTACCGTGGCGAAGATCACCAGTGCTTCAAAGACGTGCTGGTCGTGAAAGGGAAAGAAAACCCATCGAGCGAATTCGACCTGCTCGAAATCGTTGAGGTCACACCGGTGTCTCAGGTCACGTACGACGCCTCCATCTTTGGTGGTGAACTTGGTGCCTGCAACCCGGGCGCTTAAGCTTTCGATCTGACATTCCGGGCGGCGAACATCGCCGCCCGGTTTTCCCGATCTCCGGGTAAATCCGTTTCATGAAGGTGGGACCATGGACGCAATTATCCTGCAAATTCTCAACGGCCTGGACAAAGGATCTGCTTATGCGCTGATCGCTTTGGGCCTGACGTTGATTTTCGGCACCCTCGGTGTCGTGAACTTCGCACATGGTGCGCTGTTCATGATCGGCGCGTTTTGTGCGGTCACGCTCAGCCGCATCCTGACGCTCAGTCACACGGTGATAGACGAAACGCAAAAGGACTTTCTGGGCAACCCACTGAAAGTGGATGTGCCTTACCTTTATGACATATTCGGTCAGCAGACCGGCGATGTGATCATCGACTGGGCCGTGCCGTTGTCGATCCTGTTCGCGATCCCGGTTATGGTTGGCATTGGATTTTTGATGGAACGCGGGCTCATCAAGCACTTTTACAAGCGCCCCCACGCTGATCAGATCCTCGTCACATTTGGTCTCGCCATCGTTTTGCAGGAGATCATAAAATACTTTTACGGTGCAAATCCCATACCCACGCCAGCACCTGAAGCTTTTACCGGATCATTTGATTTCGGTGCAATGCTTGGCTTTGATCCAAACACAATCATCTACCCTTACTGGCGTTTGGTTTATTTTGCCTTTGCTGCGGTCATCATCGGAGCCGTATTTGCCTTTTTGCAATTCACAACCTTCGGAATGGTGGTCCGCGCCGGCATGGCAGACCGTGAGACGGTTGGCCTGCTGGGTATCAATATCGACAAGCGCTTCACCATCATGTTTGGTATAGCAGCCGCAGTCGCGGGGCTTGCAGGGGTCATGTACACGCCGATCAACTCGCCCAATTACCACATGGGAATGGACTTTCTCGTCCTGAGCTTTGTGGTTGTCGTCGTGGGCGGCATGGGTTCGCTCCCGGGTGCGGTTCTCGCAGGCTTCCTGCTGGGCGTTTTGGAGAGCTTCGCTTCCATGGGCGCGGTGCTCGAAGTGCTTCCAGGCATCAACCAGATCATCATCTATCTCGTCGCAATCGTCATTTTGCTGACCCGCCCAAGGGGCCTGATGGGTCGCAAGGGCGTGATGGAGGAATAAGCACATGTTTGGCTTGAACAAAAAAGATACAACGCTCCTGCTGATTGTGACCGCTCTGACGATCTTTGCGCCTTTCATCCTGAACCCCTTCCCCGAAGGCTCCGCTATGGCCCAGTTCAACGCGGGTTATCCTGATTTGATGCAGCGCCTGGTGATATTCGGGATCTTCGCCATCGGCTTCAATATACTCTTCGGACTGACCGGGTATCTGAGCTTTGGGCACGCGGCCTTCCTCGGTGTCGGATCCTATGCCGCGATCTGGATGATGAAGCTGCTCACTATGAACGTGATCCCCGCAATCATGATATCAGTCATCGTTGCAGGCATGTTTTCGTTGCTGGTCGGGTGGATTTCACTCCGTCGTTCGGGCATCTACTTTTCGATCCTCACACTTGCGTTTGCACAGATGTCTTATTCTCTGGCCTATTCGGTGCTGACACCGATTACCGGCGGCGAAACCGGGCTCCAGCCAAAGCTGAATGATCCGCGCGTGCTCGACGGCGCGCTGGCCGACGGCCAAACACCACGCGCCAATCTGTTTGGGCTTGAGATGGGGTCGAGTTACGAAATGGCGGTGGGCTCCTGGGTCTTTACCTTCAATGCCGGCTACTACATTGCAGCGATTGTGATGCTTCTGGCCTTTTATCTGTCGATCCGCATTTTCCGTTCTCCCTTTGGCATGATGCTGCGGGCGGTGAAGTCGAACCAACAACGCCTGAACTACACAGGCTTGAATGCAAAACCTTATACTCTGGCGGCCTTCGTGATCTCTGGCATGTACGCGGGGCTTGCGGGTGGCTTGCTTGTCGCCATGGATACTCAGGTTGGAGCCGAGCGCATGTTCTGGACGGCATCGGGAGAAGTCGTTTTGATGACCATTCTCGGTGGTGCCGGCACCCTGATCGGTCCGGTACTGGGCGCGGGTTTCATCAAGTATATGGAAAATATCATCTCAAAGATAAACAAATCCGTTCTTGAGCAATGGTTTGCGTTCATGCCGGACGGGATGGAGGACTTCTTTATTACCATCGTCTACCCATTCGTTGGCAAGGGATGGCACCTGACCTTAGGCCTGCTTTTCATGCTGGTCGTCATCTTTCTCCCCGGCGGACTTGTGCAAGGCGGCCAGAAAATCGCCAGCCTGTTCCGTGGCAAGAAAGCTTCGGAAGAGAAAGCCGACGGCAAAACAACGCCTGCGGAATAAGGAGACGATGATGGGTATTTTGGAAGTTAAAAACGTCGGCAAGCGCTTCGGAGGGCTTCAGGCACTCAACGACGTGAACCTCAGCGTCGCGGAACAATCCGTGCATGCCATCATCGGCCCGAACGGAGCTGGCAAATCCACGCTGCTCAATTGCCTTGTCGGCAAGCTGATCCCGGACTCAGGATCGGTCATGTTCGATGGTCAGTCGGTACTGGGACGCAAACCGCATGAGATCAACCAGATGGGGATCAGCCGCGTCTTTCAGACACCGGAAATCTTTGGGGATCTGTCCGTTATGGAAAACATGATGATCCCTTGCTTTGCAAAGCGCGACGGCGCATTCGAGCTGAACGCGGTGGCGAACGTTATGTCGCAAAAAGATATCGTGGAACGCGCAGAGCACATGCTCGAAGACATGAACATGGCCGACAAGCGCGACATGATGGCAAGCGCGATGTCGCGCGGCGACAAGCGCCGCCTTGAGATTGGCATGTGTCTGAGCCAGGAGCCTCGGTTGCTTTTGCTGGATGAGCCCACCGCCGGAATGGCGCGCGCCGACACCAACAACACGATTGACCTGCTCAAACAGATCAGCGACGAACGCGACATCACCATCGCGATTATCGAGCACGACATGCACGTGGTCTTTAGTCTTGCCGAACGGATCACGGTTCTGGCGCAGGGTACGCCGCTGGTTGAAGACACACCCGACAATATCAAAGGCCACCCAAAGGTGCGCGAAGCCTATTTGGGCGAAACCCAGACCGCAGCGTAAGGAGCATTTGAGATGAACGTCAAACCCGATTTCTCCAAGAATGCCAATATGGCGGCCACGGCACCGGCGTTCCTGTCCGTCTGGGATCTGCATGCCTATTACGGTGAAAGCTATATTGTGCAGGGCATCAACTTTAACGTCCATGAAGGCGAAATTCTTGCCCTTCTGGGAAGGAACGGCGCCGGCAAAACCTCCACGTTGCGGGCAATCGCACGTGTGGGCAGCCCGGAAGTTCGCCACGGCGAGATCTGGCTCGATCACCAGCCGCTGCACAAGATGGCCAGCCATGAAGCAAGCCAAGTGGGACTGGGCCTCGTCCCCGAGGACCGCAGGATCATCGCCGGGCTGACGGTCGAGGAAAACCTCAAGCTGGCACAGATCGCGCCGCCGATCGGATGGTCCATTGATCGTGTTTACGATCTTTTCCCAAGGCTGCGCGAACGGCGCACGCAAGAAGGCGTGACGCTGTCTGGCGGAGAACAGCAGATGCTCTCCATCGCGCGCGCGCTTTGCCGCGATATCAAGGTCCTGTTGCTCGACGAGCCCTATGAAGGACTGGCGCCGGTCATCGTGGACGAGATCGAAAAAACGCTTCGCGTGATCAAGGAACAGGGTATTACCACGATACTCGTCGAACAAAATGCCGTTCGCGCGCTGCAACTCGCTGACCGGGCTGTGATCCTCGACACCGGTGGCATTGTTTTCGACGGCACCGCAGCTGAAGTTTTGGAAAACAAAGAGCTTCGCGAAGAATACCTGGCAATCTGATCTTTACAATTCTCGCCCGGCGCGCCACTCGCCCCACCGCAGCCTGACATTTGCACCGAGGTTCGCGATCTGCGCGGGGGGCAATTTCTTGGGACTGGGCGCGCCGATCGCGCGAGACAGGGCGCCAGACGTCACGCCATTTGCTCCTTCGGCGGCCAGCAAACCGGCAAGCGTGCCTTTGGCTGTGCCAAGTCCGTTCTGGCAGCAAGCCGACCACAGACCGGGTTCCAATTCGCCGACGACCTGAACGTTGTTGTAACTCAAACAAAGCCGCCCGCCCCAACGATATTCCATATCGACGTCCGCGAGCATCGGAAATCTGGCTGCAAAAGCTGCGTCATGATCGCGCCCCACTGCCGCAATTCGCGTATCTGATACCTCCATACTCGGATCAAAGGTAAACCGGTTACGAATAACGATCCGGTCACCGCCTTGCCCCGATATGCGTCGCACTGTCGTTCCCAGTGGATCAGCGGGCGTCAGCCCCCAAACTTGCGCACCACCCAACGTCGCACACTCAGATGCGGTCAGCGCACGTGTCATTGATGCATAGGTAAACACATGCATCAGCCGGCCCTGCATATGCCCAAAGCTCTCCAGGTGACCATTCACGGCCAAAATGACGCGGGGTGCCGTGACGCGACCCTGCGGTGTTTCAGCCTGCCAGTCGGAACCAGCGCGTTGGAGTGCCGTCACAGGAGACCGCTCGAATATCGACAATCGGTTAGAACGCAGCGCGCGCGCAATCGCGCGTACATACATGGCCGGCTGAATGATCGCGGCGCCCGGTGTGAACAGGCCATTCTGGTAATAATTCGTGCCCGTCATGTCCCGCATGGCTTGTGCGTCCAGCATTTCAAACCGCTCGCCAAGCGCGGCAAGATGATCTGCAAAAGTTCGGTTGTGATGCAGGCCTTTTTCTGTCGCAGCTCCGTTGATCTTACCACTTTGCGCAAAGGCTTCTGGCGAAAGCCCGAAGGCTTGGGCCATATCCGCCGCAAATGTAATCGCACGACGATTGTCTTCGATCTGGAGGCGGTCTGCATCCAGCGCGCCCGCGTAGTTTTCCGATGCAAGATCGTGTGGCAAATCAATCATGAATCCAGAGTTTCGCCCTGCCGGACCTTCGCCAACACGGCTGGCTTCAAGAAGTATGATGCGATCCGTTGGGCAAAGTTGAGCCAAGCGACGCGCCGCAGATAGCCCTGCAAAACCAGCGCCGATAACCAGCCAGTCGGCGATTGTTTGTGTCGAAAGCGTATCCGCGGTATCTGCTGGCGGCAGCAGGCTGTTCCATCCCGCCGGACCCGGGTCAACAGGCAACCTCTTGACCTTCATGTTAGACTAAGACGCGTCATGCGCCCTCCGTCTATGGTGATCACCTGCCCCGTAATAAAGGAAGCGGCATCCGACGCCAGAAAGCAAATCAGCTGGGCCACTTCTTCCGGCATGCCGGTGCGCCCAACCGGGTGAAGCCCACCGATCTCACGCCGGAATTTGTTCGGGTCCGCCATCCCCGCGATGAACTCCTCGTTGAGCGGGGTGTCGATCCATCCAGGAGCCACCGCATTGCACCGCACGCCGTCTGCCCCGTGATCGACCGCTACAGCGCGCGTCAATCCGTAAATGCCGGATTTGGACGCACCATATGCGGGATGTCGCGGGTTGTTGCCCAAACCTTCGATTGATCCCACATTTACAATCGAACCGCTTGTGGCGCGCAAAAGCGGCATCGCCAAACGGATGAGAAGAAAGGGCACCGTCAGGTTGAGATGGAGTTGCGCGTGCCAATCCTCCAGCGTGCTTTCCTCGACTGTGCCTTCACACATCATCCCTGCGTTGTTGACAAGTACATCGAGCTCACCGGCCTTCTCACGGATTTCAGCAATGATCTGTTCTGGCGCATCCGGATGAGCAAGGTCCGCTTTGATATCCTCAAAGCCCGCTCTGCGGCGTTGTGCAGTAAAAACTCTTGCGCCGTCCCGCGCCAGCAAAGTTGCGGTGGCGGCCCCCATGCCTGAGGACGCCCCCGTCACCAATGCTGTTTTGCCAGCAAACCGTGTCATGTTACGGGTTTCCCGCCGTTTACCTCCACAAGCGCACCGCACATGTAACGCGCCTTATCGGATGCAAGAAAAGCGACCACGTCCGCAATGTCTTCGGGCTCGGCGATCCGACCCAACGGCACAGAAGCGTTGAGCTCTTCAACAGCTCTGTCCGCATCCAGGCCACGGATCTCGAAACCGCTTCGGATCATGGGCGTGTTCACCTCGTTCGGACAGACAGCATTCACCCGTATATTCTGGTGCGCATGATCACGCCCAAGGCATTGCGTCAGCGACGCGAAGGCGGCTTTGCTCATAACGTAAATCGGATGGTCCGGCCCCGGATGAACCCCCCAACAAGACGCAGTGTTGACAATGGCTCCGCCGCCCTGTGCCTCCATAAGTGGAATAGCGGCCCTGCACAAACGGAACGGTGCTTCTACATTGATGGCGAGCGTGCGCTTCAGGTCTTCATCCCTTGCGTCGGTAATCTTGCCGCGCGAGATTATGCCAGCGTTGTTGCAAAGAATGTCGAGCCTCCCGAATTTTTCAGCAACCAGAGCAGGCAAAGCATCGCAGAATTCAGCCTCGGTCAAATCGCCGTTCAGATGGGCACGCGCATCGACATGCTTTGTGTCGCGGTCCGTCACAGCGACGCACGCGCCCTGCGCGGCAAGGGTTTTCACAATTGCTGATCCGATACCGCCTGCTGCCCCGGTCACAAGCGCAACCTTTCCTTTGAACCGCATGGCTTCAAAACTCCTGATTCAACGCGTCCGCAGCCGGGATCTCCCGTTCTCGTCGGGCGATATAGTCGCGTAGAGACTCGTCAACGCCCGGATCCAGTTTTGGCTCTTCGTATTCGTTCAGAAGATCGCGTGCCCGCTGCAACGCGCGTTCGGTGATTTCCACGCTGCCTTCAGCCTGCCATTGTTCAACGGAGTTGTTGTCGAACATCTCCGGCATGAAAAACGCGCGCTGAAAGTTCTCCAGAGTGTGCGGGTGTCCCAGATAATGGCCACCCGGTCCAATGTCGGCCACGGCAGCAAGCGCTGTATCGAAATCATCCCACCGGACACCCTCTGCCATGCGGTATCCCATCGCGCAAACCTCTGCGTCAACGATGAACTTGGCAATCGAACAGTGCATGCCGGCTTCGTTCCATCCCGCGGCGTGCCACATGTAGTTGGCACCGCTCATCAGAACGGCATTCAATGTCATGGCGCTCTCGTAGCCGGCCTGCGCATCAAAGGTCTTGGCACCACCCAGCGTGGTGGACGTACGCCAGGGCACGCCATAGTAACGCGCCATTTGTCCGATCATAAAATTCATCAGGCTGATCTCTGGTGTGCCGGCCATGGGCGCGCCAGATTTCATCGACACGGTAGACAGATAGTGCCCGTAGATGGCAGGCGAGCCTCGGCGAATGACCTGCGTGTAAGCCAAAGCGCTCAGAGCTTCTGCGTTGAGCTGTGCAACGGTCGGGGCAACAGAGGCTGGCGTGTTCGCGCCGCCCAAGACAAAAGGAGAGCATAACACCGGCTGGTTGCGGCGCGAAAATGCGCGCATCGCCCCGAGCATCGTTTCATCCCATACAAGCGGTGAGTTGCCATTGCAGTTGCCTGTCACAACTGGATGGCTGTCCAGAAAACCCTCTCCATACAGGATGTCGCACATATCGAGTACATCCTCAGCGTTCTTAGGGCTGGTGGTCATACCCATGAACGTCTTGTCCGAATGTTTCATCGAGGAATAGGTAATCCGCAGATGGCGCTGACTGATCGGGTGATCGTAGGGTTCGACGATGTGATGCGCAGAGGAGTGCATCGCTGGCAACATGTGGCTGAGCTTGTGAAAGGTTGCCAGATCCTCCAGTGTTGGGTTGCGCCGCACATCGTCAAGATCTCGCAAGTACGGCGCGCCGGTCATGGGCACAAAAATGCTGTGCCCTCTACCAAAAGGCAGGTTCTTTTTGGTGTCGCGCGCATGGTAGGTGAAGCTTTCGGGAATGGTTGCGATCAACTCGCGTATTAGCGCACGGTCCAGATGCACGGTCTCTCCCCGAACATCCGCGCCCACGCGCTTCCAGTCCTGCAGCGCGACCTGGTCGCGGAAGACAACGCCCACTTCCTCAAGGATCGACATGGATGCCGCATCAATGCGGGCAATCTGCTCCGCATCCATAGGTTCCGTCAGGGGCAACCTGCGCTGCAAGGCAGGCAACATCGTGATATCGCGCATCTGCCGTTTGGCCTTGCGCGCACCTCTTCCGCGCCGGGTTGTTCCAACTGCCTCTACGCTCATGATGCACCTCCCAGTCTTGCTCCGATCGCGTCCAGTGCCTGGTCCAAAGCCGAATGGGCGCCACCATCACGCAACCCTCGTGTCATTTGCAGGCTCAGAGTGCCCTCGGTTGCCAGCGCATCCCGTTCCTCAGACAAAAGCTGTGCGCCTCCTGCCGGAAGCGAACTGAGAAACCCGCTCAATAGCTGGTGGGTGTAAGCGGCGGCCTGATCATCTTCTCCGGTTTGCTGCGCCAGCCATTTTGACGCCGTGACCATCAGATCGAGCACGCCCGGTACAAAAGCACAAACGGCGAAGTGCATGGCGAACGCGGTTTCGCTTGCCACGGGGAATACCGGGTTCTCCGGCGAAAACAACGGACGCAAAACCTGATCGTGGGGACAGGCCGGCAACGGACAGCCGCCGTTTTCCAGATATCCCAGCGGTATGGTCATCGAAACATCAGTGGCCGGCGCACAGAGCGCGCGCAGTTGCTCCAGCGGGAGCCCGGCCATGACGGAGACGACCGAGTGCTCTGCGCGAAACTGCAAACTCGATGTAACGTCTGCAGCAACGTGTGGCCGCAGGCACAAAAAAACAATATCGCTCTTGTCCAATACGTTCTGATTGCCAGCGACCGAGACACCACCGTCCGCGCGCAGGCTCTCTGCAATTTTCGCATTGCGATCAGAGACCGTGATTCTGTGACCGCGCCTCTTCAAAAATCGCACCATGGGTGCTGCGATATGGCCGGTTCCAATAAAGCCGATGCGCGTCATCCCACGTTGTCCCCGTCTTTGGGATCGGTGAGATCCACCCAGATGGTCTTGATTTCCGTGTATTGATCATGGGCATGAACCCCGTTGTCCCGGCCACCGAATCCAGATTGCTTGTATCCTCCAAAGGGGGTCGACATATCCCCCTCACCATAGCAATTCACAGTTACGGTGCCCGCCCGGATCTCGCGCGCAGCGCGCAATGCTGTCCGCGTGTTTGCGGTGAATAAGCTCGCAGCCAATCCATAGTCCGTGTCATTGGCGACAGAGATCGCCTCTTCCGTACTGGCCACTTCGAGAACCGAAAGGACGGGGCCAAACACCTCTTCCGTGGCGATTGCGTCCGCCGGTTTTGCATCTAACACCACCGGCGCAACAAATGGGCTAGTATCTTTTGAACTGAGGTAACCCCGCACCTTTTGGCAATGCGTTTCATCAATGAGAGCGCCGATGTGATTTGCGGGATCAAGCGGATCGCCAGTTTTCCAGTCGCGCAGACGTGCATTTATGTGCTCCATCAGCGGCGCTTTGACGTCCTTGTGCACGATCAGACGCGACGCCGCCGAACAATTCTGCCCCCCGTTCCAGAAGGCTGCGTTGACCACATGCTGGGCCACGTGATCCAGATTTTCGGCATCTGCCAGGACAATCGCCGGGTTTTTGCCTCCACACTCCAACACCACTTTTTTGAGGTTGCTTTGCGCGGCGTATTCCAAAAACCGCCGCCCCGTTTCCGTGGACCCGGTAAAACTGACCATATCCACGCCCATATGCCGGCCAAGAGGCTCACCCACGGCGGGGCCATCTCCGGGCAGCACCTGAAGCACACCCCGCGGCACGCCCGCCATATGCGCTAACTCAGCGACCCGGAGCGCCGTCAGGGATGTCTGCTCGGCCGGTTTGACTATCACAGAGCAGCCGGCTGCAAGCGCCGGCGCAATCTTCCATGCCATCATCATGAGTGGAAAATTCCATGGCAGCACCGCTGCAACCACCCCAACCGGTTCACGCACTATCATGGAGATTGCATCGTCTCCTGCCGGTCCCGTTTGATCGTAAATCTTATCGACCGCTTCTGCGTGCCACTTGATGCAATGGATTGTTTCGGGAATATCTATCAATTCGCAGTCGCGGATTGGCTTGCCGCTATCGAGGCTTTCCATAACCGCCAGCTCACGTTTGCGACGTGTGATGTATTTGCAAAGTTTGATAAGCACGTCTTTGCGATCCGACGGGTGCAATCGCGACCAAGTTCCTTGATCGAAGGCCTCTCGCGCCTTTGAAACGGCAAAGTCAACGTCTTCGGGTCCCGCAGTGGAGATGGATGTCAGCGACTCTTGCGTTGCCGGGTTCACGGTCTTCATCATCGGCCCACTGCCGCGGCGAAATTTCCCGTCGATGTAAGGGGTTGCGGGCAAATCAAGATCTTGGGCGATGGCGGCGTATTCCGCGCGGGTGAGTAACTCGGTCATGTTGACGCCCCCTCAATAGCGGCAATGGCAATATTCATTGTGCGGATCACTTCCTCCAACTCACGTCGGTCATCTTTGTTCAACGGTTGCAGAGGCTTGCGCGGCGGACCTGCATCGATCCCCCGCATACTCAAACCATGCTTGATGCATTGAATAAACTTGCCACCCTGCTCCAGAACGCGCATCAGTGGCAGCATGGCTGACATGATTGCACGCCCTTTGGCGAAGTCGCCGTCGATCGCACAGGCGCGGTGTAGAGCAAGATGTGCTTCTGGCGCAAAATTTGATCCGGCACAGACCCAAGACCGCGCACCCCAGGCAAAGAACTCCAGCGCCTGATCATCCATACCGCAGCTCAACCCAATGTGCGGGTAGTCACGTGCCAGCATGTGTAAGCGATTTGGGTCGCCGGAACTCTCTTTGATTGCACAAAAATTTGGGCTGCGGCCAAGCCGGTCGAGACATTCTTCACCCATATTAACACTCATGCGGCCCGGGTAATTGTAAAGCATGACAGGCAGATTTGCGGCTCGGTCCACAGCCAGGCAATGCAAAGCGATTTCACGGTCAGTCGGATAGGCGTACGGCGGTGTGGCGACAAGTATCGCGTCTGCGCCGACGTCACGCGCCGCTGCCGCATATTGAATGCTGTCTTCTGTTCGGATTGCACCGGTGCCTACAATGAGCGGTACGCGTCCCCCGATCGTTTCCTGCATCAAACGCATCAGAGAAACGCGTTCATCAGACGTCTGTGCGTAGTATTCACCTGTCGTTCCGGCCACGATCAAACCGTGAACACCCTGCTCAATCAGAAAATCAACAACGCGCCTCAACTCCCTTTTATTTATTGAATAATCGGCGTTGTAGGGCGTGACCACCGGTGTGTAGATGCCATCAAAATGCATGCGCTTTGAATCCCATGTTTATTACGTCCACCGGCAGCGGGTCCGGTTTGACAAAGCGTTCCATCCTGTCTCGAGACAAACCCCAGTGCTGCAAGGTCAATTCCATCGCCAACTTTTCATCACCGGCGTCTATAGCGCGGATCATTTCGTCATGTTGCGCGCACGCCTCGTCCACCAGCACTGCATCTTCTTGTGAAACGGGTCGGTAGAACGTCTGGCTTAGCCGCGTGTGATCGATAAGCAGGCGGTCGAGCGATGCGGAAAGATACGGGTTGTGCGCCATCTCACCGATCACTGCGTGAAACCGGTGATTGGCGAGCGCGGCCGATGCCGCGTCCTTGAGCTGTACCGCCTTTGCAAAGCTGTCTTGAGCGATTTGCAAAGTGACCACTTGTGCATCAGTTCGGTTATCCGCAGCCAACCGCGAGATGTTTGCATAAATCAGCGGGGCAGTCTGAAAAAATGTGCGCATCGCGATAACGTCCATGGACGCAACTTTCGCACCTCGGTTTTCCTTCTGATTGAGATATCCGGCACCAGCGAGACGTTGAATCACTTCTCTGAGCGGAGTGCGCGACAACCCGTATTCCCGGGCCAGCGACACTTCGTCCAGCATACTGCCGGGCTGAAGATCCAGCGTCAGAATCCGCAGCTTCAAATTCTCGAGACAACTGTCTTTTTGTCCGCGCGCCATGTGCGTTCCTTTTTTGTACACATTATGTATACAACGCTATGTTCGCTTGTCAGTTTGCGACGTGGTAGCGACGGAAAGTGCCGCAGTTTGCTTTTCTGTGGATACGATCATGGCATCAGAGGCTGTGCCAGAAAGAACGAAACTGGTTCAAAGGCTGACCCGAAAGCTGCATCTGCGCTGCCCAAGAGGCGACTTTTCATAGCCTCAGCCTTGGCCTATAAGTGGCGCGCAGAAACCAGGCCGATCAACAAGGCCTGCGGGGAATGGCCGAGGACATACATGACAAACCAGAACCATGACACGGACGTGGCTTTTATTCAGGCCCTTGCGGAATTGCTGCGAGAGAACGATCTGACGGAGCTTCAGGTCAAACGTGACTATGGCGACGATAACAGCCTTAACGTTCGCGTTAGTCGTCAGATGCAACAGGCGGCTGCTGTTCAGGTTGCCGCTCCGGTCGCCGCGGCGGCAGCACCCGTGGTCAGTGCAGAGCCTGCCGCAGGACCAACGGCAGCTGACGTGGAAGATCCTGCCGATCTGCCTGGTGCTGTTACATCGCCCATGGTTGGGACCGTCTACATGCAGCCCGAACCCGGCGCACAGACATTTGTGTCCGTTGGCTCACAGGTGTCAGAGGGCGATACACTTCTGATCGTGGAAGCCATGAAAACCATGAACCATATTCCCGCACCCCGCGCGGGCACCGTGAAACGGATCGTCGTTGAAGACGGTGCCGCAGTGGAATTCGGCACCCCTCTCGTCATTCTTGAATAAGGACGCGGGGCCATGTTCAACAAAATTCTGATTGCCAATCGTGGCGAGATCGCCTTGCGCGTTGTGCGGGCGGCCCGTGAGATGGGCATCGCAACTGTCGCTGTGCATTCGACAGCCGACAGCGACGCAATGCACGTGCGAATGGCTGATGAGAGCGTGTGTATCGGTCCGCCGCCCAGCCCGCAAAGCTACCTTGCCTTTCCTGCGATCATTTCTGCCTGTGAGATAACCGGTGCGGAGGCGATTCACCCGGGGTACGGCTTTTTGTCTGAGAATGCCGGGTTTGTGCAAATCGTCGAAGATCATGGGCTTACCTTCATCGGTCCCACCGCCGAACACATCCGCGTCATGGGCGATAAGATCACGGCCAAGTATACAATGAAAAAACTCGGGGTACCCTGTGTGCCCGGGTCAGAAGGCGGTGTCGCGACTTTGGAGGAGGCGCGGACGCTGGGCGAAGACATCGGCTATCCAGTGATCATCAAAGCCACGGCTGGTGGCGGCGGACGTGGCATGAAGGTGGCCCAGAGTGCCGCTGACATGGAAAAGGCGTTCATGACAGCCCGGGCAGAAGGCAAAGCCAATTTTGGCAACGATGAAGTATACATCGAAAAGTATCTGACCACACCGCGCCACATCGAAATTCAAGTCTTTGGTGATGGCAAAGGGAATGCGGTTCATTTAGGGGAACGCGACTGTTCGTTGCAGCGCCGCCACCAAAAGGTGTTCGAAGAAGCCCCCGGCCCGGAGATCTCGCCAGAAGAGCGCGCTAAAATCGGCAAGACCTGCGCAGAAGCGGTGGCGCGCATAAATTACATCGGCGCCGGTACGATAGAGTTCCTCTACGAAAATGGAGAGTTTTACTTCATCGAAATGAACACACGCCTGCAGGTGGAACATCCCGTGACCGAAGCGATTTTCGACGTTGATCTCGTGCGCGAGCAAATCCGTGTCGCTGCCGGCCAAAAGATGTCACTGGAACAAGACGCTCTGTCGATCAATGGTCACGCAATTGAAGTTCGGATCAATGCGGAAAAACTGCCAAACTTCACCCCTTGTCCGGGCCGCATCACGCAGTATCACGCGCCGGGCGGACTAGGGGTTCGCATGGACTCGGCCCTATACGATGGCTATTCAATCCCGCCCTATTATGACAGTCTGATTGGAAAACTGATCGTGCATGGGCGCGATCGGCCTGAAGCGCTGGCAAGACTGCGCCGCGCTTTGGGCGAATTGATCGTTGATGGTGTCGATACGACAATCCCTTTGTTTCATGCGCTTTTGGACGAAGACGCCGTGCTTTCAGGCGGCTACAATATCCACTGGCTGGAACAATGGTTGGACAGCAATCTGAGTGGTGGCTGACGGACACCGATCATGCGGTTAACGCCGGATGTCCTCATGCGGGCGTATGCGGCGGGTGTGTTCCCCATGGCGGAACACCAAGACGACCCCGACATTTTCTGGGTCGACCCGCAGCGCCGCGGTATATTGCCATTGCGCGGCTTCCACGTGTCACGGTCTTTGAAACGCGCCATGCGCCAAACCACCTACACCGCGTCAATCGACGTCGACTTTGAAGCCGTCGTAGGCCATTGCGCTGACCGCGCCGAGACATGGATCAACGCGGAAATTCAAGAACTCTATTTTGAGCTACACGACCGTAGCCAAGCTCACTCGATGGAAATTTGGGACGGTGAGATATTGGTTGGTGGTGTTTACGGCGTTGTGCTGGGCGCCGCATTCTTCGGCGAGAGCATGTTCTCAAGACGCGACAACGCATCAAAAATCGCGCTCGCCTGCTTGACTGACCGCCTCTTGGACGGCGGCTTCAAGCTGTTCGACACACAGTTTTTGACCGCGCATCTGGCAACATTGGGCGCGGTTGAGATAAGCCGTGCCGACTACCATGCACTATTGACTGAGGCGGTCTCTCAGCCCGCAAGCTTTACCGCGCCGCCGCTGCGAAGCCCTCAGGAAGTCGTGCAGCGCATCACCCAAATGTCATATCTTGGATGATCCATTGCCGAGAGCGCCGGTGATGAGGCAACCATCCATCCCTGAAACAAGGATGCACCAGTCATTGCATCCGAGATCTCCAATGCTGCAAAAGCGTCGCCCGACGGGTTGCCCACCGGGTACCTGCAGGAGTTCAGTTTGACGTTTATCCGTTCCAACTCAGCGGTCTGCCCGGAGGGTACGATAATCTCAAAGACTTCACCGCTGATCCTGTCAATCCCGCGAAGTTGAGCCCCCGTGGCTTCGGTCACCGCTTGTTGCGCCCAAGCCGGGCCGGTCAGCCCCAGCAAGACCGCAAGCAATATGCGCCGGATCATTCGGACCCGCCGCCCACGAATTTCAACAGCAACGATACCAGGCTCACAGCCCCTTGCGTGTCATCAATCGTGGCACCAGGCTCAAAGTAGAACGGCGAACCACCGGGAACGATTTCAACGAAATTGCCGCCGAGCAGACCTTCGGATGAGATAACAATGGCGCTGTCATCTGGGATCTCGATGCCTGCGTTCACAGCAACGGTTGTGTCGGCACGGTAGGTTTCAGGATTCAAAATGACCTCTGACACAGTTCCGACTTTCACGCCAGCAAGCCGCACGTCCGTTCCGACGCTCACGCCTTCAAGGCTGCGAAAGCTTGCTTCCAATGGATACGTCGATGATGCACCGGAAAAGCCCGACACCTGGCCCGCATAGACGAGAAAACCAATAGCTGCGGCGAGAACGCCCGCTCCGACCAAAACTTCAGCGGTATTTTCAGACATGGTTTTACTCCGGCGTCCAAGCCTCATAGTCGCGTCGCGGCTCAGGCTCGGCGCGGCGAATAGACCCTTTCGGCGCGTAGGCCAAGGCGGTCCCCGTCAGGTTTTCCTCATGCGGCTTTTCCCAATGCTTGTGGGGCAACGGCGCCTCATTTGGTGCAGCATCCCACGTGTGATGTAACCATCCATGCCAATCGGGATTCACCCTGCTGGCCTCCGCCTCGCCGTTGTAAATGACCCATCTGCGTTTCTTGTCTCGGCTTTCATAAAAGACATTGCCCTGACTGTCTTCACCGACTTTTACGCCGTTGCGCCAAGTCCACAACTGAGTGTTGAGCGTCTGCCCGTTCCACCAAGTCACTGCGCGTACAAGTGAAGTCAAAAGGCCCATTGCGGTCTCCGGCTACAACTGACCCGATTATATGGCGGATCACAAAGAAAACGTCCAGATGTTCACGCGGTTTCCCGCCCTCTAATTCGGAACAACCGCAGTCACCTCTATTTCAATCTTGTAAGCGGGATCGATCAGACCGCATTCGATCATCGTGGCTGCCGGCGGAGCAGCACCAAAAGCCTCGCGAAGCAAATACCAACACGCCTCAAAATCACGGGCATCCGGCAACATGTAAGTGACGCGCACCACGTCCGAGAAACTTGAGTCCGCCGCATGCAGCGCCTCTTTGATTGTCGCCAACGCGGTGCGGCACTGCTCCTCAACGGTTTCGCCCCGCCCGACAGTGCCCGCCACATGGACCCATCCGTCAGCAACAACCGCCCGACAATATCCAATTTTATCTTCGTACGGTCCACCGGATGATATTCGCCGGATTCTCATATCTAAACCTCCTGCTCTAGAATCTGCATACCCATGCAAAAAGGGCGGGCTGTCGCCCGCCCGCCTGTTCAAATCTGCAATGTACCGAAGTCAACCCGCGCTTGCAGGTTCCTTTTCGGTATCTGCATGGATCATCAGCGGCTTCGAATCTGAAGTGACCGCCTCTTCGTTGACCACGACTTCTGTTACGCTGTCCAGCCCGGGCAAATCAAACATCGTATCGAGCAAGATGTCTTCCAATATGGATCGCAGCCCGCGCGCGCCGGTTTTACGCTCTATCGCACGTTTGGCGATCGCCGAAAGCGCGTCTTCCGTGAATGTGAGTTGCGTATCCTCCAATTCGAAGAGGCGCTGATACTGTTTTACCAGAGCATTCTTTGGCTGGGTCAGAATGGTCACGAGCGCATCCTCATCCAGATCCTCAAGCGTCGCCAGCACCGGTAGGCGGCCCACAAATTCGGGAATGAGACCGAATTTCAGCAAATCTTCTGGTTCGAGATCGCCGAAAATCTCACCAACGCCACGTTCGTCGTTGTCGCGCACATCCGCACCAAAGCCCATTGCGGAGCCTTTACCGCGCGCTGCAATGATCTTGTCGAGCCCGGCAAAGGCGCCCCCGCAGATGAACAGAATGTTGGTCGTATCTACCTGCAGGAATTCCTGCTGAGGGTGTTTACGTCCACCTTGGGGCGGCACAGACGCAACGGTGCCTTCCATCAGCTTGAGCAGCGCTTGTTGAACACCTTCCCCCGAAACGTCACGTGTAATCGAAGGGTTTTCAGATTTGCGGGTAATCTTGTCGACCTCGTCGATGTACACGATGCCGCGTTGAGCACGCTCTACATTGTACTCGGACGCCTGCAACAACTTAAGAATGATGTTTTCGACGTCTTCACCAACATAACCCGCTTCGGTAAGCGTCGTCGCGTCCGCCATTGTGAACGGCACATCCAATATGCGAGCCAGGGTCTGCGCCAAAAGTGTTTTGCCGCAACCGGTTGGCCCAATCAGCAGGATATTCGACTTGGCGAGTTCGATGTCTCCACCTTTTTGAGCGTGGTTAAGACGTTTGTAGTGATTGTGCACCGCGACTGACAGAACGCGTTTGGCCATGGCTTGGCCAATCACATAATCATCCAGTACGCCGCAGATGTCTTTCGGCGTTGGCACACCGTCGGTGGACTTCAGACCGGATGCTTTTGTTTCTTCACGAATGATGTCCATGCAAAGCTCGACGCATTCGTCGCAAATGAACACCGTCGGCCCGGCAATTAATTTGCGGACCTCGTGCTGACTCTTGCCGCAGAAGCTGCAATAGAGTGTGTTCTTGCCGTCGCCGCTCGAATTCGTTGCCATGTCAAACCTTTCACGTCGCACCTTGTGTGGCGCCGCATTACAACTTAACACCACGGGAAATTAGCTTAGGGCAGCATAGATCGCTCCACAATCGCTAAATCGTAAACTCACCGTGCTGTGTGCTAATCTGGTTAATCTTCGTCCTCTGCCTTGCCTCGATTTTCAACAATCTCGTCGATTAACCCGAATTCTTTCGCTTCTTCGGGCGACATGAAATTGTCGCGCTCCAAAGCGTTCTCTACCTTCTTGAGCGTCTGCCCCGTATGGCGCACGTATATTTCGTTGAGCCGATTTTTCAATTTTTGCGTCTCTGCCGCATGGATCATGATGTCCGTGGCCTGCCCCTGATATCCGCCGGACGGCTGATGCACCATTACCCGGCTGTTGGGCAGCGAAAACCGCATGCTGGGTTCTCCTGCGGTTAGCAATAGCGATCCCATGGAGGCGGCCTGCCCGATCACAAGCGTGGACACTTTTGGCTTGATGTACTGCATTGTGTCATAGATCGATAACCCACTGGTCACAACACCGCCCGGGCTGTTGATATACATTGAAATTTCCTTGGACGGGTTTTCGGCCTCAAGGTGTAGCAACTGTGCGACGATCAAAGATGACATGCCGTCGTGGACCGGACCGTTCAGAAATATGATCCGCTCTTTGAGAAGCCGCGAAAAAATGTCGTACGCGCGTTCGCCCCGGCTGGTCTGTTCTACCACCATCGGGACGAGATTCATATATGTTTCAATAGGATCGTTCATTTGGGATGCCTGTTTTGGGACACGTTGAACAGACCATACCGTTCAACCGTTGCTTAAAGCTTAGTATTGGCCAGTGGGGGCTGCAAGGGGGGCGCGGCAACTTTGACGCGTGCCGTTGACGCAGGCGGGCGCACCGCTAATCGCGCGACATGACTGTTGAATTCGAACCGACACGCGCGAGCGGTCTGCGGCGGTTGCAGGAATTTGTTCCACACGCCGGTAAAACCTACGCCGTGCGGCGCAACTACGACCTTGGGCCGGGCCAACATTCGGGCGTATCGATGCTCTCGCCCTACGTATGCTGTCGGCTTGTATCAGAAGAAGAAATAGTGACGTCCGTACTCTGACGTCACAGCCAATCCGCTGCAGAAAAATTCATTCAGGAAATTTTTTGGCGCACGTATTGGAAAGGATGGCTGGAGCTAAGACCGATGGTTTGGAACCAGTACAAGTCTGAACTCAATTCCGCTTGGAACGATGTCCAAACGCAATCTGGATTGCGCGCTCGCTGGGACGCCGCATGTCGGGGTAACACCGGAATTGAGTGCTTTGATGCGTGGGCGGATGAACTGGTCACCACCGGATATCTACACAACCATGCACGCATGTGGTTCGCTTCAATTTGGATTTTTTCGCTGAAACTGCCTTGGCAACTGGGGGCAGATTTCCTTTTGCGCCATTTGTTGGATGGAGACCCGGCTTCAAACACCCTGGGCTGGCGCTGGGTTGCGGGCGTTCAGACGAAAGGCAAAACGTATCTGGCTCAGGCAAGCAACATAACCAAATATACACAGGGACGCTTTCACCCAAAACACCATCTGGCAGACGAAGCGCTGCCGGTTTCAAGTGCCGAAGCGCCGAAGCGCCGAAGCGCCGAAGCCGCGTGTATTGCCAACGACTGATCGCGTTCAACGCGGGCTTCGAACAGGTCTTCTACTGCATGAGGACGATCTTGCCGTGTCATGGATCACGCAAGACCTGAAACCGGATGCGACTATTGTGCTTGCTCCACAAACACAGGTCGGCCCTTTGTGCAGTGCGCCGCGTGTGTCCACGTTCAGGTCAGCGGCACAAAATGACGCGATTTCGCGCTATGGCGAACGTTTGGGTGACATAAGCCATGCGCAGACAGCGCAGGACGTTCTGGACAATGCTGCAACACATGGATTGGGACAACTTGTCACCGTTTATGTGCCAACCGGACCCGTTTCAGACGTTTTGGCTAAGCTGGAAAGCACGTGCCAAGACGTTCCACTGCGTCGGGTTCTGAGCAGATACGACGCCTTGTCCTGGCACTACGCAACGAAGGGGTTTTTTGCATTCAAAAAGCAGATACCCCATTTCCTAAATTCGATTGTGCGCAGTCTGTAATCCGATCCATCAAAAACCAAATCCTGTCATTCCAGTTTTACATTTTGCAGTCTTTATTGAGCGCACGAGGGAGAGATACCCCCGTACGTCGGTGCCAGTCGGTTTTTTACGACAAGTGTCAATTTCGCTTCTCTTTTGATTGGGCTGCGAATTGTTAAGGATCATTTCACGTCTCAAAGAACTCGCGTTCCCCCCACGCGAGGTCTTATTCAAAACGCTTTCTCTGAAAACGGGATATTTCGGGTTGCGATGGCCAGCAAGCAGTGGAGCACGAGTCATATTTCGCAGCGACGTTCAAAGAACCGGACCTGAAGATTCATGTTCAACGCGACCACCAAAAAAGAGCCTCCATTTTTGTGGTAAGCCACGAAACCCGGAACTTTTCCCGCTGGTTTCCAACGCATACAACCATAATGGACTTACACAAAAACAACAATCTATGGCCGAACAGGGCAATTTTTATCAGAAAAGTAATAAAAAATCTGCATATGCGAAGCCGGGGGCTTTATGTGACTGCTTTGCGTGCGTGATACTGTGGACGATCCCAAATACGCTCATTGAACACCCGACTGATGCATTCGATCGCTATGTCAATGTCGTCTGAGGAAATGTAAAGTGGCGTGATACCAAACCGCATGATGTCAGGCGCGCGAAAGTCACCGATCACACCGAGGTCGATTAATGCCTGCATTGCGGCGTACCCGTTTTCACATGAAAAACTGACCTGAGATCCACGAAGCTCAGGATTTCCGGGGCTCGCCAATGTCACATCCGGCACGTTTTGTGCAACACCGGATATCAAGCGTTCCTGAAGCCTGACCGACTCGGCGCGCAAGTCTTCAAGATCGACACAGTCCCAAATGTCCAACGCACAGTCCAACGCGGCCATTTGCAAAACGGGCGGCGTTCCGACCCGCATCCGTTCGATACCGGTTCCGGGTTGGTAGCGTTCGGCAAACGCGAAAGGTGCGCGGTGACCGAGCCATCCACTCAGCGCAGGTTCAATGTGCTCCGCCAGATCGGGACGGACGTATATAAACGCGGGGGCACCAGGACCGGCGTTTAGGTATTTGTAAGTGCAGCCGATCGCCATTTCGGCCCCGCTGGATGAAATATCGACGGCGAAGGCTCCTGCGGAATGCGCGAGATCCCATATCATGACAGCGCCCGCGTCCTGCGCGGCTTGTGTCAGTCCGATTGTGTCATGGCGCCGGCCTGTACGGTAATCAACCTCAGTCAACAAAACGACCGCAACACTTTCATCAATCGCTGCATAGACGGCATCCGGAGCCACCGTGCGCAGCTGGTAGGCGCCGCCCATCATGCCAATCAACCCCTCGACCATATAGAGATCGCTGGGAAAGTTACCTGTGTCCGACAGGATTATATTCCGATCCGGACGCAGTTTCAGACCCGCGGCAACAGCCTGAAATACTTTTATGGAAAGTGTGTCTCCCATCACAACCGATCCGGGCGGCGCACCGATCAATCGTCCGACACGGTCACCCGTTTTCCTCGGTTGCTCCATCCAACCGGCCGCGTTCCAGCCCGTGACCAACATTTGCCCCCACTCTTGCCGCATTACGGCGTTCAAACGGTCCGGCACGGCGCGCGGCAATGGACCAAGCGAGTTGCCGTCGAGGTAGACGACGTTTTCGGGGAGATCGAAAAGGTGCTTTCGAAAGACTGATGGCATGCTCAAACCTTGTCTGCGCATTGGATTTACGCTGCAACTTGGCTGAAAACGCGGGCCATGCCAAGCACGACTCTAACGCGTTTCCTTCGTACAAGCGCTTGGCTCGAGTGGGTCAGGCAAGAACACGGCCGACAGTCTCATATCAAAAAAATCAATAAGTCTGTCTATTTTTACTGGCAATGGCGCCAGTTTAATTACATTTTTCAACTTTTTAACATCTGACACACAGACTGGTGAAAGATGCTCTTCTACCGAATGCGCAGGCCGTTGTCGCGGTCAAAGACCATCGCCCGCCGCTCTTCAAAGTGCACATCTACGGTTTGACCCTCCGAAACCCTTTCATCGCCACGCTCTTCAACGATGATACGTTCGCCCGTGGGGGCATCGAGGTAGAGATAGGACACCCCGCCCAAAGCTTCGGAAAGTTCCGCGTTCAGTGCACCGGCGCCGGGCGTGACTTCAATGTGTTCAGGCCGCACGCCGAGAGAAACCTGCGTTCCCACGGACGGCAGATTGGCGGTCACCGCAACCGTGCGACCGAAAGCCGGTACTTCGACGCCGCCTTCGACAACGGTGCCATCCAAAAAATTCATCGCCGGCGAACCAATGAAACCAGCAACGAAGCGGTTGTCGGGATCGCGGTAAAGCTCAAGAGGCGCGCCCACCTGTTCGATATGCCCACCGCGCAGTACAACGATCTTGTCCGCCAGCGTCATCGCTTCGACCTGATCGTGTGTTACGTAGATCATAGTTGCGCCGATTTCCTTGTGAAGCCGCGCGATTTCGACACGCATCTCGACACGCAACTCCGCATCGAGGTTCGAGAGCGGTTCATCGAACAGAAAAACTTCCGGTCCGCGGACAATGGCGCGTCCAATTGCAACACGCTGGCGTTGGCCGCCCGAAAGCGCCTTGGGCTTGCGCTTAAGATACTGATCAAGCTTCAGAATATCTGATGCAGCCTTGACTTTCTGATCAATCTCCGCACGCGCCACACCGTTCATTTTAAGGCCAAAACCCATATTCTCTTCGACGGTCATGTGGGGATAAAGCGCGTAAGTCTGAAAGACCATCGCGACACCTCGTTCCGAAGGGTCCATGCGCGTCACATCCCGCGCCCCGATGTGAATTTCGCCGTCAGTGGTCTCTTCCAAACCGGCAATCATGCGCAGCAATGTGGATTTACCGCAGCCTGACGGCCCAACAAACACGCAAAATTCGCCATCTTCAATTTGCAGATCAATGCCGTGGATTACCTGAGTTTCACCGTAGCGTTTAATCGTTTTGTCGAGCGTGACACCGGTCATTGGTCAAGTCCCTGTCTTTTGGAGTGGTGAATCGGGGAAACGCCATTGCTGCGCATCGCTGGCAATGGCGGTGGCCGCCTGCGCCAGGCGCGGCACAAGCGTTTCAAGTTGATGGAGCGTGAGATTCGTTGTGGTTCCGGTAATTGACAGCCCGCCCAAGACGGTGCCACTGGCGCTGAGGATTGGGTGCGCGATGCAAATGATGCCGTCCTCGTGCTCTTCGCGGTCAAGAGCATAGCCGCGGAGGCGAACCGCCTCGAGCTCGGCGCATAGGGCGTCGGGTGTAACATACGTATGAGCAGTAAACTTATGAAATGACTGCCGCTCCAATGCGCGTGCAAGGTCTCGTTCGGGCAAAAAGGCCAGCATCGCCTTGCCCACGCCGGTGCAGTAAGCGGGGCCAACTTTACCCGCGTCACTGAACATTTCGACGGGCTGCGCGGCGTTGCGCTTGTCGACATAGAGCACCTGGGCATTGTCGAGCTGCGCAAGATGTACAGTGTGACCGACCTCGGCACTCAGGCGGTCGATATAGGGGCGTGCAATGGGTGCCAAAGCGCTTTGCGCCCAGGCGCCATGGGCCAATCGCACGAGACGCAACCCAAGGCTGTATGTTTGCGCCTCGCTGTCATATGTCAGCATATGCTGGCTGGTCAGCGTTTGCAGCAGCCGGTAGAGCGTGGCTTTCGGGAACGGGCTGTCTTCCAGCAACGTTCCAAAGCGCACCGGACGACCATAACCTGCCACCTGTTCGAGCACGTCAAGCGCTTTGCCGACTGTACCGTCCGCTTTCACCTATCTTTCCTCCCACTGTTCCTATGCCTGCGAATATCCTCCCCGCAAACACCCCGCAGCTTTGAATGCTGCGCAGAACATGGTTGACAGTTTAGGCAGAGTGCGCTGTAGTTTTCAATATATAAAACAGAGTTCCAAATAATGGAACCAAATCAGACAGTTTTCGCGTGCCTAGCGCGCTCAAGCATGAACGTACCTTAGGGAGGACACGATGCGTTTCACCAAACACTTGCTGACAGCTCTTGCTGGCAGCACCTTGCTGGCTGGAGCCGCCTCAGCAGAGCTGAGCGGCGACCTGAAGATTTTTCTGGATACATCGAACCCGGCGCCGCGGGCGACGATGGAAAAGATGATCAGTGACTTTCAGTCCCTGCACCCGGATCTGAATATCGAAACAACTGTGATTGACCGGGAAGCATACAAGACACAGATCCGCAACTTTCTGACTGCCGACGCGCCGGATGTCGCCAACTGGTATGCGGCCAACCGGATGACACCTTACGTCTCTGCGGGCCTGTTCGAAGATGTTTCCGATTTGTGGCAAGAGCCTGAAATCGCTGAAAACCTTGCCTCGACCAAAGGCGCGATGACCATCGACGGCAAGCAGTGGGGCGTACCCTACACATACTACCAATGGGGCATCTACTATCGTAAGGACATCTATGAAGAGCTGGGGCTGAACGAACCGGCGAACTTCGAAGAAATGAAGTCCAACTGCCAAGCGATCGTTGAGTCGGGTCGTCAGTGTTACACAATCGGGACAAAGAACTATTGGACCGCCGGCGGATGGTTCGACTACATCAACATGCGCACCCACGGCTTCGACTTCCACATGCAGCTCGCCAACGGTGAAGTGAAGTGGACCGATGACCGCGTCAAGCAAACATTCGCTAATTGGCGTGAATTGATCGACATGGGCGCATTTGTTGAAAACCACCAATCCTACAGCTGGCAAGAATCACTGCCCTTCATCGTGAGCGGCGAAGCGGCTGCGATCCTGAAAGGCAACTTTGCCGTGGCACCATTGCGCGAAGCAGGTCTCGATGACAGCAAGCTTGATTTTTACCAGTTCCCGTCGATCACTGAAGGCGTCGCACTTGCGGAGGACGCACCAACAGATACGTTCCATATTCCGGCCAATGCGTCCAACAAAGAAGCCGCCCGCGAATTCCTGCGTTACGTTGTTTCTGCTGATGTACAAACCGAGATCAACAATGGTCAAAACCTTGGGCAACTCCCAATCAACGCCAAAGCTTCAGTGGATGACGACAAATTCCTCAATGAAGGTTTCGCGATGCTCAGTTCCAACAGCCCCGGGGGCGTGGCGCAGTTTTTCGACCGCGACTACCCGGCGGAAATGGCTGCAGAAGCGATGCAGGGCATGCAGGAGTTCATGGTCTTTCCGGACAATCTGGACGACATTCTGAACCGTCTCGATAAAGTTCAGGATCGCGTCTACCGGTGAGGTGATACTGGGTCGGGCGTCTACGCGCCCGACCTGCCGCGTCCGACGTATTGGCTGGCTTGTTGCGACGGGCCGCCCAATGCGCCGCACTACTGGGAGGAGATGCGTCGATGGCAGCCACAGATCCAACAATAACCGGCACCGCTCGAACTGAACGAGGATGGTACAAGCGCAACGAAATCTCGGTAACGCCGTGGCTCTTTCTCGCGCCCGCAATTCTGTTCTTTCTGTTTTACGTGATCTACCCAATCTACCAATCGATCGCGATTTCGTTTTACGATTGGGACGGGCTGGGAGAAGCACGCTACGTCGGCATGGGCAATTATGTTGAACTGATGGACGACAGCGCCTTCGAGGTTTCGCTCTGGAACAACCTGAAATGGCTTTTGTTCTATCTGTTGGCGATCCCGGGAGGTTTGTTTATCGCCTTGTTTCTGAACCAGACCGTTACCGGAATTCGGATTTACAAGTCTTTGTTTTTCTTTCCTTTTGTACTCAGTCAAGTTGTCGTAGGCTTGGTATTTTCGTGGTTTTACCTGCCAAACGAGGGCCTGCTGAACGGGATTTTAGCCCTTGTCGGACTGGGGCCACTGAATGTGTTGGGTGACCCAACATGGGCAACTTATGGCATCATTGCTGCTGGCCTATGGCCACAGACCGCATATTGCATGATTCTGTATCTCACAGGACTGAACGCGGTTGATCCGGAACAGATCGAGGCCGGACGGCTCGACAATGCCAAAGGTTGGAAAATGTTGTGGTATATTATCATCCCACAGCTGAAACCGGCAACTTTCATTGCGTTTGTTGTCACCATCATCGGGGCGCTGCGGTCATTCGACCTGATCTCGATCATGACCAACGGCGGCCCTTTCGGCCAGACCCGCGTATTGAGTTATTACATGTTCGAAAAAGCGCTCTCGGAATATGGTTTCCGGATGGGCTACGGCGCTGCCATTGCAGTCGTCCTGTTCCTGATCATGCTCATCTTCATTGCCTATTTCCTCTGGTCCATGTGGAAAGAGGAGCAGACGCGATGACACGCACTGATTTCGATGCGATCTGTGCAGCGCATCCCGGAGCTGCGCTATCCGGACGGGGCGAGCTCGATGCCTGGAAAGTCGGCGGAAAGATGTTTGCCTGCTTTGGCCACAGCGAGCAACGGGCACAGAACACGGATAAGGTGTCCGTCAAATGCCCCGACAGCGAAACGGCAACAATGCTGATCGAAGCTGGCGCTGCCAAGAAGGCGCCCTACTTCCATCGGTCCTGGGTTCAACTGGACCTGCCCACGTTGCGGAATGACGAGGCGCGGCACCGTGTTGGCGTTAGCTATGACACGATCCTTCGCGGATTGCCCAAAGCCGTACGGGAGGCACTCTGACATGTTTCCGACCCCAATCGAGAAAACCCCCCGAACCTGGCAGGTGACATATCAATCACTGCTGCCACTTGTGTTGATTATGTGGTTGTTGCCTCTGATCGCTGTAGCCGTCTTTTCGATCAAACCAGCCGAAGACTTCACACAAGGCAACTACTGGGGCCTGCCATCTTCTTTTGAGTTCGCTCACAACTACGGTCAGGTGTTTTTCAACTCCGACATGCCGCGCTACATGCTCAATTCAGTCCTCATCACCGTTCCGACTGTAATCGGTGCCGTGGCGCTCTCCTGTCTCGCGGGGTTTGCTTTGGGCGTCTACAAGTTTCGCGGCAACATCTGGATTTTCTTTATGTTCGTTGCCGGCAATTTCGTACCTTTCCAAATCCTTATGGTGCCCGTGCGTGACCTCACGCTTGAAATGGGACTCTACAACACAAAGACCGGCTTGGTTTTGTTTCATGTGGCTTTCCAGACCGGCTTTTGCACACTGTTCATGAGAAACTTCATCCGCGCGCTGCCCCATGAACTTATTGAAGCCGCTCGCGTTGAGGGTATCGCAGAATGGAAAATCTTCTGGTACGTGGTGATCCCTCTGATGAAACCGGCAATTGCCGCACTGAGCGTGCTGATCTTCACGTTCATATGGAACGATTATTTCTGGGCGGTTGTCCTCACCCAAGGGCCGGAAAGCCAACCGGTAACCGCAGGCATCACAAGCTTCAATGCCCAGTTCCGTGCCGCTTATCACCTGATGAGTGCGGGGTCGATTGTGGCTGCACTTCCGCCGGTCCTGATGTTTTTCCTGATGCAGAAGCACTTTATCGCGGGCCTCACGCTCGGAGCCGTAAAGTGACACAGTGCTGGCGGCTGGACGACGCGCGCCAGTCTCTGGTGCTTGGCGCTCAGAATGCGCGCTGCCCTGAGGTAATCTATTGGGGTCCACCGTTGCCGCAAGACGAAGATCTGGCAGAGCTTTGGGCCGCGGGCGAGTTGGATGTCACAGGTGGCATGCTCGATGCGAACCCGGACTTGTCGCTGTGTCCGGAGGCGGCGCGCAGTTTCCCCGGACAACCCGGCCTGATCGTCCGGGATCAGGATGGCACGCCCCTTTTGCCCAAACTCAAACTAAAAGAAGTTGAGCAAAGCGGTTTGAAACTTGTTGTGACCTGTCACGACAAAGGCAATCGCCTGACCTACATGGCAGAGCTTGCACTCAATCCTGAAACGCATGTGATTACTCTGAATTCAAGTCTAGAGGCAGACAGAAAGCTGCATTTGCACTGGTTGGCAGCGCCGGTGCTGCCGGCCCCGCAACACAGCGACGAAATGATTGATGTCGCCGGACGCTGGTGCGGCGAGTTCCAATTGAATTGCACGGCCTGGTCCGCTGGCATCCGTTACCGCGAAAACCGGACCGGGCGCACAGGGCACGAGCACTTTCCAGGTTTGGTCGTACCATGCCGGGGCGCAACCAATACCTCCGGCGAAGCCTATGCGTTTCATTACGGCTGGTCTGGCGGACATAGAATGATTGCCGAAGAATTGCCCGATGGACGGCGCCAGATTCAGTTCGGTCACGCCGCGCGGATGGAGACAACCGCAGCACATGTGTTCAAGACCGCGCCGCTATTCGCCGTCTATTCCTCCGACGGATTAAACGGGTGCGCGGTATCATTTCAGCGTCACTTGCGCGACCGCATCATCCCGTGGACGCGGTCCGGTCGACCGCGTCCCGTTCATTACAACTGCTGGGAAGCCGTCTACTTCGATCATGATTTGCCGAAGCTAAAGGACATCGCGAGTCGCGCGGCTGCCCTTGGCGCCGAACGTTTCGTACTGGATGACGGCTGGTTTGGCCAACGCGACGATGACACGTCCAGCCTGTCAGATTGGGAGGTCGACCCGCGCAAGTATCCCGATGGGTTGGCGCCGCTCATCGAACATGTCCACGCCGAGGGCATGTCTTTCGGCATCTGGTTTGAGCCGGAGATGATAAACCCGAACAGCAACATCCATCGCGCGCATCCTGACTGGGCCCTGGGCGCGGAAGACCAGATTCTCGGACGGCAACAAAAAGCGCTGAACATGGCACTCGCCGAAGTGCGCGATTTTCTTTACGAACGGATCGCCGCGCTGCTCTCGGCGCATACGATCGACTACATCAAATGGGACCACAACCGCGTGCTTCCGATGCCAGATGCCTCGCAAACAAGGGGATCTTATGCTCTGTTGGACCGGCTTCGCGCAGATTTCCCGGATGTAGAGATCGAAAGCTGCGCATCGGGTGGAGGACGCATCGATTTTGGCATCCTCAGCCGCACTCAGAGGATCTGGCTTTCCGACAGCAACGATGCGCTGGAGCGGTTGAAAATGCAGCACAATGCAGCACTGTTCCTGCCCGCGGTGACAACCGGCAGCCATGTCGGTCCGCGCATTTGCCATACATCTGGTCGGACGCTCGATATCGAATTCCGCGCGTGGGTGGCGGCGCAGCGACACATGGGGTTTGAAATGGACCCTCGTGAATTGACTGACGATGAAGCGGATGTTCTTAAATCCGTGACCGCATGGTGGAAAACGAACCGCGCTTGGATGGAGGATGCCGACATCCTGCGTCTCGACGCGTCAGACCCAGCCGTCATTGCCGAACAACATGTAGACCGCTCCGCCGAACGCTTCGTCGTGTTTGCCGGAAAATCCGCAACCTCAGCGCAGATTGCTCCGCGGCCTTTGCGTCTTAGTCGACTGAACGCGGAACGACGTTACGCAGTCGCCCTGCGCAATCGCGCCTCTGCATCAATGCTGTCGCGCAACAGACTTGCGTTAAAAGATCGCGATGTCACGCTGACAGGAGCGGCTCTGATGTCAGGCGGCGTACGACTGCCGTGGAGTTTTCCCGAAAGCATGTGGGTTCTGGAGGGGCACGCAGTAATATAATTGTTTCAGGCGTTCAGCGCGACGCTGCACAAAGGCAAAGAGGTTCAGATGACCGAAACGGCGACCTTTCATGACCTTAAGGGCACATCCGTCTACATAACAGGCGGAGGCTCAGGTATTGGTGCGGACCTAACCGATGGATTTCTGGCGCAGGGAGCGAACGTTGCATTCATCGGTCGGTCAGATGCCACCGAGTTCGTGGCCGAAATGGAAAAGAAACACGGACGTGCTCCGCTCTTTTTTCAAGGCGACATCACGGACATTGACCGTTTGCGGGATTCGATCGTCCAAGCAAGCGCTGCGCATGGGTCGATCAACACGTTGGTGTCAAATGCGGCCAACGACCGGCGTCATGACTGGAAAGACGTGACGCCCGAAGACTGGGATTGGCTGCAGGCCATTAACCTGAAAGCATACTTTTTCGCTGCGCAAGCAGTGGCGCCCGACATGCAGCGCGCCGGGTCTGGATCAATAATCAATTTCAGCTCAATAAGTTACATGATGGGAAATGCAGGTTACCCAGCTTACACGGCCGCCAACGGGGGGATCACGGCAATGACACGCAGCCTCGCGCGCGAACTGGGACCGGACGGCGTGCGCGTCAATGCACTTGCTCCGGGTTGGGTGCTGACGCAGAAACAGCTGGACAAGTGGGCGACGCCGGATGGGCTGGCCGCGCATCTGGACCGACAGTGCCTCAAGACCCATCTGGTGCCAAAGGACATTGTGGATGCGGTTCTTTTTCTGGCGTCCGGAACCAGCCGCATGATGACGGGGCAATGTATGGTTGTCGATGGCGGCGTGGTGACCACAGGATAGGACAAGCATGACGAGGGCAACACAACCGGATTGGATTGCGTTGGATTGGGGCACCTCCAATCTGCGCGCCTATGCCATGCAGGGCGCCAAACCCATTGCACAGGCGCAATCCACTGATGGAATGGGCAAGCTGGCGCGAAACCAGTTTGAACCGGCCATGCGTGCGCTTGTTGGCGATTGGCTGACCGGGCGGCGGTTGCTCGTGGTCGCCTGTGGCATGGTCGGATCACGACAAGGCTGGGTTGAGGCACCCTACCGCGCAGTGCCATGCACACCGCTTTCAGACCGCCTTACACAGGCTCCGACGTCGGACGGCCTTGCAGTGCATGTAATCTCGGGCCTGTCGCAGCAAAACCCGCCTGACGTGATGCGGGGCGAAGAAACACAGATCGCCGGTTTCTTGAATCTTAATCCAGGCTGGGACGGCGTGATCTGCTTGCCGGGCACACACACCAAATGGACACAACTCAGCGCCGGGGAAGTGGTCAGTTTTCAAACGTTTATGTCAGGCGAACTTTTTGCGCTCCTAAGCGAAGCATCGGTTCTACGACATTCGGTCACAACAGACACTTGGGATGAGGCGGCATTTGTCGAGGCGGTGGATGATGCCATGTCCAAGCCGGAACGCATAGCCGCACGCTTGTTCGGCTTGCGGGCGGGCGACCTGTTGCACAACCGCTCCGCGTCAAAAAACAAATCCGCGCTCTCAGGCTATCTTGTCGGTGCGGAAATCGCCGCGGCACGACCCTATTGGCTGGGTCAGAATATGGCCATACTGGGCACGGGCGCACAGGCAGTGGCTTATCGCGTGGCGCTCGATGCACAAGGTGTACCCGCACTTATGGTCGATACCGAATGCGCCACACTTGCCGGCCTAACTGCCGCAAACCGAAGTTTAAAGGCCCTCTCATGACCCTGCCCCTTATTGCCATATTGCGCGGTGTTACCCCGCAGGAAGCGCCGGTGATCGCCGAGACGCTGTTTGAAGCTGGTATCACCCAGATTGAAGTGCCGATGAACTCGCCCGAGCCGTTGCAGAGCATTGCAGAACTGGCGCAAAGGTTCGCCGGTCGCGGGTTAATCGGTGCGGGCACGGTGCTGAGCGTTGATGACACACATGCCGTAGCAGATGCAGGTGGGCAACTCATCGTTTCACCCGATTGCAACCCCGAGGTCATTCAGGCAACCAAGGCGCGCAACATGCAAAGCTGGCCCGGAGTGTTTACGCCGACCGAAGCTTTTGCCGCTCTTCGAGCCGGCGCAGACGGGCTCAAGCTGTTCCCCGGCTCAATGGCCGGACCCTCCGGGCTGGCCGCGATGCGCGCCATTCTGCCAAGGGGCACGAAGGTTTTTGCTGTAGGCGGCGCGGGCCCGGACAACTTTGACGCATGGATCAAAGCGAGCGCGGACGGCTTTGGTCTGGGTTCAGCGCTTTATAAACCGGGGATGAGCACAAGCGACGTCGGTGACCAGGCACGAGCCATAGTTGACGCCTTCAAGCGCGCCGTTGGCTGACGATGAAAGTATTTGACGATCGACGGTGTACTTTGGGAGAGGGAGCGTTGTGGCATCCGCGGCGCAAACAACTTTTCTGGTTTGACATCGTCGAAAAGCGCTTGATGAGCCAATGCGGTGACAAACAACTCAGCTGGGCTTTCGACGATCCTGTTTCAGCGGCAGCCTGGATCGACGACGAAGCGCTTTTGATGGCATCGGCGCACGGCCTGTGGAGCGTCGACCTCCGGGACGGAAGCCGCGCGCACCTTTGTAACCTGGAACACGATAACCCTCTTACACGTTCAAATGACGGGCGTGCGGATCCATTCGGCGGCTTCTGGATTGGCACAATGGGCTATAATGCAGAACCGGGCGCCGGAGCGATCTATCGATATTACAAGGGTAAGGTGCGAAAACTCTTTAGCCCGATCACAATTTCCAATTCCATCTGCTTTGCACCGGATCGAAGTGCTGCGTATTTTTCCGATACCGCAATCCAAAAGCTGATGCGCGTTGCGCTGAATACAGACGGCTGGCCCGACGCCACGCCTGAGGTGCTGATCGATTTCAGCGAGGATGGCCTGAACCCGGACGGAGCAGTGACAGCCGCCGACGGTACGATTTGGATCGCGCAATGGGGCTCGTCCCGTGTCGTGGGATACCGGCCAGACGGGTCGCGACTGCGCACACTCAGTGTTCCGGCTGATCAGGTCACCTGTCCTGCGTTCGGTGGTGATAACTATGAAACGCTTTTTGTCACAAGCGCGAGCAAAGGTCTAGATGCAGGATCGCTAAAGGCATTCCCAACACAAGGCATGACATTTTCGACGGCAGACGCAACAAAGGGGCTGCCGGAACCGCGGGTGATTTTATGAAACGTGCGTTGGGGGTTTGCTATTACCCGGAGCATTGGTCCGAGGCGATGTGGGTTGAGGACACAACGCGCATGGTGGCCAACGGGATTACCTGGGTCCGGATCGGAGAGTTCGCCTGGAGCCGCATCGAGCCTGAGCCTGGACAGTTTGAATTTGACTGGTTGGATCGCGCGATCGACGTGCTGGCAAATGCCGGTTTGAAGATCATTCTGGGCACACCCACGTGCACGCCGCCCAGATGGATGCTGGATCGGTTTCCGGACATGTTGGCACTGGACGCAACGGGTCACCCACGCAAATTCGGCGCCCGGCGGCATTACTGCTTCAGCCACGACGGATACCGTGCAGCCGGTGGTGAAATCGCTAACGTGCTAGGCGCACGGTATGGACGCGACGCAAGAATACAAGCTTGGCAGATTGACAACGAATATGGATGTCACGACACCATTCTATCCTATTCAGAAACAGCACGGAGCGCCTTCCGGAATTGGTTGCGCTCGCGTTACGGTTCAATCGCAGCGCTGAACTCGGCTTGGGGTAACGTGTTCTGGTCTATGGAATACAATAGCTTCGAACAGATCGATCTGCCAAACCTGAGCGTGACACAGCCAAACCCAAGCCACGAACTGGCCTTCAGACGTTTTAGCTCCGATCAGGTGGTCGCTTTCCATGAAGTGCAAGTGAAAGCTTTGCGCGCCCACACGGACGCGCCCCTTATTCACAATTACATGGGACGCGTGCTCGACTTCGACCATTTCGGAGTGGGTGCTTCTATCGATATTGCGAGCTGGGACAGCTATCCGATCGGTTTCCTATCAGAAAGGCTTGAAGCAACGGCAGAGCACAAAGCGCGCTATCTGCAACAAGGTGACCCCGACATGCAGGCGTTTCACCATGATCTTTATCGCGCCGTCGGGCAGGACGGACGATGGTGGGTGATGGAACAACAACCCGGTCCGGTCAATTGGGCGCCTTATAACCCTGCTCCACTTCCCGGAATGGTGCGGCTTTGGACTTGGGAGGCCTTTGCCCACGGAGCAGAGGTAGTCAGCTATTTCCGTTGGCGTCAGGCACCTTTTGCGCAGGAACAAATGCACACGGGCTTGTTACGCCCCGATGACGTACCGGCACCTGGTTTGCTTGAGGCCGCGCAGGTGGCGCAAGAACTGAAAGCACAGCCGGATGTCGACCTTGTGCAGGCAGATGTCGCGCTGATCTTAGATTACCCGTCCGACTGGGCATGGTCTGTTTTGCCACAGGGGCAGGACTTCAGCTATTTCCGACTTGTTTTTGACGCTTACAAAGCGTTGCGGCGACGTGGTCTGAATATCGATGTTTTACCAGCATCGACGCACGATCTGAGTACTTACAAATTGGTACTCGCGCCTGGGCTCGCCACGATTCCAAGCGAGCTAGAAGAAGCGCTGAACACAACAACCGCCGTTTTGGGTCCGCGCAGCAATGCGGTCACGGAAGAACTGACCATCCCAACGCCGATGGGACCTAACCTGGCAGGTTTGGATGTAACGGTCACTCGCGTTGAAAGCCTTCCCCCAGAGCAAAAGCGCCACGTAAAAGGGGGCGGCAGCGCACATCATTGGACTGAGCATCTGGAAGGCACGGCTGAGCCTCTTTTGACATACCAGGATGGCTCGCCATTCATGGTGCGGACAGGTATAATGAGCTATATCGGCGGCTGGGCGGATGCTGCACTCTGGGACCGCGTTCTGGAGATTGCCGCAGCCCAAGCCGGAATCGATCTGCTCCAATTGCCCGATGGCCTGCGGATACGGGATACATCAAATCTTCGATTTTACATCAATTACGGTCTGGAACCTGCTGAATTTGATGATGTAAGTGTTCAAGCCGCCGACGTTGTCTGGCGAGAGAAGCACCTGTAAGCGTCAGGTCATAACGTCAGGTGTTGTGCGTCCGATGTGGTGTTCCATTTCGGTGACCTCCAACGCCGCAGATCGCACTGCAGTCAGGGCGTTCTCGACTTCCAATTCATGGTCAGCAGACGGATCTGCGTATTGTTCAAGGTATACTCGAATGGTTGCGCCGCTGGTGCCCGTTCCTGACAGGCGCAGCACCACGCGGCCACCTCCTTCAAAATGAATACGAAGCCCTTGATTTGCACTTGTGGATCCGTCAACCGGGTCATTGTAGGCAAAACTGTCCGCCACTGACACCGTTTGGCCTGCAAGAGTTTTGCCGACCAGATTGGGTATTTTTTTCCCCAATGCTTGCATCATGACATCTGCCTGCTCGGACGGCACGGCTTCATAGTCATGACGAGAGTAGTAGTTCCGACCGAACTCGGACCAATGGGATGTGAGTATCTCAGACACGGACTGCTGCCGTGTCGCAAGTATGTTCAACCACAGCAATACCGCCCAGAGCCCGTCTTTTTCGCGCACGTGGTCAGAGCCCGTGCCCGCGCTTTCCTCGCCGCAGATCGTCGCCTTGCCTGCATCTAGCAAATTGCCAAAGAACTTCCAGCCTGTAGGTGTTTCAAAAGACGCAATCCCCAGTTTTTCGGCCACGCGATCTGCAGCACCGCTGGTCGGCATTGAACGGGCAACGCCTGCTAATCCGGACGCGTATCCCGGCGTAAGATGTGCATTTGCTGCCAGTATGGCAAGGCTATCGGAGGGTGTGACATAAACGCCCCGTCCGACAATCATGTTACGATCACCGTCACCATCTGATGCCGCACCAAAGTCCGGCGCAGTATCAGACATCATCTCATCCATAAGCGCTTTCGCCCAGACCGGATTGGGGTCCGGATGGCCGCCCCCGAAATCCTCGGACGGCACCGCATTGATGACTGTGCCCGCGGGCGCACCAAGGCGGTTTTCAAGTATGGCTTTTGCGTAAGGACCAGTCACCGCATGCATGGCATCAAAACGCATGGTGAATCCACCGGAAAAAAGTGCTGCAATTTTGTCAAAGTCAAAGAGGCTCTCCATCAAAGATGCGTAATCTGCGACTGGATCAATGATTTCGATTTGCATCTGCCCGATTGATTGGAGCCCCAGCGCGGCCAGATCGACGGAGCCTGCGTCGCAAGTGGTATATTCCGCAATGGTCTCTGTCTGCGCGAATATCTTTGCTGTTACGTGCTCGGGTGCTGGCCCTCCGTTGGCCACATTGTATTTTATGCCAAAATCCTCATCGATCCCGCCGGGATTGTGGCTGGCGGACAAAACCAGACCTCCGTCGGTACCGCGCATGCGGATCAGATGCGAAACGGCAGGCGTGGACAACAATCCACCCTGCCCGACGATCGCGTGCGCCGCGCCATTTGCTGCCGCTATTTTGAGAATGGACTGGACGGCCTCGACATTAAAAAACCGTCCATCCCCACCGATGACGAAAGTCTTACCTTCCGCTCCGTCAATGGCGTTGAACACAGATTGCACGAAACATTCGAGATACCCCGGCTCCATAAAAACACGGGTTTTCTTGCGCAAACCCGAAGTGCCAGGTTTCTGTCCCTCAAACGGACCTTTCGCAATTGTGATCGGTATCATATTCCGTCCTTTCACGCCTTAGGTGCGCGCCCGGTTTTTGCCATAAGCTGCGCTGTCTTTTTGAGAGTTTGGTGCTGTGTAAGTTCTGGCACAGACCGGGGCGCGCGTCTGCGCCAGTTTGGATGCGCATCTGTTGTCCCGGGCAGGTTTTGCGCCTCTTCAACTCCAAGAACATCATCAAGTTGCACGGCGACCATGGCGGCAGGTGTCGCAGCGAGCTTGGCGTGGATCGTGTCGCGCACTCCAGCCGTGGCGAGACCGGGCAGTGACGCGGGTGCAGGAATGCCGGCCAGGTCCCGTTTTTCGCTGGCACGTCGGTCAGTGGCTTGTGCCGCTGTTTTGTCGTCAATCCAGCCCAGCTTGCGCCACCAGGCGATGTCCTTGCCTTGCCAAAATCCGGCGAGCGTCGGGGTATCATGTGTACCAAAGCAAGCGAGCGATTGCGCGCGTATCTTTTCGGGTTTTAAGAAGTTGCCCATCGGGTCCTTTTCATACTGCAGGACGCTATAGCCATAAAAACCCTTGGCAGCCATTGCCTCGCGGAACCCCTTTGGAACGAGACCCAGATCCTCGCCAATAATGACAGTGCCTGCGCGCTCTGCTTCAATCGCGATCACGGCCGTCAGGCTTTCAAAGGGTTGGCGCATATAGCCTCCGGGAATGCCGTTTTCGGGAATCCAGAAGCTTCTGTTGAGCCCTAACGCATGATCAATCCGCAAGATACTGCAATGCCGCATTGTTCTGGCCAGAACAAACCGCAAAGCCTGATAACGCGAGCTTTTGAGTTTGCGCGACGAAAGCGGTGCCAACTGCCACATCTGCCCCGCCGGGCTGAGATGATCCGGCGGTGCGCCCAGCGAAACATTTTCAGCAGCAGCGCTGTGCGGGCCCCAGCTTTCCGCTCCACCTAGCCGCGCGCCTACCGCCAGATCAAGGTATAGACCAAGCGGCATACCTGATGCCTTCGCTTTTGTTTGCGCCTCGGCCAGTTGCTCATCCGCACGCCATTGCAGCCATTTGTGAAATGCGAGCTCATTGGCAGGAACAGCTGCCGACGGTGCGTCTTGATGCCAAGTTCGGCAGTCAGACCCCAAACGCATGGACAACGCTTCAAACCGGGCAAATTCATCAAGCGGCAAGCCCGCGCCAGCGCAAAAGCTGACAAATCCCGAGTTGTCGCTCGAACCCTTTGCAGCGACAAATGCCTCAAATTCCGCTTCAAGACACGGACGCTGCCATTGCCGGTGCTTTTTGTAATCGATGAGCGCGCCATCGATTTGCGAACTGTCAGTTGTTCCATCCATCGGGGCAATATGGTCTGCGTTCAGAAAACCGCGATGGGTTGGCGAATACGGACTTATGACATCCCCGGCGGCCCAACCGAGTGCGTGCACAGGATTAAGCCCGAGAAATCCAGCGCCTTCGCGTCCCACAACCTCGGCCAGTGCAGCCAAGTCCTTATATGATCCAAAGGATTGATTGGCGGAACTGTGAACGCCGTAGAGTGCGGCCATGACGCCCCAGTTTTTTTCGGCTCGACCCACCTCGTTCAGTTGAGGCGTGCGCTTTGGGGCGGCTAGAACTGTTGCTTCCTGAATGCCCTTTGCCGTTTTCAGGTGCAAAGGGTAGACGCCGGACGACAACGACGGCAAATCGAGGCGCTCATCTGCCTGTCCGGATGCAAGGATATCTTCCTCGTTTTCCGACAGGAGGGTCCATTCCAGCGGCACTTTGACGTTCAGGCTGGCGGGCTGACCGGCACATACGACAGTATCGCGCGGCAGAGCCATACAGCGCTTTTCGTTAAGCAGCGCTGCGCGTGCCTCCGCAACTTGTGCCGCCGAGCGTGCAGTCAACCCTTCGGCCTCAATCAACGCACGCTGCGTCTCTGGCGTCGCAACATGAACAACGCCCTGCATATCTTTGAATTCCGATAGTAAACCTACATCTTCAGCAAGCCGCGCCAACTGCTCATCAGCTGACATGGCTGTCACCTGTAGTATCTGGAAAGAGCGCTAAAACTGTGCTGCCAGAAACGCGCGTAGAGGATCCCTTTACGGCATAGGGTTTTGGCACGTCACGCGCCGTATCAACACCGACCATCCAAACCTGCGGATCTGGCAGCTCAGGCAACATAACTTCCGCGGCTGCCTCCGCGCGATTGATGACAATGTAAACAATATCGTCAGTCGTCTGAGCCTCCGGCGCTTCAGCGGACCCCCTCAACAAAACGCACAGGGATGACAGCGACGGGTCACGCCAGTTCAGCGCGGCTCCCTCAAAATCGAACCATTCAACATCCTTTTGTGTGTCGTTCAGGCGCCGCTCGCCGTGCAGGAAGCGTGACTGGCGCAAGGCAGGATGAGCGCGTCTGATGGCGGACAATTGTTCGACAAAATTGCAAAGCGCCGTGTCGAACCCTGCCCAATCCAGCCAACCGATATCGTTGTCCTGACAATATGCATTGTTGTTACCGGACTGCGAGTTGCCGAACTCGTCCCCAGCTAGGAGCATGGGCGTGCCTTGCGACAAAAACAGCGTCGCCAACATGTTGCGTCGACGTCGCTGGCGAAGCGCAAGAATGCTGGCGTCGTCGGTACTGCCTTCCACTCCGCAGTTATCGGAGTAGTTAGCGTTGTGCCCATCTTGATTGTTTTCAAGATTGGCGGCGTTGTGTTTTTGCGAATAAGCGGTGACATCAGCCAGCGTGAAGCCGTCGTGGGCGGCGAGGAAATTGACTGATGACCAGGCCCTCCGCCCTGATTTATCAAACGCACCAGCTGATCCCAAAAGCCGCGCGCTGAGCTCTTGTGCGCTATGAGCATCACCGCGCCAAAATCGGCGCACAGTGTCGCGATAGGAATCGTTCCACTCTGCAAACTCAGGTGTGAAACCGCCCAACTGATACCCTCCGGGACCAATGTCCCAAGGCTCGGCGATGAGCTTTACGCCGGCCAGCACCGGATCTTGTCGCAAAGCGTCGAAAAAGCCGCCGCGTGTATCAAAACCGTGGTCTTCGCGTCCCAACGTTGTCGCCAGATCGAAACGAAAGCCGTCGATTCCGAAGCAATCCACCCAAAACCTCAGGCTGTCCATGACCAGACGCAACACGGCCGGATGCGCGACATTCACCGTGTTTCCTGTGCCTGTATCATTGACGTAGAACCTCGGCTGGCCTTGCAAGAGTCGATAGTAAGACACGTTATCCAGACCGCGAAAAGACAGCGTGGGCCCTCGGTGATCGCCTTCGGCGGTGTGATTGTAGACAACGTCGAGGATGACCTCGATTCCAGCGGAATGAAACGCGTCGACCATGGATTTAAATCCCGCAAAACCGGTCGGTCCGAAATAGCGTGGCTCAGGCGCAAAGAACCCTAACGTGTTGTAACCCCAGTAATTTCTCAACCCTTTTTTTTGCAAGAACCCATCGTCCAGAAACGAATGTACAGGGAGCAATTCAATCGCGTTTACGCCGAGCCGCAGCAAGTGTTCCAAAATCGGTTCACTTGCAAGCCCTTCGTATGTCCCGCGTACAGCCTCGGCAATTTGCGGGTGCTTTTGGGTCAAACCTTTGGCGTGAGCCTCGTAAATCAGCAATTCCTTCCTCGAGATCTGCAGCCGGTGCGCGCCGCTCGGAAACATGGATGGGTCTGGAACCACGGATTTGGCAACATGCGGGGCTGAATCGCGAGCATCAAAAGACAAATCCGTTTTTGGGTCCGATACAGAATACCCCAGCGTGGCAGAATGATTGACGAACGTCCCAGAAAATTGCCGCGTATAAGGATCGATCAACAGTTTGTTGGGGTTAAACCTGTGCCCATGCTCCGGATCATAGGGGCCATGAACGCGGTATCCATAAATTGCTTGAGGACGCAGCCCGGCCACGTAGCCATGCCAGATATCGCCGGTGCGCTCTGGCAAGGTCAGACGATTCAGTTCAGATACGCCATCCGCATCGAAGAGACAAAGCTCGACCCGATGCGCGTGCGCCGAAAAGAGTGCAAAATTCACGCCATCGCCGTCAAAGTGCGCACCCATCCGCGTCGGGCTTCCTGACGTGATGCGGTAAACCATTTCGCTCTATCCGTTCATCAACCCGTCATAGACAGTCAGGTAGGCATGGGAGGACGTCTCCCAGCCGACCGGGTGACGCATCGCGCGGCGCATCATTGCCGCCCACACTTTGGGGTCTTGGTAAAGGTCGCACGTGCGGTGAATTGCATGGGCCAGACCCGTCGCTGTCACAGGCGAAAATTGAATTCCAGTGGCGCAATTTGCAGCCAATGCAGCTTCGTTTGCGTCAATCACGGTATCCGCCAACCCGCCAGTGCGCGCCACAACAGGAAGCGTGCCATACCGCAAAGCATAAAGCTGCGTTAGACCGCAAGGCTCAAATCGAGACGGGATCAGAATTGCGTCACTGCCGCCCTGCATCAAGTGCGAAAGGGGTTCATCGTATCCAATGATTACGCCAACAGCTCCTGGATAATGATGCGCCGCCGAAACAAGCTGCGCTTCAAAGTCCCTGTCGCCGCTGCCTAACACCACCAGCCGCGCGCCGCGTTCGGCAATTGCCGGCAACGCTTCAATCAGCAAATCTATGCCTTTTTGTGTTGTCAGGCGGCTGATTACACAAAAGACAGGTGCCTTGGCTGGATCAGTCAGGCCGAACCGGCTGAGCAAAGCATCGCGGTTTTTCGCTTTCTGTTTCAGTCGCTTAACGGAATAAAACTGTTTCAAATCCGGGTCCGTCTCAGGATCCCATGTTGAAAGATCAATTCCGTTCAAAATCCCGATGACGTCCGACTGGCGCGCCTGTAACAGCCCTTCCAGACGCATACCAAATTCCGGTGTCATAATCTCGCGCGCGTATGTCGGGCTTACTGTCGTGATCTTATCAGCAAAGGCAACCCCGCCTTTGAGAAAACCGAGATTTCCATAAAACTCTAGCCCGTCGCTTGTATAAAGATCATCGTTTAATTCGAGCGGCCCCATAAGATCTGGCGCAAAAAGTCCTTGAAACGCGATGTTGTGAATTGTCAGCACGCTGGGTGGAGTCGCATGCGGCATCTGGCGCAAGTAGGCCGGTACCAAGCCTGCTTGCCAGTCATGGACGTGCACAAGCTGTGGCTGCCACCCATCCAGGCCATTTGCGGCAATTTCTGCACCGACCTTTGAGAGCGCACCGAAGCGCATGGCGTTGTCAGACCAATCTTGCCCATCCTCATCCGTGTAAATGCCGCCTTCTCGGACAAAATACTGCGGTGCGTCCAAAAGCAGGAGCGACACGCCTTGGCTATCAACCGCAACGACCTCCACCGACTGGCCAAAAATCTCTCCTTGCCATACCGCCCGACCTCTTTGAGCCGTCTCTTGCAAACTCTTATAAAGCGGTAAGAGAATACGCGCGTCGGCACCCTGTTCAGACAGAACCTTCGGAACTGCGCCGATCACATCTGCCAAACCGCCCGTTTTGACAAACGGCGCGCATTCGGAAGCGACGAAAAGTACATTCACGTCAGAGGTCCAGCTTGTCGATCATCGGTTGGGTGATAAGGCAAATACCGTTTTCGGTCCTCCTGAACCTTTCGCCATCAATTTTTGCGTCTTCGCCCACGACCAGACCGGCAGGCACGATCACGCCGCGATCCAATACAACGTTACTGAGACGCGCTTTCCGGTTGATCTCTGCGTAAGGCATGGCAACAACGCCTTTGAGCTGAGAGTAAGAATGGGTGCGAACGCCGGTAAAGAGCAGACAGCGCTCTAAGCTAGAACCTGATATGATGCATCCCCCGGAGACCATCGAAGACACCGCCGAACCGCGACGACCCTCTTCGTTGTGGATGAACTTTGCCGGTGCGGTCAGCTCCGAATAGGTCCAGATCGGCCATTCATTGTCGTAAAGATCCAGTTCAGGCTGGAAATCCGTCAGATCGATATTGGCCTGCCAAAATGCATCGACTGTTCCCACGTCCCGCCAGTATGCCACTTCCTCGCTCTGCGTCCGCACACAAGACCGGCTGAACGCGTGCGCCACGGCTTTGCCATTGTGCACGATCTCTGGGATTATATCGCCGCCAAAATCATGCTTGTAGCCCGGCCTAGCTTCGCATTCCTCCATAATTTTGAAAAGGTATTCCGTTTCAAACACGTAGATCCCCATGCTGGCCAGCGCGCGGTTCGGATCGTCGGGCATTGCAGGCGGGTCTTTTGGTTTTTCGACAAAGTCCAGAATGCGGTCTTCTGTATCGACGGCCATGACGCCAAAGCCTGTGGCTTCCATACGGGGCACTTCAATACAGCCAACAGTCACATCCGCACCACTTTTCACGTGGTGGCGTATCATGGTGGCATAATCCTGTTTGTAAATGTGATCGCCAGCCAGAATGATGATGTACTTGGGGCCGTAGCCCTCAATGATATCTTTGTTCTGGGCAACCGCATCCGCCGTGCCCTTATACCAGTTTTCATTGTCCATTTGCTGTGACGCCGGCAGGATATCCAGACTTTCATTGCGCTCGGCGCGGAAGAAACTCCAACCCCTTTGAAGATGCCGGATCAAACTGTGCGCTTTGTACTGCGTTGCGACACCAATTCGGCGTATGCCGGAATTGACCGCGTTGGACAGTGGAAAATCGATGATCCTGCTTTTGCCACCAAAATACATGGCGGGTTTGGCGCGTCGGTCGGTCAGCTCATAAAGTCGGCTGCCCCGTCCGCCAGCCAGCACAAAAGCCATGGTTTGCTGTGCCAGGCGTTGCGTTTCGCGGTTCATAAGTCTTCCTCCCCAAAAGTCTTTTGTCTCGCGACCAGTGCCCGATACTAACCCTGTTCCAGCTCAAAAAACAGCGTCGCCAATGGCGGCAAAGTCAGCTCCAGAGACTGCGCACGGCCGGATGCTGCCACCGGATCGCTTTGCTTGGCTCCCAGATTGCCAATACCGTTGCCTCCGTAAACGTCGGCATCCGTATTCAAACGCTCAACCCAGCGGCCCGGTTTCGGCACGCCAACGCGATAAAGCGACCGTTCCACCGGAGTGAAATTGGACACGACGAGCACAGGCGGCGCATCGGCCTTGCCATAGCGGATCCATGCAAATACGGATTCGTCCGCGTTTGACGCCTCAACCCACTCAAATCCGTCGGGTTTCGCATCCTGTTGGTAGAGTGCTGGCGTGTCCCGGTACAGCGCGTTCAGGTCGCGTACAAGAGACTGAATGCCACGATGACTGTCATGGTCCAGTAGATGCCAGTCGAGGCTTTGGTCGTGGTTCCACTCCGCACCTTGCGCGAATTCTCCCCCCATAAACAGCAGCTTTTTACCAGGGTGCCCCCACATGAACCCGTAGTACGCGCGCAGATTGGCAAACTTTTCGGGTCCCGATCCCGGCATTTTATCGAGGAGCGAACCCTTGCCATGAACGACTTCATCATGACTGAGCGGCAAAATGAAATTCTCCGAAAACGCGTAGTGCAGACCGAATGTCATTTTGTCGTGGTGGTATTTGCGATGCACGGGATCTTCGCTCATGTATTGGAGCGTGTCGTTCATCCAGCCCATGTTCCATTTATATCCGAAACCGAGACCTCCAGCGTCTACGGGGGCACTCACACCCGGAAATGCGGTGGATTCTTCTGCTGCCGTCATGATGCCCGACACTTGACCATAAGTTTGAGTGTTCATCTGTTGCAGAAAACCTATGGCTTCGTAGTTTTCGCGACCGCCGTCCTTGTTGGGAATCCATTGGCCTTCCTGGCGCGAATAGTCGCGGTAGAGCATTGAGGCAACAGCATCGACGCGCAAACCATCAACGTGGTGCTCTTCGAACCAGTACAGCGCGTTGGCGGTCAGGTAATTGGCGACCTCGGCGCGACCGTAGTTGTAGACAAGCGTGTTCCAATCGGGGTGAAACCCTTCTTTCCGGTCAGCGTGTTCGTAAAGTGCTGTGCCATCAAAGCGACCAAGCCCTTGCGCATCCTCAGGAAAGTGACCGGGCACCCAATCAAGAATGATGCCGAGCCCTGCTTTGTGGCATGCCTCAACGAGCGCCCGAAATTCATCCGCCGTTCCATGCCGGATTGTCGGAGCGAAAAGCCCGATAGGCTGGTACCCCCACGAGCCGTCAAAGGGATACTCCGAGACAGGCAAAAGTTCGATATGCGTGAACCCCAAGTTTTTCACGTAGGTCACAAGATCGCTGGCCAACTCGTGATAGCTCAGGGATCTGTTTCCCTCTTCCGGGACCCGTTTCCACGACCCCAGATGCACTTCGTAAATGGAAACCGGGCTGTCGATGCGCTGTTTGTCCGCGCGCGCCGTCATCCAGTCACTGTCTGACCACCCGAATTTTGAAAGATCGCGCACAACCGAACCGGTTTGCGGCGGATGCTCCGCGCCAAAGCCGACGGGATCTGCCTTTTGCGGCAGCAACGACCCTTGCGCGTCCAACACCTCATACTTGTATATCTCACCATCCCCGATGCCGGGAATAAAAACCTCCCATACACCGGTTTTGCCACGACGCCGCATTGCAGTGCGCCGTCCGTCCCATGTATTGAAATTTCCGACAACGGAAACACGCAGCGCGTTCGGGGCCCAGACTGCAAAATGCGTGCCCTGCGTGCCTTCATGCATCATGACGTGTGCCCCTAGGACGCGCCACAGCTGCCGGTGAGAGCCTTCGCCGATCAGGTGTTCATCAATCTCGCCCATGACGGGGCCAAAACGGTAGGGGTCATCTGCTTCCCAAGTTACCTCGCCCTGCTCCACCCTTAACCTGTAAGCGAAGCGGTTCTTACGGCGACCGGCCACACCTTCAAAAAGCCCAGGGGCACGTGGTACGGGTTTCAGCGCAATAATGCGCCGCCCGGTTTTGACGTCCAAAACGTCGATCGCAGACGCGTCGGGCACCATAGCCCGAACTGTCAGTTTTCCATCAACGTCATGCAAGCCCAGCATGGAAAATGGATCATCATGCTGCCCTGCTACAAGACGCGCCGCCTGGGTTGGGTCAATGCTCAAATAGGACCTCCCGGACGCTATGCCACGCTGCGGCTGGCTGTTGACCCGTCAAGCAGGCTTTCCGCTTTCCAGATGTCTTGCGCATACCCGCGGATTGTCCGGTCGGACGAGAACCAACCAACCCGCGCAGTGTTCAGCGCTGCCATACGCATCCACTCCGAACCGCGCCGGAATGATGCGTCAACAGTACGCTGCGTTGCAAAGTACGCGTCGAAGTCGCAGGAGACCAGAAAGTAATCATGGTTGTAGAGCCCATCCACCAACCCCGCGTACCGCGAAGTGTCTTTGCTGGAGAACACACCAGATCTGATCTGGTCCAGAACCTGCACCAAACGCGGGCTTGCCTGAATTGCCCGGCGCGCATAGCCCGGTTCAGCCCGGCGTGCGACGACCTCTTTTGCCGTCAGTCCGAAAAGGAAGAAGTTCTCCGCCCCGACACAATCGCGTATTTCAACGTTTGCACCATCGAGCGTGCCAATGGTCGGTGCACCATTGAGGGCAAACTTCATGTTTCCGGTGCCCGAAGCTTCTTTGCCCGCTGTCGAAATTTGCTCAGACAAATCCGCCGCCGGAATCAGCATTTCAGCCATCGAGACGTTGTAGTTTTCGGGATAAACCACCTGTAAAAAATCGCGCGTGAGCGGGTCGGCGTTGATCACGCGGCCTGCGTCGTTGATCAGGTGGATGATCTCTTTGGCGACGACGTAGCCGGGCGCTGCTTTGCCACCGAAAATCTTGACCCTTGGCGTCCAGTTGCCATTTGGATTTGCTCGAACGTCGTTCCAAAGCGCGATCGTTTCGAGCAGATTCATGAACTGACGCTTATACTCGTGAATACGTTTGATCTGGACATCAAACATGGCTGAAGGATCAATTGAAATTCCGTCGCGTTCTTCAAGCCACCGCGCCAGTCTTTCTTTGTTGGCGTTTTTGGCACCCTGAAAGCTTTCGAGAAACGCCGCATCGTCTGCATATGCGGCCAGACCCGACAACTGCTCAAGATTATCTGGCCAATTCGTCCCGATCGTTTCGTTGATCAGGTCACGCAAAGGCTTGTTGCAGGAATAGAGCCAGCGGCGCGGCGTTATGCCGTTTGTCTGATTGATGATCCGATCGGGGTAAGCGGCATGCAGATCCGCAAAAACCGTCTCCTTGACCAACTCAGAATGCAAAGCCGAAACCCCGTTAACGTGATGCGCCATCACAAAAGCCAATTCGCCCATCTTGACTTCACCGTGTTCGAAAATGCGTACCTTCTGTCCTGCCGTGGCATGATGTGCGGCCTCGATCAGTTGAATAATCCGGTGATGGCGCGGCAAGACGCGGCGGAACAAATCCTCGGGCCAGCGTTCTAGAGCTTCCGGCAGGAGTGTGTGATTGGTGTAAGCCAGACAACCGCGCGCAGTGCTGATGGCCTGTGCGACTTCAAAACCGTGTTCATCCATCAAGAGGCGTACCAATTCCGGTCCCGCAATGGCCGGGTGAGTGTCGTTGAGCTGAATGGCAACGTTATCCGGCAAAGCCTGCAAATCTCGGCCCTCGGCCAGGTAGCGTCTCAGCAAATCCTGCAAAGACGCGGACGTGAAGAAATATTCCTGTTTCAGGCGCAATTCCTTGCCTACGTCAGTCGTATCGTCCGGATACAATACACGGCTGATCGTGCGCGCAAGCGCTTCCGGCGCGCTGGCGCCGACATAGTCACCGCGATTGAAACTCTGCAGGTCAAAGATTGTCACCGGCTTCGCTGCCCAAAGCCGCAGCGTGTTGGCCCAGCGACCTTGCCAACCGACGACCGGCGTGTCGTAGGCAGAGGCCATTACAGTTTCACCGGCGTGCCATACGGTTTTGCCCTTTTCAGTTGTCACATGGCCACCAAACGTTATCGGGTAGCTGACTTCCGGGCGTTCAAATTCCCATACATGTCTTTGCGCCAGCCATGTCTCGGCTGCCTCGACCTGAGCTCCATCTGCAAAGCTCTGTTCAAACAAGCCGTGTTCGTAACGAATGCCATAGCCATAGGCCGGAATGCCAAGCGTGGACAGGGAATCCATGAAACATGCGGCCAGCCGGCCAAGACCGCCATTGCCCAGCGCGGCATCTGGTTCATCCGCAACAACAGTCTGGTAGTCCTGTCCTAGTTGCTTAATGGCGTTTTGTGCTTTTTCCTCAAGCCCGAGATTTACGGCGACATCTTCGATGAGGCGACCAATCAAAAACTCCATGGACAAATAGTAAACCCGCTTCCCGTTCGCTTCATACGTCTTGCGCGTACTGTCAAACCAGGGATCTACAACATGATCCCGCAAACTAAGCGACAAAGACATGCGCCAATCATACGTTGAAGCATGTTCCGGATCCTTTCCCAATGACAACTTCAGGTGACGCAGAATAGACGCCTTGAACTCCTCAATGGAAATATTGGTGACACTTGTGACCGACATTCGTTTTGTTACTCCAATTTCAACCAGATCTTTGGCGCGATAACACACTCGGGCCCGTCAGACAAAGATGCAACGCACGTGTCAGGCCTCCGATGCATCATCAAGCTCATGCTGCCAAGGCGGGTTGGCTCCAGCACGCGAGACTGTCACCGCCGCAACCGCGGCACCAAGGCTTAGTGCCGCCGCCAGTGCGTCTGACGTTATGTCCGCGAGATTTTCTTTTCTGATCAGAACATTTTTTTGCAAATACGCGAGCACGCCCGCGTTGAAGGTATCGCCCGCTCCGACGGTATCAACAACCCTCACCCGGTTCGCAGCTACAGACACCGAGGTGTTCTGGTCGGCCCAAACCGTAGCGCCGGCTTCGCCGCGCGTTACAATAACCACTTTCGTGGCCCCGACGCGCAACGAAAGCGCCTTTTGTTCTGTTGCCTCTGGTCCGGGAATGATCCAATCAAGATCTTCATCGGAAACCTTGAGAATGTCGCAAACTGCAATCATTCGGTTCAGCCGGGAACGGTAGACGCTCTCATCGCCGATGAATCCGGGGCGGATGTTGGGGTCAAGCACGATGGTCTGCGTCTTGCTTTCGCGCTCCGCGAGCGCCGCGTAAAACTCCGCACAAGGTTCGCTGATTAGACTTATGCCACCGAAATACAGCGCTTCGATGTCTTGTGGCAGGTTAGGAATGTCGTCCGGCGTCAGACTGCGTCCGGCCGTGTTCTCGTCGTAGAACGTGTATTGCGCTTGACCGTTTGTCAGCTTCACAAAGGCAAGCGTTGTCGGCAAATCCGAGCGGATCGAAAAGCTTGCGTCGACCGCGCTTTCTTCAAGTGCGTTCATCAGCGTGGCACCGAACAAATCCGTTGATAAACCGGTCATAAAGCCGGTCGGAACTCCAAGACGCCCCAGCGCTATTGCAGTATTGAAAATAGCGCCACCTGCATGCGGTACGAAACCCTCCGCGCCACCAACAGTTGGCACCGGGATCATATCGATCAAAGCCTCGCCACAACATAAGATCATCGGTTGGTCCCAGTTTCCAAAGTGTTGTGCCTCAAGCCGCTGCGCTGGTCTGTCCGAGCATGCTGGCTGCGCGCGCCAGAGCTTCGATACCCGCCCAGTCCTCCGCCGCGACGAGATCACCGGGCGCAACCCAGCTGCCACCTGCGCAAACCACGTTCGACAATCCCAGGTAGTCTTTCGCGTTGGTGGGACTTACGCCGCCAGTTGGACAAAATGAAATTTGCGGCAATGGCGCACCTATGGCTTTGAGAGCCGGTGCACCACCCGATGCTTCCGCAGGAAAAAACTTCAGCATGTCATAGCCGCGCTCCAGCAATTGCATGGCTTCCGATGCCGTCGCTGCACCTGGCAACAGCGGCAAATCCTCCGCCTCACAGGCGTTCATCAATGTCTCCGTTGCGCCCGGCGATACACCAAAGGTCGCCCCCGCCGCTTTTGCTGCACGCACATCTTCTGGCGTCACAAGCGTGCCGGCTCCGACCATTCCACCCGAAACGCGCGACATTTCCGAAATCACTTCCAACGCGGCCGGAGTGCGAAGCGTGACTTCCAAGGCCGGCAAACCGCCCGCCACCAGTGCTTCGGCGAGAGGGCCTGCTTTCGCGGCATCCTTAACAACCAGGACTGGAATAATCGGGGCAAGACCACAAATGTCACGCGCTTGTTTGCTCGCTTCCTTGGGTGTCATCGTTGCGCGTCCTTCTATGAGAAAAATACTGTGGCGCCCGCATCCGCCGACCCTACGGCCTGCCGGAAGCCTGCAAAAAGCTCACGCCCGAGACCAGCAGCGTTGGCCGTCAGATCCGCTGTGATGGCAGGTCGATCCAATACGCCTTCCGTCAGGATTTCAAGAGTACCAGCTTCGGAGTCCAGTAGCACAACATCGCCGTCCTGGAGTTTTGCGATTGCCCCGCCATCCAGTGCCTCGGGGCTTACATGTATAGCCGCCGGAACAGATCCAGAAGCACCAGACATGCGCCCGTCAGTTACAAGCGCTACATTGATACCACGGGCCTGAAGGTTTTTGAGCGCGGGCGTCAGACTGTGCAGTTCCGGCATACCATTCGCCTTGGGGCCCTGAAAGCGGACAACAACGATTGTGTCTTCGGCGATCTCGCCCGCGCGGCAGGCCGACTTTACGGCCCCCTGGTCGTGAAACACCCGCACCGGTGCTTCGACGAACCTGTGTTCGGGTTTTACCGCTGAGATTTTGATTACCGCGTTGCCGAGCGTTCCACTCAGCCGTTTGAGACCACCTGTTGTCTGGAACGGATCTTTGGCAGGACGCACGATCTTTTCGTTCAGGCTTTTTGTGGTGCCCGGTTCCCAGACTACGGCGCCATCCTTCAGTTTGGGTTCCTGAGTGTAGAGATCCAGGCCACCGCCCGCGACTGTCTTTGTGTCAGGATGCAGCAGACCATCGCCTAGCAGTTCGTGGATCATATAACCCAACCCACCAGCCGCATGAAAATGGTTCACATCCGCCAACCCGTTTGGATAAACTCTTGCGAGCAGTGGTGTGACATCGGAAATGTCGGAAAAGTCCTGCCAGTCGAGCACGATGCCGCCCGCGCGCGCCATCGCCACCAGATGTATGAGCAAATTGGTTGACCCACCACTGGCGTTGAGGCCAACAATACCGTTCACGAAAGCTTTCTCGGTCAGGATTTCGCTGACTGGCAAGTAATTGTTTCCCAAGTCCGAAAAAGCAAGTGCGCGCTTGGCACCCTCTTTCGTCAGCGCATCCCGCAGCCCGGTGTTAGGCGTCACGAAACTCGTGCCGGGCAGGTGCAGCCCCATAAATTCCATCAACATCTGATTGGTATTGGCCGTACCGTAAAAAGTGCACGTGCCCGGTCCGTGATAGGCGGCCATTTCCGCGGCCATCAGATCTTCGCGGCCAACCTCTCCCGCTGCAAATTTCTGCCGGACCACACTCTTTTCTTCGTTTGACAGCCCTGAAGTCATAGGACCTGCTGGCAGAAACACCGTCGGCACATGACCGAAGACCTGTGCGGCGATAACGAGACCGGGCACTATCTTGTCACATACGCCCAGATACACTGCGGCGTCGAACGTGTTGTGGCTCATGGCCACGCTGGTGGCCATCGCGATCACATCGCGCGAAAACAGGCTGAGCTCCATGCCCGGCTCACCCTGAGTGACCCCATCGCACATTGCTGGTACCCCGCCTGCCACCTGGGCGGTTGCGCCTGCCTCGCGCGCTGCGTCGCGAATGAGCTCCGGGAACCGTTCAAATGGCTGATGCGCCGAAAGCATGTCGTTGTAGGTCGTTACAATACCAAGGTTGGCCGCCTTTTCTGTTGCCAAGCTGGATTGATCCGGGCCGGCAGCAGCAAACGCATGCGCCTGTCCACTGCAACTTAGGTGCGCGCGCGCCGGGCCTTTCACGCGCGCGGCTTCCATACGCTGGAGGTAATCGCCCCGCGGACCTTTGCTGCGGGCAATGATACGGTCCGTTACGCGCGCGATCGTGTTGTTCAAAACCATGGCCTTTTGCTCCGTTTCAAAGCGTTGCTAGGCAAATTGGATTAGGACTTGGCGAGCTCCGCCATTCTGCGTGCGGTATCGACCATGCGGTTCGCAAAGCCCCATTCATTGTCATACCAGCTGACAACCCGCACCATGCCGTCTTGCGTCACTTTGGTTTGCGGAGCCGCAAAGCTCGATGAGTGCGGATCATGGTTGTAATCCACGGAAACCGTCGGGTCCGTTTCGTACGCCAGAATGCCGTTCAAAGGACCTTCGGCAGCCGCCTTTACCGCAGCGTTGATCTCGTCTGCGGTCGTTGCGCGTTCGGGAATAAAGCACAAATCAACCAGCGACACGTTCGCCGTTGGCACACGGACAGCCGATCCCTCAAGACGGCCCTCCAGATGCGGCAAAACCAATGAAATGGCCTTTGCGGCTCCGGTCGAAGTGGGGATCATCGACAGTGATGCTGCCCGCGCACGGTACAGATCTTTATGCGGTGCATCATGCGTTGGCTGGTCGCCTGTGTAGGCATGAATTGTTGTCATGTAACCGGTTTTTATACCGACGGCCGCGTCCAGAACCGAAGCCACTGGCGCCAAGCAATTCGTGGTACAGGACGCATTGGAAACGATAGTGTCATCTGCTGTCAGGTCTTTGTCGTTCACGCCAAACACAACCGTTCGGTCTGCGCCTGCGCCCGGAGCAGAGACCAGAACGCGTTTTGAGCCATTTTCCAGATGAGCCGCTGCTTTTTCTCTCGCCGTGAAAAGCCCCGTGCATTCCAGAGCAACATCAACGCCCCGCCATGGCAGTTCGGCTGGGCTTCGCACTGCGCTCACTTCGATGCTCTTGCCATTAACAACCAAGGAATTGCCTTCCACGCCAACCTCTTCGGCAAATCGACCGTGCACGCTGTCGTACTTCAGCAAATGTGCCAGTGTTTCCGGGCTCGACAGATCATTGATGGCCACGACTTCGACATCAGAAGTCTTATTTTCGAACATTGCGCGGAGAACACTCCGTCCGATCCGACCAAATCCATTGATTGCAACTGCGTGAGACATTTCAAACTCCTGATTCAAGCCGCTTGATGGGTTTAACAGAACCAAGCAGCTTTGTTAGCGCTAACAAGCATAAATCGGCGCATAATTCAATGGGTCTTTTTGTGACGCCAAAATTGTACAACTCATGTGATAACTCGCCAATACCGGTATGCATGGCGCCGCAAAGCTAAAGAGCCTTCGCGCCATCTAAAACTGCATGGTCGAGGCAACCGCGCGCTTCCACGCCGCATATTTTTTGTCTCGATCACTGTCTTTCAAACCCGGCGAGAACGTTCGTTCCAATGCCCAGTTCTGCGCAAACCCGTCCTGATCCGGGTACAAACCCGCGCGTTGCCCCGCAAGCCAAGCTGCACCAAGTGCCGTGGTCTCAAGAACTTCTGGACGGTCCACCGGTGCGCCAAGGATATCCGACAAAAACTGCATAGCCCAATCAGAGGCGGACATACCCCCGTCCACGCGCAAGGTTGCGCGATCGGCACCCCCTTGCCAGTCCGCCGTCATTGCCTCTAACAGATCGCGGGTCTGATACCCGACACTTTCCAGAGCTGCGCGGGCGAACTCCTTAGGTCCGGAGTTGCGGGTCAGACCAAAAACCGCGCCCCTGCACTCCGCGTTCCAGTACGGTGCGCCTAAGCCCACAAAAGCAGGCACCAAAACCACTTGCTGTCCATCGTCCGCTTGTTCCGCGAGTCCATGCGTGTCACCGGCTTCGCGAATGATCTGCAACCCGTCGCGCAACCATTGAACGACCGCGCCGGCGACAAAAATCGAACCTTCAAGTGCGTAAGTCGGAACGCCGTCGAATTGATACGCAATGGTCGTCAAGAGCCGGTTTTGCGACCGAACAGCAGTCTCGCCGGTGTTCAGCAGTGCAAAACAGCCGGTCCCATAAGTCGATTTGAGCATACCAGGAGAAAAACAAGCTTGTCCGATAGTGGCCGCCTGTTGATCGCCGGCAACGCCAAGGATCGGGATCGGTCTTCCAAAAAGATCGCTGCGCGCCTCTCCAAAGTCAGAGGCACAATCACGCACTTCGGGCAACATCCCCATCGGAATATCAAACATGTCGCAGATTGTTTTGCTCCAGCGTCCCTGATGGATATCGTAGAGTGATGTGCGAGCGGCATTCGTTGCGTCGGTCACATGTGCAACGCCACCGCTCAGCTTCCAGATCAGGTAACTGTCGACAGTACCAAACAGCAATTCTCCGGCTTCCGCACGGGAACGGGCGCCGTCGACCTCATCCAATATCCATTTCAGCTTGGTCGCAGAGAAATATGGATCGGCCAGCAGCCCGGTTCGCTCCGTAATCAACTTATCATGGCCGGCTTCGCGCAACGTCCGACAGAAATCGGCAGTGCGTCTGTCTTGCCAAACGATCGCGTTGTAAACGGGCTGGCCGGTCGCCTTGTCCCAAACCACAACAGTTTCACGCTGATTGGTTATCCCGATTGCGCGGATGTCCGCAGCAGATACACCGGCTTTCTCAATCGCCGCCCGGCAGGTGCCCGCCGTTGTGGCCCAAAGATCGCTGGGGTCGTGTTCGACCCAACCGCTGGCGGGGAAATGTTGCGTAAACTCTTCCTGAGAAGTGGCCGCAATCTTCATCTCGTTGTCGAACACTATTGCACGTGTCGACGTCGTGCCCTGATCAATCGCCAGTACGTAGCCCATAGTCCCCCCGCGTTATGATTTCTTATTCTGCAGCAGCAGCCGCCTGTTTGGCTAGACGCTTTTGCATGAACTGTTCGAGCGTCGCGATTTCGGCCTGCGTCATCCGAAGTCCAAGCTTGTTTCTACGCCAAACGACATCCTCGGCGGTCCGCGCAAATTCATGCTCCATCAGCCATTCGACCTCGCGCGCCCGCAGCTCATAACCAAAGCTCTCACCCATTTCCTCTTTGGTTTGTGCACCAGCCATGATCGTCCAACTGTCGGTGCCATATGCGCGGATCAGGCGCAGCGCGCAAAAGTCAGACAGAAACGGGAAATCCTCCCGTAACCGCATAACCAGCGTGTCAAAACCACCAACCGCAAAGTCGCCTCCGGGCAGTGACGCGCCTGCCGTCCAATGACCTGCTGTACCGGGAAAGAAAGGCACGATCTTGTCCATCGCGTCCTCGGCCAGTTTGCGATACGTTGTTATCTTGCCGCCAAAGATATTCAGGACAGGCGCGCCGCCGGCGTCATCGACTTTTAGAGTGTAATCGCGGGTCGCAGCCGTCGCGCTGCTGGCACCATCGTCATAAAGGGGTCTGACCCCGGAATAGCTCCAGACTACATCCTCTGCGGTGATAGGCTGCCTGAAATATTGGTTTGCGAATGAAATCAGATAGTCGCGCTCCTCATCAGTACAAATTGGTTTTTTATCCGGGTCATGGTGTTCCGAGTCCGTGGTGCCAATCAGCGTGAAATCGGTCTCGTACGGAATTGCAAAAATGATCCGACCATCGGTGCCTTGAAAGAAGTAACACTTTTCGTGCTCGTAAAGCCTGCGCGTCACGATGTGACTGCCACGCACAAGACGCACACCCTCGCGCGAATTAATGCGGATTTTCTGCTGAATGATATCCCCTACCCAAGGGCCTCCCGCGTTCACCAGCAGACGCGCGCGCGCGCTGCGTTGCCGACCCGTCTGGCAATCCTCGAGAACGATCTCCCACAGCTCACCGGCACGTTGTGCAGAAACAACTTTTGTTCGCACCATGATATCAGCACCGCGCGTCCGCGCATCTCGCGCGTTCAGAACAACCAGCCGAGAGTCTTCTACCCAACAATCCGAATACTCAAATCCCTTTTCGAATTTCTCTACCAGCGGCGCTCCTTCGGGCCCGTTGCGCAGATCGAGTGTCGTCGTAGGCGGCAGGATTTTCCGGCCACCAAGATTGTCGTAAAGGAATAGTCCCAAGCGGATCAACCACGCCGGACGCCGCCCCTTCATCCAGGGCATAACCGAATTCAATATCCGTGATGTCGGCGTGCTCCCTTCAAATCGCATATCCTGATGGAAAGGCAGAACAAAGCGCATTGGCCAGCTGATGTGCGGCATTGCACTCAACAGTACTTCCCGTTCAGCAAGTGCATGTTTGACGAGATTGATCTCAAAGTATTCCAGATAGCGCAAACCGCCGTGAAACAGCTTCGTTGATGCCGAGGAGGTGGCCGAAGCCAGGTCATTCATCTCGGCCAGACCCACCGACAAGCCTCGTCCCGCAGCGTCACGGGCGATGCCACACCCGTTGATGCCTCCGCCGATAATGAAAAGATCGTAGGTGTTTTGCTGTTCCACCAGAACATCCCCGCGCGTTGCAAATGCTCTAACGCAGCGTGCGCGCGCCTTCAAGCGAATTTAGGCGATAATTTTCGTTTTGCAGATGCGGCTTTCGGGTCCAGAGCGTCACGCAAGAACGTCAAGGATCCAAACTCTGATTTTCACTGTCGCTTCGGCTTGATGCAGCCGGAAATCTCCACTTTCGCTTACACACTTGCACTTAGTACCATGTATGGATATCAACTTCATGAATTTATTGAGTATTTGGAACCCACATGCCTCAAGGCTTTCGTCACCCTGAAATCCTCCAAATCATAGAACGGGACGGAAAAGTCACCGTGGACGGTTTGGCAGCACATTTTGGCGTGACACTTCAGACTATTCGGCGCGATCTCGCTGACCTGTCAGAAACGAAAAAAATCGAACGTGTCCACGGTGGCGCAATCCGCGCCTCCGGAACCAATAACATCCAGTATGAAGAGCGTCGGTTGCTGAACGCTGCCTCCAAAAGCGCCATCGCGTCCGCGTGCGCGGCTCAAATTCCTGATAATTGCTCACTGTGTCTGAATATTGGCACCACGACCGAAGCCGTGGCTCGCGCACTCCAAGGACATCGCGGGCTATTGGTTGTGACCAACAACTTGAACGTCGCATCCATACTCGAGACGAACGATCGTATCGAAACAATTGTCACGGGTGGGCGGCTACGGCTCAGCGACGGCGGGCTGGTCGGCGCAATGGCCATTGAATCTATCAAAAAGTTCAAGTTCGACTGCGCGATCGTTGGTTGTTCCGCCTTGGATGCAGACGGCGACTTGCTTGATTTCGACGTAGAGGAAGTTGGCGTAAGCCAAGCCATCATCTCACAGGCCCGAACCGTGAATGTCGTGGCTGATAGCTCGAAACTCACGCGGTCTGCACCTGCGCGCATCGCTTCTTTGAGCGCGGCAAGCGCTCTGTTCACGGACAAACGGCTTTCCGACGCGCTGGCGCAGAGATGCAAGGGTTGGAAAACCGAAGTTATTGTCGTTTGAACTGACAACTTCATTACGCTTGGCCTAACAGACTTTGCCATAGTGAAAGGCATGCAATCGTCTCACCGTTTTCCAGAACAAAACCCAATCGGATGGATCGATACTGCACGGTCAAAACGTCGGAATTCGCCCGCAGGCCACCCGAGAACAATTTCAGTGTAGCTCCTGGCTCGCGCGCGTCCGGCAGGACTGGAAGAAGACGTTCGAGCGCGTCAATAAAATCCGGCTCGCCCAGTTTCAATACTGGCTTGCTGCCCGTCAAGCATAGGACGGCAAGCGCCATCGACCGACTTTGCTCCAGTTTTGTGGCGACTTCGACTGGCAAAGACAGCGTGGACGGTGCCTGACTTTCAAGTTGCAGCAATTCACCAGCAGAAACGCCACTGTGGCACGCAGCGCTGCCCTGCTCCGGGAGTTCTGAAGTCACCCAAAAGACCGACTGAGCTTCCGCATATGCCTGTAGCAGGCTCAAGATATCCAGGGCATCTGCAGGCTCCAGCGGACGGCCAATCACCTTTGGCGCCTTGGGGCTATTGCTGTCCGTTTTGAGAATTTTTGTGATACGCCGCTCCGCGACATCGATCGTCAGAAAACAGCCATCATCGCGCCGGAACGTCAGTGCACGTCTCAGAACCGTTTCGTCAATCTCCGTAAGGATTGCAGCCAGTGCTGCACTCGCTTGCACCTGCAATCGGCGCCCGCGCGCGTCGATCTCCTCCGGCGCGGCTGAAAAGGCTGCAATAGCCCGCATAAAGCGTCCAGTTTCATCCGCCTCGCGCGCAGCCACTCTCAGTGCTCCTGTGTCAGTTCATCAAGCAAATCCTGCGCTGCACTTTGCAAATCGTCAAAGCGTTCCAAAGAAACAAGCTGCAGGCAAAGAGCTTCAACTGCCGGATTTCGCGCGCGTAAGAAACAACTCAAACCGGCTGCATCACCCTTCAGAACGAGTTGCGGACCTCTTAAACCACTGTCTGACAGATCGCGTGAAACCGCCGCTGCGTCTTGCCCCATAAGTGCGTCGAAGCCCGCATGACATAAGGTATCCAAAGTTTCCTGTCCCGTGCGCACAACTGTGTTCGATGCCAGAACCATTCCAGTCGAGAGATCTGCAAATGCCACAATGGCGCAGGCCGGAAACCGACTACGGAAGGACTGGAGTTGGTCACTTACGGTCACTCATTTCACCGTTTTCCGGGATCACCCCGCTTACAGGAACAGAACAAGCCGTTCTGCCATATCCGCAGAAAATGAGTGCTCGGTTAACGTCTCATGAGAACTTAGGCACAAAAGAGGTTGGATCACCCGGTTGGAGCGCGTCTTGAGCAAGCTCGACTTTCTTCGATTGGCGCGCAACGGGTCTGCGCGGTGTGACTTGCCCGACCGTGTCGGCAGACCAATCGGGCTCCTCGGATTGATTTGCCGCATTCACATGCGCGCCGTCTTCACCGGACGCTGCCCGTAAGCGCGCATTGACCGTGTCGAGCATTTTGAGGAAAGCGTCCACGAAATCATCCGCACCACTTTCTAACCAAAGCGTGTCATCATTTTCCGCCTCGCGTGCCAGCGTCAGAGACATCATCGTGACATGCGCAAATTGATCTCCGGCTTGCGCCTTGACCCGTCGCAGAACCTTGGTTTTGTCTTTTTCATTCAATAGCATATCGCCGCGCGTGATAACAAGCATCGACAATTCTTGCACCTCAGGTTCCACTGTCTCCCAAACGGCTGCTTCGCTTTGTCGCCATGCTTGTGTTGCGGGGCTGCACCATACGACAGCATCCGCAAAGGGCATAACTCTTTGCCAGGCTTCCGCCGCCATGTTTGGATCCGATATACCCGGCATGTCTATGATGTCACAGCGCTCCAGAATTTCTTCTTTGCGGAAGTAACGGACGTAAGCGATGTCCGCGGGATCGCACGATGTAATCTCATCAAGGTCGCAGGTGGTCTCATTCCCTTCCAGATCAACCAGCGCACTGTCTCGATGACCGTGGCTGATCCAAACCGGTGGCAGCTGGGTAGACACGACCTGAACCGGTAATGGATCCGTGCCGATCATCAGGTTCGCCAATGTGCTTTTGCCTGCGCTGAATTCACCCATCAGAGCAACACGCGGTCGGCGTGGACAGGTTGGTTCCGCCTCAATTTTCGGCGAATTGTTGTCCAACTGTTTCATGATGCAATGTAGCCTTCCAGCGTTTTCAACGTGGTTTGAATTCTTGCCTGACGGTCGCCAACGCCCAAACCATCAAGTGTTTTTGCAAAGGTTTCGCTGTTTCCTTTTTGCAAGCTGTCAAGCGACTGAAAAACAGACACTTGTTCATTCAAAAAAGCGTCAAAGCTCTCGCGTGCTTCTTTGCGAACCGCTTGCGCCAGGTCGTCGCGAAGCTCTGAAATCACCGAGTCTGTTTCTGACTTTATGAGGTCGTGGAAGCTGGCGGCATAGGCCTGGTATCCCCGTCTTTGGATCCACCATCTTTTCCACCATCCGCCGGAGAGATCGAGGGCGATCGTCCGGCCAAGAGTGACTGGCGGAGGCACACGTGGCGGGCGTGGTGTCGCAATTTCAATTGGCGTTCCAATTGAAAACGCCCGTGCATAGACTTCGCTGATTTCCGCTGCTGCCGCGCCGGCCGCGTTTTGAAAAGCGGACTGGCTTTTGCGCGCAAGAACCTTGTGCGACGAATTCAACAGAACACGGAGTCCCGCAGGATCATACTTCCATGGACTAAGCTCGCCATATTGCTCGAGGTGCGCGACGAGAGATGCTGTTGCGCGCTCCAGAAAGCTCTGTTGCACGCGCGTCATACGGTCCGCGAAGTCCGACTGAATGCGCTCGAATTCCGCTTGCATGGCATTTTTGTGTCGAGCGCAAACCTCGTCCAAGAGGTTGCGCGCCGTGTCGCCATCAATCGCCGCGAACTCTCGGGCTGGAACGCTCGCCTGCACGATACGTTCTGCAGCTGTCAGCCCGGTGGCAAGGTTCTTTGCACTGGTTGCGATACGCTGCAACGTTGTCGCGCCAATGCCCTCAATGATCCGCGTAGCGATTGCGTCTTGCAAAGCCGGTAAACCAGACATGTGCCAGGCCCGCGTTTCGGCGTCCGGCTGCACGCCCATGTCGGTGTCAGGTTGCGCCATTTTATGTGACAGCCAGTTGTTGAGCGCCGCAAAGCTGGAACTTGGCAATTCCTCAACATTGGAACACAAAGCATACTGCGCCCAAAGCGCACTGCCAAAAAGCACTTTTGCGTCCTCAGGGCCTTTATGTTTCTTCAGAGTTTCAGAAATGCTGAGCCGGATCTGGTCGACCTGCGTAGCCGGATCTGACAGTTCGTCAATCCGGTTGACAAAGATAATGACATCTCTCGACTTCACGTGGGTAATCAGGCGGATCAGAGCCATATCCGTCGACGACAGCGCCTGATGTGCCGATAGAACCACAACACAGATTCGACTGTCACGGATGGCCCGGATCGTGATCTGCTCCCGCATCATGAAGGTGTCGTTCACACCGGGCGTGTCCCTTAGACACAAACGTTGGGGAAGAGCGGCCCGCTGCATGAAAATATCTGCTGATTTCGTAATATCCGCGAAACGCCCCTGCGCTTCATTCACGTCTTCTTCGTCGCCATCAGGCTCCTCGCCCAAACAAACATAACGTTCGATCAGGTCTTTGTCATAGTAGCCATAGTCGCGTTTCTGGCCGAGCATGACTTCAAATTTTCGCCCCAGACGCTGGCGCGACTTTTCGCGCATCTCAGCGACCTGATTTTTTATTTTCTCCAATTCGTCATCTGCGCCCGCGCGGCTTGCAAGCTCGCCTATCCGCCCGCCACCTGAAACGAGACGATCCCATTCTTCTGCATCAAAAAAGCTGAAAGAAGCTGCGTCCTGAAACCCGTCTTTTTCAGGATGCAAATGCAAGGACGTGACCACGGATGTCCAAGGATTGACGTCGGCTGGGAGCAAGCCCGGCGATCCGATCAGCGCATTCACCAAAGACGTTTTTCCGGATTTTATCTGACCGATGAGCGTAACTGATGGCTCCAGCGCCTCGAGTTGCCGGATCATACGGTCACAGCGCCGGCGAACGTTTTCATCGCCCAATTCCGTGAGTTCCCGAAGCGCGCCACGCAACTCTGCCCGTGACTTCGCAAAAGCAGCAAGCCGCTCTTGGCCCTGGCCTAGCAGTTCGGCTCGTTTGGCATGCACGAAGGTCTGTTCATCACTTGCATTCAGAACGTTCATAGGCTTTTACGCTTCTGCCGGCGCGGCTTTTTACGGCGCGCTTTTTGAAAGGTTGTTCTTGAACGGTTCGTCATTGTATCGCCCCACGAAACTTCATGTTTCAAAATGGGCTTGAATTGTGCCTCCTTTATGACCGGAGACAGGCCGAAAAGCTGAGCATTTTTAAAATTTTAGCCGATAGCAAGACATTCCAGATCTCGCCGGAGTTGCAACAGGACCGTCACGGCGTCCGCTGCTGATCGCGTGTCATTCTCCACAGAAATCAACACAATCTTGTCGTGAGCCTCTTCGAAAGCTTCGCACCAGTGCGCCGCATCGGAATCGCCGAACGCTTGATCGCGCAAGCTCTCAATCAACTCTTCTGAAATGGCACCGCACAGCTCGAAAACTTCCTCCAGATCTCCCTGCGCAGCGTCGAAGCCAATTTCGGCAAGGTCGAGCGCACGTGCGAGGACGGCGTCGCGGGCTTTCACGAAAACTGGGTGTTGCAAATTTGAGCGCGCTGTATCTGGAGTGTGATATTGTGGAGGACGCTGCTCGCCCGGCGAAAACGGTGCGTCAAGCATCATGCCTTGGCGATCCAGAAACAAGATTGCACTGTCTAAATCCGCGCGCTGTCCGGACGATACAATGCCTTGCAGCGCTTCGCTCAATGCACATACACCACTTGCGCGAAATACCTCCTCGGGGATTATGTTGCTGTTCTCAAGGTACGGCGCCAGAGACGATACCGCGACAGGAAAAAGGCTGTGAAACTCATCTTGCACAATGGCTTGGAGTCGCTCAACCCGTGCCTTCAAGACACCTTCAGCGCCGAGCACGTCAGCCTTTGTAAGCACCAGCATGCTGTGGTCCTTGAGGGCGTCCGGTGCTTTTGACCAAACTGCCATTTCCTCGGCGCCAAAGTCTTGTGTGCACCACACCACCACGTCAGCAACTTGAAGGGCTCTTTCGCCTTGTACGGCGAAATCTGTCTCGCGCGAGCTGGAAAACCAGTCAATAAGCTGCGCGTGAACGGTCGACATAGCCGTCAGAGGTCGAACTGCCACCGTTTCTGGTAAGAGCGTGGCAGTCTCTCCTTCGCTTCCGAGCGTGAACAAACGCGTTACGCTTGACGGCGTTGACGGATCGATTTGACCGACCAGCGCGTTGCAAACACCCGACGTGCCAACACGGCCTGGACCGAACAGCACAATTCGCACGCCACCAGATAAGCGCGTTGCAAGCGCCCGCGCCTGAAGGCGCGCATTCGTCGACAGCGCGGGGTCATCTGCGGCACGATTCAGACGGCCCACGGTCTCTGAAAGAGAACCTTCATCCAACACAACGGAAACCCGGACTTGCGGTCTCCTCGTTTCGTTTTGCACCCGTCCGATCCGTATCGCGCATTTTGATGATTGAAAACGAAACGTTGTCGAGATCGGGATCGCCCAGCGACATCACCTCTTCCATAAGAGTGTCGGCAATATCGGAGCTGCTTTTGAACTGATTGCGTTTCAGGGTTGCTTCAAGTTGAAGGTCTGACAAGTATTGTAGTCCATCGCTGGCGACAATGAGAAGATCGCGGTCCTGCAGCAGCACGGGGTCGTCCGGGCAATCGATCTTCGGAATCTGAGCTCCGAACAAAACCGACGTCAATGTATTGCGATCCGGATGCGCTTCGGCTTCATCGCGCTCCATAAGCCCGGACTTTGCCATAAAATCGATTTGTGGCGCCATTGAATGATCCTCGTTCAACTGTAAGAGCTTGCCCTCTCTGAACAAAAAGAGAGGCGAGTCTCCGATAGAAATCCAGTAGAGCCGCGTGTCAATAATGACCGTTGCAACCAGCGTCGCGCCCATGCCTTTTGTGTCCGGATTGACGTCCATATGATGTTTGAGGCAGGTGTTGGCGGCCATTGCTGCATCGTGAAGCGTCCCTCTTACGCCTATCTCAAAATCTCGATCATCATGCCGCTCAAAAAGTAGCTCTGAAAACACCTCCGTGACAACAATCTTGCTTGCAATATCCCCTGCTGCGTGTCCGCCCATGCCATCGGAAAGGACGGCCAGACCAACACCCGCACCTCGCGCGAAGTCCGTGATGATCGCGTCCTCCTGGTAGGGTCGTTGACCTTTGCTTAGCGCACAGGCCGTGTCGAAATCAAAAGATGGCGGCATCGCTGTCCCCCGCGGCGTTCCACTTAAAGTCCGATCCACAGAGTGCAACAAATCGCAGCGTCGTTTCTCCGATCCGAATGAGATCGGCATGATGCAGTTCCTCGGTGCTCAGCACAGGACGTGCGTTGCGTCGGATGATGTTGGATTTGCCTCCGTGACCGATGTAGAATTTGTTCTGTTCTTCGTCATAGGCAATCGCCGCGTGGTTGTTGCGCGAAATACTGTTGTCGCCGAAATCCAGCCGAATGACTTGGTCATCACCACGTCCAATGACGGATGCACCGGAAAACAGACTGAATGAATAACCCATCCCGGGACCTTCCACGATAACGAGCCACCCAACCGGAAACTTCTCGCGTTGTGCGGTCGCCGTCGTGTCCGGCACCTGACCAAAAGGATCTGCTTCTTCCGATGCATCACGATTAAAACCGAGCAACCGTGTCTTTACGCGTCCCGCTTGCCGCCCCGCACGCCCTTTGGCGGGTGCAGGCACAGCTGTCAAAGTGGGCGCACTTGCAGGGGGATCCGTGACATCGTCGTGCCGCGCCTCAGACCGGGACGTTTCAGATTGCGCAACAGGCGTAAGTAACGCTTTCCTGGCAAACTCTTCGATATCCAATTCGTCTAACGCCGCGCTACCGGGTTCAATTTGCACCACCGTGCTTTCAGTGTCTCCTGAAATTTCATGCGGTTCTTCGCTGGAAATCTGCATGATCGACTCATCTTCTGAGACTGAACATACTGACTCGTCGGCTGCGGTTTCGCCCGCGACTGCGGAACCATCCACCTCATCAACAAGTGCGCGATCTAGAACAGCAGCAATGTCAGCATCCGACACTTCATCGTCAGCGTCGGACACAGCCTCACTTTGCTCTTCGCTTTCAGCAACCTCTTCGTCCGGGGCTTCTGTTTCACCCTTGTCAGCATCGATCTGCGCACCAGCGTCAACGACATCGATATCGACATCGCCCGTTTCCGGCTCCGGATCTTCAGGCTTCAGAATGTCGGTTAAAGGCGGCGTGTATTCAGACGCTTCAACCAAATCATCCGCTTCTGCCGAACTTTCGGTCACCGAGAATGGATCAAGGGACAGCGCGTCATCACCTGCAGTGAATGCCGCGCGCAATTCGTCTTCATCCAGAGCTTCATCTGGATTTGCCGGGCGCGCTTGGTTTTGAAAAACCTTCTTGAACAGGGTCATTGCTATGCCTTTCCTGATTTAGTTTTGGGCAAAGGGTGACGGTCGCGACACCCGTTTCGTGATTGAGTTCCGGTGTTTTGGTCAGGTCTCATCCGCCGGTCCCCCGACGAACGGTTACATCAGGTCTGCTGGGGCTTCCCCATGACCCGAAGTTGTCCGAAAATGCCAGCAGCGGCTCCAGTGTTGCCGCCTGTACCTGCTCGATTTGAAAAACCGTGTAAGCATAAAAGAAGTACGCGGAGAATACGACAGGAATGGTTGCGTAGCGTATGATCCTCCGCGGCGTCCAAAATGGCGGCGGCGGTGGTTTGGGACGACTGGCGATTTCCTTGGCTTTCTCGGTGACACGCACGTACGGTGTAGGCGCGTGTTCGGCAGCAACCGAAACGGCGGAAGCGTCAGTGAGCAGAGCACCGCTCTGCGCGCGAGAAGCTCGATCGAAGGTCGCCTCGTCGTCTTGCAGCACAAAAGTTTCATTCACTGGTGCTTCCGGATGAAGAAGCTGCGTTTGAGCACCTGTTGTTTCGCGTGACGGGTCGTCTGGAGCCACCGCAGCCACCCTCCCCCCGTCGCCATTTTCTGCGTTCGCAGTCTTCACAAGATCCATGACGGTTCTGTCAATGCTCTGATCGTTCTGTGCACGAGCACGCGCGAGTTCTGCCCGTTTGCCGGGGTCAATGCGTAAAATCCACTCTTCCGCAGACTGGATCCGTTGCATGGGCGCAATGTTCATTGCTGTGTCGATCGCCTCTAGGAACGCATCGTCGAAGGCAGGAAATCGTCCTTGCAGTGGTTCGTATAGATCGGGCTGACTGCTCGCCAGGGCGGCAAGACGCGCCTGGCTGTTTGGTGGCGCCTTACCCGCTATCAAATGCGTCAAGGTCGCCGCAAGTGCGTAAAGATCGCTGGATGGCATTTGCTGGCTGCCCGCGACATAGAACTCCTGAGGCGAATATCCGTCTTTCACCACGAGAACCGAGGATAAAACCCGGCTTGTTCGGCTGGCCTCTTCCCGAGCAGCTCCGAAGTCGATCAAAACCGGATGACCTTCGCGATCGACAAGAATGTTGTCAGGCGAGATGTCCCGGTGCAAAAGATCCTGGCCGTGGACGTGCGCGATGGCATCCAGAAGTTTCAGTGTCATTGCCTGAATTTCGCCCGCAGACATGGACTGTGATTTACGTTCAATGACTTCCAGCAAGTCATTCCCATCTATCAAATCGAGCGCCATATATGCCGTTTCATTGTCCTCAAACACTTGATGCACACCAACGACGCTGGGATGATCAAGGCGAGATAGCGCATGCGCTTCACGTATGAAGAGCGTTACGATAGACCGGAAATCGTCCAGGTAATTCTTGGTGCGCGCGCGTACGGTCTTGTTCACACGGTTGCAGAATGCCTCCGGGAAACACTCCTTGATAACCACAGTCCGGTTGAGGCTGTCCTTGGCCAGATATGTAATGCCAAATCCGCCGCTGCTGAGATACCGCATGATCTCATACTGCCCGCTCAGCAGCTTGCTGCCCGGCGCCAGTGCGTCGCAGTTGACGGTTTCCAAATCTGTGTCGTTCTCAAGGCTCACGTTCAGGCCACTCACCCAATATCTCACAGCGACGCCGTACGGGATTGGCCCGACAACAACGCACTTGGAGTCTTGGAGTGATTAGCCTGTCAGGCTGTGACTAAATCATGGCCGTCACGGGGAAGCGGCGTGCCTTGCACAATGAATTTTATCGAGATTTTAAGAGAATTCGCTTGCTTCTGTAGACCCGGATCAAAGTAAACATCTTTGTTCCGGCGACGAGATTTTCAAAGCGAAACACGTGTTGCAAGACCGCTTGCTTCTGCTTCGCGCGCCGCAACGGAGGCAACCGCCAAGTCCTGCAATCCGACACCCGTTCCATCAAACAAGGTGATTTCCGTTGCATCCCTTCTGCCATCGTGTGCGCCGTTTATCACCGCACCGATCGGAGTGATGTCTGCCTCGACCAAAATGCCCGCAGAGATCGCGTGCTGCGCTTCGCCAATTGTGATGGATTGGGCGATTTCATCCGCAAAAACAGTGGCTTTTGCCAGCAAGGCCGGGTCAACCTCCTGCTTGCCTTTGGTATCCGTACCCATGCAGGCAATGTGTGTGCCCGGCTTGATCCAGTCCTTCATTAAAAGTGGCTCAAAAGCCGATGTGATGGTAATAATCACGTCGGCTTGTGCCCCCAACTCTTTTTGGCTTACCGCTTCGAAGGTCAGGCCGATCTCAGTGGCAACGGCCTGCAGTTTCGGCAGCATTTCTGGATGTGGATTCCACGCAACGACCTTTTCAAAATTACGCTGCTGGGCGGCGGCGCGCAGTTGGAAAGCGGATTGATGCCCCGCCCCGACCATGCCAATCACTTTTGAATCCTCCCGCGCGAGATGTGCAATTGAGACAGAAGACGAAGCCGCCGTTCGCACCGCTGTCAAATAATTGCCGCCAACGAGAGCATCAAGCATGCCCGTGTCGGGATCAAAGAGAAAGATCGTCGACTGGTGGTTGGTCAGCCCCTTTTCCATATTGCCCGGCCAGTATCCGCCAGATTTCACACCAAGTGTTTTTCCCGCCTTATCAAATCCCGACTTGAAACCGTAAAGTGCATCCGCGTAACCAATAGCCTCGCGAATGACCGGGAAGTTGTATGCGTCGTCTTTCGCCATGGCACCAAAGACCGCCTCGACCGCGGTGAATGCATCCTCGATGCTTACAACTTTTGCGCACAGCTCTTCGCCAACGATCAATAGCCCTTTGGCGACGTCCGGTGTGTCATACATGGTGTTTTCCTGTCATTTATCGCAAGATCATGCGGCGCTTTTGGATGTCACTCACACGCGGAAATATCAGTAGGCTTTGCCGCGTGCAGACACCGGCCAGAGGGTCTCAACCCGCCCATCGCGCACACCGACATACCAATCATGCACGTTGCACGTAGGGTCACAGTGGCCCGGTACCAATTTGAGCTTGTCGTTTACCGCCAGCTTTCCATCGGGGTCTGCGACGACGCCATGCTCGTCCGAACATTTGACGTATTCCACGTCGTCACGTCCAAAGACAACCGGCAGGCCGGAATCTACGGACTGTGCTTTCAGACCCGCGTCGACGATAGCCTTGTCGACTTTGGCATGGCTCATAACAGAGGTCAGAATAAAAAGCGCGTTTTGCCATTCTCCGCGATCGATCCGATTACCATCTTTGTCCAAAATACGACCGTAATCTGCATCCATGAACGCGTAGCTGCCGCACTGAAGTTCGTTGTAAACGCCAGACGTGCCTTCGAAATAATAAGACCCGGTGCCACCGCCGCCGACAATATCACAGTCCAGACCCTGGGCGCCGAGCGCATCAACTGCGTCTCTCACCATAGCAACAGCAACGTCGATTTTGGCCTTGCGTTCTTCGTAGCTATCGAGGTGCTGCATGGCGCCCTGATAGGCCTGTATACCCGCAAATTTCAAACCTTCTGCGGCGTCGATTGCTTTTGCAATTTCTACGACCGCCGGAGTTGTGGTGACGCCGCAGCGCCCGGCGCCACAATCAATTTCCACAAGGCACTCGATCTGCGTTCCGTGACGCACCGCGCCTTCGGACAAGTCTGACACGTTAGCAAGATCATCGACGCAGCAGATCGCGCGTGCTCCGAGTTTTGGAAGGCGTGCCAGCCGGTCAATCTTGGCCGGGTGGCGCACTTGATTGGAAACCAATACATCACGAATGCCGCCGCGCGCGAAAACTTCTGCCTCGGACACTTTTTGGCAGCAAACACCGCAAGCACCGCCCAGTTGCTCTTGCAAAAGCGCGACATCCACCGACTTGTGCATCTTGCCGTGAACCCGGTGACGCATGCCGTGTTTTTTGGCCCAGTCACCCATCTTTTTGATGTTGCGTTCCAATGCGTCCAGATCGAGAAGCAAACAGGGTGTCTGTATCTCACTCTCGTCCATACCTAGTGCTGCGGGGATGTCGTATCCTACTTCAAAATCTTCGAAATTCACCTGCTTGTTCATCGCTTATCCTCCTCAGCCCTGTGTCCAGGGCAGCTTGTCCAAATCCACATTTCCACCGGTGATGACCACGCCGACGCGCTTGCCTCGAAACACATCCGGGTTGCGCAAGATGGTCGCCAGCGGCACCGCGCAACTTGGCTCCATCACAATTTTCATTCTTTCCCATGTGATTTTCATCGCGTCGATGATCTCCTGTTCGGAGGCCGTCAGGACGTCGGTCACAAAGTTCGACACAAAGTGCCAGGTATTTTCTTTCAACGGCACTTTCAGACCGTCCGCGATTGTGACAGGCGCATCGTCCGCGATTATGTGGCCGGCGCGAAATGATCGCGCGGCGTCGTCCGCTTGATCTGGTTCGGCGGCGAAAATCTCCACCTCGGGCGCAAGGTTTGACAGGGTCAAACAGGTGCCCGAGATCATGCCACCTCCGCCGATTGGCGCGATCACCGCCTGCAGTTCATCAATTTGCGACAGCATTTCCAGAGAGCATGTAGCCTGACCCGCAATCACGCGCGGATCATTGTAGGGGTGAACAAACTCCGCACCCGTCTCTGCTTGCACCTCAGCAAAGACCGCCTCGCGACTGGACGTAGAAGGCTCGCATTCCGTTATAATACCGCCATACCCACGCACTGCGGCCTTCTTGGCTTCGGGAGCAGTTCGCGGCATTACCACGTGACATGGAATGCCGCGACGGCCCGCTGCGTAAGACAAGGACAAGCCATGATTGCCGGAAGAATGTGTCGCAACACCCTTCCCTGCCATCTCATCGCTTAGTCCAAAAACCGCGTTGGATGCACCGCGCACTTTGAAAGCGCCCGCCTTCTGGTAGTTTTCACATTTGAAAAAAAGCTCTGCGCCGGTGATGTCGTTAAAGTACGACGACGTGAGTATTGGCGTTTCGTGAATGTAGGGTTTTATCCGCGCGTGTGCGGTGCGCACATGATCAATTGTCAGATCAGGGCCGGTACTGGTGTCCAACATATACTGGCCTCCTAAGCCGCTGATTTTACGGATGACGAGCGCCCGACGCGGAAATGTTCCTGCGCGGCGGCAACGCCTGAACCCAACCGGATCGGGTAATCCAGATCGGCCATTGCCATCTCTATGGTCGCAAGCCCGGACAGCACCATCGTCTCGGTCAGACTGCCGAGATGACCAATTCGGAAAGCCTTGCCATCCATCTGTCCCAGGCCGACGCCATAGGAGACGCCATAGTGCGCAAAGGCATGGTCTGTGAGCCGGTTGCTGTCGAAACCGTTTGGCACGTAAATCGCGCTCACGGTGTCGGAATAAAGATCCGGACTGTCCGCCACGAGTTTCAACCCCCATGCATACACCGCCTCCCGTACACCTTCTGCCAGACGATGATGGCGCGCGTAGACCGCGTCGAGACCTTCCTCGAACAGCATGTTAAGGCTTTCGCGCATCCCGTAAATCAGTTGCAACGGCGGCGTATAGGGAAAGCCGCCGGACGCATTGGCCGCGACCATATCCCGAAAGTCAAAAAACGTACGCGGCAACTTCGCCGTGTCCATCGCTTCCAGAGCTTTGGGGCTGACACCCAGAATGGCCATGCCTGTCGCCAGCATAAAACCTTTTTGTGATCCGGATACGGCAATGTCGACGCCCCACTCGTCCATATGAAATGGCATGGATGCCAGTGAGCTTACGCAGTCTACGAAGAGAAGCGCGGGGTGATCAGACGAGTCCATAGCCGCGCGCACAGCCGCAACATCAGATTTCACCCCTGTTGCAGTCTCATTGTGTGTGACCAGCACCGCCTTAATGTCGTGCGCCACGTCCTTTGTCAGGATGTCTTCAAAAACAGCCGCCGGTGCTCCGCTGCCCCACGTGCATTCGACGACCTCTACGTCCAGGCCATGGCGGGTGCACATGTCGATCCATTTGTGACTGAACATGCCATAACGCGCCACCAACACCTTGTCGCCTGCACTCAAAGTATTGCAAATCGCAGCCTCCCAGCCGCCAGTTCCACTGGCCGGAAATGTAATCACCGTTCCATCTGTGGTTCCAAACACCTTTTTGGTGCCTTCTAGCACCGGCGCAAATGTTTCCAAAAAGTCTGGAGCACGATGGTCCCTCGTTTGCATCTGCATTGCACGACGCAATCGGTCGGGGATATTCGTGGGCCCGGGAATGAAAACGGGATTTTGGTCAGACATTGCGGATCTCCTCGGTTCCTTCCGGTCCTAATAGGGTAATATGCATTTTGCAATTTTCTCGAAAAATTTTTCATTATGTAAATTTATTATATTATACATTGATTTTATTACATTTTACTATTTTCAAAATAAGTAGTTGCAAAGATAGTGAAAATATTTTTCAATTATCTAGGATAACAAAGCTGATATTGGCATCGATATGAATGGAGCAAAGCGACCGCGAGGTCGGCCCAAGTCGCAGTTTCGCGAAAGCTCGGCCGGAACGCTGCAATCGCTAGATCGCGCTCTTGGCATTCTGACCGCAGTTTCGAAAACTGACGGTGCGAGCCTGACCGATCTTTCGCTTGCGTCAGGTATCCCCACGGCCACGACCCATCGCATTCTGACAACGTTGCAGAAACATGGCTTCGTAACCTTCAACGAAACTCTGCAGGACTGGCGCATCGGCATTGAAGCCTACCGCGCCGGCGTTGCCTTTATGAACCGGACCAACCTTGCGGATGTCAGCCGCTCGGTGATGCGTGACCTTATGGAGAAAACCGGAGAAACCGCCAATCTGGCAATCCCCGACGGGGCAGAAGTGGTTTTTGTCGGCCAAGTCGAAGCGCACAATCCGATACGCGCTTTTTTTGCTCGGGGCACACGCACGTCAATGCATGCCTCGGGCACAGGCAAAGCAATTCTGTCAACACAGACCGACGAAGGTGTTCGTAGACTACTCGCGTCATCGAATGGGCTGACACCTTTCACGGAAAACACCCTTACAACGCCCGCGGCCCTGTTTGATGATCTGGCGCGCACGCGCAATCGGCGATACTCCTTCGACCGCGAAGAACGCTACACCGGTATGTCATGCATCGGCAGCGCGATCTATGATGAGCATGGAGATGCCTGTGGGGGCGTGTCCATATCTGGTCCGAGTACCCGCTTTACAGATCTGCGTGTTCCGGAGCTGGGCCAGATGGTCGTTGACGCCGCTGACCAAATCACCGATTTGATAGGTGGAAAACGCCGGTAGGTCTGGTTATACCGGATCAGTCGAGCCGCACCGATTTTCCGACGCTTTGGTCTGCTGCAGAAAAGCCCGCGTTGTTGAGAGCGTAATTTGCCCCGACAGCGATGGCTACCATGGCAAAAGAAGCCAAACATATTTCCCTCATTGTCCACCCCCGGCGGTCGCGCTTTTGGATTCGACATCCTTAACCCAAAGGCTGTGGTGTTCGCGCGCCCATTGCTCTTCGACCTGACCGCTACCCATAGCGTCATAGGCCCCCTCCATGCCAACCGACCCGATGTAGATGTGCGCGATGATGATCGCCATCAGAACGAAGCTGACGACAGCGTGCCAAAGCTGCGCATACTGCATCTCAGCGTGGGGCGTGAGTTCCGTGTTCAATTCTCCCAACCCGATCAATTGAGGCAGACCCAACGCATTCAATTTCTCGAATGTCGCGGCGAACATCGGAAGCTCAAACGGAAACAGCAACGACAGACCTGAGGCGGAAATGGAACCGCCAAGAACGATGACAGACCAGAAGATCAATTTTTGCCCCGCGTTGAATTTTTTGGCTGGCGGGTGGCCGCCGCCAAAAATGCCACCGCCCTTTGCAATCCAATTCAGATCGGTCCGGTCCGGCAGATTGTGAACGACCCAAAGTAAAAACACCATTACAAGAGCCAGTATGAACGCCCATGAGACATTATTGTGCACCCACTTCGACGCAACCGAGACGATAGAAAACGCCTCATGCCCAAACACGGGTATCAGAAATTCACGCCCGACCAGTGTGATGATACCCGTCAACCCCAACAGGATGAATGACCCTGCGAGGAGCCAGTGCGCAAAGCGTTCAATCGACCTGAAACGCAAAATGGTGCGCCCGGTTTTTTCTCCGTCGATGCGAATGCGTCCGCGGATCAGATAAAACAAGATCAACAGGCCAATGGTAACCAGCAAGAGCCCCGGGCCATATGTCGAAAGCGGGCCGGCCCGGAATGTTTGCCACCACATGCCACTGTCTTGTATCAGAACGGCTGCGGCAGGTCCTTTCGCCTGCGTGGAAACGTCCGCCGTGTCAAACCGCAAGGCGCGCCACAGATCCGGGTCGGATGCGCCACCTGCGGTTCCCAACTGACTGGCGGGCGGTTGTGCCAGTGCAGGATCGCCCATCATCTCGCTGCGAAAAGCATTGTCGACCTTCAGTCCTTGTTGCCGTTCCAAAATGTCTTCAAGCGTTTGCGCACCGCCTGTCGCGGAGCGATCACGTTCGACCGATGCATCCTGTGCAAAAGCAGAGCTTGCAAAGATCAGATACAGTGCAAAAACCTGAATCAGTCGAAACATATCTGCCTTCCTGTTGACGTCATTGGAGAGACGGCACAGAAAGTGCCGCCTCTAAGTGCTTCAGCCTGAATGCGTGACTGATGTCATCCGCCCTGTTGACCGTAGGCAGATCCCCATCCCCAAGCGCCTGAGCCGAACCCGCGTGCAACGACGCGCTCGCGGTAAATGTCCGAGACGACATCGCCGTCGCCTGCCAGCAAAGCCTTGGTTGCGCACATCTCGGCGCAGATCGGCAGCTTTCCTTCCGCAATCCTGTTACGACCGTATTTCTGGAACTCTGCGGCGGAATTGTTCTCTTCCGGACCGCCTGCACAAAAGGTGCATTTGTCCATCTTGCCGCGCGATCCAAAGTTGCCTGCCTGTGGAAACTGCGGCGCGCCAAAGGGGCATGCGTAAAAGCAATAGCCGCACCCAATGCATAAATCCTTTGAATGCAGGACAACTCCGTCTGCGGTCTGGTAAAAGCAATCCACAGGACAGACAGCCATACACGGCGCATCCGAACAGTGCATACAGGCCACCGATATCGACCGCTCGCCGGGCGAGCCGTCGTTGATCGTAACCACTTTGCGCCTGTTGATGCCCCAAGGCACCTCGTGTTCGTTCTTGCAAGCGGTTACGCAGGCGTTGCATTCGATGCAGCGTTCAGCATCAACGAGAAACTTTGCTCTTGCCATCGTTCAAATCTCCTTATGCTGCCCAGATTTTGCAGAGAGTCGCCTTGGTCTCCTGCATTTGAGTCACACTGTCATAGCCATAGGTTTGTGCCGTATTGCACGACTCCCCGAGCACGTACGGGTCTGCACCTTCGGGATACTTGTGCCTCAGGTCCTCGCCCTCGAAATGGCCACCGAAATGGAACGGCATAAACGCGACACCGGCCTCAACCCTTTCGGTCACCATCGCTTGCACCAGAACTTTGCCGCCTTCCGGTCCTTCGACCCAGACGTCGCCACCATCGCGAACCCCGAGATTGTTCGCATCGCGCGGGTTTATCTCGACAAACATGTGCTGTTGCAGTTCGGCCAGCCAAGGGTTTGATCGGGTTTCGTCGCCGCCGCCCTCGTATTCGACCAGCCGTCCGGATGTCAGAACAATCGGATAGTCAGCTGAAAAGTCATTTTGCTGGATTGATTTATACATCGTCGGAAGACGCCAGAACTTCTTGTCATCATAGGTCGGATAATCCGCCACAAGGTCGCGCCGCGTCGTGTAAAGCGGTTCGCGGTGCTTGGGGATCGGGTCCGGGAAAGTCCAGACCACGGCTCGCGCTTTCGCATTCCCAAAGGGAGCGCAACCATGCTTGATGGCGACCCGCTGGATACCGCCAGACAAGTCAGTTTTCCAGTTGGTCTTCGGACCGGCCACAGCGTCGACTGCTGCTCGTTCCTCACCCGTCAGATCGCTATCCCATCCCAGATCCATCAGCATCTGCATCGTAAATTCTGGATAGCCATCCTCGATCTCGGAACCGGGATTGTAGACCCCTTCAGCCAGAAGATTCTCGCCGTCCCGCTCAACGCCGAAGCGCGCACGGAACGCCAGACCTCCCTCTGCCACGGGAAGCGACATATCGTACAGATTTGCCGTACCGGGATGTCCCATTTCCGGTGTTCCCCAGCAAGGCCATGGCATGCCGTAAAATTCACCATCAGCCGGCCCACCAACCGCGCGTAGCGTGGTGCGGTCGAATGTATGCTGGTTCTCCATGTGCATGCGTAGACGTTCCGGGCTTTGACCGGTGTACCCAATAGTCCACATGCCGCGGTTGAACTCACGCGTGATATCTTCGACCAGAGGCTCTTCTCCGTTCACTTCGATATTGCGGAAGATACGATCCGCGAAACCGAACTTGGTCGCGAGCTTGTGGATGATCGTGTGATCAGGCAGCGACTCAAACAGTGGCTCAACCACCTTTTCGCGCCATTGGATCGACCGGTTTGACGCCGTCGCAGAGCCGTAAGTCTCAAACTGCGTACAGGCTGGCAACAAGTAAACCCCGTCCGTGCGATCCTGCATCACGGCTGTAACGGTGGGATAGGGATCGATCACGACAAGCACGTCGAGCTTTTCCATCGCCGTCTTCATTTCTTTCTGGCGCGTTTGCGAGTTCGGCGCGTGCCCCCAGAAAACCATCGCCCTCGTGTTATCCGGCTGGTCCATGTTTTCAGCGTCTTCCAGGACGCCGTCGATCCAGCGCGAGACCGGGATACCGGTCTGGTTCATCATCTTCTTGCCATCGAATTCGGCATCCGAGAACCGACCCTTCATCCAGTCGAGATCTTCTTCCCAAACCCGGGACCAATGCGCCCAAGCGCCATCAGAAAGGCCGTAATAGCCCGGCAGGGTATTGGCCAGCACGCCAAGATCCGTGGCGCCTTGCACGTTGTCGTGGCCTCGGAAGATATTGGTACCGCCGCCTTCAGTACCCATGTTGCCCAATGCAAGTTGCAACACGCAGTAGGCGCGCGTGTTGTTATTACCATTGGTGTGCTGTGTTCCGCCCATACACCAGATCACCGTTCCGGGTCTGTTGTTCGCAAGCGTGCGCGCCACGCGCTCCAATTGACTGCCCGGCGTTCCTGTTACGCGTTCGACTTCCTCAGGCGTCCACTGGGCAACTTCTTTCTTGATCTGGTCCATGCCCCAAACGCGGGTGCGGATAAACTCTTTGTCTTCCCAGCCATTCTCGAAAATATGCCAGAGAATACCCCAGACCAGCGCCACATCTGTGCCAGGGCGAAAGCGGACGTATTCGTCCGCATGTGCCGCCGTGCGTGTGAAACGCGGGTCACATACGATGACTGGAGCGTTGTTCTCTTCCTTGGCCTTTAAAATGTGGAGAAGCGACACCGGGTGCGCCTCTGCCGGGTTACCCCCAATCACAAAGATAGCTTTGGATTTGTGGATGTCGTTGTAGCTGTTTGTCATGGCGCCGTAGCCCCATGTATTGGCAACACCAGCTACTGTGGTGGAGTGACAAATCCGCGCCTGGTGGTCGACGTTATTGGTCCCCCAATAGGCTGCGAACTTGCGGAAAAGATAGGCTTGCTCGTTATTGTGCTTGGCAGAGCCCAGCCAATACACGGAATCCGGGCCGCTTTCCTCTCGGATCCTGAGCATCTGGTCACCGACTTCTTCGATCGCCTGATCCCATGAAATGCGGACCCACTCGCCATTTTCTTTTTTCATCGGATATTTCAAGCGACGCTCGCCGTGGGCATGCTCTCGTACTGCGGCCCCTTTTGCGCAATGCGCGCCGAGATTAAATGGGCTGTCCCAGCCGGGTTCCTGACCCGTCCAGACGCCGTTCGAGACTTCGGCAATCACGGTGCAACCCACAGAACAATGCGTACAAACTGATTTAATGATGTCGACCGCCCCACCAACAGACGCAGCCGCAGAGGCCTGCGTGACAGATCCGCCCGTCGCGGATATGGCAGCCAGACCGCCAACGGCAAGACCCGAGCCGCGCAAGAAAGTACGGCGGTCTACAGACTTTGAAGCAACCTCAGACAGGATCGGCGCGCCTTGACGCCGCCTTCTGACCGAATTTGTCTTTTTTCTAAGCATTCTTCTCTCCCTTGCTGCCCATTTTTAGGTGGCTGGGTTGGTGTGAAATTGCAGTGGCCAGCACTGCCGGTCTCATGGATAGGCGGTCAGAACCGCGCGCTGGTGAAGTACGCGCGGGTGTGCGCCGTATCCTGCATGGTATCGGACGCAGGGTCCGGTTCGCTTGCCTCGGAACCTTTGCCACCCGTTGCAACCGCGACTGCCGCAGCTGGCGCTACAGTTCCTGCCAGCTTTAGAAAGTCCCGGCGGTTCGTCTCGCCCTCGGCTGTCTTCTTCATCTTCCCTCTCCTCTCTCAAGTTCGTTGCAAACCAGCGTTTTGTTCTTTTGACTGCTAGCTGCTTGTCATTCGGAATGCTTCGCGTTCGATCTCCATGAAGGCGCGTCCAACCGCACCAACCGAGGCATAAAAGACCGAAGACTTCGCCGCCTCCAGATCGGTGTAGAAGTGCTTAGCCCACGGCCCGATATGGTTGGAAAAAAACGTATTCTGACGTTCCAGTGTCTCCGGTGCTCCAAATCGGCCAACAATCAAACCACCCATGGTTTCCATGAGCGTGGCCATGCCATCTTCGGGATCAAAAACGTTATCTGCCCGGATCACCCGCAAGGCGGCCATATCCTGACGCAGTCTTGCCAATGGTTTTTCGTTCAGAAATCCGGTCAGATAATAGCTGGCGTAAGGCAAAAGCTCTCCGCGACCCAACCCGATAAAGAGCGTGTTGAATTCGCGCTCCACTGCCTTCGGCTTGCTCACCGATGCGACGCGCGCCAGCCCTGATATCGCGAGGCCGAGGTCGCTGTCATCTCCCGACAAACCTGCCGTCTGCGCGATCAGTGCTTCATCCGCCGGGCGCGCCAGGATCAAGCCCAGGTAATTGTACAGATCAGCGCGTAGACGATCTTCGGCCAGGACTTCTGTCATCTGTTCTTGCGCCGTCACGCCGTGCCCTCCGCCGCGAACCGAAAACGCATTTTAGGGGCACGATCTGCTGGCGCATGTTCATCCGTTGCACGCGCGGGTTCCTCAATGGATGCATCGCTGACATAGGCCGCATTCGGCGGCACAAAGGTCTCAACTGAAGCTTCGTCTTCTTGAGCAATGACTTGCTGCTCCGGCTCATCTGATCCGCTTTCTTGTATTGAGACTTCGGCTTTCCGCGTCGTTTCCTCAATGTGTGACAGCATTCCCTTGCCAACACGGTAGGCCGTTCGGATCGGCTCTGCAGCCAGCATAGCCGCGCGAAAGTCGTCGTCGTATTCGTTGAGCCCATCAACGCAGGCAAGGACCGGATTGCTGCGCCAAAGCGCGCGCAGCGCTCTGCGTCGCAGGTGCTCGGGCACCTCTTGGGCCATGAATGCTGCAAAATCGTCCCCGCAGCGCATCTGCGCGGGGTCGGGCAGATGGAGCTCGGAAAGCATTTCTGAATCGTCACCGCCAGCACGTGCGTCAACGGTCTGAGCAGCATCAAGGCGCGCCTGCGCCTCTTCTTCGGCCTTTACGGCCGCGCGCCGATGCGTCCAGAAGTCCTGCCGGTCTCTCATTCGGCTGCCTCTTGCCGCTGCAACGTCGGCGCACGATACACATCGGTTGACTGCGTGATGCGCGGGTCTCCTATGCCATGGCATTGATCGCTCTGATCGACACCCGTTCTGCGACGTTTTACGAATGGCTCTTCAACATGGTTGCGCGCCACAAAGGCTTCCACCCAAGCCAAAAGCGCAGGCGGCATCTGGATTTTTTCGACAACCTCCTCGCCCGAGTCGCAAAAGTCCTGCGCCTCATATGGTGACGCTGTGACGTGTACGATCTCGAGCGTATCAGACGGGCGATCATCATGTGAACGCATCACCACGTACACAGATGGCGTGTCGGTGCTCAGTTCATGCACATATGCTTCGGTATCAGATACGTAGAGCGTGACTGTCCTAGTCGCGGCATGATAAAGCGTGACGTCTTTGCTTTCGCTAATGATGCGCCAGTCGGCATCTGGAGCGCCGGGCACAACAGACTGTGCTGCCCAACTCCACTTGCCCCAGCGTGTCACGCCGGGCGATTTCTCAATAAAGATACCCAACCGTATGGATTGGGAACCTGGGTAAGACGCGGTCACAAAATAACCTCGATCAGTTCCTTGGCTCCTACAGACTATCAAAAGTTAGCGTTTTGCCCAGAGAAATTTCGGTGCGATCGCATGCGGTCCGGGCGGCAAACGGCTCCTGAACGTTGCAATTCTTGCAGTTCTTTTCCTGACAAAAAAAGGTGAGCTCATGTGACGCACGCAGCTTTCGTCCTTTAGGTGGTCAAATGCCTTCATCGCCCGATGCAGCGCGTGCTTCCGGGTTTACGAACCGATTTTAGCGCCCTAGCTTTGTTGGACGCAGGCGTTAAGCCCTCAAGCTGCGCCGGTAAAAGGGGAGAAAATGAGCAAGAAACTGATTCTTTGCGACTGTTTAGGAAGCCAAAAAGTCGATGCTGACAGCATCGCAAAAGCCACCGGGCTTGATCTGGCACCCACGCTAAATGATGCCTGCGGCAGCCAAGTGCAAACCACAGCGGACGTAATGTCAAAAGGCGAAGTGACAATTGCCTGCCAGCAACAGGCACGTTTTTTCGATGACTTGGCGGATGAGATTGATTGCAGCCCCCCCGACTACGTGGACATCCGCGACCGCGCAGGCTGGGCACGCAAGGATCAAGATGCATCACCAAAGATGGCAGCGCTGATTGCCGAAGGCGTATTGCCATCTACGGCAGAGAAAACGCTGGATATAGTATCCGCCGGCACCTGCCTCATTATGGGCGCGGGCGAGGTGGCGCATGACGCCGCATCGCAACTTTCTCAGGCGTTATCAGTCACGCTTTTGACGTCGCAACAACCTGACGGTTCTGCCCCGTTTGAATACGACACAATTTGCGGAAAGCTGCGGAAAATTGGCGGCACCCTTGGCCAATTTGAGCTTGAGATCGATGGGTTTCAGCAGCAGATCGCAGGCGGTCGCGGCGACATGAATTGGACCGAACCGCGCGACGGCGCTGTGTCGGAATGCGATATCGTCGTTGACTTAACAGGCGAAGCACCGCTGTTTCCAGCACCGGACAAACGCGATGGCTATCTGCGCGCAGACCCGAAGCGACCCCAGGCGGTGACCAAAGCAGTGCTCTCGGCAGCGCAAATGACCGGAACATTCGAAAAGCCACTTTATGTGCGCCTTGAAGAATCGCTTTGTGCTCACTCACGCGCCGAAAAACCGGCGTGCTCCAAGTGTCTTAATGCCTGCCCGACAGGTGCGATCACGCCGGCAGGCGACCACGTTGCAATCGATCCGCGCGTCTGTGCGGGCTGCGGTGCATGTTCAGCGGTCTGCCCGTCTGGTGCGATCAGTTATGATGCACCACCGGTGTCTGACCTCTTCAAACGTCTGGAAACCCTGGCGCGAACGTATCGTCTAGCCGATGGGTTGGCGCCCCGCCTTTTGGTTCACGACAAGGATTTTGGCGCTGAAATGATTGCTCTGGCAGCGCGTTATGGGGATGGTCTTCCCGCTGACGTAATCCCATTGGCCGTGCCCGCTCTGGCAGGTTTCGGCCACGCGGAAATGCTTGCAGCGCTGGCATGCGGCTTCTCTCGTATCTCTGTGCTGTTGCCGCCCAAGGCCGAGCGCGACGTGACCGAGCAAGAAACGCGACTTGCAACCACGATTGCTGGGCGCAACGTAATCGACTTGATCGACACGTCCGATCCGGACGAGTTGTCCGCGTCACTTTACAGCGCCGAAGAGCTTGGTGCTGTAGCAAACCATGTCTTACCAATCGGAAGCCGCCGACAGGTGACCCGCCTCGCCGCCAAAGCCTTACGACCGAGCACGGCAATCACCGACCTGCCTACTGGTGCACCCTATGGCGCGGTCTTGGTTGATACAAACGCCTGCACATTGTGTCTGGCCTGCGTCTCGCTTTGCCCGTCGGGCGCATTGGTCGACAATCCTGACTTGCCGCAACTGCGTTTTCAGGAAGACGCGTGTTTGCAATGCGGCTTGTGCTCGAACATCTGCCCTGAACATGCGATTGAACTGCAACCTCGTTTGAATCTGACGGACGGTGCTCTGGCGCAGGCGGTCCTACACGAAGAAGAGCCATTTGCCTGTATCGACTGCGGTACTCTCTTCGGCGTTAAATCCACGGTGGAACGGATCATGCAGAAACTATCCGGTCAACATCAGATGTTTGCGACGAACGACGCTTTGCGCATGATCCAGATGTGCGATGGCTGCCGCGTGCAGGCGCAGTTCCATGCCACCAATTCGCCCTTCGCCAGTGCAGATCGCCCCCGCGTTCGCACAACCGAGGACTATCTTTCAAAGTCCAAGCCACACTGATCTCTGGCTTTACGCAGCCTGCACGATCAGGCACCCTTCACCATTGCCATTGTCCTGCAATCGAAAGACGTAACACCAGATGACAGATGACTTTAACATGTCCATGCGCAAATTCCTCAAACAGGTCGGCGTGACGTCTCAACAGGCCATAGAAGAAGCTATGCGCCAGGCGGACGCCACAGAAGGGAAAAAATTCAACGCGAAGGTTGTCCTGACAATCGACGGGCTCGACCTGCAGCATGTGGTAACAGGAGAAATCACCGGCCCGTCAGATAAATGAACATTTCGCGGGAAACGGTTCTGGGTGCGCTAAAGACAGTGTCTGACCCCGTTTCCGGGACGGACATTGTGAGTGCTGGAGTTATACGCGCGCTCAACGTGGACGACAGCGGCGCAGTGCGCTTTGTTATGGAAATCGCGCGATCCGAGGCAGAGCGATACGGCGTGACCAAAGCGCAGGCAGAAGCGGCACTGTCCGGGGCTGGCGTGAAGCAAATGCAGATTGCCCTGACCGCGCATGCCACGAAAGCCGCCCCGCCTGAACTCAAACCGCAACGCGCGGCACAAAAAGGTCCGCAAAGCGTACCCGGCGTGGATCGCATTATCGCCATCGCTTCCGGCAAAGGCGGCGTTGGCAAGTCTACCGTGTCGGCCAATCTCGCCTGTGCGCTTGCTGCAGAAGGCAGGCGTGTAGGTCTGCTTGACGCAGATGTTTACGGGCCGTCGCAACCGCGCATGCTGGGCGTCTCCGGTCGACCCGCCTCACCTGATGGAAAGATCATCTTGCCCATGCGGAACTACGGCGTCACGATGATGTCCATTGGCCTTATGACCAATGATGACCAAGCGGTGGTCTGGCGCGGCCCAATGCTTATGGGCGCGTTGCAACAGATGCTAACGCAAGTACAGTGGGGCGCGCTTGATGTCCTGATCGTCGACCTGCCCCCCGGGACCGGCGATGTTCAGATGACATTGGCACAGAAAGCAAAGCTTGACGGGGCGATTATCGTCTCGACGCCGCAAGATGTGGCTCTGCTGGACGCGCGCAAAGGCATCGACATGTTTAACCAACTGAGCACGCCGATCCTGGGCATGGTTGAAAATATGTCCACGCATATCTGCTCCAATTGCGGACATGAAGAGCACATCTTCGGACATGGCGGCGTGGCGGCCGAAGCAAAAAAGCTTGATGTGCCGTTGCTGGCGGAAATCCCTTTGCACCTCGATATCCGACTGGCCGCCGATGGCGGGGCACCTATTGTTATCTCCAAACCGGACGGCCCGCAGTCTGCCGCCTTTCGTACTCTTGCCCGACAAATGGTCAACGACGGCAACGCATGAACGATCCGATTAACTTGCCCCCGCTGTTCAGTCCACAACCGGCTGGAAAGACCCACGCATTCGAAGCCGCCTGCACCATGGCGCAAGAGGGATGCGACGCGGGTGTTGTGACGCATGCGCTGCGTTCAAAACGATTGGAAGCGGCAATTGTCTTTGCGCCGGAAGTGCCGCTAAGCGCTGCCAGCATTGTCCTTCCGATTTGTGGCATTGGCTTTCAAAACGCACTCGGCACGGTGGCTCCTCCGGAAGTCGCGGTGCATCTGGAATGGTCAGGCGGCATTAAACTGAACGGCGGGCGTGCCGGAGCGCTGAGGTTTGCCGCCTCGCCCGAAACGCCCGAGGCTGTACCGGATTGGATGGTCGTAGGTCTGGAACTGAACCTGTTATCAGAAACAGAACACCCAGGTCACGCTCCTGACATAGCAGCTCTGTTTACGGAAGGCTGCGGCGACGTCGACCCTGTGCTACTAATCGAAGCTTGGGTGCGCCACACACTGGTATGGATCAATCGGTGGATGGAGGAAGGCACCGGACCAATCCACGCGGAATGGACCTCACGCGCCGACACGTCAAAAGGCACGTTGATCCCCGCAGGACGCGGTGGCGAGTTTGTTGGACTTGATGAAAATCTTGGCCTCATCTTACGATCGGGCACGGAAACGATCATCGTTCCACTCAGTGATTTGCTACAGGAGCATTCATGAAACTCGCGCGCGCCATTCACTTCGACGACAGCGACACCCGCGTCTTTCACAGCCCCGCCCAAACAGGAGAGTGGTGTATTTCCGGCGGCTTCGAATTTTCCAACTGGACGGATGGCGACATGGTGGGCCGCGCTAAACAGGCCTTTGCAAATGGGTGGATTGGATTGGATACCTTTGGTCGCGTCAGCCTTGTGGCCGTCGCGCCGCTGGAAGACTTTGAGCGTGACGCTCTGGTTCAGGCGCTGGCGCAGCACTTTGTCGCGATCTACGGCGCACCTTCCATTGATGCAGCTTTCCCTGTCGCTCAGGAAGAAATCGTGCACATGATAGACCTGTGCGACGCGCACGCGGCGAACACCCTCTTGACCGTGTCCCGGACCTTAACCGAAGCGGGCGTGCGCGAAAGCTACAGTGTGATTGAATCTCAAAGCGCGGGCATTGAACAATTCGCGGTGCACGGATCGCTCGACGACGACTCTCACCGTCACTGACTGTCGCGCGGCTTTGCATTGAACGTAAACAAAGTCTGGTCTCCAATTGTGTAGGCGTCGATCAATTGCTCGGCGGCAGAACTTGTCAGCCATGCCTCCAGCCGCACTACACGCTCCGAGTGCACATGCGGGTGCATTTCGGGATCGACCGGCAAAAACGAATATTGGTTGAACAAAACAGGATCTCCGGAAAACAAAAGCGCGAGATCCGCCTTGTTGCCGAAATTGAGCCAACTCGCCCTGTCCGCCAGAATGTAGGCGTCAAGACCTGCGGCCGTGTTCAGGCTTGCCCCCATGCCCGCACCAACCTGACGATACCACGCGCCGAACGTATCCGGCTCAAGACCCGCATCAGCCCAAAGCGCCAGCTCTTTCTTATGTGTTCCTGAATCGTCACCACGACTGACGAACGCGGGCGTAGCGCTGCCGATTCGAAGCAAGGCTTCCCGAACCGAGCCAGCCTCCGTTACTGCGGCCGGATCACCGACCGGGCCGATGAGCACGAAATCATTGTACATAATTTCACGCCGGTGGGTTCCGAAGCCGTTGGCCACAAAAGCCTCTTCTGCCGCACGCGCGTGCACAAGGATCGCATCCACATCTCCTGCGCGTCCCAGACGAAGAGCCTGCCCGGTACCGACGACCAGCAGTTGCACGTCAAGCCCGGTGTCGCGGGCAATCGCAGGCACAAGCACATCTGCCAGCCCTGAGTTATCAAAAGAGGTGGTCACAGCGAGCCGTACCTCTTCTGCCGCCGCGAACCCCGACACCAACAAGGCTACAACAGCATGCAAACAATGTCGGATCATGGGATGATGTCTCCTCTGAAAAACGCGGCGAGCGCTGCGCTTTGCGGCGCGTCAAAGAAACCGGGCGCGGTGGCTCGTTCTTCGATGCGCCCGTGCAACATGAAAATCGCATCCGACGCCAGACGACGTGCCTGCCCGAGATCATGTGTGGTCATGACGACACGTGTACCGGCCTCATGTGCCTTGCAGATCAGCTTCTCAATCTCGCGCGTAGAGGCGCCGTCCAAATTGGCGCAAGGTTCGTCCAGAAAGAGCACCTGTGGACTCCGCATCAGCGCCCTTGCAACAGCCAACCTTTGCTTTTCTCCTCCCGAAAGTCGCGTCGCCTGTAATTTCAGACGATCTGCAAGTCCGATCTGTTTGGCCCAGGACAGCGCAAGCGCGTCAATTTCTTCATTTGGCTTGCCAAGTAGTTTGAGCGGGTACCGCAGATTATCGAGGACGGAGCGACGCAACATGATGGGGCTTTGAAAAACATATGCCTGATGGTGTTGGGCTTCGACATCCGGAACCGACCAGTGCACTCCCCCGTTGGTGAGGCGCTCCACACCATGCATCACGCGTAACAGCGTTGTTTTGCCGCTACCGTTTGGCCCAATAATCACTGTTATCCCTGCAAGACCGAGTTCAAGGCTCACTGGCCCCAGCAACGTTTTGCCACGACGAATGACGCTGACGCTGTCAAGGTACAGAGGCAGAATAGAAGTCACCACCGGCCCTCCCGCTCTGTTTGCGACAGCCAGTGGATTGCAACGTTTATGACGATCGCCAGACCGATCAAAACGAACCCCAGAGCAAGCGCAAGCGCGAAATCACCTTTGCCCGTTTCCAACGCAATGGCGGTGGTCAGAACGCGTGTTGCATGATCAATGTTGCCACCAACAATCATGATCGCCCCTACCTCGCCAATCGCGCGCCCAAACCCCGCGAGCGATGCGGTCAGAAGGTTGCGCCTACCGTCCCAAACCAGTGTTTTGATCCGCTGCGATTGTGAGGTGTTCAGCGAAATCAGAAGATCGTGGTATTCCGCCCATAGCTCTCGCATCGCCTGATGCGTGATCGACGCAATGAGCGGCGTGATTATAATCACCTGTGCGATCACCATCGCCGTCGGCGTGAACAAAAGCCCAAGAACACCGAACGGGCCCGAGCGAGACAGCAAAACATAAACGATGAGCCCGACAACCACTGGCGGCAAACCCATCAAAGCATTCAAAACGGATATCGTGAGACGTCGGTATTTGAACCTTCTGATGGCCAGAAACGTGCCAAACGGCAAGGCAATGGCCGAGGCAACAACAAGCGCACCGAGGCTGACCTGCAGCGACCTCAGGCTGATTTCCAGAAGGTCGGCATCCAATGTCAAAACCAGCCAGAAGGCAGCGATCATACCGTCTGCGATATCATTCATCTATTGGTTCTGACCTGCATCTTTCCCCTTCGACCAAGCGTAAAACAAGGCATTGACAGGTGCAATCACTCAGCACTTTCGCGGACTTGAGTCTCGTAACACGCGCCGCCGTCCCCACGACCCAAAAAAAAGCACGCACAAGCCTGACGGGACACTTCCACTTGTAGACTTTATTATTTCTGGTATTCACGAATTATGGAAATAGCGCTTGTTCATCGTCTTTCTATCTTAAGTCACCCGCAACGCATGGCCATTTTCCGGCTTTTGATGCGTCGATATCCAAATGCGCTGCCCGCCGGAGAAATCACACAAGTGCTGAACCTGAAAGCCAGCACCGCGTCTCAGTACCTGTCGGCGTTGATGAACGTGCAACTCATCCTGCAGGAAAGGCGCGGCACCACGCTGCTTTACCGCATGAATCTGGAGGCGGCGCGCGCTGTTATCGCTGACTTTTTTGTTGATTGTTGTCGCGGGCGGCCCGATCTCTGCGAGCCCTTCTTTGATTATCCAAGGTCGCGTTTCACGCAAACGTCAGGTCAAAAGCACAATGTGTTGTTCATATGCACCGGAAACTCTGCGCGTTCAATTTTTGCCGAAGCTATTATGCGCCACGAAGCCCGTGACCGTTTCAATGTTTATTCTGCAGGATCTCACCACCAATCCGAAATAAACCCGCACGCCATCGAAATTCTGGAAAACCACGGAATCGAGACTGCCGGCTTAAGATCAAAGAACACATCGGAATTCCGGGCCGGAGACGCACCCACGATGGATTTCGTGTTCACGGTTTGTGACCTGGCAGCAAACGAGGACTGTCCACCGTGGAGTGGTCAACCGGTTTCGGCCCATTGGAGCCTGCCAGACCCCGCTAAGGCCTCCGGAAACGCGTCGGAAAAAAGCCTAGCATTCCAACAAAGCTTTGGCGCGATAAGCATTCGCATCAATGCGTTCACAGCGCTGCCGGTCGAGGCGTTAGATCGGGTTAGCTTACAGTACAAAGTCGACGAAATCGGGAAAATGATGGGAATGCAATGACAACTTACGCGCTCAACGGCCTCGGACGTATCGGAAAACTTGCTCTGAAACCGCTTTTGGAACGCGGCGCCAAAATTGCATGGCTCAACGATGCGGTAGGTACACCGCAAATGCATGCGCATTTGCTTGAATTTGACACCGTACATGGCCGTTGGGATGCGGCGTTCTCAGCCGATGACGAGAGTATTTCCATTGATGAAACGAAAATTCCGGTCCATAGCAGCAAAGATCCGAAGGAATTGCCGCTTGAAGGCATCGATGTTGTGATCGATTGTACCGGTGCTTTCAAAACCGAAGCAAAGCTCGCATCATACTTCCAAGCCGGCGTCAAAAAAGTGGTTGTCTCTGCGCCCGTCAAAGACGGGCCTGCGGTCAATCTTGTCTATGGCGTAAACCACAACATCTACGACCCCGCACAGCACAGCATCGTGACGGCAGCGAGCTGCACAACCAACTGTCTTGCGCCTGTCGTGAAAGTCATACATGAGAATTTGGGCATAAAGCACGGCTCCATAACGACAATCCATGACGTCACCAACACTCAGACGATTGTTGACCGTCCCGCCAAGGACCTGCGCCGCGCGCGATCTGCGCTGAATTCACTGATACCGACCACCACAGGCAGCGCTTCGGCGATTACGCTGATTTATCCTGAGTTGACAGGCCGTTTGAATGGTCATGCCGTGCGTGTACCGCTGCTCAACGCTTCACTGACCGACTGCGTCTTCGAAGTTGAACGTGACACCACGGCGGAAGAAGTGAATGCGCTATTCGAAGCTGCCGCATCCGACGGCCCGCTAAAAGACATTCTGGGGTATGAGACACGTCCACTTGTCAGCGCCGACTACACCAATGATGCGCGTTCCTCCATTGTGGATGCTCCATCGACAATGGTTGTCAATGGAACCCAGGTAAAAGTCTATGCATGGTACGACAATGAGTGGGGCTATGCGCACCGGCTTGTCGACGTCGCGCAGCTTGTCGGAGAAAGTTTGTGACACGTGATCGCGGGTTGGCCGCTTACATTGCTGTAACGGCCGCCTATTGGGGTTTCATGCTTACGGACGGTGCGTTGCGGATGCTGGTTTTACTGCATTTTCATGCGTTGGGCTTCAGCCCGGTCCAACTCGCATACCTCTTTGTTCTGTACGAAGTCGCCGGGATCATCACGAACTCGAGCGCAGGATGGATCGCCGCGCGCTTTGGGTTGGCATCGACGCTCTTTTCAGGGCTTGCGCTGCAAATCATTGCCTTGCACATGCTTACGCAGCTCGATCCATCCTGGGCTGTCGCCGCCTCGGTTGCGTTTGTGATGTGCGTGCAAGGATTGTCTGGCGTTGCCAAAGACCTGTCAAAGATGAGCGCGAAATCGGCTGTGAAGCTTCTTGCACCGTCGGAAGGCGGCGCGCTTTTCAAGTGGGTCGCCGTGCTTACCGGCTCTAAGAATGCGGTGAAAGGCCTTGGGTTTCTCGTTGGAGCAGCATTGCTCGCCCTCTTTGGATTTGAAACGGCTGTTTTTGCGATGGCAGTGCTTCTCACGGTTGTTTTCATTGCTTTATTGCTGCGCATGCCAAAGGGCCTGCCTGCAGGGCGCAAATCGGCAAAATTCAAGGAAGTGTTCTCGAAGAACCGCAATATCAACTGGTTGAGCTTTTCACGTGTTTTTCTGTTCGGTGCGCGGGACGTCTGGTTCGTGGTTGGCATCCCGATCTACTTTTATGCGGTTTTGTCTGATGGCACGGCGGAAGGCAATCGCGCCGCATTCTTCATGATTGGGACGTTTATGGCGATTTGGGTCATTTTGTATGGGGCAGTGCAAGCTGTCGCGCCAAAACTCCTTGGAGCCAAGACGCGCGCACTCTGTGATCTGCTTCGCGATGCCCGTGTCTGGGGTGCTGCTCTTATCGTGATCCCCGCCGCGCTGGCAGCCGCCGTTTATTCTGCAGAGTCTTCAACGATATGGCTCACACTCACCATTGTGACCGGGCTATTGGTGTTTGGTGCGATATTTGCGGTGAATTCGTCCTTGCATTCGTTTTTGATCCTTGCGTTCAGCACGGACCAGCGCGTGACTATGGATGTTGGGTTCTACTACATGGCCAACGCAGCCGGTCGCTTGCTGGGTACACTGCTATCGGGGGCCACATACCAAGTGGGAGGGCTACCATTATGCCTGGGCACCGCTGCCATACTTCTTGGTCTGAACGTATTTGGCGTATCTCGCCTGCAATCCGAGACCTCTTCGGTGCAAGACAGCCCGTCTTGCACCTGAACCACTTCTGATGGTTCACTGGGGCATGATACAACATGACCCGGGACGAAGTCTAATTGCCGCCGCTTTGGTCTGGCTCGCCTTCTCGTCCGCAGCGCTTGCAGCAGACGTATCGGTCTTTGCCGCAGCCAGCCTGCGGGATGCATTAGACGAGGTAGCGGGAAAGTTCACAGAAGAAACCGGGCACAACGTCACGCTGTCTTATGCGGGTTCTTCTGCTCTCGCCCGACAAATATCCTATGGCGCGCCGGCTGACGTATTTATCTCCGCCAATACGGCGTGGATGGAGGATATCGAGGCACGCGGGCTTATCGCGCCGGGCACGCGAGTGGATTTGCTCGGAAATCGGCTTGTCCTGATCGCGGCACTAGGGCGCTTCGATCCGATTGCGCTTTCGGGACAGACCGATCTCAATACTCTGTTGGACGGCGGCAAGCTCGCCATGGCGCTGGTCGATGCTGTACCCGCCGGTCTTTATGGCAAGGCTTCTCTATTGGAGTTGGGGCTTTGGGCGCCTATTGAAAAGCATGTGGTGCAGACGGACAATGTGCGCGCGGCACTTGTGTTGGTGTCTCTGGGCGCGGCTACTTTAGGTGTCGTCTATGCCACAGATGCACATGCAGACGCCCGCGTTGATCAGATCGCAGAGTTTCCGGCCACAAGCCATCCAGAAATCATCTATACTGCGGCACGTCTCAAACGCGCAACGGCCCCTCAGGCACAGGCCTTTCTTGACTATCTGAGCAACCCTACCGCAGATAAGATATTTGAAAACAGGGGATTTCTGAGCAAGGGGCCTTAGGAAACGCGATGGAATGGTTCAGCCCACAAGAGTGGGACGCGATCCTGTTATCTTTGAAGGTGGCCTTCTGGGCGACGCTGTCCGCTTTGCCCTTGGCGATTTGGTCCGCGCATTTGCTGGCGCGCAGGTCCTTTCCGGGCAAACAGCTTTTCAACGGCCTCGTCCACTTACCGCTTGTCCTGCCCCCGGTGGTTACGGGTTACCTGCTTCTTGTGACGTTCAGTTTGCAGGCGCCTTTCGGACAAGCGCTCGCGCAGATCGGCATCGTATTTGCGTTCCGATGGACCGGAGCCGCGCTGGCAGCAGCCGTCATGGCGTTTCCGCTCATGGTCCGCGCCATAAGGCTGTCACTTGAAGCCGTGGACCCGAAACTCGAAGAAGCCGCCGCGACGCTCGGTGCGCGACCGGGGTGGGTGTATCTTACGGTCACGCTGCCGATGATACTGCCAGGCATTCTCGCGGGCAGCATTTTAGCTTTCGCCAAGGCAATGGGCGAATTCGGCGCCACGATCACGTTTGTCTCTAACATCCCTGGCGAGACCCAAACGTTGCCCTCAGCTGTTTATGCCTTTTTACAAATTCCGGGTGCTGAGGCCTCCGCTTTTCGTCTGGTTGTTGTCTCTGTTTTCATCGCTCTGGCTGCGTTGCTAGTGTCTGAAAGCCTTTCCAGGCGCGTTGCGCAAAGGATCGGACAGGCATGAGTCTGAGCGTTTCCATCTCACGTCAGCTTGAGAGCTTCACGCTGGACGCGCGTTTTGACGTTCCAAATGGCATCACGGTTCTTTACGGGCGTTCGGGATCCGGAAAGACCAGTATCGCTAACGCAGTTGCTGGTTTGTCCACGCCGTCGCACGGGCACATTAAGGTCAACAACTGGACAATGTATGACAGTTCCGCCGGTATAAACCTGCCGCCGTATCGGCGCCGCGTCGGCTACATCTTTCAAGATGCGCGACTTTTTCCGCACCTGACCGTGGCGCAGAATCTCGCTTATGGGCGCTGGTTCTCAAAACACCGCGCTGACCAAGCTAATATCAGCCGCATCGTTGACATGTTGGGTATCGGCAGCCTTTTCGATCGACGGCCAAATCGACTGTCGGGCGGTGAAAAACAAAGGGTCGCTATCGGCCGTGCGCTTCTGGCTGATCCCAAAATACTGCTTGCGGACGAGCCCCTTGCCGCCTTGGATGATGCGCGCAAGGAAGAGATATTGCCATATTTCGAACGCCTCCGAGATACATTGGATATCCCGATACTCTACGTCAGTCATGCCGCGTCTGAAGTGGCCCGCCTTGCCTCAAGTGTAGTTGTGCTGGAAGAGGGCCGCGTCGTGGCCCAAGGTCCTGCCGACGCGGTTTTAAGCGATCCCGCCGTAACGCCGCTGGGTCCTGGTGAAGCGGGTGTCATTTTGCATGGAGTTGTGCAAAAACACCATGAGGACGGGATCAGCACATTGCTGTCTGACAACCTTGAGCTCCTCTTGCCGCGAGTGCCGCACCTCCCCGGTACTGCTGTGCGTATTCGAATAAAAGCGCAAGACATCATGCTTGCCACCCGACAGCCAGAAAGTGTTTCGGCTCTGAATGTCCTGCCCGCAACTGTGGTTGCTGTGCGTTTCGGTGACGGACCCGGCGCGCTTGTAAAAGTCGATGCGTCCGGCACAGTGTTGCTGGCCCGCATCACGCGTCGTTCTGCTACGGCTCTGGCGCTGAGCGAGGGGACGCAGGTCTACGCCATTCTCAAAGCCGTGTCTGTGCCGCGCAGCGCCATAGGTGATGAAACGGCCAGCGCGCGTCCGGGCGCCGCGCTATCCGGTGTTGGTGCTCAGCGCTCGTAACGCCGATATCGCCGATCTTGACAGTTCAATGCCGCGCTCGATCTGCAGGTCTTTAAACATATCCAGCGTTAGAGAATAGGCCTCAGCCGCGCCGTCATGATCGCCCGTCGCCTTTAAGACCTGACCCTGAACAAGATGCGACCAAGCGAGATCGCACCTGCATTGTCTTTCTGTTTGAATTCCGATTGCAGCCGCGATCGCGGATTGTGCCGCAGCAACATCCGGAGTTGAGCTGGCAATCTGAACCTCGGTGGCCACACGCAGTGCAATCGATCTTGGCCAGGTTTCACCGCTTTCCGTGGCCGTCACGACCGCAGCTTCGCCCAGTCGCATCGCGGTATCGACGTTGCCTTGCGCCAAGAGCGCTTTGGCCAGAAAAGCCTCAAATGCGCCGCGGTGAAAAGACGTGCCAAGCGATGCGCCCAGTTCCAAGCACTGTTCCAGATTGTTTCGCGCCGCCACAATTTCGCCTGCGACAAGGCATGCTTCGCCGCGCCATCCCAAAGTCAGGTACTTTCGGAATACATCGCCCGACTGTTCACAGACGTAAAGGCCTTGCTCGAAATCCGGTGTGGCCTCCTCCAGCCGCCCGAACCAGCCGTTCACGACACCGCGGAACATAAGACAAGCAGCAATTGTCGGCAGATGATCAAGCTTTTTTGCAAGTTTCAGACCGTGGTTCGCGGCATCGAGCGCTTTGCTATACTCTCCGTGCTGCGCCAGGGCAAAGGCCAAAACACCGGAAACTGCCGCTTCTTCAACGTGGTCACCCGCTTCATGCATCTGGCGCACACTCTGACGTGCATGATTGATTGCAGCCGCCGGCTCGCCGAGCAGGCAGTAGACCCGCGCCAGCAAATTCACCGGACCGGTCTTCATCCGTTCATCATCACTCAGCCGTTCTGCCAACTCCAAAGCTTGCCGTGCGAGATCCGCAGCCAGGCCAAACCGACCCAAAACGTAGTACGTCCGCGCCGTCCAATACTGAATCTGACAGAGCCGTATTTGATGGTCGATCTTTTCGGCGAGCGTACGCGCGGTGCCAAGATTGCCAAGATTGCGTTCAAACTGCTCGCGGCTGGAAGCGACATTGGCGAGTTTAAGGATCGCGCGGATCTGCAGGCGCGCTGATGCGTCCGAAGACGGAATGGATTTGGCCATCTCAAGGACCGCCTGATAATGCGCCGATGCTTCGGTCGACGCATAACGATCCGCTGCAATGTCGCCGGCCTTAAAGCTGTAAGGGATCGCCTGCTCAACGTCACCTGCGGCTTTGTAGTGATAGGCAAGCAGTTCGGGGCTCCGATCCGTCATGTGCGGGAAGCGTTTCTCAAGAATCTCCGCGATCTCCAGGTGCAATTGCCTGCGCTTGCTGTGCAAGAGGCCCTGATAAGCAGCATCTTTCACTAAAGCGTGCTTAAATTCATAAACAATTTCGGGTGCGAGCCCGCGGCGATATAACAATTCTGAATCAACAAGGCGGGTAAGAGCGTGATCGAGCGCTTGTTCGCTCTTTTGGGTAACCGCCAGAAGCAAGGCGTGCCCGAACGTTCGCCCAAGAACAGAGGCTAGTTGCGCTGCTTCCTTTGCCGTGCCCAGATGATCAAGCCGCGCCATCAAAGAGTCCTGCAGCGAATCCGGGATTGCCGTCGCTTGTAACGGCCCCGTCAGCTTGTACGCGTCATCTTTCAATTCCAGAAGGTCCATTTCCATGACCAGCTTGGTAAGTTCTTCGATAAAAAGCGGCACACCGTCTGTCTTGGACAGGATGTGTTCCATAACCTCATCGGGCAAAGGGCGGCCACCCGTGACGCCATTTATCAGTTCAATGCTTTCCGGACGGCTCAGATGGCGCAAGCGCAAAGTGGTCAGATGGGGCTGACGTGTCCATTCCGGCTCGTAGTCAGCGCGGAATGCCATCACAACCAAAATGCGCGAGGTGCGCACATGCTCCACCAGCAGCCCCAGAAACTCGCGGGTGGAATGGTCGGCCCACTGAAGATCTTCCACCACGATCAAAAGCGGGTCTTTGGTACAAAGCGCTTCGGTGACACCGACGAGAGCTTTAAGTGTCTTAGTTTTCTGATCTTCGAGCGTCAGTACCGGCGCGTTGTAGCGACCCGAAGCCGGCAAACTCAGCATGGCCGCCAGCAGAGCGCCGTACTCATCGACATCCAGTTCATGCTCGCGCAAAAATCCGTCAAGCTTGTCGAGCATTGCCTGCGGGTCGCTATCTACGTCAGCTTCAAGCGTGCGCTCGAAAAAATCCACGACCGGGTGGAAGGGTGTATCGAGACGGTAATTGGAACAAACGAAGCCAACCACTTTGCAGCCTTGTGCGCCAACGATGGAATGGAAATTCTGCAAGACGCGCGACTTGCCCACCCCCGGCTCGCCCGAGATCAGAACAACCTGACCGTCACCGTCCCTGGCCTGATCCCAACGATTGACCAACAGACCGATCTCTTCCTTTCGACCCGCCATGGGCGTGAGACCCTTTTGCAGCTTGGCCTCAAAACTGCTGCGTGCTTCGGTGGTTTCGCGGACACGATAGACTTCAATAGGCTCTGAAATACCCTTAAGCGTCGTCGCTCCGAGCGGTTCACAAATGAACAGACCTTCAATCAGCCGGTGGGTACGCCGACCAATGACAACAGTGCCCGGTTCGGCAAGCGCTTGCAATCGCGCAGCGATATTCGGCGTATCGCCGACAATCGCCATCTTTTCACGTTGTTCGCCAGCCCCTATGTCGGCTGCGACGACCAAACCGGTGTTTATACCTATACGGACGTTCAAGGGCACATCAGGCGCCGGGAAATCTTTGTTTAGATTGGCCACCGCTGCGATAATACTCAATCCTGCCCGGATCGCGCGTTGCGGGTCGTCTTCGTGCGCCTGCGGGTAACCAAAGTAAATCAGCAAACCGTCGCCCATAAAATTGCCGATAAACCCGCCGTACTGTTCCACCACTTCAGCGCAAGCAATGCGATAAGCAGTTAGAAGACGCGTCATTTCTTCCGGATCGAGCTGCTCGGAGATTAGCGTGGATCCGACCAGGTCGCAGAACATCACCGTAAGCTGGCGTCTGTCCCCTTCGAATGCATATGGCTTGTCAGCTTGCGAAGGCGCCTTAGGAGCAACGACAAGTGCCCCGCCCAAAGCGACGCCGCACCCTCCACAAAAGGAATCGTCAGGGTCATTGTGAAAGCCGCAATGGCTACACTCCACCGGCAGCGCGGCGCCACAACTGTTGCAAAACCTTCGCCCTGGCCGATTGACAGACCCGCACTTCAGACACTCCATCGTCGGCCTACACTTTGGTTCATGATGTGTCCCGTTTCAGCGCGCCATTGCGGCAGTGCTTTATCAAGAGCCGGTCTTTGCGGACGGCGTGGTTTTTGGCGGCGTATATTGCTCGAACATCTGCGCCGCGCTGGCAAATGCGTCGAGCAAGTCCTGTGTGTCATCCTTAGCGAGCTTTTTGAATTGCTGTTGCAATTCGGAACCGCGTGCAGGCGCCGCTTTGGCCTCCGCCTTTTCCACGATCGCCATAACCTCTTTGTCCAAACCGGCTCGCGAGATTTTCTCCATAACCTTGTCGGGTGTTTTCTCGTGACTGGCAACAAGAATATCTTTGTGTTCTTCGGCAAAATCCTGCCCCGTCTTGTAGCCAACGTCAAAAAGAGCGGACATGTTGGAGTATGACCAATCGAGTACCTTGGGCCATTGCTCTTCTGAGATGTTGTTTCGGAACGGCATCCGCAGCACATCAATGTTCTTCAGCTTTGCCTGGTGGTTCTCGTAATACTCGGTATCCATTTCGGCAATGCGCGTCAGAGGATTGATAATCGACCGCACCCACGCATCATATAAATTCTTGGGTTCAGTAATCAGCTTTCTCTGACCCAAAACATCGAAATAAATGACTGTATCGACCAGGTTCTTGCTCATTACACCGCCCGGGCTGAACGCCAGGGTGTCAAATGCAGATCCTTCCAGATAGGTTTTACCGTCCATCTTGTAAGGCGCGTAAATGAAAGGCATCGCCAATGCCGCTTTGAAGTGATCCGAGGTGATCGCTTCCTTGTCAAACGAGACCTCCTCGGCGTCTTCGATGCAATATGCCGACATCAGGAACTCGCCCTTGAAGGCTGCCAGTTTGTCAAAATCGACAACCAGGTCAATCCACGGGGGCGGCTGGCACAGACCATTTTGGGTCGGCGAGAAATCACTTGGACAAAAGCTCGCCACCCAAAACTGCGTCATATCGGAAATGAACCGTTGCGCCTCGTTTTCTCGTGGCATCTGGGCAAGCCAGTTCTGGTGAAACTTGGTATAGGCTTCGGCCATCGGACCGGCTTTGTGAAAAATCTTAAAATTCACTGGAAACATGTTGTAGATCGCGTCGTGCACGCCCATTTCGCGTGTGGCTTGCAGAACTTCTTTACGCGTGCCTTCTCTGGGCGCCGCATACATCAGACCAATCAGCATGCCCGCGCCAGTCGTCGAAACCACCTCGAATTCATACCCCGCGTCATCCAGCGCCAACAATGCACCAGACATCAGCGGAAGGTTCGGCGCTCCGCCGCCAAGAACTAAACCTAAAGCCATAACAAAATTCCCTTTTTGGTTGATGCTTATGGTTCTGCGAACGGGTTTATTCTGTCAAGTGTGGCCACTGATGTCTGGATTGCCTGAATGACGTCCTTTTGCACCCAGCCTACAACGCAAGGCCCGTTCGGGCGACTGCGTCTTGCTCGTTCACCATTCTGGGCCACAGTGTTCGGCAAAAAAATTGTTTTCAGGCGATGTCGCACAGTGCGCGTTCTCGTCGATGGGCCAAAAAAGTCCTCTCTGAAAACAGCACTTCGACAAAGTGGTTTGTGTTGAAAGCCAAGCATCTAGCTACCGGAACGCACGTAGTCTGCGACGCACGCGCGCGCTCCGTAACTGGTCAGCTCACAATAGGCCTTCGTGATCTCGGCAACAGCAACTGTGTCCCGAGCAAGTTCCTCAGAGAAGACAGCGCGCATTCCAAGCAGAGACGTAACCTTACTTGCTGGGTCGGCTGCGTTGTCTGCTGCGTGTCTCAGCTCGCTTGCCAAGGGGTCGCGTACATCGATTTCTTGACCTTGCTCGTCCAACCCGCCGATGTAACGCATCCAAGCGGCAATTGCGAGACAAAGCCCCGGTGCAACGGCGCATCGCGCTCTCTGGTCCAGCAGCGTTGCGACCAGACGTTGTGGCAGTTTTTGAGAGCCATCCATCGCAATCTGCCATGTCTGGTGACGAATGGCCGGGTTGCTGTAACGTTTCAGCAAAGCTTCGGTATAGGCGCCAATGTCAGTGTCGTCTGGCGGATCGAGCGTCGGCACAATTTCCTCTGCCCAGAGCTTTCTGCACAATGCCACAAAATCCGGATCCGCCGCACAGTCGGCTATCGTTTCATAACCCGCCAAGTATCCAAGATAGGCAAGCGCGGAGTGCGTCCCGTTAAGGCAACGCAGTTTCATTGCTTCATGCCGTGCAACAGAGCGGACAAATTGCGCGCCAGCGACGTCCCAATCCGGCCGCTGATCATCAACGAAATCATCCTCGATAACCCACTGTCGAAAGGGTTCATGCTGGACACAAGCCGGATCAAAATACCCGGCGCGTTTGGCCAACGCGCTGACACTTTGCTTCGTTGTTGCTGGCGCAATGCGGTCCACCATTGTGGAGGGAAACCGCACCTCCGTCTCAATCCATGCGGCAAGCACCGGGTCGCGTAAATGCGCCAAATCGATAACAGCGCGCCGCGTCGCCGCACCGTTGTCTGGCAGGTTGTCGCAGGACAGTACCGTAAAAGGTCGCCGACCGGCAGAGTGCCGCCGCGCGAGGCCTTCCACGATGTAGCCAATCGCTGTTCGTGGGGCACTCGGATTCGCAACATCGTGCTGCACATCTTCTGCGCTGGTATCCAGCGCGCATGTGCGCATGTTGAGACAATAACCTTTCTCTGTAATCGTCAGTGTGACAATTTTTGTGTTGGGAACCGCAAGCTGCATCAAAACGGTCTCTGGATCTTCCGGCGCCACCAGCACATGTGTCACACAGGACACCAAGCGATCTTCGATGCCTTCTGGTGCCAGCGAAATGGACGTGTAGACACCCCCCTGTGGCATCAGCGCATCACGGGCGCTTGCGCTTTTCAGGCTAACGGCCGCGATCCCCCAATCTTCGACGTCAGCGCGCGACGCATCGTCGGTATATGTACCGACGAAAGCCCGGAAAAAAGCGCCTGGTCCGAAGTGCACGATGCGCGTTCGAGGGGGTTTTTGGTTCCGGATCAGGCGCGGCGCGGGTGTCATAGGTTATACGTCTTCTTGGCAAGGCCATATGCCAGATCGTGTGCAAGTTCGAAGGCTTCCGCTTCGCGCAGACGCCCTGTGACGACAAGCTCAGCCAGATAGGCACAATCGGTCCGCCGCGAGACGTCATGCCGCGCGGGTATCGAACAGAACGCGCGCGTGTCGTCGTTAAAACCGGCGGTATTGTAAAACCCACATGTCTCGGTCGTGGCCTCGCGAAACCTTTTGATCCCTTCGAAGCTATCATGAAACCACCAAGGTGGACCCAACCGGAGCGCAGGGTAAACACCTGCCAAAGGTGCCAGCTCGCGCGCATAACTTGTTTCGTCAAGCGTAAACAGGATGATCTTTAGTGATCGTTCTAACCCGACCGCGTCAAGCAACGGTTTCAGCGCCCCGACGTAGTCTGTTCGTCCCGGTATATCAAACCCCTTGTCGCGCCCGAAACGGTCGAAGATCGCTGAACTATGGTTCCGGCGCGATCCTGCGTGGATCTGCAAAACGAGACCGTCTTCAAGGCTCATGCGCGCCATTTCGGTCAGCATCTGGCCGCGGAATGCCTCCGCCTCATCGGCCGAGACGTTACCCTTCAAAACCGTCGTAAAAAGGGCCTCGGCGTCCGCTCCGCTCAGATTGGTCGTCGCTGCACTCGGATGCCCGTGATCGGAAGCGGTTGCCCCCATAGATTTAAAAAAGTCGCGACGCTGGCGATGTGCGTTCAGGTATCCTGACCAAGTCGTCGTGTCCTCACCCGTGACCTCGCCTAAACGGGCAATGTTGTCTGTAAACCCTTCAAATTCGGGATCGACGACGGCGTCCGGTCGATACGTGGTTACAACGCGCCCCTGCCATCCGCTTTCGCGGATCCTCTCGTGCCACTTCAACTCGTCCAACGCGCCTTCCGTGGTTGCCAGCACCTCGACTCCAAAACTTTCGAACAGGGCGCGTGGACGAAACGCGGGCTGGGCGAGACAGTGTTCGATATGATCGAAATATAAATCCGCAGTCTGCGAACTCAGAACCTCCTGCAATCCAAAGACATGCTCAAAAGAGTGGTCAAGCCACATAGCGGACGGCGTACCGCGAAAGAGATGATAGTGCGCGGCAAAATGAGCCCAGATTTTTTCGGGATCAGGCTGAACCCCGCCACCGTCCTGCGGCGGTATGCCCAAGTCGTCAGGGCTGATGTCCTGACTTATCAGCATGCGAAACACGTAATGATCAGGCACAACAAAAAGCTCCGCCGGATTGGCAAACCGATCGTTCTCAGCAAACCATCTCGGATCACAATGACCATGTGGGCTGATGATCGGCAGCGTTGCCACGGTTGCATACAGTGCGCGCGCCACGTCGCGCGTGCGCGCGTCTGCTGGGAACAGACGGTCCGGATCGGTCAGAGGCATCTTGGCTCCTTGTGCAGATCACACCGTGCAGTGATAAGTCACTTCGACCAACGGCGAAAGGCGCGCCATCAAGACGCCCGGAGGACGATCACACCAGGCGCGCCCCGGTGACGGCATCAAAGACAAAAGCATCCGCGGGATCGAATCCCAACCGCATCAAGGTGTCTGGCTCAGGCCGTACGGATTGCTGTGCCTTTAGGCAGACCTCCAAGGGGTCACCCGCGTCGGATTTTGCTCCGACCAATGCCCCGTACACAAGGTTTTCACCGCCGTGCTGTTCGACAAGATCCACTGTCAATCCGATCTGGCCGTCCGGTTGCTGGCTGAGAACGTCCGGCCGCACACCGAGCATCAGCTTACTGTTCTCCGGCAGGCCCGAAAAGCCATCAATAGATAGATCGCCATTGGAGAGCAATCCGCCATTGAATTCTACAGGTATTAGATTGATCTGCGGCGACCCAATGAAGGAAGCCACGAAGAGCGTGGCGGGATTAAGGTACAACTCCATCGGCGCGCCCATCTGTTCCACGCGCCCTTCATTGATAACAGCAAGCCGATCCGCCAGCGTCATCGCTTCGGTCTGATCGTGCGTTACGTAGATTGAAGTCACATTCATCCGACGCTGCAACTTCTTGATCTCGATCCGCATCTGCACGCGCAACTTTGCATCGAGGTTTGACAGTGGCTCATCAAACAAAAAGACCTGCGGGTTGCGCACAATCGCCCGCCCCATGGCCACGCGCTGTCGCTGCCCACCTGAGAGTTGATTTGGCTGGCGGTCCAGAAAAGCGTCAATCTTAAGCATACGCGCGGCTTCGGTGATCCGCTGCTCAATTTCGTCGGCTGGCATTTTTCGGTTCTTCAGCCCGTAAGCCATATTTCCCCGCACGGACATATGCGGATAAAGCGCATAGTTCTGGAACACCATCGCCACATCACGTTCGGAAGGCGAAACTTTGTTGATTACTTTGTCGCCAATCAGGATGTCGCCTGATGTAACGCTCTCCAGCCCTGCCACCATTCGCAGTAATGTCGACTTGCCACAGCCCGACGGGCCAACAAAGACGATCAGTTCACCGTCGTCGATATGCATATCAACGCCGAAAATGGCCTCAGCCCCGTTGGGGTAGGTTTTGCGGACAGATTTCAGCTCAACTTGCGCCATTACTTCTCACTTTCGACAAGACCTTTCACAAACCACCTCTGGAAAATCACCACCACAGCCACCGGCGGCAAAGTCGCAATGATCGTCAGAGCAAAAGCCTTTTGAAACTGGGGCAATTCCCCGCCTTCGTTCAACACCTGGTAGATTTGCTTGATACCAATCACGAGTGTGTAGTTGTCTTCTTTAGTGGTCATGATGAGCGGCCAAAGATACTGGTTCCACCCCACCACGAACATGATGATAAGAATAGCCGCGATCATCGTTCGGCTCAGGGGCACCAGAATGTCCTTAAAGAAACCCCAGGCAGTCGCGCCATCCAACCGCGCTGCTTCCAACAGCTCGTCCGGGACAGATCTGAAAAATTGCCGAAAGAAGAACGTTCCCGTCGCCGAGGCGATCAGAGGCACGATAAGACCGGTGTGTGTATCCAAAAGACCCATGTTGGCCACCACCTCATAGGAGGGGATTATGCGCACTTCCAAAGGCAACAAAAGTGTCATGAAGATCACCCAGAACAGCGGCACACCGAGCCGAAATCTGAAGTACACGATGGCGTAGGCTGCAAGCATCGAGATGATGACCTTTCCAAAGGCGAAACCGAGCCCAAGGATCATGGAATTTTTCAACATCGTCGTGGCCGTCACCTTTTTCATAACGCCACCTTCGACAAACAAAACCTCTTTATAGGTTTCAAAGAAATGCGGCCCCGGCCAGAACTGAAGACCGTTTCGCAGTATCGTTTCCGGCGCGTGGGTCGAGGTGGCGAACGCGACCCACACCGGTAGGGTCATAAAAAGGGCGCCGACCAGCAGGATCGCGTGGGTGGAAATACGGTGCCAATTCATCAGTAGTGCACCTTTCGCTCAATATAACGGAACTGGACCACGGTCAGAACCAGCACAAGGATCATCAAAACCACCGATTGCGCGGAAGACCCGCCAATATCCGCACCGCGAAAGCCGTCCTGATACACCTTGTAGACCAGTGTTGCGGTCGACCCGCCGGGCGCGCCCTGCGTTGTCGTATCGATGATCCCGAAGGTTTCAAAAAACGCATAGGTGATATTGATGACGACCAAAAAGAAGGTGGTCGGTGCCAGCAGAGGAAAAGTGATGGTCCAGAATCGCCGGGCGGAGCTTTTGCAGTCCATCAGTGCCGCTTCCTGCACTGACTTTGGAATACCCTGCAGCCCGGCCAGAAAGAAAATGAAATTGATGCTGACCTGTTTCCAGACCGAAATCAGGATGACGACAAAAGCTGCGTCCGCGGAATCGAGCTTGTGGTCAAAATCATATCCGAAGATGTTCATGAACTCATACAGATCACCGATCAGCGGGTTGAACATTAGATTGCCCATAAGACCCGCAACCGGCGGAGCGATCGCATAAGCCCACATCAGCAGCGTCTTGTACGTGCTGGCCCCCTGCAGCACCTCATTCGCTTTGACAGCCAGCAATAACGCAAGGGCCAATGACAAGAAGGTGACGAGAGCGGAAAACACCATGGTAAAGCCTGCTGATTGCAGCCAGGCACTGCTTAGAATTGTGTCCGTGTAATTGAGGAACCAGACAAACTGCGAGGACAGACCAAAGGCATCTTCTAACAAAAAGGACTGGTATATGGCCTGCGCCGCCGGCCAGAGAAAAAAGATCGTAATGATGACAATCTGCGGCGCAATAAAGAGATAGGGTATGGCGCTGTGCTCGAATTGGACGCGCTTCATGCCTATGAAATCCTCGGTCGTCTTTTGAAAATTGGGCCAGCGAGGATGAGCCCTCGCTGGCCATTTCGACTACGCGTGCAATGCTCTACTTGTAAGTGGCGTCAAAGCGCTTGAGCAGTGCGTTGCTCTCTTCTTCGATACTCGCAAATGCGTCTTCGACGCTTGCATCGCCCGCAAAAATCTCTTCGTAGTGCTTATACATCACTTCACGAATTTGCACATAAAAGCCCAGCCGATAGCCCTTGGTCCATTCGCCGGCCGGCTGACTGAGCTGAAGAACACCAATTTCCGCATCAGGTGTGCTTTCATAGTACCCGTCTTCCTTGGCAAGCTCATAGGCCGCGTTGGTAATAGGCACATAGCCGGTTTCCTTGTGCCAGAAATACTGAACATCCGGGCTTGACAGGAAGTTCAGGAAATCAGCTGTTGCTTTGTTTTCATCATCGCTCTTGCCTGCCATAGCAAAAAGGGCTGCACCACCGATGAATGTCGACTTTGGCTCGTCGATGATGGACGCCCAGTACGGCAGGTAAGACGTGCCAAAATCAAACTCAGCACTGTTTCTCAGGCCACCGAAGGACCCGGAAGAGCCCAGCCACATTGCAACTTTTTCCTGAACGAAGGCGTCCTGATTGTCACCCCATCCGCGACCGTAAAACCCGTAGTAACCGGCGTCCAGCCACTCTTTGACCTTCGTCCAATGCGCAATCATCTGCGGATTGTTGTAGAGGATCTCCACGTCGGTGCTGTCATAGCCATTGTTGCCGGTTGCAAGCTGAAGGTTATGCCTGCTATGGAAGTTTTCAGAGAAAATCCACGGGCTGTGGCTTTGAGCCAATGCCTGGTACCCGGCCTCCTTGAGTTTCGGTGCCATGGCTTCGAATTCTTCCCATGTGGACGGCGGCCCGTCGATGCCAGCCTCTTCGAAAATCTTCTTGTTGTAGTACAGCAGCGGCGTGGAAGAGTTAAACGGCATGCCGATCATCTTGCCTTCGCTATCCGCATAAAAGTTGCGTACGCCCTCAATGTAATCCGTTGCGTCAAAACCGTCGGAATGCTCAGACAATAGATCAGCAACCGAAACCGTCGCGCCGGGTGCGTTGATAATTGTGGCGGCGCCAGCATCAAAAATCTGGATCAGGTGTGGTTGCTGACTGGCGCGGAACGCCGCGATGCCCGCCGTCATGGTATCTTCATAGCCACCCTTATAGGTCGGCACCAACACATAGTCGCCTTGGCTGTCATTGTACTTTTGCGCGACTTCTTCAACGACCTCGCCCAAACGTCCGCCCATAGCGTGCCAAAACTGGATTTCCGTCTGCGCCCATGCACCGGATGCCAAAACGGCAAAACCCGCGGAAAGTAATGTGATTTTTCTCATTGGTTTCTCCCTATTCGAAACTGTCTTTAGTGACAGTTCTGGCTTTTAGGACCGTTTGATGACGTTTGTACGACGCTGTCGCAGCATGCCCCGGTCTCTTGCAACGTCAGCATTCAGCCAATTCCGCAATCTGTCAACAGATCGCACGGAAAAGCGTCAACTCGTCATTTAAATCAATTCAAAACAAAGGTTTATTTCCCCATCAACATCTCGTAAAGAACAGTCCAGCGTTCAATCGGAACACCGCTGGATGACGCCGCGACAACAAGCGATGAAACACGCAGGCATCGCGGCCCGCCCTGCCCGTTCAACAAAAGTCGTCCTGGTGGCTCCGGCAGCGCTGCTGTAGCCCCGTAAGCCAGGCTGAGATGCGGACGGAAAACCCCCGGCGTTGAAATGCTCAAAGCCTTGGCAATGGCGTCGCGCAAATGACAAATTTCATCGGGCACACGGAGGTCGAGGAAATGCGACATAAAGAACGTTTCGCCACGCACGAGCCCCTTGATTTCTAAGTCGAGCAGTTGCAGGCCGCTTGCAAACGCGCGACATACCTGCATCGTTTCTCGAGGCGCGCCGAAAAGATCGCCCAGCAATGTCACATGCGGCGTGAACACCGGTGTCGAAGTAACACGGCTCAGGCGTTCAATCTCAGCCGTGCAGTCCCGTGCATCGCGGGTGTCAAAACATAGCCAGACAGAATGCGGCTGATGAAGGTTAGAGTGGTTCGACTGCAAGGACGTCTCCAACGCGATTTGATTTGAATAGAATGTACCTGCGTGAAACTGTTGTAAAACTATGCAAAAGTGTTGCGGGGACGCGGTGCATCGAAATTATTCAATCGCGGGCGGCGCGACGCTCTGAAAATATCAAAGGAGACACAGCATGGCATCCGGCAACATTCGCAGCACGAAAGGTCGTGGCACGCGCTACGACAGCATTCTGGATACAATCGGCGACACGCCAGTGATCCGCGTCAACAATCTCGCGCCCGCGCATGTGACGATTTACGTGAAAGCGGAGTTTTTTAACCCGGCAGCATCCGTCAAGGACAGGCTGGCAGTGAATATTATCGAGGCTGCCGAACGCTCCGGCGCGTTGAAACCCGGGCAGACCGTGGTGGAAGCAACCAGTGGCAACACGGGCATCGGCCTAGCCATGGTCTGCGCGCAAAAGGGTTATCCTCTTGTTGTCACCATGGCGGACAGCTTCTCAATTGAACGGCGCAAACTGATGCGTATGTTGGGCGCAAAGGTCGTGCTCACGCCTAGGGCCGAAAAAGGCTTTGGCATGTACCAAAAAGCCGTAGAACTGGCGAAAAAGAACGGCTGGTTCCTTGCTCGGCAGTTCGAAACGGACGCCAATGCGGACATTCATGAAGCCACGACAGCAAAAGAAATTCTTGCAGATTTCGAGGGAGACAAGCTTGACTATCTTGTTTCCGGCTACGGTACCGGCGGCACCGTCAGCGGCTTGGGCCGGGTAATGCGCAAGGCGCGTCCTGATCTCAAAATTATCTTGACTGAGCCGGCCAATGCGCAACTTCTGGGCAGCGGCCACGCGCAGGCGCGAGACGCAGATCAATCCCCCACCGCCAGCCACCCGGCGTTTGAGCCGCACCCCATTCAGGGCTGGACACCTGATTTCATTCCAGCTGTTCTGCAAGAGGCTGTCGATGAAAACTACTATGACGAATTGATCCCGGTTGCAGGACCGGACGGGATCAAATGCGCGCAAATGCTCGCCCGACAGGAGGGCATTTTTACCGGGATATCCGGTGGGTCCACATTCGCCGTGTCTCTTGAAGTTGCCAAATCCGCGCCTGAAGGCTCTGTGATCTTGTGCATGCTGCCGGACACGGGTGAGCGGTATCTGTCGACGCCGATGTTCGAAACCATTGGCGAGGACATGGACGAAGAAGAACTTGCAATCTCTCAGTCCACGCCGGGGTATCAGTTGGGCTTACCGGTCAGGGCTGGATGATCGCGTCAGCCCATTCGGCCAGAAAACGGCGCGCCTTGACCGCATCCAGGTACGTAAGCAATGCAGGCTCCAGTGCAATGGTGCTCTGTTCGTCGGCCCCACGCGACAAATCAAGGCCGGGCAGACCGTCTGCTCGGTACTCACCATCGATGGCTTTGTTTTCGAGCAGAAACGACAATAACGCCTCCGCAGCCTCAGGCTCCGTTGTTTCGCCAGAGATGAGCACCGTGCGCATCATAATAGTCTGAAAATCCGCTGGCAGTACAACCTTGATGGACGCAGCGAGATCCTTGCGCGCAGCGGCATAGCTCCCCAGTACATTGTAGGCAACCGCGATCTCGCCGCTCGCCACATCCTCGATCATGTCGCCGGAACAGCAGTACAGCCGTGCGTCGAGGTTGCCCATAACCTCCATCAAACGCCAGAAGGTTTCCGAAGCGCGTGCGTCCTGCGTTGCAAAAAGATAACCGACGCCGGAAGCACGCACGTCGTAGGTGCCAAGCTTGCCTTTGAAAGTGTCCGGATCGGACCGAAGCAGCCGGATCAGATCCTGGCGTGTCTTGGGCAAAGGCGCGCCGTCAAACGCCGTTCGGTTCAATACAATTGCAGCGGGCTCAGATGTGAAAGCAAAGACACTCTGTCGCCATTGCGCCCAACGTGGATAGTCCAGCGCTTCTACCCGACGCGCATACCCGTCGTTGGCCAGCTTGAACTGCAAATCCATGGCGCTGGATACAACAAGATCGAAAGCCTCGGGCGTATCCCGAAAAATCGTGTTGAGATCAGAGGTGCCCGCCACAAAGTAATCCACAGCATAATTTGGGTTTTCGGTCACAAATTTTTCAAGGATTGGGGAAAACACATTGCGATCCGTGCTCGACAAAACGCGCAGCGTCACCGGCGCAGCGTTATCACCAAAAAACGCCCGATCTTCCCAGTCCTGCGCCTGCGCAACGCCGTAGAAAAGAGCAAACACTACAAAGAGAAAGTGACGCATGCTCCGCCCTCCTGCCTGTTCGCCAGCTGCAGACGCCCGCCATGTGCCACGGCAACATCCTGTGCAATGGTCAGACCCAGCCCAGAGCCGGTAAGCCCCAGTGCGTTGCTACCACGGGCAAAGCGCTCTACCAGACCGTCGATTTGATCTGCCGGAAAGCCGTGTCCAGCATCGCAGATGCACACGTTTGGAACAGGTTCTTTTTCCAGCGTGATCCAAATATCGCTCTCCGCAGGCGCATATTTGAGTGCATTGTCCAACAAGTTTCGGATCGCATTTTGCAGCAGGATTGGATCCCCTGTCACGGGCAGGGACCCTGCCTCTTTGATCCGAAACGTTATGTCTTTCATATCCGCCACAGGCTCAAGACGATCGAGCAGATCAACAACAATTTCTTTCAAGTCCAAAGGCTGCCGCTCCAGATGATCTGCGCGAAAGGTAATCATCGCATGATCCAGCAACTGACCCGCTGCACGCGAGCTTTCGTCAATCGCGCGGACCATGGCGCGCAACGCCTGCCGGTTGTCTTCTTTTTCTACCCTCTGAAGCGTTGCTTCCGCATGTGATCTCACGGTTGCCAATGGTGTGCGCACGCGGTGCGCAGCTTCAGCAATAAAGTCTTCTGACTGTTTGAGCGAAGCATCAAGACGCCCCATAAGATTGTTAAGCGACCCGACGAGTGGCACCATCTCGGCCGGAACAGGTTTGGCGACCGGACTCAGGTCTTGTGGACCACGACGCGCGACGGATTGCGTAAGCCGGTTCAGCGGACCAATGGTGGTGGATGTGGCCCAGAAGGATAGCGCTGCGGCCATCAAGAAGAAGCCCACACAAATAAGGGCGACTGTGCGTGAGATGCTCTGCAGCGTTCCTGCCAGCGCGTCTTGCGTCTGCGCGACAGCCACTGTCACAACCGTCGGCCCGGCACTTGCGACCAGCGGTCGTTCTGCTTCGGTCAGGCGCACCTCTGCGCCTTTGTAGCGCGCGGTCCAAGACAGGGCATCTGACGTCAGCGGCCCGCGACGCGGTAAGTCATCGTAACCGGACAGAAAAGCATTGTCCCGATACACCGCATAAAAAACCCGGTCGTCGGAGGCCGTGTTCAACATCGATAAAGCGGCATAGGGAAAGTCCAGGTCGAGCGTGTCGTCGCGCACCAAGGCTGTGTCAAGAATACTTGCAGCCGAAGCTGCAAGAACATCGTCTTGTCCCTGTTGAGCGATCAGTGCGGCGTAGTGCCTCACAACGATAAACAACAGGATCGCCAAAAGCGCAGCGCCACCGATCAGGACAAAATTTAGTCGTCGTCGCAACGACGCGGAACTTTGGACGGCGTCAATCATGCTCAAGGCTGTATCCCAATCCACGCGAAGTTCTGATGTGCAGACGAGAGGGTTCCAGATGTTTGCGCAAACGCGCCACATAAACTTCAATTGCATTGTCGCTGACGTCGTCTTCGTAAGAAAACAGCCGGTCAACAAGTTTTTGCTTCGAAAACAGCTGCCCGGGGGCATTGATAAAGAGTTCAAGCAATCGCAGCTCGCGGTTGCGCAGTTTTACAGTGCGCCCGTCGATCGTGAGTGTGCCGCCGACCGGATCGAAAGTGACATCCTCTAACGCGGTCACGGTTTGCACCGCACCGCGCCTGCGGCGCAACACCGCACGGCATCTTGCCTGCAACTCTGCGTGGTCAAACGGCTTCGTGACATAGTCATCCGCCCCCAAATCAAGCAGCGTGATTCTGTCAGAAACCTGTGATCGGGCCGTCAGAACGATAACGGGTGTGTCCTGCTGTCTTTGACGGTGGTGTTCAAGAAATGTGCGGCCGTCTCCGTCCGGCAACATGATATCAAGCAGAATGAGATCGTAGTCGCCCACATGCGAAAAGGCGAGCGCATCTTCTAGTTTTCCTGCGTGATCAACAACATGTCCGTCAAGGCTCAGGCGCGAACAGATCGCCTGAGCCAGTTCAGTGTTGTCTTCCACCAACAGAAATTTCATGCTTACATTTCACCGTACATGCGGCGTGACAGGTCCGTGTCAGGTTGCCATGTTTATAAACAAGCAACTGAGCCACAACGTGGTCAGTTGTCAAATGGGAGGAAAACATGACCACAATGAAACTGGGCCGTCGCGCCCTGATGGGCGCTGCCATGGCTGCGCTGAGCTTTGGATCGCCCGCGCTGGCGGATGGTCACCAAGTCATAGACAGCATTCACTTCTTGATTCCCGGCGGCGCCGGCGGCGGTTGGGACGGAACAGCGCGGGGCACAGGCGAAGCGCTTACAAACGCAGGTCTCGTCGGCACGGCGTCTTATGAAAACATGTCTGGCGGCGGCGGCGGCAAGGCCATCGGCTTTCTAATCGAAAACGCCGAAAGCAACCATGGCACACTGATGGTGAACTCCACACCCATCGTAATCCGGTCCCTGACGGGTGTATTCCCGCACAATTTCCGCGACCTGACGCTCGTTGCCGGCACTATTGGTGACTACGCCGCCATGGTCGTAGGAAAAGACAGCGCGATCAATTCAATGGAAGATCTGCTGGCAGCTTACGACGCCGACCCGAACTCCACAGCGATTGGCGGCGGATCCGTCCCCGGCGGCATGGATCACCTTGTGGCAGCGATGGTGATGGAAGCTGCGGGCAAAGACGCTCTGGGTGTAAAGTACATTCCCTATGACGCAGGCGGCAAAGCGATGGCGGCTCTGCTGTCAGGCGAGATCGCAGCGCTCTCCACTGGATTTTCCGAAGCGGTTGATCTGGCGAACGCGGGCGAAGTAAAGATCATCGGCGTTACCTCTGCGGAACGTGTCGACGCTTATCCCGACGCGCCGACAATGGCGGAACAGGGTATTGACACAACCTTTGTGAATTGGCGCGGTTTCTTCGGGGCGCCCGGCCTGCCCGACGACAAGGTGGTCATGTATCAGGATGCACTGTCCAAGATGTACGACACGCCTGAATGGGAAGACGTGCGCGCGCGCAACGGATGGGTCAACATCCACAACTCAGGCGACGATTTCCAATCCTTCCTTGAAGAGCAGGAAAAAGTTATCGGCGATCTGATGAAAAAACTGGGCTTCCTTTGAGAAGCTTTCGGCGGAGCGTGGCACTGAGCCTGCGCTCCGCAATTTGACCAAGGGGGGAGGGTCACATGGCGCTTGATCGCTGGATCGCACTGGTCCTGTTGGGAGTTTGCCTTGCTTATGGCTACGCAGCATGGTTCACCATGGACGCATTACTGCCGCCGTTTATGCAACGCAACCCGATCTGGCCGTCCACCTTTCCCAAAGTCCTGTCTGTTTTGGGCATCGCCACCGCCCTGATAATCGTTCTGGGCATCGAAAAGAGCGAGCCCAAGGTGGGCGACATCGATTACCGCAAACTCTGGCAGTATAATCTGGGCCAGGCGTTGCTGCTGCTGGGCCTGATGGTCCTTTACGCTCTTTTGCTGCGCCCGGCAGGCTTTCTCATTTCCACCTCAGGATTTCTGATCCTGGGCTCGGTGATCCTTGGTGAACGCAAGATCGTTCTGACTGTCATCGTCGCCGCGCTGGCGACTGGTGTTGTCTGGTATCTGGTGCAAATCGTTCTGGGCATTTTCCTGCGCCCGTTGCCAACGTTCCTGGGAGGCTGAAATGCTTGAAGGTTTGCTGATCGGCCTGCAAACGGCCCTTTCCATTCAAAATCTGCTGATGGTGATCGGAGGATGTCTCATCGGCACGTTTATCGGCATGTTACCGGGCCTTGGCCCCATGTCGATTATCGCGATCATGATCCCCGTCGCGATTTCGCTGGGTGATCCATCGGCCGCGCTGATCCTGCTTGCAGGCGTTTATTACGGCGCCATTTTCGGCGGCTCGACCTCGTCCATTCTGTTGAATGCGCCGGGCGTCGCGGGCACGGTCGCGAGCAGTTTTGACGGCTACCCAATGGCGCGACAAGGCAAGGCCGGCAAAGCGTTGACGATTGCGGCGATTGCAAGTTTTGCCGGTGGCACGCTCGGAGCGGTGCTTCTCATGGTGTTCGCACCCATGTTGTCTTCGGTTGCTCTGCTGTTTCACTCTGCCGAATACTTCGCGCTCATGGTCGTTGGCCTATCCGCAATTGCAGCTTTCGCGGGCACGGGGCAAGTGGGCAAGGCCCTTATGATGACGCTCTTGGGCCTGATCATGGCGACAGTCGGCGAAGGCGCGCTTTTTAACATGCCGCGTTTCACCATGGGGCTGATGGATCTGCAATCAGGCTTTGGCTTCATCACGCTGGCAATGGCGATGTTTGCATTGCCGGAAGCCCTGTTTCTCGTCCTGAAACCGCGCACGCAACAAGAGAGCGGTGGCGACATCAAAGACCTGCGCATTAGCCGCGCCGAAGCGAAATCCATCGCCCCTGTGATCGGGCGACAGTCTGTACAAGGGTTCTTTATTGGCGTCCTACCGGGCGCTGGCGCGACGATCGCCTCTTTCCTCGGATATGCGGTTGAACGCAACATTGCACCCAAAAAGGAACAGGAAGAATTCGGCAACGGGTCCATCAAAGGGCTCGCAGCTCCGGAGACTGCCAACAACGCGGCCTGCACCGGGTCATTCGTGCCCCTTCTGACGCTGGGTATTCCAGGCTCTGGTACAACAGCCATTCTGTTGGGTGCTCTGATCGCACTCAATGTAACGCCCGGCCCCCGTCTGATGGTAGATGACCCCCAAATCTTCTGGGCGGTTATCATGTCAATGTTCATCGGCAACCTTGTGCTCTTGATCCTGAACCTGCCACTCATTCCCTACATTGCCAAAGTGCTTGCAATTCCCCGGAACTTTCTGATCCCTTTCATCCTCTTTTTCACGCTGATGGGGGCGTACATCGGACAGAACAATGCCACCGAATTGCTCTTGTTAGTGGGTTTTGGGATCTGTGCGACGATTCTGCGGTTCGCAGATTATCCACTTGCACCACTGCTGATCGGTTTCATTCTGGGCCGGATGTTAGAGGACAACTTCGCGCGCTCTATGCAACTTTATGACGGCATCTCATTCATTTGGGAGCGACCCATGACACTTGGGTTGCTGGTCATTGCAGTAATCTTGGTCCTGCTGCCGAGCTACCGCGCCCGTCGCGCAAGGTTGCGCGCTTCCGGTGTTGCTGACGGCGACTAATCGCGGATCGGAACCGCTGCCCGCAGCGCTGCATCTTGCGCTTCGGTCAGATACTGCGGGTGGTGTTCGGCCAGCACCGCACGCGCACGTTCCTTCGCCCGTCCCCAGGCATCGCGCGCACCAGTGTCCGCCCAAACGCCCGGTTGTTCGCGATCGGCAATACGCGGATAGACGTAATCACGCTCCATAGCTTGATGGGTCTGAACGGCCCCAAGAAAATGTCCTTCTCCCAACACAGCTTCGCAAATGGCATCAAACCCCAGATTGTCTGCAGTGACTTCCACGCCGCGCAGTGTGCGATAGGTCATCGCATGCATCTCATCGTCCAGAACAAAAGCTTCAAAACTTGCACCCAGCAAAGACGCCGTCATGCCCGAGCTTTCATAGATCAGGTTTCCGCCCGCCAGCGCCGCCGCCAGGCTCGTCATGCCTTTCTCCACTCCGTATTGGGCATCGATGCTCTTGGCATCCGTCATTGAACATGCCACGCCGGACGGCAAACCAAGCCAGTTGGACAATTGCGCGGACGCCGCATTGAGCAGGACCGTCTCCCCCCCGCCACCCGCAAAAGCGCCCGACCGCAGATCGATCACAAATGGCCAGTTGGAAAAAATCATCGGGTAACCGGGCGATATCACATTGACCATGACAAGGCTGGCCAGGGTTTCCGCAAGCGATTGAGCAAGAAAGCCTGCAAGTGTCGCGGGCGCCGTTGCACCCGCTTGCGCGGCCGTAATGCACGACATTGGGATATTATGCTCTATACACTTATAGACGACATCCACCGCATCTTCGCCAAACCGCATGGGCGAGATGACCGGGCTGATGTGAGCCTTGACAAAGGGGCGTTCAGCAAAGGCGCCTGGCCCGCCCGCCGCTATGTCGAACATCTGCACAATCGGGTCGACGTGTTCGGCCAGTGTAAAAGCCGTTGCGACAGGCTTCGTCGTGTTTTTGAGCAGGGCATAGGCCGTGTTCACGTCGAGCTCAAACGGGTCTGCAACATCAGTAGCAATGCAGCACCGGGTAAACCAAGAAACATTCGCCAGCGTATCCTGAAGACGTGTAAAGTTGTGCAAATCCGCAAGCGTTGAAGGACGGTAGAGCCCGGTGTTCATATCCAGGGTGTTGACCGCGGCGCCGCCCGTTCCAAAATAAACGCGATCACCGCCGATCTCGATAGAGCGTGTCTGGTCGCGCCCGCGAAGGAGAAAACGCCGTGCGGCCAGCGAGATACAGCGTTTCACCAAATCTTCAGGCATCGCAACGCGCCCATTGTCCAATCGAATGGCCCCTGCGCCAATCAAATCGCCAGCCAGACGATCTGGTACCTCGCCCATGCCCAAAACTCTTAGCAATCGCAAAGCGGTGGCATAAATCGATTTTAGATCCGGCAAATCGAGCGGGCGATATGCGCCGCCGACTTGTCCTGAAGGTGCGGGATTGACCTTTGGAGGCGCTGCGCGCTGCGCATGGCGAGACTTACGTCCTGAGCGTTGCGGACGTCTGCGCGGCGAAGTCATTGGATCAGCCATCAAAAAAACCCATCAGTGGTCGTTTCACAATGCATCGCGGATTCGCATTCTGGCAATTGCTTTAGTTAGATTTTGCGGGAATATGCGCAGGGGGCTGCTCCATTCCGCCACAACCTTATCCAGCCCAAAGAGAGAGGAACAAAAAATGAAATCGCGCACTAGAGTGGTGGTGATCGGTGGCGGCATTGCGGGATGTTCAACTCTTTATCACCTGACAAAAGAGGGTTGGTCCGACGTTGTGCTGGTAGAGCGTGACGAACTCACCTCCGGAACCACATGGCATTCTGCAGCACAGGTCACCAACTTTGGCATGAACCAGACCATGGTGGGTCTGAAGACACATTCGATAAATCTCTACCAAGAACTGGCAGCCGATCCCGAATACCCGGTCAATTACCACCATGCCGATGGCGGCATCCGGCTGGCCAATACTGAGGCCCAAATGGACGGATACCGTCATTTTGCGTCTATGGCGCGCGGCATGGATGTGCACTTTGAGGTTATCGACGCCAAGGAATGTGCGCGCCGCCATCCGCTGATCTCAACCGACAATCTCGTTGGAGGTCTTTGGGACCCGCTGGACGGCGATATCGACCCCGCGCAGCTTTGCCAGACCCTGGCCAGGCGGGCGCGCAATGCCGGCGCTGAAGTTTATCGCAATACGCCCGTGACGGACCTTACACAGCACAGCGATGACACCTGGACAGTCCACACCGAAAATGGCGACATCGACTGCGACGTTGTCGTGAATGCCTGCGGCTACCGCGTGAACGAAGTGGGCGCGATGATGGGCGTTGAACACCCCGTCGCCTCAATGGAACACCAGTATTTCCTGACTGAAGAGATGGAAGCTATCCGCGCTGCCAGTCACCGTATGCCGCTCCTGCGATGCCCGATCAGCGACTACTATTGCCGCCAGGAAAAAAATGGCCTGCTGGTCGGGTTTTATGAGCAAGATTGTAAGACATGGGGCATGGATGGCATCGACCCGAAATTCGCCAATGCGCTCTGCCCTGATGACCTTGACCGCATCACTGATGTTCTTGAAGGCGCGATCGCGCGCATGCCCGCCCTGGCAGAAGTCGGCATTCACACGATCATCAATGGGCCGATCACCTATACCATAGATGGCGCGCCGCTGGTGGGGCCGATCCCCGGAAAGCGCAATGCTTTTTGTATCATCGGACTGCGCGCCGGTGTTGGCGAGGGCGGTGGCCATGGCTGGCTTCTGGCGCAACAGATCGTGCATGGAGAAGCCTGCTATGACACTTGGTGTCTCGATCCGCGGCGTTTCACCGGCCATGCAAACGCGGAGCTGACGGTCCTTAAGGCGATCGAAGATTATCAGAACGAGTTCCGGTTCCACTTCCCAAACGAACAGCGCCCTGCAGGGCGACATGCCAAAACAACGCCATTGACCCCTATCCTTTCTTCGGAAGGAGCGGAATTTACCGTGGTAAACGGTTGGGAACGCGCGGAATACTTTAAGCCGACGCCTGAGTTTCACGTCACACACGGCTTCGGTTTTGACGAAAGTTTCGACGTCGTTGGCGCTGAAGTGAATGCTGTCCAAAACGCCGTCGGATTGTGCGAAGTTAACGGGTTCAACCGATTGGAGCTGACCGGCGCGGACGTAGACAGTTTTCTCGATCGAATGATCTGCGGCCCGCTGCCGCGCAAATACGGACGCGTCGGTCTAACATATCTTCTGAACCACCAAGGCAGGCTCAAAGCCGAAGCTACACTCACACGTCTACCCGCATCCACACGCGGGCCGGCGTGTGTTTGGTATGGGTCGGCAGCCGCTTCCGAGTGGCACGACCGCGACTGGCTCGAACAGAACCTCCGCCCGGAAGAAGACGTTACTATTAGGTCTTTAACCGACAACTTTACGATCCTCGTACTTGCAGGACCCAAAGCGCGAACTGTTCTCGGTGAGGTCGCGCGTGGAGACTGGAGCAAACGGTCATTTCCCTGGCTTTCGGCCCGCGAAACCTACATCGGTATTGCGCCAGTTATTGTCATGGCTGTCAGCTTTTCGGGCGAAGATGCAATTGAAATCCATGTGCCAAACGCCTCACTTTATAACGCCTATCGCTCTTTGCGCGCCGCAGGAGACCCGCATGGTCTGGCTCTCTTTGGCGCTTTGGCCGTTGAATCCATGCGGCTTGAAAAAGGCTTTCTGCACTGGAAAGCGGATATTCTGACCGAATTCGATCCTTTTGAAACTGGGCTGGAGCGGTTTGTGCGCCGCAACAAAGGCGATTTCATTGGCAAAGCTGCTTTGAACGGACGCGAACCAACCGGTGAACTGCGTATGTTCACGATTGAAAGTACCAGCGCAGCAGCACAACCGGGGGCATCCGTTATGCAAAATGGCACCGTCGTTGGAACCGTGACGTCAGGCGGCTGGGGACACCGCACTGGACGAAACATTGCCTACGCGTTTCTGAAACCGGGAGTTCTTGAAACCAGCGGCGCACTCGCGATCGATGTGCTGGGCGATCTTGTAGCGGTCACTCCACTATCTGAGCCGCTCTATGATCCCGAAATGACGCTTCTGCGATAGTGCTATCCCAGCACGGAACTTAAAAAGGAACGCGTGCGATCCTTTTGCGGCGCCGCGAAAAGTTGCTGGGGCGTGCCTTCCTCGACGATAACCCCTGCGTCCATAAAGAAGACACGGTCTGCCGCCTCGCGTGCAAACCCCATTTCATGGGTGGCAAGCACCATTGTCATGCCTTCACTACGAAGCTGCCGCAGCACCGACAATACTTCTCCGACCAATTCAGGATCGAGAGCCGCGGTGATCTCGTCAAAAAGCATAATCTCGGGCTGCATTGCAAGCGCGCGAATGACCGCCACGCGTTGCTGCTGGCCGCCTGAGAGCTGATCTGGGTACTTGCTCATGTGCTGAGCCAACCCGAACCTGTCAAACAGCGCTTGCGCCCGCATGCGCATTTCTGGTCCGGACTGTTGTAGTACGCGTCGTGGTGCGAGCAGTACGTTTTCAAGAGCTGTCATATGGGGAAAGAGATTGTAAGACTGAAAAACGATGCCAATTCGTTGTCGGATAGCGCTGAGGTCGAGCCCCGGCTCCGAGATATCTTGCCCATCAAGCCAGACCATGCCGTCATCAATCGGCTCCAACTGGTTGATGCAACGCAGCAACGTGGACTTGCCGGACCCGGACGCTCCGATTAGGCAAATGAGCTCGCCTTCGGCAACGTCAAGATCGATACCACGTAGTACCGCGTTGTCGCCAAATGCCTTGTGAATACCTTTCAACGACAGCTTAGCTTCGGGCATCGCGATCTCTGTTCAGCAGATAATCCGCATAACGGGTGGCGGGCACGGTAACCAGCAAAAAGATAATGGCGGCAACGACGTAAGGTGTGAAGTTGGCCAAGAGGCTCTTGTAAATCTGCGCCTGTCTTAAAATCTCAACGGGTCCAATGAAGCTCAGGAGCGCCACATCCTTCTGCAGAGCCACAAGCATGTTCATATTGGCGGGCACAACGCGCCTTATGGCCTGTGGTAGGATGACATAGCGCATCGTGTCGCGCTCGCTCATCCCAAGACAAATTGCAGCGTTGCGTTGACTGGCATGCACGCTTTCGATGCCAGAGCGCAGAACTTCTGCCACATACGCCGCATAGGTCAAAACCAGGGCAACGGTGCCCCAGATATAGGGCGAGTTCCAGGGTCGCGGCAAACCCAGGCCGGGCACGCCGAAACCGATCAAGTAAATTGTCAAAACAACGGGGATACCCCGAAACAGATCTACGTAGACAGCGCCGAAAATTCGCAGGGGAAACAAAGCGGGCGCGCGCGCGCCCCGCGCCAGTGCGATAACCAATCCCAATGCGAGGATCAGTGGCACCGACCACGCGAAAATCATTACATCGATAAGGAACGCGCGCAGCAGCGTTGGAAATGTTTCAGCAAAAACGGCTGTGTCGAAAAAGCTGGTGCGGACAGCGGGCCATCCCGGCGCCATAGGCACCAACAGTACAATCGCAGCCAACACAGCAACCGAACTGATAACGGCCAGAGCCAGTGCGCGTCTCTTTTGCGCGGCCTCATATGTCTGCCTGCGATTCAAAGCGGTTTACTGGATCAGTGGAACGCCTGTGGCATCCTGCAACCACTCCGCTTCAATCGCCTGCAACTCGCCGCGTCGTTTGAGCTTTGACAAGGCGCCATCGACGCAGGATTTCAGAGGATTGCCCTCGGTCATCAAAGCGCCAAAGTGATCCGGGTTGTCACTTTCATCCGGGGCGAATTGGCCCAGAACCTGGCCTCCGTCCAGCACAACCGCCGAGAGATATAAAGCCGTCGGCAGGTCAAAGAGTGCGGCATCCACCTGCCCTGCTTTCATCGCCTCTACCACATTGGCATTGTCATCGTACATCAGCGGACTGCTGTCCGGTGCGATGGTTTTGATGACCACCGGCAAAGCCGTGGTCGAGGCGACTGCCCCCCACTGCAGCTCCTTGAGCGTCTCCATATCAGGAGACAGCCCATCCGCGCCCCGCACCAGCACGGCCATCGGAGCGGTGTAATAAGGTTCGGAGAAATCGACGACTTTGTCGCGCTGCTCCGTTATGGAGAATTGCTGCATATTGATATCGAAGTCCTTCGCACCCGGCTGAATGGCCTGATCGAACGACGTGCGCGTCCAAACGACATTTGCACGCTCAAAACCCATTTCCGCAGCTAGAGCGTATGCAACCGCCGCTTCGAACCCCAAGCCGCTTTCGGGGTCGTCGTCTATGACCCAAGGATAGTAGGCCGGGTTACCGGTTGCTATGGTCAGCTTACCTTCGGCGAGCGTCTTGCCTTCATGGCAAACCTGCGCAAGTGCTGGTCCTCCGGCGAAAACTACGACAACAGCGGATAGCGTCAGTGTCTTCCACATTCTTTAATCTCCCCAGTCAGTATCGTTCTATGCAGACATTGTATCACCACTCGATCAGTCACACGCAAGATGGAAGGCCAAACACTTGTGCTTGTAAGTCACGCGATTGCACGCTTAAGCCGCACAAACCAAGACTGCGTAACATAAGACCGCTATCAGACCGCCCACCCGGATGCGCCCAATCTTGGGCAAAATCTAACTAAACTCAGTATTGGGACAGGTTATTCGGCGGCTCGCGTGGCCCCTGCCCGGCTAAGCACGTGACATTTTCAATTCTTCGCTATTTTATCTCATCCGGTCACCACAAATCCGGCGGCCGCGAAAATCAAAGACCGAAAGACACTTTATGGACCTGCGCGCCTATCACGCCTATCCCTCCCGCCGATCTCCGGTTGCGGCTGACAATCTGGTTTCCACATCACACCCTCTTGCCACTCAAGCTGGAGTCAACATGCTGGCAAGCGGGGGCAACGCGGTCGATGCTGCGCTTGCCACGGCCATCACGCTCACCGTCGTTGAGCCTTCGGGCAACGGTCTTGGCTCTGACGCTTTCGCAATACTTTGGGATGGGCAAGAGCTGCACGGATTGAATGCGTCCGGGCGCGCGCCACAGGGTTGGACGCCGGAGCGGTTCGAAGGGCACACCGAAATGCCTTTTCACGGCTGGGAAAGCGTGACGGTACCCGGTGCCGTTTCTTCTTGGGTCGCCATGTCGGACCGGTTTGGCGCGCTACCTTTCGAAACGCTTTTTGAACCAGCTGTTCGATACGCGGAAAGCGGATTTCCCGTGTCGCCAATCATCGCGACCCTTTGGGCCCGCGCGGCGGAACAGTTGGGGCATCAACCGGGATTTGCCCAGACTTTTCTGCCAGAGGGTCGCGCCCCGCGCGCTGGCGAATACTTCAGCAGCCCTGGACACGCCAGAAGCCTTAGGCTCATCGCGGAAACAAAAGGAAAAGCATTTTACGATGGTGTTCTTGCGGAAGAGATGGAAGCTTTTGCCAAGTCAAGCAACGCGGCGTTATGCGTGTCCGATCTGGCCGCGCACAAAAGCCAATGGTGTGGCACGATTTCCAAGTCTTTTGATGACGTAACCCTTCATGAAATTCCGCCAAACGGCCAGGGTATCGCTGCACTCATCGCGCTTGGTATCCTAAACAACACGCGCATCCGCGAATTTGACGCAGACGATCCTCAAGCCATACATCTGCAAGTCGAAGCCATGAAACTCGCCATGCGCGACGCCGATGCTTATGTGGCCGATCTTGCCTACATGACGGATGTGAGCGTAGAAGATTTGCTAGACGACGGATACGCCGCCGCCCGCGCTTGCGAAATCAATCCGGACCGCGCCACGAACTTTGGCGCGGGAGCTCCTCGTCGGGGCGGCACTGTTTATCTGACCACGGCGGACGCCTCGGGAATGATGGTGTCGTTCATCCAGTCCAATTACGCGGGCTTTGGCTCCGGAGTGGTGGTGCCCGGCACAGGAATCGCTCTCCAGAACAGAGGGGCTGGCTTCTCCCTCGAACCAGCGCACCAGAACTACGTTGGCCCTGGCAAGAGACCCTTCCATACCATTATCCCAGGCTTTCTGATGGACACCGCTGGTCCCTGCATGAGCTTTGGTGTGATGGGCGGGCCGATGCAGGCGCAGGGGCATGTACAGATGGTTTTGCGTACACAGCTTTTTAACCAAGACGTACAAATGGCCGTCGATGCGCCGCGCTGGCGGGTGACGGACGGGCTTGGACTGTCTTTCGAAGCCGCAATGCCGGAAGATACCATAGACACTCTGCGCTCCATGGGTCACGTTATTACGAGAGAGGCGCCTGACAACGCCTTTGGTTTCGGTGGCGCGCAGCTGATCCACAGGCTGGGGTCACGCGGCTACGTTGCCGGGTCCGATCCGCGCAAGGACGGCGCTGCCATGGGCTATTGACGCGCAACGCTTCAGACGCCCCATTGCAGTTGGCAAAGAGCAACCATAACCTATGTACGCCGGTGCCAACGCTAAAGGGAAATAGGCCATGAAACGCTCGCGCATAAACGATCTCCTTAAGGAGGCGGATGAGATAATCCGCGGTTACAGCGTAGCTTTGCCCCCTTTTGCATATTGGACACCCGAGGACTTCAAAGCACGTCACCGGGACGCGCAGCACATTATTGATGCGCGATGCGGTTGGGACATCACGGACTACGGCGCAGGCCGGTATGACGAAATGGGCTTGTTTTTGTTCACATTACGCAACGGTCGCTTGGCCGACCTGCAGCATGGTGGCGGTATGTGCTACGCCGAAAAACTGCTGATCTCAAAACAGGACCAACTCAGCCCCATGCACACACATGTGATTAAGGCAGAAGATATCATCAACCGCGGAGGCGCAAAACTGATCATCGAGCTTTACGGCTCCGACGATGATGGCAATTTTGCTGACGACAAGGGTGGTGTCGTGTGGTGCGACGGCCTCCGTCGCCCCTACGGTGCGGGCGAAAAACTTCAGCTAAAACCGGGCGAAAGCGTTACGCTCATGCCGGGCGACTGGCACGCCTTTTGGGGCGAAGGCGGCGACGTGCTAATTGGTGAAGTCTCAACAGTCAATAACGACGAGACGGACAATATCTTCCGCGACCCTATTGGCCGGTTTTCGACGATCGAAGAAGACGCGCCTCCCAAACACCTCCTCGTCAGCGACTACGCTGCGACCTTCGCTTCAGTTTGAGTTCAGCGACATGCGCCTGAAGACCAAGACAGCAATAATAACAGGTGGCGCGTCCGGTTTTGGCGCGGGGATCGCGCGCAAATTCGTCGCCGAAGGCGCACAGGTCCTGCTCGCCGACCTTAACCGCGAGATGGCATTCGATCTGGTATCGGAGCTTGGCGCCGGCGCATCCGCATTTGAGACCGATGTCTCGGATGGCGCAAGCGTTAACGCGATGGCACACGAGGCACGGACGCGTCTTGGACATGTCGACATTTTGGTCAACAACGCGGGCACGACCCACCTGCCCGCAGCGTTGGAGAGCATATCCGAAACCGACTTCGATCGCGTTCTGGCGGTCAACGTGAAGTCGGTTTACCTAACGGCGCGCGCGCTGGTCGCCCATATGAAAGACCGCGGATCCGGCACGATCCTGAATGTGGCCTCTACAGCAGCAGTGTCGCCCCGCCCGCGCTTGAGCTGGTACAACGCGTCCAAGGGATGGATGACGACCGCAACGCAAGCGATGGCAGTTGAACTTGCACCGCATGGTATCCGCGTCAACGCACTCAATCCAGTCGCTGGCGAGACCCCTCTGCTCAAAAGTTTTATGGGCGAAGACACACCGGAGACGCGGGCCAAGTTCTTGTCGACAATCCCTCTTGGCCGCTTTTCAACGCCCGAAGATATGGGCAATGCCGCCTGCTATCTGTGTTCCGACGAAGCCAGCATGATCACAGGTGTCTGCCTTGAAGTCGACGGCGGACGCTGCATCTGACGTCAGAACCAACATAATCAGGGAAACCAATAATGGCGGCAATGAAAGAACGGGTCGGTTTTATCGGCGTCGGACTAATGGGTCACGGCATGGCAAAAAACATTCTTGAAGGTGGACATCCTCTGACCATTCTTGGAAACCGCAATCGCGCGCCGATCGAAGATCTGCTGTCGCGCGGTGCAGAAGAAGCGACCAACGCAGCGGAGCTCGCGGCGAAATCGGATATTGTTTTCCTCTGCCTGCCGGGCTCGCCGCAGATAGAGGCCATTATCAGGAATGCGGGCGGTCTCAAGGAAGGGTTGAAGGAAAGTTCTGTCGTGGTGGACTGTTCCACAGCCGATCCTACCTCCACGCTGGCGCTAGCTGCCGAACTCAAGTCGGCGGGCGTTGACCTCGTCGATGCACCCTTGGGGCGCACGCCGAAAGAGGCCTGGGACGGTACGCTCGATGCAATGGTCGGGGCTGACGACGATGTTTTTGCACGCGTTGAGCCCGTGATTGATCTCTGGGCCGGGAAAATCTTGCATATCGGCAAAACCGGTGACGGCCACAAGATGAAATTACTCAACAATTTCTTGTCCTTGGGGTACGCAGCACTTTATGCCGAGGCCATCACTCTCGGTCAAAAGGTGGGCCTCAGTCCTGACGTTTTTGACAGTGTGATCCGGGGAGGTCGCATGGACTGCGGGTTTTACCAGACCTACATGGGCTATCTGATCGAAGGCAATCGGGAGGCGCATAAGTTCACCCTGACAAATGCGCTGAAAGACCTGCGGTACCTAGAGTCGATGGCGGACGCGACAGGGATGGTGAATCCGGTTGGAAATGCAGCAAAAAATACGTTTGCTGCCGCTGTTGCAGGAGGCGGAGACGGGGCTGAGGACTATGTCCCCCACCTCGTTGATTTCGTAGCCAAGTTAAACGGCACAAAGCTTCATTGAGTGAATGCTGCACCAAACAGACATGTTGTAAAGATTTTATACCTCGTAGAATCAAAGCCTTAAAGCAGATTGACCCGATTTTTGAGGTGCGTACCTCAAAAATTCTGTGGACTTGAGGTGCGTACCTCAAATAGCGTTTGACCTACGGAAACGATTCGGCACGCCTTTCAAAAAAGCCGAATGCGTCATGGGAGGATACTGTATGAAAACCTTTAAACTGGCATCTGCCAGTGCGCTTGGCATAGCGGCCGCAACATTTGCAAGTAGCGCACAAGCTGAAGAGCTGACACTTTGCTGGGCAGCGTGGGACCCGGCCAACGCGCTTGTGGAACTCAGCAAAGAATTTGAAGCGCAGTCCGGCCATTCGATGAGCTTTGAGTTCATCCCCTGGCCCAACTTCGCTGACCGGATGCTCAATGAGCTGAATTCGGGCGGCAAGCTTTGCGACCTGCTCATCGGCGACAGCCAATGGATCGGCGGCGGCGCAGAAAACGGCCACTATGTGAAACTCAACGATTTCTTCGACACCGAAGGCATATCGATGGATGACTTCGCAGACGCCACCGTTTACGCCTACTCCACGTGGCCCAAAGGCACGCCAAATTACTATGCGTTGCCCGCGATGGGGGACGCAAACGGTTGGTTTTACCGCAAAGACTGGTTCGAACGAGAAGACATCCGCGCTGACTTCAAGGAAGCCACCGGGCGCGAGCTGGGCGAACCGCAATCTCAAAAAGAACTGCTTGAAATTGCTCAGTTCTTCCAGGAGCGAGAGATCGACGGACAGACCGTATATGGGGCGGCAATCTTCACCGAGCGCGGTTCAGAAGGCATCACAATGGGTGTTACCGGAGCCCTTTACCCTTGGGGTTTCAAGTACGAAAACAGCCCCGGATCATACGATATGGAAGGGGCAGTAAACTCGCCCGAAGCGGTCGAAGCTTTGGAGTTCTACAAGGAGTTTTACCAAACAGCGACACCTCCAGGCTATACCAACTCCTACATGGGTGAGAGCCTTGACGCCTTCAAATCCGGTCAGGTTGCGATGGCGATGAACTGGTTCGCATTCTTCCCCGGCCTGTATGCGGATCCCAACACGGGCGGCGACAAAATCGACTTTTTTGTAAATCCGCCCCAAAACCAAGCTGGCTCCACGCTCGGTGGACAGGGCATCTCAGTTGTCGCCTACTCTGACAAGCAGGATGCGGCACTTGAATATATCAAGTGGTTTGCTCAGCCCGATGTACAGCAAAAATGGTGGGATCTGGGAGGCTATTCGGCACATAAAGCCGTTCTTGAAAGCGACAGCTTCGTTGACAGCGCCCCGTTCGCAGGTGACTTCCTCGTAGCCATGAACGATGTTCAGGACTTCTGGCAGGAACCAGCTTACGCCGAACTGCTGCTGGCCATGCAAAAGCGGGTCCATGATTATGTGGTCGCTGATCAAGGTACGGCCAAGGAAGCCCTCGACAAGCTGATCGAGGACTGGACAGAAGTCTTCGAAGACGAAGGCAAACTCTGATCTGACACAACAAGGCGGGCGTCCCGTCCGCCTTGTTCTTTCCTGACCGCGAGCGGGTCCGCCTGCCTCGCCACAATTAAACTGTGCCTGATGTCTGATACGCCGATCACACGCGCCGCCAAAGCCACGCCGCCCACTGTCGCCCGTCGCATCCGTGGCCTCAGCGACCGGGCCATAGCATGGATTTTCGTGGCACCCACAATTTTCCTGTTGCTGGCGATCAACATCTTCCCGCTCATCTGGACGATCAATCTCAGCTTCACGAATTATCGGGCCAATCGCCTCAACCGCGAGCCGGAGTACGTTGGCTTTCGCAACTATGAACGCATCCTGACAGACACGGATATCTGGCTGAACATGCAGGCCACAGCGCATTTTCTGTTCTGGACGATCCTGCTGCAGGTGTTGATTGGTTTCACGCTGGCCTATCTGATCAACAAGAAATTCAAGGGCAACGATCTTTGGACCACGATCATCGTGCTGCCGATGATGCTGTCACCGGCGGTCGTCGGAAACTTCTGGAAGTTCCTGTACCAGCCGCAAATTGGTCTCTTCAATTACATCGTTGCGTTTTTCACCGGGAAAGATCCTTCAAGTTTCGAGATGCTTGGATCTGTCCAACTCGCGCCCTGGTCAATCGTTATCGTGGACACCTGGATGTGGACGCCTTTTGTGATGCTGATCTGTCTGGCAGGGCTGCGATCAATTCCGGACTACATCTACGAGGCGGCAGAAATCGACCGTGCCTCTAAACTCCGGCAGTTCTTCACTATCACCATTCCAATGGTGCTGCCCTTCCTGATGTTGGCGGTGCTGTTCCGCGGCATCGAAAATTTCAAGATGTTTGATCTTGTTGTCCAGCTTACGGGTGGCGGGCCCGGGTCGACGACGGAACTGACTTCGATCAACCTCAAGCGGGAAGCCTTCGAGAAGTGGCGCACAGGTTACGCCTCGGCCTATGCGATCATTCTCTTTGTGACCGTCTTTGGCCTCGCCTCGATCTACGTCAAGGCACTGAACAAAGTAAAGGAGCGGTGATAATGGCACATGATCTCCTGTCGTCGCTTCGCGCGAACCGCCAGTGCGACCAGAATTCCAAATTTGGCTCTAATCGTCACGTCACATTTGTCAAAGGTGAGGAGGCATCATGAGTAGCTTTTCCGCCACTGAACCGACCAACCGAACCAAATGGGTCGCGGGTGCTTTGGTCATCCTTTACGCGCTTATCACTATGGTTCCGTTGGTCTGGATCATGATGACCGGCTTCAAATCGCCAGCCGATGCGATCAGCTACCCGCCCAAGGTGGTCTTTGAGCCGACACTTGAAGGATACGTCAACCTCTTTACAACCCGCACCCGACAAACGGATGAGTTCCTGGCCGCCAATCCGCCACAAACGTGGTACGAGGAAATCGTACGCCAGTACGATATGGTCATCGCCGGCCCTTCAAAGTTTGGCGAAAGATTTCTCAACTCCGTAATCATCGGCTTCGGCTCTACTTTTCTGAGCGTTTTTCTAGGAACATTGGCGGCTTACGCATTCTCTCGCTTCAAGATTCCTCTGGCCGATGATCTGCTGTTCTTCATTCTCAGCACGCGGATGATGCCGCCCATCGCTGTGGCAATCCCGATCTTTCTGATGTACCGGCAACTGGGTCTCAGCGATACCCATCTGGGCATGATCCTCCTCTACACGGCCGTGAACATCAGCTTGGCCGTCTGGCTGCTGAAATCCTTCATAGATGGCATCCCAACCGAATATGAGGAAGCAGCTCTCATTGACGGGTACACGCGCTTTCAGGCTTTTTACAAAGTGGTCTTGCCCCAAGCCGCGACAGGTATCGCCTCGACTGCGATTTTCTGCCTGATATTTGCATGGAACGAATATGCGTTCGCGGTACTTTTGACCTCGGGTACGGCACAGACCGCGCCACCCTTTATTCCAACGATTATCGGAGTCGGAGGACTGGATTGGCCAGCTGTCGCGGCAGGTGCGACGATCTTCCTGCTACCCGTCATGGTCTTCACCATCCTGCTGCGCAAGCACCTGCTGCGGGGCATCACCTTCGGAGCCGTGAGAAAGTAACAATGGCCGATCCGTACGCAGATTTGGGTAATACCCCGCGCGAAATGCAGGAGACCATCGCCGCAGCGATGGCAGCGCGTGCAATCGACCCCGCTCAGGTTGCGTCGCGCCATGCGTACCTGTCTGACATAGCGTTGCCGAATGGCGCCCTTGCCGTGGAATTTGGCAGCGGGACGGGTCATCTGACGCGCGATTTGTTGGATGCCGTCGGCGCGCAGCACGCATTGGGCATTGAACCGCCAGCTGTCATGGTCGATGCCGCGCGGGCCGCGCACAGCAGCAGGGGCGATATGCGTTTTGAGCTGGGAAATGCAAAGACGACTGGCCTGCCGGACGCCTCCTGCGACATGGTTCTGATGCATACGCTCCTGTGTCATGTGCCCGGACCGGAAGACGCCATTATCGAAGCGGCGCGCGTTTTGAAACTGGGCGGCGTTTTGGCCGTCTGCGATGGGGATTATGACACAGCGACGACAGCGATTGCCGATTTCGATCCGCTGGAACAACTCGTCCGGTTCATGATCCAAGAAAACGTGACCAACTCGCATACTATGCGCGCAATCGGCCCAATGCTTGAGACGGCGGGATTTGATGTCGGCGCAGCAAAAGGTCACGGCTACGTGACCGACGGCGATGCCGCATACTTCATGACAGTGATCGACAGGGCCGCCGCTCTTATGACCGAGCGCGGTGTGATCAGCCAACAAACCGCAAAAGCCTTGCAGCACGAAGCACGCGACCGTCCGTCACGTAAGGCGTTTTTTGGCTTCATGTCCTACGTCAGTGTCATCGCCACAAAAGAGGGAGTTCGGCAATGAGCCAGTTTGTTAACGGTCTGCTGCGCTTTCGTCGTGGCCCCTGGGAGATGCTGGCGACCATCATCATAGCCATTGGTGTCTTCATGCTCATGCAACCCTTTGTGATGTGGGCCTTCACCTATTCCTTCATCACAACTCTCGTTGGAACCGTCATGTTCATCATTGTCAGCCATTTTCCGGAGTAACCAATGGCGCAGATTGTTATCAAAAACGTGCGCAAGGAATTCGGCGATTTTGTCGCGGTTCGCGAATCCAGTTTCACCATCGAAGATGGCGAGTTTTTCATGCTGCTGGGTCCGTCCGGCTGCGGCAAGACAACGACCCTGCGCATGATCGCTGGGCTCGAGTTGCCCACCAGTGGCGAGATCTACCTTGATGGCGAAGAGATCAGCCAGAAGCCCCCGCGTGAACGCGACATCGCTTTTGTTTTCCAGATGTTTGCGCTTTATCCGCACATGAATGTCTTCAAGAACCTCAGCTACCCGCTCGTTAGTCAGGGCGTGCAGCGTGCCGCTGTCAAAGCGAAAGTTGGTGAGGTCGCGGGCATCCTTGGGATTGAGGATATTCTGAAAAAGCCCGTCGGTGGTCTGTCTGGCGGAGATCGCCAGCGCGTGGCGTTGGGACGCGCTATCGTCCGCGACCCCAAAGCTTTTATGATGGATGAACCTCTCGGCGCGCTTGATGCGGAGTTTCGCGAGCGAATGGCCGAAGAACTGCGCGCCCTGCATGACCGGATGAACGCAACAACAGTTTACGTGACGCATGACCAGCTTGAGGCGATGCAGATGGGCGACAAGATCGTCGTCATGAACAACGCAGTGGTCGAACAATTCGGCGCTCCGCAGGAAATCTACGACAAACCCGCAACGCAGTTTGTCGCGAACTTCATCGGCTCACCGTCAATGAATTTTCTGAACTTCGAAGGCGTCATAGATGAAGGTGCGAAAACCGTCGATCTTAGTGGGTATAGTCAGAGTGTCCCACGTCAGATGGAAGCTGCGAACGGTAAGATAGTTTTCGGCGTGCGGCCCGAACACGTGCAACTTTCTGATCGCGCCGGGTATCGGGGAGAAATCATCGCGACAGAGTACCTGGGAACCACTCAGATTGTGACGCTGGACACTCCGAACGGTGAGTTAAAAGCGCGCGTACCATCCGGTCAGGTGGCCCATACGGGTGAAACCGTAGGTCTCAGCTTCAAAGGCGAGGCGGTGACCCTCTTTGAGCGGTCCACCGGGCGTGCTTTGCGATCTGAGCTGAACGCCGAGGCGCTGTCCGATGGCTGAGGTTGTTCTGAAAGGTGTCTCAAAATCTTTCGGCGCCACGCAGGCAGTCGTCGACATGGATATGACGATACCTGACGGTGCGTTCGTTGTTTTGCTTGGCCCAACTGGTGCCGGGAAAACGACAACGCTGCGCTTGATCTCGGGCCTCGAAAAACTCGACAGAGGTGAAGTGAGCATTGGCGGGCATCGCATCAAAGACGAAACGCCTGCACAGCGGGACGTGGCCATGGTGTTCCAGCAGTACTCGCTTTACCCGCATTTAACGGTACGCGAAAACCTTGAATTCCCTCTGAAATCCCCAATCCTGAACACGCCAAAGGAGGAAATTGAGCGCAAGGTGACAGAGGTCGCTACGGTTTTGCAAATCGCGCACAAGCTCGACAACAAGGCCACTGCGCTCTCGGGCGGCGAGATGCAGCGCGTCTCCATCGGCCGCGCACTTGTGCGAGACCCGCAAGTCTATCTGATGGATGAGCCGCTGTCTTCGCTTGATGCCAAGCTGCGGACCGACTTGCGGATTGAGCTTAAACGCATTCAGGCCAACCTTGGCGCGACGATCCTTTACGTGACACACGATCAGATCGAAGCAATGACAATGGCCACACATGTCGGCGTTCTGAACGAAGGACGGCTTGTGCAATTCGGAGCGCCCCGCGAGATTTACGAAGAGCCGAACTCGATTTATGTGGCGTCGCGGCTCGGGCTGCCACGTATAAACATACTGCCGGGCGACTTGTTTGGCACAGCGCCCAAAAGCGCGCACAGAATTGGTTTGAGGCCTGAACATGTATTCCAGGGCGAAGGCCGCGAAGCCACAGTGGGCAGGGTCGAGCATCTCGGCGATCACAGCCGGTTGCACCTGACGCTTGACGGTCATGCCATCACCACTTTGGCAGATCCACATGTGGATTACGCCGTTGGCAACCGGATCAAAATCGCCCCGCGCGACCCGCTTTGTTTCGACAGCGCAGGCAACCGGATTTATTGAAGGGAGACAGACAGATGGCGCAATTCATCAACGACAAGGAAAACTTGGTCACAGATGCAATCGACGGGCTGCTGGCTACATCGAGCGGTGCGCTGACCCGCTTGGACGGTTATCCTCATATCAAGGTCGTCTGCCGCTCTGACTGGGACAAGTCGAAAGTCGCCCTGATTTCCGGCGGTGGGTCCGGGCATGAACCGGCGCACGCCGGATTCGTCGGGCATGGCATGCTAACCGCGGCGGTTTGTGGTGAAGTTTTTGCGTCACCTTCGGTGGACGCGGTGCTTGCAGGTATTTTGTCTGTGACGGGCCCGGCAGGCTGTCTTCTGATTGTCAAGAACTACACCGGCGACAGGCTGAACTTTGGCCTTGCGGCAGAACGCGCACGCGCGTTTGGCCACAAGGTATCGATGGTCGTCGTGGATGACGACATAGCCCTGCCCGATCTGCCGCAGCCCAGAGGCGTGGCTGGCACGCTTTTCGTACATAAAATCGCTGGCGCCCTTGCGGCAGATGGAGCAGATCTTCAGACTGTGACCGACGCTGCACAATCGGCCATTGATGACATGGCGTCTATCGGTAAGTCATTGGACACATGCACTGTTCCAGGGTCTGCTAAAGAGGACCGCATTGCAGTCGGTATGGCGGAACTGGGTCTTGGAATTCACGGCGAAGCCGGCGTGGAGCAGGTGCCTTTTAAAGACGCCAAGACCGCAATGGATCTCGTCCTCGACAAGCTTGCACCCAGTATCGGCGCGGGTCCACATGTAGCCATCCTCAACAACCTCGGTTCGACAACACCTCTGGAGATGAGTGTTCTGTCGCACGAACTGGCCAGCTCGCCAAAAGCCCAGAGTATCGAATGCGTCATCGGCCCAGCGCCACTCATGACGTCGCTTGATATGCACGGCTTCTCCGTTTCAATACTGCCGCTCGATGAAACGCGACGTGCTTTGCTGGCGAAAGACGTGCACCTTGCCGCATGGCCCGGCCTGCAGGACGTCAAGCCTGTGCCGACACAACCTCTGCCTGACGGGCTGAGCCCGATCCAACCCATCCCGTCCGAAAACGCGAAAACCCGTAGCGTCTTGGCCCAGTGCTGCGCCCTTTTGGTTGAGACAGAAAGCGATCTGAACGCGCTTGACGCGAAGTCGGGTGACGGAGACACCGGCAGCACGCTGGCAACCGCCGCACGCGCTCTTAACGGGGCCCTTGACCGCATGCCACTGGCTGATCCAACGCAATTGTTCCGCGCACTTGGCAACGAACTCAGCCAAACGATGGGCGGGTCATCGGGCGTAATTCTTGCGATTTTTTTCGGCGCGACAGGTGACGCCTGCGCCAATGGAAAGCCCGTGCACAAAGCACTTCTGGCTGGGTTGGAGCGGATCAGTCAGGTCGGCGGCGCCCAGCGCGGCGATCGAACGATGATTGATGCATTAGAACCGGCTTTGAAAGCCCTGTCCGACGGGTTGCCTGCCGCGGCCTTGGCTGCGCGAGAAGGTGCAGACGCGACTGCAAACATCGGTCGCGCGAAGGCTGGCCGCGCTTCTTACGTACCCAAAGAAAACCTGATTGGGCACAACGATCCGGGCGCTGAAGCCGTGGCGCGACTTTTTGAGGGCATGGCGAGAGCCATGTGAAAGAAAGACACCTTAAATGAAACAAGGATACGGTGCCAGACCTGCTCCCACGATCAACGACATTGCCCGTGTCGCTGAAGTGAGCCTCGCGACCGTCGATCGTGTCCTCAACGCCCGCCCCGGCGTACGTGACGCAACGGTTCAAAAGGTGAACAAGGCGATCGAAGAGTTGGGCTATGTCCGTGACACTGCGGCCGCCACGCTTGCACGCGGACGAGTGTACAATTTCGTTTTCGTCCTGCCGTCGAACCAGAACGAGTTTTTGTCCTCTCTGGAAACGCAGATCGAACTGCTTAGCAACAGTCTGCGACACGACCGAACGCAGCTGAGCTATATCCGCGTCGCGGCTTTTGATCCGGTGGCCCTGTCCGCTGCAATAGATGCCCTGGATCCGGAACGTGTAGACGGCGTCGCAATTTTTGGGCCCGAAACTCCCTCTGTCCGTGACTCGGTCGCCCACCTGAAAGAACGCGGTGTCACGGTCGTGTCGCTGGTTGCGGATATTCCGAGTTCTGATCGCGATCAGTACATTGGTGTTGACAATGTCGCAGCTGGCCGCACCGCAGCACAACTCCTGGGGCGGTTTCTGGGACAGCGTGCCGGAAGAGTTCTGGTGCTCACCGGCTCGATGCTGGCCCGTGATCACCTCGAAAGGCGACTTGGGTTTGACGAGGTGATGTCACAGGATTTTCCCCACCTTGACGTGCTTGCGTCTCTCGAAGGACGCGATGATCCCGATCTCATCGAGAAGCTGATCCCGAATGTTTTGCGGGACAACCCCGATATCGTCGGAATTTACTCGTCGGCTGCAGGAAACGAGGGCCTCTTAAGACATTTTGCAGCGCATCCTGACGCTCGCAAGCCGGTCGTCGTTGCGCATGAGTTGACGCCATTGTCCCGTCGCGCACTCGCTCGGGAGTTGTTCGACGCCGTCATCAGCCAGGATACCGGTCATCTTGTGCGCAGCGCCGTCCGCGTGATGCGCGCCACACGCGACAAACTGCCGATTAACGCTGCGCAAGAGCGCATCCGCATCGATGTATACCTGAAAGAAAACATGCCACCCGCCTAGCGGGTCACACCTGGGAGGAACAACTATGAAAACCATCAAGGGACCGGCTCTGTTTCTGGCGCAGTTTGCCGGCGATGACGCGCCTTTCAATTCTTGGGATGCGATTACCAAATGGGCGGCGGACTGCGGTTACAGGGGTGTTCAGGTGCCCAGTTGGGACGGGCGTCTGTTCGATCTGGCGACAGCGGCCGAGAGCAAGGACTATTGCGACACCTTTAAGGGTGAAGCGGAAGCTAACGGTGTTGAAGTTACTGAACTTTCCACTCACTTACAGGGCCAGCTCGTGGCCGTGCACCCAGCCTATGACGCAGCGTTTGACGGGTTCGCCGACCCGTCAGTGCATGGCAATCCGCAAGCGCGCCAAGCGTGGGCGGTGGATCAGGTTATGAAGGCGATTTCAGCCTCCGCCAATATGGAGATCAAAAACCACGTGTCCTTTTCGGGCGCATTGGCCTGGCCTTACGTTTATCCGTGGCCGCAACGACCGGCAGGTCTTGTTGAAACGGCCTTTGACGAGCTCGCGCGGCGCTGGCGCCCGATCCTCGACCACGCTGCGGAGAATGATGTCAATATCTGTTATGAAATCCATCCAGGCGAAGACCTGCATGACGGTGTGACATTTGAGATGTTTTTGGAGCGGGTGGACAACCACGCACGCTGCAACATGCTCTATGATCCATCGCACTACGTCTTACAGTGCCTCGATTACCTCGACAACATCGACATATACAAAGACCGGATCAAGATGTTCCATGTGAAGGATGCAGAGTTCAATCCCACGGGACGACAGGGTGTTTATTCCGGGTATCAGCCTTGGATCGACCGCGCCGGGCGCTTCCGGTCGCTGGGCGATGGACAGGTCGACTTCAGCGCGGTTTTTGCCAAGATGGCGGCCAATGACTTTGATGGTTGGGCGGTTGTCGAATGGGAATGTTGTCTCAAGCATCCCGAAGACGGCGCGCGCGAAGGCGCGCAATTTGTGTCCGATCACATCATCCGCGTCACCGAACGCGCCTTCGATGATTTCGCGGATGGCGGCACGGACGACGCTGCAAACCGCAAAATGCTGGGAATATCGTGACAGCCGCGCACGAACGCAAAAGCCGGGCACGTGTCCGGCACAGGAAGGAATAGTTATGGAACGCATTAAACTGGGCATGGTGGGCGGCGGAAATGACGCATTCATCGGCGCCGTCCACCGCATCGCATCCCGCATCGACGACCGCTACGAATTGGTCGCGGGCGCTTTGTCGTCCACTCCCGATAAGTCACGCGCGTCTGGCGAGGCCATTGGCCTGCTGCGCATCTACGATGATTTCAAGCAGATGGCGATCCGGGAGGCACGGCTCAAGAATGGCATAGAGGCCGTGGCAATTGTCACACCCAACAACGTGCATTTCGCTGCCGCACGGGAGTTTCTCAAGCGCAACATACATGTCATATGCGACAAACCGCTGACCTCGACCCTTGCAGATGCCAAAAAACTTGCGAAAGCGGCAGCGGCTTCGGACGCTCTTTTTGTGTTGACCCACAATTACACTGGTTACCCAATGGTGCGTCACGCACGAAAGCTGGTTGCAGACGGCGACATCGGCAAGGTTCGCGTGGTTCAGGTTGAGTACCCGCAGGACTGGCTGACGGAAGAACAGGATTTCAAGCAGGCCGACTGGCGCACCGATCCCAATCGATCCGGCGCGGGTGGCTCAACAGGGGACATCGGAACGCACGCCCACAATCTCGCACGTTTCATTACCGGGTTGGAGGTGGAAAGCCTTGCCGCAGATCTTGAGGCTTTTGTGCCTGGCCGTCGCGTTGACGACAATGGTCATGTGATGCTCCGGTTTGAAGGTGGCGCCAAAGGCATGCTCTGGTGCAGTCAGGTCGCTCCCGGCAATGAAAATGCACTGCGCATCCGTGTATACGGTGATAGAGGTGGGCTCGAATGGGCGCAGGAAGACCCCAATTACCTTTGGTACACGCCGCTTGGCGAACCCAAGCGGCTGATCACGCGCAACGGCGCTGGTGCCAACGAGTCAGCAGCACGCATAAGCCGGGTCCCACCCGGACATCCGGAAGGCTATCTGGAAGGGTTCGCAAACATTTACTCAGAGGCTGCGGACGCCATTGATGCTCGCCGCGATGGCAAAGCAACCCCGTCGGAGGTTCTTTTTCCAACCATCGATGACGGGCTGCGGGGAATGGAATTCATAGACGCTTGCGTTCGGTCTTCAGCGCGCAACGCAGCGTGGGTCAAACTCTGACGGGAGCACACCGCCATGTTCATTGGTCTGGATCTTGGCACCTCATCGCTCAAAGCGATCCTGATAGACGACCAGCAGGTCGTTCGGGCGGAGCATTCTGTCGCTCTGGGCGTCTCGCGCCCGCATGACGGATGGTCCGAGCAGCATCCCGAGAGCTGGTGCAAGGCAGCGCTTGAAGCGCTAAGTGCTTTGGCACGGGCGACTGATTGCAGCGGTTTGCGCGGTATCGGATTGTCCGGGCACATGCACGGCGCCACGCTGATCGGTGCAGATGACGGACCTTTGCGGCCCTGCATGCTGTGGAACGACACGCGCAGCCACTCCGAAGCTGCGGCCATGGATGCGCGACCGCAGTTTCGCGACATTACCGGAAATATCGTCTTTCCCGGCTTCACCGCGCCAAAAGTGGACTGGATCCGCCGGCACGAACCTCATATTTTTGATAAAACGGCCAAGATACTGCTGCCTAAAGACTATCTACGACTTTTTCTGACCGGAGAACACGTCTCGGAGATGTCGGACGCGGCTGGTACCGCATGGTTCGACACGGGCAAACGCGACTGGTCAGACACACTGCTCGGTTCCTGTGATCTCGACAGGTCGCATATGCCCGCGCTCGTCGAAGGCAGCGCCCGGTCCGGTAAGCTGCGCACTGATCTTGCGAGCGAGTTGGGCCTTCCGGCTTGTGTTGTGGCCGGCGGGGCGGGTGACAACGCTGCGGCAGCAATCGGTGCCGGGGTTGTCGCGGACGGTACGGCCTTTGTCTCGCTTGGCACCTCTGGTGTTTTGTTTGCCGCGAATAGCGGCTTTCGGCCTGATCCGGATACCGCCGTCCACACCTTCTGTCATGCTTTGCCGGACACGTGGCACCAGATGGGCGTGATCCTTGCCGCAACAGATGCACTCGAATGGCTGAGCCGTCTGACCGGGAAAAGTGCTACCGCGCTGACGACCGGCTTGGGTGCATTGAAGGCTCCGGGCAAGACACTGTTCTTGCCCTATCTTGGCGGCGAACGTACGCCACACAATGACGCACGAATCCGTGGGCAGTTTCTGCACCTGGACCACGCAACGGATGCCACGTCTGCGGCGCGCGCAGTTCTCCAAGGGGTCTGTTTCGCTTTCGCGGATTGCCAATCCGCGCTTGCGGCCACAGGGACTGATCTGAAGCGCGCGCTTGCGCTGGGCGGCGGCTCTAATTCCGCCCACTGGCTTGAAATGATGGCAACCACGCTCAATCTGCCCCTCGACCTTCCTGAAGCAGGCGACTTTGGAGCGGCACTCGGAGCCGCACGTCTTGGCATAATGGCAAGCACCGGCGCATCGGCGGAAGAGATCGCAACTCAACCGCCGATTAAAGAAAGCATCGAGCCGCAAATCGCGCTTGTCCCGGCCATGCGAGATGCCCACGCCCGCTATCAACGCGCCTACCAAACACTAAAGGACATGTAATCATGACCGACTTTTTCAGAGATATCCCAAAGATCAAATTTGAAGGTCCGGGCTCAGAGAACGAGTTCGCTTTTCGGCATTACGATCCAGAGGCAATTGTGCTGGGCAAGACAATGAAGGACCATTTGCGTTTTGCGTGCGCCTATTGGCACAGTTTCGCATGGCCGGGCGGTGATCCTTTTGGCGGCCAGACATTTGAGCGGCCTTGGTTCGGCGACACCATGGAGTTGGCGCGATTGAAAGCAGACGTTGCCTTTGAGATGTTTGACCTGCTGGGCGTACCCTTTTTCTGCTTTCACGACGCAGATGTCCGACCGGAGGGTGAGACTTTCTCGGAAAGCCAGCGCAACTTTGAAGAAATCGTCGACTACTTCGCCGCAAAAATGGAGAAATCTGAAACAAAGTTACTGTGGGGCACAGCCAACCTGTTTTCTCACCGCAGGTTCATGGCCGGCGCGGCGACAAATCCCGACCCCGACGTCTTTGCCTACGCTGCGGCAACTATAAAATCATGCATTGATGCCACCCAAAAACTCCAAGGCGAAAACTACGTTCTCTGGGGCGGACGTGAAGGATATGAGACACTTCTGAACACGGATCTTAGCCGGGAACGCAAGCAGGCCGGCCGAATGCTGCAAATGGTTGTCGAATACAAATACAAGATCGGCTTTGAGGGAACAATTCTTATCGAGCCAAAACCGCAAGAACCGACAAAGCATCAATATGATTATGACGTGGCAACCGTCTATGGCTTCCTCAAAGACTTCGGACTGGAGAAAGAGGTTAAAGTCAACATCGAACAAGGCCATGCCATTCTAGCAGGACACAGCTTCGAACACGAAATTGCGCTGGCGCGGGCGTTGGGAATTTTCGGATCCATCGACATGAACCGAAACGATTACCAATCCGGTTGGGATACTGACCAGTTCCCAAACAATGTTCCCGAAGTGGCACTTGCGTATTATGAAATTTTGCGAGCGGGCGGGTTTGCAACAGGTGGTACCAATTTTGACGCAAAACTGCGCCGGCAATCGCTCGATCCAGAGGACCTGATCCTTGCGCACGTTGGCGGAATGGACATGTGTGCCGCTGGTTTGAAAGCCGCCTCCGCTATGCTTGAAGATGGCGCATTAGAGACTGCTCGCAAAGAGCGCTATGCTGGCTGGGATACTGAGGAAGGTCGCGCGTTGCTCGGCTCCGACCTTGCGAAGATCGCTGAGAAAGTGGTGGGGGAGAATATCAACCCTGCCCCGCGGTCAGGCCGACAGGAAAGGCTCGAAAATCTCGTAAACCGCTACTTTTAAATTGAAATAGCGGCCCATCTCAAGATGGGCCGCAAAAATGCTACTACCGAAAATGACGGCTTAGCTGCCTTTGGACTTATGCCACCAGATCAAATCGATCAGCGTTCATTACCTTGGTCCAGGCCGCAACGAAATCGCTCGCAAATTTGGCCGCGTTGTCATCCTGTGCGTAGACTTCTGCGTATGCACGCAAGATCGAGTTGGAACCAAAGACCAGATCGGCACTTGTAGCTGTCCAGACCACGTCGCCCGTCGCGCGAGACTTGATCTCGTATGTGTCTCCGGCAGCCGGGTGCCAACTGTACGACATATCCGTCAGATTGACGAAGAAATCATTTGTCAGCTGACCTTCGCGATCGGTAAACACTCCGTCTTTGGAACCGCCGTGGTTGACCCCCAGAACGCGCATTCCGCCAACGAGAACAGTCATTTCCGCAGCCGTAAGACCCAGCAGCTGCGCTTTGTCGAGCATCAACTCTTCCGGTGCAACGGCATATTCCGTTTTCTGCCAGTTGCGAAAACCGCATGCGAGCGGCTCAAGAACGTCGAAGCTCGCCGCATCTGTCTGCTCTTCGCTTGCGTCACCACGACCAGGTGTGAAAGGCACCTCGACATCGTGGCCGGCAGCTCTGATTGACTGTTCAAGACCAACAGCACCCGCCAGAACGATCACATCCGCGACCGAAGCACCTGCGCCTGAAGCGATCGGTTCCAGCACTGCGAGCACTTTGGCCAGGCGATCCGGCTCATTGCCTTCCCAGTCCTTTTGAGGGGCCAGTCGAATGCGCGCCCCGTTGGCACCACCACGCTTGTCAGAACCGCGGAAGCTCCGCGCACTGTCCCATGCGGTTGCGATCATATCGGCCGCGGTCAATCCACTGTCCGCAATCTTCGCTTTCACAGCCGCGACATCGTAGTCCGCGTTTCCCGCCGGAACGGGGTCTTGCCAGATTAGGTCTTCGTTTGGAACGTCCGGGCCGTAGTAGTTTGCTTTTGGCCCCATGTCGCGGTGCGTGAGTTTGAACCACGCGCGCCCAAATGTGTCCGCGAAGTAATCTGGATCGGCCGTGAACTTCTTACAAATCTCATTGTAGATTGGATCGACCTTCATTGCCATGTCGGCATCGGTCATCATTGGACTCTGGCGTTTGGATGGGTCGGTCGGATCGACCGGTTTGACATCGTCGGGCATATCCACTGGCTCCCACTGGTTTGCACCTGCCGGGGATTTTGTAAGCCGCCACTCATAGTTGAAAAGGTAGTCAAAATACCCCATGTCCCACTGCGTCGGATGCTGTGTCCACGCACCCTCGATACCAGACGTGAAGGCATTTGTGGCTTTGCCTTCGTGCCCCGGGTTGGCCCAGCCAAGTCCCTGCGTGTGCACCGGGCAACCTTCGGGTTCCGAACCGATGCTGTCGACCGCGCCCCGACCGTGGGCTTTACCGACCGTATGCCCACCGCAGGTTAGCGCCGCGGTTTCTTCATCGTTCATCGCCATACGCGCAAAGGTCTCACGCACATGCATCGCGGTCCGTGCCGGATCAGGATTTCCGTTAACGCCTTCGGGGTTCACATAGATCAGGCCCATGTGAACAGCCGCCAGCGGGTTGTACAGGGTCGATGTATCGTCAAGATCGCCATAGCGGTTTTCAGACGGAGCCAGCCACTCGGTTTCGACGCCCCAGTTTACGTCCGTCTCAGGGCCCCAAATGTCTGCGCGACCGAAGCCGAAGCCAAAGGTTTTCAATCCCATGGACTCATACGCCATGTTACCGGCAAGAATGATCAAATCCGCCCAGCTGAGTGCATTGCCGTGTTTCTTCTTAACCGGCCACAGCAAGCGTCGCGCTTTGTCAAGGCTCGCGTTGTCGGGCCAGGAATTCAGCGGCGCAAATCGAATATTGCCGGAGCCAGCTCCGCCGCGACCATCGCCCATGCGGTAAGAGCCAGCTGAGTGCCACGCCAGGCGGATCATCAGACCACCATAATGGCCCCAGTCTGCCGGCCACCAGTCCTGACTGTCGGTCATCAGTGCACGCACGTCCGCTTTTACGGCTTCAAAGTCGAGCCCTTTCACTGCTTCGCGATGGTTGTACCCGACGTCCATCGGATTTGTCCGGGCACCATGTTGATGCAGGATGTCGAGGTTCAGGCTGCGTGGCCACCATTTGGTCACTGCGTTGTCCGTTGACGTGTTACCGCCGTGCATTACTGGGCAGCCAACCGGGTTTGCTTGGTTTCCGTCCATCTGTATCTCCTTGAAGTGGGTGCATTCGGCTTCCTACCTAAAGCTGGAATCATTCTAATGCGATCTGACTATTTATTCCAATTGGTTATCCAAAAGATTGTGATAAGTTTTTCAAATGAAAGGAATCACCCTGAAACATCTGCGCTACTTTGACGCGCTTGCACGCCACAAGCATTTTGGACGGGCGGCAGATGATTGTTCGATTTCGCAGCCTGCTTTGTCTTTGCAAATCAAAGATCTCGAAGCAATGTTTGGCGCGCCATTGGTCGAACGCGCCGCGCGCAGCATTCGTTTGACGCCGACAGGTGAGAGTTTTCTACAAAAGTCGCGGCAGATTCTACTGTCAGTGGGAGAGTTGGACGATCTTGCACGCGCTTCGAAAGGCCTGCTCGCGGGCCGTCTGCGTCTGGGCGTCATTCCAACAATCGCGCCATACCTTCTGCCGCGCTTTATGACAGCAATATCGGAGAAATTTCCCGGCCTAGACCTTACGTTGCGCGAGGCTGTCACTGGAAGTTTAATCAACGACTTGAGTGAAGGCGAACTTGATATCGCACTTGTTGCGCTGCCAATGTCCGAACCAAAATTTACAGAGTATGAGCTCTTCCGCGAAGAATTCGTACTCGTGCGTCATGCAGATGATCTGGCCGAACCCGTGCCCAGCCCGGAAATGCTGCAAACCATGCGGCTGCTACTGCTTGAAGAAGGGCACTGCTTTCGAGACCAGGCGCTTTCGTTCTGCCAGTTTGGAGACGCCCGCCCAAGCGAACTCATGGAAGGCAGTTCTTTGTCCACGCTCGTGCAGATGGTTGGCGCAGGTATGGGCGTGACCCTGATCCCGGATATGGCCGTGCCACTGGAAGCCCGCGCGGCCAATGTTTCGGTTACTCGTTTTCCATCTCCTGCACCGACCCGAACGATTGGCATGGTCTGGCGGGCCTCAACGCCACTGGCCAATGAGCTAGAACAGATTGGCGCGTTGCTGCGCGTCTTGCACGTCGACCGCAACGAAACCTAAAGATTCCGGAAATCTACAGGCCGCGTGCTTGCATCGCCACTAATTTCTGATAGTTTTACTCAGATTTTTTCAAAACAGATCAAGACAGCGTGCGCTATGGAGAACCTTCAATTACACGGTAGTTTTTCGAACAGACGACCGCCCTTCGCAAATGAAGCCGCCAACGTCTTTGTGGAACATCTGAGATGGGCCGCCGCTTTATGCCGATCAAAACCGTATACTGACTTGTTTCAAGCCTGCGCTCGCCTACAGGTAAGTCATCAGCCATCTCTGGAAGACTGCTCCGAAGCATTAATGGGATGTTTGCGCCAAGCTCTTGACAGACCGCCGAGAATTTACGGCGCTGGTGCATCTCAAATGAGTTTTGACGAAGCCTGGCTGCTGCAACTTGCAACGACGCTGCAAAGCGGAGACGCAAACAGTGCAACCTTCTTATTGAGGTCACGCGTTCGTCCCGAAAACCAGCGGATGATGCGGTTTTTGACGAAGCGAGTTTCAGAGTATTTTACTCTGATTTAGAATCATTATAAATCGCTTGCCAACGCGGATCGGCTGTCCTATCCATGGCTCAGCTAGTCAGCCAGCAGATTTGCAAGCCAGCCTGCTCCGTTCCCAAAAGCATTCACAGAGAGATACGCCGCAAGCACTGCGGGGTTTCACGGACGTCAATGAAGACGAACCACCTTCTGCGGCGAACTTGGAATGTAATTGGCATCTGATCGATGGATTCTTTTGGCGCATTCGCCGACCTGCCCGGCCAGTATTGCAATTTGTTCCGCTTGCGCCGGACCTGATAGTAAGGTCGCAATCAACGCTGCGTCCGTTAAGTGCCCTTCGGATGCAATGCGTATCAGGTTGACGAAAACACCTTCATCTGCGCCGACACAGGCGCAGGCAACATCGTGTCGCACCAATGGACGATGCGCCGTGGCGACCAAGGTGCGCAACAAACACTCAAACGCGTGGCATTCCCGCTTCGCCTCTGCGCCGGGCAACGCCCGACGATACTCCGTCCAGACCTGCTCCTGCCCGGCCGGGCCTTCACACCACAACCGCAGGTTAAGAACCATGTTCGCTTCCCATGCTTCCATTTTGCTCAGCACGGCAACCGTGGCGCCCCCGCGGGCGTGGTGGTCAGTTATCATTTTGTAAGAATTAGCTTTCCTGCTCGCGTGATGCGCAAGACATACACTTGTCCATCAAGGACAATGTTGGCCTGAACGCCGTCGCGAACAAGATCTCTTGCGTCATAAGCGGCGATTTTCGGCAGATCTTCTGCGTTAGCTGGTTGAGGGACTTGTGTCACGGCATTCATCGAGGCTGCTCCAAGTGATCTAATAAACGTTCAAGCGGGATGTCCGCCGGGAATAAACCAATCAATGCGGTAGCAAGCACATCGCGCACATAAGCTTTGTCTCCGCCCGCTTGCGGTTCTGGTGCTTTAGGGTCTCGGACCATTTTCACCTCCCAGAGGGTCGTTTTGTCTGGGCTTCCCGCAAGGGGTGGCTGAGACTCACACCAAGTATTCTGACTATTTTTATCGGATACGTCAATCCTGAGTGATATACTAAGATAAAAAAGGGGCGCTTACCAAAGCGCCCCTTGCCGAAAGACTTTTTTTGCCAGTTACTTCCAACCGACTTCGTTGAAAATCTCCTGCGCTTGCGGCACGTTAGCCGCAACCTTTGACAGATCGACAGAGTCTGGACGGAACATCCCAAGCTGCGCGACTGAAGACGAGATGGCTACACCCGGAACCGCCGGGTATTCGTCATTGCCCGCAGAGAAGTACTGTTGCGCCTGATCAGACGACAGATACTCCAGGAACTTGACGGCGTTGTCCTTGTTCGGCGCATGCGCCGCGACGCCACCGCCGGACAGGTTCATGTGAGCGCCTTCAGAGTTCTGAGCCGGGAAAACCCATCCGATGCTGGCACGCGCGTCAGCCGGCAGGCCATCTACGTCCTTGCGGATCGCGCGGGCAAAATAATAGGTGTTGGAAATGGAGATATCACATTCTCCGGACACCAGACCACGCAGCTGGTCAGTATCGCCCCCCTGAGGCTCGCGGGCAAAGTTGTCTACGACACCTTGCGCCCACGTCTTTGCAGCATCGGCACCGTGGTTCTCGATAATCGAAGACAAAAGCGTTTGCGAGTACACGTTGGACGACGAGCGGTGGCACACTTGGCCTTTGTATTTTGGATCCGCCAGATCGACGTAGCTGACAGGAGGTTCGGCCACATCGTTCTTATCGTAGAAGATGATCCGAGCGCGCTGTGAAAACCCGAACCATTCGTTGTCATCGTCCTGCAAGTAGGACGGGATGCGGCCTTCAAGGACCGGGCTGTCTACGGATTGCAAAACGCCAGCGTCTTTTGCGCGCTCAAGCCGTGACGTGTCGACTGTCAGCAGGATGTCCGCAGGCGAGTTCTCACCCTCGGCCTCCATCCGTGCGATCAACTCGTCGGCTTTACCTTCGATCCGATTGATCGTGATGCCTGTCAACTCTGTGAAGTCAGAGTACAGCCGTTCATCCGTGTCGTAGTGACGTGACGAATACAGGTTCAACTCCCCGTTTGCATATCCGGCGGTCGCAACGACAGACAGCGCGAGAAGCGCGGGGATTGAAGTCTTGGCTTTCATGATGGTCTCCCTCTAGCCCTTTATTGACTTAGTGTTTTGGTCAATTATACCATAATTTGGTAGAAGCAAGAAAAACCGACAAAAGTTCTAGGTTTTTCTGCTCTAAAGGTTTGCCCACAAACGATTGCAACCACAGGTAGAATAGACTCTGGTCAATCAAAAGGCTCGGTCCAACCGTTGCCCAGACTTTAAACCCAAGAGCTAAGCAAACAGAACGGGCGTTTCGCGTTTAAAGTTTTGTGCCGCACCACCAGTAAGAAGTCGCCGCGCTTCTGCATGGCCGGCAAACACAGCTGCTTGAATGATCCCCGGCGCCACACAGTCGCCGATACTTGCAAATTTGAAGCTCTCTTTCCGCTCCGTCCTCAATGCTAAACCGAGCGCATCGTTCGGATGCCGCGCCGAAACGTTTACGAGGCTCGCGCCAGCTATTTCGGCGTGCGACGCGCCTGTGTCGGCGCGCACGACCTGAAGCGCGCCGTTCGTCCAACCGAGCGCCCTTGTATTCGGATACATCTGCACGCCCAATGCGATCATCTCATCTATCACGCGCGGCGTTTCCAAGGTGTAGCCCATCCATTCCGCAATCGACGGCAGCGGGCACACAAGGTGGACGTCGAGACCCAGAGTTGCCAGATGCGAAGCGAGGACGTTGCCCATGTAGTAGTGATCATCATCATAGATGACCACAGGGCCCTCCGGCACTTTTCCATCCATAATGTCGTCAGGAGTCCAAGCAACTGGAGCAAATCCCGCGATAGGCCTGTAGTCCGAGGCACCAACACCATCGTCACGCCAGCGTGCACCGGTAGCAAGCACAACGTTGTCCGCGCCGAATTCGGCCACATCTTCTACAGCGATATCACTTTCAGCGTAAAGAGACGCATTGGCCGTTTGCCGAAGCTGGTACAATCGATAGTCTTTGACACGCCCCCATGCAGAGAGGCCTTTGAGTGCGCTTTCCCGCAGGACGCGCCCGCCGAAATCGGATTCTTTTTCAGCAACAGTTACCTCGTGACCGGCGCGCGCCAGCGTCAATGCACATTCCAGCCCGGCAGGGCCAGAGCCAACGATAAGAGTGCGTTGTTTGCGAGCGGCACCTGGAATGACCTCCGGGTGCCATCCGCGCCGCCACTCCTGACTTATCGTTGGATTTTGCGTACACATCAAAGGCACAGAATATGCATCTGACGACACACATACGTTGCAGCCGATGCATTCACGAATGTCTTCGACACGACCTTCCTTGATCTTATTGGGCAAAAACGGATCCGCGATAGACGGGCGCGAGGCGCCAATGAAATCGAGCACGCCCCGTCGGATTTGCGCCACCATGGCATCGGCAGATGTAAAGCGGCCAACACCGACGACGGGCTTGCTGGTTAATTGTTTGACGTAAGATGTGTACTTCTCTTGATGCGCTTCGCTGTCGAAACGGGATGTTCCACTGTCCCTCGGCCAGCCGGCGACGTTCACGTCCCATAAATCAGGCACTTCCGCGAGCATCTCGATCACATCTCGTGCTTCGCCATCTGAGGTCAGCGGACTTCCGGCTTTGAAATCATGGGCTGGAATGCGCACGGCAACGGCCACGTCACCTGCGGCTTCCTCCATCGTGTCGTCGAGTATCTCGCGAAGCAGCCGCAAACGGTTCTCGAAACATCCGCCATACTCATCAATGCGATGGTTGTACAAGGGATTGAGAAAGTGCCAGACCAAAGCTGCGTCATGTGCTGCATAGACATAAACCATATCGTACCCGGCTTTCCTGGCGCGTCGGACTGCTGCGCGATGGCTGCGTCGGAAGTTCGCGATATCCGTTTTGTCCATGGCTTTGGCCTGTACCGGGTTTTGTGGCTTGAGTATGCGCAGCGAAGACGGCGCAAGAACCGGTGTGCCGCTGTCCATATTGCGGGCCCGCAGGCCGGTATGACCAAGTTCAATCGCAGTCAGCGCCCCGTGCTTCTTCAGCCGCTCTACAAGAAGAGCGTGTGACCTGACGTCAGTGTCGTCCCAAAATCGCTCCATGGGCAGGTTCGAAATGTCGGAGGTCGGATCGATCTCGGCCAGTTGCATGCAGACTGTACCCCAGCCGCCCTCGGCCTTCATTTCGCGCATGCCGATTGAGCCGTTCGGCATGAGAGGGCTGTGACCGGTCGCATGCGGGGCCGCAAAAAAGCGATTGGGTGCCGTCACAGGCCCTATCCTCACAGGATCAAACAGAATGTCATAACGTGGGTCGCGCGTGCTCCCTGCGTCCTTCATATCATTCTCCTATTTGAATCGTCCCGTCCGCAATCCACGCATCAAAAATCTTCAGCGCCTGATCGACAAAGCCGCGATCATTGATGTGGCAATCCAACTCCGTGAAATGCAGCGGTGCTGTCATGACGGCGCGCATCTCATCGCAAAACGCCGCAAATGCCTCCGGATCATGCGCCTCCTGACCCGGTCGGTCCCATTCCTCTATGCCGTGATTGGTCAAAATTACATGCGCAGGCGTACCTGAAGCCTTCAGTCGTTTTGCCATTTCGCGCGCCGTTTCACGACGTTCTTCGGCATTGAGACCGGACGATTTTATCAATCGGTTGTGGGCATGAAACGGTCTGTCCTGATATTGCGCGGGGATATCCTGCCAACCGGCAAAATCAATGAGGTCAAGGCACCCCGGCGCTACAATCTGCGGAATGCCAGCGCGCCCGGCGTTCAGCATCCTGTCTTCTCCTGCATTTATTACTGAACCTGCAAGCAGATTGCCCAATTCTGGCAATGCAAAATCCATAACGCAGGCATAGCCACCCTCCCGCGCAATGCTCTCATAAGCCATGCCGCCCATGCCAGTGGCGTGAAACACAGCAACCTCAAACCCGCGCGCTTCAAGCTCCGGTTTGAGCGCTTTCATATACTTCAGGCAGGACGAGCCCAGCGAAGTCATTCCGACCATGGGCCGGTCGCCACTGGGTGGTTCCACAGCGCGCGCCGCCCCAAGTACGGCCCCGGCCGCCTGACTGAGCGAGCTTTTGCACACCGAATTCAATCCATAAAGACCACCCGCCCAAAGGATCATCTGAATGTCGGCATATAGTCGTGCCGGTGGGATCAGTGGCGAGAAAGAGACCGTCGAAACAACATATTTTGGCACACCCAAAGGAAGCGCATTGCATATATCGAGCGCAACGTCGGTGCCCATCGTTCCGCCAAGAATGACAACACCGTGGAACTTTCCTTCGCCATGCAGTTTTGCGGCAAGCGCGCTTGCGCCATTGGCCATTATTTGCATCGCAGTGTTTTCGTCGGCGCTGTCGATGGCCGCTTGAATGGTGCTCCCTGCGGCTTCGGCGACGTCGTGTTTTGACACGTCTGTCGGCTTTTCCGGATCGCCGAGAACGGAAATGTCCATGCTGTGCGCACCACCACCCATGGCCACGATACGATCGACCATATATTCCAGCTCATCGTTTTTGGTGTCGTAAGTGCCGACAACTAAAATCGTTTTATCCGCCATTGACTGGCTCTCCCTTGTCTCTGGTTAGCTGCGCATGATCTCGCCAGCCGGGTCATAAAACGGCGCGAGTGCAACGTCGACGTCATAGAACTGCCCGGCGATCTGAACTTCAAAACCGCCCTCTTCGATCCAGAGCTTTGAAGCCCCGCCGGTCTTATGCACTGCCGCCAATCCAACCATCGCATCCACACGGAAACCATAGTCGCCCGACGTGACGTGCCCTACGATCCTTTGGTCTTTCCAGATCGGCTCGTTGTGGATCAGCCACGGGCCATTCTCGGCAGTCACGCCTGGCACCCGAATTGAAACCATGCGACGTGCATAAGCGGGCCCTTCCTCGGCCTTCTGGCGCGCGAGTGTGCGCCGACCCTGAAACTCCTGTGCCTTGTCGAGGCTCACGGCAAAGCCCAGGCCGGCCTCATAAGGCGTGTCGTCCTCACCGATGTCATGGCCGAAATGGCGGAAGCCTTTTTCGAGTCGGCAAGCATTCATCGCGAACATGCCCATGTGCCGCATACCAAATGGCGCGCCTGCGTCACAAAGCGCCTCGTAAACGCCGGCGGTAAACTCCGTGGGCAACATGATCTCGTAACCCAGCTCGCCCAGAAAAGATCGTCGGATCACCCAAGCGCGCGCATAAGCGATATCGATCTCGCGCGCCGCACCAAACGGGAAGGCCACATTGGAAAGATCATCTGTGCTCAGCGCCTGAAGAATAGCGCGCGCATTCGGTCCGTGCAGGGTTAGAAGACCATAACCAGACGTGGCGTCGAAGACTTCGTACCGCCACGATGGGTCGGCATGCGCCGCGATCCAGTGTTTATCACGGGTCTGGCTTGGATGCCCGGTGACCACCATGAATTCTTGTACCGAAAGGCGTGTCACGGTGACATCCGCTTCGATACCACCCTTGGCATTCAGGAACTGTGTGTAAACGGATTTGCCGATAGCCACATCCATCTCGGCGCCGCATACTTGGTTGAGCGCGCGCACAGCATCCGGCCCTTGCACAAGGAGCTTTGCATACATGGACTGATCAAGCAGCACCGCAGCATCACGAGCGGCCAAACACTCTGCCTGAACCTGCGCCGACCATGGCTTCCATCCGAGTGAAGGGGCCTCAGACCAATTTCTGTTGCCCGGATCAAAATACATCGGCACTTCCCATCCGATGCGTTCGGCCATGACCGCACCGGCTGATTCTAACGAAGTATGTAAAGGTAACCGTCGCACCCCGCGCGCTGACCGGGCCTGTCTGCCCGCCCAGCTCAGGCCGTAATGAAACCCAACGCTTTCTGCGCCGCGTTCCTGATTATAGCGGGTGTTGCGTTGAAATGGATGTGCACGAGCAGCCAGCAAAGGGCCCATCGACCGCGATGGTGCACTGTCGATTACCCATTCGGCCATGGTTAATCCGACGCCGCCCGAGTTCAGGATGCCATTTGAATTCATTCCTGTTGCAAGAAAAACGCCTTGCACCTCAGGCGTAGGTCCCAGATAGGGCCGCCCGTCAGGCGTGAAGCTCTCAGGTCCATTGAAGAACGTCTGAATGCCGATGCCCTCGAGCGACGGCATACGCGCGAACATGCGCGTCAGGTCATCTTCAACATGATCCATGTCAAAGGGCAGTTCGTCAAATTCGAAGTCTTCCGGAATTCCGTCTTGCGCCCAGGACTTTCCGTGCGCCTCGAACCCGCCAATCAGAATTTTGCCCGCGTCTTCCTTCCAGTAGTTCCGCTCCTCCGAAATGTTGAGGATCGGTTGATCAGAGGGCAGTCCGGAAACGGGCTCGGTTACGATGTAGAAGTGTTCCGCCGCATGCAGTGGCACTGTGATGCCATGGGACTTGGCAAACAAATGCGACCACATTCCACCCGCCACGACGACTTTGTCCGTAGCGATCGTGCCGCGTTCAGTCGTCACCCCCACCACACGCCCATCGCGCAAGTCGAGCGCTTCGACCCTTGTGTTCTCAAAAATTTGAGCTCCCTGCTGGCGCGCGCCTTTAGCCAATGCCACCGTAACATCCAGAGGATTCGCCTGACCATTGGACGGTACAAAAAACCCTGCTTCCACGTCATCGATTACAAGCGCCGGCCAGTGTTCCTTGACCTCTTCAGGGCGCATCATGCGACTGGGTATTCCCACGCGCGCAGCATGATCATGACTGCGCAGCAGTTGCTCGTGACGGACGCCGCTGAGGGCAATGTTTATCGTACCGTTTTGCTTGTATCCGGTGCCCTGACCGGTTTCGAGCTCAAGATCCTGAAAGAGTTTCGCAGTGTATTTTCCCAGTTCCGTTTGCGCCGCACTGTCGCGCAGCTGACCCACAATTCCAGCAGCGTGCCACGTCGTGCCGCTGGCGATCTTTCGCCGTTCCAGTACGATTGAAGGAACACCGCGATGAGCCAGATGATAAGCAGTCGAGATACCGATTATACCGCCCCCAAGTATCACGACGGGGGCTTGAGCGGGCAGTGACACTGTCATGTCCCGATCAGGCCGCAGCCAAACCAATGTCGAGGGCCGAGAGGATCGCCGCAACATCTTCTTTCGTTATGATCAGCGGTGGCGATAGGATCAGATTTGGCCCGGAGACACGCACCATGACACCCTCTTCATATGTGGCTTTGAAAATACTTTTGATCCGTGCGGCATCGAGCGGTTTTTTGCTGCCCCGATCCGCAACGAGCTCGATGGCGTTCATCAGCCCTTCGCCGCCACGCACGTCCCCCACGATCTCATGCTTGTCTGGCAGCGCTTTCAGCCCTGCCATCAGTTCCGCACCGCGCGCGGCCGCATTTTCCGGAACGTTGAGCCGCAATGTCTCTGACAGACAAGCGATTGCAGCTGCGGCACCAACCGGGTGGCCGGAATAAGTGTACCCGCTTGCAATATTGGCGCGACCAGTCTCGTCTGTTTCAAAGGTATCGGCCACGTGATCCGTGATCATTACCGCGCCAAACGGAAAATAGCCGTTGGTGATCGCCTTGGCGGTCACCGCGAAATCGGGTTTCACGCCCCAGTGACGCGACCCGGTCCAACTGCCTGTGCGCCCATAGGCGGTGATCACTTCGTCTGCGATCAACAAAATGCCGTGTCGGTCACATATGTCACGTACGCCTGGCATAAAGCTCGCATGCGGCGGTATCACACCGCCTGCACCCAGCACGGGCTCCATCACGAAAGCGGCAATTGTGTTTGCGCCCTGAAAAGCGATTTCATCTTCAAGAGCGGCGAGGCAGAGCTGTGCCAACCTTTCTGGATCAGTCTCGTGGAATGGATTCCGATAGGTGTAGGGCGCTGGGATATGGAAGCAGCCCGGCAAAAGCGGCTCGTACTGATTTCGAAAGTTGGCGTTGCCGTTAACTGATGCGCCGCCCGTGTGCGTGCCATGATAACCCTTCTTGAGGCTCAGGAACTTTACGCGACCAGCCTCCCCTCGCACCTTGTGGAATTGGCGCGCCAGACGCAGCGCAATCTCAATTCCGTCAGAGCCACCTGACGTGAAAAATGCGCGGCTCAGCCCGTCAGGTTCAAAGAACTCACGCAGCATATAACTCAGTTCAATCACCGCATCATTCGACGTTCCGCGAAATGTAGAGTAATAGGGCAGTTGCTCTAACTGCTTGGTGATCGCCTCTTTGACCGGCGCGCAAGAATAGCCAAGGTTGACATTCCACAACCCGCCAACCGCATCGATGGTTTCCTTTCCATCCACATCGACGATGCGCACGCCTGTTCCTCCGGTGACGATTGTGGGCGGGTTCGCCAGACTGTCGGCCGGATGCGCCATCGGGTGCCACATATGGCGGGCGTTATTTTCTTTTAGGAAATTGCCGTCCTTCATAGCGGGATCCTTTCTGTCAGGCCCAAGAGACCGGCAGCGGCTTCAAAGCTGCCTTTGGGGTTCATCACATCAAAATGGATTGTTGGCATACCGACGCTTTGTGCTCCGGCGATGTTGCGCGCCTGATCGTCCACAAAGACACAGGTTTCGGCCGCGACCTCAAGCTCTCGCAACAACGCGATGTATGCTTTCGAGTCCGGTTTGAGCACTCGAGTGTAGGTGCCGTCATGAGTAACATCAATCTCGCTCATGAATGCGAGCCGGGACCGAAACGCCGGATCGTAAAAAAGGTCCAGCTCATTGGAGAGGATCGCCGTCTTGCACCCTGCCGCTCGCGCAGCGGACAAAAACGCCAGAAACTCGGGGCGGATGACGGCGTCTGGCGCGTCTCCGCGTGCGGCCATCAACATCTGCGACATCTCGGTCCAATTTTCGCCGATTAGCGCACCAACCTCGCGCGTACGCGTAATCCAATAGTCGCGCTCGGTGATTTCGTCGGCTTGCATTGCCCGCCAAAGCGGATCGGTCTCCGGGTCGAATGGTCCCGTCCACTTCAACGTTCCGGTTGGCAAGCCCAAGACAGCTTCAGTCGCCGCATGCGTCTCACAAAGCGTTTTTGTGATGACGCCCCCAAAGTCCAAAACAAGAGTTTTTGACACAGCCACCATCACTCAAACCCTGCCTACAGCGTCATACGTTTGGAACAGAGTGATTCTGCTTTCCGATGCTTTGGTCGCGGCAGCGTCTATATAAAGAGGTACCAAACGTTCAACTTTCAGAATTGCACAAATCCTTACCTTATCCAGAATTTTTCGAATATTTTCAGCAGGTTTCACAAAGCTTGCTCCGCTGTAACGCATTGAAATCGCGAACCGCATGGCGTCGATGCACCGACTCTCGCAGCATCATTGTTGACAGAAACACATCAGTAGATCAATATCATTCACACCAACGGTGCATATATCGCACCGATATACCAGGGAGATACAGATGAAAAAATCGCTCTTGGCCAGCCTTGCTGCGCTTGCTTTCGTAGCACCGGTTGTCGCGACGGCCGAATACCCAGAAAAACCCGTGGAATTTGTTGTTCCGTGGCCTCCGGGCGATGCCGAAGACGTGTTGACGCGCATGATCGCCGAGGACTTTCAGGAGAAATATGGCGTGCCCGCAGCCGTCGTGAACAAGCCCGGCGGCGGCGGTGGCCCCTTCCCCGGCGCCGTTGAAGTCGCCAAGGCACCCGCTGATGGCTACACCGTCGGTTCATTTATTCTTGCCGTACCCATTATAGGGCCAAACATCGGAATTCCGGAACTCAACCCAAATCCGTTCGAGCCCCTGGGTGCCTTCCTGACCTACCCGTTCGTGATCGTATCCGGTAAAAATGCGCCCTATGCCACCGTCGATGAACTGGCCGCACACGCCAAAAACAACGATGTCGTACTTGGACACTTTGGAGCGCCGTTAATCCCAACGAAAGTGACCTTCGCTTTGGCCCAGCAGAAAGGGTTCGCATTTGCGGCGGACGCGGCTTTTGACGTGCTTGATTGCAACACGATCGCTTCAGGCGATGTCGACGTGATGAACACAACTTTACAACTGGTTCTGCCGTGCCTCGACAAAGTCAACGTTCTGGCATCCGTTGGCGAAGAACGTATCAGTCTGACCCCCGACACACCCACGGTCGCTGAACTGGATCCATCCTTGGCGCTGTCCCTGTGGAACGGATTATTTGTTCACAAAGACACGCCGCAGGATGTGCGCGACAAGATAACCGAAGTTGCGCAGGAGACCATGGCGTCTGAGCGCGCCCAGAAGTTCATGGCAGATACGGGCACCTTGATCTACTGGCAGAACGCCGACGCCACCAAAGCGCGCATCGAAGCCGATACTGCGACCTTGGGCAAAATCAACAACATGCTGCAGTAACAGACGGCCTGTCACGTGACTGGAGCCGGGTCAAAAGCCCGTCCGCTCCAGTCACTTTTGCAAAGGGGGCGACATGATCAAAGCCAAAACGCTTCAGGATCTGTTCAAACGATACCGGCGCCCGGGCGATCTTGTTTTTGCGGTCATTTTTCTTCTGTTCAGCTTGTTTCTCGTTCTGAATGTTCAGTCGCAGACAACATGGGCCACGAACACCAAGCTGTTGGCGCAGCCCGCAATCTGGCCTTATGCCGCTGTCATCACAATGGTGATGTTCTCCGCGCTGCATCTTATTTCAAGCCTCGTTTCTCCCGCTATCGAAGGTCGCTGGCGCGAAGTGGGTTTCTGGATCCGATCAGTAGAATTTGCCGGTTGGTTCATGATTTACGTGATCCTCGTGCCCCAGCTCGGTTACCTGCCGGCATCGGTTGTATTCGCTGTCGCGCTGACGTTCCGCGTCGGGTATCGCAGCACAGGTCATCTGCTCTCGGCGGCAGGCTTTGGCGCGCTTGTCGTTCTCATCTTCAAGTCGCTCCTTCAAGTCAAAGTTCCGGGCGGTGCGCTTTATGAAGTTCTGCCAGACGCGCTGCGCTCCTTAATGCTGACCTATTTCTGAGGCCCAACCTTATGGAAACCTTTCTTTCAGGCGTCGAACTGCTGATGCGATGGGACGTTGTGCTGGCGCTGATGATTGGGTCTATTGGCGGTGTGGTCATCGGCGCTGTGCCAGGCGTTGGCGCAGCTGTCGCCATAGCCATCCTGCTGCCAGCGACATTTTCTCTCGATCCGATCGTCGGCCTGACTATGCTTTTGGGCATTTACGGCTCTTCGATGTACGGTGGCGCACTTCCAGCAATCCTGATCAACACGCCTGGAACTGCCGTCAACGCGTTGACGACCTATGACGGCTACCCGATGACCAAGCGCGGAGAAGCACGCCGTGCCTTGGCGCTCGCCTACTCCGCATCGTTTTGGGGCGGCACGTTTGGCATCCTTTGCCTCATCTTCCTGTCGCCTGTTCTGGCTTTGGTTGCGCCGCATTTCGGCAGTCGCGAGATTTTCCTCGCCGCATTACTGGGCATTGTACTTGTGGTACTGGCCCACCGCGGTCAGGTCTTCGCGGCGGGCATGCTTGCAGGCTTTGGGATTCTGTTGCACACGGTCGGGCTTGACGTGAAATACAATCAGCGGATGACGTTTGAGCAGACCTGGCTTACCGGCGGCTTTGACCTCATCGTTGTGGTGTTGGGACTTTTCGCATTGTCTCAGGCGTTCTTGCTGCTGACTGAAAAAGACAGTGCGCCTGATCCGCAGCCGGTCGAAGGCTCGCTGATCAGCGCCATGAAAGAAACCTGGCTCTACAAACGCGTGGCAACCGTCGCTGGCGGGTTTGGCGTTGTGATGGGTATGATACCCGGCGTGGGCGAATTCACCGCGCAATTCCTGTCGTACACCTATGCGCGCAAAACCTCAGACAGCCCTGATAATTTTGGGGATGGAGCGCCTGAAGGGTTGATTGCATCGGAAGCAGCCAACAATGCGGTACCTGCCGCGGCTATGATCCCCCTGCTCGCGCTCGGTGTTCCGGGTGAAGCACTTACGGCAATGATGTTGTCAGTATTCTACGTGCACAACGTAATCCCGGGCCCGCAGCTCTTTCAGAACCAGCTCGACTTTGTCTACGCGCTCTACGTTGCAATGATCCTCCTCAATATCATCGTGATCATTTTCCTGATGTTCTCAACAAATCTGTTGACCAATATAATTCAGGTGCCGACGCGCTTTCTGGGCATGATTATCCTGACGCTGAGCTTTGTCGGCGTCTATTCTTTGCGCAACTCCGTTATCGACTGCGGGATCGCTGCGGGCTTCGGCGTGCTAGGCCTGATCCTTAAACGACTGAATCTGCCGATTGTTCCAATCGTTCTGGGCATGGTTCTGGGTGGGATCATGGAAGTGAAGCTGCGCTCAGCGATGGTCCGCGTCAAGGACCCGCTCGATTTTGTCGAACGTCCAATTGCCGCAATTCTTGCGACCCTCATTGTTCTCGTCATCCTCATGCACTTCCGGACTCTCCGCAAAGAACACAAACAGCGCTTGGCAGAAGCGGACATCGATCATGAGATGCACGACACGCAGCTTCGGTGATACGATATGACAGAGCAAAGTAAAGTCGACGCACTGCGCGACATCGATCTTCATCCGCGATTGATGCTGATCGACGGCGTTCAGTGCCCAAGCAGTTCGGGCGAAATGATGGACGTGATTTCGCCTTTGAACGGGCGGGTGATCACAACCGTTCCGGCAGGATCAAAAGCTGACACAGCGCGCGCAATCGCGGCAGCACGCGCCGCCTTTAATGACAAACGCTGGCGCGGCACACCGCCCGCAGAGCGCAAGCGCGTTTTGCTGAAATGGGCCGAGCTGATAGAGGCCGAAGCGCTCGATCTCGCCGTCTTGGGCGTGCGCGACAACGGAACGGAAATCGGAATGGCCCTGCGCGCCGAACCGGGCTCTGCCGTCGGGACAATCCGATATTACGCAGAAGCAACTGACAAGATTTACGGAGAAATTGCACCCACCGCAAACGACGTCATGGGATTGATCCACAAAGAGCCTGTCGGAGTTGTGGCAGCCATAATACCCTGGAATTTTCCACTCATGATAGGCGCTTGGAAGCTTGGGCCCGCACTGGCCGCTGGTAATTCGGTCATCCTAAAGCCCTCTGAAACCGCCTCTTTGTCTCTTATCCGCATGGTCGAACTGGCACACGAGGCAGGATTGCCGCCCGGTGTCCTCAACATCGTTACGGGCGAAGGCGGCGTAGTCGGAGAGGCCCTGTCACACTCAATGGACGTGGATGTTATCGTATTTACCGGGTCAGGCGCTACCGGACGACGCCTGTTGCAGGCCTCAGCCGCTTCTAACATGAAACGTTGTTATCTGGAACTTGGCGGCAAATCAGCCAACATCGTTTTCGCCGACACCAAGAACCTTGAAAACGCAGCCACGGTATCCGCTGCCGGCATTTTTCGAAACTCGGGTCAGGTCTGCGTTGCTGGTTCACGCCTTCTGGTCGAAGCCTCGATTCATGAGGAGTTTGTTGCATTGATGGCGGAAAAGACAGCGGCCATACGGGTGGGCGACCCACTCGATTTTTCCACGCAATCCGGGGCTGTAAACAACTTGCGCCAGTTGGAACAGAACCTTTCCTTTGTGAAAACCGCACAAAATGAAGGTGGTGAAGTTGTGTATGGCGGCGTGCAAATTCTGCAAGACACAGGCGGCTATTTTATGGAGCCGACCATTGTCACCGGCGTATCTGAAACACACGCGTTAGCCCAGAAGGAAGTCTTTGGCCCGGTTCTGGCAGTCACGCCATTTGCCGATGAGGCGGAGGCCATTCGTCTGGCCAACAGCACTGAATACGGACTGGCAGGTGGACTTTGGACCGACGACCTCTCGCGCGCGCACCGTATGGTGCGGGAGATGCACACCGGCGTGGTTAACGTAAACACCTATGGTGGTCCCGATGTCACGGTGCCGATGGGCGGCGTGAAACAATCCGGCAATGGGCACGACAAGTCTTTGCATGCATTCGACAAGTTCTTCGATCTAAAAACAGCCTGGATCAAACTTTGAGCTCAAGCAATCCCGCGGCGCGCTTTGCGCGAATTGTAGACGTTGGGCTTGCATGTGATGTTGGCTCAATAAAATAGCTGAGAAAGAGGCTCTATGAACATCCTGTTCATCATGTATGACCAGTTGCGGTTTGACTATCTGGGTTGCGCTGGACACCCAACGCTAAAGACGCCTTACATCGACAAGGTCGCCGCGCAAGGTGTGCGGTTTACCAACGCTTACACACAGTCGCCTATTTGCGGCGCCGCGCGTATGAGCGCTTACACCGGCCGCTATGTCAGCAGCCATGGCGCACAGTGGAACAATTACCCCCTGCGCGTGGGTGAGCTGACGCTTGGCGATCACCTGCGCGCCGGCGGTGTTGGTTGCTGGCTGGTCGGCAAAACGCATATGAGTGCTGACGCAGCGGGCATGGAGCGTCTTGGCCTCGTGCCCGACAGCGTGATCGGCGCCCGGCAGGCCGAGTGCGGGTTTGACGTTTGGTGCCGGGATGACGGCCTTTGGGCCGAGGGCCCCAGCGGCTTTTATGACACCAAACGCAGCCCTTACAACGAATTCCTGAAGTCAAAAGGCTATGGTGGCCAAAACCCCTGGGCCGACTTTGCCAATGCCGGTCGAGATGGCGATGACATCGCCAGTGGCTGGTTTATGGCAAATGCTGATAAGCCGGCCAACGTCGCCGAAGAAGACAGCGAAACGCCCTGGCTGACATCTGAGGCGATCCGCTTCATGGAGACGACGGACGGTCCGTGGTGTGCTCACATCAGCTATATTAAGCCACATTGGCCGTACATTGTGCCCGCGCCCTACAACGACATGTACACGGCAGATGACATTTCGCCACCTGTTCGCCATGCGTCAGAACTGGATGATCCGCACCCGGTCTATGCTTGCTTCACGTCAGGTCGCGTTGGACAGGCTTTTTCGAAAGATAAGGTGCGCAACAGAGTCATTCCCGCGTATATGGGTCTGATCACGCAATGCGATGATCAGCTTGGGCGCCTGCTGAACTATCTGGACGACAGCGGGCGAGCCGAAGACACCATGATTGTCATCACGTCTGATCACGGTGATTACCTCGGCGATCATTGGATGGGAGAAAAGGACCTCTTTCACAACCCTTCGGTCAAGATTCCGCTGATCGTATACGACCCGCGTTCAAGTGCGGATAAAACGCGCGGGACAACTTGCGACGATCTTGTCGAAGCCATTGATATCACAGCGACACTGATAGACGCCGCCGGCTGCGACATCCCGGATCACATCGTTGAAGGCCAATCTCTGATGCCTGTCGTCGAAACAGGTTCGGCATCGCACCCACGACAATATGCCGTCAGCGAATACGATTACTCGAGCCATCCCGTTTGCCAGTCGATTGGTGTGGCGCCAAGGGATGCACGACTGTTCATGGTCGCCACCCAAGACTGGAAACTTGTGCACTGCGAGGGCGGTTTACGCCCCATGCTTTTCGACCTTAAGAATGATCCGGAAGAACTCCGTGATCTGGGCGCTGATCCCGCTTACGAAGACGTTCGGCAAAGGATGTATGTGCATCTGCACAACTGGTCGATGCGCATGTCGCAAAGAGTCACCCAATCCGATGAGGACATAGCCAAAAAGAAAGCTTCTGGCGGCTCGACCGGCGTGGTTCTGGGCCTTTATACCGGCGCAGAAGTGCCGTTGGAACTCACTCAACACTACCGCGGGCCGATCCCCAAATGAGCTGGGCGTTCACAGCCCGGTCAATGCCCTTTCAATCCGTCCGACAGCCTCTTTTAAAAGCGGCAGCAACTCTTTTTGCCGCTCGGGCGTCATTTCGGCTTTTGGCAGCGCAATCGCGATGGAACCAGTGGGATCTCCGATCTCGCGAAAAAACGGCATGGCAAGACTGGCCACATCGTTTTCAAAACTGTTGCGCGTGTGCGAGAAACCGTCCTGTTGGAATTGTTTGATCGTTTTCAGAATATCGGCTTTGGACGTCAGTGTTTCATCCGCGATCTTCTCACGCTTCAATGCAAGAATCTCTTCCCTTTTGTCTTCAGAACAAAACGCGAGAAATGCCAAACCAGACGCCGTTGCGTGATAGTACAGAACCTGAGCCGGCACGATATTGATCACGCGGCCGCGGTTGGGCAATTTGTGAGCAATCGTTGTCATACCCTGAAAACCCGGCACGCTCACATGTACTGTTTCATTCGTAAGCTCGACCAGCCAGTCAGTAGATTCCTGTGCAGCACGCGCAACAGGCACAGTCTGTTCTCTGATCCTCGCAAGCCGCAGGAAACCGTAACCTAACCGATATTTGCGCGTTTCTTCGGACTGTTCGATGAACCCATGCTTGGCAAATGCGACCAATATGCGCCGTGTGGCGGCCTTGTCGAGTTCGGCCATCCTGGCAAGTTCGCTCAAACCAATCTCAGTTGTCGTTAAAGAGAACTGGTCAAGAACATGCAGTGCTTTGTCGACGGTTTTCATAAGCTCTCTCGATGCATTTCCGATCACAACTGGGCATATAGAACCAGTGTTGTCTATACTGACCCGCTGTTTCAACCCACCTCGGCCGCGTGCAATGCAGAGCGCAAGATCGCCCGATCACCAACATGGTTGGCCAGCAAAAGGATGAGGCGGGCGTTAAATGCATCGCTTTGCACTTTCGTCTTGTCCTGATGCGCCGCGAGCAATTCGTCGTAAAACCCATCTGGATCCTCAATGTTCGGTGTGAGTATTAGCGGCATGGCTTAGCCCTTCTGTGCGGTTGCGACGTCAAGTGCTTGTTCGATGTCTTGAATGGTGGCATCCGTCCAGCGCGCCGCGACATGCTGATCGGGACGAAGGAGGTACACCGCATGGTCTGCGCCGCCCAGGTATCGCTCGGATACAGCACCTGTAGGATCGTCGCGTTCCGTATTCAGTTGAACGTATGCCAATTCGATGCCGTTTGCTTTTGGAAATTCGCGAACAGAGGTATTGAGCGCAAGAACGGTGAAAGCGCCATCCAAATGATCCAGCAAAAACCCATTGCGTAATGGTGCATCAGGGCAAGGCGCGCCGACCCGCGCACGATGCGGCCCATCTATCGCATCCGGACCATTGAGCGAGAGCCCGTCGTATACGCAAGGAAGCGACAACCGTCCCGAATTCACCAATGGCCGGGCAAATTCGTAAGAGCCAGCAAGGTCAAGGACTGCGTTGCGAAAGATCTGACTGATCTCGCTCTTCGGAGTTAGAAAATCAGTGGATCGGGTTGAGTTCAGTATGTTCTCATCCGCACCGTGGACGCGCTCTTCACTATAGCTGTCTAACAACTGATCCGGCGCAAGCGCCTTGATCACGAGATCAAGCTTCCAGGCCAGATTGTCAGCGTCCTGAATGCCGGAATTTGCGCCGCGTGCACCAAAAGGCGACACCTGATGTGCCGCATCACCTGCAAAGAGCACTCTCCCGTGGCGAAAAGATTGCATGCGCCTGCACTGAAATGTGTAGATGGAGGTCCACTCGAGTTCATACTCCGGCACGTCGCCGGTCTGACTGGACAGCATTGCGTCCACCCGAGCGCGAATACGATCAGCGTCGAGTTCCTTGGCACGGTCGATATCCCAGCCCAACTGGAAATCTATGCGCCAGACGTCGTCCGGTTGTTTGTGCAAAAGCGCCGACTGCCCGCTGTTTTTGAACGGAGGCTCAAACCAGAACCAGCGCTCTGTCGGAAAGTCAGCTGTCATGCGCACGTCGGCAATCAGGAAGTTGTCTTCGAAAACACGGCCGTCGAAAGTCAGCCCCATCATGTCGCGCGTGGGAGACCGAGCACCATCACATGCAACGACATACCTTGCTTCTGCCTGATACGCGCCGTCCGGAGTTTCGATATCGATTAGAACGTGATCATCTTTTTGCGTGAGGCCGGTAACTACGTTGCGACCCCGAATTTCGACAGGCGCACCGTCTGCCTGCGCCCGCCGCACCTCGTCCACGAGGAACTTTTCAAAGTAGGGCTGCTGGAGGTTGATAAATGCTGGATTCTTGTGCCCGTCCTCCGCAAGCAGATTAAATTCAAAAACTTTGTCGTGACCGTGAAAGACCTTTCCCACGTTCCAGACAACACCCTTTTCAATCATGGCCGTGCCCGCTCCCAAACGGTCGGCAATTTCAAGCGTGCGTTTTGCAAAACAGATCGCGCGGCTGCCCTGTCCCACTCCATCGTGATCATCCAGCACCAAGACGGCGGTGCCCTTTCGTGCCAGATCAAGCGCGGTTGCGACCCCCACGGGCCCACCGCCGATGACAATCACCGGATGCCGTTCCGGCGGCTGGCTTTGGGCGGCCACCCTTTTGTAGGGGTAAAGCTCAAAGGCGAGCTTATAGTTGGCTCCAACCATGGTCGTCTCCTTCGCGCCTGTTAGCCCTGAAGCTGGTCCCACATCTCCAGATCACGTTTGTCTGTCCAGATACGCGGATGCGCGATGCCCCGGGCCTCGTCAAAAGCCCGACTGACGTTGAACGGCAGGCAGTGTTCGTAGATCGCAAAGTCGGCAAATTTCGGATCGCATTCCGCGCGCACCGCGTCCCATGCGTCTTTCAACGAGCCGCCCTTCACGGCAACGCGCGCGGCCGGGCGATAGGTGCTGTCCACAAAGTCTCGGGTGCTCTCAATCGCGCGCTCCACGGCGTCTTTGCCAACCAGTGCCGCCCCGCGCCCCGGCGCTATAGCATCCACATCGTAAGACTTGATCGCATCGAGTGTGCCGCCCCAGTCCGCAAAGTGCCCGTCGCCGCAGTAGCACGCGGAATGGTCTTCAACGATGTCACCTGTGAACATGACGTTCTGGTCGGGCACGTGGATGACTGCATCGCCTGCAGTATGCGCACGTCCGATCTGTTTGATGTCCACCCGCCGGTTGCCAAGATAGACCGTCATGCTGCCCGAAAATGTGGTTGTTGGCCACGTCAGGCCAGGGATGCTTTCGTGACCTTCAAAAAGTCGAGGGAAGCGTTGGAACTCGCTGTCCCAATCCGCCTGACCGCGTTCGACGACCATGCTGCGTGCGACATCAGACATGATGATTTGCTGCGCACCAAAAGCCGACGCCCCAAGTACGCGTACGGCGTGGTAGTGCGTCAGAACGATGTGCGTTATCGGTTTGTCCGTCACCTTACGAACCTCGTCGATGACCTTGCCCGCCAGCCTCGGGGTCGCCTGTGCTTCTACTATCATGACGCTGTCATCACCGATGATCACGCCAGAGTTTGGATCCCCTTCCGCAGTAAAGGCCCAAAGCCCTTCGCCGACCTCGTCAAAGGTGATCTTCTTTTCCGTCATGTCCCCCTGGGACGCAAAAGCCTTTGCCATTTTTGCTTCCTACTCAGTTGTGCCATAAGGATTCTTAAGAGCAGGCAAGACCTTGCCCAGACACTCTCCAAACCCAATTGTGTATCCGTTGCCGCGCGCCTTGCCGTGCAAAGCCAGCGTATCTCCATCCTCAATGAACGCACGTGTTTGTCCGTCATCGAGCGTCAGCGGCTCTTTTCCGCCCCAACTCAATTCCAGGAGCGATCCGCGGTTCCTTTTCTCCGGGCCGGAGATGGTGCCCGATCCCAAAAGATCGCCCACCCGCATCGGGCATCCGGACGTTGTATGGTGGGCAAGCTGCTGGGCTGCGGAATAGTACATTTCATTGTAGTTCGTCTGCGCAATGGTGCTGGGCTTGCCGCCCTCCGGCGCCAACGTCACGGACAAGTCAATATCGAATAGCATTGGACCGTCTTCGTGCAGGTGCGGTAAAAGCGCGACTTCGCGCGCCGGTGTTTCACAGCGGAAAGGTTCCAAAGCAGCTGCCGTTACGATCCAGGGACTGATTGAAGTGGCTGTCGCCTTCGCCTGAAACGGACCTAGCGGCTGATACTCCCATGCCTGAATGTCCCGTGCCGACCAATCGTTAAGCAGCACGTATCCAAAAATACTGGCGTCTGCCCGCGTGACGCCGATTGGGCCGGCAGAACCCTGCCCGACAATCGCGCCCATCTCCAACTCGATGTCGAAACGTTGCGACGGGCCAAACCGCGGCACAGCGTCTTGTGGGCCCTTCAATTGACCCCAAGGTCGACGCACGTCTGTGCCCGACACGACAACCGAGGAGGCGCGCCCATTGTATCCGATAGGGATATGCAACCAGTTCGGAGGCAGAGCATTTTCCGGGCCACGAAACATTGTGCCTACATTTGTGGCGTGATGGTGGCCCGCGTAGAAGTCGGTGTATTCAGCCACCGTGAAGGGCATATGCATCCGAGCGGCATTTTGCCCCACTAATGCATCCGGGCGCGCCGTCGCGCCTCTCTTCAGCACTTCCGTCAACGAGCGGCGCAGCTGCGCCCAAACATCCGGACCGGCCTCCATTACGCTGTTCCACCCGCGCGGGTCGGCAAGACTGTCGCGGCTTAAGGGCAAGGCGTCAGCTACTTTTCCGACGTCAAGGATCTGATTGCCGATCGCGACGCCCAGCCGGGGCGCCCCGTCGGAAACGGAAAAAACACCGTAGGGCAGGTTGTTAACCGGAAACGGCGCGTCAGCAGCATTTGCGCTGTCGACCCATGAGAGCATCAGATCAGTCATGCATCAATTGTCCTGTCAGGTTGGTTATCAGGGTGCGCTGCCTGAATTTCCGGGACTTTCAGGCAGGCGGCTTCAACGGCTTGGACGCGTATGTACGGAGAAAGATCCAACCCCCAGCGACGCGCATTGTAGCATTGCGCCACGATGCAAAGGTCCGCAATACCGGGAGCTTCGCCAAAGGAAAATGACGCATTGCCTGGCAAAAGTGTTTCCACTGTCTGGAAGCCTTCTGCCATCCAGTGACACATCCAGTCCTTCAATTGTGCCGCACCAACATCAAAACGCGATTTCAAGGCGTTGACGACGCGCAGATTGTTCACCGGATGAATATCCGTGGCCACGGCGCTGGCCGTCGCTCGGGACAAGGTGCGCATGATCAGTGCTTCAGGCTGAAGCGGTGGTGTCGGATACGCCTCGTCCAAATACTCGAGTATGGCCATCGATTGCGTGAGTACCGTGCCATCATCAAGCACCAATGTCGGAACACCTTTTCCCGGGTTTATACTTTTGTAGGTCGGTGCGGCTTGCTCGCCTGCGACAAGATCAACCGGACGCAACTCGTACTGCAGCCCCTTGAGGTTCAACGCTCCACGAACGCGAAATGAGGTTGTCGAACGCCAGTAAGAAAAAAGCTTCATGGCTTTCTGCCCTCTTGACCCACGCTTACGTGACGGCTTCGGCTGTCCAGCCACTCCGGAAAACCAGCTAGCGCCGCGCTCGCGTGGCTCCCAAGGCGGGGCAGCGACTCACCTCCACTCACATCGAAACTCTACTATAAAATCACCATAGGTGTAAATATCGCACCACGCTAAGGCGCAAAGTTTACCGAGTTTTCCAGCGCCTTAAATTGCAGGATCCGGATCAAGCCGCTCCAGCAAATCCAGCAACGCTTCGTAATCGGCTTCACCCAATTTCCGCTTGAAGCTGTCAACGATTTGCACAGCGTCATCCATGTTTTCCGTGATGATGCGCTGCCCGCCAGGCGTGATCGTCACAACCTGCCTGCGGCGGTCGTCGTTATCTCTGACTTGTGTGATCAAACCTTTTTCACGCATAGACGCCGCAATTCGCGTCAGACTTGGATGAAGAAGACTTGACCGGTGTGCAAGCGTTGTTGTGTCCATTGGCCCATACTCGGCGAGTACCCGGAGTACGCGCCATTGCTGCTCAGTGATGTTGGACTTAGCCAACATGGCGCGAATTGGAGCCATGACCCCCTCACGCGCGCGGATCAGAGCGATGGGCAAAGAACGTGACGTCTCGGGGAGCTTGCCGGTTACCGTAGCCATAGCATTCCTTTTTTGCTGCCAATCGCCTCTTGACGACCCTACATACGTTTATTTAACATCGCAATAATTAACATGTTAAGGAAACCTATGCCGCACTTTCAAATTGAGTATTCCGTGAATCTGGAAACGCACGTGGATATGTCGGCCTTTTGCGAGACGATCCGCGCGCAAGCCTCCCAGATTGACGCGTTTCCGCTTGCGGGCATTCGCGTACGCGCCATACGAGTCGATCACTTTGCCATCGCGGATGGCAATCCGGCTCATGGCTTTGTGGATATATCAGTTCGCCTGCGCGAAGGACGCTCGCAAGAGGTAAAGCGCGATGCAATAGACCGGATTTTTGCTTGCGCCAGCACTTTTCTGAGCAACGTCATGGCCAAACACTCCATCGCGCTCTCTGCAGAAATGCGCGACATAGACGCGGCGCTTTCGCCGAAACTCGGCACGATCAGGGACCATTTGGAGACCTCGAAATGACAGCCTTACAAGAAAACCTGACAAAGTTGGACGCGTATCTCGCGCGCTTTCGTCAAACAGGCATCCGCAACCATGTGGCCGGCAAGGATATGAACGGCACCGCGGGCACTTTCGAAACATGTTCTCCGGTCGACAAGTCCACCATCTGCAATGTCGCATATGGAACAGCCGCAGACATCGACATCGCCGCAGAAGCGGCGACCGATGCCTTCGAGCAATGGCGAGACACGCCAGCAACCGAGCGACGCCGCGTCCTGATATCCGTGGCAGAAGCTATTGAAGACCGTGCCGAGGAGATTGCGCTCTGCGAATGCTGGGACACGGGCCAGGCAATTCGCTTTATGTCCAAGGCTGCGCTGCGCGGCGCAGAGAACTTTCGCTACTTCGCAGATCAGGTCGTTCAAGCCCGAGACGGGCAACACCTCAAATCTCCCACCCTTATGAACGTCACCTCTCGTGTACCCATCGGCCCTGTTGGCGTGATCACGCCTTGGAACACACCTTTCATGCTGTCGACGTGGAAGATTGCGCCCGCACTTGCTGCGGGGTGCACGGTTGTTCACAAACCGGCGGAAGCCTCCCCTTTGACAGCCCGTCTGCTGGTCGAAATCGCCGAAGAGGCCGGGCTGCCGCCTGGTGTGCTGAACACCGTAAATGGCTTTGGCGAAGAGGCTGGGCGCGCATTGTGTGAACATCCCAATATAAAAGCCATCGCGTTTGTGGGCGAAAGCAGAACGGGCAGTCTGATCGTCAAACAGGGCGCTGATACGCTTAAGCGCAACCATCTGGAACTGGGCGGTAAAAACCCGGTGGTTGTGTTTGATGACGCCGACCTCGACCGAGCGCTCAATGCCGTCATTTTCATGATCTACTCGATCAACGGGGAGCGGTGCACATCCTCGTCACGACTGCTTATCCAAAACTCGGTTCGCGAAGACTTCGAAGCCCGCCTTATCGAACGTGTAAACGCTATAAATGTCGGCCATCCGCTTGACCCTGCGACAGAGATAGGTCCGCTTGTGACCGAAGAACATTACAATAAGGTCTCAAGCTATTTCGATATAGCCAAACAGGATGGCGCAACCGTGGCCGCGGGCGGCACCACGTTGGGCGATGAAGGTTTTTTTGTCAGACCAACACTTTTTACGGGAGCGCACAACAAAATGCGGATCGCCCAAGAAGAGATATTTGGCCCGGTCTTGACGTCTATCGGGTTCGACAGCGAAAACGAAGCACTCGAGATGGCCAACGACACAGCTTATGGTCTGACGGGGTACGTCTGGACCAATGACCTCACACGCGCATTGCGATTTACTGACCAACTTGAAGCCGGAATGATCTGGGTCAATTCCGAAAATGTGCGTCACCTGCCCACGCCATTCGGTGGCGTGAAGGCCAGCGGAATCGGTCGGGATGGCGGTGATTGGTCCTTCGATTTCTACATGGAACAAAAGCACATCGGATTTGCCACCGGCGCGCATAAAATAATGCGTCTTGGCGCGTAGTAAGGAGACGATGAATGCCCGTACCCGCCCCCAATCTCTATCCAGATTTCAACACCATTCGTCTGAGCCATGTCTGCCTGAACGTCAAAGATCTTGATGCATCGCGCAAGTTCTACACGGACATTCTGGGGTTGCAGGTCACCGACGAAACTGACGACCGCATCTATCTGCGCGCATTGGAGGAACGTGGGCACCATTGTATCGTTCTGCTGAAATCAGGCGCTCCCGGAACCGTTGAAGTTCTTGGATTCAAAACGTTTGACGAAGCGGATCTCGACAAGGCAGGCGCATACTTTGCCTCAAAGGGTCGGCCCGTAGCGTGGGTGGAACGCCCTTTTCAGGGCAGGACACTTCTGACGTCTGACAACAGTGATATTCCGATCGAATTCTACCACAAAATGGATCGCCTTGCGCCGATCCATCAAAAGTATGCATTGTATCGCGGCGTCAAACCGCTGCGGATCGATCACTTCAACTGCTTTTCCCCCGACGTGGACGCTTCGGTGGCGTTTTACAGCGATTTCGGATTCCGGGTGACGGAATACACAGAAGACGAGGAGAGCAAGAAGCTCTGGGCGGCCTGGTTGCATCGCAAAGGTGGCGTGCATGATATGGCTTTCACCAACGGGACTGGCCCACGCCTGCACCATGTTGCATTCTGGGTACCGACACCGCTCAATATCATAGACCTGCTAGATCTGATGGCGACCACTGGCTACGTCGACAACATAGAACGCGGGCCCGGGCGCCACGGGATTTCAAACGCGTTTTTCCTTTATATTCTAGATCCTGACGGCCACCGGATCGAAATTTACTGCTCTGATTACCAAACAGTCGACCCGGACCTGGAACCCATCAAGTGGGATCTCAAGGACCCGCAGCGCCAAACGCTTTGGGGTGCTGCCGCACCGCGCAGTTGGTTTGAGCACGGTACAACATTTGTTGGAGTCAAGCCGATGAATTCTCAGCTTTCAGCCAGTCCAATTATTGCGCCATGAACTGGGATGAATTCGCCCATTGGGGTCGGCACATCTCGGATTGGGCCGCAGACTACCATAAAGGTCTGCCCGACCGACCGGTGCGCGCCCGCACAATACCGGGCGAGATCGCAGGCCAGCTTCCGCCGACGCCTCCGGAGCAAGGCGAGGCGATGGACGCCATTCTTGCCGACTTCGAACGCATTGTTATGCCAGGCATAACGCATTGGCAGCATCCACGCTTTTTTGCATATTTCCCTGCGAATGCCGCGCCTCCTTCTATGCTGGCAGATATGCTGGTCACAACCATCGCCGCGCAATGCATGCTGTGGCAAACCTCGCCTGCCGCAACGGAGTTGGAAGGCGCCATGATCGGCTGGTTGCAACAGGCGCTGGCGTTGCCCAAGGCGTACAGCGGCGTCATTCAGGACAGCGCATCCTCCGCAACGCTTTCGGCGGTTCTGACCATGCGCGAGCGGGCAATGGGATACACTGGAAACCGACGCGGTTTGAATGGTCAGGGAAACCTGCGCATCTATTGCTCAGAAGAGGTGCACTCCTCTATCGATCGCGCCTGCTGGGTCGCCGGTATTGGTCAGGACAATCTTGTGAAAATCGCAACCAGCGGTCCACGTCATGCCCTGCGAGTGAACGATTTGCGCGCGACCATCACGGCAGACCGCGAAAAAGGTCATGTGCCGGCGGGCATAATCGCCGCTACTGGTGGAACAGGCATCGGCGCCAGCGATGATTTGGCCGACGTTCTTTCGGTAGCGCAAGCCGAAGATCTTTACACGCATCTTGACGCCGCATGGGCTGGAGCCGCCATGATCTGTCCGGAGTTTCGCTCAGATTTCTGGCACGGAGTCGAGGGCTACGACAGTATTGTCTTTAATCCCCACAAATGGCTCGGCGCGCAGTTTGATTGTTCTGTGCAGTTCCTGCGCGACCCGCTACCCCAACTCAACACGTTAAAAATCGAACCGGAGTACCTGAAGACATCAGGGAACGCCGTTACGAATTACTCTGAGTGGACGATCCCGTTAGGGCGACGCTTTCGCGCGTTGAAGCTGTGGTTTCTCATCCGCGCCTACGGTCTGGAAGGGCTGCGGACCCGCATTCGCAATCATGTCGCTTGGGCACATGAGTTATGCGAAACGTTGCGCGCCAAAGAAGGCCTCGAGATCACGACGGAGCCGATCCTGAGCCTATTTTCCTTTAGATGCATCGGCGATGATGCAACGCAACAGAAACTGGTGGATGCGTTGAACCAGGATGGGCGGATTTACCTGACCCAAGGAATGTTCGAAGGTCGCAAAATCATTCGTTTTCAGGTGGGACAATTCGACACCACGCGCGATCACGTGATGGCGGCGGCAAATGTCATTGAAGAAGTATGGGAGAGCATTCGATGAGATTTGCAAGCTTCACTGCCGATGACAAACAGCACTACGGAATCGTTAACGATACGGGCGCGGTGGCGCTGAGCGAATTGCACCCTGAATGGCCCACTCTCTATGACGCTATCTGCGCAGGCGGGTTGCCAGATCTCGCCAGCAGCGCGCAAGACGCGTCAGTTTCACACCACGAATTCACATACGATGCCGTACTGCCAAATGCGCGTCGCATTCTCTGTGTTGGTGTCAACTTCCCCGACCGTAATGCCGAATACAAAGACGGCGGTGACTTGCCAAAACACATGTCGCTCTTTCCGCGCTTTGCCAGCGGCTTCACAGGACATGATCGGCCTTTGATGCGACCACCCGAAAGCCACAAATTGGACTACGAAGGAGAAGTCGCGGTCGTTATTGGAAAAGCCGGGCGACGCATTTCTGAACCGAATGCGTACGAGCACATCACGGCGCTGACCCTTTGCAACGAAGGCACCATTCGAGACTGGGTGCGCCACGCGAAATTCAATGTCACGCAAGGCAAGAACTGGGACCGGTCGGGCGCGATGGGACCCTGTCTCGTTCCTTTCGTTGACGCCGATCAGTTGGATGATGCGCGCCTCATCACCCGCGTCAATGGAGAGGTCCGGCAAGACGATCACCTCCGCCGGATGATGTTCCCAATCCGCCAACAAATCGCCTATATATCAACGTTCATGACGCTTCAGCCGGGCGATATCATCGTCACGGGAACGCCCACAGGCGCTGGCGCGCGCTTTGATCCGCCGCGTTTTCTCGAACCCGACGACGTGGTTGAAGTCGAGGTTGAAGGCATCGGTCTTCTGCGCAATGGCGTGGAGGATGAAATCTTATGACACCGCAAGACCACGAGGCTGCGGCAAAGGCGTTGCTCGACGCCGAAGGCAACGGTCAACAGATCGGACTGTTAAGCCTTCAATACCCCGAAATTAGCATGGACGACGCCTACGCTGTTCAGAAGGCCATCTACCGCACAAAGCTGGAGCGCGGACGACGTATCGTTGGATGGAAGATCGGTCTGACGTCCAAGGCAATGCAATCGGCGCTTGGTATCGACGTCCCCGACAGCGGCATACTCTTTGACGATATGTTGTTCGATAACGGCGCAACCGTGCCCGCTGGGCGCTTTATCCAGCCGCGGGTAGAGGCGGAGATTGCGTTCGTAATGAAATCTGAGGTCGGCAGCGCAAACGTCACGCGCGCAAACGTTATTGCCGCAACCGACTACGTTGCGCCTGCGGTCGAAATTCTGGACACCCGCATTCTTCGAAAAGATCCAGCCACCGGACAGGCTCGCAATGTCTTCGATACGATTAGCGACAATGCCGCCAATGCAGGCGTCGTTTTGGGCGCGCAGCGCCATTCTCCAAACGCATTTGATCTGCGTTGGGTTGGTGCCATAGCCCGCAAAAATGGTATCGTCGAAGAAACCGGGCTGGGTGCTGGTGTCCTGGATGATCCGGTGGAAAGTGTTGTGTGGCTTGCCCGGCGCATGGCGCAATACGGACAAGGCATCGCCGCCGGTCAGATCATCCTGTCCGGCAGCTTCATTCGACCGATTGAATGTCAAAGCGGCACGCAAGTAAGGGTCGACTTCGCGGACTTCGGCGCGGTCGACATAAATTTCGCATGAATACGCAGTCGTTCTGTTCTAACCGTTTGAGATTTGCCTGGCCTTTTCAACCAGTACTTCAGCCTGGCGGATCGAGGCATAGTCGATCAACCGTCCGTCGAGGCTGACGGCGCCTTTGCCCTCGGCTTCGGCCGCTGCCATTGCTTCGAGAATGCGTTTCGCTTTGGTGATCTCGGCTTCGGACGGGCTCATCACCTCGTTTGCAAGAGCGATCTGGCTTGGATGAATCGCCCATTTGCCCTCGCACCCCAAGACTGCGGCACGATAGGCGGCGGCTTTGTAACCGGCCTGATCCTGAAAGTCGCCAAACGGCCCATCAATGGGGCGCAACCCGTTTGCCCGCGCAGCGACCACCATACGGGCCAGTGCGTAATGCCACATGTCCCCCCAGTGCGTTTGTCGATCGCCATCGGCATCCGGATCAGTGAGAACTGCGTAGTCTTCATTAACACCCCCGATGATCGTCGTACGGGCGCGCGTTGACGCGGCATAGTCTGCGACACCGAAGTGCAAACTTTCATTGCGAACAGACGCTGCTGCGATGTCAGAGATGTTCTGCATCCCGAGCGCTGTTTCAATGATGTGCTCGAACCCGATCCGTTTGGAATAGCCTTTCGCATCCTCAATCTGTGTGACCAGCATGTCTACGGCATAGACATCCGCCGCCGTTCCGACTTTCGGGATCATGATGAGGTCAAGTCTCTCGCCCGCCTGTTCGACCACGTCCACAACGTCACGGTACATGTAATGCGTATCAAGCCCGTTGATCCGCACCGACATCGATTTTGTGCCCCAGTCAATTTCGTTCAGGCCGTGAATAATGTTCTTGCGCGCTTGTTCTTTTTCGTCCGGAGCGACGGCGTCCTCGAGATCGAGAAAAATCACGTCGACCTCAGAATTGGCTGCTTTTTCAAACATTTGCGGCTGGCTTCCCGGTACGGCAAGTTCCGAACGATTGAGGCGTCCGGGCGTTTGAGAAACAGAATGGAACGACATGAGATGGCCTTTCAAAGAGTCACAAAGTTGCGCATGAAAGGTGAAAAATGCAGGAGTCTGTCAAGAAAAAAATCTGTCTATCTGGGTATACCGGACTCGCCGCTCTGTTCCATCGATTGGCGGGATGAATAGTAAAAGGCGATGGCCTGAGCGCGGTTTCGCACATTCAGTTTCTCGTAAAGGTTGGAGAGATGAAATTTCACTGTGTTGATGGTGATCCCCAACTCCTTTGCCAATTCCCGGTTCGTCAGACCTTTAGACAGCGCCTCAAGCATGGCCCTTTCTTTTCTAGACAGCTGATGGATGGGGTCGTTCTGCAACTGTCTCACGTCCAGAAACGGAAAAACCATCCGACCGGCTGCCACATCAACGCACGTGTCCAAAAGGGTTTGCACGTCGCTGGAACGCGCTGCAAAGGCCGCCGCACCAGCGCTCATGGCCAAACGGGGAAGATCTCCATTGTTTTCCGCATAGACTACAATGCGCGGTGCCGCCGTGTGATCGCGCAAGACCTCGATGAGCCGGGCGCCACCCAACTCCGGCAGGTTCCAGTCAATGACACCAACTGCGACCGGCACACGCATAACCGTGCTCAGGAAACCTTCTGCCGTCGCCGTCGTCGCGACAAGTGAGAATCGCGGATCACGTTCCAGCAACTCTGACAGCGCTGAAAGCACAAGCGGGTTGCCGTCGGCGAGGACAATATCGATTGGGCGAACATCCAAGCTTATCCCTTGATTCATAATCGAAATTCCAAATAAACCACCCGTTCTTGCAGGTATATCACAGTATACAATCATGAATCTGTAAAAAAGTATAGTTTTTTACCTGCCCAAATAGATACCCAAAGGTAATGCTAAGGGGCGTTTTCAAGTGAGCGTGGCACGATATCTAACAAAATTAGATTTTCCGGGCGTTGCCCACATTCGATGACAGGAGACGCCATGACATACCTTGCCCCCTTCACGCAGCTTGAGATTCCAGAAACCATTGCAGCCGGCCCCGGGCCAGGCAACACCGACGCTCGCGTGCTGGCGCGCTACGCCGGAGCCGGCTTGGCTGATCACATGCACGCGGATGTGCTTCGGGGAATGGTAGAATGCAAGCAGATGCTGCGTCAGGTGATGGGTACGAAGAACACGTACACGTTTGGCGTAGCAGGTACGGGCTGGAGCGGGCTGGACATGCTCTTTTCAGCAGTAATGCCTGGCGACAAAGTTGTGATGTTTGTGAACGGTACGTTTTCTGGAATAGACGGATTGACTGTCCGCATGAAAGCGGCAACCGCTGAAGAGCTGGCAGAAAATCCGATGAACCCACAACCGGCCAGTGTCGTAATTGTTGATGTGCCCCACGGAGACAGCGTTACCGGCGAGATTGTCGAGCAAGCGCTTGCAAGGCATAAGCCGAAGTGGGCCGCGATGGCCCATTGGGAAACGGGATCAGGTCGCGTAAACGATATCCAAGGCTTTAGCGACGCCTGCGCGCGACACAACGCGATGGGACTGGTGGATGCAGTCTCTAGCCTCGGTGTGGGAGACTTTCGCATCGATGATTACCCCGGCGTTGCGGGTTGGGCCTCTTGCCCGCAAAAGGGTATTTGCTGTCTGCCACTGACATATGCCCCGGTCTCCTTCTCGGACAGTTACATTGAAACGCTTTCGGCAACAGGGACGCGCACTTTTTGCCATCACCCAATTCTTGAGGCGCGCCATTGGGGCATAATCGACGGCGAAGATGTTGGAAAAGGGACCTATCATCGCACGCATTCGGCATATGCCGTGTCCGCCTTTCACGAAGCATTGCGCATTTGTCTACAACAGGGGATCGCGGAACGCGCAAGCGACTATATCTTCCATGAGGCAGTCTTGCGTGATTCCGTGGAAGCGATGGGATGCACGGTCACATCAAACATGCCCTCGCTGATCGTTCTGAACCTGCCCGATGCGCTGGCAGGTCGCGAAATGGAACTGGTCCAGCATTGCAGGGCACAGAACTTCGGCATTTGGCCGACATTGTCAGAGCCTGTACAGGTGCGGATCGGAATATTGAATCTGCTGACGGAGGCCGCCATTTCCGACATCGTCAATCGCTTCGCGGAAGCATTGCGCGACCTCGGGGCTTCAGTGGACCAAAACCAGCTCGACGGCATCATAAATCAGCACTACGGGGCCTCTGTCGCCGCCGAATAGCAAACGTCAAACGGGGGGAGAACGCCAAGTGGACATCCACGAGTATCAGGCGAAAGAGGTACTCGCGGGCTTCGGTGTCGCGGTCCCGGATGGCGCCCTTGCTTATAGTCCGGAGCAAGCCGCGTACCGCGCGCGCGAACTGGGCGGCGAGAGCTGGGTTGTGAAGGCGCAGATTCACGCGGGCGGTCGCGGGAAGGCGGGCGGCGTCAAGGTCTGTGACAGCGACGCGGCGATTTACGAAGCAAGTGATGCGATGTTCGGCTCAAAGCTGGTAACGCATCAAACCGGCCCGGAAGGCAAAGGCGTGTATCGAGTGTATGTCGAAGCCGCCGTCCCGATCGCGCGCGAAATCTACCTTGGTTTCGTACTTGATCGCTCGTCCCAACGCGTCATGATCGTTGCATCTGGCGAAGGCGGCATGGAGATTGAGGACATTTCTGCAGAAATGCCCGAAAGCATTGTGCGCGCCACAGTTGAGCCGGCGGTTGGTTTGCGCGCGTTTCAGTGCAGGCAGCTGGCCTTCAAACTGGGTATCGAGGCTGGAATGGTTCAGCAAATGGTACGCACGCTGCAAGGCTGCTACCGCGCCTTCACAGAGCTCGACGCGACCATGGTCGAAATCAACCCACTGGTGCTGACCGAAGACCACCGCGTCATAGCGCTTGACGCGAAAATGACGTTTGATGACAATGCTCTGTTTCGCCACCCTCAAATCAGCGAGCTCCGAGACAAAAGTCAGGAAGACGCGCGCGAGGCCCGCGCTGCGGATCGTGGCCTCAACTATGTTGGTCTGGATGGAAACATTGGCTGCATTGTGAACGGTGCCGGGCTCGCGATGGCCACGATGGACACCATTCAACTGGCCGGTGGCGAACCGGCGAACTTTCTGGATATTGGTGGTGGAGCCACACCGGAGCGTGTCGCGAAAGCGTTTCGCCTCGTTCTGTCTGACGCAAGTGTACAGGCGATACTGGTCAATATCTTCGCAGGTATTAATCGCTGCGACTGGGTCGCGGAGGGCGTGGTTCAGGCCTTGAAAGAGGTGAATGTAGGCGTGCCGGTCGTGGTGCGTCTGGCGGGCACAAACGTCGAAGAAGGCCAGAAAATTCTTGCCCAGTCCGGGTTGCCAATAATTCGCGCCACTACGCTTCAGGAAGCCGCGGAACGCGTTGTTGCGTCTTGGAAGGCAGACCGCACCCAGGGGGTAAGAATGAGGGTCATTTCATGAGTATTCTTCTGGACAAAGACACGCGGGTCATCGTGCAGGGCATCACCGGAAAAATGGCGCGCTTTCACACAAAGGACATGATCGAATACGGAACGAATGTGGTTGGAGGCGTTGTTCCGGGCAAAGGTGGAGAACGGGTCGAAGGCGTTCCGGTTTTTGATACCGTTGAGGAGGCTGTTGCCGCCACGCAGGCGGAAGCCTCGCTGATTTTTGTTCCGCCACCCTTTGCTGCTGACAGCGTCATGGAAGCCGCCGATGGCGGCATTCGCTACTGCGTTTGCATTACCGATGGTATCCCCGCCCAGGACATGATCCGCGTGAAACGCTACATGTATCGCTATCCTCGGGAAAAGCGGATGGTTCTGACCGGTCCAAACTGCGCGGGCACCATCAGCCCGGGCAAAGCGCTTTTGGGCATTATGCCGGGGCACATCTATCTGCCCGGTCACGTGGGCATCGTTGGGCGCTCTGGTACTTTGGGTTACGAAGCTGCCAGTCAGCTGAAATCACTTGGAATTGGCGTGTCGACATCCGTGGGCATTGGCGGCGACCCAATCAATGGCTCCTCCTTCAAAGATATTCTGGAGCGGTTTGAAAAAGACGACGACACCCACGTGATTGTGCTGATCGGAGAAATCGGCGGCCCACAGGAAGCAGAAGCTGCTGAGTACATCCGCAACCATGTCACAAAACCCGTTGTCGCCTATGTGGCAGGCCTTACGGCACCCAAGGGACGTACGATGGGACATGCGGGTGCCATAATCTCTGCTTTTGGCGAAAGCGCATCTGAAAAGGTGGAAATACTGTCTTCTGCAGGAGTAACCGTAGCAGAAAACCCCGCCGTGATCGGCGCCACAATCGCTAAAGTAATGGAGGCCGCTTAATGTCAAAACCGACCGTTCTTGTGACCCGCCGCTGGCCCCAAGCGGTCGAGCAAAAACTCGCTGCGCGCTTTGAGGTTGACTTCAACCGCAGCGACCGTCCGCTGACGCCCAACGAATTCCGCGACGCAATCCAGATGTATGACGCCGTCTTGCCAACGGTCACAGATAAGATCGGTCCGGACATCCTGGATGTGAAGCGTGCAAGAACGAAAATTCTGGCCAACTACGGTGTTGGGTATTCGCATATCGACGTTGAACGGGCCAAGGGCCGTGGCATAACAGTCACCAATACGCCTGACGTACTGTCCGAGTGTACCGCCGATCTAGCCATGACACTGATGCTGATGGTGGCGCGCCGCACCGGTGAAGGTGAACGCGAGCTGCGCTCGGGGTCTTGGGATGGCTGGCGGCCCACGCACCTCGTTGGCACGAAAGTGTCAGGCAAGAGACTGGGTCTGATTGGCTTTGGGCGGATCGGGCGCGAGGTCGCCAGACGCGCGCATTTCGGTTTTGGTATGGAAATTCTGATCTACAACCGATCCGTCGTGCCTTCCGAGGTTCTGGACGAGTTCGGAGCAAGTCAGTACCAGACGATCGAAGAGCTTCTGCCGCAATGCGATTTCGTTTCGCTGCACTGCCCCGGGGGCACAGGAAATGCCAGGCTCATAAACGGCCCAAAACTGGATCTGATGAAACCGGGCGCTTTTCTCATCAACACCGCGCGCGGCGAAGTTGTTGACGAAGCAGCTCTGGCACATGCGCTTATGTTTGAGACTATTGCCGGTGCCGCGCTGGATGTGTTCGAGCGTGAACCAGCAATAAACCCGATGCTGGCACAATGCGACAATGTGGTCATGCTCCCGCACCTCGGAAGCGCCACGCGCGAGGCACGTCAGCAAATGGGATTTCGCGTTCTCGACAATCTCACTGACTTTTTTGACGGCAGACAACCGCGCGACCGCGTCGCCTGATTCAACTGCCTATTCTTCGCGGAAAGCGCGCGCAAAGTAGACCGAAAGCGGCTGTACCAGATACGTGAGCGGCGTGCGATCGTCCGTTTTGATAAAGGCCTCGACGGGCATGCCCGGAACCAGCTCCAAACCAGACAATGCATCCTTGGTTCCGTCGCTGATTGTCACGATGGCCTCATAGAACGGCATACCTGTGTTTTGGTCGATGGTCGCGTCTGCGGAAACAAACCGTACGGTTCCAACGCCCTCGGGCGTTGTGCGTCGATTGAAGGCGGAAAAAACAAGCGCCACCTCTTGTCCGGCGTAAATCTGATCCACATCGATCGGTTCAACCCGCGCCACAACACGCAACGGCTGGTCACTCGGGACGATATAGAGAACCGGTGCGGCAGGCTGCAAGACTGACTTTTCCGCAAAGACCTGAGAACCAAAGACTACCCCGCTCACCGGTGCAACAATATCCAGCCGGCCAAGTTGCTCAACCAGGGAACCGCGGCGCTCCAACAGCTCGCGCTGGTTGACCGCAAGGTCGCGCAACTGCTCAATCGCTTCTTCCCTGCGCTCGTCCGCAAGCCTCAGCGATTGAAGCTCAATTTCCGATATACGGGTCTCGGCCTCGGCAATGCGCGAGATAAACCCGCCGATTTGGCCCTCACGTTCAGCCTCGGCCCTTTGCAGCTCCAACAAGCGACTGGCTTGTATAAGGCCGCGGCTGTAAAGCGTCTCGACATCTTCCAACTCGTCCTGAAACAGCGCCAGCTGCCGCTCAACAGATGCTAATTGTGCGTTCAGGCCCTCAATCTGCTGTTGGATTTGTCCTTGCTGTTTAGTCAGCTGCTCGTCTTCCCGCTTGATGGACGTTTTGCGTGCTTCAAAAAGTGCGATCTGCCCTTCCAACTGCTCATCGATAACGGTGTCTTGCAGTAAGAAGAGGTCGGGATACTCGGGAGATTCAACATCTGATAGCTCGTCGCGCTCTGCACGCAGTCTTACAGACCGGGCAAAAATCTCTGCCAACTGGCCCTCGATGACCGCAAGTTCGGAGCGCAGAAAAGTGCCATCCAAGCGCACCAGCATATCCCCTGCGGTTACGGTATCGCCGTTGCGCACAAGGATTTTATCAATCACACCGCCGTCCGGGTGTTGGACCACCTGGCTTTCGCTTTCAACTTCAATCGCTCCGGAGGTGACAACGGCGCCGGCGATCTCAGTACTGACCGACCAAAAGCCAATCCCACCAACCAGCAAAATGACAGCGGTGTATCCGACATAGAGAGGCAACCGGGGCGTTGGGCGTTTCTCTGTCATTTCCTTTGTCTCGCTTTGAGCGATTTTTGCACCTGATCTGCGTTCGCGACCATCGATTTCAGAATCTCGTCTCGAGGTCCAAATGCAGACACGCGGCCGCCATCGATAACCAGCAGGTTATCGCAGGACTGGATGGCAACAGGCCTGTGCGTCATGATCACCACGCTCTTTTTTTCCTGCTTCATTATAGCAACTGCCTCGTTCAGCGCTTCAGAACCGTCTGAGTCGAGAGCAGAGTTTGGCTCATCAAGGATGAGCAACACCGGATCGTTGTAAAGTGCACGGGCCAGAGCAAGACGTTGTTTTTGCCCGCCAGACAACTGGGTGCTTTCCGGCCCCAAGATCGTGTCGTAACCGGCGGGCAACGCAAGGATAATATCGTGCACACGCGCTTTCTTGGCCGCTTTGACAACACGTTCAGCGTCGGGTTCCAGTTCAAGCTGAGCGATGTTCTCGGCAATTGATGCCTCAAACAGTTGCACGTCCTGCGGCAGATAGCCGATGTGCCTGCCAAGCGTTTTAGGCCCATATTGCGACAGCATTGCGCCGCCAAGACGGATTTCCCCTATGTTTGGTTTGACCAGTCCGGTCAGCACCCGAGCCAAAGTGCTTTTGCCTGAACCGCTGCGCCCGATCACTCCCAAAGCCTCGCCGGCAGCAACGTAGAACGAAACCTGACTGAGGATCGGCTTGTCGCCGGCCTTCATAAACACGCTCACATTCGAAACAGAAAGATAGCCCTCAGGTACAGGCAGCTCGGTGGGTTGTTGTTCCGCGGGCACACTGGCAAGCAATTCATTAATGTCGCTCCAAGCGCGGCGCGCACGTTGCACCGCTGGCCACTGACTTATCGCGATGTCTACAGGCGCCAGAGCGCGCCCCAGAAGAATCGAGCCAGCTATCATCGCGCCCGGTGTCAGCTCTTGTTGCAGAACCAGCCATGCCCCCACGGCCAGCATTGCGGATTGCAGGAAAAGCCGGAATGCTTTGGTGAAGGAAGAAAAGGAACCGGTCCAATTGTTGGCTCTGATTGACAAATCAATCGCGTCGGATTGCGCGCGTTCAAATCGCGCGAGGGCTGCATCCTGCATGCCTTGCGCCCAAATGAATTCGCTCCGGTCTTCGGCCCGGCGCGCAAACTGACTGGCCATGCTCGAGCCAATGGCTGCATTTCGCGACTTTTGCGCCGTCAGAAACTGGTTGAAGAGCGCAACAACAACCAGAATGCTCCCACCTGCGACTGCAAGCCAACCCAAAAGCGGGTGGAAAATGAAAATGGCCGCAATAAACAGAGGTGTCCACGGCAGGTCAAACACCGCCAGTGTGACGGGCGAACCGAGCGTCGTTCGTACCGTATCCAGATCCATTACCGAACCGGGTATGTTCTTTTTTTTGAGCGCCGCTTTTTCAAGAATGGAGCGGAAAACCGAGGCGCTCATTTCGGTCTGCGATTTCGCCCCAACATGCGCCATGACCCGTCCGCGGGCGTATTCGAAAAGAGAATACAACGCATAAAGACCCGCGACGAGCGCAAAGAGCGCGACCAGCGTTTCTTCGGAACGCGACGCCAGAACGCGGTCATAGACCTGTAGCATGAACAGGGGGCCGGTCAGCATCAGAGCGTTGGAAAACACGCTAAAGATCGCGACGGTAAAAATGAGCGGTGCGACTTTGGTCTTCATGAACGACATCACAATTTTTCAACAGACGGGCCAGCATTCGGCAAGCTCCGCAAGACTGTCCATATTATTCAACGTGAAGGCAAGCACTTCGGCCTTGCTCTTTGGTCACTTGGTGGAAAGTTCACAATTCTTGCAACGGCAGATCGGCGCAAAACTGCCTGCCACATCGCCGATGCGGCCAAAGCGACCGAGCGCGGATCGCGCACTCTTTGGCGCATCCTCCCAATGCATTGACCGATGCGCCAAAATAATCGGGCCTGATCGCAATTAGCTCCTGCATGAAGGAACGTGAAGGAGACCTCCCATGAAAACCAAAGAAGACCTGCAAACTTATATCGATGCGACAATGGACAGAACGCTCACCGGCACCGACAGCAACCAAGCCTATGACACGCGCACCATCGTGGACAGCGACGACAACATCAATGACGCCATCCGCACCGGCAAAAGCAATGACCTTGTGAAAGCAGGCGAAGGCAATGACTACGTGCGCACAGGACGCGGCGACGACAATATTGGTGGTCAGGAAGGTCACGACGTAATCAAGCTGGGCAAAGGCGATAATCGTGCGTTCGGCGGAGAAGGCAACGACATGATCATGGGCCAGCGTGGCAATGATTTCATGGATGGTGGCGAAGGCAACGATATATTCGGCGCTGTGAATGGCTCCAACCTAGTACGCACCGGCGAGGGAAACGACAAAATCGTCGTGACATTCAAACAAGAGAAAATGGAAGGCCGCAAGGGCAACGAAGCGGGCCACGCGGATGAGGACGCCCAAGATCACTATACCACGATTACAGACTTCGAGATCGGTGCAGACAAAATCCACATGACCGGTCTGAAAGAAAGGAAAGCGTTCACAAAGCTGGAATTCGATGTCAGCAAGGATGGTACCATGATCCTTGATCAGGACGGCAACAAAATCGTGTTTCTGCGGGACGTGCATGTCGAAGACCCGGCCAAGTTCATCGCAGAGAGCATGGATTTCGGCAAGTTCGACTGGAAAGGCAAACAACTTGAAACCCTGATGACAGGCGATGATGCACCGGGCGGAGTGAAATCGGATGGGTCTTTTAAGGGCGTCGACTTTAAGGATCGGCACTCAGATTACGCTGAATTCGACTTTGGCGCGCTAGGAAAAGAAGACGAGTTCAAATTTTTTCACGGGTCTGACGGTCACCAGAACGCAGAAGCCAAAGCGGCAATCAGTGGCTCATCCATCAGCGAAACCGAAATGCCGGAATTCATGGCGCTTCTGGCAGAAGGTGTGCAGGGCATGACCGTGCGGAATGTGACCGAAGACAGCTTTACGCTTGACGTGTACTCCGGTGCCTATGACGGCGTGACAGATACTCTCGTGTTCTCGGGTGCGATCGTTGAGGAAAACATCGATTTGATCGCCTGAAGAAGCACTGATCGTACCAAACGGCCGGCGTTCATTGTGAGCGCAGGTTTTTTTTAGGCCTACGCGCGCAGGACGCCGATCTCATCAGGCGGTTGTAACCGTGACCTCTTGCTCGACAGCAACGATAGCAAGCACGCCCGCCCCTTCGGAATACTCATATACATTGAATGACCGACCATCATATGTGGTTGGTGGCCCGGCAACCGGATCGCCGAAATTCGACCGGTCGACCAGTGCGAGCGTATCACCGCTGTCCCCATAGATCGAAATCAGCGGTCCCGAAGTCGATCCGCCAAAAAACCCGTCGAGCAGAGGATCAGACGTGTCGGCGATATTGAATATCTCGTTGATAGAGAGCGTGAGAGTATCGTCACCAGCGCCGTCTTCGGTGCTGAGCACCTCCAAGGAAACCATATCGAAACCGTCATTGGCGTTCGACACATCAACCGCCGTTAGATCGATATTACCCAAATCACCAAGCAGCGCTGTATCACGCCCCCCGTCACCGCCGTTGATTATTGAATTGCTCAAAGCTCCGACGATCAAAACGTCATCACCGTCGACACCGAATAGGTCATTGCCACCAAATGACGACCGCAGCACATCGTTAAACTGTGAGCCTACTATGGTGTCTATGTTAAAAAGTTGATGATTGAACGCCTGATCATTCCACAGACCGGTTGCTATACCGGTCGACAAATCGACGTTCACACCTTCCTGCGTACTCGAGTTGCCGACACCGTTGCGATTGTAACGCACGAAGTCATCACCACTGACACCGTCAGCGACATCGTCTCCGGCCCCCAGAATAAACCGTTCATTGCGCGCGCTTCCGACAATATTGTCATCGCCGTCGCCTGTTCGGTATTCGTATATTGTGTCGACATCACTTTGGATCGTTAGTGTGATACGGCTTCCGTCGGCAGCTTCCAGATCGCCCTGATTTGCGGTCAGATCACCGTTCACGCCACCGGAAAAATTACCGACCACATCGAAGCCATCCCGCAATGCGAGACGCAACAGACCATTACCGCCATTGAAGCTGACGTCGCTCACTCCACCTTCACTTTCGTTGACCGCAAACCATGTGAAGTCTCCGGTGGGCTGCGTGATTGTATAGTTGTTACTTCCGCCCGATGTTGAAACAGCTATTCCCTGGTTCGCAACGGAAAATGGGTCCGTCAAAGTGTCAGTGCCGCCTATGCCGCCTGGTCCTTTGATGATTGTGCCCGTGTCACTTCCGTAGTCGATCGTTGCATTGATCCCCAGACCGTCCAGCGTTCTGTAATCCAGATCGGCGAAGTTCTCGCCATCGACACCTGAAAAGGTGATTGTATCGTTCCCAAGTGATGCCTCCAGCACGTCTCCGGAAAACGCACTCGCGCCGCCAAGATCGATCGTATCGTCGCCAGGGGTACCGACAAATGTATCGTCGCCAGTTGTCCCGTTGATCGTGTCGCCGGCGATGTTGAGTGAGTCGATGATCTGCACCGCATTGGCAGTATCACCACGCAGTTGCAGTTGCACGCCATCGGCGAAGTTTACTGCGGTGTTCAAAACTCCATCGAAATCCTCGAATTCGTTGAAGGAGATTGTGCTCTGATTGGCCAGTGCCGCGTCGGCGAGCCTCAGGGTGTCTTCACCAACGACAAAGTCGTCGACAATGTCGAAGCCGCTCGAGAATTCGACGGTGTCCAGGCCGCTTCCCAAAACAACGAAATTATCGCCGGAACCCAGAATGATTTCGTCGTTTCCAGAACCAAGATCAGCGGAATTGTTGCCGCCACCGGTGTTCAGGGCATCGTTCCCATCGCGGAGATCGAATTCTTCATCATTATCCGATCCAAAAGCGGTATCGCCGAACCGTGAGCCGTCGACGCGCTCGATGTTTACGAAGTTGTGCGTGAAGGCAAGGTCTTGGTAAAATCCGGTCGCAACGCCTTGCGCACCACGAAAATCGATGTTCACTCCGGACGTGTATGAAGACGAGTTGTAGCGGATGGTGTCAAATCCACCGCGCCCGTCAGCGAAATCATTACCGGCCTGCAGGACAAAGCGGTTATCATAGTCTGTGCCAAAGGCCTGATCGTTGCCATTGCGCGTTCGAATGTCGTACCGCAGTTCTGCAGCAGCAGGATCGGTTGTGAAAGTGACGTCAAAGCTTGCATTGCCGTCGAGCGTCCGAATGTCATTGGCCGCGAGATCGGCGAAGACATCTCGATTACCACTTCCAATTTCGAGGGTCAGCGTATCCCGCGCCGGGGTCACCGTCACCGTATCTGCGCCACCTTCATTATTGATCGAAAAGAAATCTCGGTTTTCGTCAACAGTCATTACAAGAGTGATGGTGTCATCGCCGCGCGTGGTGATGATTTGTGCGCCGAAATCAACCATTGCAAAAAGGTTCTGGATTTGATCGGTGCCCTGCGCCCCGCCAGCCCCTTTCTGCACGGTGCTGACTGCCCCATCGCGCAGATCAAGGTTTGCGTTTATTCCAATCGAGCCAATGCGCTCATAGTCAAATGTCGCAAAAAACTGCCCGGCTGTCGGCCCAAAGGAATAGATATCGTTGCCGATAGAAGCATTGACATCACGATCTGAATCCGGCGGCCCTTCCACGGTTATCATGTCGTCCCCAGGCGTGCCGAAGATTTCCTGTTCGCCTGTATCCCCTGTGATTGTGACGCCAGAACCTGACAAGGAGGCGAAGGTTGGCGCCAATGCGTCATAGGCCTGTTCTATCGACAAAAATCCAAGACCTAGACCTGAATCGGTTTCACCCAGCAGTGTGAATTCGAGAAAGGTGCCGTCCCCCTGGCTGAATTCGAAAACACCCAGTGTGCCAAAATTGGCGATGACCGCATCTGAGAATTGCAGCGTGTCTTCTGCAAGGTTGAAGTCATCGATGTAATGGTTGCCACCGGTGTATTCGAAGATGTCGTTGCCTTCATCCAGCCGGAAGTCCGTTTGGCCACCGCCTGCGCGGATGAAATCGTTGCCTTCACGCCCGTAAAAGCTGATCCCCGTTGTATCGCCGCTGCCATCAAAGGTATCGTTGAATACGCTTCCGCGGATGCGCTCGATACCGGAAAACGTGTCTGTATTGCCTTGAGTGTCGATAATGGTGCCCGCGAGAACATCCACGACAATCCCATCGCCTTGTCCGTTGAAGAAATCCTGTTCGAATTCGTAGACAACGGTATCTCCATCCCCTGTCCCACCATTGAAGGTATCCGCACCACCGATTCCGACGAAACCTGCAAAACGGTCGAGGTCATAGCTGTCGAAAACATCGTCTCCGGCAGTGCCTTCAAAGAAATTGGCAAAGGTGAACGTGTCATCGACTTGCAAATCCGGACTTTGAATTCTCCCTGTGAGGTCGTCATTCAGGGTGAAAGTCAAACCAAGCAAGTCACCCGAAACCGCATCGCGTATCTCGATATTCTCATATCCGATATCAATGCCTTCTCCGAAGTTCCAAAGGGCCTCGTTCCCTATAATCGTATCGCTGCCCAGGCCAGGATAAATCAGATCACCGTTTTCAAAGCCTTGCGTTTCGGGTGCACCGCGCGAGGCATCAAGAATGTCATCTCCGTCGCCGCCATAGAGCCGGTCGCGCCCCTCGCCACTGATCAGCGTGTCATTGCCATCGTTGCCGCGCAGCCTTTCATCTCCATCCCCGTCGGTCAGAGTGTCGTTCAGGTTCGAGCCGCGTACTTCTTCGATGCTGATCAGCGTGTGGGTGAACGATCGGTCGGCCCAAAGCCCTGTCGCCGTTTGAGTACCAAGGTTGACGGTTACGCCTTCTTGTGTGGCTGCATTTCCAAGACCGCTTCGGTCATAGCGAACGATGTCAAATTCGCCGCGTCCGTCAGCGAGACCATCATCAGGCCCCAATATGAACCGATCGCGATTTTCGGTCCCTCTGAGCGTATCGACACCATCGAACGTCTGGAATTCAAATCGCGTTTCGGAATTGTCGCCAGACAGATTGAGTAAAAGCCTGTCACCGTTGTTCGCAACAATATCGTTGTCATTGATATCATTGGAAGCAATCGAGGCCGCGAGGTCAGCAGTGACGCCGCTGCCTTCGCCGAAAACAAGCCGCACAAATCCATCAGTGCCGTTGCCCGTGTAATTGACTGTATCGTCGCCACCGTTTGCTTCCAGCAGCAGAAAGCTAAAGTCATTTTCGTTCTGAACAACGTTAAAGGTATCGTTTCCGCTGGTACCTCGAATCCCGAAGCCCCAGTCCGCAGAACCCTGAACGTTTACAAGCGTATCAGACCCCACGCCGGATTTTTCGACCGTGCTTAAAACCGGATCCGGGCCCGTTTGATCGCGCAAGTCGATGTTGGCGACAATACCGTCGACGCCCAAATTCTCGTACGTGATTTCATTGTAAACGGTGAATGATGACGCGGTGAAATCATAGGTGTCATCGCCAAGCGACGCTTCGAAGGTCCGGTCTATGTTCTCGCCACCGGCCGCGACCGTAAAGCTGTCGTTTCCTGCCGTGCCGCTGACGGCAACATCGGTAGGCTGAACGGTGATTATCGAGCCGTCCAATCCCATGTCGGTGATTTCACTTTGCGCTTGTTGAAGTGTAATGCCTTCAATCCGAACGCCAAAATTCTCGCCGCTTCCGTCGGTAAACTGAAACAGAACGCTTCCAAGGAAGGCGTCTTCTATGAGCTCCAGGCTGTCGATGAACGTTATCGCGTCGCCTTCGAACATCAAGGCGTCTTCATCGCTGTCGAATTCTTGGACCAAGTCGAAGCCGGCGGAGTAGAAGACAGTATCAGCGCCCTCACCAGCTGATGCTATGTCATTGCCGGCACCAGTGCGCAGTATATCGTTGCCGCCAAACCCAAAAAGCTGGCTGTCCCCAGCGGCCGCCGTCAGTTCGTCGCCGAATTCTGTGCCGAACGCGCCGTTGAAGTTGACCAGTGTATCCTGATTGCCAAAGAGGTCTGTGGCCAAGCCTGCCGCGAGGCTTACGACAACGCCATTGGTATTCGCTGTAAAGCGCGACTCGTTGACATAGGACACAATGTTGACGCTGCCCGAGCCACCACGCAGGACATCCGCACCATCAAGGCCTTCGACGTAATTTGTTTCCGCACCATCCAGCAAGGTAATGTCATCATTGAACCGTGTCCCAATGATGCCTTCGATATTGGTAATCTGGTCCCGAACTAGGCCAAGATCAGAGTCCCGGTCACCGGTCTGGTTGTTCAGATTGACCGTGACGGCAAAGTCGGATTCAGCATAGCTGAGCCTGTCAAAATCATCACCGCCATCAATCACACTGGCCGCGGCCCCGGTGGTAATGGTGTCATCACCGTCGTTGCCATTAAAGACGTTTGCAGAGGGGTCAAGCGGATCAACCGAGATGATATCGTCTGCACCGGATCCATTGAACGTTTTGTTAAGTAGCGCAAAGAACGTATCAAACGGCTCGAAATTCAGCGTACCGCCATCAATGCTCGCAGCGATTAAACCGTCGACCTCTATGACAGGCGTGCTCTGTCCAGTCGAGCTGTAAAAGTCAGGATCCGTCGGCGTGCCGATCTGAAACCCGGTCACAATACCTGTATCGAGGTCGAGGTTTTCACCAATGAAGGCGAAGGTACGACCACTGTCCGAAGTGTAGCGCACCTCTGTTGCCGTTTCGATTGTCGGCGTCCGTTCGGCAAAGACACCAGGCGATGTTTCAACAAAGATCGCTTCAAGCGGCATTTCGAACGTATTCAGTTCGGACGGCCCCAACGATGGATCGCCTGTTGATGTCGACCCGGCAAAGGTGATGACAACATTGTCGCTGGTCTGTTCAAGGTTGACGGTGCGGCTAACTGAATCCCCAGCGTTGCCAAACGCATCGGTTGCCTGAACGAGAATACTGACCGCAGCAGCGTCCGGAATGAATTCTGAACCAAATTCGGCCAGATAAGACCCATCAGACCCGGACAGCACAGTTTGCTCCGTCGCGCCAAAAACAATGCGCACAGAGCCGTTTTGTTCCGCCACGCCTGTCAGCGTGACAGAATTTGCCTGCTCCCCGACATCGAGAAAATCGTCACCAGTGACAGGATCCAACGTAACAGGATCAGCAACCGGATCGACTGTAATCGTTACCAAAGCAGTCGAAGTCTCGCCCGCGTCATCCTCAATGGTGTAGGTAAATGTAGCGATCCCATTGAAATTGGCGTCTGGTATGAAGGTGACGGATAGATCGTCTTCCAGGTCCACAATGCCGCTCGATGGGGTCCCGAGGCTGACGCCGAGAAAATCGCCATCCGCGTCGGTGTCATTGGCACGAACATCAAAGGTTACATTTGTATCCTCTGAAGTCGTGACTGAATCATCCACCGCGAAGGGCTCGTCATTTACGGCTGTGACGGTGACAGAAACCGTGCCCGTCGCACTGCCGCCCTGCCCGTCGATCGCCGTGTAGGTAAAGCTATCCGTGCCGTTGAAATTGGCGTCCGGTGTGTAGGTGATCCTGCCGTCGACTTCGATGTTCACCAGACCGTTCGAAGCTGCCCCCACACTGTCAACAGACAGGGAATCACCATCCGGATCTGTGTCATTGTCGAGGACCGCAATGGTGACGGCGGTGTCCTCCGCAGTCGTTTCGGTATCGTCTTCGACCATTGGATCATCATTGTCGCTTGCCACATTAACCGTGACAAAACCGGTCGCCGTACCGCCCTGACCGTCGGTTAAGGTGTAGGTAAAACCGTCTGGGCCGCCAAAGTTCAAATTCGGGGTGTACGTGATTGTCCCGTTGTTTTCTAGGTTCACCAGACCATTCGACGCGTCGCCCACTGCACTGACAATCAGCGTGCCTCCGTCGGGGTCAGCGTCATTGGCCAAAACGTCGATGTTAACGGACGTATCCTCAGCAGTGGTGACTACATCGGAATTTGCGCTGGGATCATCGTTTACGCCCTGTATCTGGAAATCGACACCAGACGTAACGTTGGCGCCATTGCCGTCAGATACAGCAAAGGAAACGGCTGGGAAAATACTGCTGCCCCCTGCAGCCAGTGCGTTGTACGCTCCATTTGTATCAAAAACGAAGGAGCCGTCGGCGTTAATGGTCAGTAGACCGTTCAGGCCATCCAGGTCATTGCCGTTGCTATAGGCGACAGTCGCCCCGACATTGCCAGCATCACCGGCCACCGAATTTACGGTCAGACTATCGCCGTCAGCGTCAGACGCACCCGCCAGCAGATTGCCTGAAATTATGCCATCCTCGAGAACGCCAAATCTGCCTCCTGGCACAACAGGCGGATCATTCAATGGAATAACCGTGACATTGACGGTGCCCGTTGCACTACCACCCTGCCCGTCGATCACCGTGTAGGTGAAACTGTCGATGCCGTTAAAATTGGCATCAGGCGTATACGTGACAGAACCATTCGCCTCCAACGTTACGACACCGTTGGTTGCGTCAGCCACACTTTCGACCGTCAGAATGTCATTCTCGACGTCGCTATCATTGGCAAGCACATCGAAATTGACTGCCGCATCCTCTTGCGTGCTAAACGTATCACCGACGGCCAGCGGATCGTCATTCTCTGCTGTGACAGACACTGTCACCGCGTTCGTTGCGTTCCCGCCAAAACCGTCTTCGACAGTATACGTGAAACTGTCGGTACCGCTGAAGTTTGCATCTGGCGTATAGGTTACAGTTCCATCGGTTTCCAATACCACGGTGCCACTGCTCGGATCGGTCAGGCTTTGAACGCTCAACGTGTTACCATCAGGATCGGAGTCATTCGCCAGAACATCAATGTTGACCGGCGTGTCTTCGGGTGTCGTGGCGCTGTCTGCCACGGGTTGCGGATCATCGTTTACGGCGCCCACATTGACCGTAACGTCCGCGGTCACAACGGCGCCCGGTCCATCGGTGACATCATAGGTGAAACTGTCAAACCCCGAGAATCCGACATTGGGTGTATACGTCAGAGTGCCCGATGGATTGATCACAACCGCGCCATTCGCCGGCTGGGTCACGGCAGTGACGCTGATCGTGTCGCCATCAGGATCGCTGTCATTTGCCAGCGGGTCAAAGGTGAGAGGCGTATCCTCCTGGGTTGTCGGTGCATCATCGACGGCCATCGGCAGGTCGTTCACAGCCGTCACGGTTATAGCCACGCTGGCGATATCAAAGCCGCCGTCCCGGTCGCTCAACTGGTATGTAAATCCATCACTGCCGTTGAAATTGGCATCCGGCGTGTATGTGAACGTGCCATCTGGTTCTGCCGCAACAGTCCCATTTGACGGCGGATCGACAACCACTGCTGAAAGTGCCGTGTTTTCCGGGTCCGTGTCATTGGACAAAACGTCAATGTTGACGCTGGTATCTTCGGCGGTCGTGGCCGCGTCAGCCACCGCTACCGGCGGATCGTTTAACCCCGTGACTGTAACCGTGACCGTCGCGGTCGACTGGCCTCCGTCTGAGTCTGTTACCTGATAAGAAAAGCTGTCTGCTCCGACAAAATTGATGTCCGGCGTGTAGGTGATTGTGCCATCAGGCTGAACCGCCGCCAAACCATTGGAAGGCGTGCTCACATCGGAGACGGATAGAGCCTGGCCCTCTGGATCACTGTCATTTGCCAGAACATCTACGTTGACAGCAGTGTCCTCTGGTGTGGACGCAAAGTCGTTTGCAGCCAAGGGCGGTGCGTTTGGCAGAACATTGAGAGTGACGGAGGCCGTTTCTGTCCCGCCAACGCCATCTGACACGTCATAGTCGAAACTTGCGACCCCTGAAAAGCCGGATGAGGGCGTGAATTCGATCAGCCCAGTGGTCAGCACAACTGTTCCGCCAGTTGCATTGCCGACACTCACAATGCTCAAAGAGTCGCCGTCAACATCCACGTCATTTGCCAGAAGCTCTGCAGGCTCAATGGTGAATACCGTGTTGAAACTCACGTCAAACGCGGGATCACCCGGTGTCAGGGGGTCATCAACGGGTGCGGGCGGATCGTTCACCGCGTTGACTGTAATCGATACAATGCCTATCGCACTACCGCCCGAACCGTCGGTTACAGTATAGGAAAAACTGTCGGTGCCGTTGAAATTCGCGTCCGGTGTGTAGATGAGCGTGCCTTCCGAACCGATTGCAACGCTGCCGTTTGCCGCAGCTCCGACAGCAGAAATGCTCAAGATCGCACCCTCCGGATCGCTGTCATTGGCCAGAACGGATATGGCAACGCCGTTGTCTTCCGATGTCTCGCCCGCGTCCGCCGCAGCTACTGGAGCATCGTTCACAGACAGAACCGTGACTGTGACCGTGCCTGTCGAACTGCCACCTTGCCCGTCTTCAACGGAATAGGTGAAGCTGTCGGACCCATTGAAGTCAGCGTCTGGAGTGTACAATACTGTGCCGTCCTGCTGTGCGACGGCAGAACCATTCTGCGGGATTCCGACAGATGTCAGAGCAAGCGTGCCTGCTTCCGCATCACTGTCATTGGCAAGCACTGAAATCGCGATGGCCGTATCTTCTGCTGTCGTTTCAATATCATCGATCGCGTCAGGCGGTGTATTTGTCGGCGCAAACAAAACGGAGATCGTCGCCGGTTCAGAGGATTGACCGGCAGCATTCGTTGCAATGACGGTAAAACTGTCCGTTCCGAGAAATCCGGCATCCGGCGAATATTCGAATGCGCCGGTATCATCATTCAACTCAACGTCGCCGTTTTCAGGGCCAGCCAACAGCGAAAACGTCAGTGGCGTGCCGGCCGCATCGTCAGCTTGTACGCTGCCAGAGCGATCAAGACGATCGGCAAAAAAAGCAAATGACGCGTCAAAGAGAACGGGCGGTTCGCTCGGCTCGGGATCGGGGTCAACCGGTATATCCGGTTCTGGTTCCGGATCCGGTTGCGGCGCGGGGTCAGCTTGCTCGGGCAACGCTGCGGGTTCCGGCGCCGGATCATTATCATTGTCTTGAAACGTTTGGGCGAAGACCTGTGCGGATTGTTGTGCGGGCTCGGCGGACGCGAGCTCCGGCTCCCCGGCGTCGAAGGAGGTGCGTTGAGGATCGCCGCCAAAGCTTGTGCCGCCCAAACCGGGATCAGCACCAAGTTCCGCGCCCCCTTCAAACCCGAATGCGTCCTCGGGGTCGGTGCCGCCTGCGCCAAATGGATCGGGCTCTGAGCTTGCAAACGACAAGCTGGCGGGCGCTACATTCGCTTGCTGCTGAACCGGTTCTGATTCGTCGACCGTGCCAGCTGACTGGCCGACAACGATCTCGCCACCTTCCGCCAGACCGAGGGAGCCAAGCCCACCATCGGCGTTGGCGTCTCCGTCTGCCAATTGCGTCGACTCTCCGGTTTGGATCACGCCGGACCCGTCCAACTGGACGTCTTCTACTGTGTTTTGCAGCGGTGCATCTTCGAGCTTGTCAGGATCCAGTTGGCCGGTTTCGAAAACACCATCTGCGTCCGATGCCGCATCGCCTGTGCTTTGCGCATTCGACTGGGCGACGGGGATTGCTTCTCCCCCAACTCCGCCGGTTCCTGCAGCCGCCAGCGTGTTTTCCTGTTCCTGCTGTAAACTCCCTTCTTCGATAGCGGGTTGCTCTGTGTCCGGTTGCGTCTCGGAGTCGTCCTGCGTTTCACCGTCTTCGGCACCGGACGCGTCAGAATCTTCTGGTGCTGCGTTTTCATCGACTGCTTCACCATCCTGAGCGGGCGCGTCGTCTGTGGGTGCACCTTCTCCGTCATCGCCTTCAAAGTTCCCGTCAGAGCCGTTGTCTTCGGGAACCGCATTTTCATCCTGCAACGTGTCTGCGTCGAGGCCCTCTTCATCGTCCGGATCACCGCCGCCAAAAACGCGGTCCTGACTGACAAATGTACCGCCGGCAGACACGCGTGCTGTTGCCACGCCAAATGCAGAAAACGTTTGCGCAACGAGTGACTGCAATGCCTGTTCTGACAGTTGGTTCGCCTCTGCGCGTGTGATTTCACGCGTCTCGCCATCCACGGTAGAGAGAACCCAGGACGTTTCGGTATCTGTGATAGTTCCGACGAGGGTGCCGCTATTATCAAAAAGCTCAATCTCGCCAAGACTGCCATCCGGGTCCAGCAACAAGGAGACAAGAACTTCGGCGACCCCACCGACGGTCAATATCTGCACTTCAACAGTGGTCCCGCGAATGCCAATCACGCCGCTGGGTGTGTTTACGTTCATGCCGCCTGTGGGCGCGACCTGCCCGGCGATAAAGACGAAGCCACCCTCTATGAGACTAAAAACAGCCGAATTGTCCGAACCGCCGGGGTCAAACACCAATTCGTCGAGAACCATGCGCGAGCCGGCAGAAAGTGAAAAGATCGTGCCGTCTACAAACGTAAGCGACAAAGAGCTTTCCGAAGCAGTTTCGACGACATCATTTTGGAAGACGAGATCGCCATTGCCGAGCGTAACCGTCGTGCCGTCAGCGCGAGTGACACGGGCGACGCCGTTGAAACTTTCGACCTGACCAATGGCGTTGGCCAGTGAGAGGTCACCATCCGCTTGCGCGCCGCCATCCTGCGCTTGTGCCAGTCGCGTATCTTCCGCGGCGCCTGAAAGTCGTACGACATCTTTGCCCCGAACAATCGATCCATTGGGGGCTTGAACGTCGGGCGGGAATGCGAAGGTGAAGTAGTCGATTACGCGCACGCTAGAGCCGTCCGGTGCGGTTATCACCAGATCCTGACTGTCATTGGCATAATCGCCCTTGAACACGGCGTCCGAGTTCAAGACATGAACGACGCCATCCGTCACATACGCCGCGCTTTCACCACTGCCCCCGGCGCCCGGGACATTTCCTTCAAATGACACTCTTCGGCCCCCCAAGCCTGCTGCGACGCACTCACTCTAAACCTTCGAAATTTCTTCACAAAAGGCCGCAGCCTCCCCGTTATAATCAATTTTGCGAAAATTTACACTTTTTGACATTTCTTCCATCGCATTGGTTAACGAACGCTGCACAATGTTAAGGCATCAGCGGCATTATTTTGACTTACCGCTCTCGAAGCGCTTCGTGTTGCGCACGCAGAACAGGCTGGACCAGATACTCTAGAACAGTTTTTGTACCGCTTTGTATGTCGATACTGGCTATCATTCCCGGTGATATCGGAAAGCTATCGCCTTCTGTACTGGACAGCGCGTCGTCGTCTGTTCGTAGCATGACCTGAAAAAAAGTGTTGCCTTCGTCAGATTGAAGCGCATCGGCCCCAATACGTTCTACCGTCGCGGCCAAATCGCCGTAGCGAAGATAGTCGTAAGCTGTGATCTTGACCGAAGCCGGCGCGCCGACGCGGACAAATGCCACATCGCGCGGATTGACCTGCGCTTCGACCAACAGACTGTCGTCAAGTGGAACAATTTCCGCGAGGACCATGCCAGATTGGACAACACTCCCCGTGTTCGCCACCGATATGCGGTTTACGGTTCCGCGGACCGGTGCGCGCAAAGCCGTGCGCGAAACTCGGTCACGTGCCGCTCTGAGCGCCTCCTCGGCAACGGCAAGATCCCCCAAAATAATGGATATCCTCTCTTTCGCCGCCAGAACATATGCGGAGCGGGCGGACACGATTTGTGTTTCGATTTCCGCTACGGCGGCCACGGCCCGCGCCTCGGAAGCCGAAAGTACGGCTATATCGCCCTCGGTTTCAGCCAATCGCGCCCGCAGGCGCAAAATCTCGATCTCCGATAGTGTCCCGTCTTCATAAAGCTCCTCGGAGATCTCGACCTCACGCTTCAAAGGAGCCACGACCGCGCGCAACCGATCCTGCTGTGCTTTCAGCTCCATAAGTTCCGCTTGACGTTGTGACAACCGATCGCCCAGCACGTCCAATTCAAGCGCGAGCTGCTCGCGGCGCGTTTCAAAAATCGCCTGCTCCGCCGCCACAACGCGATCATTCAGGATGTCTGCTTCAGTAAAATCGAGCGAACTCTCGGCGCGTGCTTCGGCACGCACTCTTATCAATTCCGCGGTCAGTGCCTGTGTGCGCTGCTCCAACTCTCCGAGGCTCGATTGAACGCCGGTATCGTCAATCTGGAAAAGCACCTGTCCGGGCTCAACGACATCGCCTTCACTGACAGTGATGGCCGCCACGACGCCGGCTTCCGGCGCTTGTACCGATTGGACCTGCGTGCTTGGAACAACGCGTCCGGTCGCTCGCGTCACCTCTTCCAATTCGAAAACTGACGCCCACACCACGAAACCGGCCAGAAGACCAAGCACCCCTAACAAAAGAAGCCAGAGCCCACGTCCTGCATCGCTGCCACCGGGTCGGTTGATGAATTCTTCCTCATTGCGACGCAGGGTAAACATCAGCGGGTCATCCTGCTGTCAGCTGGCACTGCCGCGGTCAATTGCTTCATAACCAAATCGCGCGGGCCGTTCATTGCTACAAAGCCCTTTTCAAGGACAATGAACCGCTCGGCGATGGCAGCCAGTGACATCCGATGTGTACAAAGTACGAGGCCAACGCCCTCTGACTGCAAGTCGCGCAACCGTTCGATGACTTCCATTTCCGTTTGGTGATCCATTGCGTTCGTCGGTTCGTCCAGAAAAAGAAATTTTGGACGCCGCAGCAAAAGACGCGCCAGTGAAAGCGCCTGACGTTGTCCGCCGGACAAACGCTCTCCCCGTTCGCCGATAAAAAAGTTCAAACCCTCGGGCAATTGTCCGACAAAACTATCGAGCGCCGCAAAATAAAGGGCGCGTCGGATCTCTTCTTCGGAGGCCTCCGGGCGGCCCATGGTGATATTTTCGCGGAGCGTGCCAGTAAAAAGCACGGGATCCTGCGGCAGGTACCCGATGCCGCGTCGCACCTCGGCAGGCTCGTATTGAGCAATCTCGTAGCCGTCGATCAGGATTGTGCCCCGGCCGGCGAGATGCGTGCCGTTCAGCAGCTTGCCAAGTGTTGATTTCCCGGAGCCGATGCGACCGAGAAGCGCGGTCGTTTGCCCTGGCTCAAACTCAAGTGACACATCGTTGAGCGCAGCAATTTGTGTCTCAGGGTAAGAGAACGAGACATTTTCCAGCCGGATGCGCCCCTGTTGTACCGTCAGACTGCTGCGCAAAGAGCTGTGCTGCTCTATATCGGTCTTTACAAATGCGTCAATCGACCGTTTGGACCACAACGCCAGGTTGGCGCGAAAAATGGTTTGTGTGATTCCGGCGAGCGGTGACAGAATGCGGCCCGCAAGAATGTTTGCCGCAACAAGGGCGCCCAAGCTTACCGTGCCGTCGGACACAAGGAACACGCCCCAACATATGATCCCAGCGCTGACCAGTTGCTGGATCAGCATAGTTGCGGAGCCTGTAAAAGTGGACCAGTTCCGCGTTTGAGCGGTCACACGCGACGAAGCCGCGACGGCGTTTTCCCATTCGCGTTGCACCACCGGTTCAGCCCCGATGCTTTTGATCGTCTCAAGTCCGGCAAGCGTCTCAATCAACACAACGTTGCGCTTGACGTTCATCTGTTGGGCCTTGCGGGCGGACCGCGAAATCGGCAGTTGCGCAAGCACTGCGAAAAGCAACATGACCGGAATCGCGACAATCGGGACCCAGGCGAGCGGACCCACAATTAGGGTCAGCACAAAAAGAAAAATGCCGACAAAAACAAGATCAATCACGGACACGAGTGTTGAGGATGTGAAGAAGTCGCGCACGACTTCGAAATCACGCAGGTTGGTCACCGCCCCTGCAGCACCACCCTCTCGCGCCAAGAGACGCTGTCGCAGGGCGAGACCAAATAGATTGGATGCTATCGCAAGATCTGACCGTCGCGATACGCGCTGAATGATTGCGCTCCGAAGCAATCGCAACAACAGATCCAGCGCCAGTGCCAGCCCCACGCCCATCGCCAGCGTCATCAGCGTGACAAACGCTAGATTGGGGATCACCCGATCAAAGACGTTCATTACGAAAATCGGCAAAGCCAGGCCCGCGAGGTTGATTCCAAGCGCGGCCAGCGCAACTTGCGCCCATGCTGATTTATGTTTGCCCAACTCCGACCACAGCCAATGCTGTTGTTCGGGATCAATTTCCTTTGCGGCCGGGCTCAACCGCGCGGTCGATACCGCTTCTTTCGGAGCAACCAGCAAAACACCCGAACTTACATCAGAAGCAAGTGTACTCAGTTTTCGCTCTTCAAGGTCGTTGGACAGCGGATCCAGAATTTCCGCGTGATCTTTGGCGGCGTCAAGTGACACAAGAATAAGCGGGCCTTTGTCGCGAAAGACAATCACAGGCAAGCTACCTGCATCAAGCTTGGTCAAAGTCGCATTAATGGGCTTTGCTTTGAGGCCAACCGCATCAAGCATCCGCCGCGCTGCATCTAGGTCGGACGCAGCAACCCCTTGCGGCAGACGCGCAAGAACAGCCGAGGATGAAAACGGGCGGCTATGGAATGACGCAAGATACGAAACCGTTGCAAGAAGCGCCGGAACGGGAGAGGTGTCACGCTCCTTCTGTCCGCCACCAGACATAACGATCACTCCAATGCCGGCGCCGATATGTCGAAGTCCTCACGCGGTTCTGCTTGTACACGAGCCGCAAAATCCGCACTAAGGTTGCGCCCGAACGGTGACAGGCCGAAGTGCCGCGACAAAAGGCTTTGCGCGGCAAGCATGCGGTATTGCTGGTAAGCCACCGCGGCCTCAGCATTGGTGCGACGCACTTTGAGATTGAACAACGCCCGCTCTGCATCGAGCACCTCCAAAAGAGGGCGTTTTGCCGCTTCGAACTCGCTCTTGAAGGCTTCGACAATTTTCTCATTGTTCAATACGGTGCTGTCCAGCAGCTGCTTGCGCTCGACCGCTGCGACGTAAGCATTAAAGGACCGGCGCGCCAGATCGCGAACTTCGTCTTCAATTTGATGTTTGCGGTAGTGAGCCCGCATGGTCAGATCGCGATTGCGTGCAATCACGTCATCACGCGTACCACCCTTATACAGGGTCCAGTTCAGGCTGATCCCCGCCGCGACGTTCGTCTCGGTCCCGGTGGCACCGTCCACATCCGTTTCAACCGAACCCCGCAAAAATACATCAACCTGTGGTTGCCAGTCGGCGACGTCGATGGACTCCTGCAACGTCAATGCGTCGATATCCTTTTGGGCGACTCGCAGAAGGAAACTGTTACGCACGGCAGTTTCTTCAATCGACTGCCTCGAGGTGGGTACATTGCGAAGGGCCGGCACGGCGAGGCCACCGCGCGGCGCCGAGCCTATGACGAATTCATACCTTGAGATCGCATCGTTGAGAGCCGCCTTTGCATCAGCATGCGCGATACGCGCAGCCAACAGCTTGTCATTGGCCTGAAACCTGTCCGGTTCGGACAGCCGACCCACATCCACCGCGCGCTCAACCTGTCTCGCAATCTCGACATGCACGGAGATATTCTGCTCCGAGATGTTCACAATATTTGTATGGCGGAACACGTCAATGTATGCCTGCACCGCGTTCAAAGCGATGGTTTCGGTCGCGTCTGACAATCGGATGATCTCGGCATCCAGCAAGGTTGCGTCCCGATAGAGCTGGTTCAGTGACCGAAAACCGTCCGCCACCGGATAGCGTACACCAAGCGCAGCCTGCCGCGCCAATTGTGTCTCTTCGTTGCTGCCGCCACCTGGTATCGTACCGTCGTCAACGCTCTCCACCGCGACCTCGCCGAAGAGATCAACGGTTGCCCTGCGATCTCCCTGTGAGATCGCCACCTGGCTGTTTTGTGCCTCAATCGATTTTATGGCGACCTGACGCGCATTGCTATTGGCGAGAGACCTTTGCACTGCCTGGTTCATCGTTTCTGCGGAAGCCGAAGAAAACAGCACCAGCAATGATGCGCCGATGGGCATCGCACGGCGAAACAAAGCGAGACGGAGACATTCGTAAAACTGGGTCATTGATAAAATCTGCCGAGGCCTGTCAGTAACACTGTTCTGTAATAAAGCGGTCAAATCGGTGACCAATTAACCTTCTCACCAAGGTTGCAACGACGGCCCGACATCCGTCAAGTTATTGTCTTCAAATTGGTATTCCACCTCAGGTTGTGTCCTGGATACGATTTTGGTGGATTGCGGATCGCGTCGCTCAGAACACGCGAAGCGGGATGCCGCTGCGCATGAGAGGCAAGCCGTCTCCAGCGAACAACTAACGATCCATCATCTTGTGGGTCCCACCCCGTTCAGCATCGCCGAGATACAGTGAAAAGTCCTGTGTTTGCGCTTCTGACGCGAACCGTCGCATCATCTTTCCTATGGCATCAGAGGTATAGGTCAAACGCGAAAGTTCAGAAACGGGAAAGACCTCAATGGGGGTTTTCGAACTTACCGCGCGTTGCGCATTAAATCGGTCCGCAGAAGCAAGTAAATAAGCATAATCGGTGCCGTTTGCCATGTCTTCGAAGACTGAATAAACGGGCCCAATTGCTGCATCGACACCGGCCTGCGACAGCAACTCCGATAGTATTTGCGTAAGATCCTCACGACGTGAGACTTCGATCTGCGGCGGCCTGAAACCTTTCGGCGTGCTTTCGAGCAATACAGAGTTCTGCTTGCGCACAATAGCGCCGCAGATGCGAGCGCCGATGATCGGCAATCGCGCCGCGTGTTCCAGTCCCAGACTGAAATATTGCCCAGACTGATACCCAAGTGCTGGCTGTTCCGCGCTTTCAAATGCGGCGACTTCCCCGATGAGAATAGCGTGGTCGCCCACCTCAACGATTTGGTGAGTGTTGCACGAAAACCGCGCAACCGCCCCTTCGATCAATGGGTTGCCTGCATCGTCGATTGTGTGAGCGACCCGTGAAAACCGATCGCCCTTGAACCCTGCAAAGGTGTTCGACACCTCTTCTTGTCCTTCAGAAAGGATGCTGACGGCGAAGGATTTACATGCTGCAAACGTGTTATAGCTGCTGAGAAATCGGCCTGGACACACCAACAGTAGGGGGGGCTCCAGCGAGACCGAAGAAAAAGAGTTCGCTGTAAAACCAACCGGCGAGCCATCAGCTGTATGCGTAGTTACGACAGTGACCCCAGTCATGTAGCGACCAAAGGCGGTGCGCAACGCTTTGGTGTCCAGTGAGCTCATTTGCAGCCTCCTTTGGTCTTTGCCCTCGCTTTCAAAGTATCGAAATGCGGCCCCTGCCGAGTTCAAACGGCGGCCGGGTTTTCGACAGTGTGGCCCAGATCCTGAAGGTCCTGGTACCGGTCACCAATGCGGTGATGAGGGCGGCCGGATGTAGCGCCGCCAAGCGCCACGACGATCTCATCTGCGCACGGGGCGTCAGGGATTGCGAACTGTAGCGTAAGGTAATGCGAACGACGTCCGGCGTCATTTTTGTCCATCATAGGAACCATAATCGGCGCGTTCGCCGGTCCGCGCGTATTTGTGAACGACAGATATGATTTCGCTTCGACTGCTTCGCGATAATGATTGCCGAAGTGCAACGTATGAATGAGACCTGACGCATGCTCGACTTCTCCGTTCAGGCCCACAACCGCTGCCTTGCCATAAGCCTCGATAGTGCAACCGTTTCCGGCCAACGCAACAATGCGCTCTGTCAGCAATGCCCCAAGTGGCGGTCCGCAGGCACGGATTTCCCGGCTCAAGTCATCGACAAACCGCCCTGCCCACGGGTTTCGGACAACCGCAGCAACCGCGAACATGCGCCACGGAACCGAAGCTGCTTTAAATCCCTCCACGCGTGTCTCTTCATCAAAAGTGACCAGTTTTCGGATTTCAGGTGCCATGCAAACCCTCCTTGCCGCGCGCCAGCTATCGTGCGGCATCGGGCAAAAAGCAAACGAAACAAATGGGGTCATTAGTATAAGCAGCTCTAATGCAAAGAGAGGTATCACTTTTGGCTGATATCAGAACAAAAGTTCCGCAATACTATTATGAATAATTGGCGCAGAGGCGCAGAATTTGTCGCGCACCGGCTTGCGACCCATGACGCTCTTTCGGACCCCGGAGCAAAGTAACGCGGAGCGCCGCAAGCATCACCGCTTTCTAGTTTCTGATTTTATCCGGCAATACCAACATGTTTTGCGGTGCGACAACGCTAATGAAAGCAACCAGCAAAATGCCTCGAAGAACGTCGCGCTCATAGAACAACCAGATCGGGAAAACTACTTCGGCTTTTGCTTTGTCTCAAACAGGCGAACGGCGACCGGTGCTCCGAGGATGACGACAAATATCCGCAGCACATGGTGCGCCACGACAAATGCCATATCAGCGCCGACAATGATTGCGAGAACGGTCAACTCGGCCTGTCCACCTGGCGCAAAAGCCAGCAGAGCCTCCTGTCCGGGCGCGAGTTTCAGGACGTATATGGCCTCCACGAATATGACGGTCAGAACGATAAGGATGCCACAAAATCCGATCCCTGCTGCAAGGTCGCGACGGACTTCGGCCATTGTGATTCCTGAATATTTGGCACCTATCGTCATTCCGATAAAAAATTGTGCGGCCCAGATTGCTTCGGCCGGTGGGCGGTAGTGCAAAAAACCGGTCAGGGTGACGACAGTGGTAAGGATCAAGGGACCGAGAATTGAGGCTCCAAACAGACCGAAGTAGCGGGCTCCCTGCCATCCCAGAATGGCGCAGGCAACCATGATAGCCAATTCGTGAGCGGGCACGGTAACCGCCGGTACGCCGGGAGGGTTGCTCAGATCCGCGTCCCAGATCCCCTGCAATAAAAACGGCAAAGCGACTACAATCACGCTGACTCGCGCGGCATGCACCAGCGACAACGTCCTGGGGTTGCCGCCAGCTTCCTCGCCAAAAACCAGCATGTCCTGCAAACCACCGGGCATTGCGGAATAATAGGCTGTCGGAAAATCAAAGCCCCAGACACGTTGAAAGTAAGGAATGCCAATGAGCCCAATTGCAATGATCATGACGGGCACAAGCATCAAAGTGGGCCACATTCCGGGCAGGGTTGCAATCACAGCCGGCGTGAGCGTCGCCCCTACCGCCACACCCAGGATTGTGCGCATGCCTTCGTTGACCGTTGTCAGGCCCTTGAGCGGCAGACCGGCCAACGCCGCTGACAGGCAGGCAAATATTGGCCCGAGCAACCACGGGAGCGGGAGGTTCAACGCGTGAAAAAGACCAACGCCAACAAAGGCAAGAGCGAATGAAGAGAAAACGGCCATTACCGCTTCATTGCCCCCAGTCGCACACGCAACGACGTGTTGAGATGTGTCTCCGCCGCTGTTGCAGCCGCATTCGCGTCGCCGGCGCGAAGCGCGTCCACCAGCGCCGCGTGCTCAGAGACGACGACGTCGATACGCTCCGGGTCGGTGAAGGTCGTCGAGCCCAGTAGCATAAGCGAGTTGTTGAGCGTTCTTGCCGCCTCAACCAGAAACCGGTTACGGCAGGCGAGATAGACGCCACGGTGAAAGTCCTGATTGATGGCCGCCGCTGCTGCGGGGGTTGCTCGCTCCGCTGAGATACGTCCGTTCAAGTCTTCCAAAGCGTCGAATTCTGCCGCCGTGCCATGTTTTGCGGCAAGCTGAGCCGCCGTCCGTTCCAAGACAGTGCGCATTTCATAGAGTTCGACTACTTCGCCGTGGTATAGTTGGCGAATAACGGCACCATGGCGCGGCCGATGTTCTACAATGCCGTCTGCTTCCAGACGGCGAATGGCCTCCCGGACGGGCGTCCGGGACATAGACAGGCTTTCGCTTACTTCTTCTTCACGCAGACGGTCACCGGGACGAAAAGCGCCACTGCGAATGGCCTGGAGGAGCTTATCGTAAGCCAGTTCACCGGACGATGCTTGGGGCATGAGAAATCACCGGACGTGGATCCCACTTCTTGTATCCTACCGTATACAAGAAGTCTAGACCGGCGGTCAGATCGTGCGCAAGCGGTCAGACCACTGAGTTTATCGCTTGCATGACGCTCTGTACGTGCGCCGGATCAGAAGCCGCGGCGTTCGGAGCCGCAAATCGTCCTGCATCATTGTCCCAATACTTGCCGGAGTGCGCGGCAAATTCCGGATCGAGTGCCAGGCGACACAGAATACTTGCACCGATCTCAAGGTCGTTTCCGGCTACCCCAAAACCTTCTTTGACCATTTTCGAGGCCAGGAGTGAGCCGGGATTGACGGCCAAAACGACGGGCCCATGAGGCAACTCGCGTGCAAGTTCTGCCGACCATATGGTGAGTGCCAGCTTGCTTTGGGCATAGGCGCTCATGTCGTCTAAGGTGACACCGCCTGTCAAAGCTTCGACATTAACCGGCGCCTGCGCAGCGGAAGACAAGTTCAATATGCGCCCATTTGTTGGAATGACAGGAAGTAATCCTCGTGTCAAAGTGTACGGGACAAGGGTGTTCACAACAAATCGGACATCCCGACCATCTGCAAGGCGTGGGTGCGGTGTCTTGAAAACACCCGCATTGTTGATCACGATATCAACGCGGTCGTGTTTGCTTCTGATTGAGTCTGAAAGTAATTTTGTGGCATTGAGCGAGGACAAGTCCGCGACGAAGGTCTCCAAGTGGCCGCCTATATCTGCAACGGCTGAGGACAGTTTGTCGGGACTGCGACCGTGCAACAAAAGCAAGTGACCCGCATCAGCGAGCATTTTTGCCGTCAGTAAGCCTATGCCGTCCGTGGCACCGGTAATGAGGATGGTTTTGGTCATGTGATGGGTCCTTTCGCATGGAATTCGGGCAACAGCGAGTCCGCAAGCCGTTCAATCGTATCTTCGACATCATTGCCGTTGAACCGCAGGTTCAGTGCAACGTGGTTGATGCCCTTCGCCTGAAGATCGCGCAGATAGGATCGCAAGAACGTTGTGCCGGACTGGAATCCAAGGTGGATCGGGCGGGGATCCGCATCAGAGTCCGACACCACATCAACATAGAGCGACTGCATCACCGGTTTGTAAGGTTCTCCGGCCTGAGCGGCGCGCGCACGGTAGTCGTCAACCACGCGGCTCTGCGCTGCGCCGTTTCGCGGGTACGTTATCCAGCCATCTCCGTGCGCGGCAACCCAGTCCGGGCTTTGTTGGCTACCACCTGTAATTAGTACAGGGATCCGGCCCGCAGTTGGCTTGGGCAGCATGTCGATACTTCCAGTTAAGCTGCCGTAAGCGCCTGAATAGTTCGGGCCGTCTTCAGCCGCCGCACGGATGTAGGCAAGGCTGTCTCTGAAGCGCGCGCCCCGTTCTTGGAAATTCTGATTGAGCGCTGGGTATTCCTCTGGTCGGTCACCTGAAGCCACACCAAGCAAGAGCCGACCACCACAAAGTTGGTCTGCCGATGCCGCCGCCTTGGCCACATGTGCCGGATGTCGAAGCGGCAGGATCACACTTGCCACTCCAAGCGCGATGTTTTGGGTCACGGAGGACAAAAATCCGAGGTAAACAAACGGATCATAAGTCTGACCTGCGTCGCCAAAACTTGGGACATTGAAGGGCACGTCTCTCAACCATAGAGACGCGTAGCCGAGACGATCTGCGAGTTGAGCCCGCTCGACATGCCGGTGCAGTGTCGGCACCGGATTTACACCGTGTGCTTCCAAAGGCACCACGAGACCAACGGATAGCCTGCCAGGCCGGAACACCGAATTGTACGCCCGGTTCAGAACAGGGAAACTCTGCTTGGGATTGCCGTCCGGCATGGCGAATGCCTCCAATTTTTCAAGCTCAGTAACGGATCAGCGTGCGGCTTTCGATGCTCTTACGAGGGACCGTCGCGCTTGGGTCCTCGGCCATGTCTAGCGCGCTGTGTGCAATGGATGGAGCACCAGCACTGTCATAGATGTTAAAAACGGCCACTTCGTCCGGCGTCATGCGCGACCTGTACAACCATTCATGAGACGGGTTCGCCACGAGGCCCATGATGTGCCCTTTGCGTTCCGGATAAATGAGGTCAATCAGAATCCAATCGTCATCCGGCACGCTGGATGGCCTGACAAACCCCAAAGGGGCCGAGTTAATCGGAGCGTCCACCGGGCGCCAAACATTGATGAAGGCATAATGTCCCCTGGCCCATTCTGCAGCACGGGTTTCACCCAGAATGTCTACCAACCGGTTCTTTGCACCTTCCGAGCTATAGTCGCTGTGCACGTTTCGAGCTGGTTTGCGTTCGGAATTCGGATCGTCCACCCGCACTGTATGATCAAATACGATCACCTCTTGCGCGCCAATTTCCCGCCGTAAGAGTTCCGTCAGCTCGCAATCATACACGGGCTGCCAGTCCTCTCTTGACGCAAACTCTTTTATAGCAGTGGGTTCGATGTAGAATGCCACGCTGTCGTCCAAAAATGACACATCGGCAGCACCGCGAGTGTCCAGCACCGTCACATCCGTTACCACATGTTTTGGTGACATAATTGCGCCTGCCACACCGTCAACATCAATATGATAGGCTTGGCGCGCATCGCTGTGGACGTGGTAGTTTACTTTAGCGGTCTGCGTCATTCGGTATCTCCTTTCACCTGCTGTCTGTATCGAGGTGCCCGATCTGAGCGGTTTGCATCACGCCAGATCGTCTTTGCCTTCAATCAGAAAATGAAAACTTGAAGACCCATTGGTCCGTGCGACGAGGTGTGTCGCGTAATCAGGATCATTCATAAAGTTCTGTGCGGCATCCCTTGAAGGCCATTCAAGGATGATACGCAGGCCCACTGCTTGCGCTTCGCCCTCCAACTGTTCGTGATTTGCTGTTCGCGCCAGGTATTTTCCACCGTGCTTCGCTACCAGCGCGTTCGCTGCAGGCAGGTAGTCGGGAATCCAGTCTTCGGATGTCGGCGTTACTGCAAGGACAGAGTAAAAGGCCATTCTGGGTCTCCTAAGATCGGGTTTTTGTGTTCTTCGGTCTTGCGCGTTATATGAGACGCCGATAATTCTAAATAAACAGGCTAAAAATATTTTCAGAATTCCGAAAACGAATATAATATGGATACAAATGCGCTCAGGCTTTTTGTACTGGCAGCCGAAAAAAAGAACATCAGTGCCGCGGGCCGTGATCTTGGACTGGCACCCGCTGTCGCAAGCGCGTGGCTGGCCAAACTGGAAAAATCCATCGGAGCCGATCTGCTGCATCGCTCTACGAGGAAGGTCGCGCTATCGCTCGAAGGCGCGGAATTTCTGCCGTATGCCCGCGACATCATTGCCCGCGAAGACGCGGCACGCGCAGCGCTCGGACAAGGAAAGTCCCGCGTATCGGGAACTTTGCGTTTCACCGCGCCGAGCACTTTTGCGCAGCAGTACATCATACCCGTTCTGCCAGACTTTCTGGAACAGCAACCCGATCTGCGACTGGACATGCGACTGTCTGACCGACAAGTCGGCCTGATCGAGGGCAGCTTTGATCTGGCCCTCCGCAACGCCTCGCTGGATGACTCGTCCCTGCGTGGTCGGCGCCTTGCGGAGGATATGCGGATACTTTGCGCATCGCCAGAATATCTTGCGGCACACGGCACTCCCGACAACGTTGGTCACCTGAACGATCACCGGATCATTGCATTCGGCGATGCCGGGCCCAGGACACTGGTATCTTCATCCGGAGAAACATTCGTGTTTCAGCCGTCCAATGCGGTGTGCAACCTTGTCATCGACGACGGGCGCAGCCACAAGCTGGCCACGCTTGCGGGGACTGGCATCGCTGTCAATTCGGTCTGGAGCGTGCACGAGGAGCTGGCTGCAGGGCGTCTGGTTCGCGTATTGCCGGACTTGAAACTGGCAGAGGACACAGCACTTTGGCTGCTTTATCCGCAATCCAATGTGATGTCCGCTAAAGTGCGTGTGTTTATCGACTTTTTACTGAGCCAAATCGGCCGAAATCCGCCTTGGCAGAGTTGCCTAGAACGGCAATAGCCGCTTATCTCACAGGGGCCGCTGTTGTTGCCCGCACGATCAATTCTGGCGAAACTTCTGACACGGTGAACGGCAACGTCGGCTGCTGTATTCGGTCAAGCAAAACGCGCGCAAGTTTGCGCCCAAGGCTCTGGGGCGACACCGCCAAAGTGGTCAGTGGAGGGGTTGCCAATTGCGCGTCCTCAATATCGTCAAACCCTACGATTGAAATCTCTTTGCCGGGTGTCAGCCCGTCGCGCGCCAGAGAAAGACAAGCACCCAGTGCAACCATGTCGCCGTTGCAGACGACAGCCGTGACCTCAGGGTGGGCAGCCCGCAGCGCGGACATTGCCGCCAGACCAGAGGGTTTGTCATCGTCGGATGCCCAAACGATAGGCCTCGCATCAACTGATTGAGAGAGGGTCTTGCGGTACCCCGCGATTCTCTCCTCCCGTACGGTGGTCATATCTGTACCCCCCAAATAGGCGATATGCACGTGTCCCAAGTCCAACAGATGTCGTGTCGCCTTGCTTGTCGCCTCCGCGTTACGGATGCCGACGTGATCGATGTCTTCGCGCATATGGCGCAGAAAGGTTACTGTCGGAATGCCATGTGCATCGAGCAACTCGAAGGTCTCGCGCGGTGTTTCCGTTGCGGGAACCCAAAGCAAGCCGCCGCGCCCGTGACGGATAAATGTCTCCAGATGCGCCGTTTGCCGTGCCGCATCATTTCGCGTGTCGAGGATGGAAACGATGTATTGCTCTTGTTCCAACGTATCGACCACGCCGCTCACAACCTCCGCGGTGAATGGGTTAAACAGTTGGTTGATCACAAAACCGATCTCGCGGTTCTCGCCGGAACGCATGGCGGCGGCGCGGGAATCTGGAACGTAGTGGAGTTTTTTTGCCGCCTTGAGCACCTTCGCTCGTGTTTTTTCAGAAATGCGTCCAGTTCCCCGCATGACCTGACTGACTGTTGGAACCGAAACTCCAGCTTCCTTCGCAACACTGCTAAGCGTCGGCTTCACCACCAATTTCCTGCATACTGATATAACGTTATTGCAAACCTTGCGTTGGATTTCTCTGAAAATCAACTTGTAAACAGGACTTTTGCAATTCTTGCCCACTAAAAAAACAGAATCATTTGACAATTGATATATCGTTATATCATGTTAAAGATGTCAGAGGTTCCCGGCTTTTTGAACTAATCGGTGAACCGAGGGCAGCCAAAAGCAATGGCGGAAGGTGATCCACCGGACGCTTGCGCCTGAACGGAGAGGTGCCCTTGCAGCGCGCCTCAAAGTGTCAAAGGGAGGAACAAAATGACTATCAAAACCAAGATTATGTCGACGGTCGCCGGTGCTTTACTGATCGCGTCCACTTCGACATCACATGCGGACGTACTTTTTTGGTCGACACAAGCCAAGCCAGTCGAAGAAGCGCAGGCAATGCGTGAGCAAGTTCTCAACGGCGCGGGGCAAGAGGTTGACTACCAGCCGAATGACGGCGGCCCTTGGCTGACCCGACTGCAGGCTGAACTGCAGGCAGGCACAGGCACCATTGGCGTGCTGGGCGCCCTGCATGGAGACTTTTCGGCAATGGACCCCGAAGACCTTGTCGATCTGAGCGAAATGGAGGTGGTCTCTTCCAGCGACACATTCAACAGCTTGGCCACGCTCGGCACGGACTCTTTGCAGTACATTCCTTGGATGCAGGCCAGCTACATAATGGCTGCAAACAAAGAGGCCCTTCAGTACTTGCCGGACGGCGCGGATATCGATGCGCTCTCATACGACCAGCTTATCGCGTGGGCTGCCAACGTGCATGAAGGTGTCGGCGAGCCAAAGTTTGGGTTCCCAGCTGGGCCCAAAGGTCTCAAGCATCGTTTCTTCCAAGGATATCTTTACCCGTCTTACACCAACGGCGTTGTGCGTACCTTTGCGTCGGACGAAGCCGTGACAGCATGGGAGAAATTCGCAGAGCTGTGGGAACATACGAATCCTGCCTCGACCAATTTCTCTTTCCTGCAAGAACAGCTCTTGTCGGGTGACGCGTGGATCGTCTTTGATCACACCTCGCGTCTTGCACAAGCGTTTAACGAGCGTCCTGATGATTTTGTGGCTTTCCCGGCTCCGGCAGGACCTGCCGGTCGCGGCTTCATGCCTGTTTTGGCTGGTGTCGCAATCCCGAAAACCGCGCCGGACATGGAAGCATCAAAAGCCCTGGTCTCGCATATGATGAAACCTGAGACACAACTTGCGACGCTGCGCGCAACGAGCTTTTTCCCCGTTGTCGATGTTGACCTGCCCGATGATCTGCCTCCTTCTGTGCAGGCAGCGGGATCGGCTGTTGCCAAAATGAGCGGTGCGCCCGACGCAAACCCGGGACTTTTGCCAGCGGGTCTAGGCGACAAGGGCGGTGATTTTAACAGGGTCTTCGTGGACACATTCGAGCGCATTATCTTTGCGCGCCAGGACATCCGCGCCGTGCTGGATGACCAAAAACGACGCCTCGCAGCCATTATGGAAGAAACCGGCGCGCCCTGCTGGGCACCGGATGCGCCATCCGAAGGTGCCTGCCCCGTCGAATAAGACGGGCGGCACTCCTCCCGGTATCCGGGCTGTCGAACGTCAGCCCGGATACACTCCTGACAAATCCTCACGCCTCTGTGTAGCGAAAGGAGCGATCCGATGAACGCTCGGTTGTTGCCCTATGCCCTGATTGCACCGGTCACACTTTTCTTGTGCCTGTTCTTTCTCTATCCCTTCGTCCTTGTGGCCAAACAAGCCTTCACCATTGAAGCTGGTTTCTCGATGGATAACTTCCGCGAAGTTGTCAGCTACTGGAAGTTTCCCATCTCACTGAAAAATACGATGCTGCTGGCTGCAGCTGTCGTCCCGATCCAACTCGCGCTTGCACTGTTGATGGCGACCATGGTGTCGCGTATGCAAAAGGGCCGTGATCTGGTCCTTTACGTATGGACAATCCCGCTGGGCATTTCCGACCTTGCCGCCGGTATCATCTGGCTGGCGATCTTCGAGCAGTCAGGCTTTCTGAATACCATGATGACCGGTCTCGGCCTTGTCGACCAGCCGGTGAATCTGCTGAGCTACCAGAATCCCTGGATTGTGTTTATTGCCATAGCGCTGGCCGAAATCTGGCGTGCCACTGCGATCATGCTGGTTATCCTGGTTGCAGGCATCGGCCTGATACCTAAGGAATACTATGAAGCCGCAGAAGTTTTTGGTGCGTCGCCCTGGAAACGCTTCATTCGGATCACGCTGCCGATGCTGCGCCCGTCGCTGCAAACGGCGCTTGTGCTGCGTGTGATCCTCGCCTTCGAGATATTCGCGGTTGTGGCAGCACTTGGCGGCACGCTCTTTCCGGTCTTGATGGGCGAGACCTACGCCTACCAATTTGATCTTCTGAACAGCGGTGCCGCGGCGGCCATGGCGCTTATTATCCTGGCCATCTCCATCGCCTTCACCTTGATTATCCTGCGCATTCTGCGCGTTCCAAAAGGAGCAACGATATGACCGATGCTGCGATTGCTGGACCTGCAGGCGACACGAAACAAGCTTCGCGTCTGGTGTATAAATCTGCCGTCGCGCTTTTGCTGGCGTGGGTGCTGGTGCCGATCTACTTCTTGTTGGTAAACACGTTGTCCTCACCCGAAACCGTCAACAGCTTCCCCAAACCTTTCTGGCCGGAGTTTGACTTGGGCTCCCTTACGTTCTTCGCAAACTTTGCAGGGATGCTGACTGCGCTCAAAAACTCGGTCTTGGTGGCGGGCATCACGATGGTGCTGTCGATCCTCATCGGCGCACCTGCGGGCTATGCGCTGTCTCGTTTCGATTTCCGCGGTAAAGAGTTGTTTCGCCTGTTGATCTTGCTGACACGGGCGTTCCCCTTGCCGCTTTTGGCCCTACCCCTCGCGGTCATGTTTATCCGGACGGGACTGGACGACACCGTTGTCGGGCTGGCGCTTGTGCATACCACGCTGGCAATTCCGTTTGCAGTGCTGATCACATTCTCACTGTTTTCCGGCATTCCACTGGAACTGGAAGAAGCAGCATGGACGCTCGGCTGCACAAGGCTTACCGCCTTCACCAAGGTGGTTTTACCGCTCATCCTGCCGGGTATCACAGCGTCAGCAATTTTTGCTTTCGTGATTTCATGGAACGAGGTTTTTGCGGCTGCGGTTCTGACCATTGAGAACCGGACACTCACTGCTTTTTTGCTGCAAAACCTGGATACTTCGCCGCTGCATCTGAAATTCGCAGGCGGCTTCATCCTCGTGGTGCCGGCACTGATCTTCATCTTTGCCGTGCGCAAATATCTCTTTGCCATGTGGGGCATCGCCAACCGCTGAGCGGGGCGAATGACAAAAGGAGCCAAGACTATGGCGGAAATTCAGATCAAAAACGTGGCCAAGCGCTTTGGAGAATATCAAGCGCTGCACGATATCAACCTAACGATCGCGGATCAGGAATTCATGGTCCTGCTTGGTGCGTCGGGATGCGGCAAGTCAACACTGCTGCGTATCATTGCAGGCCTTGAAATGGCAACAACTGGCGAAGTTTGGATAGGCGGCCGACGCGTTGACAACCTTTCGCCTAAAGACCGCGGCATCTCCATGGTGTTTCAAAACTACGCGGTTTTCCCGCATATGACCGTTTTCGAGAACATCGGTTTCGGTCTGCGCATGCAAAAGCGCCCCGATGACGAAGTCACGCGTCGGGTCGAACGCACGGCAACACTGATGCATATCGAACAGCTTTTGAAACGCTACTCCGGAGAATTGTCGGGCGGTCAGCGCCAGCGGGTTGCGGTTGCACGCGCCTTGGCCATGGAACCAGATGTGATCCTGATGGATGAGCCCCTGTCGAACCTCGACGCCTTGCTGCGAATGGAAATGCGCGCCGAGCTCAAAGGAGTGTTGGCGGAAAGCAAGACCACCGCGATCTACGTGACGCATGACCAGGTCGAAGCGATGAGCATGGCCGATCGCATCAGCGTTATGCATCAGGGTGAAATTGTACAGGCAGCCTCCCCCATCGAGGTCTATCGCAACCCGGCAGCGGAGTTTGTTGCCGGCTTTATCGGCAACCCTCCCATGAATTTCCTGGAAGCCGCGCCGGCAGGATCTGGCAAGTGGTCAGTCGCGGGACAAACACTGGACGGTCCAAGCAGCGCGTCAAAACCGCTGCAATTCGCTATACGGCCCGAAGACATGCAACTGTCCGATCAGGGTTTGACGGCCGTTGTCAAAGTGGTCGAACCATTGGGGGCCCATCTATTGGTGACCTGCGACGTGGACGGGCGCCTTTTCCGAGCAGTGCTTGACAGCGATATGTCGGTCCGTGCGGGTGAAACGTTGACGTTGGCGCCTGCACCAGACCGTGTGCGTTGGTTTGACCCTGAAACCACGCTTGCGGTGGCTTAACAATGGTTCAGAACATGACCCTCGTCGAGCGCGCGCAGGCAGTGTTAAAATCGAACGATCGCGGCACTTATACCGTGCCGACGCACGGTCTCTATCCGTTCCAATGGAACTGGGACAGTGCGTTGAGTGCATTGGGCTTTTCCCATTTCGACGAGCCCCGTGCCTGGACCGAAATCGACACGCTTTTCTCGCACCAATGGGATGACGGGATGGTGCCGCACATCATCTTTCATGAACGAGACGAAGGGTATTTCCCCGGACCGGACATCTGGCAAACCAATCGTCCGGTCCCCACATCCGGGATCACGCAACCGCCGGTCGCGGGGTTTGCGGTCCGCCGCATGTTCGAGCGCGCCCACGATGTCGATCTTGCGGTAGAACGGGCCAAAGAGCTCTTGCCAAAAATCCACGCCTGGCACCGTTGGTTTTTTGTTGCGCGTGACCCAAAAGACACCGGATTGGTCGCAATCATTCATCCATGGGAGTCCGGTCGCGATAACTCTATAGATTGGGATGACGCGTTCGAGCGCGTTCCCGCACAAGGCGTCGCGCCGTTCATCCGACGTGACACAAGCCACGCCAACCCAGAACATCGCCCAACCGACGAGCAGTACAAGCGGTACATCTGGCTTGTGGAACACTTCCGAAGTATGGGCTGGGACAACGCGAAACTCCATGAAGGCTCGCCGTTTCTAATTGTGGATCCCGGTTTCAACGCGATACTGATCCGTTCCTGCTTTGATGTTGCTGCATTGGCTGAGATGCTTGGCCTGAAAGACATCGCAACTGAAGCCCGTGACATGGGAGAACGCGCCGTCGATGCTCTGGCGTCACTGTGGAGCGAAAAGCACGGACAGTACTTATGCCTGGACCGGCGTCTTGGCAGCCTGATCGACAGCCCGTCGATCGGCGGCGTTCTCGCGAGTTTTGCGCCAATACCCGAAGACAAGGCAAAGGGGATCTCGGCTCGCATTGAAACGCTGGCTGAATCTTGTGAATACCTTGTACCAAGCCATGATCCAACCGCAGAGAAGTTCGATAGCTTGCGTTATTGGCGCGGGCCAGTGTGGCTTATAGTAAACTACATGATCGCTGACGGTCTGCGTTTGGCGGGAGAAACGCAAACGTCCGACCGGATATACGCAGACTGCTTGCGCCTAATCGAAAGAAGCGGATTTGCCGAGTATTACGATCCGATAACAGCGGAACCCTGCGGCGGCGGTCAATTTACCTGGACGGCGGCTATGGTCATCGAAATTCTGCAATATTACAAAGACACCGCTTAACTGCATTTAACCAGGATGGAACGTTGAGCGCGTGATCGTCCGGAAACCTTCGCATCAGCTCACGCCGCGCCGCGGGCAATGTCTTCTTCCGGGGCGCGCGAGTAGGTCAAGGGTTGAACTTCGGCACATTCAAAGGGCCAGGTGACCATCAATACAGCACCGCCTTCAACCCCGTTGCGCCGAATAGCTTGGTCGAGTTCTGCCACCACGCAGTGCAACAATCTTTGCTGTGGCTTTGAGACATCAACAGCAATGTCAACCCGCGCGTTTGAAGGTAAGCCTTGCCGTATCAACGCCTCAGACACACGGGCCGCCTGCCCCACGGACATATAAAAGACAGTGGTGCTACCCGGACCTGCATGGCGCGTGCAATCAGGTTCCGGATCTTCTGCACGACCCGTGCCGGTCGTCAGCACAAGGGTGTTGCTGACACCCCGCTCGGTGAGGCTACGTCCAAGTGCGGCGCCTGCAGCACAGGCTGCTGTTACACCCGGAACGATCTCAACCGATACACCGGCCTGCCGCGCAGCGTCCGCCTCTTCATTGGCGCGACCGAAGATGCCCGGGTCACCGGACTTCAGTCGCACAACGTGCTTTCCTTTCAAAGCTTCTGCAATGATCAGTCGATTGATCCGGTCCTGCGACCAGGCATGGGCGCCCACCACCTTTCCGACAAACACACGTTCTGCATCACGCCGGGCCAATTCGAGAACGCCGTCGTCGACCAACCGATCATAGAAAATCACGTCCGCTTCCTGAAGGCGTTCTACGGCGCGCAAAGTCATCAAGTCCCTCGCGCCCGGGCCCGCACCCACTAATGCAAGGCTTCCAGCAGTTTGCAACTTTGGCGGACCACCCTTCGCGATGGCGGATTTGATTGCGCGTGCGGCGTCGCGTTCCTGACCTCTGACCCAAAGGTCGCGCGGCTCCGATTTGAAAACCCAAGCCCACAATGCGCGCCTTTGGCTGCGCGCAACGCGTTGGCTGACCCCCGCGCGCAGACGACCGGCAAGAGCCGCAAGTCCGCCAAGGTTCTGCGGTAACATCTGTTCAAGTCGTGTCTTGATTTCCCGCGTCAAAACCGGGGACGTGCCTTCGCTTCCTATTGCGACGACAATTGGATCGCGGTCGACAAGCGCCGGCGTCGTTATATCGCACAGCGTCGGCTGATCAACAACGTTGACCAGACATCCTGCCGCTTTTGCAATGTCATGGGCGGCGGCATCGAAACCGGGGCACCCAGTGCCGACAAAGACCATAACGGCACCTTGAAACACCTGCGCCGCAAGGCAGGGCTCATGTTGTGCGCGGCCATCATCAACCAGGTCCCGAAGCTCGTCGTCTAACGCCTCAGCCACGAGGACCAGATCACAATCTGTCTTGAGCATCAAACGGGCCTTTTGAGCGGCCTGTTCGCCACCTCCGACGATCACGACGCGGCGCCCGGTTGTCTTGATGAACATTGGAAAGGCTTTCATGTCACCCCCCTGCTAAGCGGCATGTGGACGCACATATTCGGCCCACAGTCGCGTTGCAGTTTCCCTGGCCTTCAAGTGTCCGAGCGTATCGAGCGCGAGCGACGCGGTTCCGACAATGATCTCGCGCTCGAACCTGTACACGTCACTGTGCGCCAAAACCGCTGGCAACCCAAGCGCGGTGGTTTCAGACAGACGCATACCGCTTCCCAGATTTGCTGCAAAATGCCCGTCCCAGGGCATGCCGCTTCGTAGTCCGAAGGAATTCACATTCTTCGCCGGTGTGCGTTCAAATTCGCCGCCTCCGCCTTTGATTACGCTCAAATTGCTCCAACCCAGCAAGGCTGCAGCATCCGCCTGCAATCGCCGGTATGATGGGTGGAAAACGCCTTGCACGCTTGCCTTTGCGCGACCTGGGTTCAGCATACGGCACACCGTGTTGACGCAAGACCGAAGGCCAAGCACATCGCGCAGTTGCAAAAGTCCAAACAGCGCCGGGTGCAGGTCTTCCAATGCAAAGTAGGCGACACCGTCCTGATCCAGTATCCGCTCCGCCTCATCCACTGAACCCGCGCGACGGATACCAGCCGAAGCGAGACCATCGCGAACTTTTGGATCGGGCCCGTTCCACCCATGCAGCAACACCCTGTGGCCGGCCCGCGCCACCAGTTTTGCAGACAGAAGGAACCAGGCAGGACCACGCGTGCGACCGGCCGCATATGATGGCCAATCCAAATCGACCGCAGGCATTTGACCCGAAGTGCCTTGCGCGGCATTTGCAAGACCGGCGATTTCTTCCGCTGTCTCGCCCTTCATCCGCAGGAGCATCAACAGCGCTCCAATCGCTTCCGGAGCTGCTTGACCTGACAGCATCTCGCGCATTGCATCATACGCCTCGTCCTCCGTCAAAGACCGAGACCGCCCCGGTCCTCTCCCAAGCGTGCGCACATGCTCAGACAGGCTCATTCCGCTGCCTCCCGCACCTGCGCGCGTTGCAAGAGCTCTGCAAGTTCCGGTCGACAGGATCCGCAGTTCGTTCCAGCTCTCAGTGTCGCTCCGATTTCTTCAACCGACACCAGACCGTTGTTCTCGATTTCGGTCAGGATCGTATTGACCCCGACACCAAAGCAAGAACAAAGCACCGGGCCCGGATTTGGAACATCTGCGGGTGGACGACCTGTCAGAGCATCACGGCCGGACGTGCCCGGCAATTCCGCCAGATAGTCGCGCATCACAGCCACTGGACTGCTTGAGACAAAAAGAGCGCCAATCATGATGTCGTCCTGACGCAGAACCACCCGTGCAGAACCACGCTCTGTATCCAGAACAGAAACGGCATCAACGCCGACTGACGCTTGAAACAGGCGCCTGGCTTCTGCCTCCCAGTCGGAAATCGATCCGCTTCCTGCCAGTTCCGCGCGGAAGCCTTTCGATGTGCGCGCCAGCGCCCAATAGTCTGATGCAAACGCCATATCGTTACTGGATACCGCAAACGCGTACCAGTCGGCTTGATAGCGTGTGACCCGAACCACACTCGCTTTGCTTTCCGGTTGACCCGACACTGGATCAATTTCTGCAGCGACCAGCATGTCTATGCGTGCGGATGGTGCGGTTTGCGCAGTCCAATGCATCGGCGCAAAAACCTGAGATTGCGAGACCGCATCGGTCACCCGCGCCCTCAGAATTGCCTCGCCGTGCGGGCTTTTGACGCGCACCAAGTCCGCGGGTTTGAGGTTCAGCTGTGCGGCATCAGCGGGATGGATATCAAGAAAGGGTTCCGCGAGATGCGCAGAAAGTCGCGGGCTGAGCGCCGTACGGGTCATGGTGTGCCACTGATCCCGCACGCGACCCGTATTAAGGCGGAACGGATATCGCGGCTCGGTTTTTGCGGCCGGAGGTTTCCAAACAACCGGCAGAAACCGTGCCTTGCGATCGGCGTGGAAAAAACCGCCATTTGCAAAGAAGCGGCCACCGTTTCGCGCGTCGCTTATTGGCCAGCGTTGGGGGGACAAAAGATCGTATTCGCTGTCGTTGAGATCTTTGAGACCGGAGATATCAAAGTCTCGTCCGAACTGCGCTGCGACGCCGGATAATGCCGCATACTCACGAAATATCTCTGCTTCGCTTGCGTAATCAAACGCCGCATCAAATCCCATGCGGCGACCGACGTCTGCCAGTATGTCCCAATCCGGGCGCGCATTGGCGGGCGGATCGAGAACCCGACGCTGGCGGCTGATCGTTCGATCTGAATTTGTTACGGTACCGCTTTTCTCAGCCCATGCCGTTGCAGGCAGCAACACATCGGCAAGTCGCGCGGTATCCGTTTTCGCCGTGACGTCGCTGACCACCACAAATGGGCAGTCTTCGATCGCCGCGCGCACAGCATCCGCTTCCGGCATGGACACAGCCGGGTTCGTATGAATGATCCACAAGGCCTTGACGCGTCCATCTCCAACCGCCTTAAACATGTCTACAGCTTTGAGGCCCGCGGCGTGCGGCATATATGGTGCGTTCCAAAAACTGCGCACGGCATGGCGATGATCGGCGTCTTCGAGATCGAGGTGGCAGGCGAGCATATTGGCAAGACCGCCCACCTCGCGCCCGCCCATAGCGTTGGGTTGACCTGTCACCGACAACGGCCCACACCCTTTTTTGCCGATGCGTCCGGTGGCCAAGTGGCAATTCAATATTGCGTTCACCTTGTCAGTACCGGAAGTCGACTGGTTCACCCCCTGGCTGTAGACCGTGACAACCCTTTCAGTGCTCGTCCAAAGGTCGCAAAAGGCATCAATATCTTCTGAGGCCAGACCGGTTGCCAAGACGGAACCTGATCGCGCGGCATCCAGCGCCGCGTCAAATCCCTGAGTATGTGCCAAAAAGGTCTGATCCACTGCACCGGTGTCATGCAAATGCACCAGGAGCCTGTTAAAAAGCGCCACGTCTGAACCCGGTTTCAACGGCAAATGCAGATCAGCACCGTCACAGCTGGCCGTTCGGCGCGGATCTACCACAACAATCCGCATGCCGCGCGTCTTTCGTGCAGCCAGTACGCGCTGGTAAAGCACAGGATGACACCAGGCGAGATTTGAGCCAACAAGCACGACCAAATCGGCGTCATCAAGGTCTTCGTATGTGCCCGGTACCGTGTCCGTGCCAAAGGCACGCTTATGTCCCGCCACAGAAGACGCCATGCAAAGACGCGAATTCGTGTCGATATTGGCCGAGCCGATGAACCCTTTCATCAACTTGTTTGCAACATAATAATCTTCGGTCAACAACTGACCAGAAACATAAAACGCCACACTGTCCGGGCCGTAATGCGCGATGGACTTGGAAAACGTTTCTGCCACCAAGCTCAGAGCCGTATCCCAATCCGCCTCACGCCCACTGACCTGCGGCGAGGTCAGCCGATGCCACAGAGCGACTGTCTCTCCCAGAGCCGAACCCTTGGAACACAAACGTCCGAAATTCGCGGGATGCTCCGGGTCACCCTGAACGTCCAAGGCGCCTTGGCCGTCGGTCCGCAACAGAACACCGCACCCAACTCCACAATAGGGACAAGTGGATCGCACTGCAGGCACACTGGACCCGTCCATCACGCAGCGCTCCGCGCCGCCAGTTTAGAACCGTCGATTAACAATCGGCCTTCGTGCAATCGCACCGGGAACGTTGCGATCTGCGCATCTTCGCCCTTTGCGGCACCGGTGTTCAAATCAAACACCCAGTTGTGCAGAGGACAGGTTACTGACTGTCCATGCACGATCCCTTCAGACAATGGACCACCTTTGTGCGGGCATCGATCAATTGCAGCAAAAACCTCGTCTGTCTTTGTTCGAAAAACCGCGACGCAACCTAATGCTGTCTTCACTTTGCGGGCGCCGCGCACAGGAATATCCTCGATGACGCCTATGTCGATCCAGTTCATTCCGCAGCCTCCAGCGTCAAATCGGCCAGAGGTTGGAACGTGTGTGCTCTTTTTGAATGTTCGGCCCAAGGATCTTTGCGGTAAATGGACTGAGAGAGTTCGAAGGCTTCGATCAGGCGTCTGCGTTCCTGAAGATCGTCCACAACGCGAGATTTAACCCAATCCAGCCCCACCTTTGCGACCCACTTGTAGGGTCGATCGAGATATTTGGCGTTTTCGCGATAGAGCTGGATGAAGGCTACTGTGAGATCAATAGCTTCCTGCTCTGTGGGCACGTCAGCCAGACGTTCTGTCTCTTTGACGTCCATGCCTGCAGCTCCGGCCACGCCGACCTGATAACCGCTGTCCACACACACAATGCCCACGTCCTTGCACGTGGCTTCGGCGCAGTTGCGCGGGCAGCCAGACACCGCCAGTTTTACCTTGTGCGGTGTCCATGACCCCCAAAGGATTTCTTCCAGTTTTATACCGAGCCCAGTACTGTCTTGCGTTCCAAACCGGCAGTGATCCGTGCCCACACAGGTTTTTACCGTGCGCAAGCCTTTTGAATAGGCATGTCCGGACACCAAACCTGCATCATTAAGATCCGCCCATATAAAAGGTAAGTCCTCTCCCTTTACACCCAGCAGGTCGATGCGCTGACCGCCGGTTACTTTCACAGTTGGCACGTCGTACTTCTCAGCGGCATCCGCAATTGCCCGTAGTTCACGCGGATTGGTGATCCCGCCCCACATCCGTGGCACGACGCTAAATGTTCCGTCCTTCTGGATGTTGGCGTGTTTGCGCTCGTTGACAAAGCGGCTTTGCGGATCGTCCAGATACTCCAGTGGCCAGTCCGCCAGGAGATAGAAGTTGACTGCAGGGCGGCAGACATGACAGCCATTTGGCGACTTCCATCCAAGTTCTTGCCAGACAGCGGGCTGCGTTTTCAACTCCTGTGACTTGATCAGGCGACGCACGTCTTCATGGGTAAGATCCGTGCAGCCACAGATCGGCTGCGCAGCCGGGATCTGGAAGTCATCGCCGAGCGTGACCTGCAACAGTTGCTCTACAAGCCCGGTGCATGTACCGCAGGAGGCGCTGGCTTTGGTCTGTGCGCGCACCGCACTCAGATCACCCGCGCCTCCGTGAATGGCGTCAACAATTGTGCTTTTGCAAATGCCGTTGCAGCCGCAAATTTCCGCTTCAAGCGGCAATGCTGCAACGGCTGAGAGGGGGTCCGTGGCACCCTCCCCCTGGAAAGCGGGACCGAAAATTAACGTCTCCCGCATCTCCTCAATGCTGTCGCCTGACTGGATCAGACCGAAAAACCAATTGCTGTCTGCTGTGTCGCCGTACATGACAGCACCTACAAGCGTGTCATCCTCAATCACGAGGCGTTTGTAGACACCGCGCGCCGGGTCCCTGAAGACGATGTCCTCGCGGCCGGGACCATCCACAAAGTCTCCGGCGCTGAACAAATCGCAACCCGTGACCTTCAGTTTGGTTGACAACGACTTCTGTTTGAAAGCCGCAGCTTCACCCAAAAGCGTCTGAGCCAGAACCTTGGCCTGATCATAAAGCGGTGCAACGAGGCCGAAGAGGGCGCCATCATGTTCAACGCATTCGCCAACCGCGAACACATCTTCGACCGAGGTCATCATCTGGTCATCCACGTGGATGCCCCGCCCAACGGCCACACCTGCCGCCTGCGCAAGAGCAACATTCGGCCGAATGCCCACTGCCATACACAGCAGATCGCAAGGCAATTCCGTTCCGTCCTCTAAGGCAAGTGCAGTCACGTGGCCGTTTTCGCCCTTGATTTCCTTCGAGTTTGCAGACGTCAGAACGGTAATGCCTTTGTCCAGCAGAGCCTTTTTCAAAAGGTAACCCGCGGCTTCGTCCAGCTGTCGCTCCATGAGATGGCCCATGATGTGCACAACAGTCACGTCGACCCCGCGCGCCGCCATTCCAGCCGCCGCCTCCAGCCCCAGCAAACCGCCTCCGATCACCACCGCTTTCTGGCCTGTGTGCAGGCTCATCATGCGCTCTGTGTCTTCGAGGTCGCGGTAAGCAATGACGCCTTCCAGATCATGCCCTGGCAATGGGATCATGAAAGGGTTTGAGCCTGTGCCAAACACCAGCTTGTCGTAAGAAAGCACCTCACCCGTGTCGGCCCTCACGGTCTTCGCTGATGTGTCGACCGCAGTAATTTTCTGACCAAACCGGCACGTGATACCGTGCTCGCTGTAGAATTTGCCGTCGTGAGTTACGATTTCCTCGTAGGTCTTGTCGCCCGCCAAAACGGGGCTGAGCATGATGCGATTGTAATTGCCTCTCGGTTCCGCATTGAACAGCGTGATGTCGTAAGATCCAGGGGCTTGATCTACCAGATGTTCGATCACGCGACCCGACGCCATGCCAGCGCCGATAATGATGATTTTCTCCGTCATGGGATCACTCCGCCGCAATCGGTTTCACCACGCCGTCAGTTTCAGACGTTGAAGGCGGTGATTTGGGCTTCGGCTTCGCCCCGTGCTCGTACTCTTCAAGAAAATCAAGGACTTCCTGCCGGTATGTGTAGTAGTCCGGATGCTCCAGAAGAGCTTTACGTGTTCGGGGTCTCGGCAGATTTACGTTCGTGATTTTGCCGATTGTGGCCTGTGGCCCGTTGGTCATCATCACCACACGATCGGCAAGCAAAATCGCCTCGTCTACGTCATGGGTCACGCAGATGGCAGTGACCTTGGTGCGCGACCAAACCTCCATGAGCACTTCCTGAAGCTCCCAGCGCGTCAGGCTGTCGAGCATTCCAAAAGGTTCGTCCAATAATAGCAACTTCGGGGAGAGCGCAAACGCGCGCGCGATGCCGACCCGCTGCTGCATGCCATTTGACAAGTCGGAAGCCGGTTTGTCCATTGCGTCCGCCAAACCGACACGTTCCAGGTAATATTCGACCACGTCCTGACGTTCAGACTGGCTTGCCCGCGGATAGACCTTGTCCACACCGATTGCGACGTTTTGCTTGGCGGATAACCACGGGAAAAGGTTTGGTGACTGGAAAACGACAGCGCGTTCTGGGTCCGCCCCCTCCACATGCCGTCCGTCCAGCTTGATCGCACCCTGGGAAATCTCGTTGAGTCCGGCGGCCATGGTCAAAACCGTAGATTTGCCGCAGCCCGAGTGGCCAATCAACGAGATGAACTCACCCCGATCAATCTTTAGGTCGAAGTCCTCCACAACGGTCAAAGGACCTTTTGGCGTCGGATAGACTTTGTGCAACTGGCTGAAATCGAGAAAGCGGTCGTCAATCAGACCTTTTTGCGCGTCTTTCACTGCCGAAGGCACGCCATGGATTGGCGTGACATCCGGAAGAATGCGCGTGCCTTCAACTTTGGCCTCAATACCAACGTCCATTAGGTATTTGGTCACGTCCGCGCGCAATTTTTTGAACGTGTCGTTACTGTTCATGGCCGATCGGTCCCGAGGGCGAGGGATATCGACCCTGAACTGCTCGCCCAATGTCCCGTCCGGGTTGAGCGCTATGATCCGGTCCGCAAGGGTTATAGCCTCATCCACGTCATTCGTAATCAACACACAGGTTTTTTTGTCTGCTTCCCAGATCCGCTCGATCTCATCCGCCAGATTTGCACGCGTCAACGCGTCAAGCGCGGACAGTGGCTCGTCCAGAAGTAGCATTTCTGGGCTCATCGCCAGTGCGCGGGCAACATTCACTCTTTGACGCATCCCACCAGACAATTCGGCAGGTCGGCGGCTCGCCGCATGCGATAGCCCAACCATTTCGACATAATGGTCAACTTTTTGCGCCTTTTCCGCGCGCGAAAGTTTGGGAAAGACCGTATCGACGGCAAGGCGCACATTTCCAGTCACCGTCAGCCACGGCATAAGCGAGTAGCTTTGAAATATTACCCCACGCTCGCGGCCCGGACCTGTCACTGCCGCGCCCTTGTAGGTCACTGCGCCGCTGGAAGGGCTTTCAAGCCCTGCCATCATGTTTATCAGGGTCGTTTTGCCAGTCCCGGAAAAACCCAGGATCACGAGAAACTCGCCTTCGGCCACATCAAGATCGATGTCTTTAAGCACTTGTGTGGCCTGCGTGCCTGTACCGTAGTTCTTTGACACGCCCTTCAGTTGGATAATTCCCATCGCGCTCACCGATTATTTGTGAAGGTGAAGAGCGACTGCAGCGCGTACATCACGCGATCCAGAAGGAAGCCGATGATCCCGATCGTGAAGACCGCCACCATGATTTTGGCCAGACTAGACGAACTGCCGTTTTGGAACTCATCCCAGACGAATTTACCCAGCCCAGGGTTTTGCGCCAGCATTTCCGCTGCAATCAGAACCATCCAGCCGACACCAAGGCTTAGCCGCAAACCCGTGAAAATCAGTGGCAATGCCGAAGGCAGAACGAGCTTGGTAATCTTGGTCCATGTGCTCATTTTGAGAACTTTGGAGACATTCACGAGATCTTTGTCGATAGAAGAAACGCCCAGCGCCGTATTGATCAGCGTCGGCCAGAGCGAGCAGAGCGTAACGGTGATTGCAGAAATCAGGAATGACTTTGCGAACCAGCCATCCTGTGTCACGTACACCGCACTCACAACCATCGTCACGATCGGCAGCCACGCCAAAGGCGACACCGGTTTAAAGATCTGGATAAGAGGATTCAACGCCGCATTCGCCGTCGGGGACAGGCCAGCTGCAATCCCCAGAGGCACCGCAATGACTGTGGCGATCATGAAGCCGAAAAATACCGTTTTTATGGACGTCCAGATTTGCTGGTAGTACGTCGGCGCTCCAGTATAAGCGCGCTCTTTCGTCTCTTTCCCTTGGGAGATCAGCCGTTCATTGAGCTTGGCGACTTTTTCTTCGAAGGCCGCTTTGCTTGCAGCCTTGGCTTGTGCATCTTCATGCAGATTTACAGCCTCTGACCACACTTGCGCCGGGCCCGGTATCGCGCCCAGTGAGGTTTGCACCTGTGGTGCAAGCGTGCCCCACATCAAAAGAAAGGCAAAGATGGCCAACAACGGTACCGCCAGCAAACGCCAGATTTCCTTCATCTGGTAAGGCGGGTTATCTCCTGCGGCGGCTTTCAGTACTGGGGTGAGCCACGACAAACCCAAGACCTGAAACCATTTATCTGCGGCATTGATGCGGGTGAAGAGCCGTGCGCGTCGCGCCTCGCGTTCGGCCGATGATGAGAAATTGGGATCAGCAGTTGTCATGATACACCTTTTGGCGAAATGGCTGGAGTGTAACGGCGGGCCGTTGCTAGCCCGCCGCGCTTCTGCTGGTTGAGTCAGCCTTTGACCTGCGTGCCCACAACCGTCTGCTCACCCTTCAGCCCGATCGGCAGGCTCTCCAGGTACGCGTTCGGTTGACGCCCGTCATACGGAATTGCATCGATGATGTCGGCTGCCGGTGTTGGATCCTTGTAACCATCGCTGTCCCAAGGGAAATCCGCCTCATTCGCCAAACCTTCGTCTACAAGCAGACGGGCGGCTTTCAGGTAGATGTCCGGTTTGTAAACATCGCGCGCAACCTCGTCATACCAGCTGTCGGACTTCGGCTCGGCGATTTGGCCCCAGCGGCGCATCTGCGTAAGATACCAGATCGCATCGGAGTAGAACGGATAGGTCGCGTTGTATCTAAAGAACACGTTGAAATCCGGAATGTCCCGTTTGTCGCCTTTTTCGAATTCGAAGAAGCCGGTCATTGAGTTTGCAATAACTTCGTAGTCGGCGCCCACATATTCGGGACGGCTCAGAATTTCGACGGCATCCGGACGGTTGGCGTTGTCGTTTTCGTCAAGCCAGATTGCGGCGCGGATCAGTGCCTTGGTCACCGCCAGCGTTGTGTTTGGATACTTCTCCGCAAATTCAGCCGTTATGCCAAACACTTTTTCAGGGTTGTTCTTCCAGAGCTGGTAGTCGGTGATAACCGGAACGCCGATACCTTTGAAAACCGCTTGCTGGTTCCATGGTTCTCCAACGCAGTAGCCATAGATTGTGCCAGCTTCGAGAGTGGCAGGCATTTGCGGCGGGGGTGTCACTGACAGAAATACGTCTGCGCCGATCTGGCCGGTGACATTTTCGGGGCTGTAGTAACCCGGATGCAGACCGCCCGCGGCCAGCCAATAGCGTAGCTCATAATTGTGCGTGGAGACTGGGAAAACCATCCCCATGTTGAAAGGCTTGCCTTCATCTCTGAACTCTTCGACGACGGGTGCCAGCGCTTCTGCGGAGATTGGGTGCTGTGGACGACCGTCGTCCATTTTGGGAATGTGCGGCAGCATTTTTTCCCAAACCTCGTTGGACACTGTAATGCCGTTGCCGTTCAGGTCCATCGAGAAGGGCGTGATGATGTGCGCTTCGGTACCGAAACCGATTGTCGCGGCCAAGGGTTGGCCAGCCAACATATGAGCACCGTCGAGTTGCCCGTCAATCACGCCGTCGAGCAGAACTTTCCAGTTCGCCTGCGCTTCCAGAGTTACGAACAATCCTTCATCAAGAAAGTACCCGTTTTCATAAGCCACCGCGAGCGGCGCCATGTCGGTCAGTTTAATGAAACCAAACGTCAGCTCGTCTTTCTCGAGATCGAGTAGTTCGGCAAATCCTGGGCTAGCGAGTGCGGTGGATACCGCGAAGCCCATAAGAAGCTTTTTCATGGCTTGTCCTTTGTTGTGCCCGGCGAGGCAAGTGCCGAACAATAATTGCAAAAAGGCCGAACACTAACCGCCGAAATCTTCGGCAGGTAGCGAGCAGCCTTGCTCAGAATTTCCCTGTCATTGGGAGGATTTGGATTTGGAGCACGACATTGTGCCCCACCACACGGCGAAAAGGATGCGGCAGCGCGTCACAAAGTCGAGTGACAAATTGCATCTTCTATTGGAAAGACCCCACTATCTGCAATCGCGTCTCTGGAAATGCCTAATTTTCAGTCAAAATTTCCGCGTTGGATCAAAAATGTGCCCATCAAAAAACCTGTCAGGTAGGAGGCTGAGTGTGCCTCGGGCAGACGCAACCGGCGTTGTCTGTCGAATCGCGCCCTCCACTTTTTCCGAAGCGCCGGGCAAATCGACCACCTCGGCATTCAAGTGGCGGCGGTGTAAATCTGACCGGAAAACACGGCTTGCCTGATCGATCAAACCGGGCGCTTCGATGTGGTGGCTTTTGCTCAGCTGATGGGCGATCCACTTGGCCTGGCTGCGCCACGGAAATGTGGCGGCGCCGTCGTGAAACTCTATAAATCCGTCGACGTTTCTTTGTTCGCCTCGGGCAGACACAATCATATGTCCGGACAAAGACCGGTCGATCAGCTCTGAAGATACGTCCAGATAAGCTGTACGAGACAGAATTTCGCCCGCCGCAGACCTGCTTTCCGGTCGTTGCAACCACCGCCCCGAGAGCCAAACTACCCGCATCAAGCGCTGAAGTAAGTCGGGCTCCGCTTCTGCCCATCCGGTGCGAACGGCCAGAACTTTTTCCGGCGCAAAACTCCAGATCGACTTACCGGGAAGCAACAACGCGCCAACGCCACCGTCAACCGCGACACTCCCCCAAGGCTCTCCAACGCAGAAAGCATCCACATCGCCCGCAGCCAGGGCTGACGCCATCAACGGCGGTGGTATAGTGCGTACGTCTATGCCCGCACGTCCCAACGCTGTGGATGCGGACCAGTACCGCAAAAGTTCGACATGCATCGAAAACAAGAACGGTACACCAAAAGTAAGCGGGCCATCATGCACAGCTGTCAGGGCTTGCGCGGCCTCAACGGGGTCACTGAAATCAAATGAATAGCCGTGGGCACGCAGCTTGTCTTCCAAAGTGCGCCCAACGCCGATCACATTCCCATTTACCGAAAGAACGGAAACGGCCGAGATCTCAGTGGCGACACCTCCTAATCCCATTGCCATCGCAACGGGAACCGGGGACAGCAAATGCGCTGCGTCGACACGACCAAAGGCCAGCATGTCGCGCACAGACGACCAGGATGGCGCGGCGATCAGATCAAGCGATATCCCCTCCGCTGCCGCAAATCCCATCTCTTCGGCGATAATCAGGGGTGCTGCATCGACCAAAGGAACATAGGCCACAGGCAATGAAACGGTCTTCATCGCAAAAGCCCTGAGGCTGTCACCAATGCTTCGGCGACATCTGCCATGCGGCGTCCCTGATCCATGGCCGTCTTGCGGAGCAGGGCATAGGCCGCATCTTCGTCAATGCCTTTGGCCTTCATCAACAGTCCTTTTGCACGATCAATCACTTTACGCTCTTCCAACGCGCGACGCGTCTCCGCCAGTTCGCTGCGCATTTGCCGAAGCATTTTGAATCGCGCAATCGCTGTATCCATCACCGGCTTGATCCGCTCCGGCGACAGGCCGTCCACAACGTAAGCCGAAACGCCCGACTCAATGGCCGTTTGTGCCAATCCGCCCGCAGCGCCCGAGACAAAAACGGCCACAGGACGTTCCAATGGTCCGGATGCGAGGGTGAGCTCTTCCAGCATGTCTCTGGTTGGATTGTCGACATCGATCAAAACGATATCAGGGGCGTGAGCAGCAATTTTGCGGGCCAGACCGCTGGCATTGCCGATAACAAATACTTCGCAAGGGACGTTTTCCCGAAGGGCATCCACAATTGCGATCGCCCTGTCACGGTCTTCTTCAACGACAACGACTGTAAGATTGCTCGCCATGCGCGCAGAGTGTGGTTACGGCGTGGGCTCTGCAAGGCGCCCGCACCATTAAAGATCCTTAAAAACCACTCAATGCGAAGTATCGACTGAAATATCAGCAGTTTTTGCACATCGTCTTTTTGCAGATCCGAAAAGTATATTCCAAACGACCGACACTAGGACTGCCATTGAAAATTGGCGCATCAACACTGCGCAGCTGCCAGACTGGACCAGCTGGCTTTCAGTACTTACCTGCGCGGTCTGCCAAAAAAAGGCTTGCGGCGCACATGCTTTTCCGGTGCCGCATAAAATGCGTTGACAATTGCTGTGGACACCATGGACCTGTCGACTTCCTCAACGTCGGTTGGCGGCGCTTTGACCTCTTCAGAGAAAACCTGGAGTTCTGGCATGCGTCGGAGGCGTCATCCGTTTGTTGCCCGAGTTTGTCGAAAGGAATGCAATCTGCCTTGTATGTGTCGCACAAGTGCCTGCTGACCAGAAAGCGTTGTCATTGTGGTTGACATTGGTCTGGCTCCTTACGACAGGCGGCCACTTATGGTCGACACGTTTATCACGGTCCCCTTTGCCTGCGTTCAATATTCACAAGGCCCGCACTTTTCCTCCAGAAACTGCCGAACACCGCCATTATGCATTACTCTGTGACGAGACGGGCAGGCGCTGGCGCACCAGTTCGGTCCAGAATGATACCCCAACAGGCAAAAGAGCATCGTTGAAGTCGTAGTCGTTTGAGTGCAACGGTTTTGCGTACGGACCAGTTTCCCCATTTCCTAAGAGCGCAAAACACCCGGGAATGGCATTGCTAAAGTGCGCGAAATCCTCTGAAAAACTCATCGGTTGCCGATCCGGCACAGCATCCAGCCCTGCGCCGCGCGCAGCATCGACTACGGCTGTTGCGAGCTCGGGTGCATTTACCGTTTCAATGAATTCAGTTTCAAAGGCCATTTTTCCTGTCGCACCATGTGCTTGTGCAATTCCTTCAACCAACTGTCGCATGAGACGCGCAATTTGCTCTCGGTCTTCGGAATTGCGCGCGCGAACGTCACCTTTCAGGATGGCACGCCCCGGCAGTACATTGCGTTGGCCGTTTGTCTGGAATTCAGTGACAGACACAACGGCCCCTGCGCCCGGCGCCAGCTTGCGCGCAACTATTGTCTGTAACGCTTGCACGATTTCAGCGCCAATCGTGATGGCGTCACGCCCCGATTGCGGCATCGATGCGTGACCCCCCTGCCCCGTTATCACTATTTCAAACAGGCTCTCGGACGAGCAGATCAGCCCCGGCCGCGTGGAGATCTGCCCCACTGGCGCACCCGGCAGGTTGTGCAGCGCATAAACCTCTTCAATTGGCCAGCGTTCCAGCACACGCTCTTCGATCATCGCTCTTGCGCCCAGACCTAACTCTTCGTTGGGTTGAAACAAAAACACAACCGTGCCGTCGAACGCGGGCTTGTCCGACAAGGCTTTCGCAGCACCCAGCAGCATTGCAATATGTCCATCATGGCCGCATGCGTGCATCACCCCTGGTGTCGTTGACCGATGTGCATGGCGTCCAATCTCCTCAATTGGAAGCGCGTCCATGTCCGCGCGCAACCCGATAGACCGGTTCCCGCTGCCCGCGCGCAGTACACCCACAACGCCGACGCCTTCGTGCACATCCAGACCGCTGTCTCGCAAGAACCCGGCGATCTTGGCTTTCGTTCTCAGTTCCTGAAAACCCAATTCCGGATGAGCGTGAAAGTCACGTCGCAGGGCGCACAAAGCCGTAATATTCAGGCTCATCTCTCTCTCACTCGAAGGGCAGAAAACTGAAACAGTCTGCACGTTTCCTGAGAGGAAAAGCAATGCATTAACTACAAGAGATCGCGATCGATCAGTGAACAGAACTTTAAATCTTTGCGCAAACGAAAGGCATGACGGCACGGTACGCGGCAAATAAGGTTTTGCTTTAAAAGATTATGCGCGACAGTGGATAAGTTCAAACCGCGTCGGTAACGCAAATCAGCAATCAAAACCTAGCGGCGCTTCCCGCATGCGTCGACAATAAAATCAAACGCGTCAAATCTTGCTGATGGAAGCTCGTGTCATAGAGCGCGGCGTCCCGCTCATAGGCGGAGACATGAATTACGTCAGCCCTCAGCCAGACGTAAACAAAGTCCTCTTTCGACGGAAATTCGCCCGCCTACCGTTTAACACATGCTGGTCTTCTAAACCTCGGTAACATGCGGGAGAAAAAGAACATGAAAGACATGGCAACCTTTCAAGCGCTGAACAGGTTTGGATTGGGTCCGGCACCCGGTGAAGCAGCCGCGGTAGCGACCGATCCGCGCGGTTGGGTCACAGCGCAAATCAGATCGGCAGAGATTCCAGCAGCCTTGACGCGTTTTGCCGGGTCGGCGGATATTCTTGTGGCGATCCAGACCGCACGAATGCGCGGACGTGATGACCTGAGAAAAGAAACACTAAAGGCTTACAGGAGAGCGTTTACGACTGAGCTGGTAAGCCGCGCCGGCGTGATGATTGGCAGCCCTGCACCCTTCGCAGAACGCATGGTTGTGTTTTGGTCCAATCATTTCACCGTATCAAACACCAAACCGATCATCGGTCCCGCGATTCCCGCTTACGAACGCGAGGCGATCCGGCCCCATGTTTTCGGCAGCTTCTCTGACATGCTCAAAGCGGTTGTCCGGCATCCCGTTATGCTCAGTTATCTCGACAACATCGCGTCAATAGGCGAAGGCTCGCGTGTGGGCCAGCGCCGCAGGCGCAGAACAGGTGCGCAGAAGACATTGAACGAGAACCTCGCGCGCGAAATACTCGAGTTGCACACGCTGGGCGTTAACGGCGGGTATTCGCAGCAGGATGTTATCGAACTTGCCAAAGCGTTGTCGGGTTGGAGCCGTGGCGGCCTGCGACCGAAATTTGAAAACAAACCGGTACATGGTGACTTTGAGTATAGGGCTGCCTTTCATGAGCCGGGGCCAAAGACTGTACTTGGCAAGACTTACGCGGAGAACGGAGCACAGGAAGGTTTGGATATACTCGACGACCTGGCACGACACCCGTCCACAGCGCGGTTTATTGCGACAAAACTCGCGCGCCATTTTGTATCCGACACCCCGCCCGAGAACACGATCGACGCTCTCGCATCCGCGTTCCAAGAAAGCGATGGCGATCTTGCCCACGTGTCACATGCAGTTGTTGAACTTGATGAGACCTGGAACGAACCCTTGTCGAAAGTGAAGTCTCATTACGAATTCATAGTGTCAGCGCACCGCGCAATGGGAAACCCGAAAGTCCGTGCCAGGGATTTACTCGTTCCACTGCGCGAAATGGCACAAGTGCCTTTTACAGCTCCGTCTCCGGCAGGATGGGGTGATCTTGCACAGGACTGGGTCGCACCCGAAGCGCTCATGCGACGCATAGAATGGGTGCGACGTTACGCGACCAGGGCAGCTGCCAATCTCGTACCGGCACAGATGCTCGACGACCTGATTGGGCCAGTGGCCCACGACGCGGTGCGGCTGGAAGTTCATCGTGCTGCCACTTCAGAGGACGCGTTGGCGATGATCCTTGCAAGCTCTGAGTTCCAGAGGAGATAGTTATGTATACACGCCGAGATTTCCTAAACTACATTGCTGGCGGCATGGCGTCAGCCATTATCGGAGCGCGCAGTGTCTTCGCCGCCGCGCCCACGGACAACCGGATGATCGTTTTGTTTTTACGTGGTGGACTGGACGGGTTGCACGCGCTCGCGCCGTATATGGACCCAGATTACAAACGCCTTCGACCAATGTTGGTACGTGCAAGCGATCGAGCAGGCGGCTTGATTGATCTGGACGGGTATTTCGGAATGCACCCTGCACTTGAACCGCTGATCCCCCTTTACCGTGCAAAAGAATTACTTTTCATCCCCGCTGCATCGACCCAATACAGGGACAGGTCACACTTTGATGGCCAAAACCTGCTTGAAAACGGGAGTGGCGCGCCACACGGCGCCGATACTGGATGGTTAAACCGCGCGATCCTCGGGCTGAATGCAGGCGATCGCAGGCTTGGGCTGTCCATCGGCCCCGCTATTCCGTTGATCCTGCAAGGAGACGCTCGTGTGCAAACATGGGCAAAGTCCCGGTTGCCGGAAGTTGACGAGGATTTTCTGAACAGATTGATGAGAAGCTACCGTCACGACGCGCTGTTCATGGACGCGTTACACGACGCCCGCGGCGCACTAAGACCTAACATGGACATGGCAGGAGCCGACAACGGTTGGCGTCAAGGTGATAGCTTTCCGCTGGCGGCCCGTGCGGCTGCAGATCTGTTGTCGCATCCCGATGGACCACGTATTGGCGTAATTGAGTTTGACGGTTGGGATACGCATTTTGATCAGAACCGCAGGCTCTCCAGTCTCTTGCAACGGCTGTCACAAGGACTTGTCGAGCTCAAGACCGGCCTGGGGTCGGAGTGGTCTCGGACAACGGTGCTGGTCGTTTCCGAATTCGGTCGTACCGCAGCCGAAAACGGAAGTCGTGGCACCGACCATGGCACTGGCGGGCTTGCTATGCTGGCCGGCGGCGCCGTCGCTGGTGGGCGTATTGTTGGTGACTGGCCCGGCTTGTCAAATTCCGCCTTATGGCAGGGACGCGACGTGCGGTCCGTCAATAGCTATGAAGCTCTGTTTAAAGACATACTCATGACTCATCTCGGTCTGGACGAGGCGTATGTCGAAACGCAGGTATTTCCAAACAGTCGCGCCTTTCAGCCGATGGGGGGGCTGCTGCGCAAGGCTTAGTGCGCCGCTTAGAACCATCTTCCGGATACGTGCTTGGCCTTAGGCGTCAAGAACGCGAATAAAACCGGCAAGGCCCGTTTTCTGATGCTCAATCACATGGCAGTGGAATGCCCAGTCGCCGGGGTTGTCTGCGACAAATGCAATGTCAACGACTTCTTCACGCTGCAACAAAATGGTATCGGTCCAGCGCGGCGCGAGCGTCCGCTTGCTGGATCGGATGGGCCGGAACACCAAGCCGTGCAAATGAATCGGGTGCGCATTTGGGCTTTCATTGCGCAGTCGAAGAACCACACTTTCGCCTTTTCGAAATGTAGCCAGTGGGCCTACACCGGGTGCAGCATCGCCTGGCCATGGTGTCCGGTTGATGGACCAGAAGGTGTAGCCCAGTGTCCCACATAGCCCGTTGTTCGGGAGATCGCCTTCTGGCGACCATCCGAAAACGAATTCCTCTGCCCGCGCGTTTGTAAGATCGGGCTCCGGCACAGGATTTTCCGGAAGGTTACCTATTTCAGACAAAGCGCGCCCCGTGTTCGGCCCGACGGCACGCAACCGCGCGAGCACGCGCGCTTCGCCCGGCGCGTCAGTCATAACAATGATCGTCTGCCCTTCATCGGACGGCATCCGGATACCAATATCCAATCGCTGACCGGGCCCTAGATGCATCGCCTGCTGTTCTAACTTTGGCATTGGCATGGGTGAAGGCAGCGGGTGACCATCGATCGCGAAAATTGCCGCATCGGCCGCTGGCACAAAAAGCTTGTAAATGCGCGTTGTATCTGTGGCTGCTGCTCTCACACGCACAAGACCCCCGGTTGGTGCATCATAGGTCGGAGCAACCAACCAATTTGTCGTCATAATGGTGCCAAACGTTCCGCCCCGCGCTGCGCCCCGAGCTGTCCACAAGTCGAGCCATTGGCCTTCCCCATTGAGCCGGAAGTCACGCAAATTGAGCGGAATCTCAATGTCAAAACCCGGATCTTCATCCTCCTCGACGATCAGTATGCCTGTCAGACCCAACGCCATTTGATCCATCGTCATACAATGCGGGTGGTACCAGAACGTACCGGCGTCCGGGGACTTTAGCGCGTATTCAAATCGTTCACCCTGCCCGATCGGGAGTTGCGTTAGGTAAGGCACACCGTCCATTTTGTTGTCGAGCCTGAGACCGTGCCAATGCATGGTCGTGTAGTCTTTCAGCCGGTTTGTTACTCCGACAGGGAAAGACTTATTGCGCGGCATACGTAAAACGGGTGGCGGGCCGTCGGGCAGCGTAGACACCATGTCTTCAGTTGTTGTACCGTCCAAGACTGAAAAGGCGGCGTTGCGCACTTCAAGCTCCGTCACCAAACCAGCGGCGTATAGCTCTTTTACAAACGGTAAAGTCGCAGCAGCACCTCCCACACCAAGAACACAAAGTGCTTCGCGTCTGCTCATCCCAAGCTTATTCATGCGTGCTGTCCTTTCTCGATAATCGGCAATTACTCTACTGGCGATCTTGTCTCGCCTCACGAAAGCGCTTGATAAAATAGAGCAATGCAATTGCAGATGTGAGCATCATTACCAAGACACGCAAAATACCCAGCGCGTTACCGCTTTGAAATGCAGACGACAATGGCGCATAAAGCGCAATCAAGATCACTAGCGTCAACACAACAGCGATATGGGCTACTGTCTTGTTTTCAGTTTTGAGACGCGGATAACAAGCCAGTATTGCCAAACCGAACCCGCCCGGAATGAGAGCGGTCGGAGACGTCTTTTCGATCGATAAGAAGGCCCATGCCGAGCAAACGATCAAGGTAACAGCATTTATCAGGCTGGCTGTTTGCGCGTTCATTGCATCCCCCCGTCCCAGGCCAATTGCAATTGATCGAGTGTGCGCTGGCAATTGGTCGGAGTGTCGCGCCCGACCCATGCTGGCAATAAGGTTCTTCGAATGCCGGTCAATCCACGCCTTTATGGAATGGGAACATCGGGAAAGCCAGACCTTTACCAACGCGCAAATGCGCCATGTTGAGTAGCAATATGCAGCACATTTTTTGAGCTTAGCCTGGGCAATTGCTGGTTTAAGACGATCTGCGTTGCATTTGGCTGCACGCCCATTGACGCAACGTGATATCAGGATTTATCGATGTGAGGCATATTGCCTCGCTTAGCGATCTTGAAGACCAAATATGTTTGGTATACATTTGCATACAATTCGGCGGTGCGCATGAGTGCAAGCAAAACAATGCCGCCGACACACGTCTTCGCAACTCTAACGGACCGAGACAGCCATGAGCCTGTACACAGCATACCTCGAAGAAATTGAAACCCGCAAAGAACAGGGTTTGAACCCGAAGCCAATCGATGACGGCGCCTTGGTGGCCGAGTTGATCGAGCAAATCAAAGATCCCGCACACGAGCATCGCTCAGAGTCTTTGAACTTTCTAATTTACAATACTCTGCCCGGCACAACCAGTGCCGCCGGCGTAAAAGCCGCATTTCTGAAAGAGGTTGTTCTGGGTGCCGTAGACGTACGCGAGATCACGCAGGCTTTCGCCTTTGAGCTTTTGTCACATATGAAAGGCGGGCCCTCCGTAAAGGTGCTGCTCGATCTGGCTCTGAGCAATGATCCAGCCATCGCGGAACAGGCTGCTGAAGTTTTGAAGACCCAGGTCTTCCTTTATGAAGCGGACACGTCACGACTGGAAGAGGCCTATTCAGCAGGCAATCCAGTGGCAAAAGACATCCTTGAAAGCTACTCGAAAGCCGAATTCTTTACAAAACTCCCCGACATCGAGGAAGAGGTCAAAGTCGTCACTTACATCGCCGCGGAAGGCGATATTTCAACCGATTTGCTATCGCCGGGCAATCAGGCACATTCCCGTTCGGACCGCGAGCTGCACGGCAAGTGCATGATATCGGAACGTGCACAGGCTGAAATTGAAGCGCTCAAGCTGCAGCATCCAGACAAACGTGTGATGCTTATTGCGGAAAAAGGCACTATGGGTGTCGGCTCGTCCCGGATGTCTGGCGTAAACAACGTAGCACTCTGGACCGGCAAGCAAGCCAGCCCCTACGTGCCGTTCGTCAATATTGCCCCGGTTGTTGCAGGCACGAACGGTATCTCTCCCATTTTCCTGACTACCGTTGGCGTAACGGGCGGTATAGGTATCGATCTCAAAAACTGGGTCAAGAAAGTCGACGAAGATGGAAAACCAATCCTGAACAACGACGGCAACCCAATTCTGGAAGAAAAGTATTCGGTTGAAACCGGTACCGTGCTGACCATCAACACCAAAGAAAAGAAACTTTACAACGACGCTGGCGACGAAGAGCACGCGGACCTCGCGTCTTCCTTCATACCGCAAAAAGTGGAGTTCATGAAAGCTGGTGGCTCCTACGCCATTGTGTTCGGTAAAAAACTTCAGACCTTTGCCTGCGAAACGCTGGGTGTCGAGCTTCAGTCCGCTTTCGCTCCATCCAAGGAAATATCGCACGCCGGACAAGGGATGACAGCGGTCGAAAAAATCTTCAACGCGAACGCGCGCGGGACTACGCCGGGTAAAGTGCTGCATGCCGGCTCGGATGTCCGCGTGAAAGTGAACATTGTGGGCTCGCAAGACACAACCGGCCTTATGACCAGCCAGGAACTTGAAGCGATGGCGGCTACAGTTCTGTCTCCTTCCGTAGACGGCGCCTATCAGTCGGGCTGTCACACAGCCTCTGTCTGGGATTTGAAAGCGCAGGCCAACACGCCCAAGCTCATGGCATTCATGCACAAATTCGGTCTGATAACCGCCAGAGATCCCAAAGGCGTCTATCATTCGATGACCGATGTTATCCACAAGGTGCTTAACGACATAACGGTTGATGACTGGGCCATCATCATTGGTGGCGACAGCCATACACGGATGTCCAAAGGCGTGGCTTTCGGGGCGGACTCGGGCACAGTGGCGCTTGCCCTGGCCACAGGCGAGGCGACGATGCCGGTGCCGGAGTCCGTGAAAGTCACGTTCAAAGGACGCATGGCGGATCACATGGACTTCCGCGATGTGGTCCATGCAACGCAGGCTCAAATGCTCGATCAGTTCGGTGACAACGTCTTTCAAGGACGGATCATCGAAGTCCATATCGGCACGCTTCTGGCCGATCAGGCGTTCACGTTCACAGACTGGACAGCGGAGATGAAGGCGAAAGCCTCCATTTGCGTCTCCGAGGACGAAACACTGATTGAATCGCTTGAGATTGCAAAAAACCGCATCCAGATCATGATCGACAAGGGCATGGACAACGAAAACCAGATGCTGAGCGGGCTAATCGACATTGCAGAAAAACGCATTTCGGAAATCAGATCTGGAGAAAAGCCGGCCCTCGCGCCTGATGAGAACGCCAAATACTTCGCCGAAGTCGTTGTCGATCTCGATGCGATCAACGAACCAATGATCGCCGACCCCGATGTCAACAACGCCGACATTTCCAAACGTTACACGCACGACACGATCCGCCCTATCTCTTATTACCGTGCGGAGAAAAAGGTCGATCTGGGCTTTGTAGGCTCATGTATGGTGCACAAAGGTGACGTGAAAATTGTGGCGCAGATGTTGCGCAATCTCGAAAAGACCGACGGCAACGTGGCGTTCAAAGCTCCGCTCGTCGTGGCTGCCCCGACGTACAACATCATCGACGAGTTGAAGGCCGAAGGGGATTGGGACGTCCTGCAAAAGTATTCTGGTTTTGAGTTTGACGACAGTGATCCCAAAAGCACGGCGCGAACAGAGTACGAAAACATCCTTTACCTGGAACGCCCGGGCTGCAACCTGTGTATGGGCAATCAGGAAAAAGCGGCCAAGGGAGACACGGTTTTGGCCACTTCGACGCGGCTCTTCAAAGGACGGGTTGTAGAAGATGCGGACGACAAGAAAGGCGAGTCGCTTCTGGCATCTACACCGGTTGTTGTATTGTCCGCTATTCTTGGCCGGACGCCCACGGTTGACGAGTACAAATCTGCAGTCGAAGGCATTGATCTGACAAAGTTTGCACCGCCGGTGAAAAAGCCACTGGACACACTTTCGGTCCACTTCTGATACACAGAGGTCGGCGCGCACCCATCGCGCCGGCCGCTTCAGCACAAATGGGGATATTGGAGAAAAAGCGCACCGCACAGGTGCTGTGCGTTGATCTTGGTGCGCGCGCACGCATGTTGTTCAGCAGATACTGCCGGAGCCATGACATGACCTTTCGACCCGTCACCGCCACGTACAAAGCACAGCCGACCATGGAAGGTGCAGGGGTTCATCTACATCGCGTTTTCGGATTTGGCGATCCGAATGAAAGCGATCCGTTTCTTTTGCTTGACGACTTCCGCAACGACGATCCACTGGCCTACGAAAAGGGATTTCCCTGGCACCACACCGCGGGATCGAGACAATAACCTATGTGCTCGAGGGCGAAGTCGAACATGGAGACTCGCTTGGCAATCATGGCGTTTTGGGCGCAGGTTCCGTGCAGTGGATGACAGCGGGCTCGGGCATCCTGCATCAGGAAATGCCGCGCGGAAACGGCGCAGTTCAAATGCACGGATTTCAACTTTGGGCAAACTTGCCCGCCGCCCTGAAAATGACGCGCCCGCGCTATCAGGACATCGCTGGTGCAGATATACCGGTAATCACCGACGATGACGGAACCAGAATCATGATTATTACGGGCGCGTTCTGGGGCAAACCGGTCCCGTCGACGGCATCGCCGCTGATCCCCTTTACTTGGATGTCTCAGTGCCGCCCAATCTTCAAAAATCACTTCCGGTGGATACCTACGCCAATACGTTTGCCTACATTTTTGCCGGCAGTGCGACATTTCGGGACGCGTCCCGTCCAATGAGCGTGCGCATCGAAAAGGAAATCGGCGGCAAAGAGACCAATATCCGCGATCGGTCCGGCAACCGGACTTTGGTCAGGTTTGGTACTGGCGATGAGATCAGCGTTACGGCCGGGCCGGCCGGCGTGCGCTTCTTGCTGGTGTCAGGTCAGCCGATACAAGAGCCGGTCGCTTTGCACGGTCCTATCGTTATGAACACGCGCGAGGAGCTCACGCAGGCCATCCAGGATCTCAACAATGGAAACTTCATAAAAGCGTAAACTGGCGCGATTTTTTTTCGAAGCGCACGTGCGTCCAAACAGAACTAAAACACTGCATGTGCACCCAAATCAGGCTTCAGCTCACCACGTGCAATACGCCTGTAATGGTCCTCAAGCCGATCGGCCCCAAACTCAGGCGTGGTTTCGGCATCGTAGGCTCCCACTTTATCGTTCCAGACCAACATGGACTCGGTCGCATAGTAATGCCCGATGCGCGCAAACTCTGCGCGATCGCGCCAAGTCTGACTGAAGCGCCCTAAGAACGCGGCTAATGCAATGATGCTGGAAAGGAACGCAGGTGGCACACGATGTGCTTTGAACGGTTTCTTGAACGCATCCGCCAATAATGCACCCTGCTCCACCGGCGTCAGTGCGGGCCCCGGACCACCAATAGGCAGCACGCTGTTGCATTTTGAAAGATCTGTCACACAAAGCGCGATGAAGCGACCAAGATCATCATCGCTGATGGGTTTACATGCGGTCAGCGCCCCATCGCCGAACATCAGATAAGGCTTGCCGCGGCGCAATCGATCTGCCTGCCCCGACAGAGATTTGAAGAACGCCGTGGGTCGAACAATCGAGTAATTCAACCCCGATGATTTTAATGCGTCCTCAAAGGCAAGTTTCGCCTGCTGGAACGCGAGCTTCGGTTTCTGAACGCAAATCGCGGAAAGATAAATGAACCGTCTTACGTCGTGTTTTTTCGCCAGTTCAAGCACGCGCAGATGTGCGTCGCAGTCTACTGCCCATGCGTCCGCCGGCAAGCCAGTCCGCGATGCAAGGCAGGATACAATCGCGTCAATGCTGGTGCCCTCAAGTTCAGGACTTACCAGCTCTTCAATTGCTGAGAGGTCACCTACCCGCTGATCAACCTCCGAAGGCAAGGATAGGCTGGGCGCGCGCACGACTGCTATGACCTTGTGACCTTGGTCAATCAAACCACGCGCTGCAGCGGATCCCGCTGTCCCGGTACCGCCCAAAAGCAAAACCGTCCTGAGAAGTTCTTTTTGTTTGTCTGTCATCAGGTGAGAATAGAGACAGTATGGTTTGATGAAAAGAGAACGCGCTTTGCGCCAATGCTCTGTTGACTAGGCTTTGCGGATATCGCGGCTGGTATGCACCCGTTTTTAAAGAGCTATAGCGCTTCAAAAAGCAGCGTGCACGGGTCGAATCCGCCTGTCGCCGCCCAAAGCGCATGGCGCGTCGACTATAGCACACTCGATTTCGGCAAAGCTCTTGCAACTCACAATCAAGATCGCGCTAACCCGCACGCCTGCACGGAGGGCTTCAGGCTTTGCATTATTTGCTTTTGCGGCATGCGCTCCCTCAACACAAAGATCAAAAGCTGAGTGTTCGGTTTGAATTGGTTCGCCGAAAAAGACGACAGAACCGCTGCTGCCCTTGAAGAATTGATCGCCAGTATTGAGATCGTGGATGGCGATGTGTCGAGCTCACCAAACGATCAGGCGCTTGACAACACATTCTAGCCGTTTGGCAGTGTCGCAGGATCACCATTAGCATCGGACAGGTTTCAAGTCTGTTTGGTGAACCGTCGCACCAACCAGTTTCGGAACAAGACGACTTCCTGACGTTCCGATACTGCCCTGACAGGCCGGACCAGGTGATGTGCGTGCCCATGTTGCAGGCTCAGGTTCATGGCCGCAGCCACGCGGCCGCGTTCAATATGATCTGTTGCAAGATCGCGCGCGATCATGGCGCATCCCAAACCATACGCAACCATTTCCAATGCGACGAGCGATGAATCTGCTGACAGGTTTGTGTCGATTTGTATTTCTTCCAGTTTATGGAAACGCGCGAACCGGGCCCAAAGGTTTTCGTAACCGGTGACATGGATGGCCCGTGCTGCTCCCATTTGCAGCATCGACTTGGCATTCAATTCGGACGGATCAACTTCCGGCGGCATCACCGGTACGGAAACCGGCTCCGTCAACCGCGTTACTTCAGCTCCTGGCCAACATCCGTCGCCAAATCTGATATCGACGTCGACAGACGCCTCATCCAGTCCGTCCGCCCAAACCGCTGTGCAAATTCTGATGGGGATCTCGGGGTAAGCCGTGCGAAAATCATCGAGCATCGCTGGCAACTGCAACGCGGCAAAACTGATGGGGGTTCTGACAGTCACAGCAAGAGGCTGTCCGATTCCGAACAGCCCACCGGTTGCAGCTTCAAGATCTTCGAAGGCTTGTCGTACAGATGGCAGATACGCTCGACCCATCTCGGACAGTTGTACGCCGCGCGGCAGACGATTGAACAGTCTGAAGCCCAGCCGCACCTCAAGTGCGCGAATCTGCTGACTCACAGCTGCCGGCGTCAAACCTAAAGAGTCCGCAGCAGCCGTAAAACCACCCAGCCGCGCCGCTGTTTCGAACGTTCGAAGCCAAGTCGGTGGCGGAAGATTACTCATTTTTTAGACCTCAGAAAACTATTGCCTTATATGAAATATCCATTGTTTGATTATAGCCATCAAGCCTGCGATCTTCACTCAAAAAGGCTGAAGACGATGGATGAGTTCGATTTTATTATTGTCGGAGGAGGGTCCGCCGGATCCGTGCTCGCCGAACGCCTGACCATTTGCGGGCGGCATCGGGTTTTGCTGCTTGAAGCAGGCGGAACCGACCGGCTGCCATGGGTAAAGGTGCCCATTGGCTACGGAAAATCCTTTTACGACCGTCGGGTAAACTGGTGCTTTTCATCGGAACCCGAGCAAGGCCTAAACGGACGGACAGTGTATTGGCCGCGCGGCAAAGTCCTTGGTGGTTCCAGTTCAATCAACGGGCTTGTTTGGATGCGCGGCCTTGCAGGAGATTTTGACGATTGGGCGTCTGAAGGAAATGCCGGCTGGGCCTGGCAAGACATAGCCCCGACCTTTGATCAGATCGAAGCTCTGGACCAGAAAAATGCAGAGCAATCAGGACGCGTAAGCGTCGCCGCGCGATCTAACGAGTACCATCCCATCGGGCACGCCTATCTTTCCGCCGCCCGCGCCGCAGGGTTACCGGACGCCCCCCATGACAACAGCCACTGGTCAGAAGGCGTGGCACCTTACCGCATCACCACACTGCGCGGTTTGCGCCACTCCGCGGCCGACGCCTTCGTGCGTCCGGCGATGCGTCGCAAAAACCTGATAGTCCGCACTGGTGTCATGGTCGACCGCGTTCTCTTCGAAGACCGCCGCGCGAAAACTGTGCGGTACGCGCGCGCTGGACGAGGTGAAATCGCCACCGCAAGCCGCGCCGTAGTCCTTGCGGCAGGCGCTGTCGGCTCGCCCGCAATTCTGCAACGCTCAGGTATAGGGCCGGGCCCTCTTTTGACAGAACTGGGTGTTCAGCCGATTTACGAAAACTCCATGGTCGGTGGTGGTCTTCAAGATCACTTGGGCATTGACTACCTCTTCCGCGCAACCCAACCAACGCTCAATCAGGTTTTGGGCACTTGGCGTGGGCAGATCGGTGCCGCGTTGCGTTTTGCGCTCTCACGAAGCGGACCGCTCAGCCTAAGCGTCAATCAAATGGGTGGGCTGGTCCGCAGTTCGCACAGGCTCAACCGCGCTGACCTGCAACTCTATTTCAACCCGCTCAGCTACACCACGCAACGCCGCAACCGCCGCGTGCTGCTACGTCCCGATCCATGGCCAGGTTTTGCGTTTGGCTTTAATGCCTGCCGTCCGACCAGCCGGGGTCGTGTCGACATCCAAAGCAAAGATCCCGGTGTTGCCCCCAGAATCGCGCCAAATTACGTTTCGACCAAAGACGACGTTGCCTCGGCAATTGCTGGCGCGCGCCTGATAGCTCGCGTGCTGGAGACGCCAGAACTGCGCGATCTGGTTGCGGAACCAAACGGGTTCACGCCTCAGGGCATGAGTGACCGCGAAATTCTTGAGGATTTCAGGGCGCGGGCCTCTAGCGTCTTTCATGCCTGTGGCACCTGCCGCATGGCACCGCAGGCTAAAGACGGCGTTGTCGATTCGACTCTAAAAGTGCACGGTGTTGACGGATTGCGTGTAGTGGACGCGTCGGTTTTCCCGAACATCACATCTGCAAATACGAATGCGCCCACAATCATGGTTGCCGCGCGGGCCGCAGAGATGATCTTGAAAGAATAGAGTTTAGGAATGGACCGAATTGCAAAGCTGGAGACATTCACCACACAAGATGTTGGGTTTGTCCGGATCACTATGGAAGATGGCGCGATTGGCTGGGGTCAAGTCTCAACCTATCATTCCGACATAACCTGCCAGGTGTTGCACCGACAAGTCGCGCCTTGGGTCCTGGGCCAGGATTGCACCGATCTTGATGATCTGCTGGATCGGGTCACGGAACGCGAACACAAATTCCCGGGCAGTTACTTGCGCCGGGCCATCGGCGGCGTAGATACGGCGATTTGGGACATGCGTGGCAAGCGGGCTGGCAAGCCGGTTGTCTCTTTGCTCGGTGGTACCCCCGGAAAGCTGCGTGCTTATGCATCCTCAATGAAACGCGACATTACGCCTGATGAGGAGGCGGATCGGCTCAAACGTCTGGCCGACGAACAGGGTTTCACTGCGTTCAAGGTGCGCGCGGGTTCGGAAGTTGGACGAAACGCCGACGAATGGCCCGGGCGCACTGAAGACATAGTACCCAAGATGCGCGGCGCTCTGCCGAATGCAGATTTACTGATCGACGCCAATTCCTGCTATTCGCCAGACCGCGCCATCGAAGTCGGGCGTATGCTTGAGGCAAACGGATTTTGTCATTTCGAAGAGCCCTGCCCGTATTGGGAGTTGGAGCAAACGCAAAAGGTCACGCAAAGCCTTTCTATCGACATTACAGGCGGCGAGCAGGATTGTGACCTGAGCGTTTGGCGTCGTATCATCGACATGCGCGCGGTCGATATCGTTCAGCCTGATGTGATGTATCTGGGTGGCATATCCCGCACAATGCGCGTCTGCCAGATGGCACAGAGAGCCGGGCTGCCGGTGACTCCGCACTGCGCCAACCTATCGATGGTAACACTCTTCACGATGCACCTCATGCGCGCGATCCCGAATGCTGGCAAATATCTTGAGTTCGCAATTGAGGGCGCGGACTACTATCCTTGGCAATTCGACCTTTTCACCACGTCGCCTTACGCGGTCGATGACGGCCAGGTCACGGTGCCGGACGCGCCCGGTTGGGGGGTCGAGATTGCGCCGGAATGGTTGGCGCGTTCCACATATGCCAGGAGCGCGGCGCAAGACTGATTGCGACAGACATTGCCTTTTGGCGGTAACAGTGTCGCAAATCAGATGCGTATACCCTTCGGGTTTGGCTGGCGAGCCGCAACGAGAGAGGCAGATATGGACGCCTAACTGACGCATGAATGCACAATCCGCTCGCTGGCAGGCCGGGTCGTAGCGGCTTTGGTTGTATTTTCTGAACCGGGATTGTCGCGGCGCGAAGTTGTTGGGTAGCGGCCGCCTAATGAATTCCGGAAGCGCCCGGGAATGGACCAAGACAACTCGATCTGTGTGATGCCTGAAACACGTGATTATAAAGCTGCGCCACCCACTGTTTGCCTTCCATGGTTTGTTCAAGATGGCCAAGCGCAGGTTCGATCACTGGTTGGACCTGTTGCCAAAAGAACCGCGGAAATTGCTCCATCAAATCCATGGGCGTTTCGTAACCAAGTTTTTCCGCCAGGCCAGTTTCAACGAATTCATGAAACAACCCGCCGATTTTGCGGTGATAGAATGGGTCGGCAATCTGGCCAATAAGGTCCGCCGCACGCACCAGCGCTGGTTCACTGGTCGTGTCGGCATAGAAGGCGTCGTCAGGCACTGGAAACCGAGTGAATTCAATGGAATCCGCGATGCGGTCCTGATCTATGTGCTCAGAATCCAGGAATCTGGATCGCGCGTACATTTTGCCTCGGTCGACATGATAGGGTGCTAGAAAAGCATCGGAGGCTCCACGTGGCGGCGTGACCAGATCGCCCGCCTCGTTGATAACAACAGCGTCCTCTGTGTCGCCGTCACAGACGTCCCTTGAATACCCGATGTCATGCACCAGCAAGGCGACGATGTAGTGTAGCCAGTCTTCGGGTTGCACAGCCCTTGTTACAAGTTGGCCGCGTATGATCTGCTGACCTACCAGAGTGACCATCATCGTATGTTCGGCATTGTGATAAAGAGCATCCGAATTACCCAGCCGCTCTAACAACATGCGTGCACAACCGCTTAGAAACGCCGCGTATTCCGGCTTTCGTCCGGCAAAGTACTGCAGGTAGGTCTCTGCGATATGATCGCCAAAACTGGCAGCCACGACCGCGGTAGGGTTGAACATATCCCAATCCCCTCACTGGCCTCTACATAATACATACCGGAAAATTCCTTGTCTGTCTCGCCAGCGTCGGTTGATCCGACGCCGGGCCGTACTGTTTGGATCTGCTCAATTTCGAGCGCCCGATCAAAGACCTCGTGGTTGAAGCTGTCGAAATCACGGAGATGAATGCTTAAAGTGGAACGCCCGGTAGGTTTGGAAACTGCCCGGCAAGTTATCTTATCCTGTACAGTTCATGGCGCATTTCAGCGTCTAAGTGTTCTGCGGCGGCTTAACGACTTGCCTGCGGAATGTCACGGCATTGTACCGAAACCTCAAGGTTACCTTACTCCGCAATGATGCGGAGATTTTAGCGATCAACTCAGTTGAACGTATCATTTTTTAAGCAAGCCTTTGTTGGGCGCCCTGTGACTAATTTAGGCAGCCCGTCTTGAACACAATCGGTTCAGGAAAAGTTTCATATGCCGGAGCTGCGCGTCAGTCCTTTGTGTCTACGGGCAAATACTTGAACGCCCATTCGTTGTAACTCGTATCGCCTCGATACCAAACGACGTTAGCACCCGGGTCTTCATCATGGTTCCAGCGTGGTCGGACACCTTTTAAATCACTGTCCAGCACCAGCCTCCGACGCTTTTGGCTTAGGCGAATGCGCTCGCTTAGCTTTCTACTGTCCCACTTCTGCAGAACCAGCGCTTTGAGCCGAGCTTCAATTTGGGCGTGCTCGGACTGCCCTGCCAGATTTGTCATCTCAGTCCTGTCATTCTCAACGTCGAACAAGAGCGGCGGATCATCCGTTGAAATCACGTACTTGTATCGCCCTTGTCGCACCATAAATATCGGTGCCGTTGTCGCCTCTGCCAAATACTCAGCATAAATTGGACGGTCGGTGCCCGCATCCAGCTTGGTTGACAGGTCATCGCCGTCCAAAGATTCCACGGGGCTAGACCATCCGCTTCCCTCGGCAATCCCCATAAACGTCGGCAAAAGGTCCACAAGCGAGACCGGAACTGCAGAGCGTTTTGAGCCAAAGACGCCACCAGAAATGATGAGTGGAACGCGCAACGAAGTCTCAAAAAAGTGCTTTTTGAACCACATGCCGCGCTCGCCCAACATTTCACCGTGGTCCGATGTGAAAACAAGCACCGTATTCTCGTACTGACCAATCCTCTTCAGAGTTCCAATAAGCTCGCCGATCATTTTGTCGAGATAGCTGATGGACCCGTAGTACGCCCGCCGCGCTGTCCGAATATCCTCATCCGCAAAGCGCACATTCAACATTCCAAAGTCCGACAACAACCGGACCGAATGTGCGTCGTGCTGGTTTTCCGTCAGGGCCGGGACGACGGGCAAAGGTACATGTGCATCTTCATAAAGATCCCAAAACTCTTTCTGACACAGATAAGGTTCGTGCGGATGCGTATACGAGACCTGCAAGAAAAACGGGCGCGCATCGTCCGAGCGTGCGATATCATAAAGATGCTGTATGGCGTGATAAGTGACAAGGTTGTCAAAATCGATCTGCATTGACCGTTCGCAAACGCCGGCAACAGTAACGGATCGAGGATCATTGGTGTCGCGCTGACCTTCATCGCCCCAGTTCGGAACCCATGAAAAATCGGCGGGGTACAGATCCGGCGTCAGGCGGTGTTCGAACCCATGGTGTTGATCTGGTCCGATAAAGTGCATCTTGCCCGACAAAGCGGTCTGATACCCGGCCGCCCGAAGGTAATGCGCATACGTCGGGATTGTTGCGGGCAGTTCAGCCGCGTTGTCGTAAGCCCCTATTTCAGAGCAGAGTTTCCCGGTTGCCATCGATGCCCGCGATGGTGAGCAGAGTGGAAAATTGCAGTAAGCCGTATCAAAAACGGTGCCTTCTACTGCCAAACTGTCCAGATGAGGCGCGATGCAAACCGGATCCCCATAGCAACTGAGAAACTGGGCCGCGAGTTGATCCACCTGAATGAAAAGAATGTTCGGTTGCATCCTATCCTCCTCAAAATTGTCGACAATCATACTATCTGGTGTTTACGTTGGGGCAAGATGGAATCGGTCGGGCCAGGGGGACGGCGCGCGTGGAGTGGAACTTTATTGCGGTTCTGAACGACTTTGACCTGCTGATGCTGGGTCTGCTGAACACGCTCAAGGTGACTGGTCTGGCGTTGCTATTTGGCGTTCCGCTCGGTCTTGTTCTTGCGCTTTCACGCCTCTCGAGCTTCCGTCTACTTTCCGGCGTTGCCGGGTTCATTGTCGAATTCTTCAGGACAACGCCACCGCTGGTACAACTTTTCTGGTTTTTCTTTGCACTTCCAATTCTGATTGACGTGCGCATGACCCCGCTGATTGCGGCCGTTGTAACCTTGTCCATCCAGTCCTCGGCCTTCTTTGCGGAGATTTTTCGTGGCGGTATCCAATCGATAGACAAGGGTCAGTGGGAAGGGGCGAAAGCTATTGGCATGTCTTACGGACAAAGCCTGCGTCGCATCATTTTGCCACAGGCCGTGAAACGGATGATCCCGGCCTTTATGGAGCGCTCAATCGAGCTGTTGAAAACCACGACGCTTGTTTCGACCGTCGCCTATACAGACCTGATGTTCCAAGCCAACGAGTTGGCACAAAAGACCTTTCGCCCGCTTGAGGTCTATACCGTCGTCGCCGTGGTTTACTTCGTGCTGATCTTTGTCGTCAGCCAATTCTCGATCTGGATCGAACATCGCCTCGCAAAATCAGGCGAAGGAACAATCCGGTGAGGGGGACAGGCTGATGGGGCATACCTGGGATTTCGCCACCATTCTCCAGAACTGGCCCGTGCTTTGGGTTGGCATAAAGGGCACTGTCTTCGTCTTTGTGATCACCGTCGTACTTGGGCTTGGTGGCGGCTTGATTGTGGGTGTCGCCCGATATGCGGCGTCCCCTTTTATTAGTTTTCCGGCCCGCGCTTTTGTCGAAATATTCCGTAACACACCCGTGCTGGTTCAGATCATCTGGTTCTTTTACGCATTTCCTATCTTGACCGGTATAGAAACTGATCCATTCTTGGCAGCCATCCTTGGAATATCACTCAATACGATGGCATTCTCTGCCGAGATTTACCGCGCCGGCATACAGTCCATTGACCGCGGGCAGTGGGAAGCAGGCAAAGCCATTGGCATGTCCTACAATCAGACGCTCCGCCGAATAATTCTGCCGGTCGCAATCAAACGTGTTCTCCCGGCACTGACAAATCGCGGAATAGAAGTGTTTAAAATGTCCACGCTCGCGTCGGTTGTTGGCTATGTTGAAACGCTGAACCAAGCCAAATTGATCGCCGACCTGAACTTCAACCCGATCGAAAGCTATACCGCTGTCGCGATCATCTTTTTTGTTGTGCTCTATCCCGTTGTCCAAGGGACCTACGTGCTCGAGCGCATGTTGCGCCGGAGCGATTGATGTCAGAAATTGTCCGCATTGAAAATTTACACAAAAGCTTCGGTGATCTTGAAGTTCTCAAAGGCATCGATCTGACCGTGAACTCGGGTGAAACGGTCGTGCTGCTGGGTTCGTCGGGTTCCGGCAAATCTACGATGTTGCGTTGCGTGAATTTCATGGAGACGCCAACCTCCGGCAGGATCTACCTCAAAGGTGATGTGATCGGGTCTGAGCGCGGTGGCAAAATGAGTTACCGCGAAGCGGAACTCTGCGCGCTGCGATCTCGTATCGGCATGGTGTTTCAGCACTTTAATCTCTTTCCGCACATGACCGTGGCTGAAAACGTCATGGAGGGTCAGGTCATCGTACTCGGCCGCAGCAAGGATGAGGCGCGCGACAAGGCCATGGCGCAGCTGGTGCGTGTGGGTTTGGCTGAAAAGGCCGAAGAATTCCCCGCCCGTCTGTCCGGCGGTCAGAAACAAAGGGTCGCGATCGCACGCGCACTCGCTATGGACCCCGAGGTGATGCTGTTTGATGAAGTCACTTCTGCGCTTGATCCGGAGCTTGTTGGCGAAGTTTTAAAAACCATGCGTCAACTGGCCGAAGAGGGCATGACCATGCTTTGCGTGACGCATGAACTGGGATTTGCATATCACGTTGCCAATCGTGTGCTGTTCCTCAACCAAGGGACAATTCTGGAACAAGGTGCGCCGCAACGCATTCTGAAATCCCCGGAAACCAACCGTATGCGCGAATTCCTCGAGGGGCATTCGCTGTTTAAATTGCCAGATTAGCGGCACGAACAACCAACAGGGAAAGGACAAAAAATGTATCTATTGCAACGGATGGGGGCCATCTTCCTTGCCCTCGTGGCCGCATTGTCGCTCAACATCACAGCGGCGCACGCACAATCAACATGGGACAATATCCAGGAAAGCGGAAAACTCCGGATGGGTGTGACACAAGCACCGCCATGGTATTCAAAGAATCCGGCAACCGGCGAATGGGAAAGCGGCCTGATCGTGTCCGTCGGCAAGGCGATGGCTGGTGAGCTTGAAGTGGAGCTGGAAATGGTCGAGGTCACTTGGGCCACGGCGATCGCCGCGCTGCAAGCTGACAAAATTGATATGATGTTTCTTGACGCGACACCCAAGAGGGCAATGGTCGTCGACTATCCCAAACAACCACTTCTATACATTTCTCTCGCGGTCCTTGCCAATGACGATCTTGCAGTCAGCACGTGGGAAGACCTGAACAAACCCGAAGTGACGGTTGGCGTACCTCAGGCAACGTCCATGGACGCTTTCCTCACCCGCACCATCCCGAACGCCGACATCCAGCGTTTCCCGGATAACGGCGCGGCGATTGCCGCCTTCCAATCGGGTCGCGTGGACGCAGTTTCGCTTTTTCATCCGCCCTTATTGGCTGCGCGTCAAAAACTTGGACGTGGTCAGTTGATCATCCCGACGCCAGCATTCTCGTCACCATCCTCAATTGCTGTTCGTCGTGAAGATGACAAAACGTTCCGGGACTGGGTCGACCATACGATCTTCTACTATTATGAAACCGGCCGTACACAGCGATGGTACGAAGAGTTTCTGACAGAGTTCGGACTTGATCCGCAAGCGTCACCTGTTATCCAACGCGAACTTCTGTTTAATAAGTGACAAACAAAGAACAGCGGCGGCGACACAGTCGCCGCCTCTTTCCAGAGGCACGTGGATGAACAAAAACCCCCAGATTTCGACGCATGACGCGGCGGCGGATGATCGCAACGACAATATCCTGATCTATGTCGACGGAGAGATTGTGCACCGTGACGAGGCAAAGGTCTCGGTCTACGATTCAGGCTTTATGCTGGGTGACGGAATTTGGGAAGGCCTGCGGCTTTACAATGGACATATCCCGTTTTTGAAGGAACATCTCGACCGATTGTTTGAAGCAGCGATCTTTATCGATCTTGACATCGGCAAAACTCAACAAGAGCTCACAAAGGCAATACGCGATACGCTCGACGCAAACAATATGGTCACTGATGTGCACATCCGCCTCATGGTCACGCGCGGGCGCAAACGCAAACCGTTCCAGCACCCGCACCTAAGCGTCTACGGACCAACGATTGTCGTCATAGCTGAACACTCGCAGCCCGATCATTCCGTTATTGAGCGCGGCATCACCCTTTTCACAGTGCCACATCATCGCGGGCTGCCGTTGACCCAAGACGCCAAACTGAACTCGCACTCCAAGCTGAACTGCATTATCCCCCTGAACCAAGCCGTACGCGCAGGCGCTGATGAGGCTTTGATGCTGGATCCGTTTGGTTTCGTGAACACAACGAACGCCTGCAATTTCTTTATCGTTCGGAAAGGAGAGGTTTGGACGTCAACTGGTGATTACTGCATGAACGGTATCACACGGCAAAAAGTTATTGACCTTTGCCGTGCAAACGACATTCCGGTGTTTGAACGAAATTTCTCTCTTGTTGACACCTATGGCGCGGATGAGGCGTTCTTGACGGGCACATTCGGAGCACAAACGCCCGTTTTTCAGATCGACGGGCGTATGATTGGCGGTGGGGTGGCTGGTCAGATGTTCCATCGTATCCGTGCGCTATACAAAGAAGAGATTGCCAGGGCACACGGATGAATCAATCACCAAACACGCTGCGCCCGATCGAAGACCGAACACTGCGCGCGCAAGTTAGACGCCAGATTCTGGATCAGGTTCTGGCTGGTTATTTCAAACCGGGCGAGAAGCTTATCGAGACGGCTTTGTCATCGCAACTTCAGGTCAGTCGTGCGCCGTTACGAGAAGCATTGCGTGAGCTGGCAGATCAAGGGATCGTCGTGAGCGAGCCCTACAAAGGCTTTCGCGTCCGTCCTGTGTCAGAACGGGATTTGCGAGAACTTTATTCGATGCGCACTGCGCTTGAAAAGTTCGCATTCACCGTTGTTTGGCCTCTGCGGACATCGGCAAACCTCTCAGAACTGGATGAAAGGTATCAACACCTTGTCGCAGTCCGGGCGTCGGGGGGCCAGGCCGAGGCTATCGAACGCGAAATCGCGTTTCACAGTTGGGTCTATGAAACAACTGATCACATCCTCTTAATGGATCATTGGTCTCGCCTCGCACAGGTTGTCCGAATTTACATGACGCTGCACCACAACCTGCACGGATCCCACGGCGAATTCCGCAAGATGACAACCATATATCGCGATCTCGCGAAGGGCGAAAATCTTGACGACATGTTGTGCCATATCGAAGTGCATATGGCACAAGGATTTGATTCTGTGCTGAAATCTCTCGACCAATAAGATCTTGGCTTTTGTCATGACTGAAAGCTTTGCGACGTTGGCGCATTCAGCCAGTTAGAGCGTTTTCTCCGTCAGTTAATCAGATCGACCGTTGATCGCCAACGCAACACACAGCTCTTTTTTTGGCACTGTCAGACGGATCCTGAAAAGGAGTTGGTGTGCCACCGAAAACGCGAATGCGTGTGCGCACTCAGCCCGAACTAGGCCGGAACTGCATAAGGGTGTCTAATCTGCGACTATAAATTTATTGAACAATTGTATAATTAATTATAACGATGAAGATGTCAGCCCAAGAATCACTGGATTAATATGGCACCTGAGTTTTCTGTCGAATGCCTCCTCACCGTCAGCAACCATCTGGGCGAAGGACCTATTTGGGATGTAGATGAACAGTGCCTTTATTGGGTCGACAGCACGGGTCGCCGCGTCGGGAAAGACGCGATATGGCGCCTAAATCCCGCGACCGGAGAGGTTACAAGCTGGCGGTTGGAGTCAGATATTGGGGCGATGGCTCTGCGCAACAAAGGCGGAGCTGTCCTTGCTTTGTCAGATGGATTTTATGGCTTCGATTTTGACTCCGGCACTGTGGATTTGATCACCAAAGTCAACGACGATCCGAAACGCGCGCGGCTAAACGATGGAAAATGTGACCGTCGTGGCCGTTTCTTTGCAGGCGGCATGGACGACAAGGAAGAGCTTGGCATCTGCGGTCTCTGGCGTCTCGATCCAGACCACAGTCTGACAAAAGTCGACAGCGGAATCATCTGTTCTAACGGCCCCTGCTGGAGCCCCGACAACAAGATTTTCTACTTCGCCGATACGTTTAAGAATGAGATCTGGGCTTACGATTATGACATCGGATCCGGTTCTGTTTCAAACCGTCGCGTCTTTGCATCAACTGCGGGCGATGTGGGGTTTGCAGATGGCTCAACTGTCGACGCAGAAGGATGCCTGTGGAACGCACAAGTCATTTCAGGGGATCTCATCCGCTACGCGCCCGATGGTCAGGTCGACCGCAAGATTTCCATGCCGGTCAAAAACATCACATCGGTTATGTTCGGCGGTCCGGATCTTGATGACATCTATGTGACATCCATGGCCCGCGTGAGTCATCCCGCTACACATGACAATTTTGCACTAGAAGCGAAGCCGCAATTCGCGGCGGGCGCGCTTTTCCGCATCCGAGGCCTCGGCATACGCGGCATCGCTGAGCCGCGGTTCGCAGGGTGAGAAAGTTGGGAGGACAACATGAAACCAGCACCTTTTGATTACCATAGGCCAGAGGACCTCCAAGGCGCGCTATCCTTGCTCAGCACCCACGATGGCGCAAGCATTATTGCAGGCGGACAAAGCCTTGTTCCGATGATGAACTACAGGCTGGCACAGCCTGACCATTTGATTGACATTAATCGCCTCTCTGAACTGGACTACATTCGAGAAGAAGGCGATTGCATCGTGATCGGCGCGTTGGCGCGTCACCATAAGATCCAATCTTCGCCACTCGTGTCGCGGCATATTCCTCTTGTGACGTACGCCTACGAATGGATTGCGCACAGAGCTGTGCGAAATCGCGGAACGCTTTGCGGCAACCTCTGCCACGCGGACCCAGCTTCAGAGATGCCTGCGATTGTTCAGATACTCGAGGCAACAATGGTTCTTGCCCGCGAAGGATCGACAAGGGAAGTGGCCGCCACTGACTTTTTCGTTGGTACTTACGAAACCCTACGCCAAGAAGATGAAATGCTGGTCGAAGTCCGGATTCCGAAGCCGGCTACAGACACGCTCTGGGGTTTCGAAGAAGTTAGTATGCGGAAGGGAGACTTCGCATGGACCGCCGTCGCCTGCAATATGCGCGTACAGGCGGGTATACTCCAGGACGTTCGCATAGCCGCAGCCGGTGTCGGCGCATCGGCGATACGTTTGCGTAATGTCGAGACGGCACTTACCGGCCACGCGCCGTCTGCAATACTCTTTGAAGAGGCTGCAACGGCGGCGGCAAGCGTACTGGAGCCGTTCGGCTCGGCATCCGTATCTGCGGAATATAAGCGGGATCTGATGCGCGCCCTGGTTCCACGGGTCCTAAACGCAGCGATAGAACATGCAAGCTAACTGGGAGGAAACCATGAATAAGCAAGCAATCGAACTTACTGTCAACGGCCGCAAACGCAGCGCTCAAGTGTCGCCGCGGATGCTACTGAGCGACTTCATTCGACAGGAGTTGGCCCTCCCGGGGACGCATGTGGGCTGCGAGCATGGGGTTTGCGGTGCTTGCAACGTTTTGGTGGATGGGCAGGCTATACGCGCCTGCCTGATGTTTGCTGTTCAGGCAGACGGGGCGCGCTTGACCACCGTTGAAGGGATTGGTAGCGCCGACACCCTGCACCCAATCCAGGAAGCATTTTGGGAAGAGCACGGACTTCAATGCGGCTTTTGCACGCCAGGTATGCTCGCGGCCGCGCATGAACTGTTGAGCGAGAACCCGGACCCATCCGACACGGAAATCCGCGAGGCCATCTCTGGAAATCTCTGCCGGTGCACGGGGTACGAGTACATTATCAATGCCATCCGTACCGCCGCCAAAAAACTGCGCGAACAGCCCGCAGATAGAGCTTTGGAAACAGCCTGACGGCTGACTTGGAAGGAGAATGGAATGAGTGATCATCTCAAAACCAACGTAATACCGCCAAGTCGTCAACGCGAGAAGCCGCGCGCCGGCATGACGTGGATCGGGCAGAGCATCAAGCGCGTGGAGGACCCGCGTATCCTCGCGGGAAAAGGCGGCTATGTTGATGATGTGGTTGTGCCGGGAATGGCCCACGCCGCCATGGTCAGCAGCCCGCATGCACATGCCCGCATCATATCGATAGATACTTCAAAAGCCAAAGAACTCCCGGGGGTCATAGGCGTTTATACCGGAGCGGATTTGGCGACAGTGGTCGATCCCTGTCCGAGCTTCGCCTCGCCACCAATAACTCAACATGCGATGTGCATCGACAAGGTGCGCCACGTGGGCGAAGTCGTTGCTGCAGTAGTCGCAGAGGATCGCTACGTCGCAGAAGACGCCGCCGCGCTGGTTGAAGTCGAATACGAGGTTCTGCCAGCAAACGTCGACATTGAGGCCTCACTTGACGCGAGTGGTGACGCTGTCATCCACTCGGATGATCGCGAAAGCAACCGCGCGCTGGATGAAAGCTTCAGTTTTGGGTCCGTCGAAGACGATTTCGCCGGCGCAGACAGGATCATCAAGAGGCGCTTGCGTTGGCACCGCTCCTCTGCGCAGGCCATCGAGACCTGCGGGGTGGTCGCGCACTACGATGCTTTCAACGGCGGCTATACGATCCATGCCAACACAAACTTTTATAACTTCATTCCATTTGTCATCGGGGGAAGCTTGCGCGTATCGCCGGGCGAGTTGCGACTGATCCCTGTGCTTGCAGGCGGCAGTTTCGGATCCAAGGTGTTCATTCACAAGATCATCATACGTACAGCTGGCCTGTCACGATTGGCAGGTGTACCGGTCAAGTACATCGAGGATCGGCTCGAACATTTCACAAACTCAGACAGCCACGGCTCGGACCGGCTTTACGATTGCGAGCTAGCAGTCATGAATGACGGCACATTTAAGTCCTTTCGATTTGACGTACTTGATGACTACGGCGCTTATCTGCAATTCGGTGTGGGCACGCATGGCAACGCCATGGCGCAGGTGACCGGTCCTTACCGGATCGAAAGCTTTGCCATGCGGGTGATTGCCGTGCTGACCAACAAGTGTCAGCAGGGCCCCTATCGCGGGTTTGGCTCGGAGGTGACGAACTGGGTAATGGAACGGATGGTGGATGCAACCGCGCAAGAACTTGGCCGCGACCCCGTGGACCTGCGCGAACAGAACATGATCGAGGCGCACGAGTTTCCTTATATGATCACCACAGGCAACATTTATGACAGCGGCAACTTTCAGAAGGTTTTGTCACAAGCGCGCGATCTCTTCGACCTTGCAGGTTGGACAAAGAAGGCGGCGGCAGCGCGTGCAGAAGGCCGCTGCGTCGGTGTAGGGGTTGCGACCTGCATGGAGCGCAGCGTCTACGGTCCGACGGAGTGGTGGTTCCTCAACAAAAAGGAAGAACCGGGCTTCGCCCTCACATCCACTCCGGAAGGTATCTCGGCGCGGTTCGATCCTTCGGGCAAGCTCTTCGTCACACTCAATTCGTGCATGGTTGGAACCAGCCCAGAGACGGTTGTCACTCAGGTCTTGGCCGAACGTCTGACTGTGGCGCCGGATGACATCGTCTTTAACTATGCGGACAGCCAGACGGGCTTCAACGGCGTAGGCCCTCAAGGAAGCCGCTTTACGGCCATGGTTTCTGGCGCCTGCGTGACAGCTTCGATCCGGCTTGAAGAGAAGTTAAAGCGTTTTGGTGCGCATATGCTGCAACGCCGCCCCGAAGACCTAGAGCTGCGCGGCGGGTCTGTTGCAGTAACAGACGGGCTGGAAGATCAGGCCAAGAGCTTTGCGGAGATCGCGCTCATGTCAAGCTTCTTCCGCCTCAATTTCCCGGACGAAGAAGAATTTGACAGCGGGCTTGAGACGACAGCGGTCTACGATCACCCGATCTCCGCAGAGCCTCATCCCGACCGGAAACACCTTGGAATCTTTTACCCGATCGTCGGGCACATTTGTCACATGACAGCTGTTGAGGTTGACCCGGCCACCGGAAAAGTTGAGATCCTCGACTACGCAGCGGTGCATGACAATGGAACTATTGTAAACCCTCGGACGCTGGGCGGGCAGGTCTGGGGTGGTACAGCAAACGGCATTGGAACAACGCTTACCGAGCAATTCGTCTATGACGAAAACGGTCAGTTTACCAATCCCAACTTTGCCGAGTTCGCGTTGCCGTCTGCGCATGAGATGCCGACAAACCTGAAGCTCGGCCATGTCGAGACACCGAGCCCGTATACGGAATATGGAATAAAGGGCGGCGGCGAAGGCGGACGCCTGGGTGCACCTTCTGCCCTGACCACTGCCATCGAAGACGCACTTCGCGACAAGGGCGTAACAATTTCGGCTCTGCCGGTAACGCCTCCTGTTCTGCGCGGGCTGATCCGGGATGCTGAAAATGCTGCGCTTGCTGCGGAATAGAGGAGCATGCCCGTGACCAAGAAACGGCCGGTCATCATTACCTGCGCCATAACAGGGGCCATCCACACACCTTCAATGTCACCGCATCTGCCAGTGACAGCAGAGCAAATAGTAGCCTCCGCACAACAGGCCGCCGACGCAGGAGCCGCAGTGCTGCACCTGCACGGACGTAACGAAGAAGACGGGCGACCTGACCAGAGTGTTGAGGCTTTCGAGCGCATCGTGGGACCTCTCCGTGCTGCGACAAACGCCGTGTTAAACCTGACGACAGGCGGCAGCCCCTACATGACAGCAGCCGACAGGGTCGCGCCCGCAAAAGAATTCGCACCGCAGCTGGCTTCGCTCAACATGGGTTCAATGAACATGGGGCTGTTCCCTATGCTCAAACGTTACGCCGAGTTTCATCACCGATGGGAGCAACCGCACTTGGAAGACAGCCACGACCTTGTCTTCCGAAACAGCTACAGCGACATCTCCCATATTCTGAAGTCATGCAGCGCAAATGGAACCCGGTTCGAGTTCGAGTGTTACGACACCTCTCATCTCTACAATCTGGCATATTTTGCCGAAAAGGGCGCGGTCAAAGCTCCTTTCTTCGTCCAATCCGTCTTTGGTCTGATGGGCGGAATTGGTGCGCATGTGGACGATATCATGCACATGCGCAGAACGGCCGAACGACTCTTCGGGCCGGACCTTGTCTGGTCCGCGCTTGGTGCGGGCGCGCATCAGATGCGCGTTGCTGCGACGGTTGCGGCGTCGGGCGGGCATGTTCGCGTCGGATTGGAGGATTCACTCTGGGCGGGGCCTGGTCGTCTGGCCAAGTCGAATGCAGAACTGGTGCAACAAGTAAAAGCGATCATTGAAGGTCTTGGCATGCGCGCTGCAACGCCTGAAGAGGCTGCTCAGATTTTGGACCTCTCGCCGAAGCGATTAGAGACAAAAGGTGCCGCATGACACAGGACATGGATGGACTTGAGAACGAGATTAACCTTGAAACGGCGTTCGACGCGACCCCGCCGACCCCGCGAAAACGGACCGCGCGAAAGCCCGGGCGACCGAAGGGAAAATCATCTGACGAAACACGAGAACGCATTTTGGATGCAGCAGAACGGCTTTTTGCAGATGAAGGTTATGATGGAGCGGCCCTCAGGGATGTCGCTGCCGCAGCAGATGTTCAGTTGCACGCTGTCGGGTATCATTTCGGCCCTAAGGACACGCTTTTTGAAACGGTAATCTCCCGCCGCTCTGTTGTTATGACCGAACTGAGGATGAAAGCGTTGAACTCCGCGCAAGTTGCGGCTGGAGACGGCCTGATTCCGATTGAGAAGCTCGTGCGAGATTACATCAGCCCGTTTGTGCTGTCTGCCGGTGAAGGCGACAGCGGGTGGCGCACATATGCGGCTCTTATGGGGCGTCTTGCGAATTCTCCTCTCGGTACGGAGATCATTGCGCGCCACTACGACGCCTGTGCTCGCGCGTATCTGGTCGAGTTTCAGCGCGCTTTACCAAGTGTTGCGAAGGCGGATGTGATCGAAGGCTTTTCGGCCATGGTTGCTGCAATGCTTGGCCTTTGCGCAGATACAGGTCGACCGGCCCGTCTCGGACAGACGGATCAGAAGCGCCGCAGTACCGCTGAAAGCCTAGAAACGCTCGTAAGGTTCCAGACCGCGGGTTTCAACGCACTGACGGGCTCAAGCGGACCGTGATTTTCGCCGTAACGAACTTAAGAGAACAGCTTGGACACAAGTCAATCAAATCCGAAGAAATGACAGATGGATAAGCTAAAGCTCTTGCGCGCGGTCGAGCAAAAACTGCTCTGGCTCGCCTGTTGGATGATCCATAACGCAAACCATATTCGCGAGAAGGACGAGATCAAAGTCGGTGGTCATCAGGCATCATCCGCCTCGATGGTGACGATTATGACGGCGCTTTATTTCGCAACGCTGCGCCCGCAGGACAGAGTGGCCGTCAAGCCACACGCGTCACCGGTTTTTCATGCCTTACAATACCTGATGGGCAATCAGACCCGCGAGAATCTGGAGAACTTTCGCGGGTATAGCGGAGCACAAAGTTACCCGAGCCGGACAAAGGACGAGGACGACGTCGATTTCTCAACTGGTTCCGTGGGTTTGGGCGTGTCCATAACCGCATTTGCTTCGATCGTACAGGACTACATCCGAGCCAAATTCCCAGTAGCCCAACCGGACGAGGGTCGCATGATTGCTTTGGTCGGAGACGCGGAGCTCGATGAAGGCAACATCTACGAGTGCCTGCAGGAAGGCTGGAAACAAGGGCTTCGAAACACTTGGTGGGTGATTGACTACAATCGCCAAAGCCTCGACGGCGTGGTGCGCGAAGGGCTGTATTCTAGGATCACGGATATCTTTCGTGCGTACGGGTGGCAGGTCGAAGTACTCAAATACGGCAGCCTTCAACGCGCAGCATTCGCCCGCGCCGGCGGCCCGCGATTGCGTGCATGGATCGATGCCTGTCCGAACGCGCTCTATTCTGCGTTGACCTTTCAGGGAGGTGCTGCGTGGCGCAAGCGCTTGCTTGCTGATCTTGGTCATGATGACGAAGCACACGACCTGATCGAAAGCCACGACGACGACTCGCTGGCACTGCTGATGGAAAATCTTGGGGGGCATTGTCTTGAAACTCTGATTTCTGCTTTCGAGGACATCGATCACGATCGCCCGGTGGCGTTTATCGCCTATACGGTCAAAGGCTGGGGCACGCCGCTTGCGGGCCACAAGGACAACCATGCCGGGCTAATGACCAAAGCACAGATGAGTGCGTTTCGCACGAGTATGGCCGTTCGAGAAGGCCATGAATGGGATCTTTTTGAGGGCCTGGGCGTCAGCGACAAGGATCTGAGGGACATGCTTGCAACTGTGCCGTTCTTTTCCGAGGGAATGCGACGCTGCCAGGCCGCGCGCCTTGCCGTTCCTGATGTTACGGAACCCGAGGACTCAGTAGTATCGACCCAGGCCGCATTCGGCAAAATTCTCGACAACTTGGCAAAAGACGACGGCGATCTGGCCGCTAGGATCATGACAACCTCACCAGATGTCACCGTTTCAACGAGCCTTGGTCCCTGGGTCAACCGACGCGGTCTGTTTGCCCCCCAGGATCGACCTGATATATTTCGGGACGAACTTGTTCCCAGCACCCAAAAATGGCGGTTCTCGCCTTCGGGTCAGCACATCGAACTCGGCATTGCCGAGATGAACCTGTTTCTGCTTCTTGGTGCCGCAGGCCTCTCGCATTCCCTATTTGGCGAACGGCTGATCCCGATTGGCACGCTTTACGACCCATTTGTAAGTCGTGGGCTCGATGCGCTCAACTATGCTTGTTACCAGGACGGCCGCTTTATCCTGGTGGGCACTCCGTCAGGAGTGTCACTGGCATCCGAAGGCGGCGCACACCAGTCCATCGCCTCGCCACTGATCGGAATGAGCCAGGATGGCCTAGCGGCTTTCGAGCCTGCCTTCGCCGATGAATTGTCCGTCATTATGGCCTGGGCTTTTGATTATCTGCAACGCGATGGTGAAGGCGATCCGGACGAACGGACCTGGCTGCGTGATGAAACCGGCGGTTCAGTCTATTTGCGCTTATCAACGCGGCCGATAGAACAACTGGGTTTACCGATGCCGGTGTCGCGGCGCCAGAGCATCCTTGACGGGGCTTACTGGCTGCGTGAACCGGGCCCGAACTGCCAGGCGGTCATAGTCTATCAGGGCGTAGTCGCGACCGAAGCGATCGCCGCCGCAGGACATATCGGTTCGGATCGGCGCGACCTTGGCGTTCTTGCTGTTACTTCTGCGGACAGGCTGAATGCCGGCTGGCAGTCGGCTCAGCGGCAACGCGCGCATGGGAATACCGGCGCAACGTCGCATGTTGAGAAGCTTTTGGCTTCGGTTCCGCGTGAAGCCTCGCTTTTGACGGTCATCGATGGTCACCCTGCAACACTGAGCTGGATTGGTGGTGTCCATGGCCATCCCACCATCAGTCTTGGGGTCGAGCATTTTGGTCAAACTGGCACAGTTGCCGACCTCTATCATCATTTTGGCATCGACCGACACGCGATCCTGTCGTCACTTGACAGGCTGAGCACGGGTCGTTCTATCGGCCTCGCGCATTCGTAGGTGAGCAACACGCATCAAAAAAGAGGGGAGAGAAAGCCATGGAAATTAAACGCCTCGATCATGTAAATGTCCGGACAAACAAGCTCGATGATATGGTCCACTGGTACGAAACCTATCTTGGGTTAAAAAGCGGCTGGCGACCAGACTTCAGCTTTCCCGGTGCTTGGCTCTATTCGGGGGATCACCCTATGGTACACTTGGTACATGTCGACGAAGAGTGCGCCTCAATCCAGCCCAAAATCGAGCATTTTGCGTTTACGGCGACAGGCTACCCTGCCTTTATGGACAAACTGCGCGCGAATGGCGCTTCCGGAAAGGTCGTACGAGTTCCAGGTTTGCCAATCATTCAGGTGAACGTGGAGGATTGCGACGGCAACCATGTGCATATCGATTTTCCAGCAGACGAGACATAGCCCTTGCATGATGCGCGCCGCGCATCGAGGAACTTAACGTCTAGCGCGCACCAGCGCATCGTGCGCTTGGAAACAGGTCCGGTTGTATGTTGCTTCGACACGGGATGCAGTTATGTGACCACCGCTTATGGACAAGTTTCAACTGCGAGGCGGTCGCTTTGGTTCGTTGAGTGGTAGGTATTGCTGTCGCAAGAATTCGAACCGATTTCACTTTGCCGACGACCACTTGACCTTAACCGAAACAAATTCCGCAGCACGGATAGGATCAACGATGCACAACTAAAACAACCGGTTACGAAGTTTTCAGTGATCCAAGGTTCACACTGAAATTCTTCCACGTGTCATGGCGAAAGTGGAAATCACATGTGCAATGTCGCCGCAGGACAAGTAAACTCAGGATCGGTGTCGAATGACCTCAAGCAGATCTATTCGTTGCCACGCACAATGAACCCGCCCTGCCCTTCTCAAGCCAAGCTGTTTCAACAGCATTTTGTCGGCGCCTAGAAGACTTCTTTGTAAGGTCGAAGGTCCGCTTCGAAAGTCCAGGCAGACGGATGCTGAAGATGGATCTGCCAATAGCTTGACGCAATGGCATCCGGATCAAGCATACCGTTCTGCCCCATGCGATCCTTGAGCTCGGGATTTCGGCTGTTGAGCCGTTCACCGTCAATTCCGCCGTCGATTATCACATGCGCAACGTGCACGCCTTCGCGGCCCAGTTCACGCGCAAAGGTCGCGGCAACAGCGCGCAAACCAGCTTTCGCCGAAGCAAAGGCCATGAATGGCGGTCGCGCCTTCAAAGAGGCTGTCGCTCCAGTGAACAAAAGTGTTCCGCGACCAGCTTTTTTCATTCGGATACCCGCTTCCCGCCCGCACAGAAACCCGCCCAGGCAGCAGACCTGCCAGGCGGAGGTAAAGTACTCTGAAGTGATGCCTAGCGTGTCATGGGCGAAGGCATTGCCAGCGTTGTAGGCGACAAAATCCAGCGAGCCTTTGAGATCATCAACTTGAGTAAACAAATCCCCAACTTGTTTCTCGTCAGTCACGTCGACGGTCATTGCGCTAGCCGTTCCGCCAGCGTCCTCAATCGACTTGGCAAGAATATCCAGCGAATCGCGCCGGCGCGCAGCAACAACAGTGTGATAGCCTTCGTCAGCAGCAAGGTGCGCAAGCGCCGATCCTAATCCGCGTTCTGCGCTTGCACCTATGATTAGAGCGACTTTGTCCGTCATGCTTCTCTCCGCGCAAATTTGACTCCAACACTACGCGAAAAACGCCGCGCCGCGAAAGGGCGCCGAACAGGACCGCCACCGGCGAGCACTGAAACAATCTCGGACACATGACGCAGTAAAATGCATAATTTGACTTCGAGACTTCCCAGCACGCTGGTTGCCGTTTTAAAGAGGATTTCCTAAGGCGCTTGCGGTTCCGGTGGCCAGGCACAGGAGAGGACTGATCATTCGGCTCTGCCAATGAGGTACCGGCGAATGATTACAAACATTTAGCATTTGTAACCGCCCATCGAAAATCCGAAAACTTCGACATGTTCAAAGCCGATTGCTTTGATGACGCGCGTCGGAGCGTGTGCGCGACACGTGGCATATGTAACCCGACAAATGTCGGACGCGGGGTTAACCTCTTTGTTGACGGTGTTATTCTGATACTCGTTGAGTTTGGACTTCAGTTCGCACTGTCATTTCCGAAGAAGCCATGCTCGAGATCAGCGTCGTTTGAGATTCTAGATTTTGAGAGCGTTAGAATCACCATACAAATCGGGCAAAACCCTTATTTTTTAAGTTTTAACCGCTGAGGTTCTAATCACGGCATTAGGGCGTGGCAGGCGAGACGGGTGCAAATTGGTTATCTGTCGCTCAACGACTTTAACCGGCTTTTGCGTTCGAATTCCAATTTCACTTCAGAGAAATGGAGCGGCCGAGCGATTTAAGGAGCACATAGAAGACGGGCGTAAAAAATAGTCCAAGCAGAGTTACCCCTGACATTCCAAAGAAAACGGCCGTTCCGAGCGACTGCCGCATTTCCGAACCGGGGCCAGTCGCAATCATCAAGGGCAAAACACCCAGAATAAAGGCGAAAGCAGTCATCAAGATCGGACGCAATCTTGTCTTACTTGCTTCAATAGCGGCCTCTCGGATCGATAAGCCGCGTTCTTCTTCAGCCTGCTTCGCGAATTCAACAATTAGAATGGCGTTCTTTGCTGCAAGACCAACGAGTACGATTAGACCAACCTGGGTGAGGATATTGTTGTCCATGCCGCGCCACATAACACCTCCCAGCGCGCCAAGAACGGCCAAGGGAACCACCAGAACGATTGCAAACGGAAGCACCCAGCTCTCGTAAAGAGCGGCAAGAAAGAGGAAAGCAAACAGGATTGAGAAGGCAAAGATGTATGCTGCGGTATCTCCCTGATTGCGTTCCTGATAGGCGAGCTCGGTCCATTCGTAATCGACGCCGGGCGGGATGATTTCGTCGGCGAGCGCTTCCATTACCAGCAATGCCTGCCCTGTTGAGACGCCAGGCGCGGCGGATCCCTGTACCGGCACGGAGACCTGTTGGTTGTATCTTTGGACCAGGGTTGGCCCGGCTGTGTTCACGATCTCAACAAGTGTGCCCAATGGGACAAGAGCACCTGTCGCGGATCTGACACGCAGATCTGAGATGTCTTTTTGGTCCAACCGAAAGGGCTCATCTGCCTGAGCGCGCACCTGAAAAAGCCGCCCAAAAGCGTTGAAATCGTTCACATAGGCTGAGCCTAGATTGATCGCCAGCGTTTCGAAGATCGCCCCTATTGGTACGTTGAGCATTTGCGCTCGGACACGGTCAATCTCGAGATAGACCTGAGGCGAATTCGCAGAGAACGTTGTAAAGACCTGCTGCACCTCATCGCGGCCAGCAGAGGCACCCATAATGGTGTATGCGCTGTTCAAAATGCGGTCCATTTCAGCGCTTTCGTTCTCTTTAAGTTGCAGTTTGAAACCGCCTCCATTGCCGACGCCGCGGACGGCTGGTGGTGCAATCGCTATGATAAACGCCTCTCTCAGTGATTGCATGCGGCCGAAGAGCTGGCCAACAATTGCACCCGCAGGCAATCCTTTTTCCACCCGCTCTTCGAAGCTTTCGAATGTTGTGAATATCACACCCTGGTTGCTCGCGTTGGTAAAGGTCGCACCGGAAAAGCCTGCGAATGCAACGGCATTCGTAACTCCAGGTGTCTCCAAAGCGATGTTTGTCGCCCGTTGCATCACCTCATCTGTCCTGTCCAGAGATGCACCCTCCGGCAACTGGACCACTACAATGGCGTAACCCTGATCCGCTTCGGGAATGAAGCCAGTCGGCACCTGCGTATTGAGCCACCATGTTCCAGCCAGCAAGCCCACGAATACGGCCAAAGACAAAGCCAGCGACATCGCCGAGCCGACAAGTCGTCTCACCATGCTGGCATACAAATCGGCCATTTTGGCAAAGCCGCGGTTGAAGGCATTGGCCAGTGGTGTGGTAAGCAATCGCAAAGGGTTGAAACCGGGAGGGCTGCTCGCTGGCTTTAAGACACTCGCAGCAAGCGCGGGCGACAAGCTCAATGAGTTGAATGTGGAGATAACGGTTGCAACTGAAATGGTTACCGCAAACTGCCGGTAAAACTGCCCGGTAATGCCCGGAACCAGCGCAGCCGGCACAAAAACCGCGATAAGAACAAGTGTTGTCCCAATGATCGCGCTCTGGACTTCATCCATTGTGCGTGTTGAAGCCTCTTTTGGGCTCATACCGTTGGCGATGTTGCGTTCAACATTTTCGACCACAACGATGGCGTCATCAACCACGATACCGATCGCCAGAATGAGCCCAAACAAGGTAAGCAGATTCAGAGTGTAGCCCAAAGCCAGCATGATCGCGAAAGTGCCGATCAGCGAAACCGGGATAGCCAAAAGCGGTATGATCGCGGTCCGCCAGCTTTGCAGGAAAACGATGATCACAAGGACAACAAGCAGCACTGCTTCAAACAGGGTGCGATATACTGCATTGACAGAAGCCGCGATGAACTCCGTCGGGTTGTACACGACCTGGTACTCTAATCCGGGCGGAAAATCGGCGGAGAGTTCATCCATAACATCCAGGATTTCCTCTGCCGAAGCCAGCGCGTTGGACCCGGGCCTTTGAAAAATACCCAATGCCACTGCGGGCTTGTTGTTTAAATATGAGTTCGTGACGTAAGATCGCGCACCAATTTCCACGCGGGCAATATCCCGCACGCGCACAACGCGTCCGTCGTCGGATGCTTTGATAATCACCCGTCCGAATTCGCGTGGGCTTTCAAGCCTGCCCTGAGTTGTGATTGCAACTTGAAAGGCGTTTTCTGTCGCGTTGGGTGGTGCGCCAAGTGAGCCGCCAGAAACTTGAACATTCTGTTCACGCAAGGCCTCTACCACATCCCCGGAAGTCAGTCCCAAAGAGGCCAGTCGATCGGGATCGAGCCAGACACGGGCTGAAAACTCACGTTCGCCAAAAATCAGGAGATCACCAACGCCGTCCAAACGCACAAGCCTGTCTCTGACACGGGACCGGGCATAGTTCGAGACGTAGAGTTGATCGAAGCTCGCGTCTGGCGAAAGCATGTGCACGACCATCATCAAATCGGGCGACGACTTTGTGGTCGTCACTCCTAAAGCACGCACTTCTGACGGAAGGCGCGGCTCTGCAATTGCAACTCGGTTTTGCACAAGGACTTGCGCTGCGTCGAGGTCTGTTCCGAGCTCGAAAGTAACAGTCAGGCTCATCGCTCCGTCTGCACTCGAATAAGACGACATATAGAGCATACCCTCGACGCCGTTGATTTCCTGCTCAAGGGGCGTGGCCACGGTCGCGGCAATCGTTTCCGCATCAGCGCCAGGATAATTCGCTCGCACGACAATGGAGGGTGGCGCAATTTCAGGGTATTGTTCGATAGGTAACTGTGTGTAGGAAATGAAACCCAGTATCGTTGTCAGCAGCGCTACAACAATCGCGAAAATCGGTCGTGTGACAAAGAAACGACCCATTGTTCAGTTTTCTGCTTTAAGGGGAAGTTCGACCAATTCCGGCGTCACGACACTTCCCGGTCGCGCCCTGACGATCCCTTCTATCACAATTGTCTCGGACCCGTCCAAGCCTTCGCGAATAACCCTGTAACCATCGATCCGCGGCCCCGGACGTATTGGCAAAGGCGAGACTTTTCCCTCTGGGTCGACTGTCATAACAATACGTCTGTTCTGATCGGCAACAATTGCGCTGTCGGGGATAAGCACGCCTTCGTAGGGAAGCGAGCCAGGAACATTAATGCGCCCGAACAAGCCGGGGGTCAGAATGTCGTCAGGGTTATCCAGTACCGCGCGCACGCGCATTGTGCCGGTTTCCTCGTCAATTCGGTTTTCGGAGAAGTCGAGATGTCCCGTCAGCGGCGGTATCGATCTGTCGGACAGCGTCACCGTCACTTCCAGACCGCCGCCGCCCTCCTGCAGCGAAGCGCCGCGAGCGCGTGCATCCCGCGCGTAAGCCAGAAAGAACCGCTCGTCGATGTCGAAATTGAAGTACATGGGATCGGAAGACACAATAGAGGTAAGAACAGACTGATTTTCCAGAACAAGGTTGCCGGGATCAATCAAAGTGCGGTCAATCCGCCCCGCAATCGGCGCTGTGATTGTCGAATATTCCAGATCTAGCTCGGCCAGCTCCAGCGAAGCCCGGGCTTCTTCCAGAGCGCCCTGGGCTGCCAGAAAAATCTCTCGCCGAGAATCCAGGACACTTTGCGAAATATTTCCATTCGAGATGAGACGCTCGGCCCTCTCCAGTTGGTCCTCGGCAAAATCATACGTGGCTTCCGCAACATCAATTCGGGCTTCCGCCTGTCGCAGTATCGTTCGAAATTGACGTTGATCAATCGTGAACAGCACTTCTCCTTCGGACACGACCGCTCCTTCGGAAAAATGAACTTCTTCCAGATAACCGGTGACGCGTGACCGCACAATTACTTCGGATTGTGCCTCAAAACGACCAACAAACTCATCATCTTCGACAATGGTTTTAACAACAGGCTTGGCGACAGTGACGGGAGGCGCTTGATTTTGCGCCGGTATCTGCGATCCAAGAACGCTAAACGCCAGCGTCCAGGTAAGGAATGCATAAGTCGAAATCGCAGCGCGCATATAGCGGTAACTCCTGTTCATTTAAGTCTCGGTACTAACTGGCTCACGATTCCGCGCCAGGTGGTTTCTGGGAGAACACTGAAATCTACGTGTGTAATCCCGACTAAAGTGAGAAGGGCTCTCATAGCCGACTTCCAGCCCTGCGCCAGAAACCGACCAACCGCCTCCCATCAGCAGTTGTCTTGCTTCGATTAAACGCAAATCTTTCTGATATTGCAAAGGTGTAGTCCCTGTAACGGACTTGAACCGGTCGTAGAACAATGACGTACTCATACTTGCAACATTGGCAAGTTCTGCAATCGCCAATGGTTCGCGGAACTTTTCCCGAATGTGCTGGATCGCTCGGGCGACCCGACTGGCAGAACTGTCAATAAAAAGCAGATTGCGCAACATTCCACCCATCGGCGACAACAAGAGCTGGAAGTGTATCTCCTTCTGGATCAACGGTCCGAGAACTTCGGCTTTCAAAGGGTCAGCGGAAAGCTGCATGTATCTGAGTAGAGGTTCGGCCCAATCGGAGCTGTATGACCCAGTTGAAAGAAACCGCGCTTCCGGGTCAACCTCGAAGACCGACGCAACCTGAGCCTGCAGACTACGCAAGATACCGAGGTCCAGTGAGAATATTGTGGCGATGTACGGGGACTTCAGACTGGCACCTTTAATCTTGGACGCGATTGGCATATCGTGACTGATAACGAAAGCTTCGCCCGCGGACAGCGAAACGCACCTTTCCCCAATTTTAAACTCTTTGCGACCTCGTAGAATTACGCAGAAAAGTGGGTGATAGACCAATCCGCCGAATTCGCTCTCTTGACGCTGCCGGAACACCGAGAAATCCGGCAGCACATGAACGATATCGTCCTCATTTCCTTGAAATAATTCCAGTGTTTGGGCCGTTATCCTGTCTAGTGGTATTCGCGTTTTCATGCCTGAGAACATATCGAATTTCAGTTCCGAATACACAGAAGAACCCACTTTTCTGGAGATTTGTGCAAGTCATTTGGAGAAAATGGCAAGAACGCCTGGCGGCCAATCGCTAAAGATCAAATCAATGAGGAGATAAGAGCAGCGCGGACAATATCTGACCGTGTCAGATCATTCCTGGCGCCACCTCCGTCGTCTCAACTTTACGATGCCGCGGATTGAGGCGCTGCGACAGGTTCGTCCAGGCGCCGACTCATACAGATCAGACCGAAGTGGAATTCTAAATTGGCAAGTCAATTGAATATCAACGGCGCGATGCGCGATATCGCGGCTGGACCAGAGACGCCACTGTTATGGGTTCTTAGGGATGAGCTCGGTTTGACGGGCACAAAGTACGGCTGCGGGATCGCTTCTTGCGGTGCATGCACCGTCCATATCGACGGGGCAGCCACCAGATCCTGCCAGATAAGCATTGGCGATCTCTCTGAAGAAGAAAAAGTGACGACGATCGAAGCTGTCTCCGGCGCGGAATCTGATGCTGTGAAACAAGCGTGGGCAGAACTGGACGTCGTCCAATGCGGTTTCTGTCAATCTGGTCAGATTATGCAGGCAGTTGATCTTTTGGTTTATGAGCCAATGCCAAACGATGACACGATTGATTCAGTTATGGGTGGCAACGCGTGTCGCTGCGCAACGTACACGCGAATTCGTGCAGCGATCCATCGCGCCGCCGTGATCCTTGCGAGTTCACAATGAGTGGCGGGATCACCCGTCGCAGTCTCTTGCAGTCAGCAATAGCGGGCGCCGCACTCACTATAGGTATCAATGCGAAGGGTGTCTTTGCACAGGGCCTGAGAACAGGCGCAAAAGTAACACCTTTCGTTAAGGTTTATTCCGACGGCACCGTTGCCGCAATCATCAAGCACTTTGAAGGTGGACAAGGAACGGCCACCGGCCTGTCAGCCTTGATCGCGGAAGAGATGAATATGTCACTTCAGAACATCGCCTTCGAGATGGCGCCGTCCGATGTGCAGACCTATGCAAACTTGGGGATAGGCGTGCAGGTAACAGGTGGCTCTACTGCAATGGCCAACTCCTTTTTGCAATACCGAACAGCAGCGGCCGCTGCGCGCGAGATGCTGCTGTCGGCTGCGGCAGATGCCTGGTCGAAACCATTGGATAAACTAGAACTGAAGAACGGCTTTATCACCGCTGGAGAAAGGTCGGAAAGCGTCGGAGCCTTCGTTGCGGCAGCATCCGAACTTGAAGTTCCGAGTGATCCATCTCTTAAACCAGTTTCTGAATGGCAAGTGATTGGCAGAGATCAAAAAGCAAGGCTGGACACGCCTGCCAAAACGAACGGCAGTGCCATTTATTCAATGGATATGCAGCTAAAAGGTCAAATGGTTGCTGCAATAAAGCGCTCGCCTCGTCTGGACGGAATGGTTGCTTCGTTTGACGATAATGCGGCCCGTGCCGTCCCAGGCTTTATTATGGCGAAAAGACTGCCGAACGATAAAGGCGTTTTGGCCTATGCAGAAAACACTTGGGCGGCTTTTCAAGCGCGCGACCTCATTGAAGTCGACTGGGATTTTTCCGCCGCTGAGAGGCGCAGCACAGAAGAACAAAAAGAAGATCTGTTGGCCAAGGTCCGGGACATACCTGAATACCAGGCCTCGGAAGCTGCACTGTCGGACGTTACGTCTTCGATCGCAGGAGCCGCTCAGGTGGTGGAGCGGGAGTTTTACTTTCCGCTTCTCGCTCACGCACCAATGGAAACACTAGGAGCAACAATCGAACCCACTGAGAATGGTGGGCTCATTTTGCATGACGGCGCGCAATCACCGACGGTTGGGCATTCTGTTCTGAGCCAGATACTTGACATTCCAATGGAAAAAATTCAGGTGAATTCGTTGTATGCGGGTGGTTTTTTTGGTCGCCGCCTGACGCCCGACTCGGATTACCTCGTTGAAACAGCCCTCGCGTTTGCGGTCACCGACCGAACGCGTCCCGTTAAGCTGCAATGGTCGCGAGAAGACGACATAACCGGCGGAAACTACAGACCGTCATATGCGCACAGAGTACGCGTTGGACTTGATGAAGAAGGGCGCATTTTAGGTTGGGATCACCGAGTTGCGGGGCAATCGATCTTCAAGGGTTCCTCGTTCCAGGATTTCTTCGTCCGAGACGGCGTGGATGCGACTTCGATAGAAGGGATTCACGACACAGTTTATCGAATTCCGGTGCATCACGTCGGTTTGACCGACCAAAAAGGACCTACGACCCCGAACTGGTGGCGCTCTGTTGGCCATAATCATACGGCCTACGTGATGGAGTGCATGATGGATCTTTGCGCCGCGGCTGCCGGCAAGGATCCAGTGGAGTACCGGTTGGACCGCTTGCAAGGCGACGGTCCGGATCAGACCAGAATGAAGGCGGTCATTCGTCTTGCGGCAGAAAAAGCCGGCTGGGGCCGATCATTACCGGCGGGACACTTCCAGGGGATCGCGGCGCACAAATCGTTCGGAACATATGTTGCTCAGGTCTGCGAGATCTCGCTGGATCAAGACGGTGCCGTGAAGATCGAAAAGTTTACGGCGGCGGTAGATTGCGGCATTGCGGTGACCCCGGACATCGTACGTGCTCAGATTGAGGGCGGTATTGGCTATGGTGTTGGTCACGTCATGCGAGCCGGTCTTACGCTGGAGAACGGAGCCGTGACACAATCAAACTTTCATGACTACGAGACGTTAAGGATATACGATCTCAGCAGAATCGAGACGCATATTGTGCCGTCGGATGCTCCTCCTTCTGGCGTCGGTGAACCCGGCACCCCGCCAGCTGGCCCAGCTCTTGCGAACGCTATCGCCGCCGCCGGGAAACCGATGACGACTTTTCTGCCGATGACTTCCAGCGGAATAGAATTTGCATAAGCAACAGTTTTTGATTGATATTTTTTTTGCCCACTGGTCAGCTTTTGCCATTTCTTCATCCGTGTAAGCGCCGGGGCCGCAGAAGAACAAAACGAACAGGTCTCCAACCAGGGCATCTGCACCGGAGCGCTGCCCGTGCCATGCTCCTGCCATGATGCTATGCCACGCCAAGCGCATGCTTTTATTCAACGTCCCATATCGGCTTTTGCTCTTTGCCTGCCTAACCCTTGTGCTCATTGGATGCTGCTTTTGGATTTGGCTCGTAAACATGCCGATCCTTGAGAAACTAAACGCTGATGGCAAAACAGTGCAGGCCGAAGTCACCTGGGTAGGAGAACCCTACTGGGTCTGGCAGCGTGGCAACTATAGCCGCGGTGGCTGGCGTATTGACATGCAGTACGGTTATCGCACACATACTGGTCAGTGGATCGACGACAAGAAAACCTTTGTCAAACAGAACGCAAAGTACCTCACTGTCGGCCGTACCTTCGATGTCGTCTACCTTCCCGAAAATCCAACCATACACAACAGCAATTATGGCAACGGATACGCCGGGGCGGGTATGATTTATGCGCTGATCCCGATGATCACAGTCTGTGCAATTATGGTGCTTTACTATTGGCGTCGACGTCCGCCGGATTGGGATGGCCCCAAACTCTGGCCACCGTTGGGCACCGCGTAGAATAAGCCGCAGACAAGAGTGAGAAATACGTTTTGAAACCCGCCCAGTCCGCCAATTTTGCGCGTTTTTCGGGGGGAGCGAGGGACGCTATGAAAACAAAGTACAGAAATACCGATCTTGACCTAATCTCCAGTCATCCCATCGACCAACTCAACCAAAAACTGGAAGCCGCTGGCATGGTCGTTCTGAGCTATCATCAGGATTCATATGGCGATTGGAACACCGTTTTGGAGATCATTGGCGACGAAGAAAATGAGTTTCATGGCAGCTTTGAAGCCACGATTGCTGCTATGTTGGACGTTTTGGAAGCTCTACCCGTTGAGGAACAAAATTTGTTGGAGCAATGTAAAACGCGTGAATTTAATGCTGCCTTCGACATAGGGGGCGCGCCTTTCAACTTTGACCAAGGCTTAAGTTCAGAGACTATTTTACGAATGGCCGCGCTTAAAGTGTCTTTCAGGCTCACGCTTTACCCACAGCATGACTGACTTCGAGCTCTGGATTGATTAACAGTGCGTTTTTGCACGGCGGCCATTCGTCAGCTTTTGAAAATGTTTTGGTAACTGACGTTTGTCTTCGGCCTTTGCGAGCGATGATCCGCAATCGCAAAGAAGGGCCGCTCCACGCCGGTCATCATAGTCGGCACTCTCGGCTCCAGCGCCTGGAAAACCGTCTGACCCGTCTTTTGCTGCAACTGTCCTCAACGACCGCTGTATGAACAAACAGACATCTGGAAATCGCTCGCGGACTTGCTTGGGAGGCTGGATCTGCCTGCTGGCCCGGCGAAAGCATCGTTCACTCTATCCGTGTGATTTCGCCCGGAATGCGTTCACCGTCGAGCCATTCCTGACGGGGACCGTACATGCGCAAAATTGTAAACCAGCTCTTGCCCGGAATAGTCTGGACCCAGTTTTCTGCAAAACCCTCCGTCGCTTTCGGAGCGAAGTAGACATCGATCGACTCGTCCTCGTTGAGCACCGGGTCGTTCTGAATGCTGTCGATTGACGGCAGAGGTTGATCTGTCCGCAACATTGATCGAGTCTGCGCATCGTAGAGAGTAAACGCCCAGAAATCGTCTGCGGGTGGGTTCGGCGGCAGTGTCACCTAATAGATCGCACTTCCATCAAAAGGCTCGCCCAACGCGTCGAGATAGGCGATCCTGTAGTCTGATCCGACGCCAGGACTTGGTTTCGCCATCGCAGGTGTTACAGCAGTGTATGGGTAGTGGAACGTGACACGGGCGTCCGTGTTTATTGTTTCGTCGTCGGGACCGTCGAAAAAGACGTCCTGATTGAGAAAAGCCGAATTCCAATTCATTCCCTGAAAGGTTTGCAATCCAGCAAGGTTTCTGTCGGTACGAGGATGCCAAACAATGGACCGCGCGGCGACATTTCCGATGGCCACGGCGTCCTCAAGAAGTGCACGCATCCTATCGTCGGGGTCGAACGCTTTTCCTTTCTCAATGCCGATCGACGCCCAGAGACCTCGGGTTTCCTCGGAGCAAAGATCAATCGGCTCCCGTTGTACAACCGCATTAAGTTCCTCATAGAACTGGAAATTGTTCGCGTGAACCGTATTGAAAGACTCGCCCGAAAGCGAGATCAGTTCAAGCGCCGGTGGATCTTTGACCTCACTCAATGGATAGACACGGAGGTTCTCGGCGACGTTATTGTACGCAGCTTCCAAACCCTCTGCTACGGACATGCGCATGAAGGTCTAAACCGTGTAACTCGGTGATTGGAAAACGAAGTAGCCATCGGGCACGTCGCAGTCGCAATCCGGAGAAAGCAACAGGTACTTACCTCCTTTGCCTGCGTCAGGACCTGCGGGGCCCACATCACCTATGTGGCGAAAATACGCATCATTGAACGCCCCCAACGCTCCAGGCGGCACTTCAACGACGGTAGGTCCATCCCTGTCGACCTCGAGGTTCGGAAAGACGTACATCGTCGAGCTGTTTCCCGTCAGAAAAAGCGAGTTGGCATCCATCAATTCGTTAAAGATGCCCACCGGATGGGCTTCAACTGCGCCAAGCGGCTTAACGCCCTCAATCAGCATATAGACTGAAGCCGCTGGTATGCCTTTCAGGAATGCGTCTACACCATGCGCTCGGTCTAGGTAGTCATAGACCATCGCCGACGTTTCCGGCAGCGGTGCCCCGTCAATGAATTTCAAAGTACCAATCGAGGTGTTTACCTCGTCAGGCGTTGAAATGGCGTCCAGTTGCTCTTTTGTAACCTCGGCGAGCACAAAGTGCGGTAGAGTAAAGGCAGCAGCAACTAGCACTCCCAACTTGCTTGGTGAAGGCATGGGATCCTCCTACTTGGTTGAGCCACAGCGGCAGTTGAAAACGCTCATAAACTGCGAAGCGCAGCGTACCGTTTTGTTCAGCTTAAGCTAGAGTCTTTCACAGACCCAAATCACCACGTAAGTTGCCTTTTTGTGGCTCTGCTTCGCCCGTACGATGTAGAACTGCTCTGCTTTGACAAACAGAAAGGCGGCCCGTCAGAATGTTTTTTATGTCTGAGTACATCGCAATACGAAACGCATCTTCCAGTACAACGCCAGGGCATCGCGCCGTGCTATAGGCTTTCTTGTATCCGAGCAAACGCTGCACGGCGCGGTGATTGCCAGTCATTCCTTGACTCTTAGCTGACTGTGTTCAGCGCAGGCTGCACGCAGCGCAACAGCATTTCTTCATCAAGGCCGATCAACAACATAATCCGGCACAATGCCTGATCGAATGATAGCGGCTTCAACATCTTTCCCGGCGAAGAAGCCATAACCTGAGATCAGAGCCGAAGAAATTCCGGCGGTTCGCGCTCCCAGAATGTCGGTGTGCAAACTGTCTCCGACCATGAGTACACGTGTTTTGTCGACTGGTCCCAGTCGTCTGAATGCCAGGTCAAAAATATTGTGAAACGGCTTTCCAAAGAACTGTGGCGCGACATTGGTTTTGTCCGCAAGGCGATGGGCAAAAAATCCGGGTTCCGTGGAAAACCCATTTTCACGTGGGGCCACAATGTCTGGGTTTCCGACAAGCACGGGTCGCGGACGCTTGAGCAAGGAGTTCTCCAGACGGCTTTGCCGCGCCTCGGTCCAAGTGGCAGAGCCTATCATTAAGAACCCATCAACAGCATCGTACACCGCCGGGTCTTCCTCGAGGTATGTCAGGTCTAAGAAATCCAGGTCTTCAAGCCCGGTACCGCGGGTCGCCATCAGTCCCCAATGCGATCTGCTTCCGTTCATTTCTGCAAGCAAGGTGGTCCGGCTGGTTACCACGTCCGCGGGTGCAAAGTCATATCCCAGTCGTGCGTATTTTGCCATCAGTGACGCATGGGGGAACCCTGCGGCGTTCGATACCACGAGAACGCGTTTGCCTGCCGCTCTCAGAGATCTGACCCGGTCCGGCGTTTCGGTAATGGCTGTTTCACCAATGTTCAGAACGCCAAAAGCATCAAGCAAAAAAACGTCAAAGTCGTTCATTGTCTCTTCTAAAGTAGAGACTGAGCGATAGTTGGTTCTGATGGGGTCAAGTTTTGGCAGGCGATGACGCACCGCTTCGTAAGAACTGTAAGCCTCTTCCACAGAGATCGGCGTCAAATGATCGCTCCCCGCACTTTCGCGGACACCCATTCACTGATCACCACTGCAAACAGTATGACGATCAGGATCAGGCTGACCTGTGGCCACGCCAGCACATTGAGAGACGCGGACAGTTGCAGCCCGATACCGCCGGCCCCTACGAGACCCAACACAGTGGATTCTCGAATGTTGATGTCCCAGCGAAATACCGCGATGCCTGCGAACGCAGGCAGGATTTGCGGAACGATACCGTACGCCATGACTTGCCAACGACTGGCACCGGTAGCGGTGATCGCTTCGACCTGGGTATGGTCGATCTCCTCAATCGCCTCATAGAGAAGTTTAGCGCAAAAGCCAATCGAGCGTATGGCGATCGCAATAACGCCTGCAAAGACGCCCGGACCAATTATTGCAATCAGCAAAAGCGCCCAGATCAGCGAGTTGATCGAGCGGGTCGACACAATGATCAAAAGCGCTATCGGTCGAATGAACAAAGCCGAAGGCGTGGTGTTGCGTGCTGCCAGGAAGGCCACAGGCACCGCGAGAAATAAGGCGATGATCGTGCCAAGGGTTGCGATGTTCAGCGTGTCCCAGATCGGGCGGCCCAACTGCATGATGTATTCCCACTTGGGCGGTGTTGCACGCGTCCAGATATCGTTGGCGATACGCGGCGCATCCCACACAAAGAACCACGTCGTAGACTCCGAGATGATCTGCCAGCAATAGACGAATACGGCGACACCAAGAAGCCACCCAAACCAGCGAAAGAGGCTGTCGGCGGTGGTTCTACGCCGCCAGACTTGGGTTCCTTCCCGCTCAAGCACGGGCATTACTGTACCCTCGCGCGAATGATGCCCGACAGGTATTCAAGCGCCATTACGATGCCGATGATGAGTATCAAAATAGCTGCCGCTGTGTCGTATTCGTAGCGGTCAAATGCAGTGTTCAAAGTGGCCCCTATTCCACCTGCACCTACAAGCCCCAAGATAGCACTTTCCCGAAAATTGATGTCGATACGGTACATGGAAAGACCAACCAGCCGGGGCATGACCTGAGGCTGCACGCCATAGTTGATCCATTGCATCCATCTCGCACCCGAAGCTTTGATCGCTTCTGCTTGCACTTTGTCCATGGCTTCTATGTCTTCCGCCAATAGCTTTGACAAAAAACCTATCGTCGCGAAGGACAGCGTCAGAAACCCTGCCAATGGGCCGAAACCAAAGATCGCAACCAACAGAATAGCAACGATGATTTCCTGCAGTGCCCGGCTGATCGCGACGATACCCCGGCAAATAACGTAGATCGGCAAGGGCGCAACGTTTCGTGCAGCACCTAACCCAATTGGTATAGAGATCAGGATACCGACAACCGAAGCGGCAATCGTCATTACGATGCTTTCCAACAGACCTTCCCAGATATCGCCCCAGCGCGTTGCAAAATCAGGGCTGGAAAAGGCCAGAACAAATGCCCAGCCGCGGTCGAGGCCTTCGTAAACGCGGCTCCAGTCGACTTCGATCGTCATAAAGGCCGCAATCAGATAAGCGACAAATCCGGCGATAAGACTCCATCTCAGAAAGGGATTCTTAACAAAGGCTGGTTTGCGCCAGCTCTTGCCAAGCACGTCATCCAATGCACGACGGCTCATTCCGCTGCCTCAATGTCATCATCCTCGTCGACTATTTCGATCGTCGCTTCCCAGTCCTCTTCACCGTAAATTTCGGTAAGCTTGTCCGGGGTCAATCCTGTGGGACCGCCGTCGTAAACTATTTCTCCAAAACGCAAACCAACCACGCGCGGCACGAACATTTGCGCCAAAGCCACGTCGTGGATGTTGATGATCGCAGCGAGTCCCCGCTCCTTACACAACTCGGTGATCAGCCGCATGATCTGGCGGCTGGTCTTTGGGTCCAAGGAAGCAGTAGGTTCATCGACCAGCAGTAGCTTGGGGTTCTGGATCAAGGCCCGGCAAATGCCCACACGCTGCCGCTGACCACCTGACAATTCGTCGGCGCGTTTGTCTGCCATGTGAAGCAGGCCGACGCGATCAAGCAGACGAAAGGCATCGTCCACGTCGGATTGCGGGTAGCGGCGCAGGAATGACCGCCAAAACCCGACGTATCCCAATCGCCCCGACAACACGTTCTCCATAGCGGTCAGGCGCTCTACCAGTGCGTATTCCTGAAAAATCATGCCCATTTCACGACGCGCCCTGCGCAACGCACCGGAGCCGAGCTTGGTGAGATCAGTATTGTCCAGCATGACTGCGCCGTCAGATGGTTCGACCAACCGGTTTATGCAGCGGATCATAGTAGACTTGCCCGCACCTGAAGGTCCAATCAGGGCAAGAACCTGACCCTTTGGAACTTCCAGATCAACCGCTTTGAGCGCTTGGTCGCCAGTTTTATATGTTTTTGTAAGCTTATGGAGTGTAAGCATAATTCAGCCCCAGCGCGGCGACACGACAGGCCCTACTCGGGCCTGTCGCGTCATCTTTAAATTATTGGCAGGCGTAGGAAACACCGTTGGCTGCATCAATTTTGCGAATGACTTCCCAGAACTCCTGATATGTCATTTCGAGGAATTGGCCCTCATTCGATTTGGAAAATTCCGCCTCCAACGTCGTGCCTTCCCACTCAAAGCTGAAGAACGCGTTGCGGATCTTGTCCTGCAACTCCGGCGTCAGATTGTAGACAGTTCCGAAACCTGTCGTCGGGAATGTCTGAGACTTGTAGATCACCTTAACATCTTCTTCCTTGATCACGTCGCGTGAGATCATCCGAGACTTCACCGAGTTCGCGATCGAAGCTGCCGTGTAATCTTTGTTCGCCACACCGAGGATCGAATTATCGTGTTTGCCGGAGAAAACCGGCTCAAAATCACGTTCCGGTAGCATGTCAAAGTCACCCTTCAGGATTGCCGAAGGCGCCTTGAAACCAGAGTTCGAGGTTGGAGAAGTGAACGCCAGTTGGTTGCCCTTGATGTCCTCAACCTCTTCAATGCCGGAACCTGGATAGGTGATGATCTCCATCTCATAACCAAAGTTCCCATCCTTGGAAGCCATTATGGTGAAAGGGCGAAAACCCGCGCAGTTCACAGCGAGAGGGTTCGACCCAGTGTTAAAGCCGGCAATGTGAAGACGGCCTGAGCGCATCGCCTCGATCTGTGCCGCATTGTTCTGGACCGGGAAGAAAACGACATCTTTTCCAGTTTCGGCTTCCAGATGCTCCAGGAAATCGGACCAAGCGGTTTTATACACTGCAGGGTCCTCGACCGGCGTATAGGCAAAAATAAGAGTATCGGGATCAATCCGCGAGGATGCGTCCGCTGGAATGTCCGCGATGAGGTCTCCATCTGCATCACAGAAGCGCTGGTCCAGATCGCCGCGCGGACAGTCCTGCGCCGATGCCGCGCCGCCCAGAGACATCAGCGCTATTGCCGATGCACCCAGCATAATTTTGATATCAATTCTCATGTTTTCCTCCCAGAAATGCGCGGCATTTGTAACCGCTGTTCGTTTTGAGTAGTTAAGAAGGCTCGGCGACATCAATTTCGACGCCGGCGGTTTTTACTTTGGTCAGCAGGTCTCCCGTTGGTGATGCGTCAGTAATGATCGTATCGAGTTCGGACAGCGCAGCAACATGTGCAAGTCCCTTTCGTCCGAACTTATCAGAATCAATTAGCAAATGTCTTGTAGTGGCGCGCCGTAGCATGACCCGTTTTACCGCGGCAAAACCGCGGACAGTCTCAGATGGCCCTTCATCTGAGATTCCGGACGATCCGATCATGCACCGATCAACGTTAAAACGGCTTAAAAACTCTAATGTGTCTGTTCCAATTGCAGCAGATTCTGGCGCAAGATACTCCCCGGGGCACAGGAGAATTTGAACCTCGTCGTTTCCCAGCGTCATTGCGACCGGAATGGAGTTGGTGATGACAGTGCAAGGCGTGCCCTGATAGGCGAGTGCCCTTGCCATTTCGATCGTAGTTGATCCGGAATCTATCATGACTGTCTCGCCGTCTTGAACGAGGCTCGCGGCCCTTACCCCAATCTGTTCACGCTGTTCAATGCGCGCGTTCGTGCGCTCGTCCAAGCTCGGGTAATAGCCTTGCATAGGAGCCGATGCGCCGCCATGAGCCCGAGAGATCAGACCGTCTCTCGAAAGCGCATCGAAATCCCTGCGCAATGTCTCATTCGAAACGTGAAACCGCTTCGCCAGTTCACTGATCCGCACATGCGGCCGTAGTTTCAACTCAAGCAAAATCTGACGTCGCCGATCCCCTTTCTTCAGTCGGCCACAGCCCTTTTTTAGGGTCTTTACCCGCTTTTCCGTTTTCGACATCCGACGCCCTAACTCGACTCCAACTTCACTTTTGTGGTCTTTCGGGCGTTTTGCAACGGTTTTTGTTGCATATACCTCGGTTTGGTGTTGAGTTTTCTTTAAGACCCAAAACCGAGAGGAAACCGATCCGTTTCGTGAAGCGCCCAGTAGCCCATAGAAAGCCAATGCAATGGTAGTCACAGCTGTCCATCTTGCAGCTGGCGTCGCACTGCTCCTGTGGTCTGTGCGCATGGTTCAAACCGGTGTCGAGCGCGCGTTCATGCCAGAAGTGAAAGGTCACCTAAAAGATCTTTCCAAACGTAAGTTTTCAGCCGCTGTCGGCGGCGGTCTTGCTGCCATGCTCTTTCAAAGTTCCACCGCCGTCGCTTTGGTCGTTGCCGGGTTCTCCATTTCCGGATTGATCGCGCCAAAGGCCGCGCTAGCATTGCTGTTGGGCGCCGATCTGGGTTCCGCAATCATGGCGCAGATACTCTTTTTACCAGTGCAGGCTGTGATCCCATTTGTCTTGCTTTTTGGCGTGATTACCTTTCTGAAATCCCACACCCGCAGGACCAAACAAGTCGGGCGAATTTTTATAGGCTTTGCTTTGTTATTCATGTCACTTGCCATGATCCGAGAGGCAACGGCACCGATGGCTGAGAACACAATCGTTCAGGCAATCGCAAACTATCTTCAAGGTGATCTTCTCAGCGCATACTTTCTAGGTGCATTGTTGGCCTGGGGCATGCATTCCAGCTTGGCGGCCGTGTTAACCTTCGCCGCCTTTGCTTCGGCAGGTTTGATCGCGTCGCAAGTGGCAGCCGGGCTTGTCATCGGTGCGAACTTGGGCGGTGCAATAGTTCCTTTTGCTTTGTTGTGGTCGGGTGAGCGTCCAGCAAAAATAGTTGTGTTGGGCAACCTGGTTGCACGCGGCGGGCTTTCGATCGTTTTTTTGACGCTTCTATTGGGCGGCCTCATTCCGATGGGGCTCTTCGGCAACGGTGCGGGACAGCAGGCAGTCACATTAAACATTGCAATGAATGCTGCGCTTCTGCTGATTTTTTTGCCACTGACTGGCCGTTTGACACGAAAAGTCGAACGCCTGGTCCCACATCATTTGGGCGACACCTATAAATGGGTCAGCGCGCTGGACGCCAGAGCTATTGACCATCCACATATGGCTTTGGCCTGCGCCCAACGAGAGTTACTGCGGATGTCGGAAACAGTGCAGTCCATTCTTGTTCCAGTTATGCAGCTTTTTCGCAAATGGGACCCTGACGTCGCCCGCGTCATCAAGAGACACGAGGAAGATGTAGATCGGATGCATTACGACATAAAGATCTACGTCTCAAGGTTGCGCGCAACCGACATTCAGTCAGCTCAGGAAAGGAAAACGCTCGAAATTGTTGCCTTGGCAAACAGTCTCGAAGACGCTGCGGACCGTATCGCAGTAGATCTCACCGCGTTGGCGCGGAAACTGTCCACCGAGGCAATCTCCTTCTCGGAAGCGGGTCTTGCAGATATCGAGCATTTTCACGATCAGGTTGCAACCAATGGTCAGCTCGCTTTGAGCGTACTAACAAGTGGAGATGCTGAAGACGCGCGCCAGCTCGTTTCAGAAAAAGACCGTATCCGACTTGAAGAGCAAAAACTGCAGGAGCGTCACCTGAAACGTCTCCAGTCCGGGACAACGGCAAGCTTGGAGACTTCCAATATCCACCAAGAAACTTTGAGGTTGCTCAAGCAGATAAATGCCGCGCTGACGTATGTGGCCTATCCCATTGTGGAAGAAACCGGAGACTTGCTCGGCAGTCGATTGGCGCGAAGACATTGTATCGAAGGCACCGCATGAGTACGCCCTCAGAGACCGATCAGATCGCGGCTTTGCCATTGCGGTGGGACAAAACCGGAAGGCTTCGCGTACTCATAGTGACTTCTCGCGAACGTGGTCGTTGGGTTACGCCAAAAGGGTGACAGATGGATGGTAAAAAACCATGGCGCGCCGCGGAAATCGAAGCTCTGGAAGAAGCAAGTGCCGTTGGTTTCATATCAAGTCGTCCAATTGGCTTTTATCACTATGACAAACGCGTGGAGGACGGTGGCCGGGTGCATTGCCGTGTCATGCTCTATTCGACGATCGTCGACAAGCTGAAGCGCCGATGGAAGGAAAGCGCGGAACGGCAGCGCCACTGGTTCTCGCCACAAAAGGCAGCGAAACTGGTCGAGGAAAGCGAGCTCTCAGAATTGCTCAAAAAACTGGATCAACACCCAAAAACGCTGTCCAAAATCAAAAATTTGAGTAAGGCTGCTTGAGGATGAACGAAAAATAACTGGGAGATCCGGAACAAATTTTTTTCTTAAGGGAGGAAAGAAAATGAAAAAACTTGCAACCACTGCTCTGGGGTCACTTGTGGCACTTGCAGCGTCATTGTCGGCGGCCCAAGCGGACAAACTGACGCTCTACTGCTCGGCGCAGGAAGACTGGTGTCAGTTGATGGCGCGGAGCTTTGAAGATGCCACAGGTATCGACGTAAACATGACGCGCAAGTCTTCTGGCGAGACTTTTGCCCAAATCCGCGCTGAAAGCTCCAACCCCAAAGGCGATGTCTGGTGGGGCGGCACGGGGGACCCGCACCTACAGGCAGCGGAAGAGGGCCTGAGCATGGAGTACATGTCACCGATGCGTGACCAATTACATGACTGGGCTATCAATCAGGCCGAAAGCGCCGGGAACAAAACCATAGGTATTTATTCAGGTGCATTGGGCTATGGTTACAATGCCGATCTTGTGGCCGCGAACAACTTGCCGGAGCCCAGTTGTTGGAAAGACCTTTTAAAGCCGGAATACAAAGGTCACGTGCAAATGGCAAATCCGAACTCTTCGGGCACGGCGTATACAACGCTCGCGTCGATGGTTCAAATCTTCGGCGAGGAAGAAGGCTTTGAGTTCATGAAAGGTCTGCACAAGAACGTCAACCAATACACCAAGTCGGGTTCTGCGCCGATAAAAGCTGCGGGCCGCGGAGAAAACACCATTGGCATCGTCTTTATGCATGATGCGGTAAAACAAGCGGTCTCCGGTTTTCCGATCAAGGTCGTGGCCCCCTGCGAAGGCACAGGATACGAGATCGGCTCGATGTCGATCATCGACGGCGCACGCAACGAGGAAGAGGCAAAGAAGTTCTACGACTGGGCTCTTTCCACTGATGCACAGAACCTCGCATTGCAGGTCAACGCCTTTCAAGTACCATCGAACAAGGGCGCCCAAACGTCGGAGTCTGCGCCTGACATGAGCCAAATCAAATTGATTGACTACGACTTCAAAAAGTATGGCTCGTCTGATGAACGCAAGCGCCTTCTGCAGAAATGGGACGAGGACGTATCTGTTCTGCCGCAGTAAGTGACGGCCTCAACCGTAAAGACTATTCATCCGGCATTGATCTTCTGGATCGTTGCCGGATGGGTCGGATTTTTTCTTCTGCCATGGTACGTGGTTGAGGACGGCCTCTGGTCGTTGGAATGGCTTTTTGGCGGATATCCTTTCGATGAAGAATATGCGCCAGCTGCGTTCCTGATCTGGCAGGGAGAAAAGCTATGGCTGGCCCCGTTGATGATCCCGTTGGCACTGCCGCTGTTCGTGCTCGGGCGGCCAAAGTCTGATCCCATTTATGCACGCCTGCTGATCCTCGCGGGTGCACTGGGTTTCAGTTGGTTGATTGCGCAAGGCTTCAGCATCGGCATCCGTGGCTTCAATTTTTACTGGCTTGAAGCACTTTTTGGCGATCTCGGCGACCGCCAGTTCGGCATGGGCTATGGCGCAATGATCTGCGCCTCTGGCTTTCTGTTCCTTTTGACACAAGGCATTGCAGCCAGAGGTGCAATCAATGGCGATGTCTTTGTCGTGAGCGCAATAGGTGGTGTCATCACGATCGTTACCGCATTCGTGTTTTTTCCGATCGCAAAGATGCTGTTCGCAGCCTTCGTGACCGAAGACGGAGCCTACTCGCTTAGTGTGTTCGCCTCAAAGTTCTTTGACGACCGGCTTTGGGGCCTGGGATGTTTCTGGGGCGCGCGGTGCGGTGCGGCATGGAACTCGTTATTCCTTGCGATCGTTGTTGGCTTCGTTACGACCGCTTTGGGGCTTTGCTTTGCGTTGGTCGTTACCCGATCAGGGTTTCGCCAGAAGAAAGCACTGAGGGCGTTGACAGTCCTGCCCATTATTACGCCGCCTTTCGTGATCGGCCTTGCGCTCATCCTGCTCTTTGGGTTGTCAGGGACAGTGACGCAGTTCTTTGCGGATTTGTTTGGCACACAGCCAACGCGCTGGCTCTATGGGATGCCTGGTGTCTTAATCGCACAAACGCTTGCGTTCACACCTATTGCCTTTCTCGTTCTCATCGGTGTTGTCGAAGGCGTCTCGCCATCCATGGAAGAAGCGGCCCAAACACTGCGCGCCAACCGTTGGCAGACCTTCAAAACCGTGTCGCTGCCGCTCATGCGACCCGGTTTGGCCAATGCTTTTTTGCTCGGTTTTATCGAATCCATGGCGGATTTCGGCAATCCGCTCGTTTTGGGTGGCAACTTCGACGTTCTTTCCACCGAAATTTTCTTTGCCATCGTCGGCGCACAATACGACCAGGGGCGTGCTGCGGTTCTGGCGATGGTTCTGCTCTTCTTCACGCTCTCGGCCTTTTACGCACAGCGCATCTGGCTCGGGAAGAAAAACTATACAACCGTAACCGGCAAGGGCGATGCAGGCGTACATCCGTTGATGCCGAAGAGCCTTTCTATTCCCGTCGTGATTGTCGCGTTGAGTTGGGCATCCTTTACGATCGTAGTTTACGCCATGATCGTCTACGGCAGTGTTGTAGAGCTTTGGGGCGTCAACAACTCGCTGACTTTCAAGCATTACGTTACCGCGTTCTCCGTCCGTTTCGAAGAAGAGGGTATTCGCTGGACAGGGGCGGCCTGGGATAGTTTCTGGACAACGATCACCATAGCCGCGATTGCCGCACCGTTGACAGCGGTGGTCGGGTTGGTGACCGCTTACCTGCTGACGCGACAGAGCTTTGCCGGAAAGAACGCCTTTGAGTTCGGCACAATGCTCTCGTTCGCCATTCCAGGTACGGTTATTGGTGTCAGCTACATTCTGGCCTTCAACGTTCCGCCGATTGAGATTACGGGCACCGGCGTTATCCTCGTTGTGAGTTTTGTCTTCCGCAACATGCCTGTTGGCGTAAGGGCAGGCATCGCGTCGATGTCCCAGCTTGACCGCTCTCTTGATGAAAGCTCGCTTACGTTGGGCGCAAACTCCTGGCAAACTTTTCGCCGAGTTATACTGCCTCTCTTGCGGCCCGCTATACTTGCCGCTCTGGTCTATAGCTTTGTACGCGCAATGACGGCAATCTCTGCAGTAATCTTTCTTGTCTCAGCAGAGTACGACATGGCCACCAGCTATATCATAGGACGGGTCGAGAATAACGACTACGGGCTCGCCATTGCTTATTCTACCACGCTGATCTTTGTCATGCTGGCGGCGGTTGGCCTTTTGCAACTCCTTGTCGGTCGAGTGAAGATCGGGCGACGGACACAGCATGGATCGGAGAAATCGGCATGAGCGACGCAACAATCAGCTCCAAGGCCGCACCTGTCCATTTTGACGGTGTGTCCAAGATATTCGGCAAGGACGTTGTTGCTGTCGACAACATTGACCTTCATGTGGAGGCGGGCAAACTGGTGACCCTGCTTGGTCCATCCGGCTGCGGGAAAACGACGACGTTGCGAATGATAGCCGGGCTCGAGATGGCCTCGTCTGGCAAGATACTGATTGGCGACCGGGATGTAACAAAGCTGCCTGCCACAGATCGTGATGTCTCCATGGTGTTCCAGTCTTATGCGCTTTTCCCGCATATGAGCGTGCTCGAGAACGTAATGTACGGCCTAACGTTTTCTGGTTTCGCAAAGGAAGAAGCGCGCGGTCGTGCTGTGAACGGATTGGAGCTGGTTGGCCTCTCTGGATTTGACAGTAGATTGCCATCTGAGCTTTCGGGCGGCCAACAACAGCGCGTTGCCGTTGCTCGGGCGCTCGTTCTGGAACCGCAGGTTCTTCTATTCGACGAACCACTTTCGAACCTTGACGCCAAGTTGCGCCGTCAGGTGCGCGAAGATATTCGAGCGATCCAGCAGGATTTGGGCCTTACAGTGGTCTATGTAACCCATGATCAGGAAGAAGCCCTGGCTGTATCGGACGAGATTGTAGTCATGCGCAACGCCGCCATCGCTCAAAAGGGAACACCGCGCCAATTGTACGACGCGCCAAACGATCGTTTCGTGGCCGATTTTATCGGCGAAGCAAACCTTCTCTCGTGCCAGATCATCGCCGTTGACAATGACATCGCAACCGTAGAAATCGAAGGCTATCGCTACGCCATGTCAGCCCGAGGGATGTCGACAGGTCCCGCTTCGGTGGCCGTGCGTCCATCGCGTTTGGTGATCGGTAGCGAACAGGGTATCCCCGCAAGGGTCGCAAAATCCACCTATGTCGGAGTTCGAATGGAATACACTTTGATTGGGGAATTCGGCCAAGTTTTCGCGGTTCACGACGACGTTGACACCCCCCTTGAACCCGGCAGTGAGGTGCGAATGGGTTTTGCTGCAAAAGGCCCTGTTCTTTTGCCGAAATAAATGGCCAGGCTGGCTGTTGTCACGCAAGCGGAGGTCGTAAGCGCCGATGCGTGCTCGTCGAGCGATGCGGTCTAAGTGAAACGGCACAACACTGCGCCACCGTTTTCGCCGCCCAACAACATTTTGCTTTCATCAATAATGCGGAGGTCAGCGTGGAAAAAAGGCGCATTTCGCAGCTCAAATTCTTACGGTGCCCAACTGTGTCCCCCATTTGGCGCGACGAAGAGCCGCGCGGAAGCAATCGCAGCGCAACTGGATTTCTCCCAGCCACCCACGCTTGCAACTTGAGGGCAAATTGTCGGATGCAAAGTCGTACTTCGTATTCTGCGATGCGTGGATACGTGATCGGGCAGATGAAATGCCGAAAATTGCATATCGTTTGTGATATGAACTTCGCTGGAATACATAAATTTATCAAGCGATTGGATTACCAATTCCTTGCACCAAGTTATGCGAAGAAAATTTAGAAAATTGCTGAAATCTCTCGCGCCAATTCTCCTGATTTTTCCGGGCAATGTTTCCGCGAACACAGGTGTGGTTTTTCAGGTCTGTAGTCCACAACCAACTTCATAAGAAATACATGCACTCAACGGATTTTATCTTCGCGCTATTCCTTTGGGAGGCACAGAGATCAGATAGTTTGTTTACATTTCAATTACGGGATGCAGCTTTGTCATCCGACGTTCATTTGACAAATCTGACCGTGCCCCCCTTTTGTTCCACTTTGCTGAACTCACAACACCGTCGCAATTGGTCAAACGTGCACCTTTCAGGATCAATCGCTTTCCATCCGATCGAACTGCGGAATCCAAAATTGTTAAGTCTAAATACCGACTGTGCAGGGCTTCCAAAAAAACGAAGGTATGTGTGGAGAAATTACGTAAAGGGAGTCGAGGCTCTGCTGCGATGCTGGACATTCGATTCAAAGGCACAACTTTCGCTTCAGACCTGTTTGAGGACAAAGGTCACATAGAAGGGCAAGAAATTGACTGATTTTGCGATTGTGCCAGGATGAGAAGAAACGCTTGCCGAACGTGAGATCGATTTTCAACATCCTGTCTGTTGCTTCACTTGGCGTTTTCCGTCTTGACACAATTGAAATCACAGAAATCGCACAAAACGTTGACGCTGCAATTCGAATTTGAATTGAAACGGGTTGGGGATGGCGAACACCTCTGTAGAGAGTTCGAACGCCTTATTTGAGATTTTGACGGAGTGGGAAGAGCATCTCAAGGCTTCTGGCTTTGATCCCAACGATATTGCAGTGGATAACTCTGCGCCCTCCAAACCGGAGGAGCCGCAGCCATGAAACATCCACTTTCCAACTATCTGACGCCTTCGTTCCTGTCCGCTGCCGCAAAACCGGAGCCGAAGCCAAAACGCAAAAAACGCTCGTCTCCGATTTCCATCCGCGTCACCGATGAAGAGCGGGCAGAACTGCAAGCCATGGCGGGGCGTACGCCTGTCGGCGCATACATCAAAGACTGTGTCTTCAAGGGACACACACCCCGCAAAGCGCGTCATTCTAGCCCGGTTGACGATTTCGACGCCTTGGCGCGGGTGCTCAGCGCCTTGGGCCGTAGCGATGTTTTCCGCAATTTGGATGCGCTCGTTGCACAAGCCGAGGCGGGTACGCTTGATCTGTCCGATGAGCACATACAGACAGTTGTAGCCGCTTGTGCGTGCGTCACCTCAATGCGGTCTGATTTGATCCGTGCATTGGGTTTGGTCGCGGACTGATGCTGTTTGTTGGCAACCAACGCGGCGGCGGACGTGATTTGGCCCTGCATCTGATGAAAGACGACAATGAGCGTGTCGAGGTGCATGACCTTCGAGGTTTTGCCTCGAATAACTTGGAGTCCGCCTTCAAAGAAAGCTACGCGATCAGCCGCGCCACAAAGTGCAAACAGCATCTGTTTTCATTGTCGATCAATCCGCCGCCTAGGGAAGATGTCACAGAGGCGGACTTTGAAGACGCGATAACACGAGCCGAAAAAACACTCGGTCTTGCGGGCCAACCCCGCGCCATCGTCTTCCATGACAAAAAGGGCCGTGACGGTGAAGTGCGCCGTCATGCGGATGCGGTGTGGTGCCGGATCAATACGGACGAGATGAAAGCGGTCCAGCTTTCATTCACCAAAGACAAGCTCATGTAGCTGAGCCGCGAGATTTACCTCGAACGAGACTGGCAGATGCCCGATGGCATGTTGCACAAACCAGACCGCGACCCGCGCAATTTCACACTGGAGCAATGGCAGCAATCTAAACGCGCAGGCAAAGACCCACAAAAGTTGATTGGAATCTTCCAAGATTGCTGGTCTGTTTCGGACAATGCCGCGAGCTTCGCGCACGCGTTGGATGAGCATGGTTATGTCCTTGCCAAAGGGCGGCGGGGCTTTGTCGCTGTGGATCATGAGGGCGAAGTCTTTGCGGTTTCTAAGTGGACCAAGAAGCGGGTCAAAGACGTACGCGAGAAGCTTGGCTCGCCGGATGCCCTACCATCAGTGGATCGAGCGCACGAAAAGGCCGCGCAGCGCGTCACGGACCGTCTCAAAGAAATCCAAGCGCAAAAGGACTTAGAAGAGCGGATGCGAATGGATCGCCTCGCCGCAGCGCAAGCCCGTCATCAACAAATGCAACACGCCGCCAAGGCACGTTTGCTGACGGAACAACGCGAACGCCAAATACAGGAAGCCAAAGACCGCGATGAGAAGTTACGCAAAGGGCTTCTTGGCCTGCTGGATCGCATCACCGGACAACGCAAACGGACACTCAAAGAGAACGACCTAGCCAAACAACACGCGCAGCGACGGGATCAAATGGAGCGCCAAGCTTTGAGAGACCTCCAAGCTTCCTCGCGCGCTCAGGCCCTTCAAAAAAGGAATACAATCAAGACTTGTTTTGACGAAGTTCAAAACGAGCTAAGAAAAGACCTGCATCGAATGAAAAGTTGTAGCGCCGGAACTCAAGCCAACACGGTTGAGGACAGGCTATCCGACTACCAACAGCTCAAACGAAGATCCTCTCTTAGTCCGAGTGAACCAAGTATAGAAAGATGAGCGTACCATGAAATTGCGTATTGAAGAATGTTCGCTTGTTGTTCGACGGAGCGATCCAGTATGCAAAACATGCTTTATTCGTAGGAGCGTGAGAATCTTGATGGTGCCTTGCTCGGCGGGGCACTACTCGTTGGTAGATCGGCGATCTCTGTGTTGAATTGGCCACCGCCATGCATCATTCTAGCCTTGAGTTATAAGCTGCCGTCAAAAATCTGAGAGCAATGAATGCTTCCTGATGCTTGGTCTGAGTGGAACGAGGTTGAGTCCCGTAGGCTGCGTCTAGAGCATTGACGTGGGGTTAGGATGCGTTTTGAACGTCTCGTAATTTGGCTTTTTGCCGTTCTTCCGATTTCTGCCATCGCAGATACAAAAGTGGGTCAGCACTGTTCCGGTGCTACTTGGCCGACTTGCTATCTTTATGTTGATGGACCGATTGTGAATGGAACGTTCAAAAAGTTCCAAGAGTTTTTGACCAGTGATGAAGTGGACGGGCACAGCGGACAGATATTTCTCAATAGTCGCGGCGGCAGTTTGGGAGAAGCGCTACAAATAGGGCGGCTGGTAAGGGATTATGGGCTTAACACAAAAGTTGGGAAGGTCCGCGATTTCAGTGCGCCTACATTTGCTGTGGAAGGCGTCTGCGAAAGCGCTTGTGCCTACATCTTCATGGCAGGTGTTAAGCGTTCTCTGCGGGACGGAGATGTTCTAGGTGTTCATCGTTTCTTTTCGACTGAGCGTTCCATCGAGGGGGGAACAGCTCAGCAAATGTCCGGGCAGTTGATTTCTTACATGGTTGAAATGGGCGTTGATGCGCGGCTGTTCACTTTGGCCAGTCGGCAAGCGGCAGAGGGCATGCACTATGTGACCTCTGTTGAAGCCAAAGAGTTTGACCTGGTCACGGACGAAGCATACGGGCAGTTAAACCTTGAGCCTTACAAAGAAGGAATTATTGCCTGGACGCGACCAGATGGACCAAGTGCACCGGGCAATGTGGATCAGGTTACCTTTCTTTGCAGAGGCGGGCATCCGGAAATTCTGTTCTTTTTGAGAAATCAGGCGGGTATTTATGAACGTAAGTCAGTAGCCAATGGTGGACACTTTCAGGGCAGCTTGGGAAAACTTGACGCTTCTTTCGTCTCTGGGCGAGACGCGGGAACAGATGCTTATTATACAATATATATTGGCCGCGAGTATGGGGAACGGCTGTTTTCGAGATCAGAAGTAAATCTTACAATTTGGTACCCAAGTGTCATCGGCGGAAGTATCGGTGCCAACCTTGTCTTTTCAGAAACAGACCACAAAAAACTCCGGTACACGTTTGCCCACTGCATAGAGTGATTTACAAAACACTTGAAAAGATCAGACTGGTTGGAGCCCTGCATGTATAGCACTCTATCTTTCGTTTTCTTTTGGGTTTTGCTCTTGTTCGTTGGGTTTTCCGGGGCAGTATCCTCTCAAGTTCCTGAATCAAACTACTGGCCTGACCTATCGAAACCTATGGAGTTTCGTTTGGCTGCTACTGGTGGAAACTGTAACAGTTGTACTTGGATTTCCGCGCAGGGCATGATCACCAGGGAAACTCCAAGGCTGTTTCAGGAGTTCGTCGATCAAATTGAGGGAGAATTTGAGGGTACAAACCTTCACCTGAACTCTCTGGGGGGCGACCTTGGTTCCGCAATAATCTTGGGGCGAATGATACGTGAGACAGGTTTTGGAACAGTAGTAGCCGAGACTGCGGGTTATGTTGGGCGACACGACAGTAGATTTCTTTTCGATCAGTTCCTGGATACGGACGATCCAGTCTGTGTTTCAGCGTGCGTGTTTGCATTTGCTGGAGGAACCAACCGCGCAGCATCACAAAGAACCGGCGATGAGAAGGTGGGGTATCAAAAAGTTGGGCGGTTGGCGGTCCACCAGTTTTATTCACTTGCGAGCGACGGTGAGAACTTTGGTAGCGAAGAACGGGTAAATGACCAGATACGCACAGGAGTTCTTCTGGAGTATTTAGTCGAGATGGGCATTTCTGCTGACCTTCTTGCGCGAGCTTTGGCAGTGCCACCACAGGAAGAAATGTATTGGTTAACCGAGGAGGATATAAAATCCTTTGGAATGGACACTTTCGTTTCAGATTTCTCGCCTACGCTTCGTGGATATTCAAATGGTGTGGGCATCGTAGAACTCAAAAAGCGAACACGTCGTGGCGATTATCGGTATGAGTTCTTTTGTAGTCCACAGCGACAGGCGATGATGAAACTGACGCTTTCTGTTTTTGAATGGCCCAAGCCAGGCACAGAAGCTTGGCGTAACCCAAATTGGCAGTTTAACTTAAAAAGCTTCATAGATAGTCTCAAAACACCTCTGCCGGGTAGCCCAGTTTTAACGTCATGGGGACAGAAGACTACGAGCGAAGGCTATGTGGCCGTTGAGATGGTGTTTTCCAGTGGAAACGCCACAGTTGACGCCCTTGTTGGCCAAACAGATTTCAGATTTTGGCATGATGGTGGTTCATATGCTAGTTTTCTAGCTGCGGATATGAACTTTTTGAAAGCTCAACCTTTTGACGGGTTTTACTTACTGCCACGGTTGTGTCTGAATTAACGCTGCTTTGCAGGCTACTTAGTTTCGCCTGCTTCCATAATCCTGCGTATTAGTTCAAGCGTGGCCTCTGGGTCTGCACGGTAAGCCTCTCTCAGGATGCCAAAGCCGTTGTCGGTCGGGGAGCCATTGTCACCACCAGAATTTTGAATCCCGTAGAACAGTTTTTGCTCAGGTGTAAGGCTGCGCTCAACAATTTCCCGAGCTTCGTCATAGAACTGTTCGGCTAGATTTTCGTCGTCCAGCCCAAAGTCCTGCGCGTCCACCGCCGTGGTCGCAAGAGCCAAAGCTATCAAGCTGGGAATAAAAGGATTTTTCATGTTGTTGTTCTCAGCCTAATTGTTCTGAGGAGTTGAGCTTAGGCGAGAGTATAGGATGATTTCTGGCCTATACTCAAAGTGCATCCCATCAAAATGGTGCCATTTGCCGCCCCAAATGAATCCAAACCGCTCCATGTGGCGAACGAGCGGTTCCGGGTACCTATTATTATACGGTCCAACGTCGCCTTCCTTGGCCCCAGACCAACGCCAGTACCCCCCAAGTTCAGTGTTGAAGTCTACGGCAATGCCATAGCTGTGTGCGCTCAGGCGACCTGTTCCGGCAATGACCCGCCAATTGAAGCTACCGCCTACCTTTGCGAAGAACTCATCCATTTCTGGACCTTCCGAGGCGATTGAATCCAAAGCTGCTTGAAGTTGTTGTGCAACGCATTGGCGACTGCTTGCTGAGAAGCGCGCACCTTTAGAAGAACCTTTGTATTCCACACGCAGCAAGCTGGCCGCTACTTCCTTTTCAGTGTGACCGTACAGTGCGCGGAACAGCCCGTCGTGTCTTGCTCGACCCGGATCATCCCATGGCGTGTTACGGCGTTGTAAATCGAACTGTAGCGGATATACGTGTGTGAACATCTCCGCAATTGAAGGATCGGCGAGGCGTTGGCGATGTGGCCTTCCCCTATCCTGGCCGAGTGAAAATGTCTCCCCGGATACTGTCACGGTCCCTTTGATTTCGTCGACAGATAAGCCGGGGAAGGCGAGTTCCAAAGCGAGTCCGATTTCCGTTCTGTTTGCTAAAGACGGGAGGGGAACCTCAGTGAAGTCGCGAACCTCGCATGCGGCACTGGTAACGTTCGGCAGGACTCCGAGTGCAAGCGACAAAGCAACTAGTCGCGATCTCAGCATCCGTTGGCTCTTTCAGCAGCCTGAATACGCGCGACTTCGCTTTTCTCAAAGGACGTCAACGAAGGTGATCGTCCAGTACACTGGGTGGTATCAAAGACGGCTTTCGCACGCGCAGTCTGAAAGCAGTATCCATTGTTATGAAAAATCAGATTGCGCTCGTACCAAAGGCGCGAGCAAACGTCGCCGCTCGTAGGCGATGTCGGAGTCTGAGGAACCACAGTGGCTTGATTTCTTGATACGGAGAGCGTCGTGATCCTGTCCCTTGCTGCAGCAACATAGATCGAACAACTCGCGTATTTGCGGGTGAATTCTTCCAGTGCGGATATGCTTTGTGTTGCTGATAGAACTTGCCAGTCTGCGCGCGCAGCTTCGCAGGGATCAGCTAGCTGAGGGACAATTAGAGGTTCCGGGGACACTATCGTGGGTTTTGTTGAGTCATTATATAATGCTTCTCTCGGGTTGAAGCTGAACTCGCCAGATAGTTGGTCGTAAAATGCTGGAAACTGTTCATGACCTACCGTTTCTGCAAGCTCTTCAACATCGTGCCTAACCTCTTGGACAAGGTCATGGATCGCTAGACCGGGCTGCCGAATTCTTGGCAACAATGCACGTGTAAAAACGGAGTTCGGATTTGGATCGGAGTTAGAAAGCCTGTCTAAAGCCTCCTCGCCGGTCCCAGCAGAAAAAATCACGAATGATCCCTTCGGTGGGTCCATACGACCTAAGCCACTTCTGCTACCTACCGATCTTCCGCCTTCTGTGGGAAATGGGTTGTTTCTGCACGCATCTAATATCAGTACTGTGACGCGCGCGCCCCTGGCTTCGATGTCGTTGAGGACGCGGTCGGCAGGTATACTTTCATTGACCAGAAAATTTTTTTCGTTCGGGCGCACATAAGGAATGTCTGACGGTAGAAGTAGATTGCGCCCGTCAACCTCCACGCCATGCCCTGCAAAATAGAAAACGGCTTCGTCTCCCGGCTGGATTTTGGCCACAAAGGCGGAAATCGCTCGGCTGAAAGAACGACGATCTGTGTCAAGTTCCTTAGTAACCGAAAAACCAACGCTTTCTAGTGTTGCGGCTACGGCATGAGCGTCGTTTCTAGCTTTAAGCAGCGAGGGAACATTATCGTACTCATCGATGCCCACAACGAGTGCCAAGCGGTTTTGAGCCGTAGCGACTGAAGCGGCAAAGAAAAGGCTACCAACCATGCTGAGGAGGGTGAAGGCTATTATGTTTGCAATAGACCGCCACATCATCGTGTTCTTCCTCCAGCTTCGAGGATACGGCGAACAAGCCGAATAGTAGCTTCGGGATCGTTCCGGTATGCTTCCTGTAGGACTTCGAACTCGTCGAAATCTTTCTCACTTTGTTTCGGCTGCCCGAACGGATTGCGCGTGAGATTATCAGTGGACAGTCCAGCAATGTCTAACGCTTCTTCAAGAAGAGACTCTGCCAGTGACCTGTCGTCAATACTGAACGGGCTACCGTCTTGCCCGAAGACAGGCGTGACCAGTAGTGACAGAAGCACAAATAAACTGGCCGTGCGGATCATCGCGAAATGTCCACGGGTTCAACGATGCCAGAGATTATGCCCTTCAGATAATTTCGAACAGCGTTTTCTAATCGACCGTCAGCCCTTACAAGTTTCCGAGGTTTGCCCTTTGGCTTTCCTCTAGAATCTACCTGAGACTGTTCGGTCATGGTTAAAAGGCCCGACTTGATCATCAGATCGACCACCTCTGTAGTTTTTGTATCTGATGAATGCTCAATCATTAGACGGCCAAGATCTGCTCTCGTAAAGCCTGGCCGTGGATTCCAACCAAATGAATTTTTGATTTCTAGGATAATGTAGTCTGAGAAAATAGCATCTTCTAATTCTTTTTGCGTCCTTATTTCGACGTTTCCACTTTCAATGAGTTTCTCGATGTCCTTATTGTGGTTCTTAATCAACCGGATAATAGCATCCAAGCTTGTGCAACCAAGTTCGCCTAGCAAGAAGTAAAATCGAGCGATGTGAAAAACTTCCTCGCAGTTTAGGGAGCGTAGAATGCTTCCTGCATTATTGGTATCTCCTAAGTGATCCTTGGCAATCTCGCGGATTTCCTTCAAGAAATTTGCTTCTGCGCTTAGCAGTGAGACAAGTGTGGTTGTTGTTTCTCCTGGTTTAAGAGGACTGTCAGATTGTGGTTGTTCCGACATGATTTGGTCCTGATACCGAATGAGCTTTAGATTTGGCTTGTGGCCATAAGCGGAGCGTACCGGTGCCATGTTAACAGTGACAAGCCTAGGCTTGGTTTTTTTCGACATGATTTTGCTTTGCCTGTGTTGAATCAACGCAAGCGTGTATTTTGCACGATTTCAGATGGTCCTTTCGGGGTAACTTGAATCTCGGGCTAGGGTCCCGAGCTAACAAGGCTACCCGAGTTTTCCTTTAGTTTTCAACTGATGATCGCCTCAAGCCACTCACCGGAGCGGCGCTTTCAAGAGGAGATTACATCATGACTCAAGCTGCCTCTCAGATGATCGGAGAGCTGCGATGTTGAGCACCATACCGTATGCTGGCTTGCTGGTCCTGATGACCAGTCTTTTTGCCGGAGGTGGAGTGCTTCTGAAGCGCTTTGCCGATGGCCATGGCTGGTGGTGGTTCGCTGCATCAGCATGCGTCTATCTTTTGGGGAATTTCACATACTCACGCCTCTTGTCAGTTGCTGATTTGGCCGTTGGTACTGTCCTGTCGAGTTGCGCGCAAATCCTCATCCTCTGTCTTATCGGGCACTTCGTTTTGTCAGAGGTTCTTTCGCTATTCCAATGGCTTGGTGTCCTGTGTGCCTGCGTCGGCGTAGCGCTGATCAGCATACCCATTGGGAGTTGATTTACGGCTCACCACCATATTCGAGAATGCCACTTCTCTCACCAATAGACGCGCCGCCCGGAAGTCGGTGGCCCGTCTCAACAACAATTGAAAACGCAAGACATGGAGAACTAATCATGCGTGATCTAGTCGAAATAGAACAGAATAGCACTGCCATTTGGGCCAGTAAGGATTCGCTCTTGGATAGCGTGTCGGCGGGCGCGATTGCATCTCATCTCGTCCGTGATGCCATAAATGATGGCAAAGAACTCCCGCGCGATCCTGAGGAAGACGAGGTGCGCAAGCGGCTGATTGGCCTAATCGCGGACCGCAAATCAGAGACAGACGATTTGCTTGAAGCGGAGACCTTCGAAGCTCGCCGTGACCTGAAGAACCTCGTCTTCGACCTTGGGCGTATCGAAAGCATCGTTTCAGGCTCTAAACATGATTTAGAAGGCTGTGTCGGACACTGGCGGGATCAGTTTGAGACCCGCGCAACGGCTGTTTTGAAGGCCCGAACAGAAGTTCGTGTTTATGAGGTTGAGTTCGAAATCAACCCAACTGATCTCGACCATGTGGACGAAGCCAAAAGGGTTACTCGTATCTATTGGGTTGTTGATGCTTCAATGATCGCAGCGAGTCTTTGGAGTGCTGGCACTGCTGGCGGTATTTTGGGCGCTTTGGTGCTCAGCGCCAGTCTTTCGTTCGCAACGATTATGGCCGGTAGCTTGGCAGGGAAAGCGTTGGCCAAGGCGAAAGCTGCAAAAGACCCTCACACTCGGAGAAAACACAAGGCCGCATCGCTTGGACTTATGGGTGTCGGGTGCGCTCTGCCGGTGATCACAGCGCTCTATAGGGGAGGCTTGGAGGCATTTACGCAGCCACAAACCTACGTTGTCGGCATTATTACGTTTGGCCTTTTGAAACTTGTCTCAGAAGCTTGGTCGAAAGTTAGAGATGACAGCAGATATGCTGCTCTCTTAAAAGCACGCGATGAAGCGGAAGCGCTTCTCGAAGAAGCGTTTGAGAGCGGTCCATATCATCTTGAACGCATTAGCGGCCAAGGTGTCGAAACGCTCGATGCTTGGCTCGAAGAACGTGAGACGCGTTGGCAGGAAGATGGGGACGCTGCTCTCGATTACATCAGTAGCAGGGTAGATCGGCATACTGCGCTTCGTGATGCTGACCATCAGAAAGCGCATGATGCTCAAAAAGATCATTGGGATCGCGTTGTACACGGTGTGGACGGCCATGAAGTTAGTGTTCCTGACCACATGCGTCTTGCCCCCAACTTGTCTGGTTTCTGGGCACCGGTGAATCGCATCGTGACCACGGATTGGGCAGCGCTCCATTCAGGCGCAGAGAGTCGCATTAAAGAAGCGCGCGTGCGCGTTCCTGAGGTCCAGACGGATTTGCGTGCAGCATTCAGTACCATGGCCCAAACTCTACAATCTGCAGAAGACGCTATCCGCTCAAAGCTGCGCGATCGGCTCGTTCGCGGCGGTCGGGATCAAGTCACTGGGTCGAACAAAACAAGCAGCGACAAGGAGTAAAGTATCATGGCTTATTACGACTATAAGACTGGTGCGAATAAGGGAAAAAGTGTTCCGCGTTATAGACTTTCAAGGGATAAAAAGAAGCCACCACTGGTTGGTCGCCGTGAGATGCTTCTTGCTGGTCTCGGGCTTGTAACTGGAGTGGCAGCGGCGCAACCCATGAACTTTCTGACTGGAGGTTTTCAGTTCGATCTTCCTGACTTCTCTGGTTCTCGTCAGACAGAAACAGCTGTCCACTGGCTGCTCTTCGATAACACAGATCGTGCTTACCTGACGGAATTTCAGAGAACCGCGCTTCAACGGATGATCCTCGAAGCAGACAAGCAGCACTATGGAACCGGTACTAAGATCGTGGCTGGAACATTCACATCAAGTGAATTCGATCCTGTGCACATCCATTTCGAACAAGAGTCGCCTGGCAATGGGTCCTCAGCTAATGCTGCGTGGCAAACAGGCAGCAAGCTTGAGGAAGAGTGGCGCGTCTTTGAGCCAAGGTTTTCTGCTGCTGTGAACCAAGGTCTTACGGCAGCTTCGCAGCCCGAAGCTACGCATTTATTTGCAGCACTCGAACGTGCTTACGAGCATGGGAGGCGGTCTGCTGGACCTGATGGCACGCTGATCATCAAACCACTTTCCGATCTGTTGGTGCATGTCCCAGGCGGTATGAGCGCGTATGTCAGTGAGACAAACTCTCGTCATCCGAAGAATGCTATCGCGGGACTTCCGTCTATCCCCTTCGAGGGCACGGTACAGATCAAAATTGTCGCGATTAGGCGTGATGGGCGCAAAACTCGTTCGGGTCGCGATCTTGGTGAAGTGCAACGCAAACTGGCACCTCTAGTTGTCTCGTACTTGCGCGGGCGCGGTGCCGATGTCGAACTGACTTGGGTGTAGTAAGATGGTTGCAGATTATCGCACACCCTTTCAACCGCGACGAATGACGTCGATGCGGTTGAAAGCAACATCGTCGCAAGGGGTAATACCTTCGGCTACCGGAGCCTCATTGCTCTCGGGTCTCTGGGGATCAAAAAAGGTACTTCGTACCAGGGCGGGCAATCAAAAACGCTCGCCTGACCCCATGGACCTTGGCTTGTCCCTCTGGCTTGCGGTGGGCGCGTATTTTCTTTTGCAAAACCTTCCGATTGCGAGCGTTATTGCTATGCCCGTTGTCTATTTGGGGACATTGGCACATGAGCTTGGCCATTGCGTTGCAGGCGAGTTGCTAGCAACGCAATGCTCGAGAATTGAACTTCGACCGAACGGTGGCGGCACCGCGTATATCTTCGGCATCAGTAGCGTTTCAAGCAGCGCAGTAATTTACGCAGCTGGTTTCATAGGACCTAGCCTTGTAGGCGCAGTGATCCTGATTATGTCACGCCGATTTGGGCTTAGTCGAGCTGCGTTACTTGGACTTTCATTAGTTCTTGCGTGGACAGCTATCGAATGGGGGCAAGATATCTTCACTGACGCAGTGACGTGGAGCTACAGTGGCCTCTTCGTGCTGTTAGCTCTGCTATCTGGGGCATTCTTGCGAGCTATCATCGCCCAATTCTTTGCAATCGTCTTCGCCGTGCAGACCGTCGAGGGGTGGGGCTACGCCATGATCTCAGGTTTCTCACGTGATGGGATCCACATGGTCTCAGACACGGGCAAACTGGCCGAGCTTCTGGGTGGGACCCACCAGTTTTGGGGTACCGTCGTCATGGGCATCGCAGTTGCCATTCTTGTCTTGGCGTTTCTTCTGTCGGGTCGGCGATGAACAACGATCATGGCGCAAATTCATTCTATCAGCTCCCAAATTCGGTTGGTCAAGGTATTCGTCTCTCTTCGCTGTGGCCAGTCGATCTGAGAATTGGGAAGGAGGTTCTAAATGGAACGTAATTCTCTCCGCCGGCGGGTTATGCTCAAATGCCTACGCTTCATTGTCTTCGCCTTGCTATACCTCTGGGTAGGCAAAGCACTGTATCTCTGGATCGGCGGGTATCACTACTCAGGGTATGGCGGGCTGGCGCGTTTCTTTCTCGCGTTTCGTGATAGCCTTTTCGGTCTTCCTGAGATGTTGCTCTACATGCTCGTTTACAGCGCTCAACTTGTCTCGGCATTGCACCATACGTTGGTTTCGCAGCTTGGTTATGATCCCTTTGTAATTTCTGCAGGTTCATCTCGAACTTTTAGATCGGGCACCGGGTTATCCCTGCGGTATGACGGCGTGTCTGATCAAATTGCAAATGGCGCAACCTTCGTCGCCTTCGCACTTTCTGTTGTTCAGTTTGCTGGGCTATTTTTGACTGATGTGATGGGCATAAAGACAGGTTGGCAGTCTCTCTGCTTACCCCGCATTTTGAATATCCGAGCGCATGTAGCGTTTAACGTCTTTGCAATCGCCGCGGCGGTCTGGCTCACCTTGTCGGCTTTCGAGATCGGGATGGCCGCGGGTGTTGTAGCGGCGCTCGTTGCTTTTCTCCTGATACGGTGGCCAGTGTTGGCTGGATTTATGCTTTGGTTCTTCATGCTATTTGGTCTGAGACCAAGAACTTTGATACTCCTTTTGTCGTCACTTGCGGGTCAGTTCCGGCGACCTCATGGTGGTGATGATGGGAGTGATGGGCCCCCTAAGCGTGATCCAGGCGGCTCTGACCCCTGGCGTGGTGAAGGGCCGGACGAGGAGCCTCGATCTGCAAGCATGCCTACGAAAGCGAATGCAGACGAGCGGCTCGCGAGTGCATGTAGCAACTTCAGCCTATCCGTAGACGACTTTAAGTCGGTGGATTTCGAACGCCAAACCCTTGTTTCCCGTTTTCGGGAGTTGGCCAAGAAATTGCATCCCGACTCACGTGGGTCTGAAGGATTGATGCGTCTTCTCAACGAAGATTTCGAGTATCTCCTTAACGCAAAGGGGTGGCGTAGATGACCTTCTTCGGATGAAAAAGGTGATGTGCCGTTCATGTTCCGCCAGCTTCAGGTGGCCGGAAGATGACTTAAAGCACGGCCGAGTACAGTGCCCGTCTTGTGGGCATGATCTCGGAAACGACTTGGTTGCGAGCGATCAGAACCACGTATCACGCAATGGCAAACGGCCCGAGCGGAAGGCGCAATCCTCACTGCGAAAGCGTGTCGCTTTTCGATGCGCCAAGCACGGCATGAAGTTCTCTGCCTGGTTTGTGTCCAAAGGGTCAACTGGTGCATACGTGCTTGATGAGATCGAACGGCACGATGAGTCGCAATCAATCCTGGCATTGTTTCGCGCGCCAATGAGGGGTGCGCGTCAGCAAGAGACTCAAGACGACATTGGCAACTACGACTTTACTGGTTGGGCCTGCCCGTACTGTCAACACGGCTACGACGGACCTGGCGGTGCGTTTTTCGCGTGCAGCTGTGGGGAACTGGTCTGTGGTGGACGGTCGCGCCGCACTCTGCTTGGCGCAACGATCTATCGCTGCCACGACGGCTGTAGCGTCGAGGGGCGTGCGAGTGGAACAATTGATCGTGTGGTGACGCAGAGTGCGGCTCAAGCGCGTCTGCGCGTGTCTGCGGGGAAGCAGAGCCAGGCGCTGCCAGCCCGTTCAGTGCGCAAACTATTACCCTGAAACTGACGTAGTAGAGGCAAGGAGGTTCTCATGCCGAGAGGTGAAATTTGTACTGAGATGGATAAGTGCGATACAATATCGTCATGTTTGTTAAATCCTGGTGGGACTACTTCGACGACGATCCTTACGAAAAAATTGGAAGCTTCGCTCCGTGCGCCTTTGGGCATCCGATTGTTGTCGAGCTACCGCGAATTGCCTGGGCATATCTTGATTGGATTGAAGAAATGCAAGGCAGCGATGATGGAGAGTTCTTCATCGCCAATGATAGAATTAGGGACCCTTCAAAAGAAACTATCCATGAAGCCATGGAGAGCGCCGTTGGAACCTTATATCTTCGACGCGAGCGGGCCGGGTCACCGCGTCCTGAATGGTGCCCGCCAGCTGACCCTGCTGACTACATCGATATCTGACCGGAACTCGCGGGATAGCTCCGCCCTGCTTATCGCGCTACAGGGCTGACCGATGACTGATGAGAGCAACAAGCGAGGGTCGCGCGACAACACCGATCTGCCTTACAAACCTGACGATGCGCAAAACTATGAGAACGCGCCTCGTGGACATCAAGGTCCAGGCAGTGTTGCCATGCCTGGACCGGGATTGGGAGGTGCAGCACGCGTAACTGCCTCGCGCGAGGAAGGACAGACCGCCCAATCACCCGAACAATTAGATCAGCAGACACAGCAGGAAGATCAACGTCCCAGAATCGTAGAGACGGGCGATGACGAAATGGACCAGTTTTACGCTGAAGGTAATCGCGTTGTGGATCAGGACGGCGAGTTTTCAGACCTGATAGGGCGCAAACATGCGGAAATGACGGGCGGGCAGGACTTAGGAGATCAGGACCTAAGCGCGTTTGTGCGAGATGATGATCCACGTCCGGTGTTTGTGGAAACTGGTGATGACGAAGTAGATCAGTTCTATGCTCATGATAACCGCATGGTTGCTCAAGACACCGAGTTTTCGAACCTCTTGGAGCGTAGATACGCGGACATGACGGCTGAGAACGATTTGGGAGATGAAGGTATCAGTGGACGGGGTGACAATGGCATCTGAGGGATTGGGTTTTCTTCCTCAGTCGGTCGAAGGTGGTGGTGTCAACGCATTGTTTAACTCGGAGTATTTGCCTTTAAAGTATGGGTCGTCAAAGTATGGTGTTCGCCGTAGATAGAGTGGTCGGTAGTCTGCCAACATTACAATCTGCATACCAGAGGCTCGCGATGTGAATCTTCGCACTTCATCTGCGGAAAGCAACGCTGTTTTCTGTGTCGCTTGTGATGTGTTCGCTGCCGTTGCAGTGCTTTCTGACTCGGCCTTCGTGCTGTTTTGCAGATCGAAAGACCCAAGCCTGCTTTCAGATGTGCGCGCCACTTTTTCGAAATCAGAGATATCCGAAATGTTCTTAGTGGTTGTCTCCGAACTGTTCATGCTTTCGCGGACAACCTCGACTTCACCAAGTCGTTTTGAGATGTAGTCTAAGGTTGTTTGGTCTGAATTCCCGAAGCACTGGATCATGCCTGCGTTCCCAAGGAACGTTTCCCAGGAATTTGGATAGTCACGCTTTAACTGAGAAAGGTCTTGGATAATCGACCAGATTTTTAGACCAAACCCTGCCATGTAACCTATGGCGTTTTCGATGATCGAAAGATGGCCAAGCACTGGGAACTCGTCCAAAATGGCCAAAACAGGCTTTCTCTCATTGTTTGGTTTAGCAGCGGCTTCCAGCCGCGCAACGGTCAAATTCAAGATTACGCGCATCCAGCGCGAATGCGTTTTCATTAACCGAGCAGGCAAGACAACAAATGCCGATACACCATTCGCAGCTTGTTGGAGGTCTTCAATCTTTAGCGTGTGCTCGCTGGTCTTGAGACAGCCTTTCATCTTCGGGGCGTCTAGGAACTTCAGGTTGCGCCGGACTGTCGATAATATGGACCCCCGCTCTCTGTCGCCAAGGTCCACCAGCCCCAAAGCTGCGCCCGCTATAACGCCGTCAAATGCTTCGTTTTTGACCATAGTTTCGAGTAACGCATCAAAGGCGGTGATTTCTCTCGCCAATCGCTCCTTGTGCGCCTCGGGAACTTTTTCGGTCGTTTGTAATTCTGCAAGCATTCGGGCGCGCGCGTCGAAGTCTCCATCCCGCAAAAGAGCATGGACCTTACCTAGTGACCTGTCGCCCACATAGTGTGGATACGAGATGACGTGCAGAATGACCGCCTCAATCAACGCACGGGCGCTATCATCAAAATGTGCATCTTTTGGATTGGTGCTGACGACGAGCGCGTCCGCAATCAAACCAGCTTCTTCTAGCGTTTCGTCTATTCTGTCAGACAGACCGGCCAATGGATCAAACGTAGCTAGATACTCTTGTTCTACGCCGGACACACGATATGGGTCGAGCACGTAAACGTCTTGCATCATACCCTTGACCCGCGAAGTGCCGAAGCCTCTTCGGGCAGCCGTTTTCAGCGCGTTCTCGCCCTTCGGATCAATGCATAGAATTGAACCTGAGTAGTCGCATAGCGCAGGAATGATCGCAGATACGCCTTTACCAGTGCGCGACCCTGCAATTGTGACCATGTGGCGGTCGTCAATCCACCCGACTGGCTCCTTAGCTTCAGTTGCAGTTCTGCCAAGCCAAATTTTTCCTTGATAGTATGAGAACCCACCGCCTTTACCAGTTTGCTTCTCAACGCTGCTGGAAGGAAACCAACTTGCCGTGGTCGATGGAGAGACTTCCGGTTTTGAACTCAAACCACGCGGTAGTTCTGGTATATCGGGCATGTACAGTTCGCTTGGTTGGAAACTACTTGTTCTTCGGAGCCGTTGTCGCTGATGCCGACATGAGGCAAGTCATCGGTTCTACCTCAATAAAAATAGGAGCCACTGCACCGCATTTTTATTGAGGTAGGTTCATGTTTGCCTCAGGCGTCATTGAGGCGTCAACGGAATTCGCAGAACAAGTACATCTTGTTCTTTGGTGAGTTAGAAGTGATCAAGCCGGAGGATCCAGCCATCGTCCGAAGGACGATTTAGCAGGGGGGTGAAACGGGGGGCGGCACGCACCCCTCGAACGAGGTATGACCGAGTGAGCAAGGGCGTGGTAAGACCACGCACACCTTGCGCCCAGCGCTAGTCACTTACATCTCATAACACACTGGTTGAAGTTTCTGTGAACGAAAAGTCGTTACAAAGTTGAATGTTTGAGGCTTTCAGCTAGCTTTTTCGAAGAGCTGCTTGGTCGCTTTACGTAGGCTGTCCGCAAGACCACTGACGCTTGCGCAAAGATGACCATACGTATTGATGAGACAAGCTCTTGTGTTAGTTTTGTGCCGTTGCAGCAATTACTGAGACTGAAGCCTGTCGATGCCTACTTTTGACGCACGAACAAAAACAAAACTCACGCGGCGAAAACGGCCTCATACGGGGTGAAGTAGAAGTAATGGATCTAATTGGCTTCGCAATTACGGTCGCAATTATTGCATCCGCTTCACTGTTGTATTTCCTGACGAAACAAGCGTTTGCAAATGGAGATTGGAGCCAATTGCGAGCGATGGCCTCTGAGTTCGTTGCTGTTTTTGCTGCGTTTGCCCTTGCCACTTGGCTCAGCATCGAAGAACGAAAAGCTGACCGAGCTTCACAACAAGAAGAAAGGCGCGCAGAGCGCCGCGAGCAAGCTGACGCCCTTTTAGTAGCGGCAGAGAATTTCACAAAAACGCTTTCGAGTGACGTGGTTATGCCAAGAACAGCTCTGTTTATGCCTTCTTTGCCAAACCCGAGCATCTTCGAGACCATGTTCAGTTCGGCCGACGTTCATGTTTTTCATTCGCCAGAAGCGACTGTATTGATTGAAAAAGCTGGCCAACTGCGAACACTTTTGTTCGAAGCACCATCCGATGCTTGTAGTTTGACTGCGGCGGAAAAGTCTTGGGTTATCGCAACGGTCACCCGCATACCACGTAACGCGGCCATCACAATCGAACAAAACCATGCGCTAGATTTTGGTCGGTTGGCTTGTTTACAAGATCGCATCCACAAGATCGAGGAAGTCTTGGAGACTATTAGAGTTGTAGCATGCGCAGCACCGTTAAATGATAGCCTCTCAACGTTGGATGAGCTGCGATCAACAGTGCAAAGTTTCGAAGGTTCGCCACCAGTCAACAACTCTCACCCGCGACGGTCCGGTAGTACACGAAAACCAGAAAAAAAGCCGAGCATCGACTTCTACATTGAAGGCATTCCAATACCGGAGACGTGCCGCAAGATCCCTGGGAGTGGTAACTTTGTTCTCAAGTGGATGCATGATGCCTTCGTCCGAAAAGGATTGGAGGGCGGTCCAGACGGCGAGCGTCGTGAATACCCATGAGTTGCAAGGGAGTTCGGAACTGTTCATGAAAGCGGCCATTCAATAGCCAGAAGGGAAGTGATTGGTGGACCTCAAGCTTGACCGTTTGGAAACTACACTGTGAAAACACAAGGACTAAGGGCGTTTGCTTAAGCACTCTTCGATTTGACCAATGGCGTCTTGCTCCGAGCCCCAAGCCCTTGTTCTTTGGGAGTTTGCCTGGCTTACAAGTGCATGGACTTTTTTGATTGGCACTCGGTTTGGATCGGGGACAGGAATTCCACCGACCATCCAGCGATCTATCTCGAGTATCACTGAACCGTAGGAATTTCGCTCGATCAATAGCCTCCCTGGTTCCGAACTGAACCATGCGTACATCAAGCTGTTCATCTCAGGTTTTTCAGAATACAGCCGGATCGCATGCTGGTTTACCGCCCAACCGTTCATATAGTCGCAAACCGAAAGTACGTTGCCGATAGTGCCTGAGCACGTCAGCAACACCATACCAGGTTTAAGGCCGATCTCTTCCAAGTCTTTCGCATGTACACCTTTGCCAAGCTGCTTCAGTTCGACCGGGTCGATCTGAAAGATGCTCTTGCTTGAGTACAGAGGGATTCCCTCGCCCTTGACGTAGATCCTCTTTCGAAACTTTGTGACCGCCCGTATGTCGGTAGCGAACTCGCGTGCGCTAACAGGCAAATACTCCAAATCGCTTTCTGCAATTCTTTGTTCTAGATCAATAATTCCAGATGAGTGGAAGCCTGCTTCGAAGCGGTTTCTTAGATTACTCAAAGGGATGGTTTGCGTGCGATTCTCGCGATCTTCACGGAGTTTCATTGGTAACTTTAGAGCTGAGAGTAGGGTTTGTCGCGACTGTTCCAATAGATCGTTGGCATCATCGCGAAGCCGCATTGCAGTAACAAACTTCTTGCCAATTTCACTCAAAACTTCCAACCCAAGGTGCGGAACAATGACCGACTTTAAGTGTTCAGGTTCAATGTGTTGCACGACTGAGCCATAAGTTGACCTAGTGAGTTGGCATCTTCCGAAAGGGCTCCTAAGAAAAGCTGCCGCAAATCCGCCTAGCTCAAGCGACCTCGCCGTAGCGCGAATGACGTGTTGTGAGCATGCTTTGCCAGCCAAATGTTTGCCTGCAAAACCGACGTTCCCGATGGTCCCTGAGCAAGAAATGAGTACTTCGCCTTCTTTGATTATCAGGTCATCAAGGTTTTTCGTAAGCTTCCGGCTCAGATATTTATCAGTCTTTGCATCAATATCGATTATCGATGAGCTCGATATGAAAGGGAGGCCAAATGCCTCCGAAGTGTAAATCCTCTTGAAACGAAAAGCGTTGTGTGCAGCAGAAATCAGGCTGTCGGGATCACCGTAGAGTGGAAAGTGACCACCGTCGAAACTCATTATTTTCGCTCGCGCACTTCGAGACACTGCGTCGTATGCCGATGCCTCCAGCCGAGTGCCAGAACTCAACACCTCCGATAGACCGACGAGCGTGCCTCTTGAGAGTTTCTTAGACCTCGGAGCATCAGAGCTGGCCTTGTTCAAAACGGCCCCTACCATCCGAGTACTGCCTCCGACTTCCATTCAAGGAACTCTTCCGCAATAATTGGTGTGTCGTCATCGACTAGCTTTTGTCTTGGGCGGTTCCGAACCGTAGCGTCCCCGACCGCCGTTCTTGAGAGCTCCAAAACATCAGGTGCATCGACAAACAGTAATTCACCATCGTTGTTTCGAACAAAGAGTTTGTTGCCCCTCTTGTCATGACCGATTGCTTTATTTTCCGCCATAAAGATCGAGTAGTCGTTTAATGCGCCTTGAACCCTTTCCCTTTGCAACTCATCTTCATGCTTGCGCTGCAGTATCAAGACTGATGTTTGCGTTCCGTTGCGAGGTTGAAAAGCATCAGGGTGCAAATCTACCGAAGCGATTAAGCGACACTTTTCTAAAAGCCACTGCCTTACATATCCCAGCCCAGGGGCTCCCAAGATGGCGTCAGGCAAAACAATAGCCATCCGACCTCCGGGCTTGAGAAATTGATAACATCTCTCAATGAACAAGATTTCCGGAGGCTGTGATTTAGCAACTTCTTCTCTTTTAACCCAAACTCCCTCACTTGAATGGTCCCAAACATGTCCCAGATCAAATTGCTGGAGTGTTTGAGTGTCCTGAACAGGTAATTTGGAGCCAAAAGGAGGGTTCGTCGCAATTACATCAAAATGCGCGAGATCGTTTTGCGACCTTATTTCTGATTTGCTCAGGTCAAGTGACTTTGCAAACGCGTCGCGAAACTCAGAGGGCCATTCGTGTGGATGCCTTAAACTATCGTTCCTGAGAATATTCCCCGCACCGTCGTTGTTCATGACCATGTTCATTTTTGTAGCTTTGACCAAATCGGGATTAATGTCGAAACCAAAAAAGGATGTTGCAGCAAGTTCGCGTATTTGGTCGCGCAAAGCCTCTGCGTAGGCGTCGCCATGCGCGCTGCCAATATCCCTGAGTTGAGCAATCAACGCGTTCATCGCGATGACTAGAAACCCGCCTGTGCCGCATGACGGATCGCACACTTTTTCGCCGCGCTTTAGATCAAGCATCTCAATGCACATGTGCTGAATATTTCTCGGAGTGAAGAACTCGCCTCGATCACCACGCAGATTGGCACCGACGATTTCTTCGTATGCTTTTCCCTTGACGTCGATTTGGGTGTTGAGGAAGCTATACTTCTGAAGCTCGCCAACTATGTAAGCAAGGGAACGTGGGTCCAGATTGACCTCGTCGTTCTTATGAAAAATTGCCGTATACTTCTTTTTGACCCGCTCAAAAATTTTGCTGATCCGTTTCTTGATAGTCAAGCGCCCGTCAGGGTCACCTTTTTCGCTCGCTGTCGCAAAGAATTCCAATTCGTTTGGAATGTTTCTCTCATCTTCGATCTTGCAAAAGATCACTTTGAGAAGCTCGAAGAACGCGGGCTGTTTCTGGAGGCCGTCGGTTGTGTAAATATGGTTGTGGCAAATCTTGAAAGAAAATAGCAAGTTGTCGTCTGTGGCTTAATTCACTCGTTCGCGTGTAGGGCGATCGATAAACTCAGTATTGCCGTCGGCTGCTGGAATGTCATTTGGTTCCTCAAAATCTATCCGTCCTCCGACCTCAACCTTATGAAATACCTCCTTAGCTACCCCGTTGGTCCACATTCCCCATTGAGAATTGGGAGAAGCTGACAAGTAGCTCTTAAGCTGGCCGACTCCATCTTTCTTACTGGTTGCTGGTACGTTATCTCGCTTACACTCAATGACAATCCAGATGTTCTCTTGAAGGTGTCTTTCACCATCTTTGAAGACGGCTATGTCCACACGCTTAGTTGACGATCCAACCTTGATCGGAAACTCGACTGCAATGTCTGAAGGCGCAAAGCCAAGTTCGAGAACTAAACGTCTCTCGATGTTTTGCCGAACATACTCTTCCGGTGTGTCGTTTCGAAGTTTGCCATCGATGAAGTCACAAATCTTACCCTCTGGAATGGTGCGGACCCTGGGCGTTGAAGGCTGCTCGGACACCAAATGATCCCCCTTAGTGCTCTTGAATTTTTGGGGCAACGTAACAGCAACGCGACCAAAGAAACAATGGTCTGCAACCTCGGCACGCAGCAGAGCGGGTTCGAAACCAGCAAAAGTTCAGCTACACAGCTAATGGGCAATTTCGCTTGCCAAAGGTAGCTGGCTCTACCAGCTTGCAAAATTGCATTCTCGCTACTTGGCAACGGCTTCAGCGAACGGCTGGATGTTGTCATCCAGCGAAGGCTACTCTGAGTGCAAACCTGTCGCCTAGACATGTTCGCTCAACGTCAAGTTTGTGGGTTGCAACTGCAGCAGTCGACCCGCCGCTCCAAGGTCGTGTGTGGATGCCTCCTGCATTGCAAGTAATTTCTGTGATTGCGATGGTCTGTCAGAACGGTCGTGTGTCCGGCCTGTTTGTGCGGCATTTGCCACTGGCCCTGATAAGTTCTGCAAGTAAGGTTCCTATCGGCTAGACGACCTCGTAGGCCGCGACCTTCACGGAGTTTACGACGCGACAGTCAAACCGAGCCGCTTCATTCCTCGTTGCAATGTGCTTTCGGACACACCCAAAGATGTCACCACAAACAAATGGGATTTGCCGTCCTGATAAATTCGACGGTGTGCTTCGATGATATCTTCTACGGACATCAGTCGGGGGCGACCAATCTTTGATCCTCTTTCGCGCGCAGCCTTGAGGCCGTTGCGGGTGTTTTCTCGGATAAGGTCACGGTGGAACTCGGCGACGGCTGCAAAGATGTGGTAGATGAGTTTGCCGCCGGGTGTGGCGGTGTTGATGCCTTCGGTCATCGACCAGAACTGAACGTTTTGATTGTCGAGACGGGCGAGCAAATCGGCAAGGTGCAGAACTGAACGACCGAGCCTGTCGAGCTTATAGACAATCAGCATGCCCCCCGACAAGATCTCTAAGTGCCTGTTCCAGTCCCGGCCTTTCGGCCTTCCCGCCAGAAATGCCATGGTCATAAAACACATTGTCACAACCCGCGACTTCCAGACTTTTCAACTGCATATCCAGCTTTTGATCTTCAGTGGACACGCGAGCGTAGCCAATCAATCGGGCGGTTGGCGCAAGGTTCAGCATCGGTCCCATTAGGAAATTTTCTCGTCGGATCATGGCCCATCTCCTCTGGCAAAAACGAGGGGTTTTGCCATTGCGCCATGTGCGGCCTCCTCATCTTTCATCAGATTTCGAATGCCCTGGATATCAAGGCTTTGCATTATTCGGATTTTCATCACTTCGCTCCTATCGTTCATAGTCAATAACCCTCGGTTTTGATTGGAACATTTCGGAGCACGGCGGCAAAGCTGAGCCTGCTCGCTTCTTTGTGTTGTCCACAGATTTCACATGCTGACAGTCTTACTGGGACTGCATTTCTCGAGTGGGAACCGGAGCGGCAAGCAAACTACCTACAAACGCAGCTGGTCATGGCGGGGTCTATCGCTGCTCGCATAAACCCCAAGTTATCGGAGTGTCTGGGGAAAAGCTTCTTCGCTGAGAATGGCGGCATCAGTGATGCGGGCCTGCAAGGAATACTAGAGAATATCCGTCAATTCCCTGACTTTCATCCTAGCTCTGTTCTCGTCGTAACAATGGAATCTGACTGCGGGTCTTTTTGAGGCTGCTATAGTTGAGGGAATGCAGTTGGTGCGGTTTCGTTGGTGAAGGAGGCTTCGCCGACATCGTTGTCAGGTTCTACCACGTTTGCTGGCTTTGCTCCCTCAATTTGCTCAAGCGCGTCCCGCATTTCGTCTTTGGTCATGGGGTTGTCGCCATCCTCATAGCGGTTGCGAAGGTCGCCAAGTTTGTCCTGACGGTATCCACGCCAAGCGTCTAGCGCTGCCCGCGCGTCGACTGCGGCACGTTTGGCGGTAAGATATTTGTCAGCGCCTGCAGCATTTGGCGGCCAAACGATGTCATCTGCCAACAGTCCCACGACTTCATTGCCATCTTCGTCGATCACACGGCCATCGGTCGTTTTGAAAATGGCTTTGCCATCGACCTTCGGAGCATTCGTGCGCATGTCATCGAGATCGGCTTCTGTTTGCGCTAGCTGGCCTTCCAAACGGGCAATTTCTGTATCGGCTGCTGTTTCAGCCTCGCTCAACGCTGTATCTAAGTCTTCATACAGCTTGCGATACTCTGGGTCTGTCATCAGCAAACGGTGCAATGCATCGCGATAGGCTTTTTCTCTTTTGGCTTCTTATTTCTCCTTGAAGTCGCGTGCAGCGGCGATCCCGAAACGCTGGATGCGTCCCGTATCGCCTCCAGCCATTTCGTTTTGGAGATCATCAAACGTCTGCTGATCCCGTTTGGTGCGGTTATTCAAGGACTCGTCGCTCATGCCGCACCTCCATTGGAAGGGGCTACTGGGGCGATTGCATAGACGTCGCGCATACAAGTATGTGCAGCGATATTCATACGCTCACTAGCCTCCCGCCCAAAACCATCACTCGTACAATATATTGTATTCATTTATCAAAATTATACGCTATAGTGTTTAACGAATTGTTAAACCCACAGTTGCTTGGGGTCGCGCGCAACTTGACAAAACAGGCGAATTATGCCATATATAATATAATAGCATGGATGTATGTGGATTGTAGAAACCCTCAATGAGGTGGTCGATCAGGAGCTAGAAGCACTGCCAGCGGATCAACGGGCGAAGTTCCTTTGGATCGCTAAACTGATCGAATCACATGGCCTCGAAAAGGTTCGCGAACCCTATGTGAAGCCGCTGGAGCAAGTGCTTTGGGAAATCCGCATGAAAGGCAAGGACGGGATATCCCGTGCGGTTTACGTCGTTGCCCATCCAAAGCGCGTGGTTGTTGTCAGGGCGTTTGTGAAGAAAACCCAGAAGACGCCGCGCAAAGAAATCAAACTGGCTCTGAAAAGAGCCAAGGAGGTCACATGACACGTTTGAAAGACTTGGAAGGAAAGTGGCGCGAGGACCCGGAGTTTGTTGCTGAGTATGAAGCGGTGGCGGAAGAGTTCGCGATTGCTGAGGCGCTCATTCGGGCGCGGTCAGATGCGGGCATGACACAAGCTGAAGTGGCCGCAAAAATGGAAACATCGCAATCCCGCGTTGCGCGGCTGGAAGGTGGTGCCAATGCCTCTGTTGATGCGTTGAAGCGCTATGCAGATGCGACAGGCACAATGCTCCGTATTTCCTTTGAGCCACTCGAAGCAAAACCAGCCGGATAAGGCTGGCTTTGTTTCAATCTGCAACAAAGCGCACGGTATATGTCATTTCCCATTTCCGACGCTTTCATGTACGTTTTCGACACAGCCAAAAATCAGTGAAATAGCATCGCAGCACCCTTCGTGTTGTCTTGCTGCGCCCTGAACCGGGCTGTGCATACATATGGGTGCACGGATGTCTTCGTGCGCCTTAATCCAACCTTTTGAAAGGACTTTAGCATAGGCAACACGCCACCTGCGGACACTCTGCGTGACGGCAACCTCAAAGCATCGATCTGGGAAAACCAAGGCGACAAGGGGCCGTTTTACACGACGACGTTTTCCAAAACCTATGAGGACAAAGACGGAAACCTGCGTGATACCAATGGCTTCAACAAGAGCGAGTTGCTCCGCATCGCGGAATTGGCTCGCTCAAGCTATTCGCGCACCCACCAACTTCAACGCGAAACTGCACGCGGTGGTATGTCGCGCGAAGACCGAGTCGAAGAGTTGATGGCGCGGCAACGCGGCCAGCGCCAAAACCGCGACCAAGGCCATGATCGAGATTATTGATCCTGCCGAGAATGTCCTTGACGAGAGCACTTAATTGAACGTATGTTCTATTTTTGTTCTCGCTGAGGGCATGGAAGGAAATGAAAGGACATTTATGGACGCATAAGTGAAAAAGGCAGGAAAACGTGAAGACGAACGACATTGAAGTTACAAGTACAGCGCAACCAGATTACGCGGAGTTCGCGCATTACCTCGACGGCTCAGAAATCCCCGTGGATCAACGGGACGAATTTTTGGCGCTACTCTGGTCCATTATGGTACAATTTGCAGCACTCGGTTTTGGCGCTGATACCGCCAGCCAAGCGATAGGCGCAGCGCTGCTGACGCCGGACGATTTAAGCAAAAAGGATAGCATCACTCAGACATTTAAGGAGGCCACAGAATGAGCATTCAAGAACAACAAAAAGCAGACCAGATCACCAAGGCAGTCATTTACTGCCGCGTTTCCTCCAAACGGCAGGTCAAAGAAGGCCACGGCCTGAGCAGCCAAGAAACCCGTTGCCGGGACTATGCGGTACTATCCGGTTACGATGTGCTGGACGTTTTTCCTGACAAAGCCATCTCAGGCGGCAAGCTGCACCGTCCGTCCTTTAATCGGCTGCTGGCCTTCGTAGAGGCTCAGAACAGCGCGGTTGCTGTCATCATTGACGATATCAGCCGTTTCTCACGTGATATTGAAAGCCATTGGGCGCTGCGCCGTGCGTTGCAAGCTGTGGGCGGCAAGCTCGAAAGCCCGTCCGTACAGTTTGGCGAAGACGCGCATTCCATCCTGATTGAAAACCTGCTGGCGTCTGTGAGCCAACACCAACGCCAGCATAATGGCGAGCAAACTCGCAACCGCATGCAGGCCCGTGCCAAGAATGGCTATTGGTGCTTTCCACCACCACCGGGCTACAAGTTCAAGAAACTCGCCACGCACGGCAACCTTCTCGTGCCGAAGTACCCTATGGCCCGAATTATCAAGACCGCGCTTAGCGGGTTTGCCTGCGGTAATTTCGAAACCCAAGCCGAGGTGAAACGCTATCTCGAAAGCGAGCCTGCGTTTCCCAAGAACAATCGTGGTGAAGTACGTTATGAGGAAGTCATACGGCTTCTACAGCGGCCCATCTACGCGGGCTATGTCGATATTCCTAACTGGGGCCTGCATAAGATCAAAGGCCACCATGAGGACCTCATTAGCCATGACCAATATGCGGCCATTCAGAAACGCATTGAAAACGGTGCACGCGCGCCCGCGCGTGCCGACATCAACGCTGATTTTCCGCTACGAGGCTTTGTTACCTGTGGTGATTGCGACAAGCCGCTCACATCTTGCTGGTCAAAGAGCAAAACGGGCAAAAAGCATCCGTACTACATGTGCTTCAACAAAGGCTGCGACTCCTACCGCAAATCCATCCGCCGCGATGATGTAGAAGGTGAATTTGAAAAATTACTCCACTCAGTCGAGCCAGCCCCGAAGATGCGCGAGCTTGCTCTTGCCATGTTCAAGAAAATCTGGGGAATGCACGAAGACCGCGCGGCTGCGGCTCAGAAGGCCGCAAAGCGCGAGCTGAATACTATCGAGACGCAAATCCAAGAGCTTGTGGACCGCATCCTGAAAACAACAAGCGACACCGTTCAGCGGGCGTTTGAGCAAAAAATCGAAACCTTGGAAGGAAAGAAGCGGATTCTGTCTGAAAAGCTGGTTCAAAAGCATCAATCCGTGCGCCCCTTTGACGAAATGTTCGAACTCGCCATGGCGTTTCTGGCAAGTCCTTGGAAACTCTGGGCTTCTGACCGCTTGGAGGATAAAAGAACGGTCCTCAAACTGACCTTTGCCCAGCGTTTGGCCTATTGTCGAAATGAGGGGTTTCGAACCCCAAAAATCACCATGCCCTTCAAGGCGTTAGGGGCAAATCACATGGGAAAGTGTGAAATGGCGGAGGAGGTGGGATTCGAACCCACGGTACGCTTTCACGCACGCCGGTTTTCAAGACCGGTGCATTCGACCACTCTGCCACTCCTCCGAGTCGCGGGTGGACAGGTTGTGGACGATCCGGCAACCCGGCGCAAGACCCCTGCTTTGGCTGATACCGTGCTCTGGGCGTTCCTAAACCCAAACAAAGGCACATGGCAATTCACGCGCGCAAACCGTACCACATCGACCTTCTGTGGGGAATATTGCCGATATTTTCGCTTTCACCTTCCCACACTTCGCAAGCCAAGCTAGACTGCGACTAAGACCTCGCAAAAACCGGGGCAACAAGGTGTGGCCTCTAGGGCGGCAAACAGGCAAGGACAACAAAAGATGAGCATTTTCCAAATGACGTCTGCTGCATCTCTTCGGATGGCAGGGCTGAGCGCTGCAATTTTGGGCACACTGACGCTATCCGCCTGCGATGACAGCGGAAATTTCAATCTGAGCGAAGTGTTTGCCGCAAAACCTGAGGCCAACGCAGAAGTGCAACAGGATGAAGCTGGCGAATTCATCGAACAAGACGTCGAAGCACCGGATGTGTTTTCTGCGAACGAAGCCGGGTTATGGGACGGTCGACCGTCGCTGGGCGGTGTGTGGGTCGCTCATCCGGATGTGAAGGACCCCGAACGCGTTATGATCCGCAACCAGTCCAACGGACAGTTTGTGGTCGGCGCGCTTTTCCGGCGCGAACGGGAAATCCCCGGTCCGCGCTTACAGGTATCATCCGACGCCGCTGAAGCACTTGACATGCTTGCGGGATCTCCGGTGGAGCTGAGCGTGGTCGCCCTGCGCAAAGAACGGATCCCGGTTGCCCCGCCTGAACCCGAGCCCATCGAAGAATCGGAAACTGTGCCGGAAGCCCCTGAAGAGATCGAAGAAACAACTCTTGATCCGATTGAGGCGGCGAGTGCCGCGATCGAAGAAGCCGATCCGACGCCTGTTGCGACCCCTACCCCGGAAGCGCCGGTCATTGAATCGACGCTTCCTGTGTCTCGCCTGAACAAGCCCTACATCCAGGTGGGTATTTTCAGTGTTGAAGACAACGCGGAACGCGTTGCCACGCAAATGCGCAGCGCTGGTATGGTCCCGACCGTCCGCGCGCAAGAGTCTGGTGGCAAACCGTTCTGGCGTGTGCTTGTGGGTCCCGCCGGGACCGCTGCCGAACAACGCACCCTGCTCAATCAGATTAAGGCCGAAGGGTACTCGGATGCATATGCCGTCTCCAGCTGACACCGTTAGAGGAATGTTGACCGTGATCCGCGCTACACTTGCAACGATTCTACTTATTGCCAGCGCGGTGCATGCTGCTGCTTTTGAAACCAACGCAGCCGCTGCATATGTTATCGACCAGACCACAGGCACAGTGCTTCTCGAAAAGAACGCCGACACTCCGCTGCCGCCTGCGTCCATGTCCAAACTGATGACGCTCTACATGGCGTTTGAGGCAGTCAGGCGCGGCAAATCCAGCGGCGGACTTGATCTCAGTGAGATGCTGCCGGTGTCTGAACATGCGCAATCCTACGGCGGCTCCAGCATGTTCCTGAGATCTGGCGAAACAGTCAGCGTCGAGGATCTGATCCGCGGCATCGTTGTCTTGTCGGGCAATGACGCCTGCGTCGTGATTGCCGAAGCCTTGTCACCGGATGGATCGGAATTTGGCTTTGCCAGCCTTATGACCCAGCGGGCGCGACAACTGGGTATGACAAATTCGACCTTCACAAATGCCAGCGGTTGGCCCCAGCCTGGGCATTTGATGTCGATGCGTGATCTGGCGCTGCTTGCAGATCGTCTGATCAGTGACTTTCCTGAGTTCTATCCGCTGTTTGCGGAAACTGAATTTGCCTTTGACAACCGCGTGCCCAGCAATCGTCTGAACCGCAACCCGGTGTTGACCATGGGGCTTGGTGCCGATGGGCTCAAGACGGGTCATACGCAAGAGGCGGGATACGGCCTTGTCGGTTCTGCCAAACAGGGCGACCGCCGGATCATTTTCGTCATCACCGGTTTAGACACCGCAGCAGAACGCGCACAGGAAAGTCAGGCGATAATCAACTGGGCTTTTCGCCAGTTTTCCATGCGTAAGGTGGCGAACGAAGGCCAGAAGTTCACGGATGCACCAGTATGGATGGGCAACACAGGCCGCGTCGGATTGGTTGCAGGAGAGCCGTTGAACGTGCTGCTACCAGCACTTGCGCCTTCCGAACTCGACGCGGAAATCGTGTATGATGGGCCACTGGAGGCGCCTATTGTACAAGGAGATCCGGTGGCTGAACTTGTCTTTACGCCAGACGGCCTGCCCGAAGTTCGGCTGCCGCTGGTTGCGGACGCTGATGTTCCCGCAGGCGGTTTTGTCAGCCGACTGACAACAGCGGCGCGTGTTCTTGTCGACATGGTGTTAAACGCGTCACAGGAACAATCGTGACAGCGCCAAGTTTAGGCGCAGGCCTTTTTATTACATTCGAAGGCATCGACGGCTCAGGCAAATCAACCCAGACCAAGCGTCTCGCAGCGCACCTGCGCGCGCTGGGGCGAGACGTGGTTGAAACCCGCGAACCGGGTGGGTCTCCAGGGGCGGAGGAAATCCGGGCGCTCGTTTTGCAAGGCGAGCCTGACAGGTGGTCCGCTGAAACCGAGATTCTGCTTTTTACCGCAGCCCGACGTGATCACATGGAGCGTCTGATCCTACCGGCATTGGCGGAGGGCAAAGTCGTGATCTGCGACCGCTTCGCCGACAGCACAAGGCTGTATCAAGGCCTGTCGCGCGGCGATTTGCGTGAAGTCGTTGACACGTTGCATGAACTGATGATCGGGCGCGAACCGGATCTCACTATTCTGATAGATATGGACCCTGCAGTGGGTCTGTCACGGGCTCTCTCACGCCAAACCGCCGACGAGCGGTTTGAAGCCTTCGGCGAAGATCTGCAGACGCGCATGCGCGCCGGTTTTCTGGCACTGGCGAAGGAGTTTCCGGCGCGCTTTCGTCTGGTCGATGGCGCGCAGCCCGCCGATTTGGTGGCACAAGACATAGCAAAAATTGCCGATGCCGCGCTGATATGAGCAGCCCGGATCAGATTGAGGGCGCCCCACACCCCCGCGACACACTCCAGCTTTTTGGCCAGCAAGAGGCGGAGCAAGCCTTCTTGAACGCCTTCGTCTCGGACCGGCTGCATCACGGCTGGCTTCTGACGGGTCCGCGCGGTGTCGGAAAGGCGACCTTGGCCTGGCAGATTTCCCGCTTCCTGCTCGCGACCCCTCCAATGGTGGACGGCGGTCTGTTGGGCGCACCCCCCGCTCCCACGTCACTTGGGATTGATCCCGAACATCCTGTTGCGCGGCGTCTCGCGGCGGGCTCGGAGCCCGGACTGAAATCAGTTACCAGAACTGAAAACGAGAAGACCGGGCGCCTCCGCGATGTGATTTCCGTTGAAGACATTCGCGCACTGAATGGTTTCTTTCAGATGTCCGCAGCAGACGGCGGACGACGGATCGTTATTGTCGATACCGCCGACGAAATGAATCCCCAGGCCGCAAATGCTCTTTTGAAAATGCTGGAAGAGCCCCCCGAACGGGCCACCTTGTTTTTGATCTGCCACCAACCGTCGCGCCTTTTGCCGACAATCCGGTCGCGCTGCCGCACCCTTAGGCTGGGGCCGCTTCCACCGGAGGACATGGCCCGGGCCCTTGCGCAAGCGGGTGTGGACACCGACGCATCAATGCCTGCACTGGCCGAGCTGGCAGGCGGATCCGTCGGCGCGGCCGTTCGCTTGTCCGCTCTTGACGGTGTCACCAAGTATCGCGAGCTTTTGACGTTGATCAGCGCGCTGCCGCAATTCGATCGTGGACGCGCCGTGAAGCTTGCGGAAGCCGCGGCCGCGCGCGGTGCAGAAGCCCATCGCGACCTATTGTTTGAATTGATGGACTTTCTATTGGCGCGACTGGCGCGCACCGGAGCGTGCGGCACTGCGCCCGGTACAGAAGTCGTGACTGGCGAGGCGGAAACCTTGCTGCGGCTGGCACCATCTGCTGCGGCTGGTCGGCTTTGGGCAGAAACGGCCCAATTGACTTCTGCCCGCGCGCGCCACGGGCGTGCCGTTAACCTTGACCCGGCGGCTTTGGTCCTAGATACCCTGTTCAAGATCAGCCAGGTTCGCACGAGCTGAACACCTTCGGCTGCAATGATACAGGCAGACATGGGCACGCAACCGCACATCACGGACAGTCATTGTCATCTCGACTTCCCGGACTTCAACGGACGCCTGGACGAAGTTGTGAAAAACGCAGCAGCCGCGGGCGTCATGCGCATGGTGACAATCTGCACTCGTTTGCGCAATGAGCCCGCCGTCCGCGCCATCGCCGAAGCGTATGCGCCTGTCTATTTCGCAGCAGGAACGCACCCGATGAGCGCGGCATCCGAACCTCTGGCCACCGTTGACGAACTCGTGCAGCTGGCGCGACATCCCAAGTTCGTGGGGATCGGTGAAAGCGGACTTGACTACCACTACACGGCAGATTCTGCCGAAATCCAGAGGCGTTCGCTTGCCATACACATCGAAGCGGCGCGTGTAACCGGGTTGCCGCTGATCATTCACGCGCGCGATGCCGATGAGGACATGGCACAGATCCTGATCGCGGCCTATAAACACCAACCGTTCACCTGCGTCATGCACTGCTTTTCGTCCTCTGCTACATTGGCACGGGCTGCGCTCGATCTGGGTTTCTATTTATCGATGTCCGGCATCACAGCCTTTCCAAAATCTGACAGTTTACGGGACATCTTCGCCCATGCGCCGATCGACCGCATTCTTGTAGAAACCGACGCACCCTATCTTGCCCCCCCACCCCATCGCGGAAAGCGCAACGAGCCGGCATTCACCGCCTTTACGGGACAACGCGCGGCACAAACCTTTGGGATGGACTATGCCGATTTTGCAGCCCAGACCGAAGCCAACTTCGAGCGCCTCTTTTCAAAAGTCGGGCCGGTCGCCGAGGTGGCCTAATGGATGAGATGCGCTTTACCATTCTGGGCTGCGGCTCCTCTGGCGGCGTGCCGCGACTTGGAGGACTTTGGGGGGACTGCGATCCAGCCAATCCCAAGAACAAGCGCCGCCGCTGCTCCTTGCTGGTAGAACGTCAAAGCGCGACCGGCACGACAACCGTCCTGATCGATACTGCGCCGGATCTGCGTGAGCAGTTGCTCGATGCCGCTATCGGGCGGCTTGATGCGGTGGTCTACACACACAGCCACGCCGATCATGTGCATGGGATCGATGATTTGCGCATGATCGTTTTTAACATGCGTGCGCGCTTGCCCATTTGGGCAGATGCACAAACCCTCGCAGACTTGATGCAAAAATTTTCTTATGTTTTCGTTCAACCCGAGGGGTCCGCCTACCCGCCCATTCTGGACAAGAATATGATCGACGGCGACATTGTTATTGACGGTGCCGGCGGCCCCATCCGTCTGTCACCTTTTGCGGTGAAACACGGCCGGATCGACGCTTTGGGCTTTCGGATCGGCGATCTGGCCTATCTTCCGGATGTGGAGCAAATTCCCGACAATGTCTGGCAAATGCTGGACGGTCTGGAGTGCTGGATCGTTGATGCGTTGCGTCGCAATCCGCATCCGACGCACTCCCATCTGGCCCAAACCCTCGACTGGATTGCGCGCGTTCGACCGAAACAGGCCGTGCTGACCAATATGCACGTCGATCTTGACTACGACACTGTAATGGCCGAGACGCCAGAGCATATCCAACCCGCCTACGACGGGCTCACTCTACGGTATCCGGCCTTGTAGGCCTCCCGCAGATCACGCCACTAGCGCAGGCCTTTGCCGCAAAAAAAGCACGGTATGCAAACACTCCTGGACGTCATTCTGCCCGTCTTTCTGGTGATCGGGTTTGGCTATATCGCGGTCTGGCGCGGCTACTTTCCGGTGTCGGGGATCGACGGGGTAATGCGTTTTACCCAAAGCTTCGCCATTCCCTGTCTATTGTTCAAAGCAATGACCGAGATTGACCTGCAAAGCTCTTTCGACCCGGGCCTTTTGGGCGGCTTCTATGCCGCCGCAACGTTGAGCTTTACCGCAGGTCTTTTCGGCGCGCGGCTGTTTTTCGGGCGCGACTGGGAAGACTGCGTGGCCATCGGTTTCTGCTGCCTTTTCTCCAACTCGGTCCTGCTGGGTCTTCCAATCACCGAACGCGCATACGGTCCGGACGCGCTGACCGGCAATTACGCCATCGTCGCACTGCACTCGCCTTTCTGCTACGGGCTTGGCATCACCGTTATGGAAGTTACCCGCAACCGTGGCAAGTCGCCCGTCCTGATGGCGCGCGCGGTGGCCCGCTCCATGTTCCGCAATGCTCTGGTGATCGGGATCGCACTGGGGTTTGCGGTGAACATCTCCGGGCTGAGCTTACCCGGCGTGGTCGATGATGCACTGTCGCTGATCATTCGCGCCGCACTCCCAGCCGCACTTTTTGCACTGGGCGGCGTCCTGTTTCAATACCGGCCAGAAGGCGACATGCGCACGATTTTTATGGTTTGTGTGATCTCTTTGATGTTGCATCCCGCGTTGTTCTGGTTGTTTGGCACAGCAATGGCGGTGCCGTCGGATGCTTTCCGCTCCGGCGTGTTGACCGCTGCCATGGCACCCGGCTTCAACGCTTATATTTTCGCCAATATGTACGGTCGTGCAAAGCGCGTCGCCGCATCTTCGGTCCTGCTCGCGACATTGGCCTCGATCCTGACAGTCTGGGTCTGGCTGACACTACTGGGCGGCAACTGACGGGCTGCGATGACGGGAAAAAAGCTGACCCGGTGCCGAGAGGGATGCGGCTACGCCAGCGAGTTCGAGCATTTGCCACGCCAAAACCTGGTTGCTGGTCAATACGGGTTTGCCCAATTGTGCTTCCAGCGGCTCTATCACGTCCAGAACACGGAGGTTTGTACAGGACAGAAACAGGCCATCAACCTCCGCTCCTTCCATTAAAGACGCGGCTGCTTCGCAGACCGATTCCGGTGTAATCCGCACCACAGTGGCCTCTTGGCAAACGTTGAAACTGCCAAACACTGGCGTTTCGATACCGCTGCTCGCAATCACCTGTTGCAACCGGCTCGAAACCGGAGCCACGTAAGGAGACAACAACGCCAGACGGCGGATACCCAGATGGCGGCAGCCCGCAATCAATGCGCTCAAAGGCTGCGTTACATGCCGCGCTTCAGTGCCTCGACGGATCTGTGACGCGACCCGGTCCGCACCGATTTGCGCCGTCCCGGACGTACAGCCATACGCCAGTGCGTCAAACACCACGCCGCGCGGAAAGAGACCCGCCGCCGTGGCAAGATCTGCCTCCATCGCAGAAAGACTGTCTGACGAGACATTTTCGCCTGACCGCACGCGACTGACCATCAAATCAACGTCCATCGGCACGAGGCGGCGCATGTCCCGTTCGATCGATTCATCCGACTGCAACGCGATCAGACCCAATCGCGGAACCATGATTTCCGATGTCGAAAATTGCAAATGCTGACCAATCACGCTGCCAACCTCCGTATCTCCCGCGCGGCAGGACGCGACAGCCATTCGGCCCCGGCCTGACGGATCACGATGTTTTCTTCATGCACCATGATCCGGCCAGCCCCAAGGTCAAGACCGGGTTCAAGCGTGAGCACCATTCCGGGCACAAGTTCGGTTCGATCGGCGGAAATCAGCGAAGGCGGTTCCGTCAGTTGCAGTCCCAATCCATGCCCCAGTCTTCCCGCATCCGACCCACCGACACCACCAGTCAGAATGCGGTCCATTGCAGTAAAGAGGTCCGCCGCTGTCACCCCGGGACGCGCCGCCTCAAAAGCGGTTTGCGTTGCTTCAATTAAACGGCCATGCGCGTTCGCAACATTCGAAGATGGCGTACCAACAGAAAAATTACGGTCGAAGTCGCAAAAATAGGCGTCTTTCACCAGACCGGTGTCAAGCATCAGCACATCGCCGGTGTATAGGGCCTGATCCGTCGCCGGAGAAATCACGTCGCTGTAGCCGCCCGCGCCGGCACCCCCGGCCAGATAGGGTACGTGATCCGCGCCTTCTTCGAGGCAAATCGACTGGAACCGGCGGAATACATCGCTGAGTGGATCGCCCCGGCTGGCAATTTCCTGCACCCGGTCGAACGCGGCATCAGCCACCGCGCAGCTTGCGCTGATCCGCGCGATCTCTGCTTCAGACTTCACCATGCGGGTAATCGCCATCACACCCGCGTCACCGACAAAGTCGCGCGCTGCCTCGACCCGCAACGAGGCCCAATCCCGCAACGGCATACGCAGATGTGTGCCGTTCCCGTCTGGCACACCAATGCGCTCACCCTTGGGCACCTGTTCGCGCAATGTCGCAGCCAGCAGAGTCACGCCGTCATCCTCATAATCTGGCGCGCGCCACGTCCGGATGTCTTCGATCCAGGTTGTTTGCATCAGTGCGGACCCGATACTGGGGATCACGGCGACCGGCGTGCCTTCAACGGGAACAACCAGAAACCATGGCCGGGTCGGGCTTTCCCAAAATCGCGTCACGAACCCGGACAAATAAGCGATGTCCGCAGGGGTGCTGAGCAGCAATGCCGCAATATCTGCCTGCGCCATAACCGTCTGAAGTGCGCAAACCCGCGCCAGATACTCCGACGGCGCAAAGCCTTGGGTCACGCAGTGTCGCTTTCTTCACTGAGAACGACTAAGGCGCGCGCGTCCGCTCCCATATTCAAAGCACCGGCGGCGGCCAAAAGACCTGCCAGCCCGCCTGCGCCGGACGGAGTTGACGGCAGGCCGATTTTTTCCGCCACCGCCGCTCCGGCGGCCCCCTCCTCCTCGCTAATGGTCAAAAAGACATCTGCGTCCCGGGCAAGGCTTTTTAGTGCAATGAGCGATGGCTCTTTGCAGTCCAGCCGCCCCATGGCAGAGACCGGGCCAGGTGCGATCACCGGCCCTCCCGCCAGGATTGAGGCTTGAAGCGCCGGTGCCACCTCGGGCTCTACAACGACCACCTGCGGCGCATCCCCCCAGACACGCCGGACATATGCCGCACAGGCTCCTGCCAAACCGCCGACCCCGGCTTGCAAAAAAACGTGTGTTGCCGGTCTAGGAATTTGTGAGATGGCTTCGGACATCAAGGCCAGATAGCCCTCCATTAGCCGGTGCGGGCGCTCTGTATACCCCGGCCACGAACTGTCTGATAGCAGCGCATGCCCCTCCCTTTCAGCGGTGTCTGCTGCCGCAGCCATACTCTCTTCATAGACCGCGCCGGCCCACACCACATCAGCACCATGTCCCCGCAAGCGGTCGGCAAAGCTCTCAGGTACGGTCTCCGCCAGAAATATCCGGGCCTGAGCACCGAACTTTCGCGCTCCAGCTGCAACGGATATTCCATGATTGCCAGCGCTGGCCGCGATGTAGGTGCGGCCTTCGGCCCGTCCTTCAGCCGCATCATGGGCAATTACATAGGCCGCACCAAGCGCTTTAAAGCTGCCCAATCCCATGCGGCCACGTTCGTCTTTGATGTGCAGCGCACCAAGACCGAGGTCACGCGCCAGCGCTTCGGCATCGACCAAAGGCGTCCGCCCTTTCGGCATGATCCGTTCGAACAGCTCTTCGGGCAGGGACGCATCCTGTGCCGTCCACGGTATGTCTTGCAACTGGGGATGATCGAGGCCCATCCGTCGGTGCGTATTGATCAAAATTTCCATCGGCACATTGCATCGACAAACTTGCCGCGCGTCAATCGGTTTGTTCTCGAGAGATGAGGTTTCTACGGCTTGAGCCTCTTCGACCGCGTGATAGGTTCTGCCAAAGCCCGGGAGAGACCCATGCCAGACTTGCCTTTTTCACGTGACGAATATGCCCAGCGGCTGCAAAAAACGCGGGTCTCGATGGCATCACATGAGCTGGAGGCACTTTTTGTAACGGATCCGTCCAACATGGCGTGGCTGACAGGTTATGATGGTTGGTCATTTTATGTCCATCAGGGGGTGCTTGTGCGGCAGGACGGCGCACCCCTTTGGTGGGGCCGCGCGATGGACGCCATCGGCGCGCGGCTGACCACGTACATGGGTGCGGACAGTATACGTGGGTACGACGATACCTTCGTGCAGAATCCGGATAAGCACCCCATGCGTGATCTGGCGACCGTTCTGTCGGAGCACGGGTTGCAGTCTGCCCGCATCGGGGTGGAAATGGACAACTACTACTATTCTGCCGCAGCGCACCACTGCCTGGAAAATGCGCTGCCGCAGGCGGATTTCAGCGACGCGACCGGTCTTGTGAACTGGCAACGCGCTGTCAAATCCGAGACCGAACTGACCTATATGCGGCGCGCCGCCCGCATTGTAGAAGAGATGCACCATGTGATCCGTGAAACCGCCGAAGTTGGTATGCCCAAGAACATGCTGATCGCGGACATTTACCGCGCGTCCGTCCAGGGGACTGACGGTCACTGGGGCGACTATCCCGCGATTGTGCCAATGGCACCCTCTGGCTTGGATGCGACAGCGCCGCACCTCACGTGGGATGATAGCCCGCTTCGCGCCGGAGAAAGTACGTTTTTTGAAATTGCGGGCGCGCACAAACGTTACCAATGCCCACAATCGCGCACGCTGTTTCTGGGACCAGCGCCGCAAAAATACCTAGATGCGGAAAAAGCCGTTCTCGAGGCTGTCGAGGCTGGGCTCGAACAGGCCCGACCCGGGAAACGATGCGAGGATATTGCCATCGCCTTCGACAACACTCTCAACAGGCTGGGGTTTGAAAAGGATAGCCGGTGCGGCTATGCCATCGGACTATCCTATCCGCCCGATTGGGGCGAGCGTACCATGTCCTTTCGCGCCGGAGATCAAACCATACTGGAGCCTGGAATGACATTTCATTTTATGCCTGCACTCTGGCTGGATGACGGCGGATTGGAGATCACAGAGCCTATCGTCATCACGCAATCCGGTGCGGACTGCCTGTGCAAGACACCTCGCGAACTTGTCGTGAAGTCCTGAACGGTGCGCGACAACCCGATCTCCGCCAATATTGATTTTGGCAAAAACGGCAAGCAGACCGGTCACCTGCGCCTGCCTTACAGTCGCAATGAAAGTGCTTGGGGCTCTATCCTGATCCCAATCTGCATCATCCGGAATGGCGCGGGCCCCTGCGCACTTTTTACAGGCGGCAACCACGGCGATGAATACGAAGGGCCCATCGCGCTCCACAGGCTGGCCCGTGAGCTGAAAGTCGACCAGGTTCGCGGCACAATCCTACTGATCCCAACGATGAACCACCCTGCCGTTGTGGCAGGCACACGCGTATCGCCCATTGATGCAGGCAATCTGAACCGCAGCTTTCCCGGTCGTCCCGACGGTACGCCCACGGAAAAAATCGCCGACTACTTTCAGCGTGTGTTGCTACCGCGCGCCGATCTGGTGCTCGATTTCCACTCAGGCGGCAAGACACTGGATTTTCTGCCTTTCGCCGCCAGTCACGTGTTGGGTGACAAAGAGCACGAAAGGCGCTGTCGCAACGCAAGGGATGCCTTTAACGCACCCTACAGTATCGAGATGCGCGAAATCGACGCCCTTGGCATGTACGATGATGCGGCCGAACGTATGGGAAAAACCTTCGTCACGACCGAACTGTCCGGCGGCGGCACTGCAACGCCGCACACGATCGGCATCGCACTGAAAGGTGCGCGCAATCTGCTAATCCATGCTGGGTGTCTTGACGGAACGCTGCAAGCAGAGCCGACCGTCTTTCTCAGTCAACCCGATGACTCTTGTTTCCACTTTGCGCCAATAGCGGGGCTGCTGGATTTCCTGCATCCGCTTGGCGCAAGTGTGTCGCACGGTACGGTTCTCGCCCGTGTGTGGGATCTACAGAACATGAGCACCCCCGCCGTTGAAGTCAAAGCCCAGCGCGAAGGATTGGTGACAACGCGTCACTTTCCCGGCCTGATCCAGCCCGGCGACTGCGTGGCCGTCTTGTCGGACGTCGTGGATGCCTGAGATCACGCAACGGCAGCGCGCACCCAGTCCGGCGTGATCATCGACCAGTAATCGAACCGGTACAATGCACCGAGATCCGGCAAGTCAGTGTTGAGGTAGCCGCCGGAGTATAGTCGAAAGGCCACGCCGGCAGCACGCGCCGTTTGAAAATCGATGCCACTGTCGCCCACGAAAACTGTGTTCTGCGGTTCCACCTGCATCTCGACAATCGTTCGCAAAAGCGGCGTCGGATCGGGCTTTTTGGGTACGTCAGGCACAGCACCTGCAATCACGCGCAAGTGGCCTGACATGCCCAAAGCGGCACAGATATCCTGCGCTGGCCCTTGTGGCTTGTTCGTACAGACACCCATGACAACGCCCGCGGCATCCAACCGTGCCAACGCTTGTGCGACGCCTTCAAACGGACGTGTCAGGGTCGCAGGGTTTTCGGCATAGGCTGACAAAAATGTCTGGATAGCCCTCTCCTGCAACTCGGGATCACAAACGCCCGTCTCGAACAAACACCGCTCCATTAATTTCTCAACACCGTTGCCGACGAAGCTTGTGACCGTCTCCAGGTCAAGCGCATCCCGGCCCATCACGGCCAGAGCCACATTGGCGGCAGCGGCGATATCGGGCGCGCTGTGCACTAAAGTGCCGTCCAGATCAAACACCACAGCAACAGAGCGCGAGGAACTCATGTGGAAAACAGGTCCTTGAACTGCTCTCGCAACAGGTTCTTTTGAACCTTTCCCATTGTGTTGCGCGGCAGCTCCGGCACGACCACCAAGTGCCGTGGCTGCTTGAAACGCGCAAGCGCTTTACCGGCGGC
>JBCCXN010000001.1:0-418903 GCA_039191495.1 Pseudomonadota bacterium | reverse complement strand
GAAGTTGACCTGCTGCACGTCATAGCCCTTGCCGCCGTCTATAAAATCCGAGCCATCGCCGTTGTTCCAGACCAGCTTGTCGTCGCCGCGGCCACCGAGCATGGTGTCATCGCCTTTGTTGCCAATGACGATGTCGTCGCCAAAACCACCAAAAAGATAGTCTTCGCCGTCGCCGCCCGCGATCTTGTCGTCCCCAAACAGGCCAAAAACGATGTCGTTTCCGTCCTTGGCGGCCACATCATCGTCGCCAAACGAACCGATGATGAGGTCGTTCTTGTCCGTGCCATGGACGTTGCCGCCACTAAAGATCAAGTTGAAATAGTTAAAAATTGGCATTGGTTTCTCCATCCAAAAAGCGTTTTCAAAGAACCTCGCCAACCGTTCACAGACCAATTTCGGTGCGCTTCAAATCGCCGAGACAAACATTGGTCGTGGTGCAAAGCGAAATGGTTCAAAAAAAAGTTGAACATCATCGGGGGCACCGCCCTGCTCGACGCTGGCCGTCCGCTCAGAGATTTCACAACTGCTTTGCCAAGCCCGCCGAGGGCCTCGCTCGGGTGGCGACAGGTACAGAAACACGCATTTTTTGCACTGGCACGACTCCAACACCCGGCCTCTCAGGCACATGGAAAGATGCGCGAAATAGAGCGAACACCACAGGCGCTCGAAGAAGACGTTGTCTCAAGAAGCGATCTATGCTCTCCCTCGAGCGGCAAGCTCGACCGTGCAGAGGTTTAACTTGTGCAGCGGAAGTCGGCTTGGCGGGCTGTGACCGCAGCACCGGAAAAGCTGGTGAAGGTCAACTTTGGGCCGTTACTACCTGAGGCAGCCCAACCCTATGTAATGAGTGCTGTCTTGCATTCGACGTCCGAAATGAGCAAAAGGAGACCTCTCACTCAGTATTTTGCCTTGGGTGCATGACCTGTGAAGTCGCTCGGAAGGCACACCGGCCATTGGTTTGACTGGTTTGAGCGCAACCCCAAACTGAGCCTTCGCCGCTTTCAACACTGAAGGGAAAAGCGGGCAAAAACAGCGGTCAAAGATCCACGCAACATCAAAACAGTTTGTTTGACTGATCAAACGCGAGCAGAACCTCTGCTTCAAGAAAACGTTGGCTGAGTTCGGGCGTTTCAAATCGCGATATGCAGAGTTGATCCGCAAGAAAGCACTGCCACTATTCTCGATTGCCTCCTCGCGCATCAAAGGCGTGACCACCTAGAAGGCTTGCGCGACAGGCCAATCGTCAACGGGAAAAAGAACAGTTTGTCTTATGTCCCGTTTCAATGGTCGTACAAGTTAAAGTCAATTCGCCGAAATCTAGTAACAGCAGCCCATGTCAATCAATTCAAAATCAATGCCTTAACAAGGCTATCTGACGTCCGGGGTCGGTCCAACTTTCCGGACTGCCACTTTTGCGGATGCATTGGACGGGACCGAACCCGGTTCGCCCGATGCTGCACTATGCACAATCGAACGATTTCGATACCTTGAATTTGCCCTCCCGCCCAGGCGCGCAAGCTGAATGGAGACACTTCGTGCACGTTGACCACTTTATAGACGAACTACGCGTTTTTGCGGCGCTGGACGACAATCCGGGAACAGATCGCACCCTGAGTGCGTTCAAGTCGGTCGCTCGCGAGTATTTTGTAGGTGAAGGTCCATGGAAGCTGCGGTCAGCATGGGCCGATATAGCTCGGCCACCGTTCCTGACGCCCGATAGCAATCCAAAGTGGCTTTATCATAGTGTGCTCGTCGTTTTGGATGAAGAAAAGGGAATAAATGTTGGCGATCCATCCCTGTGGGCAGGCCTTCTGGCGCGCGCGGACGTTCAGCCCGGCGCGCGAGTTTTGCAGGTTGGCGGTGGCGTTGGATACTACACCGCGATCTTGGCGGAACTCGTTGGCCCTACGGGTCACATCGTTTCTTATGAAGTCGAGGCAAGGTTGGCCAAGCAGGCTGCGCGCAACCTTTCTGACTATGAAAACGTCGAAGTTCGCCATGGGAATGCCGCGACTGATTTGGGTGAAATGGATCGGATCGATCTCGTGATCTCATTTGCTGGTGTCACACACGTGCCACAGCTCTGGGCATCGCACCTCGCCCCCGATGCGCAGCTGCTCCTGCCATTAACTGGCAAAGACTGGTGGGGCGCGATGATTCTGGCACACCAAACTGACAGTGGTTTCAACGCCGTCACACTGGGGCGATGTGGATTTTACCCCTGCACCGGCGCTCGGCGCGATGATCTGGCCGCTCAGGTGTCCAACCTATTTGCCAACCCGAAGCATCTGAGAAACTGGTCTCTTCGGATCATTGGGCAAGATGATGACATTCGCGTTGAAGCAGCATCGGTGTAGTTAAAGCGAACCTTTTCGCGACGCGGTTTAAAGCCCGGTTGCACCAGCGTCGCTGCCGCGTTGTTGAACAGCAATGCGCGATTGATGAAAAGATAGCGAAAACAAGTCGTTACTCGGCCTTGACTTATGATTGCCCCGAAAAACGCCGGAGCGGTCTATGCGTGCCAACCTTGGCAAAACCACCACTTGCACAAGCCAGCCCTGTACCACAGTCTTGTCGCTGTGCAACGCGTCATGATCATAGGACAACCGGGATCGGGGAAATCGACCCTAGCAAAGCGCTTGGGAGAACTGACCTATTTGCCAGTAATCCATATAGACCTCATTCACTGGATGCCTGGTTGGATTGAACGGGACCGCGTCGAAAAGACCCGAATGACTCTCCAAGTGATCGCGGAGCCCAAATGGATTTTTGAGGGTGGTCACAGCGCGACGTGGCCGCAGCGCTTGGAAAGAGCTGACACACTGATTTGGCTCGATTTCCCTTTGAACTTGCGAGCGTGGCGCGTTTTGAAGCGGACTCTGCGCCACTACGGGCGAACGCGACCAGACTTGCCGGAAGGATGCCCAGAACACTTTAGTTGGGAATTCTGGGGTTGGATCTGGCGCACCCGACGCACCAGCCGCACCGCCATGAGGAAACTCTTCGATGGCGCTCCAAAAGACAAGACCACTTACCACTTACGCTCGCCAAGCGAAGTACGTGGTTTTCTTTTGAGCCTTGGCAAAGCAGTCTCGATTGGTAACTTGGGTGTTCCGCATCACCAAATTGGTGAGCGGCAATAACGTCAGAGACATATCACACATCCGCAAAACGCGCCGCTTGGTATAGACCCTTTTTGAGCCCTTGGCCCGCGACTTGCAATTTGCCATCTCAATCTTCGCTGCATCATGCACCCATGATCGGTGTATTGCTGCCTCACAGCACCAAGAGCAAGGTATGTGACGCGAATGCCAGCAATGTTGGCTTCAACCACGGCATTAGGACTGCGCGCAATGTCGGCCAAGGACGGTCCAAGAAAATGGCCGGACCGCAGGCGTTACTTTAACTTGCGGGAGCCGTTATCCTCACGGACGACGGGCGTGCAGTCGCACACCGCCGACCAGGCTGCGCGAAAAATAGCCAGCCATTTTGATGTAGAACGTCTCGATGATCTTATACCCTTCCGGGCCGTGCACGGCTTCGTAGCTTCGTCTGTTTTCCTGAAAAGCGTTGAGCCGCTCAGCGGTAAAGGACGTCCAGTTCGATGTCATGTCTTCCAAGCTCAGCAGCTCCAACCCTGCACTTTTTAGCGACGACTTGTAGGCGTGCAGAGGCTCCAGTGAGTTTGGAAACAGATGCGCTTTGAAGTCCTCGACTTCTTCTGCCGGAGGTGGCGCGATTTCATAAAGATCTTCGACAAAGAGCGTGCCGCCAGGCTTCAGAGCCGCTTCGATGCGCGACAGGTATTCCGTACGTTTCGGTATATGAAAGAGCGCAAGCCAGCTGACCAGATGGTCAAAGCCACCTGGTGGCGCGGACCAGTTCAGAAAGTCCGCGTGGACATGCGTCACCCGATCGGAAAGTTCTGCGCGCGCTGTGAGTGTTTTGCCAACCGCGTGGTAGTCGGCCTGAAGTTCTACGGCTGTTACATGCGCACCTGAGATTTGCGAGATGTAACGCGCGCAGCCGCCCCATCCGGATCCGATCTCGAGGATCTTCTGCCCGGGTCTCATTCCGCAAGCGTTGATGGCAACGTCGAGCGCGTCGGTTCCGTGGTAATGTAGCTGATCAAATCGGTTGAGAATGTCGACCGGTACAGGATCTTGGGCGGGATATCCCGATTGGGCCAGGTCAGCTAAAATACGCTCCGCTCTGGGGTAGAGCTGCATCGATTTGATATCTTTCGCCATAATGATGAGAGGCTAGCCAAATTTATCTCCGATAAAAGCGCGTTATGCCGCCGCTTGCAAATCAGGTTCGACAGTTACGTATCTTTCGCACCTTGGCAAACATAGTGGATCAGCCCTGTCTTTGCACCGGAATGTCAGCCTCGTCGAGAACGTTCAGCGAGCGCCGCTGCACCTGATCGACCAGTTCCGGGCCCTAAAGGCGGTGATCTCCAGGACGAAACCAGACTGGTAATGTCCGCTTTGGCGAAGCTGCAATGCAGCGTCGAAATTCTTGCTGAAAGGCAGAAATGGGCTTACAGCAGACCTTCGGACGGGCGCAGTACGCAACTATACAATCAGACATTTGATGCTTGGCATACTCTCGCAAGTGAGTTCGGCCTGACGAATACAGGTGTAACAGTACAGTGAATCTTCAAGTTACCGCCATTCCGTCGACGGGTCGCTGCCACTAAAAATTGCCGCATCCCGGGCGTAGGAGCACCATCTTGGGAAACCAGGCGTGCTGGCGCTTCCCCGCCGATTGTGTGTGCTAAAAACTACGTCGCTTCTTCGACGAACAATCCATCAAACAACATTTCAGTCTCTTTTGCTGTTTTAACCAATTGAGGTCGTCAAACGCGGGGTATCACACCGCCAAAGGAGGGCCAGGGGGAGGGCTAAGACGTCAAAAAACTCCATCAAGATACTGATTTTAAAGTATAAAATATGAGATCTTGGTGCGGATGAGAAGACTCGAACTTCCACGGGTGTTACCCCACAGCGACCTCAACGCTGCGCGTCTACCATTCCGCCACATCCGCACCTTTGAATGGTGCAGCGTCTTTAGCCTGCGCATTCGAGCTTGTGAAGGGCCATTTTGCATTTTCCTACGTCCGGCCAGTACGCACCACATACCTTTGCTCCCTCTCACGGCTGATGTATGCAATGTGCATGGTAGAGTGGATCACAACAGAGGGTTTGACTGAGTATCGCGCGGCGGAAAGATGGATGGAAGCGCGCGCAGATGCAATTGCGCGGGGTGTCGCGCCCGAGTGCATATGGCTGCTCGAACACCCGCCGCTCTTTACTGCCGGCACCAGTGCAAAACCGCAGGACCTGACCGACCCGGACCGCTTCGCCGTCTATGAGACGCGACGCGGTGGACAGTACACTTATCATGGGCCGGGGCAGCGCGTCGTTTACACGCTCCTCGACGTGGGCAAGCGCGGACGCGACGTGCGCGCTTTTGTCAAACAGCTAGAAGACTGGGTCATCACAACGCTTGACCAGTTTAATGTGCGCGGAGAAATCCGAACAGGACGTGTGGGCGTTTGGGTGACCCGACCCGACAAAGCACCTGGACCCAGCGGCACTGTCGCCGAAGAGAAAATCGCGGCCATTGGCATTCGTCTAAAAAAGTGGGTCAGTTTTCATGGCATATCCATCAACGTGGAACCAGACCTCGAACATTTCTCGGGTATCGTGCCCTGCGGTATTGCAGATCATGGTGTGACAAGCCTCGTTGATCTCGGTCTGCCGGTCACGATGGGCGATCTCGATCTCGCCTTGCGGCAGAGTTTCTCATCTGTGTTCGAGGCCGACGCGCACGATGCGACTTTGAGCGAGGTGGCAGACAGTCCGTAACGCAGAACGTCCAAGCTGGCCCGATCTAACCAGATTGTTTGGCTGACCGAACGGCAGGCCGCATCCGCCCTCTCACCTTGCCAAATGCAAATCGGCCCTGTTCGCCTTTACTTGGGAAACCTCGATATGCGGCTTGTACCCATCCCGGCGCATATCATCCCTTGTTGGTGCCTTGTCCAGGATTTGTGCGCGCGCTTTCCGCGCGACAGGCCTCAAGCTCGGCGCGCAAAGCGCCGACGGTTTGTTCAGCAGATTTTTCCGACGTGATGTCGAGCGCAATACCTATGTGGCGCAGAACGCTGCCATCGGCGGCACGCGTGTAGACGCTTTCAATCGAACGGAGCCAAACCTGTCGCCCCGTTCTGTGGATCGTACGGTATTCAAGAACCGCGCGCTCTCCGTCCGCAAGCGACTGCAGACCCGCCACATGAAGCGCAAGCAACTCAAAGTCGTCGGGGTGCACGATCGTCGGCAAGAGCTCGTCGCCCATCTGCTGCACTTCTTCCACCGTGTAGCCCAGTAGCTCGCCCACAGACCGGTTTGCGTACTCGTTGCTCATCGTCTGGTGGTTGAAAACGTAAACGATACCCGGAACCAAGTCAGCCAACTTGCTGAGAAACCCGGCACTTCCCGCGTCAACGGCAAGCGAAGATGGTATTTCCGTGTTTGATCCTGACAAACCTGCCATCATCTCTTTCTCGATGCGCCATACGTCAGCCGCACGTCGCCATCCTAGGCCACGGGCCGTTAAACGCAGGTTAAAATGGACCACATTTCCCAATGCAGTCATGCACGGGGTGTCCTGGCAACAACCCATCCGACGCGGAACACCCAGCGCTCTGCTACATCGCGGAAATTGGTCGAAAATTTCCCACCCTGCGGCAATAGCGACATTGCTCCTGTCCGCAACAGTGTTTAGAAGGATTGGGAATCTACGCGGTGATCCGGGAACGTCGGCGCGTACAAGCAAGCAGCTAGGAGGCAACGCATGGCAGACGCAGCCATCCATGGGCACGAGCACCAAGACGAACGTGGGTTCTTTACGCGCTGGTTCATGTCTACCAATCACAAAGATATTGGTATTCTGTACCTGATCACCTCGGCATTTGTCGGATTTGTGTCCGTCGCATTCACTGTTTACATGCGGCTGGAGCTGATGGATCCCGGCGTGCAGTTCATGTGCATGGAAGGCGCACGGCTTTTCGCCAGCGACGCGACCTGCACGCCGAACGGACATCTGTGGAACGTGCTGATCACCGGCCACGGCATTCTGATGATGTTCTTTGTCGTGATTCCGGCGCTTTTCGGTGGATTTGGAAATTATTTCATGCCCTTGCAGATCGGCGCGCCCGATATGGCGTTCCCACGCATGAACAACCTGAGCTTTTGGATGTATGTCGCGGGCACGACCCTGGCAATCTGCTCGGTTCTGGCACCGGGCGGCAACGACCAATCTGGCTCAGGCGTTGGCTGGGTGCTCTACCCGCCGCTTTCCACCAACGAAGGCGGGTTTTCGATGGACCTGGCAATTTTTGCCGTTCACGTGTCCGGCGCGTCCTCGATCCTTGGCGCGATCAACATGATTACCACCTTCCTGAACATGCGCGCTCCAGGCATGACATTGTTCAAAGTGCCGCTGTTTTCATGGTCGATCTTCGTCACCAGTTGGCTGATACTCCTGTCCCTGCCTGTTCTGGCGGGCGCGATCACCATGTTGCTGATGGACCGCAACTTCGGGTTTACGTTCTTTGACCCGTCCGGTGGCGGCGATCCGGTGTTGTATCAGCACATCCTTTGGTTCTTTGGACATCCGGAAGTGTACATTATCATCCTGCCCGGGTTCGGTATTATCAGCCACGTAATCGCCACGTTCAGTCGCAAGCCGATCTTCGGGTACCTGCCGATGGTCTGGGCGATCATTGCCATCGGTGCGCTTGGCTTCATCGTCTGGGCGCACCACATGTACACGGTTGGCATGACGCTTAACCAACAGGCCTATTTCATGTTGGCCACCATGGTCATCGCGGTGCCGACAGGCGTGAAGGTGTTCAGCTGGATTGCCACGATGTGGGGTGGTTCAGTCGAATTCAAAACGCCCATGCTTTGGGCCTTCGGCTTCCTCTTTCTCTTTACGGTTGGTGGTGTCACCGGCATCGTGCTGAGCCAGGCGGCTGTCGACCGCTACTACCACGACACCTATTACGTCGTTGCCCACTTCCATTATGTGATGAGCCTTGGCGCGGTCTTCGCCATCTTCGCTGGTATCTATTTCTACTTCCCGAAGATGACCGGCAAAATGTACCCCGAATGGGCCGGTAAAGTGCACTTCTGGACCATGTTCATCGGCGCAAACCTGACGTTCTTCCCACAGCACTTTCTTGGCCGTCAGGGGATGCCACGCCGCTACATCGACTATCCGGAGGCTTTTGCCTACTGGAATGCATGGTCGAGCTGGGGTGCCTTCCTGTCCTTTGCATCTTTCCTCTTCTTTTTCGGGATCATGTACTACAGCCTGCGCAAAGGGGCTGCAGCCACTGAGAACAACCCGTGGAATGAATACGCGGACACGCTGGAATGGACCCTGCCCAGCCCACCGCCGGAGCATACCTTCGAAATCCTGCCGAAGCAGGAAGAGTGGGACAACAAACACGCGCACTGACCGCGTCTGATTACCAATGCAAAAGCCCCGCCATTGCGCGGGGCTTTCTTTCGCGGCGATGGCCCCAAAAATCTAGCGGTAGACTCTGCTCAAATGCGACCATCCATGGAATAAAGAACAACGGACTGCGATTGCGGATATCCCGGTTAAACGCCTTGACGCCGAGGACATCGCAGCCGCGCACGGCGCACCTTGCGACTTGACCTGAACAAGCGGGCGCACATAACGTGATCCTCGTGAGAAAAGAGATTTTTTGTTGCGGGTGTGGACAGGCCAAAGCCTCTGTCCTGTCAGTTCCCCGGCTCCGGTTCCGCTGTCATTGCACAAAGTGCCAGTCTGTCTATAAGGGACCTTTTGCCGATGCACTGGTGTTCCGCCGCGGACAGGTCCGGCTTGAACAAACCTCTCAGGTCGAATGGATACGCACACTCCGACCCTCGCCCTTGCTCCGGGGCATATGCAAATCATGCCGTGAACCAATCCTGGCACATTTCTATTTCGTATTTTCAATAATCCCGACAAGAGCGCTGCGCGATGCCATGGTGCCTCCTGTCACACGCGACGTATACTACCACACCCGCACGACAGCGCTGAACGACGGTGTACCGAAATCCGACACGGCCATTGGCTCATACCTTGCCCTCGCACTGCCGTTCGCAAGGGTACTAGCCGCGCCAAATCTCTGACAATCGCACAAGGACAGGGTCAGCACCTCACCCGCCGCCGGGTCAGGTCCGGTTTCCCATACCACGCAAACCAATGCGCCGGAGACCGATCATCGCCACAGGGGCGATTACACCATATCGACGAGATCATCCTCGGCATCCGGGTCACCCGCAGACTCCGTGTCTGGCAGGGTCGCAATGTAGTCGGTCAAAAGCGGGCTTTCTTCAACGTCCTCGTCATACAGCCTGCCGTCCAGACCCAGAGTAATGCGGTCAAGCGCAAAGGCGTCCGAGCGGCCAATGACTTCCAGCGTGTAATTTCTGTCCGCTTCGATGTCGGCCGCGGCCGGGTAATGGCCATCGCTATGGGTGTCGAATGTGGACCCCCAGCGCAACTCCTCATTCCGGTCGCCCAGGCCGACGTAAAGCTTGGTCGGTTCAATGATCACCTCATCCGTGTCAGCGTCAGTGATCTTTATGTAGACGTCATTGCCTGTGTCCGTGCGCAAAGAGCCGTCGCCGTGATACCGATCGGAGTCGTTCATAACGTCGAATACCCGGGCCCCATGCAGCGAAATTGAGTAGGAGCCGGTTTCTTCGACCACGAAGTCGAATGTGATCGCCTGATTGTCGGGCGCACTGCCATAGCTGCTGCGGTCCGCGTCCCACAGCATGGCCGTTTCGCCGTCCACGGTGATCTCTTCCCAGTCGCCTTCGGACGCGCCGCTTTCCGCTTCAAGAACCAACTGTCCGTCGGCGCCGAAAAACGCGAACGGGGAGGCATCCGGATAGGATGGCGTTCCGTCGTCGACCGGCGCCTCTGCACCGCCCGACGCGGGAGGATCCTCAACAGGTGCCCCCACCGCGGCTTGCGCGTCATCCCCAGGCGTTACGTTACCCGCGGTGTCGCCAGCTGCGTCAGAGTCGGCGGCAGCCGAATTGCCGGTAGGTGTGCCCTCCATGGCATCGTCAGATGCGATGGTTGGGTTATCGTCCCCACCACCTGACGACGAGGCAATCCCGACAACACCAAACGTGGCAAAAAGCGCTGTCAATGGCGTGAGAAATGAGAACATGGCAGCTTCCCTCTCAATTAGCGTCAAGTTTAAGTCAATATTAAGGAATCAAGGCACAAACATGTTTCGTTCGGCACATTTCTGTGTCGGAGCGGACCCGCGTTTAGAAAGAAAGCGTCAAAGACTGCTCGATCTAAGGAGAAAGCACCAACCCGCGGTGTGACACAGCGCCCTCTTCTTACCACTTTCCGTGAAACGTAATGAACGGGCGCGTCTGGCGACACCGCGCCAAAATCGATCGGCACGCTCATTTGACGCCGCCTGCGCAATGTCATTTTCCGCGTCGCGCTTAGACGTAGAGTCAGACCGTTTCGCCGGTTCCAAAGTTGCTGATCTGGCCCCACATCACCCAACCGAATTTCAATATATTCTCGACAACGCAAGCCAATTCCAGAACTTCCAGCACGATACGGACTTGGCTCGCTGCGTCCGCGGCGGGCATCGGTTTGCTCAGCGCCTGACTGATTTCTGGGATCTCAAGAAACGGCCCGTCTTCAACGATCTCATTTATCAGGCGCCATAAGTGTCTCGGGTAGGCAGACGATCTCCGCAGTCGATATGTCACGCAGACAGTCGTCCGGGTGGGTGGAAGCTCTTCAGTTTTGCCAGACACCGCTGTCGGGAACGCGAATGGCTCATCGCGGCTGCAGATCGTGCGCCTGACATGCGCCTGGTTTCAATTTGACGTCTCCTTCGTGACCGCGAGACCGCTGATGTCCGCGCCCCGATACGCATCTCTCAGCTTCTGGCTCCGACGACCAAGAAGGGACTTGGCAATGTCGGGCCCAGGCATCGTCCAGACGCCAAATGTGCCGTAGCGATCGTGTTGACCCAGATACCTAAGGCCCAGATCCTCGCACAGCTGCCAACCCAAAGAGTTGACAGAGATTGCGCCGATCTCCCGTACCAGAATATCCCGATCCACAAGTTCCTCCAAAGCCGTGACGAAGCCCGACAGCAACAGGCGCGAGGCGGCTTCATGACCCCTTGCGACATAAATTGCGGGGCAGTAGCAAAAGTAACGCCCCGGCAGCAATGGTCGTTTCAGAAGGTCTGGCGTCAGTTCCGCTTCGTCAAACCGTCGCCTAAAAAATCTTTGTTCAAGCCGCTTGCCGGGAAAAATCATACCCACGTGGCCAACCATCTTGTCGCCTTCCAACACGTATGGGCCCGATAAGAGGCCCGCGGCCTGCACATCACACCACACCTTGTCAGCCGCCGAAAATCCGCTGGGCAGTCCTTCTGACAGCTGCGTTTCCATGTCAGCCACAGCCTGCGACACGGCAAAAGCAGATCCACCGAAGGCCTCCAGTACTTCTGTATTGTTCAAAAGGCGATACAAAGACACGGGCCGCCCTGATCGCGCGGCATCCCAGTCAGCGCGACAGGCGATCACGTCTTCCCTACTCCAGCCGAGTTTTTCGGTTAGCTGGTGTTCCAGGTCTCCGCGGATGAAAGAGAGCGAGCGCTCGTATTTACTGATCGCGTCAACGCTAACCTCCAGCAGCACCGCCAGTTCCTCTTGCGTCATGCGCCCATGACTGCCGTTGTCGACACGGTGCGCTCGGAGTTTCCGCGCAAATAGGGATGTCCATTCTTTCATGACGGCGTCCGGGTCGGCTCAGGTGTTCACCCAAGGATGCCAAAAAAGACCTGCGTTCCCAAGCGACTTACGGGTTTGTTACGGGTCGTTCCGGTTTTGGTCGGTGGTTTTTGATCTCGCGCGAGAGCAGTTTGCCACATATGGATCAATCTGTGATGGAGAAAACCTTTGGACCGCTGGACAAAGCCGCACGCCACGCTCTTCGATCTGCTTTGCCTCGGAGCGCCAAGCGGGCGCAACCTGCACCAAAAACGCCGCACCCGACAAACCGCAAGACCTCGGGTGAGAACGCCCCCCTTGGCGGACTAGGGTCACTGAGAGTGACACGGTTTCGAGAGTGTGCAGACCGCCTGCTGGCTTCGCCATCGCCAGGCGTTTCAACGGTCAAAAGCATCGCGGGACCGACTTAAGGGCCAGTCCATGTCTTTGGATGTCACCGGCGGATCGCGCCGGACCCACCAGAGCATTACCCCCTGCCGCACAAGGGCATCAACGAACGTCCAACGAATTCACCGGACGCATGAGCGGTTCCGCTGCCAGCACGCCTTTTGTTGAGGGTATTGGGTATCGGATTGCCGGGTCCGCTTGTCGACAACGTTGCCGCTCTGCCTGAATAAGCGGGCGCGTCGCGCCGAAAAACGTCAAATCAGCCGCTGCATCAGGGCGATGGCCACTGCCTGTTCGCGAGTCTTTGCGCCCAGTTTGCGCTTGGCCGAGGTTACGTGAAAATTCACAGTGGCATTCGAAATGCCCAACTGGTCAGAAATGCGGTCGTTCCTGAACCCTTCCGACAACCACTTGAGAACCTCGGCTTCGCGATCGCTCAGCACCATGCGCTCTTTTGCCATAGGCAACCAATGGGATCCGCATGCGTCACCTTCCACGTCTTCAATCAACGCGAGCTGGGTCAATGCCGCCCCCAGCTGAATTGCGTCCTGATTGGAGGCCAGTAGCCTTTCAGCTTCAGGACGATGATGGTCCAAACCCAGATTGAACCCGACATAGCGATCTGTAACCGTGCTGTGGCGCGAAATCACGAGAGAGGAGATCAGGCCTTCTTCCTGCACCTCGGCCAGCATCTTGTCTGTTTTCGGCCTGTCGCGCGTGGGAAGGGCCAGATTGCTGACCGGATCGCACAGGCGCATCACGTCCTGATCCGCGACCAGATCAATGATCAGGTCGCACTCATGGTACCCCTGGTCTACGTAGTGCGAAAGCCACTCTGCCCCCATGTTGGTGAACATGCCGAGCGGCCCGTCCTTATAGGACGCAAGTACTATGTTGACGTAGTTAAAGCCGAGGCTTTCAAAAAAATTCTTTGTTTCGATATACGCGGCATCCTGTCCGGACCGGTTGTCCAGACGGGTTAACAAGTCCAAGAGTTGATTGTTCATAAGTCGCTGCCAAGTACGTTTGTTTGCAAACAACTGAGCGGCTGCGTGCAGGTTCTGCCTCAGCAAATACAGCGCAGGTCTGTCACGCAATAAGGCACGAGCTTGTTGATTTCGCGTCTTGTTTACGCGTTCAAGGATAACGCTACGTAAACCATTTCACTGACGACGCCATCCTGGTCCGCGACACTGCCCGGTCCGGGCAGGTCTCAGGCCGGGTCGAGAACAGGCCCGGCACGGCGTCTAACAAAGAAGCGTCGCGGACAAGAGGCCACGGCCTCGGACGTCTTGTGCGTGGCGATCGTGAAGCAGACCCAAGCATCCTTCTGGCCGGAAGTTCCTGTCAGAACAACTCAATATCGTTGGCAATCTGGGCGACTGTCATGTTCTCAATCAAAATGGTGCTGTTCGGACCGAAATCGAAAAAGACACCGTCCACGGTGTTGGTGGCCTGCGCCAGAGCGCCGTTCACATTCCCAAAGCCGAAGCCAATCAGGCGCAGCGTGTCCAGATTGTCACCAAAATTCTGAACGGTATCGTTGCCCTCGCCCGGACGGAAAATCAGAACGTCAAAATCTGGATCTAAGAAAAGGTCGCCGCCGCCCAGCCTGTCATTGCCGGGCCCGCCATCAAGAACCTCCGAAATGCCACCAAAACCAAAAATCATATCATTGCCACCGCGACCACGCATAATGGTGGCAGATCCGAAAAACTGGTCGTTGAATTGCGTTCCAATGAATTGCTCTATCGAATCGAAGGAATCGTTGTTGAGGCCCCCCAAAACACCGCCGCCCAGACGGGTGCCAAAGACTTGAACAAAGCTCGGCATTTCCCTGAAATTGAGAGTATCAATCCCATCGCCCCCAAAGAACATCTCGCTGGCCAGCCCGGCGATGAACGTGTCGTTGCCCGCATCACCGAAAAGTTCGGCAGAGGCGGTGCTTTGCGTCGACCCCGGGCTGAATATAATGTCATCACCACCATTGCCCCGGATGGTATAGGGTTGGGCTCCAACGACAGGTCCGCCGACCAGCACGTCTGCGAAATTAGACCCGGTCAGGTTCTCGATAGAATCCAAAACGTCTCCGGCTGCGCCGCCCAGGGTCTGCTGCTGCGCCGACCGCAGATTGATCCCGACGCCCTGCGTGGCATCGAAATAGACCGCAGTGTCAATGCCGGGCCCACCAAAGAGAAAATCGGCACCCGGGCCGCCATTCAGAAAATCGTTGCCCGCGCGTCCATAAAGCGCGTCGTTGCCTGCCAGCCCGGTCAGCCCGTTTGACCCTGCGTCCCCCAACAGCGCGTCGTTGAACCGCGTCCCGATCAGCGACTCGACATTCGCATACCGGTCACCCCCTGCCGCCCCCGCATTGTTGGACTGCCCCACAAGGTCCGCGATGGCCCTCAGACCTGCGTCGAAATAGCTGACAACGTCAACGCCATCTCCGCCAAACAACTGGTCGCCGCCCGGACCGCCCACAAGCACATCATTGCCATCGCCGCCAAAGAGAATGTCGTTGCCGCCGCGTCCAATAAGAAAGTCGCGGCTCTCAAGACCCGAAAGTATGTCGACCCCATTTGTGCCCAAAAGGGTGTCGCTGAACGCGGTGCCCACCAGACCTTCAATGGAAATGAGCCAGTCGCCAAGCGCAGCACCGCCATTGCCACGGTTGTTGAGCAGATCGACAGTGACCCCGCTGGAACTGGTGGAGTAATTCACGGTGTCCGCGCCGGTCCCTCCATTCATCAGGTCGCCACCGGCGCCACCAAAAAAGATGTCGCTGCCGCCCCGCCCATAAAGCTGGTCGTTGCCGTCCTCGCCAAACAGCGTATTGGCAAAACCATTGCCCAATAGCGCATCACCAAAGCGCGATCCGGCCAGATCCTCGATGGAAATCAGGATGTCGCCCGCCGCGTCACCGGTATTGGCGCCATTGGCCTGCAAATCGACAACAACGCGACTGTTGGCACCGGAATAATGGGCCATGTCCTGACCGCCGCCACCGTTCATGACGTCGGCACCCGCGCCACCGAAAAGATCGTCGTTACCGGCCCCGCCGACCAGCCCGTCGTTGCCGCCGAGCCCCAGCAAAGTGTCGTCACCGCCGTTCCCGACCAGAAGGTTGTTGTCGGTGCCAAGCCCCACGAGAAAGTCACCGAAATGCGAGCCGATCATGCTTTCGATGCCTCTGATGGCGAGGTTGAACTCATTGATGTTTCCATTGCGCCCGTTCTGGCCCGTTGCAAGATTGACCTGCACGGAAAAGCCATACCCCGAAAAGTCCAACGTATCGATGCCGGTACCGCCATCAACTTCATCAAAAAAGTCATTAGAGTTGAAAAAGAAGGTGTCGTTGCCGTCACCGCCGAACACCGTGTCAACGAAAAATCCGCCGGTGATCTGGTCGTTGCCGCTGCCGCCGTAGATCGTGTCTGGTCCGTCGTCAATGTCGGACGGGCCCCCGATCAGGATATCATCGCCGTCTTGACCATAGATAATGTCCCGCCCGAGTCCGCCATTGATCGTGTCCGGACCAAGCAGGGGCGAGGTTGTCGAAACGTCCTTGTTGGTCAGAGAGACGTGCAACATGTAGCTCGACCCTGTGGTCAGCGGCGTGCCGTTCGGACCGGAGACAACAATGCGGTATATACCCATCGGAATCAGGTATTGCTGGAATGGCTCTTCTACGGTGGACCCCACATCAGTGGTGTTTTCATCGACGAAAGGCGTCACTATGTTGTCGTCTTCGTCAAACAGGCGCAATCCAAACAGGCCATTGGTGCCGACGGCGCTGGTCCCGTAATCAATGTCGAGGATCAGTAACTGGGATTGCGCGTTCGACTGGTTGAATACGTATGCTTGTTCGTTCGTCGCGGTAGGCACCGCAGTTTGAAGAACACTTGTGTGTGGGATACTGTCGTTCGCGATATCCGTCTGTTCCGCGCGCGACCAGACGCCTACGTTATCAATGACCCGCGGAGTTGTTGTAACGGTGCTGAAAAAGAAATTGAAGTCGCCATAGATCAGATCGTCACCATCCAGGCCATTCAGCGTATTGTCGCCGCTACCTTGGGCCGGATGACCAAAGACAAAATCATCGTCTGCCGTACCATCTTCAGTATTAAAAATTATAGCCATACTCATCCCCACTTCAAAAAACTTAAGCAATATCGGCTAAGCTACAGGAACCAATGCGAAAAGTCATCTTCTCGCATAAGGTGAATGTATTTGTATCGACTCGCGTTACTTAGCGTCACTTGTCTCTGCTCCAACTGCGGGTGTTGTGAACGGGGCGTCCGTTGAACCGAGCCTTAAACGCATGCACATCTTCAGCGCTGTTTCTGACAGTAACGCGGAAAACGGACGGTGTGCGACGGCACGTTCGGCATCCAAGTTGCGGCATTCAAAACGACACCGGGCATTGCAACACGTGATAACAGAAGGCCGCGTTGTCCGCGGTCTTCCAATGTCACTTGTCGTAATCCCTGCAAACCGGAACCGGACAGGAAAACACCCGTTGTCCAGACTTGTAGCCAAGTGAGCTGAGCTTGCGCGGGCCCGCGCCGTTAATGTCTTTTCAGCACATTCGGGCGCTCGCTTTGTTAAACCGCGTTGTGCTGTGGCATCCACCGACGTGATACCGACGTTGCACCGACGCGATACCGCAGGGCGAACCCCTTGAAATAAAGTTGTTAATCCGTGCCGGGAGTCCGGCTGCCCTGTGCCGGCACCGAACGTTGCGCGCACCCGGTCCACTTGCCGCATTGGCCCGCCTGCCCGTCAGCTCTAAACTCGCTCTCATGTGTGGCCCAGCGATGGGTCGCGTGCATCGACAAGCGTGACTGACAATGCCGTATCAATGGACCTCCGCCCCGGATGAAAGCCCCCAGATCCTGCGTCTGTGGCCGCACAATTCGCTGCCACCGAAAGGCTTTGCAGCCTTTGTTCTGGCCACTTTCACCATGATCCTGATCCCTGTGATGACGCTGCTGGGATCGCCGGTGCTGTGGGGGTTGCTACCCTTTGCCATGGCCGCCGTGTGGGGCATATATTTCGCGTTGCGACGCAACCGACGAGCCCGACAGATCATGGAGGTTCTTACGCTCGACGAGGACGCCGCCCATCTGGTCAGAACCGAGCCGTCAGGAGCAACCAAAGCATGGGATTGCAACCGTTACTGGACAACCATAACCAAGTACGAAAAGGACGGTCCCGTGCCGCATTACGTCACGCTCAGCGGCATGGGGCGCGAGGTGGAGATCGGCGCGTTTCTGAGTGAAGACGAACGTGTGTCACTTTACGACGAACTGCAACGTGCGTGGGCCCGCCCTGCGCCTTTGTAAGCCATCAATTTCAACTGTTTGGCAGCGACCAGCGCCGATGGTCAGGCCAGCTTGGCTTTGACCATGGGTCCCACTTTGCCGAAGTCCATCTGACCGGTGTACTTTGATTTCAGCACGCCCATGACCTTGCCCATGTCACGAATGCTGTCCGCGCCGATTTCGGCGATGGCCGCGTCGACCGCATGGCCGACGGCGGCATCATCGAGCTGCTCGGGCAGATACTCTGCAATAACCTTGGCTTCCGCCAGCTCCCGCTCCGCCAGATCAAGGCGCCCGCCCTCTTCATAGGCCCGCGCGCTCTCGATCCGTTGCTTTGACATTTTGCCCAGAATGGCCATCACGACGTCGTCGCCAACGCCATCGTCGTTGCCCTCAGCGCGCGCTTCTATGTCCTTGTCCTTAATCGCCGCATTGATCAGGCGCAGGGTCGACAGGCGATCTGCCGCCTTGTCTTTCATCGCCTGTTTTAATGCTGTTGACACCTTCGTACGCAAATCCATTGCTCCGGTCCTTTGCTTTTCCCTACGCACGGTGCTGCCAGCGGGTGTCCGGGCGCGTCACAAGCCTTGGACCATATCCAATCCGACCGGGGGCTGCAACACCCGCCGCGACGTCACATCGTCTTGCCTCCGGCGCGTTTCGGCCCCCTTGACCCGGGGCGGCGGCCCGTCTAGGAGATGCCAGATTTCAACGGACCCGTCACCCGAAAGGAGAGCCCATGACCGCGCCCCCATCCGATCGCCCGACCGCCTGTCTGGCCCTTGCGGATGGTACCATTTTTTATGGCAGAGGCTTTGGTGCACGGGGCGAAACGGTTGCTGAGCTATGCTTTAACACCGCCATGACCGGCTATCAGGAAATCATGACCGACCCGTCCTATGCCGGGCAGATCGTCACATTTACCTTTCCGCATATCGGAAACGTCGGCGTCAATCCTGAAGACGAAGAAACCGGTGATCCGGTCGCCGCGGGTATGGTCGTCAAGTGGATGCCAACCTCTCCCTCGAACTGGCGTGCCATTCAGCCATTGGATGACTGGCTGAGCGCCCGCGGACGCATTGCAATTGGCGGTGTCGACACGCGGCGTCTGACGCGCGCCATCCGCCACTCCGGCGCGCCGCATGTGGCATTGTCACACGATCCCGAAGGCAATTTCGATGTCGTTCGCCTGATTGGCAAAGCCCGTGACTTTGGCGGGCTAGAGGGTCTTGATCTGGCGAAGGACGTCACCTGTGCACAATCCTATCGCTGGAACGAAATGCGGTGGGCCTGGCCCGACGGGTACAAGCCGCAGGAGGCGCCGCGTCACAAGGTCGTGGCGCTGGACTATGGCGCGAAACGCAACATTCTGCGCTGCTTGGCCAGCGCGGGTTGCGATGTAACAGTTCTGCCTGCGACCGCAACGTTTGAAGAGATCATGGCGCACGCACCCGATGGCGTATTTTTGTCGAATGGCCCTGGCGACCCGGCGGCGACAGGGGCTTACGCGGTGCCCATGATCCGCGCCGTGCTCGAAGAAACGGACCTGCCGGTTTTTGGGATTTGTCTGGGGCACCAGATGCTTGCTTTGGCATTGGGTGCACAGACGATAAAGATGAACCACGGGCACCACGGCGCCAACCATCCGGTCAAAGATCACGACACCGGAAAGGTTGAGATCACGTCGATGAACCATGGTTTTGCGGTGGACGCACAGACCCTGCCGGACGGTGTGATCGAGACGCATACCTCGCTTTTTGACGGGTCAAACTGCGGGATCAGGGTCGAAGGGCGCCCGGTATGGTCTGTGCAGCACCATCCGGAGGCCAGCCCCGGTCCGCAGGACAGCTATTACCTCTTTGAACGCTTCGTTCTCGCAATGGACGCTCGCGCCGAGGCGAAGTCAGCTCCCGCTTAAGTGGAATAAGCGCGATTTAACAGTTCATTAACCGCGTTCTGTAAGGGTGCAGCGTCACTGACGCATACGAGGCGCACCCGGATGAATGACCTGAACCTGAGGTTGCCGGACTCTGTTCACCGACCCAAATCGACGGCTTACATGCCGATCGGGTCTTTGCTCGTGGAAGACGGCAAAATCGCCCAAAAAGACTTGCGTCATGCATTGAACCTGCAAAAGCGGATAGATGCGCCGCTCGGCGATATTATGGTTTCCGAAGGTCTGGTCAAAAAGCGCGACGTACTCAGCGCTTTGGCTGTTCAGGCACGCGCCCAAGGGGCTGATCTAGAGCGAAACCCGCCTTCCGCAGAGATGGCGAACCGGCTGACCGCGGACATATGCCTCAAGTATGGCGTTGTGCCTTGGCGCGAGGACGAACGCGCGCTTTACGTTGCCACAAGCAGCCCGGCTGAGTTTGCAAAGGTGCGCGCGGCCGTCGGACCGCTTGGCGCTCAACTCTTTCCGGTGATCGTGGACGAAGCACAGATCCAGACCCATCAAAGTAAACTCTACGGAAAAGAGCTTGCGGGGCGGGCGCTCGGTCGCGTGCCGGAAGAGGAAAGCTGCCGCAGCTGGGAGCGTCGGGGGCACTTCCGGATGCTATGGGCAATTTCCGTTCTCGGGGCGCTGGCGTATGCCATTACAATTGCGCCTGCGTGGACGTTCACGGCGTTCATAATCTGGGCAATCATAACGCTGCTGATGACCTCCAGCCTGAAAGCAGCAGCCCTGCTCGCGTGCCTCAGAGGCGGGTTCTTAAAGCACAACGCGCCGACTAAGATGCAACCCTTCCGCATGCCTCGTGTGTCCATCCTGGTCCCGTTGTTGAAAGAGCGGGAAATTGCAGGACAGCTCATCGCGCGCCTCAGCAAATTGACCTATCCAAAGTCCCTTCTGAACGTGGTTCTGGTTCTCGAGGAAAACGACCAACTCACACGGGAGACCATTGCTCGAACCGAATTGCCAAACTGGATGAGTGTGATTGAAGTCCCTCAGAACGGGTCTCTGACAACCAAACCGCGGGCTCTGAACTATGCCTTGGACTTCTGCAAGGGGTCGATTATCGGCGTTTGGGATGCAGAGGACTGGCCCGAACCGGACCAGATTGAAAAGGTTGTTTCCCGCTTTTATGAAGCGCCAGAGGATGTTGCCTGCCTGCAAGGTGTTCTGGACTACTACAATTCGCGCAGTTCGTTTCTGTCGCGCTGTTTCACTATCGAATACGCGATCTGGTGGCGGATTGTCATGCCGGGCATGGCACGACTGGGACTCGTGGTGCCACTTGGCGGGACAACCCTGTTTTTCAAACGCGACATACTCGAAAAACTCGGTGGTTGGGACGCCCACAATGTAACCGAGGACGCGGATCTCGGCGTCCGACTGGCGCGCCATGGATACAAGACGGAACTTTTGGCCACAGTTACGCGCGAAGAAGCGACCAGTCGCGTTTGGGCCTGGGTCCGGCAGCGGTCACGGTGGCTCAAGGGCTTTCTGGTAACATACTGTGTGCACATGCGCCGGCCGGGTAAGCTGATGCGCGATATCGGCTTCTGGCGCTTTCTGGGAATTCAGACAATTTTCCTTGCGGCAGTCTCTCAGTTTGCCGCAGCCCCCGTACTCTGGTCTTTTTGGCTGACACTACTGGGGGCTGCGCATCCGTTGGAGATGACGCTGGGTACCGGAGCCGTGATTGCCGCGATGTCTTTGTTTATCGCATCAGAGCTATTGAGTTTCATTCTTGGCGTAACTGCGGTTTCTGGTCGGGATCACCGACATCTGATCCCTTTTTTGCCGGGTATGATGCTGTATTTCATGCTCGGCGCGTTTGCGGCTTACAAGGCCGTTTGGGAACTGATCTGGGCTCCGTTTTTCTGGGACAAAACCCAGCACGGCGTATCCCGCCAAACCGATCCAACGCCCAAGACCAGCCGCAGGGACGCCGGCTGATAAGCGCGCTCTACAATTCGTCTTTCCGGCGGTCGGCATCCTGCTGCAAACGCGTCATAAAAGCGACCGATATATGCTCTTTCAGCGCAACATATGCGGCATCTTCATCTTTGTTGGCGATCGCATCAACAATTGCGGCATGCTCCGATTGCGCAATCGCGCCGCGCCCATGTGCGGCCAAGGACGTCGTCGCCATCAGTGCCATGGTCCGGTGCACCAGATCAAGTTGTTGCACAAGATAGCGATTGTGCGACGCCAAATGGATCTGTTTGTGAAAGCGCCGGTTGGCGCGTGACAGCGCAGGCGGATCATCAACGAGCGCGTCATCATCCCGCACCATATCGCGCAGAATGCGCACCTCTTCAGGCGTTGCGTGCTGGGCGGCCAGACGCGCAGCCAGTCCTTCCAATTCACGACGGACCACATAAAGCTCCGCCATCTGATTGTGATCCAGCGATGCCACGATCAAGCTGCGGCCATCCCGCGCCAGCAGCGACTGGGTCTCCAGTCTTTGCAAAGCCTCGCGAATGGGGGTGCGAGATACCCCGAAGCGCTCGGCCAGTTCGCTTTCCACCAACCGGTCGCCCGGGCGGTATACCCCAAGATCGATAGCGTCGAGGATCATGCTGTAAGCATCGGTATTCTGGGGTTTTTGCATGGTGAAGGACTGCTCTTTGAACGGAATACCCCACCATAGCGACGCCTCTGAGCAAAGCGCAAGCCTGCGCGCTTGCCCGGAAGGAGTTGGCCGTTTATCTCAAAGCCATGACCAAAGAAGCTTTCGACCATGTGCGCACATGGGTATTTGATCTTGATCACACGCTCTATCCGGCATCCGCACGGCTGTTCGACCTGATCGAAGTGCGCATGACTCGCTATGTCATGTCTCAGCTTGGCGTCTCACAGACCGAGGCCGACAGGCTCAGGGTGCACTATTGGGGAACGCACGGCACGACTCTGGCGGGGCTGATGCGCGAACACAATATTGATCCTGATCCTTATCTTGACGACGTTCACGACATCCCAATGGATCGCCTCTCTCCGGATCCGGAACTGGCGGATATAATCCGCGCTCTTCCGGGCCGCGCAATTGTCTATACCAACGGCTGTGCGCCTTATGCGCAACGCGTGCTCGCAGCCCGCGGACTGGACGGCTTGTTTGATGCCATCTACGGGGTCGAGCACGCAGGCTATCTTCCAAAACCAGAGCATGACGCCTTTCGAAACGTTTTCGCGCACGACGGACTGGCGCCCGAAACAGCGGCCATGTTCGAAGATGACGCCCGCAACCTGCAAGCTCCGCACGATATGGGTATGTGCACGGTGCATATTGCCGATGAACAGGAAACCGCAGCACACATCCACTTTCATACAGACGATCTGAAGCAGTTTCTCGCGCGTCTGATTTAACCTCGAAACTGCGACAATCCGGCCTCTGCAAACTGGGTCCGCGGCGCATATTTCCTATTTGATAAAGTTATAGGAGCGACGAGATGACAGCCACTGTAATGCCGACCCGCCTGCCCTTTTGGCAGCGCATTTTCTTTGCGATCCCGGTGATCGGATGGGTGGCCAGAGATGTTCTCTTTGGCGACAAGGACAATTTCTCGTTCGCGGTTGTTGGGTTTTTCAGCCTTTGGATGTCGTCGGCACTCGTCTTCGGCCTGCCCGGCCTTTACTTGCCAGCAGTCGCATTGGTGCCCTTCCTGTTCGCGCTGCTCGTTTACATTACGTGGGCTTGACCGCAACGGGCGCAATGCCATTGACTGCTCCGCAAACGTTCAATAGCCGCGAGACGAGACATGTCTGATACGTCCTGCGATGTGCTTGTCTCCGGAGGTGGAATTGCCGGGCTGACGGCGGCAGCCGCGTTTGGTAGCGCGGGATTTGATGTCGTATGTGTTGATCCCACCACCCCGGTGACGGACCGCAGCGATACGCACGCCGACCAACGCAGCACCGCTATGTTGCAACCTGCCAAGGATGTACTGGACGCAGCTGGGCTATGGGACCGCCTTGCACCACATGCATCCGCGTTACAAGTGATGCGGATCGTCGACGCGGGCGGCGCTGTGCCAGAGCCGCGCATCACTTGTGACTTCAACGCCTCCGACGTATCCGATCTGCCGTTTGGTTGGAACCTACCCAATTGGCTCCTGCGCCGTGAAATGGCGGAACGTCTAAGAGAATTGCCGAACGTTGATTTTCGGCCCGGAACAGCCACGTACAGCTTGTTCACCCGCGAGTCAGAGGCACGCGTCGGGTTAAGCGATGGCGCGCGGGTGCGGTGTCGCTTAGTGATAGCGGCTGACGGGCGCGACTCATCAATGCGCAGGGCAGCCGGCATCCGCGTTTCAACTACGCGGTATGGGCAAAAGGCCCTTGCATTCGCTGTTACCCATCCAATCCCCCACGAAAACATATCCACCGAAATTCACCGTACCGGTGGCCCTTTCACGCTCGTGCCGCTCCCGGATCACAATGATATGCCGTCTTCTGCTGTGGTCTGGATGGATGACGGTCCGTTGTCTCAGCAGCGCTTCAGCATGGATGTGACGGAATTTGAAGAGGCGATGTCGGAACGCAGCTGTTATATGTTTGGTCCGCTGACGATCGCGTCACATCGAACCATTTGGCCGATCATCAGCCAGCAAGCTGAACGGCTGAGCGGCGAACGTCTCGCATTGATCGCAGAAGCGGCGCACGTCCTTCCTCCGATCGGCGCGCAGGGCCTGAACATGAGCCTCAAGGATACATCAACACTGCTGGGCTTGGCACAGAGCAACCGGGAGGGCTTGGGCAGCCGCAAAATGCTGGATGCTTACCACTACGCACGCCACGGTGACATATCGATGCGCATACAGGGGCTCGACCTGCTCAACAGGGCGAGCCAAATGCGTACGCCAGCGTTGCGCGACGCGCGCGCCCTCGGACTCAGAGCGCTTTACGCCTTGGGACCAGTGCGGCGCACGCTTATGCAGATGGGCCTCGGAGTTAGATGACCTGATCCAGAACACGGGCCAATCGCGCAACCGTGCTATCGACATCGTAGAGCTTATCCAGCCCGAAAAGACCTAGACGGAAGGTGCGGAAGTCTTCCGGCTCATCACACTGCAGCGGAACGCCGGCGGCGATCTGCATGCCGTGCGCGACAAATTTTTTGCCGTTCTGAATCTCTGGGTCCGCGGTGTAACTGACAACCACACCGGGTGCGCCAAAACCGTCAGCTGCGACCGACACCACGCCCTTTTCCGCAAGCGCGGCGCGCACGCGGTTGCCGAGGTCCCATTGCGCTGCCTTCAGACGGTCAAAACCATAGTCGCATGTTTCGCGCATGGTGTCGCGAAAACCCCGCAGTGCGTCCGTCGGCATCGTCGCATGATACGCGTGACCGCCATTTTCATAGGCCTGCATGATGCTGTGCCACTTGCCCAGGTCGATCGCAAAGCTGTCTGACTGAGTGTCATCAAGGCGCGCAATCGCCAGCTCGGACAGCATAACCAACCCCGCTGAGGGGGATGCTGACCAACCCTTTTGCGGCGCGGAGATCAGAACATCCACGCCGAGCGAACGCATATCCACCCACGCGCAACCGGAGGCTATGCAATCAAGCACCATCAACGCCCCGACCTCATGCGCTGCGGCCGCCATTGCGGCCATATAAGTATCCGGAAGAATGACACCTGCGCTTGTCTCCACGTGCGGCGCAAAAACTATGTGAGGCCGTTTGTCATAGATGGCATCCACAACCTCTTCGATCGGCGTTGGCGCAAAAGGCGATGGGCTGGCGTTTCCGGTCCGGCGCGCCTTCAGCACAGTTGTGTTGGCGGTCAATCCGCCGGTTTCGATAATTTGGCTCCAGCGATACGAGAACCAGCCATTGCGCACGACTAATGCCTCAGCGCCACGCGCAAACTGTCGCGCGACCGCCTCCATGCCGTATGTTCCACCGCCAGGGATAACCACCACAGCATCCGCATTATACACGTCCTTGAGCATGCCGGAGATATCGGTCATGACATGCTGAAAAGTAACGCTCATCGAATTGAGTGACCGGTCAGTGAAGACGACCGAAAACTCTTCCAGCCCGTCCGGGTCTACGCTATCCAAAAGTGCGGCCATGATGGAATCTCCTGTGACTGTGCTGTGCCGATTTAGCCTGCACAGCGCAGGCGTGCAAACGCTGGATTGACGCAGCCAAAGTCAAATGGGCCCGGGGCGCCGTTCTTCGCTCAGCAGTACATTGGCTTCTACGTCACCTGCGCCCGGCAATGTCATGATCCGGCGGCGCAAAACGCGTTCGAAGTCGGCAAGATCGCGGGCGACAACGCGCAAACGGTAATCATACAAACCAAGCACGTGGTCTACCTGCTGTACCTCAGGGATGGCGCTCACAGCGCGTTCGAAATCCTCAAGGCTGACACGTCCCTTCGTGGCCAGTTTGATCCCAAGGAAAACTGTAACGCCAAACCCCAGCGCTTCGGCATTCAATCGAAGGCGTTGACCAAGCAAAACTCCTGCCGCTTCCAGTTTTCTGATCCGCCGCCAAGTCGCCGGTTGAGACATACCAAGTGATCGACCCAACGCACCTGCGCTTTGACGTGCATCTCGTGCAAGGGCACGAAGCAGAGCGCGGTCGATGTCATCTGCTTCTGTCACAGCGGCAAGGCCTCATTCGACTTGATACGCGCAATCTGCATAAGCGCTTCGATTTCGGCGATATGCGACAGGGTCAATAGACGTTCGCGGTAAATCTCCTGATAGTGTGCCATGTCGCGTGCAATGATGTTTAGGCGGACGTCGACGCGCCCAAGAAAGGTCTGGATTTCCGTTACCTCCGGCACATCGCGCGCCGCTTCGATAAAGTTGTCAAAGGCACGCACTACGGTCTTGTCCAGCGTGATCCTGAGCGATACTTCGACCGCATAGCCTAGCGCCGACCAATCGATTATAGCACTCACGCCTTCAATCACGCCTTGATCCTGCATGCGAGCAATGCGCCGCGCGGCTTGCGTTGCACTCAAACCCGCACGCTCAGCCAGTTCAGCGGGCGTCAAACTGGTGTCGGACTGCCAATGGCGTAGAAGTCTGCGATCTTGATCGTCGAGCATGATTTTCCCAAGTTTATAAGCAGCAACGAATGAATACTTCAAATATACTTGATTTAGCTTTCATTCAATTGATGATTTGCGCCCCGTTTACTCCTATTGTGCGCCGCAGAATGCAGACCGCAAAAGAGGAGAGAACCGATGCGCGTGTATTATGATCGCGATTGCGATGTGAATCTGATCAAGGACATGAAAGTGGCAATTCTGGGCTATGGCAGCCAGGGGCACGCTCATGCCTTGAACCTGCGCGACAGTGGCGCAAAAAACCTTGCCGTCGCGTTGCGCGAGGGATCTCCTTCCTCCGCCAAGGCGGAGGCAGAGGGTCTGCAGGTAATGGGCATCGCCGAAGCCGCGGCATGGGCCGATCTTATCATGTTCACAATGCCCGACGAGTTACAGGCTGAGACTTATAAAAAGCATGTGCACGACAACATCCGCGAGGGTGCAGCCATTGCCTTCGCCCATGGTCTGAATGTGCACTTCGGTCTCATTGAACCAAAGGCAGGTGTCGACGTCGTCATGATGGCACCCAAAGGCCCGGGTCATACGGTTCGAGGTGAATACGTCAAAGGCGGCGGCGTGCCGTGCCTTGTGGCGGTGGATCAGAATGCATCCGGCCGCGCACTTGAGATCGGCTTGTCCTACTGTTCGGCCATCGGTGGCGGCCGTTCCGGGATCATCGAAACAAACTTCCGCGAAGAGTGTGAGACTGACCTCTTTGGTGAACAGGCCGTGTTGTGCGGGGGCCTCGTTGAACTCATTCGAATGGGCTTTGAAACACTGGTGGAAGCAGGTTACGCGCCTGAGATGGCCTATTTCGAGTGCCTGCACGAGGTGAAGCTGATCGTGGATCTGATCTACGAGGGTGGTATCGCCAACATGAACTACTCAATCTCAAACACGGCAGAGTACGGCGAATATGTCTCGGGTCCGCGTGTGTTGCCCTACGACGAGACCAAAGCGCGGATGAAGGCCATACTGACCGACATCCAGACTGGTAAATTCGTTCGCGATTTCATGCAAGAAAACGCGGTTGGTCAGCCTTTCTTCAAGGGCACCCGTCGTTTGAACGACGAACACCAGATCGAAGAGACCGGCGAAAAGCTGCGTGCAATGATGCCGTGGATTTCGGCGGGCAAAATGGTCGACAAGTCCAAGAACTGATCGCTGTTCGGGCCCGGTGTCACACCGGGCTCAACCCCATCGGAGCCGGGCGTTAAGCTTGTGTGACAGCGTCGGCCACAGCCTCGACAACACTGTCGACAGACGCATGCAGCACCGCGTCGTCCTCGTGCTCCGCCATGACGCGGATCAAAGGTTCTGTACCGGATTTGCGGATCAGCAGACGCCCTCGCCCCGACAGCCTTTTCTCAGCGTCCGCAATCGCTGACTTGACCCCTGGGTCCTCCAGCGGTGACTGACCCGCGCTGAAGCGCACGTTCTTCAAAAGCTGCGGAACCGGATCAAATCGATGCAACAGCGAGCTTGCAGCGGCATCAGAACTGACCATTGCCGCCAAAAACTGCAGACCCGCCATCAAACCATCGCCGGTGGTCGCATAGTCGGTCATGACAATATGGCCCGACTGTTCTCCGCCCAGATTAAATCCACCTGAGCGCATGCGCTCTACGACATAGCGGTCGCCAACAGCGGTGCGCTCGAGGCGCAGACCTTTCCCGGTCAGAAACTGTTCGAGCCCCAGGTTGGACATGACCGTCGCGACCAGCGCACCATTCGCAAGCTGACCGGCATCGGCCCAACGCTCCGCCATAAGAGCCATGAATTGATCACCATCCCCTATGGTGCCCGTCTCATCAATCAGGATCACACGGTCGGCATCCCCGTCCAGACAGATACCAACATCCGCGCCGTGGGCCACGACGGTTTCGGCGGCAAGACCTGGGTTGGTTGATCCGCAGCCATCATTGACATTATGACCATTCGGCGCAACGCCAACCGGGATTACGTTTGCCCCAAGCTCCCAAAGCGCTTCCGGTGCAACACGGTACGCAGCACCGTTGGCACAATCCACGACCACCTTGAGACCTTCAAGCCGCAATCGCCGCGGAAACGACGTTTTGATTCGCTCGATGTAACGGAAACGCCCGTCATCAATACGTTTTGCGCGTCCAATTTCGTTAGCTGTCGCCGGGGCCGTTCCCTGTACGATCAGGGCTTCGATGTCGTTCTCGACATCATCGGACAGCTTGTAACCGTCGGGACCAAAGAATTTGATGCCATTGTCATGCGCAGGGTTGTGGCTGGCCGAAATCATGACACCCAGATCTGCGCGCATCGACCGCGTCAATAACCCGACGGCGGGCGTCGGCACCGGACCAAGCAGCAGCACGTTCATGCCCGTCGAGGTCAAGCCCGCCGTAAGGGCGTTCTCGAACATATAACCCGACAACCGCGTATCTTTGCCAATGACAACACGTCGAACCGATGACCTGTCGCGACTGAAGTACTGGCCAACCGCAGCCCCTATCTTCAGGGCCATCTCAGCGGTCATCGGATACTGGTTGGCGGTGCCCCGTACCCCATCCGTTCCAAAGAGCTTATCCATGCATTCGTCCTGCCATGACCGCACGCCAAAGCGCAATGGCCTGAAGCGTTTCAGGCACGTCGTGGACGCGCACAATTTGTGTCCCATGTTTCAAGGCCGCGAGGGCAACGGCCAAAGATCCGGGCATGCGTGCGACAGCATCGTTGGCGCCTGCGATAGTTCCGATAAAGCGCTTGCGCGAGGCACCCAGTAGAAGCGGCACACCTAGACCATGAAACAAGGACAAACGACTTAGCAGCGCAAGGTTATGATCGAGAGTTTTGCCAAATCCGATACCGGGGTCTGCTATGATGTTTGCACGCGGGATACCCTGCGCTTGAAGGCGCGATATGCGTTCTGCAAGGTAGTCGTACACATCCAGCAACACGTCGTCATACTGCGGATTTTGCTGCATCGTCGCTGGATCGCCTTGCGCATGCATTACACACACCGGCGTTTCGGTGCGCGCGCAAAGAACCGCAAGTGCGGGATCATAAGTGAGACCGGACACATCATTCACAATATCCGCGCCCGCGTTCAGAGCCGCTTCAGCTACTGCTGACTTGCGGGTGTCAACGGAAATCACCTGCTCGAATCCTGAACGTCGCAGCGCTGCGATCACCGGTTCAACGCGACGAGACTCTGCTTCGTCAGTTACGGTGTCTGCGCCAGGTCGTGTCGACTCGCCACCTATATCCAGAATGTCGGCACCCTGCATCATTTCGGCGCCGGCCACCGCAGCCGGCGCTGAGAAATGCAACCCGCCATCGGAAAAACTGTCCGGTGTAACGTTCAATATACCCATGATGCGCGGAACGTCGAATGACAGTTTGTGAATTGAGGCGCGCGGTCGCGTAAGTGTGGACAAGACATCGGGCGGAATACCCGATGCTGGCACGACGCGCGGTTCAACACTGCGTTCAAGTACTTCCACATCAGTGAACCAGGTCCAACCGCCAGCCAACCGATGGGCCGCCTCAGGCCAGGTCGGACCGGTCTGCGGCAAAGGTCTGTAGTATGTTCTCATGTCAGAGCGTCGCAGCATCTACCCCTAGCGTTCGCAAAGGAACGGATGATCTTTGGGGAAGTTCAGCACCGATCACGAGCATTTCCCGTGCGCCAAAGGTCGCGGCGAACCAAGCAGCGAGAGCCACTGCGTCGCGCGGTTGAGCAGACGGACCATCGACGGCATCCAAAACAATTTTCGAAGGCGCCCAGACACAGGTCTGGCCGTTTTTCATCGCCCAATCGAGTTCAGTGCGGGTCGAAACCACAACACAGCGATTGTCCTTTGAGGCCAATACCCATGCGTTTTGTTCGATAGCAAGAAGATCAATGCGCCTTTGCGCCATTTTGTGGTCTATCTGCGGTGCCAGCGTGTCCGACGCGCCGACACAAATGATTAAAGGACGACCCGCATCCTCCAACTGATCAATCCATCCCTTGAGGTGCGGTGAAGCAATTGCACAATTGCTAAGATAAACCAGCTCTGGCTCCAACATGTCGTCTTCAGAACGCGGCGCGGTTCTAGCTCCGCGGGCTCGCACGATTTCTACTCCTAGCGCGCCCGGTCCCCGATCCAGTTTTTCTATACGAACGAAAACGCGCATCGCCTGTGGTTCGAGCAGGATGCGCTCCGCCACCCGTTCGGCGAGCGTTTCGAGCAAATTGAGACGCTCGTCTGCGAGCTCATATGCAATTGCCTCAGTGACTTTATCATAGCTCAAAATGCGGTCGACATCATCGTCGATAGGCCCGGTAAGCGGTTGCACCTCGACCACCACATTGAAACAGACCCTTTGCGTAACACCACGTTCAGCCTGAAAAGCGCCGATTTCCACTTCGACAATATGATCGCGCAAAGAAATCCGGTCGAGAGGTTTCGCCTGCGCTGTCGCCTCCGAGCGTTCGGAAGGATGCGCAAAGGCCAGTCGTATTTCAGAACTCATGAGCGCAGGCCCTTCAGTGGTCGCACACTGGCAGCAACATACGTCAAGATCATCCGCCGAAAGGGATCAGATCGACGGACGAAGATGCGAAAACGTCACTTGCTGGCCGTTTTCCACGTGTGCCGATAGAACACATGCGTTCCAATCGAAGTCGTCTTTGTGTAGACTTTACTCCAGTTGGGGCGCACTCTTTTTGTATGGTAATGCGTGGCCCCACCGGTCATTTCCGGCACGGCTCCATCAAGCGCGATCCGTGCAACCTTGGCCACGCGATCAAAAGCGCGGGGCTCGTGTATTACCTCGTTTTGTCCGTCACAGGTGTATGTGAACTGACACTGGTAACGCTTGCCCGTGCCCTGGTTAATGACACCGCACGCCGTTTCCGGAAAGCGCTCGGACTCGACACGGTTCAAGATCACCTCGGCTACGGCAAACTGACCTTTAACTGTCTCGCCGCGCGCTTCGAAGTAGAGCGCCTCGGACAGGCACTTCCAGTCCTGATCACCCGAAGCGTTTGGCAGCGCATCAACCCATGCGCGCGACATCTTAACTTCGCCGGGCCCGGTATCGGTTTCCCCAACATGAGCGTTGACGAATCCCGTTTCACGCATGCGTTGAAGAGTAACCGTCTCCAAACCCTTGGCCTTCGCGCCAAACTCGGTGTCAGACCCACCGGCCGCAATTGCCGCAGTTGCCGCAAAAATGCCCAAATTGAGCCCCAAAAAGAATCGTATCGTAGAATTACAGAACAGACGCATAACTGCGCACCCCACCCAAAATTGCTGGGCGCTCTCTAGCGAGAGAAAATATGAAGGTAAAGTTGACGCTAAGGAATCGCGTTAACTTGGGGGATTTCCGCCGGTTTTGAATGCAATGGCGAAACAATATCTTGTGCTTTGCATCTTTGTTTTCAACTTATGTTGTCGGCGATCGCTAATTGTGCGGCAGCTAGTCGCGCCACCGGAACACGGAAGGGCGAACACGACACATAGTTGAATCCGGCCATACGGCAGAATGCGATTGATTCGGGGTTTCCACCGTGCTCGCCACAAATCGAAAGTATAATGTCCGGTTGCGTCGCGCGCCCTCTTTCCGCCCCAATCTGCAGCAGTTCGCCGACGCCATCTGTGTCCAAAACGTGAAATGGATCTTCTGGGAAAACACCCTGTTGCACGTAATTCGACATGAAACGCCCGGCGTCGTCACGCGACAACCCGTACGTCATTTGAGTAAGGTCGTTGGTACCGAAACTCAGAAAAGCGCAGTGGGGTGCGATGTCGCCGGCGCGCAGTGTCGCGCGTGGCGTTTCAACCATCACGCCCAGACGGTAGTCGAAATCGCTGTCACGTTCGACACGCACGGCAGAGGCGATCGCGTCGATTGTGGTTTTCACAAGCTCGACTTCGCGGCGCGCGGACACCAGCGGGATCATGATCTCCGGGACAACAGATGCGCCGGCAGCGCTTGCGTCCAGCGCGGCTTCAAAAATTGCCCGTGCCTGCATTTCGTAAATCTCTGGAACGGTCACGCCCAAACGCACACCCCGCAGGCCCAGCATCGGATTGTATTCCATCATTGCTTCGATGCGCCTCGTCACATCCGATAACGGCAGATCCAATGCATCTGCCAGTTCGCGTTGGCCAGCGCGATCGGTTGGCAGGAATTCGTGCAGCGGCGGGTCAAAGAGGCGAATACAGACGGGTTTGCCTTCCATGATGCGGAAAAGTTGGGTGAAATCATCCCGTTGCATGGGCAACAGACGCTCCAGCACCGCGCGCCGGTCCTCCGATGTTTCTGCGAAAATCATCTCGCGCATAACGGTCAAGCGACCGGGTTCAAAAAACATATGCTCGGTTCGGCAAAGACCGATGCCTTCCGCATTGAAATTGCGCGCCGTCTGGGCATCTGCCGGCGTGTCCGCATTGGCACGAATGGCGACGTCGCGCGCGGCGTCCGCCCAATCCATCAGGGTCTGAAAACTCTCATCCAGCGCTGCTTCCTGCATTTCGGGTGCGCCGGCCAAAACCTGGCCGGACGTGCCATCGATTGTGATGATTTCGCCTTCCGAAAAAATGCGCCCGTCCTCCGCCACCAGCTGTTTGCGTCGACGGTTGAACTTCATGTTGGACGCACCCACGACACAAGGCACGCCGATGCCGCGACCGATCACAGCGGCGTGGCTGGTTATGCCGCCGCGCTCTGTCAGAACGCCCATCGCTGCATGCATGCCCCGAATGTCTTCTGGCGATGTTTCACGGCGCACCAGAATGCACGGTTCGCCGCGCGCAGCACTCGCCTGCGCCTCGGTCGCAGTGAAAACAATCGCCCCTGTTGCAGCACCGGGGCTCGCTGCGATTCCAGCGCCGATCACATCGCGATCTGCATCAGAACTTACTTGCCGATGCAGCAGTTCGCTCAAAAGACGCGGTTGCACCCGCATCAGGGCCTCCTCACGCGAAATCACGTTCTCTTCGGCCAGCCGAACCGCGATACGAACGGCCGCTTGGCTCGAACGCGCGACACGCACACCATCAAGGATGTGAACGGCGCCATTTTCGATCGCAAATTCGAGCTGCATTTCTGCGCGCAGTCTCTTGCGCATGAGTGCCGCATGATCCTTCAATTGGGCAAAGGCCTCCGGTTCCAGCTCTTCAAGCGAAGGGCCGCGTGGATCGCGACTGAGATAAAGCGCTGCGGCATCACCCGACAGCGCGTCGCGGCCCTGACTTTGGCTGAGGTAGCGCCCGGTAACCCGCGGTAGGCCTGTCTCGCTGCTGACCAGTTGCAGTACGCCAGAACCACACTCACCTTTGCCCACGCCAAAAGCCATTTGTTGTACCACAAGCCCCAGCCCGGCGTCAGCCGGCGCCCCCTTGGCCTGACGCAGCAACCGCGCGGATGTCCCGTCCCAGGCCCGCGCCATGGATTTTAAAACAGCCGCAAGCTGTTCACTGGGGTCAGATGGAAAGGGCTCGTCCGTTTCCACCTCATAAGCGCGCAGCGACTCGATCAGCGCAGCGCGACCTATTTTGGGAGCGTCATCGAACATATCCGGGTCAAGGCGCGCGACGTCCACCGCGTACGATTGGACAAAACGGGTATAGACGGCACTGGCCGCACTTTCTCCCAGTTCGTCGCACAGTGCATTGAACCTTGTGTCGTTCATCCCGATATTGAGTACAGCACCCGGCCCGCCCCAATCCGGATCCTCAGAAGACGGCCGAACACACAAAAGCGCACCCTCAGGGAATTGAGAGAGTATTGCGGCAATGTCAGGGAATTCCCCCATCGCGAGTCCCTGCACTGCATCAAAGGACAGTGCTACAGTACGCGGTACTGGCAATTCCAGCCGGACCAACCTTTGCAAGCACTTCGCACGCCCGCCGTGTGTATTATTGGCGATTGGCGCTGTGGGTGTGACCAGCGTCGTAAAGGGGTTATTCTGCACTGCGGCACCTCTGTAAGACCGCGTGCAGCATAGGCAGTAAACCTGACGTGACAAGCGTTAGTCGCCACATCGGCTCAAACGGGCTGCCTTAACCTTCGATTTTCGTCAGGTCCGCAACGTTCTGACAGATGGACGTCACGCGATGCAGCAGGTTCAAACGGTTGCGACGCACTGTGCCATTGTCTGCGTTCACTTGGACACTTTCGAAAAATTCGTCCACAGGCGCGCGCAATGCTGAAAGAGCCTGCATTGCCGCCGAGAAATCTTGCGCTTCCATCGCCGGTGCAATCGCCGCTTCTGCCTGATCCAGCGCTGCAAAGAGCGCTCGTTCCTCATCTGTTTCCGCGAATTTCAAGTCCGCACCGTAGGAATATTCGACGCCATCCGCTTCTTGCGCTTGCGATAATATATTGTTCGCCCGTTTGAAGCCTTGGATCAGGTTCTCACCATCTTCGGTTTGAAGCCCGTCCGACAAGGCCTTGGCACGTTTTACGAGGAGTGTCAGGTCATCGTTGCCCGGCATCGAAATGCACGCGTCAATGATATCATGCCGGATACCCTGATCACGCAAGTAGACCTTTAGGCGTTCGTGAATGAAAGAGATGAGACTTGAAATATAGTCTTGTTGCGCGGCTTTCGACGCAACCGTCAAATTCTCGGCGGCGCTTCTGGTCATCTCGGCAATCGAAACCGACAAATCGTTCTCGATGACGATTCGGATCACACCCAATGCTGCACGGCGCAGAGCAAACGGATCTTTGCTGCCCGTTGGCCTCTCGTCAATGGCCCAGAACCCGGCCAGCTTGTCTATCTTTTCGGCCAGCGCGACAGCAACAGAAATTGGTGCTGTGGGTACGTCGTCAGAGGGTCCTAGAGGCGCGTAGTGTTCCTCAGCCGCGGCTGCAATAGCGTCAGATTTACCCGCGGCCTTCAGGTAATACCGCCCCATCAAACCCTGCAATTCGGGGAATTCGTAAACCATTTCCGAGGAAAGGTCCGCCTTTGCCAATCGCGCGGCCTCCTCTGCTTCGGCAGGGTCGATACCCATTTGCAAGGCAATCTTGCGCGCAAGGCGCGCCATTCGTCCGATGAGTTCGGCTTGCGTCCCTAGCTTGTTGTGGAACGTTACGTTCTCAAGCGCCACGAGCCAATCTGACATACCGGCGTTGGCCACGCGCAAGTCATTCTCCCAGAAGAATTTCGCATCTGCCAGACGGGCAGAGAGTACTTTCTCGTTTCCAGCCAGAATAGTCGCGCCGTTATCCGTGGTTTCACGGTTGGCAACAGTAACAAAACGTTCGATGCGGCCTGACTTTGGATTGCGAACTGAAAAGAATTTTTGATGTTCCTTCATCGAGGTCTGTAGCACCTCTGGCGGCAATGCGAGGAAGTCATCGCCAATTTTACCCATCAAAACAACGGGCCACTCGACAAGGCCCGAGACTTCGGCCAGCAGACCCTTGTCTTCAACGACCTCAAAGCCGCTAGCAAAGGCTTGATTGGTGGCGTCATGCCAGATTGCGTCAGCGCGTTCCGCTGCATCCAGCATGACATATGCGCGTTTCAACTTCGTTTCATAATCGTTAAAGCCGGTTACGGAAAAGTGTCGCGGCGCCATGAAGCGATGGCCTTCTGTTCGGTTGCCGGAGATTATGCCATCTATGTCCAGCGGAATAACCGATGTGTCGGCCTCGTCACTCAGAATGCACAAGATAGAATGTAACGGACGCACCCAACGCAAACTGCCCGACCCCCACCGCATGGACTTCGGCCAGGGGAAACCGCGAACGGTTTTCTCCAATACCTCGGCCACAATCTCAGAAGCCGGACGACCCGCTTGGGTGATCTTTGCAAAGAGCACAGTGCCTTTCGAGGTTTCACGAGGCTCCAAATCGTCGCGGGTCAATCCGGCACCCCGCAGAAAACCCTCAATGGCCTTTTCCGGCGCATCCGCGCGCGGACCTCGTCTTTCATCAACGGTTGTAGGGCTTTCGGCCAGCACCCCGTCAACGACTAGCGTTAGTCTTCGAGGCGTCGCAAAGCCCGCAGCCGAAGCATAAGTCAGCCCGCGCTCGACCATGCCATCAGTCATCAGCTTTTTGAGGTCTTCAGCTGCGCGAGTCTGCATGCGTGCAGGGATTTCTTCGGACAAGAGTTCGATCAAAAGATCAGGCATCAGTTGTCTTCCCGTTTGGGGCATTCTTCTCCGACGATGGTGCCGTCATAGGCCTTCTCGCCGCAATCGTTGAGTTCGTGCCATATGTAGCCGCGCCCGTCGTCGGTTATGGCTACAACGCGGTCTACACCAAACGCCACGTTCTTTTCGCCTAGAAAAGCGAGCGCCTTTCCTGTCATCAGCGCGCTGGCAATCCCGTCGGCATCAAAGCAGTCAAACCATCCGGGTGCATTGCGCGGCACTGCACGTTCGAAAGGCCTATATGTCTCGGTCAGCACGCCAAGGCTCGTCGGAGTGCTGAAACACGCACGAAACCGGATGGGCGAGCTGTCGGCGTCGATGGCCTCGATATTGTCGGCCAAAATAGGCTCAGGCGTATCGGCGTCCAAAGGCATGAGGCGTATCTCTTGCGTTTCAAAGGAGACTTCCTCGTAAAATCCATACACCTGAAGGTAGTAAAGCGCTCCGCCTGCGACCAACGCAGACAATACGATGAGAAGCCCGACTATTTTGCCGCTCATGCAGCGGTCTCCGACGTCCAGCCACCCGCGCCGGTTTGAACGAAAGCATCCGCGCAAAGTTTGGCGAGCGCGCGCACGCGACCGATGTAGGCTTGCCGTTCGGTTACCGAAATCACGCCACGTGCATCCAGCAAGTTGAAGATGTGGCTGGCTTTGATGCACTGGTCGTAGGCCGGGTGAACCATGACGATGCGTTTACCGGTCTTAGGATCATCACTGGGCGCGTCGAGAATGTCGCGACAGTGCGTTTCCGCCTCATCGAAATGACGTAGCAGAACGTCTGTGTCCGCAGTATCAAAGTTCCAACGCGCATATTCCTCTTCTGTCTGGCGAAAGACGTCGCCGTAGCTGAGTGCAATGGGAGTCTGCGGATCGTTAAACGGCATGTCCATTACGTGGTCGACGCCCAATACATACATGGCCAGTCGTTCCAAACCGTAGGTCAACTCGCCCGATACAGGGTGACAGTCATGACCGCCAACCTGCTGGAAATAGGTAAACTGACTGACCTCCATACCGTCGCACCAGACCTCCCATCCGAGACCCCATGCACCAAGTGTGGGACTTTCCCAATCGTCTTCGACAAAGCGAATATCGTGGAGCGACATATCGATCCCGATGGCCTCCAATGAGCCGAGGTAAAGGTCTTGCAAATCCGGCGGGCTCGGTTTGATCAGCACCTGGTACTGGTAATAATGCTGCAGCCGGTTGGGGTTTTCGCCATAACGGCCATCTGTCGGGCGGCGAGACGGCTGGACGTAAGCCGCCGCCCAAGGTCGCGTGCCCAGGCTTCGCAGCGTGGTTGCCGGATGAAACGTTCCCGCGCCCACTTCCATGTCGTAGGGCTGCATGATCGCACAGCCTTTTGCAGACCAATAATTCTGCAGCCTGAGGATGATTTCCTGAAAGGATTTCGGCACTTCAATGGTGTCAGACATGGGGTGCGCCCTGCTTTGAACTTCCGCGCTCTACCTACGTTGGGCGGGGTCGGGCGTCAATTGTCACACCGTGCATATTTCGCCGTCTGCCTTATGGTCAATTCTGGTGTTTCCTGATTAGGTTGTGGCAACGTTCAGACGATGGAGACATGTCAGTAATGATGCGCGTTTTTTTGGTTGTTTTCAGTGTGATTTTCAGCCCGATCAACGGCGTTTTGGCACAGTCTCAGGATGAAGCCGTGTGGGTGCAGATAGAGGCGCGCCCGACCTTCGACGCAGCCTTGGATCGTGTCGACAGCTACGCACAAACATTGCCGGACGTGAACGGTTTTACATTGCCCGGTGGCTGGTACGCCATCGCTCTGGGGCCTTATGCTCCGGAAGATGCAGAAGAGGCGCTGCGGCGCTATCGCCTTCAGGGTCTTATCCCAAATGACAGCTACATTGCGCTGACCAGCACATATCGGGAACAGTACTATCCCCCAGGCGTGAATATACTGGGCAATGGCACGTTAGCCGGCTTGTCCGCGCCACGCATCGAGGCCGCGCCACAGCCCCAACCGACCGCTCCCGAAAGGCGTCTGATCGAAACCGAAACACGTGCGCAGGCTATTCGCGGCGAGCAACGCCTGACCCGGGAGGAAAAGCGCGTTCTGCAGGCCGCCTTGCAATGGGCCGGGTTTTACAATGCGACCATAGACGGGGCATTCGGTCGAGGCACCCGTAACGCGATGGCAGGCTGGCAGGACTTTGCCGGTTTCGAGCCGACAGGCGTGCTGACAACGCTGCAGCGCGCGGTGCTGATTGAACAATACACCGCCGTACTTGAAGGTCTGAACATGGGCTCGGTGCGTGACACAGATGCCGGGATTGCCGTGAATATGCCGCGCGATGCCCTTTCCTTTAGCCGATACGACGCGCCTTTCGCTCAATACGAGCCAACGACTGAGCTTTCGGCGCGCGTCCTTTTGATCAGCCAAGCTGGTGACCGCACCACGCTGGCAAGCCTCTATGAGGTTATGCAAACGCTGGAACTTGTGCCCTTAAAAGGTCCGCGTCAGTTAACCCGAACCCGCTTTACACTTGTTGGACGCAACGACAAAATAGTCAGCGAAACCGAAGCAGAATTAGTCGATGGTGAAATCAAGGGATTCACGCTGGTCTGGCCTGCGGGAGATGAAGATCGCCGCACCCGTGTTCTGGCGGAAATGCGTGCAAGCTTTGAGCGCCTAGAGGGCGTTCTCGATCCCGCAACCGGCAGCGTGTTCGAAGACAGTTTGGATCTTGTTGCGGGGCTGGAGGTCCGCAAGCCGATCTTCTCACGCTCCGGCTTTTTTGTGAATGCGCAAGGCGCCGTGGTCACAACGGCTGACGCGGTGCAAAGCTGCACGCGCATTACGCTGGATGAAGCCTATGACGCTACGCTGGCCGGTGTGGACGCAGATCGAGGCGTCGCCGTGCTGACGCCCAAGCAATCGCTTGCCCCACCCTCGGTTGCGCGTTTCAGCCCGCTGCCTCCGCGCCTGCAATCCGAAATCGCACTGGCGGGTTATTCCTTTGAAGGACAACTGACCGCGCCCACCATGACATTTGGCACACTAGACGATCTGCGCGGCCTGCGCGGCGAACCGGAGTTGCGACGGCTCTCTCTTAACGCGCTACCCGGAGATGTCGGCGGCCCGGTTATGGATACCAGCGGCAACGTGTTCGGTATGCTTCTGCCGCTCCCCGTTGGCAGCCGACAATTGCCGGACGCCGTCCGATTTGCGCTGACCGGCGAGGCGATTTCCGAAACCCTGGAACAGGCTGGGATAATCGCCAGCACGGCCGAGCGGTCCGCAAGCCTGGATCCGGTGGAAATCGCGTCGCTCGGTACCGGAATGACGGTGCTTGTGAGCTGCTGGCAGTGACCGCAATTAGCGCCAGAACTTATCCCCCAAGAGCAATATCAGAAGAGACATAGACGAGCGTCGGGCCTTCAGATTCAAACGCGCGCGAAACAGCCTGCTGCATGTCAGAAAGCGTTTTAGGCACCGCAGAGCGCGCCCCAAAGGCCTCTGCCAGCTCGCAAAAATCCGGGTTTCTCGCCACGACCGCATTCGGCGCAATCTGCGCGCGCACCATGCTTTCCTCGATTTCCTTGAGCTTGCCGTTGTCCCACAACAGGATGGGCAGACTGAGCCCGAGCTCGACCGCCACACCCAGCTCCTGCATGGTGTAGTGGAAGCCATAATCACCGATAATCGCCATAACGGGTTTGTCCTGTCTGGCCAGGGCCCCGCCGATGGCAGCCGGCGTCGCATACCCGAGCGTTCCAAAACCAAAGGGGTGATGCCAATGTCCGGGACGGTTCATTTCCCAGACTTCCTTCGCGGCGTAAGCAAATTGCGTCATGTCGGAGTAAATCATGGTCTCAGGCGGAAGTACTGCTTTCAATGCGTCGCACACCGGCAAAATGCCAGGCCGTTCCGTATCGACCTCTGCCCGCCACCTCGCACGGGTAGCAGCCACATCGCCGGGCCGCCAATGCGTCTCTGGACGATAACCGTCCAGTGACGCGAGCATCTCGGCCATAAATGCAGCAGCGTCTGCAAGAACGAATTCATCATCGTCAGTACGCGCATCTGCCACATGCGCCGGATCAATGTCGACGCGGATCATGGGACACCGATGGCCGAGATTGTTGCGCCAAATGTCAACTTCGGCCAATTCGGACCCGATTACGAGCAATAGATCAGCCTGTGCCAAAACATGCGCTGAGTGCGGCCGTGCCAACATTGAACCAAAGTTCAGCGCATAATCCGACGGAATCAACCCGCGACCCGCATACGTGGTGAACGTGGCTGCCCCGACGCGTTCCGCGACATGAGCACAATGCGCTGCGCCGCGCACTGCACCACCTCCAAATATGATCATCGGGCGTTTGGCGGCTTTTAAAGCCGCAACGACTCGACCGGTTGCGGCGCTTTCGCGACCCGCATCAAATGACGCAATACCGGCAGCGCGTTGCGGGAAAGGTTCGGCGCGCGCCTCGAGCGCAGCTATGGGAACCTGGATATGCTTCGGGCGGGCGCGCTTCGTAGAAAACTCCGCCAAGGCACGATCCACCAGCGTGTAGGCCGCTTGCGGCGTGGTTGCTTCTTCCGACCACTCGCATACAGTTCCTGCAGCGGCGCGCTGATCTTTCATCTGATGCAATTGTCCGCGGGTCGCAGCCACCTCGTCAAGACAAGATGAGATCACAAGGACGGGTACGGAATCCGAATATGCCTGCCCCAGAGGCGTCATGATGTTGCACAGCCCCGGACCAGTGATGACATACGCGATGCCAGGCTTGCCACTCGCCCGCGCGTACCCATCGGCCATAAAGCCCGCGCCTTGCTCGTGACGCGCGAGAACATGAGTAATTCCCGCTTCTTCAATCCCCCGATACAACTCCTGATTATGCACACCGGGTATGCCAAAAATGACATCCACACCGCGCGCTTTTAGCATATGGGACAATTCAGCCCCTAGCGGTCTTTGCATTTCAGTCCCTCCAGAACGTCACAGTCAACATCGCGTAGACCGCCAAAAGTTCCAGCCGCCCCAAAAGCATACCTAGCGACAGCAGCCACTTTGCCCCGTCGTTCAAACCGGAAAAATTACCCGCTGGTCCGATCTCATCCCCCAAACCCGGCCCCACATTTGACAAGGCCGTTGCAGCACCTGAAAGCGATGTGATGAAGTCGAGCCCAGTAAGGCTTAACGCTATCGCAAGCAGTCCCAGCGTCAGCACAAAAAACATAAAAAAGGACATTACGGAGGACAAAACCTCCTCATCAACCGACCGCTTTTCGTAGAGCACAACGAATACGCCATTGGGCGATCGGATACGACGCAGCTGCATTTTGATGGATGCGAAAAGCAGCTGGTACCGGAAGATTTTGATGGAACATGTTGTTGAGCCCGCGCACCCGCCGATCAAACCCACAAAAAAGAACATCGAGACCAGGAATGGCCCCCAAAGCATATAATCGGCAGAGGAATAGCCGGTACCCGTCATAATCGATGTGACATTGAAAAACGCTTCGCGAAACGCACGTTCCAGCGTATGCGGCATGGCATGTTGCAACGCAAATGCCATCAGCAAGACGATGACAATAAGCGTTAGCAAAAAGACCTGCACTTGGCTGTCGCGCCACAGCGGTTTGGCGTGCCCGTTAATGAGTTGGACGTAACGCACAAACGGAAGTGCTGCGAGGATCATAAACAGGCTGGCGACGTACTCGGTCGGGCCAGAAAACACGCCAAAGGACGCATCGTAATTCGCAAACCCACCGGTCGACACTGTGGTCAATGCATGCACGGTTGCGTCGAAAGCGTCCATCCCAAGTGCGATGTAACTCAGAGCACAGGCAATCGTCAGACTGAGGTAAATGCTGGAAATCTGGCTCGCAATCTGCGTGGCGCGCGGCAAAATTTTTCCCATAGTATCAAAAGCTTCAGATTTAAAGATCTGCATGCCGCCGACACGCAATTCGGGCAGAAACACCATCGCGACGACAATAATCCCGATACCGCCCAGCCATTGCAGAATGCCTCGCCACAACAGCAAACCTTTTGGCAGCGTTTCCAATCCGGAAAAAACGGTAGAACCGGTGGTCGTCAGACCCGACATCGCCTCAAAAAACGCGTCAACATAGCGTGCTTCGGTGTCTCCGAGCACGAAAGGGATGGCGCCAAAAAGTGGCAGTGCCACCCAAACACCGGTTGTCAGAATAAAAGTCTGTTGGATCGTCAGACCTTCTTTGACGCCGTTGGCGCAAGCAAGTGCGACCAAGCCACCGGTCAGGGTCGTAAAAATTGTGGATTGTAGAAACGCAGGCCAGTGTCCGCGCCCTTCGGCGAGATCAATGATCAAAGGGAGTACCATGGCCGCGCCGAGCACCGCCACCAGCAATCCAATCACATATCCGACAGGGCGCAGGTCCAACATGCCTGCAGGCTTGGCGCGCACGCGTGACGGTGTCAAGCACCGCCAGGCACGTGAAACGCCACGGCTGTATCAGTCGTAAATTACATCGCGGAATGCATAGCGGACAATGTCTTCCCGCCGGATACCAAGCTCTGCAAGCTCCGTGTCAGATTTTTCCTGCAGCATTTGGACGAGGTGAACACGTTCATTCGCCGTGCTGATCGAGACCAGAAATTCGTAAATGCCAACTACGCCGGCTTTCAGTATGCTGGCGATACGGTGCGCAAATTCACCCGCACCAGAGTGATGTATGTCAAAATGGGCCATCTCAGTCCCCTTTTTATATCGTTCATTCTTACAAGCCGATATATAAGGGATTTTGCCCCGGTTAGAATTGCAGGTTTTGCATAGCCGCTAAACGCATCCGCAAACCCGCATCGCGAAATGACAATAAAGCGTCAACCCACGTGGAACAGTGTGTTGAAGAGTTTCGGGTCAAGACTCTGCGCGGCAAAAGTGTCGCCCTCCACGAGGACACTGATCGCGTCGTGGCTGTGCAGACTTTCCTGATGGCTGGCAACGACTCGGAAATCGCCAACGCGCACGTCCGCCTGCAGCTCTTTGCAGAAAAGACGCGCTGCATCCTCGACGAAAATCGGATTTGCCGCGTTTAGCTCAGCAAAGGCTTGTTCGTCTTCCCGTTTGACCATGACCTGCGTCTCTGTTGGAACTGCACGACGGCATGCCTCAATCAGGTCTTCGAACCACAAACAGTTGGCACCTTCCTCAACTTCGACGGAGATGCGCGCAACCGACCGCTGGGAATGCGGTGTGGCCAACTGTCCACGCATCGCGCGCGCATGCTCGGACAGCTCAAGCGAGCAAGGGCATGTCGACGAATAAACATAGTCGAGATGGATTATTTTCTTGCGGACGCCACCCAAATCGATCAGCTCGAGGGCAATATCGTAGTACTGATATCCAGACAAACCGGAGCGCAGACTTTCGATCTTGATCGGGAAACTGAACCGCATCTGTATGCGCGCGTCGACACTGTCCAAGTCGGCAATATAGTCGTCGAGTGCAGCTTCAATAACCTCAAAGCTGAATGTCGCTTCAGCGTGTTTGTAAAAACTGCGCATGATGCGGGACATGTTGATGCCCTTTTTGTCAGCTTCAAGGCTCACAGAACCAGTCACAGACGTTTCCAGCGTCAAAATATCTGCTCCGCGCGTCTTGAAACGGATCGGCAAACGGAAGTTGGAAATACCCACATGCTGGATGTGTTGCTTGGATCCGCGGATCAGACTGGACGGACCATTCTGAAGATCAGGCAAGCCAGCCTTGTAAGCCTCCGTAACGGCGAAGTTTTCGGAATATTCGCGCGACAACGCTGGATAATCGATGCCTTGGAATCCTGGCACCAGCCGGGCGACAGATGGATCCAGATCCTGAACTTCCGCGGGCGTCACTGCAGCGGCCCATTTGCGCAATACGTCCAGCGCCGCTTCCGCTTCGTCTCGGTCGGGCGTCAGGTCCAGCGTGGTTGTGTGGATGTTCATCGATACGTCCTCTGTCGCAACATCTGGCAGCTTACTTAGGGCAGGCTTTTCTTTCTGCCAATCCTTCAGGCATAAACGCCCCATTTTTCTCGCACAGATGTGCTGCGGGTCAAACCTTTGAACATCAAAAAAATAAAGCGAGGCCAGGCCATGCAATCCCAATCAGCACTGCGACAATGCCTGACGAACATCTGCGACAAGATCATCCTTGTCTTCGATACCCACACTCACCCGAACAAGGCCATCTGTAATGCCAAGCGCGTCTTTCTGCTCTTGTGGAAGGCGCTGGTGCGTCGTCGTTGCAGGATGTGTCATGATCGTCTTGGCGTCGCCCAGATTGTTTGAAATGACACCGACCCGGATGCTGTTGAGAAAGCGGAATGCGGCTGTTTTTCCGCCCAACAGATCAAGCGACAAAACCGTTCCACCTGCGCCCATCTGTCGCTGCGCCAGTTCATGTTGCGGATGGCTTGCCAGCCCTGGATAAATGACTTGCGACAGTTTTTCGTGCCCGTCCAGAGCCGTAGCAATGGCCTGTGCATTGTCGGTCTGCGCCCGCACCCTTAAATCGAGCGTCTCAAGCCCTTTCAGCATGACCCACGCAGTGAAAGGGCTCATAGAACCCCCCGTGTGCTTCATATAGGGTTCGACGGTTTTTCGGATAAACTCTCGTGTGCCCAGTATGACGCCACCGAGCGCACGCCCCTGTCCGTCGATGTGCTTTGTGGTTGAATAAATCACCACGTCCGCACCCTGCGCCAGCGCCTTCGACCAAACTGGCGTTGAAAAAACGTTGTCGACCAGCACGATCGCACCGCGCGCGTGCGCCAGCTTGGCGACGGCTTCAATATCCACGATTTGCAACGTCGGATTTGACAGCGACTCAAAAAATACTGCCTTGGTGTCTGACCTGATCGCAGTTTCCCATTGCGCCAAGTCATCGCCATCAACGAATGTGACTTTGACACCAAAACGCGTGAGAACTTCCTCAAGCACATAAAGACAGGACCCGAAAAGCGCCCGCGCCGAAACGACATGGTCGCCAGCCTTCAGGATCGATGTAAGCGCGCCTGACACCGCAGCCATTCCAGACGCCGTGGCAAACGCATCTTCTGCCCCTTCCAGCGCCGCAATGCGCTCTTCAAACATCGCCACGGTTGGATTGCCGTAGCGCGCATAGATAAATTCGTCGGGTCCCGCTTCGACAAAGCGTGCTTCGGCTTGTTCGGCACTATCGTAGACAAAACCTTGCGTCATAAAGATCGCTTCCGAAACTTCGCCGTACTGACTACGTCGCGTTCCGGCATGAACAGCCCGTGTGCGCGGATTGAGCTCTTTGGTCATTGTCCTTCTCTCCAGCCCTCAAAGGGCACAAAAAAACCCCAGACGCGGCCAATGCGACGGGGTTCCCTCATCGAGTGACCTTTTAGCGGGATGTTTAACGTGGCCCGCAATCCGGTAACAAATCGCCACGTTTTGCTGGTAGTGGAAAGGGCGTTGCACGTCAACACCGTCACGGTGCTGTAATACAAACTTCACGCATTCTTCGTATGTCTATGACATGACCGCATCACAAGATATGGTACGAGGATATCGGGATGCCGCTGCTCAGGATCAACGCGACCCAGGACGGTCTCGCCCTGCACGATACATCGCAACCCGCGCGGCTTCACCTACGGGCGATGGTCCACGTCGAAGGGCCAGCGATCCTCATGCTGCACGGGTACAAATACGAACCCGACCACCATTTCCACTGTCCACATACCAAGCTTTTCGGGCCGCACAGGCTGGGATGGCCACGTGCGTTGGGATTTGGAAAAGACAATCAGGACGAGGGATTGGGGATCCCGTTCGGCTGGAATGCAAGGGGTAGTCTCAGGCAGGTTTACGCGCGCGCCACGGCCCTTGGAACCGAACTGGCAAATGTGATCAAACAGCTGCGCGAAAAGAACCCGTCGCGTTCCGTTCACGTTATCGCGCACTCACTTGGCGCACAGGCAACGCTCAGTGCCATGATGTATCTGCCCGCGGATTCGGTTGACCGGGTAATTCTTCTGTCCGGTGCAAGCTATGCCAGCTTCGCCCACAAAATGCTGGCAACGCCAGCGGGGCAAAGCGCCGAAGTCCTAAACGTGACCAGTCGGGAAAACGACATCTTTGATGCCGCTTTCGAACGTCTCGCGCCGTCAAAACACAGTGGCGATCATGCGATTGGACGCGGTATTCACGCCCCAAACGTGGCAAACCTGCAATTGGATTGCCACGATACGCTTGCACGGATGGAACGGCTCGGTTTTCTCATTTCGCCGGCAAACCGCCGCGTAAGCCACTGGTCGTCATACACACGACCGGGCGTGATGACGCTCTATGATACCTTTTTGAGACATCCGCACGCGTTGCCGCTCCAAGCGCTCATCAATTTATTACCGGATACAACCGCTCCACGGTGGTCTCGGTTATGGCCCCCCGCAACCCCGAAGACATCGGCAGACTCTGACGCCTCTTTCCCGCGCCCGGCCTTGCCACTCCGATCTGCGCGCTACCTTCAACGGTTGACTGTGACGCGGAATCCCGAGAATGAGCCAGCCTATTGACCTCTACTTTTGGCCCACTCCCAACGGCTGGAAAGTTTCGATTGCCTTGGAAGAAATGGGGTTGCCCTATGAAACGCACCTCGTTGACATTGGCAACGGCGACCAGTTCAAACCCGATTTCCTGAAGATTGCGCCAAATAACCGTATGCCCGCCATCGTTGATCCGAACGGGCCAGAAGGCGCGCCCATTTCTATTTTCGAGTCTGGTGCGATCCTGTTGTACCTTTCCGAAAAGACCGGGCAATTCGGAGGAGCGACTGCGCGTGACAAAATAGCTGTCAACGAATGGCTTATGTGGCAAATGGGAGGGTTGGGCCCGATGGCCGGTCAAGCGCATCATTTCCTGAAATATGCTCCTGCGATGACCCCGCCAAATGATCTGCCCTATGCTAAAGATCGCTATCGCAACGAAACCGCGCGGTTATACGGTGTTCTTGACCGTCGACTGGCCGAGAAAGAATTTGTCGCAGGCGACTTTTATTCCATCGCCGACATGTCGATCTGGGGCTGGGCTTCGCTTTGGGAAGGACAACAGCAAACTTTGGATGACAAGCCACATATGGCGCGCTGGCTCGAGACTGTGTCCGCACGGCCCGGTGTAAAAGCTGGCCGTGCGCTTTACGCGGAAAAGCGAGGGGATTTTCGCGCCAATACTACAGCGCAGGGAAATCTTTTCTCAAAACAAAATAAATGAGCATGAAAATCAGAACCAATCGTCTCGATTTTCTTTGCATTTCAAAACTTTTTCACCAACGGTGCTAAAGTTGCTGAGAGGGTAGTTTTGCGTGGACGCGGTTTGGGGCTTTTTCACGGTAGCCAATTTGGTTTATGTGGCCGGCGCATTTTACGTCCTAGGTTTAGTAATAACCAAACAGGTCATACTGCGCCTGTTAATACTGACCGGCACGGGAGTGTACATCGCCTATTACGCGCTCGTTTCTTCCAGTCCGTTGTGGTCGGCCATCTACGTCAGCCTGCTGATCGGCCTGGCAAATGTAATTGGTCTGACAAGCCTTTTGGTCCGACGCTCACGTCTCGCGATTCCGCGCGCGCATTCTGACATTTATGACAGCTTTCCAGATTTGCCGCCCGGTGATTTTCGCGCATTGATGCGATTGGCCAAACGCTACAAGGTCACGAAAGACAAGCAAATCACGCAAGAAGGCACGCCTGGACAAAAGCTGTATTTCGTTATCCAAGGTTCCACCCTTGCGCGAAAGGGTGATCAAGCTTTTGTTCTGCCGCCAAAGCTGTTTCTGGGTGAAATTGCATTTCTGACAAATGCGGCCAGCTCAGCCTCATTGTGGTTGGAAGAAGGGGCTGAAGTTCTGGAGTGGCAATTTGACGAGCTTCGCAGGCGTTGCGAGCGCGTACCGCGTTTCAAATTAGCTCTTGAGGCGTCAATTTCTGTTGATCTTGCGCGGAAAGTATCGTGGTCCATGGGCCGTGATGCTGTGCGCGTTGAACACATTCCCAAGCCTATGGTCGATGCCTTGAGCGTTGCGGACTAGTCTTTTAAGTCTCATCCGCATTTTCGTCAGAGATCATGTAAGACTGCAGCGACATAAATTGCCACATCAGGAACGCCATCAAAGCGACCGGAAAGGCAAAAGTCTCGATTTTGACCCATGTGTCCGTCGTCATGGTGCGCCAGACGATCTCGTTAGCTACGGCCAAAAGTGCAAAGGCCGCACAGAGCCGGCGCGTCAGGATCATCCATCCTTCGTCGCGCATTGGCATCAGGTCTCCCATGACAAAAGCCAGATAAGACCGGCCACGCGCCAGCCCTATCCCCAGCAGCACCGCAAATAGCCCGTAGACGATCGTCGTTTTCATCTTGAAAAATCGCTCGTCGTTAAACCAGGCTGTCAGCCCGCCGAAGAAAATCACCATGAAAGCGGTGAAGACCTGCATTCGGCTCAATTTTCCTGTCAACGCCCACAATATGCCCATGGCCACCAGCAAAATCGGCACGAACACCAGCGCCGCAATGATGAAACCTGAGTATTCAACACCGCCGATCAGAAAAATTTCGTCCCGAATACGAAGATAGATCAGGAAGAAAGCGACCGTAGGGCCCAGCTCAAGCACTTGCTTCAGCACTGAATTGATGGGTTTTTCTTCTGTCACAAGGCTCTCCTATCCGCCCATCTCAACTATCACGGCGCCTAGCGCAATCAATGCCATAAGCGCGATCCGCCGCGGTCCAACCGGCTCTTTCAGGAATATCCAGCCAATCACAGCCGCAAACACGGTGGATGTTTCGCGTAGCACAGCCGCCTCTCCAACCTTATCGAGCCTTGTTGCCATCATGATGCTGCCAAAGCTCAGCACCGCCACGAATCCGCCGATGATGCCCCGCGTCATCAAGGGCCCGAGCGCTGGACGACCCGTACCCATTATTATCCATCGGCGCGCGGCAAGTATCGGCATGAAAAACCCGTCAATCATAAAAAACCACGCCAGAAAGGTAAAAGGATTGGCTGTGGAGCGAATGCCATAGGCGTCATACGTTGTGTAGAGCGCAACACACAAACCGGTCATCACCGCAAGACCGAGGGCTGCATGCAGTGTTTCGCGCTCCGAAACGAGAAATATCATGTTGTAAATGGCAAGCCCGAAGATCCCGGCAAGCAGAACAGCAACCCCCGTCCACTGGACACCCGAAAACGTCTCACCAAACAGTAAATAGGCGCCGATAACTGTAAACAGGGGCCCGGTACCGCGCACCACTGGATAGACAACAGTATAAGCGCCGCGCGTATACGCCATCGCCTGCAGCAGCTTGTAAAGCGTATGAATCATCCATGCGCCTAGAAAAATCGGCCACATGTGCGGTTCGGGCCAGGGCACAACAAAAAAAGCGAACGGGGCAGCCATCAGCATGTACGAAACATCGACAGCGCCCCGGGTCAACCAAGGGTCGTGCCGGCCCTTTTGCAACGCGCCAAACACTGCATGCAAAAACGCGGCCAAAACGGCCAGAAACAAGGCAACCCGGTGTCCAGTTGCCGTCCCCTCAATTGAAAGCAACCAATCTGTCACGCAGGCAGGTCCGCTTGTGCCCGCTCAAACAAATGCATCAGGCCCGCTCCAACCCCATCAGTGCGTCGGCAAAGTCCTCGGGGTCGAAGGCATCCAAATCGTCGATCTGCTCCCCGACCCCTATGGCATGAATGGGCAAGCCGAACTTGTCAGCCAGAGCGACGAGCACACCCCCTTTCGCGGTTCCGTCCAGCTTGGTCATTACCAACCCCGACACATCGGAGATTTCGCGGAACGTTTTCACCTGGCTCAATGCGTTTTGGCCGGTGGTGGCGTCTAGCACCAAGAGCGTGTTATGTGGCGCCGTCTCGTCTTTTTTGCGAATGACGCGAACGATCTTGGCCAGCTCCTCCATAAGATCCATGCGGTTTTGCAACCGACCCGCTGTATCGATCAGCAGCAGGTCTGCACCTTCCGCTTGTGCTTTGGCCATGGCATCAAATGCAAGACTCGCAGGGTCTGAGCCTTCGGGTGCTGTCAGTACCGGCACCCCAGCGCGGTCCCCCCAGACCTGCAATTGCTCGACAGCGGCAGCACGAAAGGTGTCGCCCGCGGCGATAACGACTTTTTTGCCCGCCGCGCGAAATTGGCTTGCAAGTTTTCCGATAGTGGTGGTTTTGCCGGATCCGTTCACGCCGACCACCAACACGACTTGTGGCGTCTCTGGGTACAGCGGCAGCGGACGCGCGATCGGCTCCATAATGCGCGCGATTTCAGCGGCCAAGAGCTCCTTAATTTCCGACACCGAGAGTTTTCGCCCAACCCGGCCCTCAGCCATATTGGCAACCACACGCAAGGCTGTGTCGACACCCATGTCGGCCGAAATTAACAGCTCCTCAAGTTGTTCGAGCATGTCGTCATCCAGTGTTCTGCGAACAACTGTTGCAGAAGCGCTGCGCCCCATAAGACGCCCCAAAATGCCCGGCTTGGCCGTTTGCTCAAGCCGTGGTTCGTCCAGATCCTGAGCCACTGACGTGAGTGTTGTCTTCAGCTCCATTGGCTCTGGCTCTGGCTCTGGCTCTGGCTCTGGCTCTGGCTCTGGCTCTGGCTCTGGCTCTGGCTCTGGCTCTGGCTCTGGCTCTGGCTCTGGCTCTGGCTCTGGCTCTGGCTCTGGAAGACTGGTCTCAGTTTCGGGCGTTGAGGCAAGTGTTTCCGGTGTTGTTTCGCTGTCTTTCAACGGAACGTTTTGTTCAAACGGCGCATCCGGCTGCAAAGCAGCGGTCTCGCTTGCTGGCGTTACGACCGCTTCTTCAACGCCGCCATCCTCGATTATCGCTTCTAAACCTTCATCAATCTTTGATGAAGACTTGAACAGCCGGTATTTAAGCTTTTTAAAAAACGCCATTTGCGGCCTGTCTCCAATTTCCGTGCAGCCCATCTAAGGGCAAAGCGCCAGAAACAAAAGAGCCGTAACGGGTCAGACTTCGTCCGGAAAGTGCTGCATCGTCAAACGGATCGGATTGGGCGCCGCCTGACCCAAACCGCAGATCGATGCATCGACCATCGTCATACTCAACTCTTCGAGCAGGTCTTTATCCCAGCGCTCTGCCTGCATCAGTTTGACAGCTTTTTCGCAACCGACCCGGCATGGCGTACATTGCCCACAGCTTTCGTCTTCAAAGAACCGCAGCATGTTGAGCGCCGCAGCGCGCGCTGAGTCCTGATGAGAGAGCACAACAACGGCAGCCGAACCGATGAATGATCCCAAAGGCTGCAGTGTATCAAAATCAAGTGGAACATCCGCGATGGATGCGGGCAGAATACCGGATGAGGGCCCGCCGGGTTGATAGGCTTTGAAAACGTGTCCCGCGGCCATACCGCCTGCGGCGTCAATGATATCCGTGATGGTAGAACCGGCAGGCAAAAGATACACACCGGGTTGCGCCACCCGACCGGACACGGAGTAACTGCGCATGCCTTTGCGGCCATTGTGCTCGACCGTCGACAAGATTTCTGGGCCTTCTCGACAAATGCGTGCCACCCAGTGCAGCGTTTCAACATTGTGAACCAGCGTTGGCTGCCCGAAAACACCGACCTGTGCCACGAAAGGCGGGCGATGCCGCGGCAACCCGCGTTTGCCTTCAATGCTCTCGATCATCGCACTCTCTTCGCCGCAGATGTAAGCTCCAGCCCCTCGGCGCAGATCAATGTATCCAGGAGAAACCAAACCGGCCTCCTCCAGAGCCCTTATCTCCCGGCGCAGGATTTCCAGAACCGCAGGGTATTCATCGCGCATGTAGATGAATGCTGTTTTTGCTTCGACCGCCCACGCTGCGATCAGCATACCTTCCAGAAAGAGGTGTGGCACCCGCTCCAGGTAGTAGCGGTCCTTGAAGGTCCCCGGCTCGCCCTCGTCGCCGTTCACGGCCAGATAACGCGGACCGGAATTCGCACGGACAAAGCCCCATTTCTTGCCGGACGGAAAACCAGCGCCACCAAGGCCGCGCAACCCGGAGGACAGGATTTTTTCCTGCATGTCTTCCCAATTGCCGCCCGCACGGAGCGCTTTCAGCGTTTCGTATCCGCCGGCCTCGGCATATTCTGCAAAAGTTTCGTAGTTCGGTAGATGTGCGTGTGTATTATCCGATGCAATAGCGGCTTTCACCCGTTGGACCGTAGCGTGATCTATGTGATTGTGTCCGATCTCGAGTACTGGCGCTGTGTCACATCGCCCCATACAGGGCGCGCGCAAGACGCGGACCTGCATAGGGTCCAAACCATCCTCCAGCGCGGATTTTAACGCCTCAGCACCTGCCAGTTCGCACGACAAGGAGTCGCAAACGCGAATGGTCAGCGCGGGCGGCGGCGTCTCGCCTTCCTTGGTCACATCGAAATGCGCGTAAAACGTAGCCACCTCGTAGACTTCGGCCATGGAAAGACGCATGTCTTCGGCCAAAGCGCGCAAGTGCGCGGCTGACAGGTGACCAAACCGATCTTGTATTTTGTGCAGATGTTCGATCAGCAGGTCGCGCCGACGTGGCGCATCGCCAAGCAATTGATGGACTTCATCGATCGCCTGGTCCTGCAATTGCCGGCCCTTGGTATGGCGCCGTCCTTTGCCTTTGCCAGATTTCCAAACACCTTTTCGGTCGCCTTTGCTGCCAGTGTCCAGTGCCATTCCGTATTCTCCCAACCATCGGAAGTCGCGCGAGAGCACGATTCTCTTTGACCTGACAGGTAGCAGTCAGATCACAGTCATCGTAATGTCAAAGACGGCATATCTGACAGCCAGAAGCGACACATCTGTGTCCGATCCGAAACTTGCGTCATTAACAGCGACGCAAAGGACGACTTGGTTGCCGCCTGCCGACAGGGTAAACACGCCTTCAAGATGTCCAACAGCCGATCCGCCTTCCTCTTTGTTTCTGCCAGTCTCGTTCCTGCGATTTGTCTGCTTTTGGCTGCCGTACTCGCCGGACCATGGCCAGCGATTGCTCTTTTGAGCATGACCTTTCTGGTTGTTGCGATGGATCGGTTCGGACCGGGATTTGAAGCCAGCACCAGCGGCCTGCGCACGCTCCCCGTCGTGATCGGGGTGCTGCATTTTCCTGTACTGTACATCTCCGTCTGGGCCATCGGGCGCGAGGCGCACTTCGACACCAGCCAAGCGCTTGCCCTGTTCTTTGCCAGCGGGCTTTTTGTCGGACAGGTCTCCAATGCCTGCGCGCATGAGATGATCCACCGGTCCAAACGGCCATTGCGCATGCTGGGTACAGGCATGTACTGCTCGCTTTTGAACGGCAAGCATGTGTCGGCGCACCTGCATGTGCATCACGTGCATGCAGGCACAGAGAATGATCCGAATTCCGCTCCGCTGGGGCGCAGCTATTTTCGCTACGCGGTTTCGGCAAGCCTTGCTGAACTCAGGGACGGCTTGCGCATTGAAAGCCAGCGCCATGCTAAACAGCCAAGTCGCAAGCACCCTTTTGTTGTCTATTGGGGTAGCGCAGTGGCATCACTTGCAATTGCGGCCGGGCTCTCCGGTTTTCAGGGCGTGTTGATGTTGCTGCTGATCGCACTCTACGCCCAGATGCAATTGTTGCTGTCCGACTACGTGCAACACTACGGGCTGCGCAGGCGTATGCGGCCCGACGGCAAACTCGAACCAATGGGACCAGCACACAGCTGGAACGCGCCGCAGCCGTGGTCAGGCGCCCTGACGATGAATGCACCGTTGCACTCCGATCACCATGCCGCGCCCTCACGCGATTTCGCAGAACTGAGGCTTGACCCGAGCACTATGCCCATGCTGCCCTATAGTCTGCCCGTCATGGGCGCCATTGCGCTTTGCCCGCCGCTATGGCGTCGTTTAATGGACCATCGCGTGCGAGAATGGGTACAAACCGGGACGCCATTGCAAACCGAAGAGGGCGGCCAAGCTGCTCCAAGTCCTTCAAAAGTATAGGCAAAGAGGATCTGACACTATATGAACCGCACTTTTTCCAAGTTCACCCTGACCATCCTCAGTGCGCTTGTGTCAAATTCTGTCGCGCGCGCGGCAGAACCGATGAATGGCGCGGCGTTTGATGCTTACACACGTGGGAAAACACTGTATTACGGTCAGAACGGACAAGCCTACGGCGCAGAGGTTTACCTCGACAACCAGCGCGTGAAATGGTCGTTCCTTGATGGTCAGTGCAAGGATGGGTACTGGTACGAGCAAGCCGATCAAATCTGCTTCGTTTACGAAGACACGCCGGACGACCCGCAATGCTGGGCGTTTTCTACCGAAAACGGACGTCTTATTGCGCGATTTGAAAACTTGCCTGACTCAACGGAACTCTACGAAGCACAAGACATCGGTGAAGAAATGATCTGCCTAGGTCCCGACGTCGGCGTTTGAATTTCAAAACAGCGATCCTTGTTCAGGCTTTTTGGCGACCGGCTTAGCAGCCGCGGCCTTCCGACCAACCGTGACCCGCCCGTCAGCAAACTGGATTTCGAGGCGCGTCGCGGCTTTGGCGGTTTGACTGTCCGCAACAACGGCTCCTTCGCTGCGGACAACCGCAAAGCCACGCTGTAACGTGGCTTTGTAGCTCAAGGTCTCGTTCAAGCGCCCGAGCTGTTCTGTCCGGTTTCTCAAAGTCTCAAGGTTTCGGAGTGCCGTGTCCGATAGCCTTTTCGCAGCCGTTTCAAAACGATCTTTTGCGCGTGTCACATCCTGCACAAGCACAACAGGCCGGAACCGGCGCAACTGCGTTTGCAAAAGGTCTTTCTTGGCTCTCACGGCGCGTGTCAGAGTGCTGGGGCGCAGAGACCCGCTGGCATCCGCCAACCGCAGTTTGCGGTGTTGGACACCAGCAATCAATGCAGGTGCGAGCCGTCCGCCGAATGTGTCCAACCGTTGCCGCGGCGTGTCCAGCAAACTCTCCGCGCGCGGCAAGGCGCGGGACACGTCTCGCAGGCGTTGATCGCGTCGCGCAAGGCTCTGACTGATAGAAGACTGCATCCGCGCACCCTGCTGTTCCAACCAAGCCATGAGCTCATGGCGAACCGGCACTGCAAGCTCTGCCGCCGCTGTAGGCGTCGGAGCACGTTTGTCAGAAACGAAATCGATCAGAGTGGTATCAGTTTCGTGGCCAACCGCTGAAATCAAAGGGATTTCGGATGCAGCCGCTGCACGGGCGACGATCTCTTCGTTGAACCCCCAAAGATCTTCGACCGAACCGCCACCCCGCGCGACGATCAGTAAGTCGGGCCTGGGCAATGCACCTCCACCCGTCAACGCATTGAAGCCTGCGATAGCACGTGCCACATCGGGTGCACATTTTTCTCCTTGAACGGCAACCGGCCAAATCAGAACCTTACGCGGAAAGCGATCACGCAGACGGTGCAGAATATCGCGGATAACTGCACCTTGCGGCGAGGTCACAACGCCAATGATATCAGGCAGATAAGGAAGTGGCTTTTTGCGCGCATCATCAAAAAATCCTTCAGCAGCGAGTTGTTTTTTGCGCTTCTCAAGAAGCGCCATCAAAGCGCCTTCTCCCGCAATCGCGATACGTTGAGCATTCAGTGAGAATTTCGACTGGAAACCCGAGGCCGTCATGCGACCCTCGGCGACCACTTCCATACCTTCTTCAGGCATGACGCCAAGACCGGAGATCTGACCTTTCCACGTCATGCAGGACAGAACCGAACGGTCGTCTTTCAGGTCAAAGTAAAGATGCCCGGATCGCGCGAGGACGACGCGTCCTACCTCGCCACGGATCCGGACCCAACCCAGTTCCGCTTCGATGAGTTTTTTTACCGATCCAGCAATTTCAGATACCGAGAATTCCGGTGTATTCGACCCGGGCGCGGGCGTGTCAAGTAGGTCCATGAGCCTGTCCTTGTCTAGGCGGTCTTTGCAGCTTAGAACGCTGGCAAAAGAAGGCCAAGGAGATGTGGGCGTGAACATCCTAATTTTGGGCAGCGGCGGACGCGAACACAGCTTGGCCTGGGCCGTAATGCAAAATCCAAAGTGCGACCGGCTGATCGTGGCCCCCGGCAATGCAGGAATATCCGAAATAGCGGAATGCGCCGATCTGGATATCGAGAACGGCGGCGCAGTTGCGACATTTGCGGACGAAAACGCCATCGACTTTATAATAGTTGGTCCGGAAGCGCCGCTTGCCGCCGGTGTGGTCGATCGCCTGAAAGACGCAGGCATTTCGGTTTTTGGTCCCAATGCCGCGGCAGCCCGTCTTGAAGCGTCCAAATCCTTTACGAAAGAGATCTGTGACGCGGCAGGCGCGCCGACAGCCCGCTATGCGCATTTCGCCGACGCCGCCTCCGCGCATGATTATGTGTCGGACCAGGGGGCACCCATTGTAATCAAGGCGGACGGCCTCGCCGCCGGAAAGGGTGTCATTGTCGCCCAGACCGAAGTTCAGGCGCATGCTGCGATTGACGACATGTTCGACGGCGAGTTCGGCGCCGCCGGGGCGGAAGTCGTGATCGAAGAATTCATGGACGGCGAGGAGGCGTCCTTTTTCGTACTATGTGACGGCGAAACCGTGCTGCCGATTGGCACGGCGCAGGATCACAAACGCGTCGGCGACGGCGACACCGGACCTAACACTGGTGGCATGGGCGCCTATTCTCCAGCCCCCGTGATGACGCCAGACATCACCCAGACTGCGCTGGAACAGATTGTCAAACCGACAATGGCAGAGATGGCGCGGCGCGGCACACCCTTTCAAGGCGTGTTGTTTGTCGGGCTGATGATCCAAAACGACAAACCGCGACTTGTTGAATACAATGTTCGGTTTGGCGATCCGGAGTGCCAGGTTCTGATGATGCGCCTTGGTGCCCAGATACTGGATCTCATGCAGGCTGTTGCGGAGGGACGGCTGGACAAGGCGAAGGTCAACTGGGCAGATGATCATGCAATGACGATTGTTCTGGCGACGCGCGGCTACCCCGGCGCTTATGAAAAAGGCTCCGTTATCGGAGGTGTCGATGACATGCCGCAAGACAGTACGCGCATGGTTTTTCATGCCGGCACAGCGCATCGGGACGGCAACCTGGTTGCAAGTGGCGGCCGGGTTTTATCAGTCACCGCGCGTGCCGGCAACCTGCGGGAAGCGCATGATTTGGCTTACGAATCGGTCAAGCAGATCGACTGGCCGGAGGGGTTTTGCCGCAGTGACATTGGGTGGCGTGCTTTGTCCTGAGCCGTTGCCTCAGAACGCGCAAGTCATCGCGCGGGCAAAACTGGCGCGACTGGTATCATCCGAAATGGCTTTGGCGTCAAAACCCTGCGGGCCGAAAGTTACGGCAACTATCTCGCTCCAATTGGCTGTTGCAAGGATCATTTCGGGACCTCTACCGCAGGACCGTATCCCGCCTGCAATATCCTTTTCGCCGATCCGATGGTTCGTCAGGCCAACCAGACTGCCGATTTCGGTCAGACTATTGTTTTCAAAGCGCCAAACACGCAGAGTCTTGGCCAGATGCGGGCGATCAACATATGCCAGTTCAATCTGCCCATCCTGGTCGAAATCAGCCGCGCCAAGCGGCGCCAACCAGCGAAACCGGGTGCCGATATAGGGCGTCGCCACCAAAAGACCGTTTGCGTCGTAGACGGCCAGCCGAGCGCCAAGGGTCTGGTCACTTTCGACCGTTATCAACTCCGGCGCGCCGTCGCCCGTAACATCTACAAGGCGCGGTGCCGTATCTTCAAAAACCGATGACTCAGGAAGAGAATAGCGCCGTTGAGACCCGTCAGATAACTGCAACACCAGCGTTGCGTGTTCGATAGAGTCGCCAAGAACACCATGAGCGTATCGCGTCGTCGGGTCTGTGTAACTTGCAGAGTTGATCGTCTGCGCGCTCGCCGCCGGACCCGTGAGCCACAGGCACAAAGCCAGAAGCGCGCGGCGGGCGGGCCGCTGCCAGAGGCGGGACGTCGGACGCCGCGCCTCCCACTCCATCAGATCTGTTTTTCCGGCATTTGCACGATCAGCCCATCCATTGCATCGGTAACTTTGAGCTGACAGGTCAGGCGGGATCGCGCAGGATCAGGCTCGTACGCGAAGTCGAGCATATCTTCTTCCATGTCATCTTTGGCGGGCAGTTTCTCGACCCAGGCCGGATCGACATACACATGACATGTCGAACAGGCACAAGCGCCGCCGCAATCTGCCTCGATACCAGGAATGTTGTTGTCGCGCGCACCCTCCATGACCGTCAGCCCATTGGCTACATCGACGACATGTTCTGTTCCGCCGTACTCGACATAAGTGATCTTCGCCACGTCCGTTCTTTCCTTTGTCTTGGTTTTGCCGGTTATACTCAGGGCGATATAGACTGTGCTAGCCCGATTTACGACTCCCGATGGTTTATGCGCGTCTCGATTGTCTTTTGCCCTAAATGTTCTATAAATGTTCTCATGCAGGTCGTGATCTCAAAATCTCGCACACCGGGCGACACCGCCAGCGGGCGCACCTGGCCGCGCCCACCTGCCTGTCTCGTGGCCAAGGACCTTGGTTTGCCGCCACAAGATGCCCGGGTGAGCGTTGCGGGGCTTGTCATCCTTCGCCAGCGACCAGGCACAGCAAAAGGCGTAATTTTTCTGACACTTGAGGACGAGACTGGCGTGGTCAATATCATTGTCTGGCGCCATATCTACGAGACCTACCGCCGTGCGGTGATTGCCGGGCGTATGCTGCGTGTCACGGGGCGGCTGCAGCGCGCGCATTCTGTGACCCATATTCTTGCCGAAAGGATCGAAGACATGTCGATGATGCTGGATGCACTGGTGGCAGAGACGGCACAACCTGAAAAGTGAAAAAGGCGCTCCAAGAGCGCCTTTTCGTTCTATACTTCTTTGATCACTCGGCCAGCGAGAGCGCCACAAACCTCGGATCACCGGCACGCCGCACCAGCAAAAGAAGCGATTTGCGTCCTGCTTCCCTTGCCGCCTCCACACGCTCTTCCAGTTCAGCGATCGTCGTCACTTTCTGTTGACCCGCTTCGGTGATGATGTCGCCAGCGCGGAGCCCTTTTTCGAAAGCTTCCGAGGCTTCGTCCACATTCATCACCGCAAGACCTTCGGTATCGGCGTCCGCGCCCAGCTGCTCACGCAATTCATCATCCAAAACGTTCAAGGTGAGACCAAGCATTTCCGTTGTCACCGGCGCTTCATCCTCTTCCGCCTGTGCAACCGCCGGCACAGTTTCCGCCTCTTCCCGGCGGCCCAACGTGACCTCAAGCGTCCGTGTTTCGTCACCACGGCGCACGATGACCTCAACCGCTTCGCCCACGGCGGTGTTACCGACCTGGCGGACAAGGTCACGGGTGTCTTCCACGTCCTTGCCGTCAAAGGTTATAATCACGTCTCCAATTTCGATACCCGCATCCATGGCAGGACCTTCAAGCACGCCATTCACGGCGGCGCCATCGGTGGACGCAAGCCCCATAGCCTCGGCCATATCTTCAGTCACATCCTGAATTTGCACGCCCAGCCATCCCCGACGGGTCTCGCCAAATTCTTGCAGCTGCGCAATCACACGGGTCACCACGTTAGACGCCATGGAAAACCCAAGACCGATGGAGCCGCCGTTGGGCGATAAGATCGCCGTGTTCACGCCGATAACATCGCCTTCCATATTGAAAAGCGGACCGCCAGAGTTGCCGCGATTTATGGCCGCGTCTGTCTGAATGTAGTCATCGTAACGGCCGCTCAATTCGCGTTTACGCGCAGACACAATACCCGCCGATACGGAAAAGCCCTGTCCGAGTGGGTTGCCCATCGCAATCACCCAGTCACCAACGCGGGCGTCGTCACTGTTGCCGAATTCGACAAACGGCAGCGGGTCATCGGATTCGACTTTGAGCAACGCAATGTCCGTGTTCGGGTCGGTGCCTATGACCTCCGCGCTCAATTCATCTCCGTTGAAAAACTCGACAAGAATCTCATCAGCCCCGTCGATGACGTGATTGTTCGTAACCACATAACCATCGCCAGAGATAACAAATCCCGAACCCAGCGCAGAAGACCGCCGCGGGCGGCCATCCTGGCCGTTGTTGCGGTCACGGAAGAACTCCTCGAACGGCGAACCTTCCGGCACGATACCCTGAGGCCCGGTGCGTTGCGATACGTTGGTCGATGTCGTGATATTCACGACTGACGGGCTGATTTGCTCGGCCAGCGGTGCCAGGCTGGCAGGCTGCGCCTTTACGACCGCTGGCGCTGCCGCGATGCAAAGCAGTGTCAAGACCGACAGCATCAGTACTCTGGTTCGTCTCATCATGGTTTCCGGATTTGACATAGGTTCCGCGGTCGATGTCATGCGTCCTCTCCTTACTACTCATTGAACCTGCCGGGACAGTCCAAGCAGTTTTTTGCTCAGGATCATCACGTGCTCAACGTGCAATTAGCCGTCCGGACGTTCAAGTGAAAGATGGGACGCCATCGCAGCGTTTCAACTCCCCGTGACGCACTGTATGGTAACCAAAGGTCAACCAACACCGATCTGGAACGCCGCCCAGACCAATATGGCTCCGCTGACAACCACCAGCCAACCGATCTGGCGCACAGCGGTTTCTGGCAGCGTGCGCAGCAACTCGAGCATCCTTTCAACGACAGAAGGGGCCAGCGCATAAGCCAGCCCCTCTACGATCATAACCAGCCCGAAAGCCAGAAGAATGGTGCTCACTGAGTGCTCTCGACCGCGCGCGCGCCTTGGTCACTGCGCAGATAGTTGAAGAACTCCGAGTCAGGCGACAGGACCATGCTTGAATTCTGTCCCTGTAGCGCACGTTCGTACGCCGTTAGAGAACGATAAAACTCAAAGAACTCCGGGTCACGTCCAAAGGCCGAAGCAAAGATTGCGTTGCGCTCTGCGTCAGCCTGACCGCGGACGATCTCCGCTTCGCGCGTCGCTTCAGAGGTGACTTCGACCACCGTACGGTCCGCAAGCGCACGCACACGCTGTGCCGCTTCCTCGCCGCGCGCGATTTCATCGGCAGCTTCGCGTTCCCGCTCTGCACGCATGCGTGCAAAAGTTGCATCAAGGTTCTGATCAGGCAGGTTGGTTTGCTTAAGGCGCACATCGACAACTTCCAGCCCAAGAGGACGCGCACGCAAACGTGCCTGCTCTGTGATGCGCGCCATCAGCTCGGCCCGATCCGCCGACAGAATAGTATTCGAAGTGACCCCATCAGAACCCAAGACCGCACGAATGGTTGGGTTGAGAATGCCTTCAAGCCTATCCTCGGCCGCACGCAAACCACCCACACCCACAGCCTGACGGAACTGCACGACGTCAGAGATACGGTAGCGCGCGAAAGCGTCGACAACGAGCCTGCGATCATCCGACGGCGTGACCTCGGTCACCTCTGTATCCAGAGCAAGAATACGGTCGTCATACCGCACAACTTCCTGGATGAACGGGATTTTGAACGCAAGACCCGGGTCTTCCTTGACCCGCTTGATCTGGCCAAATTGAAGCACCAGCGCCTTTTCGCGCTCGTCCACGATAAAAACAGAGCCCAATACGCCGACCACGGCCAAGACGATAATTGGAATTAGAAACTTGCCAGCTCTCATCAGTTGCTCCCTCCGCTTGCACGACGCAGCTCATTCAACGGGAGATACGGGACCACGCCCTGGCTTCCGCCTGCACCAGATTCGCTTTCCAATATGATTTTATCCACATCGCCCAAAACGCGTTCCATTGTTTCCAGATAAAGCCTCTTGCGCGTGACTTCCGGCGCCTTTGTGTATTCCTCCAAGACCGACGTAAACCGCGCCGCCTCACCCTCTGCTTCGTTTACGACCTGTGCGCGATAGGCTTCCGCTTGCTCTAGCTGACTGGCCGCTTCGCCGCGCGCTCCAGCAGTGACGCGGTTGGCATACGCATCCGCCTGACGTTGCAACCTGTCGCGCTCCTGCTCGGCCGCTTGCACTTCGCGGAAGCTGTCAATCACCTCACGCGGTGGGTCTGCTTTGTCGAGGTTGAGGCGCACAATGTTCACACCTGAGTCGTATGCATCAAGCGTGCCTTGGATCAGCGCCTCCGCCTCGTCAGCAATGACCTGGCGATCCCGGTTCAGAATCGGAGCTAGTTCGTTGCGCGCGATCACTTCACGCATCGCGGACTCTGACACGGCCCGGATCGTTTCCTGTGGTTCTGCAAGGTTAAACAAGAACTTGGCCGGATCATTTATATTCCAAACAACCTGGAAATCGATGTCTATTATGTTTTCATCGGTGGTCAGCATCAGGCCGCTGTCCGTCCGCGTTCCGATGTCTTCCGTTTGTTCGCGTGTCACGGGCAGAACTTCCGCAGTCACCAGAGGCCATGGCGCAAAATTCAAGCCTGAATCTCCGGTCGCTGAATATTCACCTAGGAACAATTCGACGGATTGTTCCTCCGGTGCGACCGTATAGAAACTGGCGAAAAGCCACGCGCCTACTGCACCAATGGCAATCAGACCCATGGTTCCGCGCGTGAATGCAGGGCCGCTGCCTTCGCCGCCACCGCCATTGCGCTGGCCGCCGCCGCCATCCTTGCCGCCCATCAAAACGCGCAGCCGTTCCTGTCCTTTTTTGACCAGCTCGTCGATTTCGGGAATTTGTGGACCATCGCCACCCGGTTTGTTGGGTCCGCCAGAACCGCGATTACCACCGCCCGATCCGCCGTTGGGTCTGTTTCCGCCCGAATTTCCGCCGCCCCCCCAGGGACCGCCATTGTTGCCAGCCATTAAGTTCTTTCCCTTCTGAACCGCGTCACATCACGATTGTAGCATGCCATAGGTACGATGCCCTGCGCCGAATTCAAGCCGTACGCACCGGGGATCGCATGGTCACGATTTCTTCAGACATAGTCGGATGCACTGCAACCGTCCGGTCGAAATCTTCTTTTGTTGCACCCATTTTAATCGCCACGCCTGCAAGCTGGATCATCTCACCCGCGTCAGGAGCAACGATATGACAACCCAGCACCCTGCGGCTTTGCTGCGAAACAATCAGTTTCATGAGCACGCGGTCAGACTGGCCAGCGAAGGCGGAGCGCATTGGACGGAAAGATGTCGCGTAGACTTCAATCGGCTCCTGCTCGCGCGCGGCTTCCTCGCTCAAACCAATTGTCCCCATTTCTGGCTGCGTAAAAACAGCGCTGGGGATCAAATCGTGATCAATGGGTGTTGGGTTGCCTTTGAAAACGGTTTCCACAAAGGCCATGCCCTCGCGGATCGCGACCGGGGTCAGGTTGACACGATTGGTCACATCGCCGATCGCGAAAATCGATGGGACCGCACTTTGGCTATAAACATCAACCTGCACCTCTCCGCCGCGCCCGAGTACCACGCCGAGGTCTTCAAGACCTAGCCCGGCGGTGTTGGGCGAACGACCGGTTGCAAAGAGCACCATGTCGAAGACACCTTCGGCACCGGTCGTGGATTTGACCCAGACGGGATCTCCCGGTTTTGCTTTGCTTCCCTGAGCGCTGACCAAAGCCGCCCGCTCTTGGGCGGCACCCCCCATATGCGCGGCTTCGCTGGGCGCACGCGCTGCATCGGCAGAGGCCATTTCCAGAATGTTGGTGCCGACTTTCAGGTCGATCCCCTTTTCACGCATCTGTTCAGCCACCATTCCGCGTGCTTCGTCGTCAAAACCCCTAAGAATTTGCGCGCCCCGATAATATTGCGTCACCTCGACGCCCAAACCGTTCAGAATGCAGGCGAACTCGCAGGCGATGTATCCTCCTCCGACGATCAGTATCGACTTTGGCAATGTTTCCAGATGAAAAATATCGTCTGAAACAATTCCTAAATGAGCGTTGGGTACGTTGGGGCGAACGGGATGTCCGCCGGTCGCTACCAGAATGTGTTTGGCAGTTTTGGTCTCACCCGTTGCAAGCGTCACTTCGTGCACTCCGGAAACCGTGGCGCGTGTATCGAAGGTTTCGACCCCCGCTCCGGAAAGCAAGCTGCGATAGACCTGCTCTAAACGATCCAACTCGCCATGCAAGCGGCTGCGGAGCCTAGCCCAGTCGAAACTGCCCTGTTCAAATGTCCAGCCATATCCCGCAGCCTGATCCGTCATATGTGCATATTCCGATGCAAACACCATCAGTTTTTTGGGTACACAGCCGCGAATAACGCACGTGCCGCCATAGCGGTCCTCTTCGGCCAGGGCCACTTTAGCGCCCGTTTCGCTGGCGGCTACGCGGGCTGCGCGTACCCCCCCAGAACCACCGCCGATGACGAATAGGTCATAATCAAAATCACTCATGGCAGGGCCTTTCGATTTTGCGGATCAACCGCTTCTGGCTTGACCGACCTTATATTCGAATGTGCGTATTCGGACACGCGTGTCTTCACTCTGAAAGATCACTGAAAAGGTTTTGCGGTTCGGTGAAATCCACTTTTCCGGTATCGACAGTTCCACCGTCAATGTCCCGCACCTCCACCGCGCCGTCGCCATAGCCAACAACCACCGTGTCGCAGATATCTATGAAAAGTCCGTTTTCAACCACGCCCGGTATCTGGTTCAGGATCATGGCCAGTTGTCGGGCATTGGCTATTCTTTTGAGGTGCAGGTCCAGGATGTGGTTGCCCTCGTCTGTCACGAAAGGCGTATCACCGTTCATCCGCAAAGCGCTGCTGCGCCCAAGGACATCTAGCGATACCAAGGTTTCTTCGACCAGGGCTTGAGTGGTTTGCCAGCCAAATGGAATTACCTCGATCGGCAGCGGAAATGCCCCCAGTGTTTCAACCTTTTTGCCCGCATCGGCTATGACCACCATGCGATCGGACGCCGTTGCCACTATCTTTTCTTGTAAGAGCGCGCCACCGCCGCCCTTGATCAGGTTCAGTTCGATATCGAACTCATCGGCGCCGTCGATCGTCAGGTCCAGCCACTTCGCTTCATCGAGTGAAATCACCTCAATACCCACCTGCCGCGCCAATTCCGCAGTGCGCGTGGAGGTGGGAACGCCCTTGATCCATAACCCGTTGTCTCGAACCATTTCACCCAAACAGCGCACCAGCCACGCAGCGGTGGATCCTGTCCCCAAACCCACCTTCATGCCGCTTTGCACCATTTGCGCTGCGCGCAGCGCGCTCACGTATTTGGCCTTGTCGATAGGGGAAAGATCAGATGGCATTATGCTGCTCCTTGCGCCGGTCTGACAGGGTTATAGGTACAATGCTCAAAAGGTGCGAGAGCGATTCTTGCCTGTTCTTGAGATTCCCTGACACAATGGCCTTCCCAGCAGCCCGACATCCCGAGCAAAACCGTTTTTGACCAAGCAACGTCGCTTTTCTGCGGTCATAAAGGCCCTGAGCTATCTTATCTGCGGGTATGTCCGAAACGCCTTATATTTTGCACTATGCGCCAGACAATGCATCGCTGGTCATTCGCCTCGCGCTGGAAGAACTTCGTGCGCCGTTCACGACGCGACTGGTGGACCGTCGCCGCGCCGAACAACGGGAATCAGCTTACCTTAAGCTCAATCCGAATGGTTTGATCCCAGTTTTGGAGACATCCGACGGTGCAATTTTTGAAACGGCAGCGATTTTGCTCTGGCTTGCCGACACGCATGGTGCTTTAGCACCTCAGCGTGAGCAAGCAGAGCGGGGTTCCATGCTCAAGTGGTTGTTTTTCCTATCTAATACCTTTCATCCGGTGTTGCGGCACTTGTTCTACCCCACGCAAACCGTTGGACCGAGTGAGCCTGCGCTCGACGCGCTTGAAGGTCAGTCGCAGCTGACCGCAACCAAACACTTGCGCACATTGGATCGCGTTTGGGCGGACAGTCCGCAACCCATGATCCTCAGCCTATATCTTGCGCCGATGCTGCGGTGGATCGCGATTTATCCAAAAGACTCAAACAAAAGCTGGTTTCGCCTTGCAGATTACCCCGCGCTCTATCATATGGCCGCGCAATTGGAAGAGCGGCCTTCGGTTGACGCGGCAGTCCATGCAGAAGGTCTGGGGCAAACGCCGTTCACCTCACCGACGGCACCGAAACCGCCAGAAGGGTCAGCAACCTAACATGTTTTTGTCAGTTTTTGATATGTTCAAGGTTGGCCTTGGTCCGTCATCATCCCACACAATGGGCCCGATGATCGCAGCAGCTCGCTTTCTTGAAATGATGCGCGCGTCGCCGTTTTCATTCCACGGTCTGCGTGCATCTTTGCACGGCTCACTGGCCTTTACCGGCGTCGGACACGCCACAGATCGTGCCACAATTTTGGGCTTAGCAGGTTTTTTGCCGGATACATATGACGCGGCGCACGCGGACGTGACGCTTTCGCAGATCCGCGAAACCAAGAGAATCGAACCTCCACAACTGCCGGTCTTGGAATTCGATCCGAAGACCGATCTGGTCTTCGACTACGACACTGTTCTGGACGGGCATGCCAATGGCATGGTCTTGCGTGCAACAGACAGGCAAGGTGATGTGGTTTTGCAGGAAACCTTCTACTCCGTTGGTGGCGGGTTTGTTATGACCGAAGCGGAGCTTGCGGCGGGCGCTGACCGAAAAGAAGACGGTCCGCCCGTGCCCTACCCCTTTAAATCGGCAGCACAAATGCTTGAGATGTCAAAACTCTCAAGTAAGAGCATCGCTGACATGAAGCGTGCGAACGAGATTGCCCGCTGCGGGCATGACCGGCTGAACGATGGCACACAGCGCTTGTGGCGGGTCATGAACGCCTGCATCAACCGCGGGCTTGAGACCGATGGCATTCTGCCTGGAGGACTGAGCGTGCGACGCCGCGCCAAGTCGATACACGACGCTTTGATGTCGGAACGCGGAATGAACCTGAGTGCGCCGCATACCATCAACGATTGGATGAGCGTTTATGCGATGGCCGTCAACGAGGAAAACGCAGCTGGCGGACAGGTGGTGACGGCCCCGACCAACGGCGCTGCCGGCGTACTCCCTGCCACCCTGCGCTACTACCTTGATCATGTACCAGGCGCATCCGAAGCCCATATCGAGGATTTTCTTTTGACGGCCGCCGCAATTGGGGGGCTGGTCAAGTTCAATGCTTCCATTTCCGGTGCCGAAGCCGGCTGTCAGGCCGAAGTCGGATCAGCATCCGCCATGGCGGCAGCCGGTTTGTGCGCAGTCATGGGCGGAACGCCGGCGCAAGTGGAAAACGCAGCGGAAATTGCGCTTGAGCATCACCTCGGCATGACATGCGATCCGGTCAAAGGTCTCGTGCAAGTGCCCTGCATCGAACGTAACGGGCTTGGGGCGATTAAAGCCGTATCCGCTGCCAGCCTCGCGCTGCGGGGCGACGGCACCCATCTTGTCCCGTTGGACGCGTGTATTGAAACGATGCGTCAAACCGGCATCGACATGTCCGACAGATACAAGGAAACCTCGCTCGGAGGGCTTGCCGTGAGCGTGCCAAATTGCTGAACGGAACGTCAACTGCAACCTTTGCTTGAATCGCCCAAAGGCTGCGCCTAGGGTCGGGCATGGCTCAAGATCGTCCACTGCTGGGCATCATGCTGATGCTGGGATTTTGCGTGATCGCGCCGATGGGCGATGCGATTGCAAAGCTATTGGGTCAGACGGTGCCCGTGGGCCAACTGGTCTTCGTGCGGTTCTTGGTTCAGGCGCTTTTGCTCGTACCTGTCATCTGGATCACGAAACGGGCGTGGTATATGACGCCGCGGGTCGCGCTTCTGGCCTTTATCCGCACATTGCTGCATATTGCCGGCATTGCAGCGATGGTAACCGCACTCAAGTTTCTGCCCTTGGCCGACGCCATCGCGATCGCATTTGTGATGCCGTTTGTCATGCTTGTCTTGGGAAAGTTTGTGCTGGGCGAGGAAGTCGGCATTCGGCGTATCTTGGCCTGCGCTGTCGGGTTTGCGGGAACGCTGCTTGTTGTTCAGCCGAGCTTTGCCGACGTGGGATGGCCCGCTCTTTTACCGATCGGAGTTGCTGTGAATTTTGCACTGTTCATGCTCGTGACCCGTCAGATCGCAAAGGAGACGGATCCGGTCAGCTTGCAGGCGGTGAGCGGCGTGATCGCGGTGGTCGTCATGTTGCCCGTGTTGGTCGCAGCGCAAGGGTCGCGATTTGACCAGTTACAGGTGCTGCAGGTTTCGCGCCTGGATTGGACCCTGATGATCAGCATCGGGATATTGGGCACACTGGCGCACTTGCTTATGACTTGGTCGCTGCGCTACGCACCCTCCGCGACACTTGCCCCCATGCAATACCTCGAAATTCCTTTTGCGACGATCCTTGGCTTTGTGGTATTTGGCGATTTGCCCGGCCTGATCGCGGCCAGCGGTATTTTGATCACTATAGCAGCAGGACTTTACATTATCCTGCGCGAACGGGCCACCGCGCAGTCTCAGGCAATGCGAGAAGCATCGACACAACCGGCTGGATAAATCGCCGTGGCAAAATGCAGAGCATATCCGGTGCGTCGACTTCAATCTTTATGTCTCCTGTGGATTTATTCGAAGTGCCGGACCTTTGGCCGGGCGCGAACCGAATGCCATCAATGGGCCAGTACAGCCCTTGCGAAGTACCGCTAACCGCTGCCATCGGAAACAGGGACACGCGCGTATCCGCGTCCATCGGCAGCAAAAATCGACGCGGGCAAAGAAAAACCACATCGCGACGACCCAGCAAAACAACAGCGCGGTCGCATCGGCGTACCAAAGTTTCCAGTGCGGCAAGGGCGTGGTCGATTTGCCCCCCGGTGAAGCCAACAGCAACCACCAAAGGGGCAGCGACAGTGCGCAAGGCCTTGTCGAAATCGGTACTGTCCTGTTCGGCGATGTAATGAATCCGGTCAACCGGAATTTTGCCACGCGCAGCATCGGAGAGCGAATCCATGTCGCCGATCACCGCTGCCAGGTCGACGCCGGCTTCAAGCGCCAGATGCGCCCCACTGTCAGCCGCAACGCAAGTCGGCGCCAGCGCCAAGGCGAGCGTCAGATCGTCGATTCGCGCCCTTGCCCCGCCCAGCAATGTCAGGGGATGGTCAACTTCTACAATTTTAGGTTTCACGGAAGTTTAAGTCCAATTGGAGAAACAGGCCACAATCTCGCCACGAAATGATACGATTAAAATCACGATTCGGACCCCTTTGGACTTGGCTAAAATGTTAGACATCTTGTTAAACGCACGCAGAGGACGAGCATCCGATGATGAATAATAACAAGATACTTACTGTCTCTTATGGGACATTTTCCTGCACGCTGGAAGGGTTTGACGATTCTTTCGATACCATGAAGGCAATTGCGGAATATTTCCGTGACCTTGCAGCAGATGACCGTTACTTCGGCGCCGAACCGCCGCAGCCCGACGCGGAAATGCTCGCGCGGATCGCCGAGCGCGAAGTGGCACGCCGCGTCGAGGCGCGCGAACATGACGGTAAAATTCTTCTGAAAGCGCACGATGAAGCTGTCGTGGCTGAACCGACGTCAATGCCGCCGCTTGAAACCGAGCCCGAAACCGCAGAGCAGGAGTCTGTGGCATCACCCGCACCAGTTGCCGAAGAGCCTCAGATCAATGAGATCAATGAGGAAGAGCTTCAGGCCGATGAAGCAGCAGACTTGGCGGAGAACGAAACCACCACAGAAAAATCTGATCAAGGGTCTCACTCGGAACCGGCCCACGCGGGCGTTCAAGAGCCTGCCGCCGATACGGTTGCTGACGATGAGCCTGCCGACTTGCCTTTGTCAGATGCAGAAGAAACTGTGGCGGAAGCGCGGTCTGCGGCTTTGACCGAAGAGCCGCTCCTTGAAGAGGCAGCGAAACTTGAGATCACGGCGCTCAACGAAACAGCCCAAGAAGGCATCGTTGCCGAGACAATGGCCGAAGACCTCGTTGCAGATGAGCCGACGACCGAGGTGTCCGAAACGACCGAAGACGAGGTCGCGGATAGCGCGGCTGCTTTTTTTGCGGACAGTGTGGTGCCGGACGGTGGCGCGCCGGAGGAAGAAGAACCGATTTCCGTCGAGACGTTCACCGGAGCGATCCAGTTCGATACCGAGGCAGAGATTGCAGCGGATGAGCCGCAAGCGTTTGCCAACGAGATCGACACGTATGACCTGGAGTCCGACGCCGAGCTTGTTGACGCGGAAAAACCAGACCGCGCTCAAGAAAGCCTTGCTGAAAAACTGAAACGGATCCGCGATGTGGTTTCTCAACGCAGTGATGCAGACCGAGCCGAGGACGGCTACGACGAGGATATCGAAGAGCCAACTGAAATTGCGAATTTTGCTTCTCTGGACGTTGAAGATGATCAGGTCGACACAGCATCGGAAGACACGGTCGCAGAAGCCGCCAAAGACATCGCAGATGCCTTTGCACTGGATGACGAGCAGCAATCCACATCGCAGGATGCGGATACAGATGACGACCTAGACACAATCCTGAAGCGTCTCGAAAGCGATGCAGATGACGACATTGACGACGACAAGATAGACTTATCCGCCGCATTTGACGATCAGGAAGCGTCGGAAAACATCTTTGCTTCGAGCGATGAAGCCGGTGTTGGGGATACGATTTCGGCACATGAAGAGGACGAATTCGAGCTTCTCGACAGCGGCGACGATACGCTTGAGAACGACGTCTTCGAACAGCCCGAAAAGGAAATTCTGAGCAACGCCCGCGACACGCTGCCGGAGATTGACGAGACTGCCGGAGAGGACGTCTCGCGCCTTATGGCCGAAGCTGACCAACAGATGGAAGAACCGGAGGGCCGGACCCGACGCAGCGCATTCGCGCACCTTCGCGCCGCGGTCGCCGCACGTTTCGCCGACAAGTCCATGGATGCGGACGAACAGCAGGCCGAAAAAGACGTAGAAGCCTATCGCAGCGATCTTGCCGAAGTTGTTAAGCCACGCCGACCCGTTGCGTCTTCCGAGCGCTCTGAACGGCCCGACGAGCGCCCTGTCCCGTTGAAGCTGGTTGCCGAGCAGCGGGTTGACGACGGTGATACGCAAGCCCGCGGTCCGGTTGCCCCGCGTCGGGTCGCAACAACAACAGACCAGGATCTTGAACTCTCCGAAGACGCTGATTTCGCCGAATACGCCCAAGAGCGCGGTGCCGAGACACTGCCAGAACTTTTGGAAGCGGCCGCGGCCTATCTTTCGTTCGTGGAGGGGCACGAGCAATTTTCGCGCCCGCAGCTGATGTCGTGTGTCCGCCAGGCCGATTCCGGCGAATTCAGCCGCGAAGACGGGCTGCGGTCCTTCGGACAACTCCTGCGCACGGGGAAGATCGAAAAGATCAAGGGCGGGCGCTTCGCTGCCTCAGATGCAATCGGCTACAAGCCGGATCATCGCGCGGCGGGTTAAACCCTACAATTTTTGGAAACGTGCGGCGGCATATCAACAATGCCGCCGTTTATCATTGTTCGGGTTGGTCCGGGTCTGCCTGCCCAACGCCTTTGAACACTGCCTTTAGCGGCACAGCCCAGATAATGCCAAGAACCACGTAAACAAGAAACTCGACCCAAAGTGGCGGTCGATCCAGCCAAGTCACGATCGTAACAGCAGCAATGATGTAAAGCGGTAGGCCGACGAGCAGGATCAGCAATGAGAGCCGGCGGCGAGATTTGTAGCTGAGCGGCATTGGCCCCCACGTAATTAGTCTGCGAACGTTAGTCTGCGAACGGATCCGTTACGAGAATTGTGTCGTCTCTTTCCGGTGATGTTGAGAGTAGAGCGACCGGGCACTCAATCAACTCTTCTACACGCCTTACATATTTGATCGCGTTGGCTGGTAAATCGGCCCAGCTGCGCGCACCCTCTGTGGAAGAAGACCACCCCGGAAGCTCTTCATAGATGGGTGTGCATCGCGCCTGATGGTCGGCGGCTGTCGGCAGATAATCGACCCGCGTTCCGTCCAGTTCGTAGCCAACGCAGACCCTTAGCGTTTCAAAGCCATCAAGCACGTCGAGCTTTGTCAGCGCGATCCCGTTCACACCGGACGTCGCACAAGTCTGGCGCACCAGCACCGCGTCAAACCAGCCACAGCGTCGTTTCCGGCCGGTCACCGTGCCAAATTCGCGCCCGCGTTCTCCCAGTCGCTGTCCATCTGCATCCTCCAGCTCGGCCGGGAAAGGTCCCTCGCCGACCCGGGTTGTGTAGGCTTTAACAATCCCCAGTACGTAGTCGATGGATCCCGGGCCAATGCCGACACCTGTGGCCGCCTGCCCTGCAATCACGTTAGAGGAGGTGACAAAAGGATAGGTTCCAAAGTCAATATCGAGCAATGCGCCCTGTGCGCCCTCAAAAAGAATGCGCTTTCCCGCGCGCCGCTTTTCGTTGAGGACCTTCCAGACGGGCGCTGCATAGCGCAGGATGTCGGGCGCAATCGCCTGCAAGTCAGCCAGAAGCGCATCTCGGTCCACGGGGGCAATACCCAGTCCTTTCCGTAAAGGGTCGTGATGCTGCAAGGCGCGATCGACGCGCGCTTCCAAAGTGGCAGCGTCGGCAAGATCAGCGACGCGCACCGAGCGACGCCCCACCTTATCCTCATACGCAGGACCGATGCCGCGCCCTGTTGTGCCGATTTTTGTACCCTTGCTGGCCGCTTCCTCACGCGCTCGGTCAAGCTCACCATGAATGGGCAGGATCAAAGGTGTGTTTTCCGCGATCATCAGTGTGTCCGGGGAAATTTCAACACCCTGTTCTCTGATTGTCTTTATCTCACCCACCAAATGCCAGGGGTCCAGAACAACACCGTTACCGATAACCGACAGTTTGCCGCCCCGCACCACGCCAGAGGGCAACGCATTAAGTTTGTAGACCGCGCCATCAATGACAAGCGTGTGCCCGGCGTTGTGCCCGCCCTGAAACCGTGCGATGACATCAGCGCGTTCCGACAGCCAATCCACGATCTTGCCTTTTCCTTCGTCGCCCCATTGGGCGCCTACGACGACGACATTTGCCATGGCTGGTCCTTTTGCTTTTGGTTCAAACCCGCGACCGTATAACGGTGCGTTGTCACGGAAGAAACCATAATCTCATCCTCTGGGGTTTGTTTGATCCCGGCAAAAAAGGTTTCAGACGATCAGCGGGTATGTTCACCAGATTGATCAAAACTTGGCTGCAATCAGGCACGGGAACCCGCTTCAAGATCGAAGCGCGACGGGCTGACCATGAGGCGTTTCGATATATGCGCGTGTCCACTCCTTTTTGAGCGCACGCATTTCAATGTCATTTGCCACACTGCGTTCAATCAAAAGCGTCTCCAGTGTTTCGAGCCACGCATTGAAGTAATCCTCGCCGCCGTTAAGGTCTTTTTTTGTGCCATGTCTTGCCAGCGTCGCACCAAATGCACGGGTCCAATCGGACCAGTCAATCAGACCTGTTTCGTTCAACCGCACGGTCATGGCAAAAACCTGCGCGTGCCAAGGTTCCTCGAACACAGGCAGCATCACAACGCAGGCTCAAGATAGCTTTGCCATAAGTCAAGGATGACCTCGTCGCGTGGATGTTCTGGATGGGTCCATAATTCTCCGGCTGCAAATGCCACGGCATAGAGTGGTTCCGGTGCATCGCCAAGTCCATGTGCCGAACTGTCAGGCAAAACATGCACGCCATGACATCGCAGTATGCGCCCGAGAGCGCCTGCTGCATAGGATGGAAGCCGCGTGTGCCCGCCATCGACCAGATGGTTGCCTGAGACATGCCGCGTACGAACCGCATCACCTGCAACAAAGACGGGCGCCTCTTCGCTCGGTCGATCCGCCGGGGCGCCAGCGGCCAGCACCGCGGCAACACTCTCAGACCCGAGCTTCCGAACGGTCAGCGGGCTTTCGGGCACATCGCCGCCAGCCAAATCTTGAACCGTCAGAACACCCGTCTCGACGAGGAGATTGGTAAGACCGGCAATCCACTTTTCGTAATAGCTGTACCGGGCATAGTCTTTCGGTGGCAAACGCTCACGCGCGTGCCGCGAGATATCGATGTTCCATTGGCCAAGTGCGCCAGTTGCCAGGGTGAGGGCAAGCGCGCGCGCATGCCATTCTTCCTCAAACACCGGGGCATCGGGTTGTGCGCGGACCGGACCGTCTCCAAACCGCCCTCCCATGTCATGAATGCGTGTCACTGCGCAGGCGTCTCCGGCTCTTGAGGCTGCCCCATGCCAATCATACTGTCGCGCGTGACCAAACGGGCCAGTTCCTGTTCAGATAGGCTGTCAGTACCCTTTGGGCGCTGGGGAAGAACAAGGTAGCGCACTTCCGCTGTGCTGTCCCATACGCGCACCGCGGCGTCTTCTGACAACGTAACGCCGAAGTCATGCAGGACCCGGCGCGGCTCGCGCACGGCGCGCGCGCGATAAGCGTCCGATTTGTACCATCCTGGAGGGATACCCAGCAGCGGCCAAGGGTAACAGGAGCACAGAGTGCACACGACCATGTTATGGGTCTGATCAGTGTTCTCCAGCGCAACGATATGTTCCCCCTGCCGTCCGTAGAAACCCATCGCCTTCACAGCTGCAGTGGCATCTTCAAGCAACTGAGACTTGAAAGCCGGGTCGGACCATGCGCGCGCCACGACTTGGGCTCCGTTCTGAGGACCGATTTTGTGTGCGTAGATGTCAATAATTTCGTCGAGAGCCTTGGCATCGACGAGGCCTTTCTGGATCAGCAGCGTCTCTAGAGCTTTGACGCGCAAAGCGGGATCGGAGGGCAAATGCGAGTGCGGAGGATCGGAGGAGTCATGCGGCATAATGGCAGAATGGCGCGCAAGCCGCGGGCTTGTCCAGCCCGCTTGGGCACATAAAACGACTCACAAGCTAAGGGAAAGCATCATGCTGCAGCGCAGGAATTCTATCCACAGATTAACCGGCGGAAATATAGCGGAAACAATCGGCCCTGCAGGGACTGATTGTATGCTATAATACGAGAAAGCTGATCTGTTACGCCTCAATTCCAGGATAACCCTCTTAGAGCTTGCGTGAGAACAAGAAGCTTTGAACAGGCCGCCGCATATTTCGTGGCGGCCTTTTTCTAAAGCTCCATTTTGACTTGACGTGAGTGCCTTCGGATGCGCCACGTCAATGCAATCCTCCCTTGCGGGTGGATGCAAACTTGCCTAGATACGCGCAAACCTTTTCGAACTTTCGAGCTGTGCATGCAAAACGTCGTCCTGATTATCCATCTTATCCTCGCACTGGGCCTCATTGCAGTCGTGCTGATGCAGCGGTCTGAAGGTGGCGGTCTCGGAATGGGTGGTGGTGGTGGCGCCATGACAGGCCGCGCGGCAGCGACAGCGCTCGGCAAACTCACGTGGGTTCTGGCTATTGCGTTTATCTGCACTTCAATCACCCTCACGATTTTTGCGGCAGAAAACGCGGCAGGCACGTCGGTAATCGATCGGCTTGGCACCACTCCACCACCTGCGGAGAACGTGGATGTCCCGGCTGTACCTTCTGGTGATCTTTTGCTTCCTCCTTCGGCGGACGACAATGCGCCGCTGGTGCCATCGCTGGAATAAGCACCACTATACCTTGAGTGGCACCAACAGACCGCAACATCATGTTGCGGATGGCCTTGCCATACCTTGCCGAATCCTGTTACACTTAAATCCCGTGACGTTGTGATCAAAACAACCTTGCACCAGCGGATAAATCGGCTTTTCCAAAGCAAGACACGGGAGAAACTCAAGCCATGGCGCGCTATATTTTCATTACCGGCGGGGTGGTTTCGTCTCTCGGCAAAGGTTTGGCCTCTGCCGCACTGGGCGCGCTGCTTCAGGCAAGAGGGTTCTCGGTGCGTCTGCGGAAACTTGACCCCTATCTGAACGTCGATCCCGGGACGATGTCGCCTTTTGAGCACGGTGAAGTCTTTGTGACCGACGATGGCGCGGAGACGGATCTTGATCTGGGGCACTACGAGCGGTTCACAGGTGTAGCGGCAAGAACAACTGATTCCGTATCCTCTGGCCGCATTTATTCGACCGTTCTCGAGAAGGAACGTCGCGGAGACTATCTGGGCAAGACCATTCAGGTCATTCCGCATGTTACGAATGAAATTAAGGACTTTATAGCCATTGGCGACGACGAGGTCGACTTCATGCTGTGCGAGATCGGCGGCACGGTAGGCGATATCGAAGGGCTGCCGTTTTTTGAGGCCATTCGGCAGTTCACGCATGACCGCCCGCGCGGGCAGTGTATATTCATGCACCTCACGCTGCTGCCCTATCTGGCAGCCTCTGGCGAACTAAAAACCAAGCCGACGCAGCACTCGGTTAAGGAATTGCAGTCCATCGGCATTGCGCCGGACATTCTGGTCTGCCGCTCTGAACAACCGATACCGGACAAGGAGCGCGAGAAAATCGCGTTGTTTTGCAATGTGCGCAAAGATGCAGTCGTGGCGGCCTACGATTTACCCACAATATACGATGCGCCACTGGCTTATCATGAGCAGGGGCTGGATCAGGCCGTGCTGGACGCCTTCAATATTTCGCCCGCCCCGCGCCCGGATCTTAGCACTTGGCTGGATGTGTCCGACCGCGTTCATAGTCCGGAAGGCGAGGTTAAAGTCGCCATTGTCGGCAAATACACGCAGCTTGAAGACGCCTACAAATCGATAGCTGAGGCTTTGACCCACGGAGGCATGGCCAATAGGGTCAAAGTGACCGTTGAATGGGTTGATTCCGAGATCTTCGATACTGAAGATGCGGCTCCATATCTGGAAGGCTTTCACGCCATCCTCGTACCCGGTGGCTTTGGCGAACGCGGCACCGAAGGCAAGATCAAGGCGGCGCAATATGCGCGCGAGAACAACGTTCCCTATTTGGGCATATGCCTCGGCATGCAGATGGCTGTGATCGAAGCCGCTCGGAACACGGCAGATATCAAAACGGCAGGGTCCGAAGAGTTCGACCACGAGGCTGGCAAGAAGCGCTTTGAACCGGTCGTGTACCACCTCAAGGAGTGGGTGCAAGGCAATGCGAAAGTGTCACGGAAGGTGGGCGACGACAAAGGTGGCACCATGCGACTCGGCGCCTATGACGCGGTTCTCACGGCAGACACGCGTGTTGCCGACATCTATGGCACCACCGCCATCGACGAGCGTCACCGTCACCGTTACGAAGTGGACATCAAGTATCGCGACAAGCTTGAAGCTGCAGGTCTTGTGTTTTCCGGAATGTCTCCGGACGGCAAGCTGCCTGAAATCATCGAATGGCCGGAGCACCCGTGGTTCATCGGCGTGCAATTTCATCCGGAACTCAAAAGCAAACCATTTGACCCGCATCCTCTCTTCGCGGATTTTGTAAGGGCCGCCAAGGAAATATCGCGTCTTGTGTAGCCACACTTAAATTCCTGATAGCAAACGCGCACTGGGCCAGGAGAAATACCCGCATGACGGAATTACCGGAGCGCTCCGAAATCTACATCGGTCCAGCGACGGATTCGCGCATCTGGGACAGGTTTTCGTTCAGACAGGACGACGTGGTGCTTAGCACCCCGCCAAAGTGCGGAACGACATGGAGCCAGGCCATTCTGATGATGCTTTTGCTGGGGCGCGCCGTCAAAGATCGCCCGGTCTGGCGCGAATCGCACTGGCTTGATTGCGCGTTTCGTAATCAGGACGAGGCGATGGAAGCGCTAGACGCGCAAACACACAGGCGTTGCATAAAATCTCACACTCCACTCGACGGCATCGCGTACGATCCTCGCGTCACCTACATCACCGTCTATCGCCACCCTGTCGACGCGCATTTCTCGATGGAGAAACATGTTTCCAACATGAATAGCGACATTTTGGATTTTATGTTTCCGGAAAAGCCGGGTGCCGCTTTTCACCGTTTTTTGACCGCACCTTGCGCATCTGCGGGAACGGATGATCTTTCGGTTGCATCAATTGTTCATCACTACCTTAGTTTTGCGCGTTGGGCCCATCTGCCGAACGTACATTTCTTTCATTACGCCGATCTAACCGCAGATCTATCAGGACAAATTCGCCGGTACGCAGACGTTCTGGGCCTGGCGCCAGATGATGCATTGAGCCGGGAAATAGCCGGAGCTTGCCGCTTTTCCGCAATGAAGAATGTTACGCGACACTATCCACGCACCAAAGGCAAAGGCGCTTTTCACGACGAGTCAAAGTTTTTTGACTCCGCAACCAGTCGCAAATGGAAAGGACGCCTGACTGACGTCGAGATCTCGCGATATGACAAAAGGATCAGAGAACTCGCGACCTTACCAGACATAGAATGGCTCGAGGGCGGAAACCACGCGACAGCCTAGCGCGTTCACAGAACCACATTTTAGTAGCTCGCTTCCCACGTTTAGCGACCTATTAGGATTTTGCGATTACTGCTCCACCTGAGTGAAGGAGTAAAGATGACTGCCATTGCGCAAAGTTTCGTCGCAGCAGGCGCCTTGCTGGCAGGGCCTATGCTCGCGCTGACCGCCGCTGCCCCAGTAATTGGACAGGTTGTTCTTGTCGTTTCGCCCCCGTGGTCAGACAGCTCGCAGATCGTATTGGCAAGTGATGGTGCTTTGGTCGGACCTGTTGTTGGCATGTTCGGCGCACTTGCCGTGGCGGATGACGGCACTTTTTTTGGGCGCCTCAAGGAAAACGGAGCCTGGCTGGTTTTGGACGGCACGACACTGGCTGAATTCTGTGGAGTTACGATATGACCGAAATTCCAATGTCTGATATAGACAGCCTTGAAGAGTCGCGGCGATCCTCGGCACGCATTCTTGCAATCAGCGCATGCGGGATGGCGCCGTTATCGACGGCTGCGGCATGGATTTCAGACGGTCCCGTTCTTGCCGTCTCAATTGCCGCGATCGTTTTCGGTTTGATTGCAGTTTTTGGCGCCGGTTTGAAAACGACATCCGGGAGAATTCTCGTTGCCTTCGGTCTTGTTGGTCAGGCGATCTGTATCACGGCCGCCTTGTCCGGGCATCCCTGGCAGTTAGACGCACACATGCTGTTTTTTGCATTGCTCGCAGCCTGTATGGTGATGTCCGAACCCGTTGTGATTGTCTCGGCCGCAGCGGTCATTGCGATTCACCACCTCAGCTTGTCCTTGATCATGCCGTCGCTTGTTTACCCGTCGCCCGACATTCTGATCAACCTGCAGCGGACGGCCGCGCACGGTATAATCGTCGTTGCAGAAGCATTGGTTCTTTGGTTCGCAGTCCGCAACCGCAACAAAGCTTATGCAGAAAGCCTGGCTCAGAATGCAACCATTCAGGCGTCTGCAGAAGAAGCGCGCGCGGCTATGTCGCGCGCAGAAGAAGAAAAGCACAAGGCAACAGAGGCTTTGAACGAGGCGGAAAAGGCGCGCCAAGCAGCTCAAGAGGCCAGCCGCGCTGCCGAAGAGGAGACGGAAAAAGCACTTCACGCAGACCAAAACGCACGTGCGATCGAACAGGCAGAGCGAGAGAAGAGCGCGCGCAGTAAGGCCGAACAGGATTTGGTGGTGGACACCCTGCGCAGTGCGCTTTCATCCTTGTCGAAGGGTGATTTATCGTGCCCGATTGATAGCCAGTTTCCCGCCAGCTACGAAGAGCTGCGTCAGACTTACAATATTGCCGTGGATGGGCTTGAAAGAGCTCTGGCCCTCGTGAGCCAAAACGCTCAAACAATTGCCACAGACGTGTCTTCAATCGAGCAAGCCGCTGACAGTCTCGCGAAACGCACGGAGTCCCAAGCAGCAACGCTGGAAGAAACCTCGGCAGCAATCTCACTTATCGCGGGCAATGCGAAGAGCACTGCGGAAAGTGCGCGCGATGCGACCGGCGCAGTGGCATCCGCACAATCCAAGGCTGACGCGTCCAAAACGGTTGTTGCGAGTGCCGTTGCGGCCATGTCGGAAATTGAGACGTCGTCCGGACAGATCTCCAAAATCGTACAGTTGATTGAGGACATCGCTTTCCAGACCAACCTGCTCGCGCTCAATGCGGGCGTCGAAGCCGCTCGGGCTGGTGAAGCCGGGCGCGGTTTTTCAGTTGTTGCTTCAGAGGTGCGGGAGCTGGCGCGCAGATCTTCGGAAGCCGCTCGGGAAATCGGGGCTCTCATCGACGCAAGTGGGCGGCAGGTCGCAAGCGGCGTTGAATTGGTGAGCGCCACGGGCGAAGCTTTGCACAAGATTTCGCACGCCGTTGAAGATATCTCTTCGCATGTCACAGTCATCGCCAAAGCAGCAGAAGAGCAAGCGCTGGGTATCTCCGAAACAAACGACGCAATCCAGCAAATGGAAACCGTTACCCAACAAAACGCGGCGATGTTTGAGGAAACCAATGCTGTGACCCAGTCTTTGTCTCAGCAGGCAGACCAACTCGCCAAGGCAATGCTCGGTTTTCACCTCTCCACGGAAGAAAGCAGCAACCGCGTGGTGGAAAAACCCAGCTCGACGCCGAAAGCCGCCACCTCTGTCCCGACGCGATCTGGCAATCTCGCCATAGAGCAAGATGAAGACGGCTGGGAGTCATTCTGAAGGCAGATCAACTGTCCCGCCAACCACCCGCTGAAACCAAAACCGGTTGCGTACCCGCACCAACCCAATAGGGTGATGCGATGCTCAGTTACCAACACGCCTATCATGCGGGCAATCTTGCCGACGTGCACAAGCATGCCGCACTGGCATGGTGCCTTGCGTATATGGCGAAAAAAAACAAGCCGATCAGCTATCTGGAAACGCATGGCGGACGCGGGCTCTATGACCTTGGAAACCCACAGGCAAAAAAAACCGGCGAGGCAGAGAAGGGTATCGGGCGGGCACTGTCTGCCCTTCCCAAAGAACACCCCTATGTCCGGGCTGTTCGAGCCTGCCGCCAGCGATACGGTGCGTCCGCCTATCCGGGTTCACCTCTTTTGGCAGCAACGCTTTTGCGGTCCGAAGACAAGCTCCAAATTGCGGAGATGCATCCAGGCGAGCACGCGCTGCTGTCTCAGCATATGCGCCCGTTCGACGCGGCGTGCTATCACCGAGATGGATTTGACCTCGCCCTGTCAATTTGCCCGCCTTCGCCAAGGCGCGGTATTCTGCTTATTGACCCAAGCTATGAGATCAAAACGGACTACAGTAAAATTCCACACTTCATCGCCAAACTCACTCGAACATGGAACGTCGGCGTGGTGATGCTTTGGTATCCGATAGTCAAAGACAATCGGCACCAATCAATGGTAGATGCGCTTGCCGCTGCGCATAGCGGCGCACTGAGCCACGAAGTTCGGTTTCGTCCTGCCAAGGACAGTCACGGAATGATTGGATCGGGGCTTTTTGTACAAAATGCACCCTTCGGACTGCCAGAAGAAACAAACAGGCTGACACAAATGTTCGATCGGCTGGACTGACACTAAAATCAGGGGTTTGCCATCCGCGCCTGTCATGCAAAACTTTTGTGCATGAGAGGTCCCGTCGCTCTATGTTTCCTGTTTCTATCGTCGCAGGCGTTCGCGTGCGAGACGAAGGTCTGTCTTGCAGATCCGGAAGCCTTGTCGCTGACCGAGGTAATAACCTTCGAAAGCACGATTTCGAACCCCGGACCCGGACGGAACGTCGACATTCTTCTGGTCATGAACGGCGCCGTTTTCGGGGAGCGCTTTGCGGGTCAGACGCTGGCACAAGATCGCATACACGACAGTTTAAGCGGTGCTGCCTTGGCCCCACTAACGGTTCTGCCTGGCGCTGCGGGTCAAAATCTCTCCGTCGTATACGTGAACGGCAACAACATTCTGAACGGATATGGCAGCGCTGGGTTTCCCAAACGCCAAGCACAGGGAGAAGGCGCCATTTCCTTTCTATTCGACGAAGACCAGTCCGCGCTCGCATTCCAAATACGTGGCGGCGAGAGTGGTCGAACTGAAGTGGTTTTTCTAGCACGCAACGGCGCGGAATTGGCAAGACTGAATCTTCCGCAGGTAGGTGAGCACGACTTCGGGTTTATTCGCGCGGACGGCAACGCGGATATTGCCGGTGTGTTGCTGACGAACGAAGACCCGCAAGGAATTGCGCTGGACAACGTGCGCTTTGGACATGCGCCCGATCTGAGCTAGACACTCCCTATGTTCGAAAAACTCTTTCCTCGCCGAAAACCGGAGCCTCTCCCGCAACCGAATGCGCAGCTTGCCTTGGGCGCTCTTCTGGTTCGCGTGGCCCTTGCGGATCACGAATACCAGGCATCTGAGGTTGGCCAGATCGACCGCATCCTTTCGGCAACCTTTGATCTCAAACCAATCGAAGCCGCCAAACTACGGGCCACCTGCGAAGCCCTTGAACGCCACGCACCAGGCACACCTGAGTTTGCAACACTGTTGCGCGAAGAAGTCGGGTACGACGAACGCAAAGCGCTCGCCTATGCCATGTGGTCCGTGGCGCTGGCTGACGGTCAAAACGATCCCCAAGAAGAGCAAATGCTATTAGGTATTGAAACCGCTCTTGGTCTGACGGAGTACGATATAGCTGCGACAAGGCGGCGCGCCCTGCGGCAGGATTGATGTTGGAACGCCCAGAGAAGCTCGTTATATCACAGTCATGTTTGCAGATTTCCTGAAACGGCTGACAGAGCCGGATATCGAAGACCTGCCGGACGAGGACGCTCGGCTGGCTTTGACGGCGCTGCTGGTCCGAATTGCCAGATCGGACAACGATTATAGTGCCGGCGAAAAAGAACGTATCGACCAGATCAACGCACGCCGTTACGGCCTTGGTCCCGGCGCAGTCAACGCGCTTCGCGAGGAAGCAGAAATGCTGGAGGCCGAAGCGCCGGATACTGTGCGGTTCACACGCGCGATCAAAGACGCTGTTCCATACGAAGACCGTCTGGCGGTCATCAAGGCCCTTTGGGAGGTTGTGCTGGCAGATGGTGCCCGCGCGCAGGAAGAGGACGCGCTTGTGCGGATGGTCACGAGCTTTCTGGGCATCAGCGATCGTGACAGCGCTCTTGCGCGTCAGGCCGTGGCCGGAGGCTCATGACCGCAAGCCTTCCCATGTACGACATGGAAAGCACTCAGAATGCGAACGACCGGTTCTGGTCGCTGATAAGGTCTGCGCTTGGATACGGACCTGTGACATTGACGCGTGCTGGCGACCCGCATCGCCTGTGGGAGAGCGCTGACCTTTTTTTCTCGCAAACCTGCGGGCTTCCGTACCGCACGGAACTTATTGGCCGCGTCCAGTTAATCGGTACACCCGACTATGGTTTGCCGGAGTGTCCGCCGGGATTTTATTGCTCGCACATCATTGTCCGCGCGAATGACCCCAGAGAGCGGCTGGCTGACTTCTCCGGCAGCATGCTGGCGCGTAATGATCGACGATCCCAATCTGGGTGGGCTGCGCTGGAAAATCTTGCGCGGGCGGATGGTCTGAGTTTTGCCAACAACACTCTGGAGACTGGCGCGCACATCACTTCCATCAGCAAAGTCGCTTCTGGCGCAGCGGATCTTGCATCTATTGATGCGCTAACCTGGGATTTGCTTAGCAGTGGGCCGGATTTGTGTGATGATCTGCGCATATTGATGTCGACACCACCGACACCGGGTTTGCCCTACATAACAAGCCTTACACGGAATGCCTCCGATTTGGCGGAAGCCGTTTCAAATGCAATCGAACATCTGTCTGAACCTGATCAAAATGCCCTGCGATTGAAATCACTGGTCTCTATTCCCACAAAGGTGTACTGCGCCGTGCCAACACCGTGACACTTGCTTTGTTTTTCGGCAGTTTTTGCGCCAAGTGACCCTGCGGAACGCTTACAAAAGCGCTTTCAGCGTTGCAAATCCAACAGATTTCGATCCTTATACCGCATTGACGTAACTATGAGACCTACAGCGTGACCTCACAACCGCCGGTGATTGAGATTAACAATCTGCACAAAGCCTACGGCGCTTTGGAAGTCATAAAGGGCGTAGATATCTCTGCGCCAAAGGGCCACGTGATATCCCTGATCGGATCATCCGGCTCCGGCAAATCAACGCTGCTGCGGTGCTGCAATCTGTTAGAAGACAGCCAGCAGGGCGAGATCAAGTTCAAGGGCGAACCTGTCGAATGGTCGGGCAATGGGCATGGACGGCATCCTGCGGATAGCACTCAGGTACTGCGAATCCGCACGAACCTCAGCATGGTGTTTCAGCAATTCAATCTCTGGGCGCATATGACAATCCTGCAAAACGTGATGGAAGCGCCAGTGACGGTGTTGAAACGCGACCGCATGGAGGTCGAGACTGCCGCACGTGCCTACCTGCAAAAGGTCGGCATCGGAGACAAATGCGATGTCTACCCCGCGCAATTGTCAGGCGGACAACAACAGCGCGCTGCGATTGCGCGCGGTTTGTGCATGGAGCCGGAAGCGCTGCTTTTTGACGAACCAACATCGGCTTTGGATCCTGAATTGGAGCAAGAGGTCGTCAAAGTGATCAAGGATCTCGCAGCCGAAGGGCGGACGATGATTATTGTGACACACGACATGAAACTGGCTGCTGATGTGTCGGACCATGTCGTGTTTTTGCACAAAGGGCTGATCGAAGAACAAGGGCCGCCAAAAACACTTTTTGGCGCGCCCAAATCCGAACGCCTGCGCGGATTTCTATCTGCAACCCATGCAGCGTAACTCAAACAAAAAAAGCAAATGGGAGAATCACCATGAAATCACTGTTCCTGACAACAGCCGCTGCGGCCCTTGCTGCCACAACCGCTTTGGCCGATGGTCACGGCAAAACTGTGCGTATGGGCACCGAAGGCGCCTACCCACCTTACAACTTCATCAATGACGCAGGTGAAGTAGACGGTTTCGAGCGCGAATTGGGCGATGAGCTGTGCAAGCGCGCCGAACTGACGTGCGAGTGGGTCACGAACGAGTGGGATAGCATCATCCCGAACCTCGTCTCGGGTAACTACGACACAATAATCGCCGGCATGTCGATCACGGATGAGCGTGATGAAGTGATTGACTTCACTCAAAACTATACGCTTCCAGACCCGTCCGCATACCTCGCCTTATCTGCGGACGTCGACCTGTCAAGCGGTGTGATCGCGGCACAGACAAATACGATCCAGGCCGCGTTCATCGCAGAAACCGGAGCCACATTGGTTGAGTTTGCGACACCCGAAGAAACCATTGCGGCTGTCAAAAACGGCGAGGCAGATGCAGTTTTGGCAGACAAGGCATTTCTGACGCCGATCGATGCCGACGATGCGGATCTGATGTTTCTTGACAAAGAAGAGCTGATTGGCGGCGGCGTTGGCATGGGCCTGCGTGAAAGTGACGGCGAATTACGCGGCAAATTCGACGCGGCCATTCAATCCATGAAGGACGACGGTTCGTTGAACGCGTTGCTTACCAAATGGGAAATCGGCGGCGCATTCTGATGCGCCATGATCAGGAGGCTGAGTGTTCGGCCCCCTGATCCGCCTTTGACCGCACGAGCAAAACGAGGCTCAGTATTTTCAGTTTTTGCGCAGATCCCAGCCTGTTGCCCAACTGGCAATGGATGGCTTGTTACCTGACAACGGCCAAACATATGTCGCTTTACTGGTCCGTGCTTACGGTTCTCTTGCTTCTCGCCATTACCGCCCCAGTGGCGCTCGGGTTTGGGTTTGGTGGCGCGTCTGCGGCGCGCTCGTCGATCGCACCGCTACGCTGGTTCGGAAAATCCTACATCGCAATCGTGCGCGGCGTGCCCGATATTGCGTTTTTCCTGTTTTTTGTCATCGCACTTGATCAGGGCATCGAATATCTGCGACATAAGGCTCTGTGCCCGGACTGGACTGAGGCGATCCGGCAAGGCAATGACTTTGTTGTTTGCCAGGCGGCCAAGATGCCGCTGGGCGACGCTTCGCAATGGGTTCACGAAGCCTACGGCTTTGCCTTGGCCGTTTTGACCTTTGCCATTGTTTTCGGTGCCTTTGCGGCCAACGTTCTGTTTGGCGCGATGCGCGCGGTGCCACACGCCCAGCTCGAAACCGCTGCTGCTTACGGCATGACGCAACGACAGACGTTCTGGCGGGTCTTGGTGCCACAAATGTGGGTTTTCGCCCTGCCCGGCTTAAGCAATCTTTGGATGGTTTTGATAAAGGCGACGCCCCTGCTGTTTTTGCTCGGGGTCGAAGACATTGTGTACTGGGCACGCGAACTTGGTGGAACGAAAACGACCCGCTTTACCGACTATCCGCATGGAGACTGGCGGATGTGGTACTTTTTAGCACTGTTGGTCTTCTATCTGATCTTCACCCGCATCTCGGAAATTGTATTGGATCGCTTAATGGTGCGCCTGACACATGGCCAGGCAACCGCCGGCGGTGAAGCGCAACGCAAGGCTGCAGCGGCATGAGTTGCTGGCAAACCATTCAGGATTACGGCCTGCGCGCCGTTGGTATTGGTGAGCGTTTGCTGCCACGAGATGACTTTACCCTGTGTCAGCAGTTCACCCTCATCGGGTCGGGCATGATCTGGAACATTTACTTTGGCGTGATGGCACTGTTGCTGGGATTTCTTCTGGCAACGGCATTGGCCGTCGGCAAAGCATCAGCCAATCCGATTTATCGTAAACCGGCGGAGTGGTTCATTTTCATTTTTCGGGGGTCTCCGCTTTTTATCCAGTTTTTCTTTGGTTACTTTCTGTTTTTGAACCTCAAGTCCGTCGCACCATTCTTCGATCCGTTCACAGCGGCTTGGCTGGGTGCGCTTATCGTGCTCTTTTTCAATACGGCGGCTTATTCGGGTGAAATCTTCTACGGCGCGCTTTTGTCCATTCCCAAAGGCGACACGGAAGCTGCGGACGCATATGGCATGGAAGGTTGGCCGCGATTCAAACGAGTAGTCTGGCCTACCATGCTGCGTCTGGCTTGGCCGGCATATACAAACGAGGCCATCTTCCTGTTTCACGCCACTGCTTTGGTGTTCTTTTCCGGGTTTCCAGCCTGGCAACAACGGGGCGACGCCCTCTATTACGCAAGTTACTTCGCAGACAAAACGTTCAACCCCTTCATTCCATACCCAATTCTCGCTGGATATTTCATCCTGCTGACGCTCGTGATCGTCGGGCTTTTTGGTCTGGTGAACACAAAACTCAACCAACATTTGCCTCAGGAACAGAAGCGGAAAATCAGGTTGCGTCCAAACCTGATCCGATAGTATCGATGATTTGATCAAATTTTTTGGCGGCTTCTGTTTAGACGCCAAACATTGACTTGGTGGCATATGCAAGACTGGCTGCGCCAGAACCCGCAAATACACTCTATTCGGGTCGCGGCCTCGGATCTGAACGGACAGGCCCGCGGCAAACGGGTTCCTGCCCGCTTTGCTAAGCGCGTCATCCAGTCCGGCACGCGGTTTCCAATGTCGGTGCTCAATCTGGATATCTGGGGCAAGGATATCGAAGACAGCCCGCTTGTGTTCGAAACCGGCGACCGTGATGCAGTGCTTATGCCAACAGAACGCGGATTCGTTCCTATGCCTTGGCTAAATGCACCAAGCGCCTTGCTGCCACTCTGGATGTTTCACGAAGACGGGCGCCCTTATGCCGGTGACCCTCGACATGCTTTGCGAGAGGTATTGGAACGCTTTAAAATGAACGGGCTGACACCGATGTGCGCAGTGGAGTTGGAGTTTTTCCTCATCGACGATGCTGGTGACACACTCGACATTCCAGAAGCTCCCACATCGGGCAAAAGGAACCAGACTGCGGAAACAATGTCGATCCGGGCTCTTGACCAGTTTGATGCCTTTTTCACGGAACTCTACGCCGCATGCGATGAGATGGGTATCCCGGCAGACACTGCAATCTCTGAATCAGGCATGGGCCAGTTCGAAATCAATCTGGAACATTGCGACGATGCGCTGCGGGCTGCCGATGATGCCTGGCTGTTCAAAATGCTAGTCAAGGGCGTGGCAAGGCGTCATGGGTTTGCTGCCAGTTTTATGGCCAAACCTTATCCCGACGCCTCCGGATCCGGCATGCACACGCATTTTTCCGTTCTGGATAGCGATGGGCGTAACGTCTTTGACGACGGAACAGAAAAAGGCACAAACGTTTTGCAACACGCCATATCTGGTTGCCTGACCGCAATGGCCGAGTGTGGGCTGATTTTCGCACCACATGCCAATAGTTATGATCGAATGGTACCGGGGTCGCACGCACCAACCGGGATTTGCTGGGCATACGAAAACCGCACTGCGGCGTTGCGCGTGCCGTCAGGCAGCCCAACGGCGCGTCGCATAGAACATCGGGTGGCGGGCGGTGATGTGAACCCTTATCTGATGCTCGCTGCAGTTTTGGGCAGCGCTCTGAATGGAATAGAAGATGGTCATATGCCACCTGCACCGATCACAGGCAATGCCTATGACGCGAGCCTTGCACAAGTCCCCGGTGACTGGAAAAATGCAATCGACGCGTTTGTAGCGGGCACAGAAGTTGCGCGAATTTTCAGCCCGGAACTGATCCGAAACTTTGTTCTGACAAAGCGTCAGGAGCGGCGCTTCATGGCCGAGCTCAGCCGCGAGGACCAAATCAGCTTATATCTGGAAACGGTATAGAAAATGAAGATCGGGATATTGATGACGGGCCATCCACCAGACACCATGATGGAAGGCGGGACATATGACGCATATTTCGCCCGCCTGCTTGATGGGCATAGTTTTGAGTTTCAAGGCTGGGCTGTTGTGGATGGTGTTTTTCCTGACGCAATCATCGATGCCGACGGCTGGCTGATCACCGGTTCAAAACATGGCGCATATGAAGCGCACGACTGGATTCCGCCATTGGAAGACTTCGTCCGGGCCGTTTATGCTGATGGTCGCCCACTGATAGGCGTGTGCTTTGGCCATCAAATCATCGCTCAGGCGTTGGGCGGGCGGGTCGAAAAATTTTCCGGCGGCTGGTCCGTCGGACTGACCGAGTATGAGATGGACGGGCACCGATACGCCATCAACGCCTGGCATCAGGATCAGGTCGTTGAAAAGCCGGACACCGCCGCAGTTTTTGCGCGGACCGATTTTTGCGAAAATGCTGGACTGGTCTACGGCGACAGAATTTGGACGATCCAGCCGCATCCGGAGTATGATGCAGACTTTATTTCAGGGCTGATCCGTAACCGTGGTAAAGGCGTGGTGCCCGACCATCTGCTTGATAAGGCAAAGTCCAGGCTGAAGCTGGCGAGCGACCGCATGGACGTTGCGGAAGCGATGGCCTCATTTTTCAAGAAAGCGAGGGCCTGATGGCCGACTGGATGACACAGCTGCCCGAAGCAGCTCAAACCTACCTCGACGGGCGACGCCTTGACGAGGTTGAGTGCATCATTTCCGACCTGCCGGGGATCGCACGAGGCAAGGCGGTGCCGGCATCAAAATTTGCGCGACAGGCTTACTTTCATCTGCCGGACAGTATCTTTTACCAGACAATCACTGGAGACTGGGGCGAAGCGGCAGGCGAAGACGGGTTCATTGAAAAGGACATGATCCTCAAGCCCGATCTGGCAACAGCCAGTGCCGCACCTTGGACCGCTGACTGGACACTGCAAGTGATCCATGACGCCTATGATCGCGATGGCGCGCCGGTTGCCTTTAGCCCGCGCAATGTTCTGCAACATGTGTGCCAGCTTTACCGCGACAAAGGATGGGAACCGGTTGTCGCGCCGGAGATGGAGTTTTTTCTGGTCGCGCGGAACATCGACCCGGCGCAGGATATTGAACCGATGATGGGCCGATCCGGCCGGCCGGCGGCTGCGCGGCAGGCCTACTCGATGACCGCCGTCGATGAATTCGGGCCTGTCATCGATGACATTTACGACTTCGCCGAAGCGCAAGGGTTTGAAATCGACGGCATCACACAGGAGGGTGGCGCCGGCCAGTTGGAGATCAACCTTTTGCACGGCGACCCGGTGCGTCTGGCCGACGAGGTTTTCTATTTCAAGCGACTGATACGCGAAGCAGCACTGCGGCACGATTGCTTTGCCACATTCATGGCCAAACCGATTGCAGACGAGCCGGGCAGCGCAATGCACATCCACCACTCTCTGCTCGACATCAAAACAGGTCGCAATCTCTTCTCAGCGGAGGATGGTAGTTCAACGGCTGCGTTCAGTCACTTTATAGCAGGCCTACAAAATCACATGCCCGAGGCGCTTGCGGTTATTGCACCCTATGTGAACAGCTACCGGCGCTATGTGAAAGACCATGCAGCTCCGATCAACCTCAATTGGGGATACGACAATCGGACGACCGGCATCCGTGTTCCGCTCTCGGTGCCGGAGGCACGGCGCGTCGAAAACCGGCTCGCGGGTATGGATTGCAACCCTTACCTGGGAATTGCTGCCAGCCTCGCTTGCGGATACCTGGGACTCACCAGATTTGAAGAACCGCAACCGGAGTTCACAGGTGACGCGTATGATGGGGAAGGCGACATCCCAAGGGTACTGGGCACCGCTCTTACGCTCTTTGAGGAGGCAACGGACTTGCACGCGATTTTGGGGCCCGAGTTCGCTCGTGTCTACTCCATTGTTAAGCGCGCCGAGTACGATGAGTTCCTGCAAGTGATTTCCCCTTGGGAGCGCGAACACCTGCTGCTGAACGTCTGAGGCATACTGCGTGGATTTGCTGACCGCCAACGACCGCCCTGGTGAATACCCCGCCAGCTGGTACGCAGCCACGGCCACACCCCTCGCGCCCTTTCCCGCGCTTGCTGGAGATGTCCGCGCTGACGTTTGCGTCGTGGGCGGTGGCTACACCGGACTGTCGGCCGCGTTGCATCTTGCCAAGGCCGGACGACGGGTTGTGGTGCTGGAAGCACAGCGGGTCGGGTTTGGCGCTTCGGGACGAAACGGCGGACAGTTGGGCAGCGGCCAGCGCATCGACCAAACAGAACTGGAGCGTATGGTCGGTCATACGAAAGCACGTGCGCTTTGGGACCTCGGTGAAGAAGCAAAAGCAATCGTGCGCGAGCTCGTTAACGCGCAAAACATCAACTGCCGCCTCAAACCGGGCGTTGCGCATACCGCTTCGAATCCGCGCGACGTGGATGACCTTCACGCCTATGCGCATCATCTTCGAGCCATATACGGATACGATCAAATCGAGGAGCTTGACAAAGAGGCGTGCTTTGCGCTCTGCCCGTCACCTGACTATTTGGGCGGCTATATCGACATGGGCGCCGGGCACTTGCACCCTCTGGCTTTTGCATTTGGACTTGCAAGCGCGGCAAAGGCGGCTGGTGCGATTATTCATGAAGCCTCACGGGTCGCCCGTATTGACGACGGATCAAAACCTGTTGTGCATACAAACGCCGGCCGCGTTCATGCCGAACATGTCATCTTGGGATGCAATGGCTACTTGGCGAATTTGACACCTGCGGTGTCCGCAAGGGTCATGCCAATCAATAATTACATCATTGCAACTGAACCGCTTGGCGCAGGCACTGATGAGGTTTTAACCCGCGACGTTGCCGTCGCCGACAGCCGTTTTGTAGTCAACTACTTTCGGCTGTCACATGACGGTCGCCTGCTCTTTGGGGGCGGTGAAAGCTACGGCTACAGGTTCCCATCTGATATCGCATCTGTGGTGCGAAAACCCATGTCCATCGTTTTTCCGCATCTCAAGGACGTAAAAATTGATTACGCGTGGGGCGGCACATTGGGGATTACACTGAAACGGTTTCCCTATCTGGCCCGCATCACACCGAACATCCTGTCTGCCTCCGGTTACTCCGGCCATGGTGTTGGCACTGCTACACACGCCGGTGCCCTCATGGCCAAAGCAATCGAAGGGGAAAGCGACGGTTTTAACACGATGGGCTGCATACCGACGGCAGCCTTCCCCGGCGGTGGCGCTCTTCGCACACCGCTGTTGGTGCTGGCAATGTCGTGGTACGCGCTGCGCGACAGACTTGGGATATAGCCCACGTGACGAATGACAACGGCCAAAATGAGAATGAGCGCGAAAACCAAATAAATGTCACTCTTGGACGGTGACTGGATACCATCGAACGCATAACAAGGTTTTCGCGCCGATCCGATCTTCAGTGAAACCAAACCATAAGTCAGGTTTCTTAGCCGAATACTGTTTAGAAGACTTCAATTAGTACGAATTGCGGTCTCTGACTTTTGGCGTTGCGCCAGATTGTTTCGTGCCCGCGCCTTTAAATTGGGAAGGCGTTTGCCCGGTCCATCTTTTAAATGCAGTACTAAACGTGCTGAGATCGGAATATCCAAGTACATACGCGATTTCGGTGATCTGGAAATCGGTCTGCGCCAGCATGCTGCGCGCTATGGCTTCGCGATAGTTTTCCACGATATCGAAGAAAGTCGTCCCGGCCTCGGACAGTCGTCGCGACAGCGTGCGCGTGCTCATCCCCAACTCTTTCGCGACCGAAGCCTGCGTGCTTGCAGCATTTGCTGCAATGCAAGCCTCGACCTTCAGGACAACGGATGGCCTGGATCCGGAGGCACCCAGTTTTTCAAGCGCGTCGTCACCAAATTTGCGCAGTAAGCGGTGTAGATTTTCATCTGCACTGCTCAGCGGCAATTCCAGATCGCTCAGCTTGAAGGACAGGCGATTCATGTCCATTCCGAATTCGATAGGGCAACCGAAAAAGGACGACAGAGTTTTGATATTTGATTTCCGGAAATGTCGGAATTCCACCTTTTTGGGTGTCACCTGGCGTCCTGTCAGACGCCGCATAAGCTCGACGATACCGGTCCCGCCAAATTCGACATATTGGCGGCGCACGACGCTGCGCGGCACTTTGAATTGCCACTCTGCCACACCGTGAGTTTCAAAGCTGCTGGCATCAATATCGATGGCATCGCCAATGATGCGCTGATACCGCGCGAGGTTAAGCAACAAGGTGCGCACAGTTGGCGATGAAATGCCTGTGTAGGTCACTAACCCGCCGCGTTTGAATTCCCAATTCCGACCCTGATTAAAGCCGATCAAATCATCGCCTGTGAGCTCAGCGGCGCGTTCAAACAGCAATGCAAGATCTTCAAAGCTGACCCTCGGGTCATCGGACTGCATTGCTTGAATATTGATGCCGGTGTTCCCGGCCACCATTTCCGGTGGGAAGCCTTTTTGTTGAAGCGACTCCAACAATGTGCGCCCCCATATGCCCGTGTGTGGTGTTCCCATGGCCCAAGCCTCGAAATCATACCGGGGTTAAGTCGCGCCTCATTAATACTGCAGCCCGTTTTCTTTACTGGCTTTCAGCTACTTTAGCTTGGAAAGTTTGGCCTGCAGTTCCGACAGTTGCTGCTTTATTGAATCGAGGTCTTCCCCCTCTTCGCCGCCAGCTTTTGCCTCTTCTGCCTCCGCTTCTGTTGGACTGCCCCAACCTGAAGAGCCGGAATAGCCACCGGTCATCGCCTTCATGAAAGCTTTTTGCTGCGCGTGCATCAGCTCAAACCCAGGCATCTTTGCCATCGGGTTCATTGCCGTCATCTGATCCATGACTTTACTTTGTCCGTCACGCAGCATTTCGAAAGAGGCTTGCAGAAACTGCGGCACAACGCTGGCACCGGGGCTCATGTAACTGCGCACCAGATCGTTAAGAACGTCGACGGGCAGTACGTTTTCGCCGCGGCTTTCATGCTCCGCGATAATTTGCAACAGGTACTGACGGGTCAGATCATCGCCAGATTTCAAGTCTACGATCTGAACTTCACGGCCTTCGCGAATGAAGCCTGCGATGTCTTCTAAGGTGACGTAGTCGCTGGTTTCTGTGTTGTAAAGCCGCCTGCTGGCGTAGCGCTTGATCAGCAATGGTGTTTTCGTGTCCGCCACTGGAAGTCTCCCTCATGTCAGCGCTGCGTTGCAGCTTAGGTCATTGAAAGACAAAAAGAAAGGGCGAGCTTTTGCAAGCCCGCCCCCCAAAATTGCGCCTAACAGGGAGGATATGGCGCAAACTCTTTACGCAAATTAGCTTGCTTTCGCTGCTTTCTTGACTGCGGCGGTAGCGTCGTTTGTCGCTTTCTTAACTGCGGCGGTGGCGTCTTCGCTGATGTCTTTGCCAGCAGCCATCATCAGTTCAACTGTGTCCATCTGCGCTTTTTTCGCGATTTCAGCAAAAGCAGCCATATGCTCAGCTGCTGTTTCAGAATAAGCTGAAGCGAAATCTGTCACTGCTTTTGCATAGTCTGCAGGGTCAGCTTTTGCCTTGGACATTTCAGCCAGTTTGGCAAATGTGTCTTGCGCCCATTTGCTGGAGATGTCGGTGGACTTCTCTGCAGCAGACAGAGCAACGGCAGACAATTTTTCATTCAGAGTCGCGGATGTTTTGAATGCTTCGTCGAATGCTTTTGTATCGACCGGGAACGCACCCATAACGTCTTTGAACACTGCGGAAAGATCAGGTGTCTTTGTCATTTCTAAATTCCTTTCGGCGCCCTCCGGGCTCATCCCGGTTTATCGCGTCTGAAGGGAATGTAGATGCTGCAGCGCAGCATTTCAAGTATTTTTCTGCGTTGCAGCAAAAGTACGCGCGGCGGTGCGGAATTGGTCTCGAAATCAGAGAGTTGCCTTTATGGCGACATAAGTGCCCGGCGCGTCGCAGAGTGCCGCACGCGTCGAATCGCCGGGAATTCTCGCCTTGATCTTGCGCCCCGAGTGCTTTCTTAACCATGCGCCCCAGTGTGGCCACCACGACCCTTCATGCAGATCGGCGGCAGCTAACCAGGCTTCATGACCGAGGTTCAGATCGGGATTAGTGTAATGGCCATATTTATTTTTACTGGGCGGGTTAACAATCCCCGCGACATGTCCCGATTGAGCCAAAATGAACGTCTTGTCTTTGGCACCCATTTTCTGAATGCCGCGGTAACTGTCTTTCCATGCAGCTATGTGATCAGTTTCGCACGCCACAGCGCAAAGCGGCACATTGACATCTCCAAGTTTCAATTTCTGTCCCAGCAAATCGAACCCGCCATTGGCCATCTCGTTGCGTTGACATAGCCCCCGCAAATATTGCATCGCCATTTTGCCCGGCAAGTTTGCGCCATCCCCGTTCCAGTAAAGCAGGTCAAACGCTGGCGGAGTTTCCCCAAGCATGTAGCTTTTTATTGCGGGGCCATAGATCAGATCGTTGGATCGCAAAAACGAAAATGTCCGCGCCATGATGACGGACGGCAACATGCCTTTGTCTTCGATTTCCGCCTCAATTCCGTCTATGAAATCGTCGGTGAGGAACGGTGTGAACTCCCCCTGATCCGAAAAATCCGTAAGTGCTGTAAAGAAGGTTGCAGATCTGATTGGCGTTTCGCCGCGGCGTTTTAACAGCGCAAGGGCCATCGCAAGGGTCGTTCCTGCAATACAATAACCAACGGCATTGATTTTCGCCTCGCCGCTGATGCCCTGGACTTCGCGTACTGCAGTAAGGAAACCGTCCTCGATGTACTCCTCCATTCCCACATCGCGATAGCCGGGGTCAGGATTTATCCAGGATACAATAAACACGGTTTGCCCCTGTTCGACCAACCATTTGACGAGGCTGTTTTGAGCCTTCAGATCCAGGATGTAATACTTGTTGATCCAAGGCGGGAATATCACCAGCGGCGTTTTGTAAACCTGCTCTGTTGCGGGCGCATACTGCACCAACTCCATCATTCGATTTCTAAAGACAACTTTACCGGGTGTGGTCGCAATGTTTTTTCCAAGCGTGAAAGCGTTTTCGTCTGCCAGCTTGACGACCATCTCGCCTTTGTTCGCTTCAAGATCGGAAATCAGATTTTCCAAACCCTGAACCAGGCTTTGCCCCTCAGTCGCAACCGCCTTTTCCAGCGCATCCGGATTTGTCGCCAGAAAATTGGTCGGCGACATCATATCGATGATCTGTTTGGCAAAGTAGCTCAGGCGGTTTTTCTCAACCGCCGTCAAGTCTGTGACGTCGTCCACCGCTTGCGACAGTGCAGCCGCATTAATCATGTACTGCTTTTTTATATAGTTGAAGTAAGGGTGCGTATCCCATAGCGGGTTGGAAAACCGCTTGTCGCTTGGTCCGGGGTCTTTGGGTGCGGCCAGTTTGCCTTTGGCGAGCGTTTGCTGCGCCTCGACAAAGTGCTTCATTGTGTCCGACCAATAGGACATTTGATGTTCAAGCACTTTGGCAGGATTATTCACGACCTCTGCCCAATAAGCCTGTGCAGCGCGACCAAAGAGCGTTTGATTCGGGCCGTCCAGCGCGGTGTTGTGCCCCTCCCGGTTAACAAGCACCTTTTGCAATCTTTCGGAGAGCTCTTCGACTTTCTTCAAGTTCTGAGACATTTTTTCCAAGGATTCACCTGACACCACAACGTCGGCGTCACTTTCTGTTGTCATCGGAACTTTATCCTCCTATGTTTGCAGGTGCAGCATTACGTCGTTGGCTTTCAGGGGGCGATGCGACTGACTGTCTCGATTGGTCAGGTTGGAAGGTTAGGAGTCCCCTCATGCGCTATATGGCCACATACGACCTTATGGAAACGATCCGAAACACGAACCAGTGGCTGGGCGCCTCCGCCCTTGCTATGGGATCATATCCTGCATTTGCACTTTTACCAAACCCTGCTTTTTCGTGGATGACAGCCTGGGGCGAAGTGACTGAGCGCACGTTTCAGCGGATGATTGTCAAACCCGACTGGAATATCCCTCCCGTTCCGTCAATGGATGGGCAGGATCATGTGGTGAGCACTGAAGTGGTCATCGAACGTCCTTTCGGAGATCTTTTGCATTTTTCGGTCGCCGACCGCGAGAGCCCGAAACGCAAAGTACTTTTGGTTGCGCCGATGTCAGGTCACTACGCAACGCTTTTGCGGTCTACTGTAATCAGCCTTTTGCCGGATGCAGACCTCTACATTACCGATTGGCACAACGCACGCGACATTCCTGTGAGCGCGGGCAAGTTCGATATTGAAGACTATACGCTTTACCTCGTGGACTTCATGAAAGAGTTGGGACCCGACACGCATGTGATCGCGGTATGTCAACCTGCACCGCTGACACTTGCTGCGACAGCGTACCTTGCAGACGAGGACCCGGCTGCCCAGCCCCGAAGCCTCACGCTGATTGGTGGGCCGGTCAATCCGGATGCCACGCCAACGGATGTCACCGACTTTGGACGACGCGTCACCATGGGGCAGCTCGAAGAGATGATGATCCAACGCGTCGGTTTCAAATACCCCGGAGTAGGTCGCATGGTCTATCCCGGCCTCTTGCAGCTCACATCGTTTATTTCGATGAATGCGGAAACGCACGCCAAAGCTTTTGCAAACCAGGTCACTCGTGTCGCCCAGGGCGAGGCGCAAGATCATGACAAACACAACCGGTTCTACGACGAGTATCTCGCGGTCATGGACATGACGGCCGAGTTTTACCTCAGCACGGTCGAGCGCATTTTCAAAAATCTTGAGATTGCAAACAACGAGTTCACCGTTGCGGGCAAGTCCGTGGACATCGGCAAGATCACCACGGTCGCCGTCATGACCGTAGAAGGATCCAAGGACGATATATCTGCACCCGGACAATGCGTCGCTGCTTTGGACATGTGCTCTGGCTTACCTGCCGCAAAGAAAGCACACCACCTCGAAGAAGGCGCGGGTCACTACGGAATTTTTGCTGGCAGGAGCTGGCGCAGCAACATCCGGCCGCTGGTCTTGGACTTTATCGACACCAACAGCGACGCGCCCAAACCACGAGCGCGGACAAAAAAGCCCGCAAACAAGAACGCCGCAGCCTAGATTGCTAGACCGCGACAAGCGGCTCATCCAACCAAGTGCGCAGGGCAGCAGTGGTCTGCGCTGGCTGTTCCAGCGTCGGCAAGTGACCGGCATGTTCCAAGACGACCAAGCTGGCGTTAGGCATAAGCTCGGCCATAAACTTATGGCGCTTGACTGGGCAGAGCGCATCATGCGCACCGCATAGGATCAAGGCTGGCGCCCGGCATTTGCGCAATGTCGATTGCTGGTCCGGTCGGCTTTGCAGCGTGCGCGACTGGCGCACAAAAACCTCGGGTCCCAGCCCGTCAGCCATGTCCATTACAAGGTCCAGAACGTCCGCCCGATATGGGCCCGGCGCCAAGTAATTCGGTTTCATCTCTTCTCGCATCACATTCAGCAAACGGCCTGCTTGGGCCGCCACGATCTGCGGTTCACGTGCTGCTGCTACTTGGGGTGTCTCAGCCAGAGGGTTGGTATCCATCAGCGCGATGCGTGTTACGCGATCCGGTGCGCGCCGAAGAATTTCCATCGCAATGATGCCGCCCATGCTAAGGCCCGCCAGCGCAAATTTTAAAGGCAATTCATGCAGCAAGCCGGAGGCAATCTCCTCAACGCGTTCACCGCGTGTGACGGGCGCCACCATAACTGAAGTATCCGCGGACAGTTCGGCAATCTGCGGTCCGAAGAGGCGCGCGTCGCACATCATGCCCGGCAGAAATACAAGTGGTTCAGGCATGATGAGCTGCCTTGCGACACGCCAGGGAACTGCTTCGCATCATACTGTCCCGAGACTGCTTTTGCTTTTCGGTGAGACTCTATCGGCTGCCGGCACGAGCGCAAGCAGCGATCATACAGCGGATGAAACGTGCAAAATCTCTACAAGCGCGGATTCAATCAGCCCAAGGCAGGGACCGTCCGAAAACCTGTGGTCCGCTCCCTTGACCAATACCAACCGCATGTCGGCGCAGGTAGCATGGTTCAGGAGACGAAGGGCCGTTTCGGTACTCACAGCTGTGTCCTCAGTTCCTTGAAGGCAGCGCACCGGGAATGGAAGTTCTAAAACGCTGCGCAACACGAGATTTTCGCGGCCGTCTTCAATCATCCGACGCGAAACAACATAGGGTTCCATATAGTCAGAAGGGATCTCGATGTAGCCTTTGCTTTCAATCTCGGACTTTTGTGCTTCCGTGAAACCAGCCCAGTATCCGTCTTCGGTAAAATCCGGCGCTGCGGCAATTGTGACCATGCCGACTATGCGGTCTGGTATGTTTCGGGCCAGCAGCAACGCTTGCCAACCGCCCATTGAAGATCCAACCGGTAAAATGGGACCCTGGGTCAGCGCAGCGACGATGTCCAAAGTGTCGTCTGCCCAGTCACCAATGCACCCATCTTCGAACCGGCCGGACGACTGACCGTGCCCGGAATAGTCGAAACGCAGGAAAGCCAAGCCTGCACCTCGTGCCCAGGCTTCCAGATGCAACGCCTTCGTGCCTTCCATATCGGATTTCAGACCACCCAGAAAGACGATCATGGGGCCTGCGCCCTTGATCTTGTGATAAGCCAGACGCCGCCCATGCGGGCTGTCGAAATACATCGGGTTGTCCATCAATGCCTCCAGCTTTTGAAGCCGATCATGGCGTTCCCCCACGCCGAGGTAAAACGCTTTTCGGCACTTTTATATGTTACCATATAGTCACGTGATTAATTAGTAACCTATAAGGACCTATGGATTCGATCTTCAAAGCTCTCTCTGACCCGACACGACGGGCCCTCTTGGACAGTTTGCACGCCAAGCCGGGGCAAAGCCTGCAGGACCTGCAGGCGCAACTGGACATGTCGCGCTTCGGAGTGATGAAGCACCTCGGTGTGCTGGAAGGGGCCAAGTTGATCGTGACCCACAAAAAGGGGCGATTCAAATACCACTACATTAACGCCCTTCCTTTGCAGGACGTCATGGACCGATGGGTGGAACCCCTGCTCCAACAACCTGCGGCGCGAGCGGTGACTCACCTTAAATCTCAACTTGAAGGAACAACCGATATGACCAAACCCGATTTTATGATGCAGACCTACATCAATTGCACGCAAGACGCCTTGTGGCATGCCCTGACTGATCCTGAAGCATGCGCGCAATACAATTTCGTTGCCAAAAGCTGTGTTCGGGAAGGCAACAAACTTGTGTATCGCATGGAAGACGATGCTTTGATGCTTGTGTGCACAGAAACGAAGCTGACCCCCAAAACCCGTATCGAAAGCACCTTTGAGCCCCACTGGGCCGGCCCGGACGTGCCATTGGAAACCTCACGATTCGTCTACATCATTGACCCTCAAGGAGAAAACTGCCTGCTAACCGTCGAACATTATGATGTCCCTGAAGGTCAAGAAGGCGTTGCTGATGGATGGCACCGCTCACTGGCGGGCATTAAGACGTATCTGGAAACCGGCGCGGCAGTTAAGTTCTCATTTCCAGAGGAGGCCTGAGCCATGCCTCCGTCTGCACTTTCTACCGAATTGGGCGTCGTCGTTTGCCTTGCGCTGCTCGCAGCTTCCCTCTGGATTCCTTACATCGTGGGGGTCAACATGCACCCGCAAGAAGGGGTTGACGATTTCGCCAGACCGCCGGCTTTGACAGGGTTCCCCGAATGGGTCCACCGCGCGCACCGGGCGCACTTGAACCTGCTGGAACAGTTGCTGCCATTTGCCGTTCTGGTTCTGATTGTCGATCGGCTCGATGCGTACTCGACTCTGACGTATTGGACGGCCATTGCATTTTTCTGGTTGCGCGCTGCGCATGCGGCAGGGATGATTTCCGGCACAGCGCGCATGCCGGTCCGACCCATGCTGTTTACCGCTGGTTGGGTTTGTTGCTTGCTAATGGGATATGCGGCTTTTTCCGCCTGACCCGGATCAACCGCCGATGTAGGTTTGCCTCAATGGGCGGAAAAAGACCTTCTGGTTGTGAAGCCGGCCTAGCAGTTCCTCATTCTCTCGCTGGTCGCTTTCGATGACGGATATCGATTCAAGATGCGCCGGGTTTTCGTCAGAAAGTGCCCGGCGCATCTCACACAACTCACGCCCACGGGCTCGTAACGCCTCTTCAATCAGATCCACATCGCGAAGGCTCAGTTCAAAAGAGGTATTGTAGCGTGGCATGGCTTTCCCTTCGGCTGGCTATAGTTTCCGATAAGAAACATGTCGTAATTAACCTGTATGATGTCGCAGTCAACGTATTCTTCGGTATACCATGCGTCGCGCGCTTGACTCGGCCAGATGCAGCCGTCATGTGCCGCGCATCAGACCCGCAACCGGGCGTCTCGTGGGCGCCAAACTGACGAGGAGTGCCCAAGATGGCCCAAATCTCTCTGACTTTCCCCGATGGCAATTCGCGTGATTACGATGCAGGCGTAACTGCGGGCGACGTGGCCGCGAGCATTTCCACATCCTTGCGCAAGAAAGCAATTTCAGCCACCATCAATGGTACCCACTACGACCTTGCCTGGCCGATTGCGCAAGATGCACAGATCGCAATCCATACCATGCAGGACGAAGATCAGGCCAAAGAACTGGTGCGCCACGATCTCGCACATATCATGGCGCGCGCGGTGCAAGAAATCTGGCCAGATACCAAAGTGACCATTGGCCCCGTCATCAAAGACGGCTGGTATTATGACTTTGACCGCGCGGAACCGTTCACCCCTGAGGATCTTGGGCGAATCGAAAAAAAGATGAAAGAAATCATCAACAAGCGGGACCCGGTCTCGACCGAAGTCTGGGATCGCGCACGCGCAATAAAATTCTACGAGGACAATAACGAACCTTACAAGGTCGAGTTGATCGAAGCGATCCCAGGCGACGAACCGCTACGGATGTATTGGCACGGCGATTGGCAGGATCTCTGCCGTGGTCCGCATCTGCAGCACACCGGACAGGTGCCCGGCGACGCGTTCAAGCTCATGTCGATCGCAGGCGCATATTGGCGCGGCGATTCCGATCGAGCCATGCTGCAGCGCATCTACGGCGTGGCCTTCACCGGCAAGGAAAAATTGCGGGCCCATCTCAACATGCTGGAAGAAGCAGCAAAACGCGATCACCGAAAGCTCGGTCGCGAAATGGATCTCTTTCATATGCAGGAAGAAGCACCCGGGCAGGTTTTCTGGCACCCGAATGGCTGGAGAATTTACACCACGCTTCAGGACTACATGAGGCGTCGGCAGGATCGGGATGGATATCAGGAAGTCAATTCGCCTGAGATTATTGACCGCGCGCTCTGGGAAGCCTCGGGTCACTGGGAGAAATACCAGGAGAATATGTTCATCGTCGAGGTGGACGAGGAGCACGCGAGGGAAAAGGCCATCAACGCATTGAAGCCGATGAATTGTCCGGGCCATGTACAGGTGTTCAACCAAGGCCTGAGAAGTTATCGCGAATTGCCTTTGCGCTATTGTGAATTTGGAGCCTGCCATCGCTATGAGCCTTCAGGCGCCCTACACGGAATCATGCGCGTGCGCGGCTTTACGCAAGATGACGGTCATATTTTCTGCCGCATGGATCAGATACAATCAGAAACAAAAAAGTTCATCGCCTTTCTTGCTTCTGTATATTCGGACCTCGGGTTCGAGAACTGGTCAGTGAAACTGTCGACCCGACCAGAAAAACGGATTGGCAGCGACGAAACATGGGACGTTCTGGAGGCCGCGCTTGGAGCTGCATGTAATGCAGCAGGATATGAGTTTGAGTTACTTCCGGGTGAAGGTGCTTTCTACGGACCAAAGCTTGAGTTCACTCTGACCGACGCGATTGGCAGAACATGGCAATGCGGCACCTTACAAGTCGATACCAACATGCCAGAGCGTTTGGGGAGCAGGTATATCGACCAGGATGGTGCAAAATACACGCCCGTCTTGCTGCATCGCGCCTGCCTGGGTTCTTTTGAACGTTTCATCGGCATTCTGATCGAAGAACACTCCGGCAAGCTGCCTTTCTGGCTTGCTCCCCGTCAGGTTGTTGTTGCTTCGATCATTTCTGACGCGGATGATTACGTGCGCGAAGTCGTGGATGCCTTGCAATCGACCGGCGTCAGAGCCGAAGCAGACCTGCGCAATGAAAAGATCAACTACAAGGTGCGGGAACACTCCGTTGGCAAGGTGCCAGTTATTCTTGCCGTCGGCGCGCGCGAAGTAGAAGAGCGGAGTGTAACCGTGCGTCGTCTAGGTGAAAGACAAACCAAAGTGGAACCGCTGTCGGCTGTAACAGACGCGCTCGAACGCGAAGCAACCCCACCCGATTTGTTGTAACAAAACGGCGCAAACCCGGCTTTTGGAAAACGGGAAACCGCATGAACTGTAACAATTTGGACAGATTTTTTGAGATTTTCTGCCCCAAGGTCACCCATTGCTGACACCAATGTGACACACAGGCTCGTGAATGGCATGTTGGGTCAGCTTTGGTACAACTGTCATGCAATTGGCCGAAAGGTCGACAATAAAGGGAATTTATCATGTCAAACACGATGAAGACTGTTGCAATCGCCGGCGCCGTCGCGGCCGCGTTTGCTGCTCAGACAACAACCGCTGATGCCGCCGCAAAAGAAAAGTGCTACGGTATTTCTCTGGCCGGTGAAAATGATTGCGCGGCAGGCCCCGGCACAACCTGCGCTGGCACTTCGACTGTTGACTATCAGGGCAACGCGTGGACGCTTGTAGATGCTGGCACATGCGCAGATATCGAACTGCCGGAAATGGCCGATGGCACGGCGCGCAAAGGATCGTTGGAAGAGCTGGAACGCGATCTTCCGGCCTAAGACTGAAGAATGGCGTTCGGCGGGTTGGCCGCCGAATGCTGCTTAAAACCGACCAAACGACTGACATCGGAGCGTAAAATGCTAGACGCCTCCCCGGAATTTAATGGGCTACCCGCAGCGCCAGGCGTCGGTTACAAACCACAGCATTTTTCTGAACTCTTGTCTGATCCCGGCCCGGTTGCGTGGATCGAGGTGCACGCCGAAAATTATATGGGTGACGGCGGGCGGCCACACGCACAACTTCGCGCTTTGCAAGAACGATTTGCCTTGTCCATACACGGTGTGGGCTTGAGCATCGGTGGATCACAATCACTCGACAAAGACCATCTGGACCGTTTGCATTTTTTGATTTCTCGGACGCGCCCAGCCAGCTTTTCAGAGCACCTTGCCTGGTCGACACATGGCGCTGAGTTCATGAACGATCTGCTGCCATTGCCCTACACCAAAACGACGCTGAACCGAGTTGCCGAGCATATTGAAGTGGTGCAGGATAAACTGCGGTGCCAAATGCTTCTGGAAAACCCGTCCAGCTATTTACGCTTTGCCGAAAGCACGTGGAGCGAGCCTGACTTTCTCGCAGAACTGGTCAAGCGTACCGGGTGCGGCCTATTGCTGGATGTAAACAACGTGTTCGTTTCGGCAACGAACCTTGACTATGCACCGTACGGTTACATCGACGCCTTTCCACTTCATGCTGTCGGCGAAATTCACGTAGGCGGGCATGACGAAGACATCGATGACAACGGCGCGCCTCTACTGATTGACAGTCACGGCAAACCCGTTGTGGACCCGGTTTGGACACTTCTCGAATACACGTTGTCAAAGTCTGGACCTCGCCCGGTCCTTGTCGAATGGGACACAGACGTTCCGGACTGGCCAACTCTACGCTCCGAAGCGGACCGTGCTGCGCGCGCTCTTGTGCCGGTCAAATGACCCCGGTAACGCAATCGGAGTTTAGAGCAGCACTGCTCGACGCCAATGTTCCGGCGCCCGATGGGTTGCTGGATCCCAAAGGCGCAGCTGCGGGTTCCCGATTTTCCGTCTATCGCAACAACGTCGTGGTTTCGTTACGCGAAGCGATGACCACGGCCTTCCCTCTGGTCAAAAAGCTCATTGGTGTTCAGAACTTTGACAATTTGTCAGGACTATTCGTCAGAGCGTATCCGCCAAAGTCACCTTTGATGATGCATTACGGCGCAGAATTTCCTGCCTTTCTCGAGCAGTTTCAGCCGCTGGCACATATCGGATATTTGCCAGATTGTGCCCGCCTCGACCTCGCAATGCGCCGATCTTACCATGCGAAAGACTCAAAACCGCTGGATCCGACGCGTTTGCAGGCGGACCCGGCCGAGGTCATGCGCTTGCGGCTGGCACCTGCTCCGGCCACCCAATTCCTAACGTCGCCCTGGCCATTGTTTGATATCTGGCGCTTTAACACACAGGACGGTGCCGCGAAACCGCAGGCGGTCGCGCAGGATGTACTGGTCACAAGACCAGAATTCGATCCATGCCCGCATATTCTGCCCGTCGGAGGCGCACGGTGGCTTGCCTTACTATCAAGTGGCGCCACGTTTGGTGAGGCAACCGAACAGCTTTCGGACGATGAAACAGACTTTGATTTGGCGGCCGTTCTGGCCGCCCTTCTGAGCGCTCAGGGCCTCATTGAACTTGCGACGAAGGACACTCCATGATTACCCTCTATAACGCATTGTGCGATCGGCTTTCGCGTGCCGATTGGCTGCTGACGACCGTTGCGCGCCTTATTTTCGCGGGGACACTGCTGTTTTACTTTTGGGTATCCGGGCTTACAAAACTGGGCGACGGTCTGCTTGGACTTTTCAAGCCATCCGTCGGTGCTTACGCCCAGATCTTTCCGAAAGCGATGGAAGCCGTCACCTACGACACCTCGCAACTCACAGTGTTTCACTGGGCCGTCGTTGTCGCAGGCACCTGGGCAGAGTTTATTTTACCAGCGCTCGTGGTGCTCGGCTTGCTGACGCGCCTTTCCGCACTTGGCATGATTGGATTTGTCATAGTGCAGTCTTTGACCGACCTTTATGGGCATGGCGGAGCGGAGCATAAGGAAACTTTAGGCGCCTGGTTTGATCGGTTTCCGGACAGTCTGATCCTCGACCAGCGCGCGTTCTGGGTCTTCTTGTTACTTGTTCTTGTATTGAAAGGCGGCGGGCCGCTTTCGCTGGATGCAGCCTTGCGAAGGCGCACAACCAGCTGATAGCCAACATCAGGTGGACAGCGCGGGCCTGTCCTCTTTCGTCCAACCGAGATGGATAGCATCTCCATCCACAATTAAAGGTCGCTTCATCAGCGTTGGGTGTTGTTTGAGCATTTGGAGCGGGTCTTGAACGCGTTCTTCCGCTGGCATGTTGCGCCAAGTGGTGGAGCGCGTATTCACCAATGCGTCTCCAAATGCTTCCAACGCCCGCACCAAAACATCATGCGGCACCCCGGTTGTGCGAACGTCCACGAATTCCACGCTTTCGAGCTCCTTAAGCGCCTTTTTGCAGGTGTCACATGTCTTCAAACCGTAGAGTTGCATAATTTTTTCCCGTTTGACCCCTCACATAAACCAGATTTGACTGTCACAGTCAGGGTTTGTCTTGATTTTCAGTGCAACAGCACAATGTGTTAAATCGTGTCGAGACGGAATTGAAGACTCGGCAGACTTCATCACGTCGCATCCTAGATGTGGCGTGGAATTTTGAAAGGAGGCTCGGATAAGATGCCGACCGGGACCGTGAAGTGGTTTAATACGACTAAAGGATATGGATTTATCGCGCCGGAAAGCGGTGGATCGGACGTGTTTGTACATATTTCCGCAGTGGAACGTTCGGGCCTGACAGGCCTCGCGGACGATCAGAAAGTCAGCTATGAATTGACCGAAGGTCGAGACGGGCGCCAGATGGCCAGTGATCTCAAACTCCTCTAAAATAGTCAGCGCCTCCATTACATTATAATGCCGTTGAAACGATGGCACAGCGCGCATGGGACACTGCGCGCAAATTACCGTGCGGTTTATCTTGGCTGTTTGTGCAAATCAATCGCCACAACTGTGCATCCCTACCGCGTCACTGTGGGAGGCAGATCACTTTCCATCAACTGCCTTGCTCGAGTAGATCAACAAATTCGCGCCACTCGCCTTTGCTCATTCCCGAGTTCTCTTGCGTCACAGTTTCTCCTGCAATCATTTTTCGAATGCAGTGCAAACCGCGGGCAGAGACTGTTGCGCCGCCCATGCGATAATCCTCGAACGCCTTGAAGGCCGCAGGAACCCAATCCGCCACCATGTCGCATATCGCATCCGCATAGACCCTGATTTCGTATTGCGCATGGCTATCAGCTCTAAGTCGTAAAAAGTGAAACAGGTTGTGTAAGTCAACTTTCCAATACCATTGCGTATAAATGTTTGCGGGCAGATTCATGCGCGCCAATTCACGTGCGAGACCGTCTTGGCCATCTTGGCTAATCATCGTTTCATAGTTGTCATAGCATCGCGCTGAATCCGCTTTGAGTATCTCCAGAACACGCTTGGCTTCGTCCCCTTCCAGAACGCTGCCGCGTCCCTGATTGTTTACCACGCTTTGCGCGTTGATATGTTCTGGCGACGGAATGTAAAATTCGCGATCCAGTATCGAATAGCGCGCCGAGTATTCATTGACGTTGGCGGTACGATGCCTGATCCACTGGCGGGCGACGAAAACCGGTAACTTGACGTGCAGTTTAACTTCACACATCTCGAACGGAGTGGAATGCCAGTGACGCATCAAATACCGTATTAGTCCTTCATCGTTTTGAACCGACTTTGTCCCCTTGCCGTAGGACACGCGAGCAGCCTGACAGATCGCCGCGTCGTCTCCCATGTAATCGATGACGCGGACAAAACCGTGATCCAGCACAGGTTTCGCTGTATAAAGGTGTTTTTCCATACCAGGCGCAACCGCCCTCAGCGTCACTTGTGGAGCCGCGCGCAGGGCATCGATTTCCGCTTGCTGATCTGAATTGAGGGGCATGACCATCCTTCCGAACACGTGAGTCGCTGACCACTATATCTTGGCAAGCAATGGTCTGGAACCGCCATATACGGTATCATGCGCGGGATGGATAAGAATTAGCACCGACCAGGCTAAGGTGCTGGCCCCCAGCAGCGCACGTGCTAGGTTTAAGGCCAAGGAACGGATAAGGGAGTCGTCCAATGTCGGTCAGATATCTGCACACGATGGTGCGTGTTAAAGATCTGGAAAAATCGATCGCGTTTTATGAGTTGCTCGGTCTGAAAGAAACACGACGCTTCGACAATGAAGGCGGTCGGTTCACTTTGGTGTTCATGGCGCCGCCAGAACAAGCAGACTGCCCGGTCGAACTGACATACAACTGGGATGGTGATGATGCTCTGCCAAGCGACAGCCGCCATTTTGGCCATCTGGCGTATCGGGTCGGAAACATTTATGAGGTCTGCCAGCATCTGATGGACAATGGCGTGACAATCAATCGACCGCCACGTGACGGTCACATGGCGTTTGTCCGGTCGCCGGACAACATCTCCATCGAGTTGCTGCAAGAGGGTGACGATCTGCCGCCGGCAGAGCCCTGGACCAGCATGGAAAACACAGGCCATTGGTAAGGGCGATCAGGTTAATCCTATTCGCAGTATTTCATGCGGTTCCAGCTTCCGCCAGCGGATGCAGGCTTGCTTTAGTGCTCGCGATGGATGTTTCAAGTTCGGTGGATGCCGCCGAGGATGCTTTGCAACGCGGCGGTATCGTGGCGGCACTGACTTCTCCTGAGGTTCAGGCAGCATTTTTCGCGACGGACATGCCTGTCGCTCTGGCGGTTTACGAATGGTCCGGGCGTTACAATCAGGAGGTTTTGCTGAATTGGACACTGATTGAGTCTCCTGCCCACCTTTTGTTCGCCGCCGAACGTATTGCGGGGTCGAAACGCAGCCACAACGACTTTCCGACCGCGATGGGATACGCGCTGGGTTATGGTGCAGGTATGTTGGAGCGAGGTCCAGATTGTCTATATAAAACGCTGGATATCGCCGGAGATGGTCAGAACAACGATGGGTTCGGCCCTGCGCAGGCCTACGCCGCTTTTCCATTTGAAGGCGTGACAGTGAACGGCCTGGTCGTCAACGGCGCAGATTATGAGGCGGAAACCGGTTTAATTGCGTTCTACAAGGGCCAAGTCATCAGGGGGCCGGGCGCGTTTGTCGAAATCGCCGATGGCTTTGAGGATTATGAGCATGCAATGCGCCGCAAGCTGGAGCGGGAACTGACGCCTCCCGTGCTTGGCCGCGCAAGGTCATCAACAGACAAACGTGGTTGACCATGCGACCCGGTTTCATAGCGTTTTTTTTGGCTGGGTTGCTAATTGGCCCTGCGGCAGAGGCAGCGTGCCGTCAGGCACTTGCCCTTGGCCTGGACGTGTCCGGTTCAGTTGACCTTCAGGAGTACCGTCTGCAAATTGACGGGCTCGTCAGCGCGCTGAACGATCCCGAGGTGCGTGACAAACTGCTGGCTCGGCCAAGTGCACCCGTTCATCTTATGGTTTACGAATGGAGTGGATCAGCGGATCAGTCGATTCTGGTACCGTGGACTGCAATCACGGACGAAAGAACGCTCAAAGCCATAAGCAGGACGCTTGCGCAAACGGAGCGTCGCGAAGCAGCGCCGGGAACGGCTCTCGGCCTCGCCATGCAGAAAGGCGCGGATTTTCTCGACCAGAAGAGAGATTGCTGGAAACGCACTTTAGACATTTCCGGCGACGGCAAATCCAACCTTGGCCCGCAGCCGGAGCATGTAAAACCGCGGATGGACCGAGACGGTATTACGGTGAACGCTTTGGTGATTGGCTCGGATTCGCCAGCCTCAGGCGACCGCAGGCAGACGGAAATTTCTGAGTTGTCTTCTTATTTCCGTACAGAAGTCATAGCCGGGCCGGATGCATTTGTGCAAACGGCCCTTGGATTTGCCGACTACGCAGCGGCCATGACGCTGAAACTCAAAAAGGAATTGGACGGATTGGTGATCGGCGCACGTCAATAGATGTAGCGGATCTGGTCGGTCCAATATCGTTCCATACGCTTGAGCGACCGGCTGATATCGTCAATGCCTTCTGGGCCCAGAACGCCTTTCTCCTGCAGACCGTCCGCATGACGCGCAAACAACATCGCGACAACATCGCGAATTTTTCGGCCTTTGTCTGTGAGCTTTACGCGGACCGAACGGCGGTCGATTTCACTGCGCTGGTGGTGCATGTATCCCATGTCAACCAGCTTTTTCAGATTGTAGCTGACATTGCTGCCTTGGTAATATCCGCGGCTTTTCAACTCGCCAGCTGATACCTCATGATCGCCGATATTGAACAACAGCAGAGCCTGCACTGCGTTGATCTCAATCACACCTACGCGCTCGAATTCATCCTTGATCACGTCAAGCAGCAAGCGATGCAAACGCTCCACCAGCGACAACGCCTCCAGATAACTGATCATGAACCCTTGGGCCTGACCGGAGCTTAGCGGCTCCGTCTTGATGGGATCTTGAATACTCATCTACGCACTCCGAATGTTGACGTTCGGAAGAGTGCGAGGGAATGCCCAATATTTCGTTAAAATGCAGAAAAACTTGCGCACGCTTCGTTCAGACCCGCGTTTGCGGAAGGTCTTCAATTATACTGTTGATCAACATGACGTAGGTATCAGGTGCAGCTGTTTGACCGGTAACCCATTGATATAAGTCGTGATCATTCTCGCTGAGCAGTGCATCATAAAGAGCAAGACCGTCTTCATCCATTTTGTCCAAATGGCCGTCCGAAAAGCGTTGCAGGATCAAGTCCATTTCCTTGATCCCACGTCGCATCGAGCGCATTTTTAGCCTTTTGATGCAGGTCTCACGCGGCTCTATCATCCGCCTCTTCCCGTAGGGCAGTGCGGAGTTTTTTCTCCAATCGTCCCAGTTGTTCCACGCGTTGGATAAGATCCGTCCGCAAATCGCGCAGATCATTCAGGATGTCGGAAGCGGAGGCTGGCAATGCTACCTCTTCGACCGGTGCGTCCAATCCGTCACCCTGCCCGTTGATCAGCCACATCATGGAGACATTCAACAATCCGGCCATCATCGACAAGCGGTTTGCGCGTGGTTCGCTCAGGTCGTTTTCCCACGCACGCAACGTTGCAACACGCACGCCAAGCCGCCTTGCAAGTTCGGTTTGACTCATCTCGGCCATTTCGCGCGCTGCAGCAAGCCTGTCGCCAAATGTGGCCGTCTCAGGCCCATACCAGTCTCTGATGTCGTCCATGTTGCATTCTCCTACGCGCCATCGCGCTTGATCGGGGCCTGATCGCCGCCTATGAACGCCTTAGCTTTAGCAAACCGAGGCCCCCATGGAATTCCTGTCTACGACACTCGCACGCGTCAAACCGTCTCCGACGATTGCCGTCACCACAAAGGCCGGCGAGATGAAAGCCGCGGGTCACAATGTTATCGGACTGGGTGCCGGCGAACCTGACTTTGACACACCGCAAAACATCAAAGATGCAGGTATAGCAGCAATAGCGAGTGGCAAGACAAAATACACCCCTGTTGATGGCATTCCTGAACTGAAACAAGCGATTTGCAACAAGTTCCTGCGCGACAATAATCTTACCTACACCCCTTCTCAGGTCAGTGTCGGCACGGGAGGTAAACAAATCCTTTACAACGCTCTGATGGCGACACTGAACCCCGGCGACGAAGTGGTGATTCCCGCACCTTATTGGGTAAGTTATCCGGATATGGTGCTATTGGCGGGAGGGACCCCGGTGATCGCGGCAACCACTTTGGCACAGTCGTTTAAACTGACCGCGCAAGCTCTTGAAGCTGCGATCACGCCAAACACCAAATGGCTTATCTTCAATTCGCCAAGCAACCCAACAGGTGCTGGCTACAGTCAAGCCGAACTCAAAGCACTTACGGACGTGCTGATGCGGCACCCGCATGTCTGGGTGATGACCGACGACATGTACGAACACCTCGCCTATGACGGATTTGAGTTTTGCACGCCCGCAGAAATAGAACCGGGTCTCTACGACCGAACGTTAACCGTCAACGGCGTCAGCAAAGCTTATGCCATGACCGGCTGGCGCATCGGCTATGCGGCGGGCCCGGAGAAACTGATCGGCGCAATGCGAAAAATCCAGTCGCAGAGCACATCCAATCCTTGCTCAATCTCACAATGGGCGGCTGTCGAAGCTCTGAACGGCAGACAAGATTACATCGCAACCAACAACGCGTTGTTCGCTCGCCGGCGCAATCTTGTGGTCTCCATGCTGAACGAGATTGATGGAGTCATTTGCCCGAACCCGGAAGGCGCATTTTATGTCTATCCTTCTATTGGTGGACTGATTGGCAAAACCTCTCCCGGCGGTACGCTGATCGATACGGATGAAGCCTTTGCAAGTGCTCTTTTGGAAGAAACAGGTGTGGCCGTCGTTTTTGGAGCGGCCTTTGGCTTGTCACCCAACTTCCGCGTCAGCTATGCGACCTCAGACGCGCTGCTTGAGGACGCCTGTGGCCGAATCCAATCCTTTTGCGCGAGCCTTGCATGACCGACTTGCCTGAATATTATTTTCGCATACGCGAAAATGGCGCAGCGGTTTTTAAGGTTGATACCGAAAACCGACATCGTCGGATCGAGATGGACCAGATTGCAGTGATCAATATCCGAAGCGGCGAAGTCAAACCTCAAGGCGCAGGCGACCTAACACCGGCCGATCAAACCGCAATAGAGAAATGGATCGCCGACCGTCAGAGCATTTTAGCGGCGCGAACGCTTGATGACATCCACAGAGCTGTAGACCATCTCAACCTGACAACGCAGTGGGCACAATCAAAAGCAACGGATACGGAATTGGAAGAGGTCACTGACACGCTGCTTTTGGCGATGCATGATCTGCGCAGTGTGCTGGTGCGCAAGAAGTCTGATCGTCTTACGCGCGAGAGGCCCAAGTAACCTAGGTGTTGAACAAAAAGTGCATCACGTCGCCATCTTTGACGACGTAGCCCTTACCTTCCGCACGCATTTTCCCCGATTCTTTCGCCGCTTGCTCGCCGCCAAGGGTCACAAAATCGCTGTAAGCGATGGTTTCAGCACGAATGAAGCCCTTTTCAAAATCGCCATGGATAACACCGGCAGCCTTGGGCGCCGTGGTACCCTGACGGATCGTCCACGCGCGCGCCTCCTTCGGGCCCACGGTGAAATAAGTCTCAAGGTGCAACAGATCATATCCCGCTTGGATCAACCGGTCGAGCCCTGCTTCCGCCAAGCCCATCTCGTCGAGAAACATGGCCGCCTCGTCGTCTTCAAGCTGACTGATCTCTTCCTCAATTTGCGCCGAAATTATAACGTGCGCATTGCCTTGCGCCGCTGCCATCACCGCCACTTCTTGCGAATGATCGTTCCCCTCAGCGGCCTCTGCCTCACCCACGTTACAGACATAAAGCACGGGTTTAGTGGTCAACAGCTGCAGCATCTTCCAGGCTTTGAGATCTTCCTCTTCCACATTGACAACGCGTGCAGGCTGTCCATCTTCGAGCGCGACGAGGGCGGCTTTCATTAAGCGCTCCTGCTGAACTGCCTCCTTGTCGCCGCCACGCACCTTGCGGACGATGTTTTGTAGACGTTTCTCGATACTCTCGATATCTGCCAGCATCAACTCGGTCTCTATGGTCTCCGCGTCAGCCACCGGGTCGACACGACCTTCCACATGGGTCACATCGCCATCTTCGAAACACCGCAGAACATGCGCGATTGCGTCGACTTCACGAATGTTGGCAAGAAACTGATTGCCCAGACCCTCCCCCTTGGACGCGCCTTTGACCAGCCCTGCGATGTCGACGAATGTCATGCGCGTCGGAATAACCTGCTTTGACTTGGCAAGGTCTGCGAGCTTGAACAGCCGCGCGTCCGGAACCGCAACCTCACCCACGTTTGGTTCGATCGTACAGAAGGGAAAGTTAGCGGCCTGCGCTGCAGCTGTGCGTGTCAGCGCGTTGAAAAGAGTGGATTTGCCGACGTTTGGCAGTCCCACAATGCCCATCTTGAAGCCCATATCACCTGCTCCTTCCTTGTTGGCGCCTCACCTAGTGTGAATGCCGCGCCAGCACAAGGTCTGAGCCTTCAGGACCGTTCGCGGCGATCTTCACGCGCGTGGAAGATGAGCGCCCATGCCAAAAGGATAAACATTGGATGGGTCAGGCCGCCCGAAAAAAACAAAGCAGGCACCCATATAAAAAAGACCAGAATGGCCAAAATCGGGCGTCCTGTCAGTAAGATCGACAGCGGCGGAAATAGTATCGCGAGAATGTAGTTCATGCAGCCAATGTGGGATCTCGGTTCGCGATTTACAGGGGAAACGCCCGCAATTTTACCCCTTGATTCCCAGAACCGCGGTCAGGCGATTGCCGCATTGATTTCCCTGCCGGATTTGGGCATGTGAGGCCTGATCAAACAGAAGGTGCCCGTATGACCCGTATCGAAGACACATTCGCAGCGCTTGCCAGCGACGGAAAAAAGGCTTTTGTGGCTTATGTGATGGCGGGCGATCCGGACTTTGAAACTTCTCTTGAGGTGATCAAGGGTCTGCCGGGCGCGGGCGTCGACATCATAGAGCTCGGCCTGCCATTCACTGACCCGATGGCAGACGGTCCGACCATCCAACTGGCCGGACAGCGCGCGCTCGAAGGCGGGATGACCTTGCAGAAAACGCTCGATTTGGCGCGCCGCTTTCGCGAGGATGACCAAAGGACACCCATCGTCCTCATGGGGTATTACAACCCCATCTACAGCCACGGCGTTCACAGTTTTCTGAAAGAAGCCAAAGCCGCAGGCATAGATGGGCTGATCGTCGTCGATCTGCCACCTGAGGAAGACGCGGAACTTTGCGTACCGGCGCAGGCAGCGGGCCTGAATTTCATCCGGCTGGCCACGCCCACGACAGACGATAACCGCCTGCCACGCGTTTTGCAGAATACGTCGGGTTTTGTGTACTACGTATCGATCACCGGCATCACCGGTGCTGCAGAAGCGCAAGCCGGTGATGTGGGTCCGGAAGTGGCGCGGATCAAATCAGCGAGCGGTCTGCCCGTTGTGGTGGGCTTTGGTGTGAACACACCTGACAAGTCCCGCGCGATTGCCGAAGTAGCAGATGGTGTTGTCGTCGGCTCAGCCATTGTGAGCCGGATCGGCAAAGGCGATCCTGTTTCCGATGTACTCGGCTTCGTGAAAAGCCTTTCTGACGGTGCGCACTCAGCCTGACGCTGCCGGAGATGTATTTTTACCGTTCCGGTCCGCGTCCAGAGTGATACGTACGTCTTGCAAAACTGGAAGCACTTCAGTGAGTGTTTTCAGATCAATTTTCTTGCCGATACGCGCAAAATCCGGCGCGAGCGACTGGATAACCTCTGCGCGCAGCGCTCGTCCTTTGTCCGTCAGGTACACGAGTTTAGATCGTCCGTCAGCCGGGTTCGCGCGCAGTGCAATGTATCCACGCTCCTCAAGACCTTTGAGAGTGTGCGTCATGGAAGTTTTGGGCACCTGAAATGCCCGCGCCATTTCGATGGGAGCGCGCCCTTCGCCTAATCGGGTCAAGTGGTTCAGTACCGTAAAATGCGGTGCGATCAGGCCAGAGGGCAGCCGCGCTTCCAGTATCGCGCGGCTGAGTTGTTCGATGATGCCAATCTCATTAAAAAACGCGAAAAGATCGGCGGTCTTCGGTTCATGCATTCTTGAGTTTCGCCTCCAATGGCCAACGAGGGCTTTCGGGCACATCGGGTCCGTACCCCAGCCGGCACCACATTTGCACGGTCCCACCGTTGGGCGCCAGAGTGTCGTGAAGCGTTTTGTAAATGTCCGCCATCTCCGGATACTCCTGCAACCCTTGGCTCAAGGGTTGCAGACCCACACCTTCCGCCGTCGCGGCAAGGTTGATGCGCACCCAATCCTGACCCGCACGAATTTGCTCCTGCCGACTATTGCCGGGTGTGACTTGCCATAGGTGCGCGGCAGCGGTCGTCACGTTGGCGAGCACCATTGCTTCGCCGGATTTGTAACTCATGCTATCGCGGTCCACAGCGGTTTCACGCGAAAACAATCCGGCCATACGCAGTGATTCGAACATTGGCCCACTCAGATCAATGCCATCCGGATTGGCGTCCACCTCCTTGTGGCCAATGCGAAAGAGATCAACACTCTCTTTGTAGGTTCTTTCCGTTCGAAGCTCGATCAGAAATGCCTCAGCGGAAAGATCACAAAACGCCTGGACGTCCTCAGGTACATCGGTGATACTGACCCGGGATCCGTGAATGGCAGCTTTCGCGATCCGCTGCAGCGTCTCGCGCGGCAAGGGCCGCGACACATCGTAGGGTTCTTTGAGCGTTCGGCGGTGCGGTATCTGGGCAAAAAGCTGATCGCGTGTGGCTGTGGTCGGTTCGAAGCGGCAAAGCGCTACTGGTCTTTCGTCCAATGCCATGTGATTGCTGCCTTCGGGAAACAGGTCGAACCTGACCTCCAGTCCATCCTCCAGGGCAGCGATGCGCATCAATTCCAGAAAGCATCCCAAACCAATCGTGATTTGGCGATTATACGGATCGGTTTCCGGCAAAAGCCGCGTTGTATCTGCATAGACAACAACTGCGTCGGGCGTTTTGAGATCGACGATCCAAGGTTGCTGGTTGTGGGGATTGGGGGCCAGAACGGCATAAGACAGCGCACGCATTCTAGGATCTTGATAGCTTCCTGCAGTCTGCCAAGGAAGAAAGGCAGTTTGTGGCTTGCGTGTCACGGAATAACCGGCAGCGCCGCCAGCAGCAAAGATAACGCCTCCTCCCAGTACCGCAATTGACTTCCTACGCGAGATATTCATGAGCTTTCTCCAAATTGGTACGATATTGCACCATTATTTAGTACGATATCGCACCAATCAAGCCCTTTCTTGCAATAATACGTAATTGATATTTGTTGCTGAAATTGGTAAGAAAACCTGACCAGAACTGAGGGTAGCCATGACCGCAATTACGACCATCCAAGACCTCAAAGAGCTGCACCGTCGCCGCACGCCGAAAATGTTCTATGATTATGCGGAATCGGGTAGCTATTCCGAGCAAACCTTCCGAGAAAACACGACCGATTTCGAAGAAATCCGACTGCGTCAACGTGTGGCTGTAGATATGACCGGGCGCAGCACGGCCAGCCAGATGATTGGAGAAGACGTAAGTATGCCGGTGGCACTGGCGCCGGTCGGCTCTACCGGAATGCAGCATGCGGACGGCGAGATTCTCGCAGCAAAGGCCGCGGAGGCGTTTGGCGTACCGTTCACGTTGTCCACGATGTCGATCTGCTCGATCGAAGCAGTCGCCGACGCTACATCAAAGCCCTTTTGGTTTCAACTCTATGCAATGCGGGACAAGGATTTCGTCAAACGCGTGATCCAGCGTGCAAAGGACGCAAAATGCTCTGCATTGGTGCTAACGCTCGATCTGCAGATTCTGGCGCAAAGGCACCAAGACGTCAAAAACGGTCTGACCGTCCCCATTCGCCCGACCTTCGGAAACATATTGGACCTGGCGACGAAATGGCGCTGGATATCCGGTATGGCCAAAACCAAGAACCGGCAGTTTGGCAATATTGTCGGACACATAGACGGCATCAGTAACATGTCGTCTCTGTCCGTCTGGGCGGCGGAGAGCTTTGATCCGGAATTGAATTGGGACGCGGTGAAAGAGATCAAGAGCTTATGGGATGGCCCATTGATTCTTAAGGGCATTCTGGACGTGGATGATGCAAGAAAAGCGCTGAACGTGGGCGCGGATGCGATCATTGTCTCTAACCACGGCGGTCGCCAGCTTGATGGAGCACTGTCTTCGATCCGTGTTCTTCCTTCAATCATGGACGCAGTCGGCGACAAGATCGAAGTGCATATGGATGGTGGCATCCGGTCCGGTCAGGATGTGCTCAAGGCGCTGGCTTTAGGCGCAAAGGGTACCTACATCGGGCGCGCCTTCGTTCACGGGCTTGGAGCCATGGGGCAAGTGGGCGTGAAAAAGGCGCTGGAGATCATTCACAAGGAACTTGATATCTCCATGGCCCTTTGTGGCGAAACAAACGTCGCGCAACTCGGTCGACATAACTTGCTCATGCCGCAGGATTTTGAAAGCCGCTGGCAAGGTGCCTGAACCAAACTGGAAAAGGGGTCACTTTGACTTTGCGGCATGCAAAGCATTGCGCCCACAGTTGGGAACGAGGGTAAGTGCTTTGGCGATCATCAAAGTGCCCTTACCGTAAAGGCCGCCTGCGAACCAAATAGCTCTGGCGCGCAACCCATGACCGCGGGCCAAAGAATGGGCCAGACCTCAAATCGACGGCACTTCACTCACCGAGTTAAGCCGGGCCCAGCGCGAAAAAATGCATCCGACATGACCGAGCGCAAGAGGTCTGACGGACGACACCCCAGGCCGCGCGCGGTTCAATCCGACAAAAGCAACTAAAAGACTGGGCCACCAACCGCAACTGAGCGCGCGGTCGAGGCGAGACGCGGGCTCAAAAAACCTCTTTCCAAGCCGATGAAAGCGGTCTATACGCGCGGCTTCACGCGGGGTTACAGCCTTGGAGGAACCCCGCCCTTACACAATGGAGAGACAAAGATGGCTGGAGAGATTCCGGATCTTATCGCTCAGGAACGGACGGGGACAGGCAAGGGCGCCGCTCGTCAGGCACGTCGCGACGGCATGGTTCCTGGGATCGTATTTGGCGGTGACGTGGACCCGCTTCCTATAAACATTCCGTTCAACACACTGTTCAAAAAGTTGAAAGAAGGGCGTTTCAAGTCGACCCTTTTCAACATGAAAGTCGAAGGTCACGACGATGTACGCGTCATCTGCCGCGATGTTCAGCGCCATGTGGTCAAAGACTTGCCCACACACGTTGATTTCATGCGCCTGCGCCGCACCACCAAGATCAACCTCTTTATCCAAGTGGAAGTGGAAGGCGAAGACACGGCACCCGGCCTGCGTAAAGGCGGCGTATTGACCCTGATCCGTCCGGAAGTGGAACTGATCGTGACGGCGGGTGACATTCCGGATCACATCACCATCGATATCTCCGAAATGGAGATCGGCGATAATATTACGATCTCGGCCGTATCCCTTCCGCAAGGCGCAAAGCCGACCATTGACCGTGACTTCGTGATCGCTCAAATCTCCGCACCAGCGGGCCTTTCCTCTTCCGACGACGACGAAGACGACGCGGAAGACGGCGAAGAGTCAGTAGAAACAGCAGAAACAACTTCCGAAGAGTAAAGACTGCTATCGGTATTGAACTATGCGGGGCCCTTGCGGCCCCGTATTTCGTTTCGGGTTCGCCTGCGCTATGCTGCAGCGCAACACGTCGGAGCGACAAGAGATGAAACTTATCGTCGGCCTGGGCAACCCCGGAGCAAAATACGAGAGGCACCGCCACAATGTTGGGTTTATGGCGCTGGACCGGATCGCTGAAGACCATGGGTTCTCGGCGTGGAGGGGCAAGCATCATGGCAGCCTGAGCGACGGGCGGTTCGCGTCTCAACGCGCGGTCCTGCTTAAACCCGAAACATACATGAACAATTCGGGACAATCTGTGCAAAGCGCGATGCGGTATTTCAAGCTGGAGCCTGCCGACGTCGTGGTTCTGCATGATGAAATCGATCTGGCACCGGGGAAAGTGAAACATAAAGTCGGCGGCGGCCATGCAGGCCACAACGGCCTGCGGTCGGTTCACAATCACGTCGGTCCTGACTACGCCCGAGTACGCATAGGTGTCGGGCATCCGGGTCGCAAAGAATTGGTACCGGCTTACGTTTTGCACGATTTTTCCAAAGCGGATCAGGACTGGCTCAAAGATGTTCTGCGCGGTGTGAGTGATGGCGCGCCATATCTTGCAAACGGCGATGCAGCCAAGTTTAGCAACGCGGTGGCCTTGCGGACCGCGCCTCCCCGGTCTGGCACGGGTCGGAAACACAGCAAGTCTGATGCTGAGCCAGTACATCTTACACCGCAGGAACCCCGACCCGACACACGTTCTGCACTGCAAAAACTCATGGAGCGTTTCCGATGACACTGACCGAGGCGTTTCATCAACAGGCAGAAAGTTGCGCACGTCTCGGTTCTCCATTTATGAATCGTCTCTTTCACTGCCTTGCGTCCCGATGGCCGAACGGCAGCCGCCTGAATGCGTACTTCGAAACCTTTGATGGAGACATCGGGCCGGCGGGCGCATCTCTTCCCCTGCGCCTCGCGGGAGGGCTGCATGCGCTTGTGCTCAGCCAGCGCGCGGTGGAACTCGCGCAAGTCTATCCTCCCGCGCATGCCTCAGAGCAAAGCTTTGAAAACACAGTGCTTCATGCGATCGACAACCATGAATCCTTTCTTTTGAACTGGGTTCAAAGTCCTCCGCAAACGAATGAGGTGCGCCGTTCTGCAGCGCTGATCGCGGGGGCCGCCGAGCTGGCACTGCGGATCGACCGGCCGATCTGGCTTTCGGAACTGGGTGCAAGCGGCGGGCTCAACATGATGTGGGACCGATATGCCTTGGCCTTGCCCGGCACAACGATCGGCCCGCCAGATCCTGTGTTGACCTTGCAGCCAGATTGGACAGGGCCAATCCCGCCCGCACAGAACCCAACCGTTGCGGCACGCGCGGGCGCTGATCTCAACCCACTGGACCCCTCACAACCTGACGATCTTTTGCGCATGTTGTCCTATCTCTGGCCGGATCAGCCCGAGCGACTGGCTCTGACCCGAACTGCCGCGGCCAGTGTGCAAGCGTCAATTGTGCAGGAAGATGCCATTGACTGGCTGGAGATGCGACTTGCAACCGCTCCACGCGGTCATGTGCACCTTATCCAACATACGGTCGCCTGGCAGTACTTCCCGCAAAACGCACAAGAGCGCGGTCGGGCCTTGATCGAGGCGACAGGTGCGGCAGCCACGGAAAATAGACCGTTGGCCTGGCTTGCAATGGAGAGCGACGGTGACGCCGATGGATCGCGTGGCGCGGCAGTCACGCTTCGTATTTGGCCCGGTGACATCCATATCTTCCTTGGACGCGCCGATTTTCATGGTCGGTGGATCAAATGGAGTAAGGGATTGTAATGCGCCGGGTTCTGGTATTGGGCGGGCGTGTTGTCTTGGCATTGACCCTAGCTGCTGCCATCGTCGGAGTCACCAAACGGGATGAATTGCGTCGTCTCTGGACGGTCAATACCATTTTTGAACCTGACCGCATTGTAGACAATTTCAGCAACATGGATCGAGCGTTTCTGCATGTGTCGCTAGATGCCAGCGAGACCCACACGCCCTTGCCGACTGGTCAAGCGATGGAGCTGCCGGAAGGTTTTGACGTCTGGATAACGGAACGCTTTGCGACCTCCATCGTGATCTTGAAAGACGGACAGCTCGTCCACGAAAGCTACCACCTTGAAACGCAACCTGAGGATTTGCGGATCGGCTGGTCGCTGTCCAAGAGCTTTATTTCCGCATTGACTGGCATCCTTTTGGAAGAAGGAAAAATTTCCGACCTCGACGACCAAGTCATTACCTATGCACCTTCGCTCTCGGGTGGAGCATACGATAGTGCGACCGTTCGCAATGTTTTGAACATGGCAACCGGGGTGACATTTGACGAGGATTACACGGACTACGATTCAGACATAAATCGCATGGGCCGCGTTCTTGCTCTTGGGGGTTTGATGGATGACTTCGCAACAGGCCTGTCCGAAACGTTCATAGAACCCGGCGTCGACTGGCAGTATTGCTCCATCGACACGCATGTACTGGGTATGGTGATCCGCGGAGCCACCGGACGATCCGTACCGGATCTCATGCAAGATCGCATTTTGAGCCCGCTTGGAATGGAAAAACCCGCTTATTATCTGACCGACGGCGCAGGTGTCGCTTTTGTACTTGGTGGGCTGAACATGACGAGCCGCGATTTCGCGCGCTTTGGCCAGATGATCATGCAGGGCGGTGTCTGGAAGGACGAGCAAATTGTACCACGCGACTGGATTGTCGCCTCCACCACGGCAAGCGCCCCAACGCAACCGGACGAGATGGGGTATGGGTTTCAATGGTGGATGCCGCGCGATGCGAAGCCGCGCGAGTACATGGGACGTGGCATTTATGGCCAATACCTCTACATCGACGAATTAAGTGGTGTCGTGATCGTGCTGACTGCTGCCGATCCGGATTTCCGCGACCGCGACATACAAAGAGAAAATATCAATATGTTTCGCCGGATTGCCGCAAGTTTGAACGAGGTCTGACGGATGGAAAAAGACCCCAGCGTAAATGTCTTGGGCGACCCGTTGACCCTTTGCGGTACAGACCCGATGACAGGGTTTTTTCGTGACGGGCATTGCAATACCTGCAGTGCCGATCAGGGCAGCCACACGGTGTGCGCCGTAATGACGGACGAATTTCTCGCTTTCTCAAAGTACGTTGGCAATGATCTGAGTACGCCTCGACCCGAGTTTGGGTTCGCGGGACTGAACTCTGGGGATCGCTGGTGCCTTTGTGCCAGCCGGTTCCTGCAAGCCCACGACGAAGGCTGTGCACCTCTGATTGATCTCTCAGCGACCCATGAACGCGCGCTTCAGATTGTGCCTCTGGAGGTCCTCAAACAGCATGCAACGGTAAAGTCATGATTGCGAGACACGGCCCTGTAGGAAGTTTTTGATACGCCCAGTCCGCGCGGCGCCGGAGGGAAGTCCTACGCAAAAGATCGCAAGCTCTTTTTTTCAGCCTGACGGCGTGCGACGGACAACGTTTGAATGCCGAAACAGCTTTGTGCTGACCAACAGCAATCGGCTTCAGCCGGTCGACCCGGACCTCAGGCAAATTCGCCCATTTCAAAACCGAGCGCCTTGGCGACAGTAAAAATGTCTTTGTCGCCGCGACCGCACATGTTCATGCAGATAATATGGTCCGCCGGAAGTTCAGGTGCAACTTTCATAACGTGCGCCAAAGCATGGCTGGGTTCGAGCGCCGGAATAATGCCTTCTTGCTCACAGCAGAGCTGGAAGGCCTCCAACGCTTCAACGTCGGTGATAGAGACATACTGCGCACGTCCAATATCATGCAGCCAGGCATGCTCCGGGCCAATGCCCGGATAGTCGAGCCCGGCCGATATTGAAAATCCCTCCAGGATCTGACCGTCGTCATCTTGCAAAAGATAGGTTCGATTTCCATGGAGCACGCCGGGTCGGCCGCCGGTGAGCGATGCACAGTGCTCCATCTTTTGGTTTACACCTTTGCCACCAGCTTCAACTCCAATAATCCCAACATCTTTGTCATCGAGGAAGGGATAGAAAAGACCCATCGCATTCGAACCGCCACCGATTGCAGCGATCACCGTGTCAGGCAGACGGCCTTCCGCTGCCGTCATCTGCTCGCGCACCTCCTTGCCGATGATGGCCTGAAAATCACGCACCATTGCCGGATATGGATGCGGGCCTGCAACCGTCCCGATGCAATAGAATGTGTCGCGTACGTTGGTCACCCAGTCACGCAAAGCATCGTTCATTGCGTCCTTAAGTGTGCCGCGGCCCGATGTGACAGGCACAACTTCGGCTCCAAGCAGGCGCATACGGAACACGTTGGGTGCCTGACGCTCCACATCATGAGCGCCCATATACACCACGCATTTGAGGCCAAACTTCGCGCAGACGGTCGCAGTGGCGACACCGTGTTGGCCTGCACCGGTTTCCGCAATAATTCGCGATTTGCCCATTCGACGCGCCAGAATAATCTGACCCAGAACGTTGTTGATTTTATGCGCGCCTGTGTGGTTCAGCTCATCCCGCTTCATATACACTTTGGCGCCGCCCAGTTTCTCAGTCAGCCGTTCGGCAAAATAGAGCGGGCTGGGCCGACCGACATAGTGCGTCCAGAGATGGTTCATCTCGGCCCAGAAGCTATCGTCTGTCTTGGCGTTTTCGTATTGGGCTTCCAGTTCGAGGATCAGCGGCATCAGCGTTTCGGAAACAAAACGGCCGCCGAAGTCACCAAACCGGCCATTTTCGTCAGGACCGGTCATGAAAGAATTGAAAAGATCGTTGGCCATGGCGCGCACCTTTCGTTCGACGTTCAGCGCAGTGCCTATCGTGGCCGGTCAGGGGTGACAAGGCGTTTCACCCGGCCTGCCCCCTGCGGTTTTGTGACGCTTCCGGCTTCAGCGCGCTCCAACACCATGTGCTGCGCTGACGGAAACTGCGTCGGAAATCAGCCCGGCCTCAGCGATCATTCCCATCGCAGCCACGGCCAGTGCACTGAGCGCTATGAATTTATGAAATCGCATGGTTTCGCCTCTCGATGATCCAATTCGCCTCGATCCGAAGCGTTGGACTCACTTTAGGCATTGAGAAACTAACGGTCTGTGAAGCGGGTTACACAATCAACGGCAACGCGGGTGCAATAGCCGCAGAAACAAAATCAGAGATCAATTTCGCGTCCTTTTGTCCGGGCGCAGTCTCAACACCCGAAGATACATCAACTTGGCGTGCGTGCGTTTTGCGAATGGCGTCTGCAACCGTGTCGGCGGTCAACCCTCCTGCCAACATCCAAGGTTTGGTCCAGAATTTTCGATCTGCCAGCAGCTGCCAGTCAAACGCCAATCCATTGCCGCCCGGAAGAACAGATCCCTTTGGCGGTTTTGCGTCAATAAGCAGCTGGTCAGCCACAGCGCTGTAGGTGTCGATCGCTGCCAGATCCTGAGCGTCGGCAACTCCGATTGCTTTCATCACGGGAAGCCCATACCGCGCTCGCACTTCTGAAACACGTTCTGGCGTTTCTAAGCCGTGCAACTGTAGAATGTCCACTGGAACGGTTGTGGTTAACGCGTCGAGAAAGGCATTATCCGCGTTTACCGTCAACGCAACCTTGGCCACGCCCGCCGGCGCGCCAACCGCAAGCGCCCGCGCCTGATCTAAACCGACATTGCGCGGCGACTTATCAAAAAACACAAACCCGACGTAAGCCGCGCCAGCCTGCGCCGCCGCACTGACGTGTGCTGAATCGTTCAGCCCGCAAATCTTGACGGATATGTTTTTCGTCATGTCCCGCAGTGAACATGAAAGTCAAAACAGTGCAAGTCCTTGTCAGCTGGCTTCGTCGAGCAGTGCAAGGACCTCGTCCTTGCCCTCATGCTTTTCATCTTTCAGACGCGTTACCTCACGTCGCAGGCGGCGCATTTCGCGCGCCTGACGGGACGCCTCGGATCGTTGATAATGCTCGCGGATCCATTCCCAAACAAACCCGACAAAAAGGCCAACGATTATGCCGCCGAAAATTACGATGAAGAGCGGCAGTTCGATCTGGGGGTTCATCGCGAACCACCCGGCGACTTCGGACGGTATGAGCTGCAGTGAAACCATTTGGCGGTTGGCGATCGCAACAGCGATGAGCGCCGCGCCAAAAGTCGCGATCAAGGCGTATTTGATATACCGAATCATGACTTCCCGTTGAGCCTGTCTCGTAGAAGCTTGCCGGTCTTAAAGAACGGGACATGCTTTTCTTCCACATGTACAGTTTCGCCCGTTCGCGGGTTTCGGCCCACGCGCGCATCCCGTCTTTTAACCGAAAAGGCTCCGAAGCCGCGTAACTCCACCCGGTCTCCTCGCGACATGGCGCCCGTAACTTCTTCGAATATGGTGTTTACGATCCGCTCTACGTCCCGCTGATAGAGATGTGGATTTTCGTCGGCAATCTTTTGGATCAGCTCAGAGCGGATCATGGCGGCACCCCCGGAATTTTTTATGGACCATCGCATATGGTCTGAAAACTATAGAAAAAAATGACTCATGCGGAAAGCCAGCGTTTCAGAAAACCACGGCGTTTTTGGAGCAGAAGGTTCTGTTTTGGCGGAAGTTTTCCTATACCGACCGCAATTTGTGCATGCGCAAAAGGCAGACGACCGATGCTGCGTCGCAGCAAGCTTGGCGATTCGCAACACCCCAAAACGGTCAATTCGGCGATCGCTGTGTGCGCAAATACATCACATTGGCAATATGCCCGCTGGGCCTTTCAAGATGGAAAACCGGCAACAAAAAAGGGTCTCTTGTGCTATGCAAGAGACCCTATTTCCTGACACGCTACCGTGCCTTATTTTTCGTCATCGCCTTTCAAAGCGGCTCCGAGAATGTCGCCGAGCGAAGCACCGGAGTCCGAAGAGCCATACTGCTCTACAGCTTCCTTCTCTTCCGCAATTTCGCGCGCTTTGATCGAAACACCCAAACGGCGCGCTTTTGTGTCCACGTTGGTGATCCGAACGTCTACCTTATCACCGACCGAGAAACGCTCAGGACGTTGCTCGGCGCGATCACGCGACAGATCAGAACGGCGGATAAAGGACTTCATGCCTTCATACTCAACTTCGATACCACCGTCTTCGATTGACGTAACGGTTACCGTGACGACAGAACCGCGTTTGACGCCGTCCACCGCTTCGGCAAATTTGTCGCCGCCAACGGCCTTGATGGACAGAGAAATACGCTCTTTCTCGACGTCGACTTCGGAAACGACGGCCTGAACAACGTCACCTTTACGGTAGTTCTGAATCGCGTCCTCACCGCGCTCATCCCAGCTGAGATCGGACAAATGAACCATTCCGTCGATATCGCCAGGCAGACCCACGAACAGTCCGAATTCGGTGATGTTCTTGACTTCGCCCTCGACTTCGGTGCCTTCGGGATGTGTTTCAGCAAAGAGTTCCCACGGGTTGCGCATGGTTTGCTTGAGGCCTAATGACACGCGGCGCTTGGCACCATCGATTTCCAGGACCATGACTTCGACTTCCTGAGAGGTCGACACGATCTTGCCTGGGTGCACGTTCTTTTTGGTCCACGACATCTCTGAAACGTGAACCAATCCTTCGACACCGGCTTCCAGTTCAACAAAAGCACCGTAATCGGTAATATTGGTCACGCGACCCGTATGCGTAGAGCCAAGAGGATATTTCGCGGCCACCAGATCCCATGGGTCTTCCTGCAACTGCTTCATGCCGAGGCTGATGCGGTGTGTGTCCTTGTTGATCTTGATGACCTGAACCTTGATGGTTTCGCCAATCGTCAGGATTTCGGATGGGTGGTTCACACGGCGCCATGCCATGTCGGTGACGTGCAACAAACCGTCGACGCCGCCAAGGTCTACGAACGCGCCGTACTCAGTGATATTTTTGACGACACCATCAACAGTCTGGCCTTCGGACAGGTTGCCGATTACCTCGGCACGCTGTTCTGCACGAGACTCTTCCAGGATTGCACGGCGCGAGACAACAATGTTGCCGCGACGGCGGTCCATCTTGAGGATCTGAAACGGCTGCTTAAGTCCCATCAACGGACCCGCATCGCGCACCGGGCGCACATCGACCTGAGATCCGGGCAAGAAGGCCACCGCACCGCCCAGATCGACGGTAAAGCCACCTTTGACACGGCCAAAGATGGCACCTTCCACACGCTCTTCGTCAGCGTAGGCTTTTTCCAGGCGATCCCATGCTTCTTCGCGACGCGCCATCTCGCGGGAGATAACGGCCTCGCCGCGCGCGCTTTCGACCTGACGCAGAAAGACTTCAACTTCATCACCTAGGGCGATTTTCGGAGCTTCGCCGGGATCTGCAAATTCTTTGAGTTCAACGCGGCCTTCCATCTTGTAACCGACGTCGATAATGGCTTGGCCCGCTTCGATCGCGATCACCTTGCCTTTGACAACAGTACCCTCTTCGGGCGTGTCCATTTCGAAGCTTTCGTTTAAGAGTGCTTCAAACTCTTCCATCGTGTTTGCCATGTGGCGTTCGTTTCCTAACTATTTTTGTTTCTGGCCGCGCGGTTGTCTCCGCCGGTCTTTGGATTTGCTGTGTCGCGCGACAAAAAAAGCCTCGCGCCGAATAAACGAAGGGCCGGTGTACACCGACCCTGCTCGTCAACATCGTCGCACAGGCTGTTCCCGCCGTGTCAACGCTCGCGCGTATAAGCGGGATCCCCGCCTGGATCAACCCCTAAAGCTCTTCACCCTTTTTGCGCAGCTCTTCCAGCAATTGCTCGTAAATACCTCCCGAATCGCCACCGCCAAACACCTGCGCGCCACCGGAGTAAGTCTGCCCGTAGCTGCGGGCCACGTTTACAGTTTGCGCAAGACCCGAAATCAACTGATCCGTTTCCAAAGGCGACAGTGGATGAATGAACACGCCCCAAAGCCGCCCTTGGGCAACAGCGTAGCGTGCGTCGAGAGCTGTATCGAAGTTTGCCTGCATAAGGCGCATGAGTTCCGATTCATCAAGACCGTCCGCGGCGCGGATTGGCACCATTGCGCGCATACGATCCGCAAGTGGATCGGCGATCACCAGAACCGGGACATCTGCGATTGTGAACTGGATGGTGGGTCCGCTGCTTTTCGCTTCCGCATCAATAACACGAATAATGTCGTGCATCCGCTGCAACGTCATCTTCGGCTCTGCGCCCTCCGGTGGCGGCGTCTCTTGCGCGCTCAGAGGCACGGCCAAAAGCACAAAAAAGCAAAACACAGTCAGTCGTTGCATGGTGGACGCCCTTCAATTCGAATGAGACCAACGGTAGATTCAGCGCATGTTACATGCAAAGCACTGTTCGGTGATCATGCCGCAATCAGGCGACTATTTCTTATTCGGAACGATTGTTTTACGCAGCCCGAGAGGCCCGGTTTTATGGAATTGACATTCGAATCTGCTTTTTCCACCGGAGGACTGGTAGGTCATATTTCCTACGTTCTTCTGATCACATCCATGACAATGCGCTCCATGACGTGGCTGCGCATACTGGTGATCGGCTACGCCATCGTTTCGATCACATATGCGGCGGTGTGGCTCAAGGATCCGGTCAGCATCTTTTGGGAAACGGTCCTCGTGATCGTCAACCTGATCCAGCTCGCGCGCGAATGGCTGCGTCAGCGACGGGCCGTATTCAGTGACGAAGAAGCGCGGTTTGTGGCAACCCGGTTTTCAGGATTGTCCAAAGCCGATGCGCGTCAACTTCTGAACCTTGGCGTCTGGGTTGACGGCGCAACGGGGACAAACTTGACGACAGAAGGTGAACCGGTTGACCACGTGGCCTACATCTCGGAGGGCTCGGTTGACGTCTACCACAGCGACGCGCGTGTGGGCACTTGCCGTCCGGGTAATTTCATCGGCGAAATGTCGGTGCTGGGTCACACGGCTGCATCTGCAACCGCAGTCGTGGCAGAAAAGGCGCGTTATTGGTTGATACCGTCAGAGAAATTGCTCGAACTGCAAGAACACAGCCCCACGCTTGCAAGTGCTTTTCAGGCCGGAATCGCGCAAGACCTGAGCACAAAGGTCATTTCAAACAATGCAGCTCTGCGCGGTGTCCGTTAATTTCGCGAGGCTTCGACGGCTTCGATAGCGCGGCGCAAAGCAGCTTGAATATCCAGATCCGATGTGTCGATGACCAACGCGTCTTTCGCCGGGACCAGCGGTGCTTCGGCACGCTCGCGATCACGAGTATCGCGTTCGCGCACGTCGGCCAGCACCTGTTCGTAGCTGAACGCAGCTCCTTTTCCAGCCAATTCATCATATCGCCGTCGCGCCCGCACATCGACACCAGCGGTGATAAAGAGCTTTGCGTCTGCATCGGGACAAATCACCGTGCCGATATCGCGGCCGTCCAGAACGGCGCCGCCGGAGCGGCGGGCAAAACTACGCTGAAAATCGATCAGAGCAGCGCGGACATCGGCGATCACCGCGACACGGCTGGCGGCCTGCGCCACCTCGGGCGAACGCAATTGGTCTCCGCTCAAGTCTGATGCCATCAGCCGCGTTGCTGCCTCTTTTGGGTCAACGCCCAGCAGGGTTTTGGCTCCGACGGCCCGGTAGAGCAGGCCGGTATCAAGATGCGCAAATCCAAAATGCTCTGCCACACCCTTGGCAATGGTGCCTTTGCCTGCGGCTGCCGGCCCGTCGATTGCAACTGTAAATGGACCAAGGGTCACGTGCGACACTCAGACCGAGTCACGGGTGATCGCGGCGCCAAGACCGGCCATCAGGCTCTCAAAAATCGGAAAGGACGTGGCAATTGGACCTGCATCATCGACCTTGACCGGTTGTTTTGCCGCCATGCCCAGTACCAGAAAGGACATGGCAATCCGGTGATCGAGGTGGCTGGCACAGGTCGCCCCACCCGGCACTTGACCACGACCGCAACCGGTCACGCTCCACCAATCCGGGCCATCCTCAACCGCAACTCCATTGGCGCGCAGACCCACCGCCATCGCATCGATGCGGTCGCTTTCCTTTACGCGCAATTCCTTGACGCCTCGCATCATCGTCTGACCATCCGCAAAACTCGCCACAACAGAGAGGACCGGGTATTCATCAATCATGCTGGCCGCACGATCAGGCGGCACGTCAATGCCTTTGAGATCTGGCGAGAAGCGCGCGCGTAGATCCGCCACGGGCTCCCCTCCCTCTTCACGTTCGTTTTCGTACGTCAGATCGGCACCCATTTCGCGCAGTGTGACAAACAGACCCGCCCGCGTGGGGTTCAAACCGATGTTTGGCACCAGTACGTCAGAACCGGGCACGATGAGAGCTGCACATACGGCAAACGCAGCGGACGAAGGATCGCGTGGCACAACTAGAGTCTGCGGCGACAGCTCGGCCTGTCCCGTCAGCGTAATCTGGCGCCCTTCGGGCGTCTGCTCGACAGAAATCTCAGCCCCGAAACCCGCCATCATGCGTTCCGTGTGATCTCGTGTGGCTTCCTTTTCGATAACACGCGTTTTTCCCGGCGCGTTCAAACCGGCAAACAAAACAGCGGACTTAACCTGTGCTGAGGGCACCGGAACGGTGTATTCCACCGGGACAGGGTCGACGGCTCCGACCAACGTCATCGGCAGACACCCACCCGAACGACCGACGGCTTGCATTCCAAACAGCGTAAGCGGATCGGTCACTCGTGCCATAGGGCGGCCGTTCAAGGACGCATCGCCCGTAAAGGTCACCGTGATCGGACAAGTCGACATCGCACCCATAATCAGCCGGACACCGGTACCTGAGTTGCCACAATCGATAACTTGTGACGGCTCGGCAAATCCGCCGACACCAACACCATGCACCGACCATTCATTGTCGCCGTGGTTTGTGACCTCCGCTCCGAACGCGCGCATTGCCGCTGCCGTGTCCAACACGTCCTGACCTTCCAGAAGTCCAGATATGCGCGTCTCACCGACGCTCAATGCGCCAAGTATCAACGCCCGGTGCGAGATCGATTTGTCCCCCGGCACCTCAGCCACGCCCGACAGAGGCGCACTCGGATGAGACGTCATTGGGATCGGCGCGCCGTGACTGGACATGAGATTTTCCTGCGGTCTTTGTGATTTTGCGTGGATTACCCACAAGCCGCGCGCGCGTCCAGCCGATTCACCAAATCGGGCGCTACAGTCTTTCGAAAGTCAGGTAGTGCGGTCTGCGTCCTTCGCGCAACGCCTTTTGTTCGTAGCGAGTGGAAATCCAATCCGGCCACGCCTCACGCCAGTCTGCTGGCCGTGTGGCAGCCCAACGGAAGCCGGCCTTTGGGACTTCCAGCAAAGTTTGGCGTACGTAGTCCTCTATGTCCGTTGCAACCCGTAACACCGCGCCCGGTTTGAGAGCGCGCGCCAACGGCTCCAAGTGCTCCTGCGTGACAAAACGGCGGCGGTGGTGGCGCGTTTTGGGCCAGGGATCCGGGTAGAGAAGGAAAGCACGGTCCACGCTGGCGTCTGGCAAAACGTCCATGAGGTCCCTTGCATCGCCGGGAAAGATCGCCAGGTTTTTGACATCCGCCTTTCGGATCTTTCCCAAGAGCATCGCAACGCCATTGATGTAGGGTTCGGCTCCGATAATGCCCACACCCGGGTTTGCGCGGGCCTGATGCACCAGATGCTCACCACCGCCAAAACCGACCTCCAGCCAAACCGGCTTGCCGCCAAAACGTGCCTTCAAATCAAGCGGCGTGCGACCGGGATTGACGTCCCACCCGACGGCGCCCGCCGACAATCCCGCCAAATCCTGTTCTAGATAGGTTCTCTGAGAGGGCTTTAGCGATTTGCCTTTTATCCGGCCGTAAAAGTTGCGATGCGGGCGTTTCATGCAGACACGCGCGAAATGTGCAGAGGACGGTGGCCCTCTGCACAAACTTTAAAGAGCGCTTTTAAGTGCGTCGACAAGGTCCGTTTTTTCCCAACTGAACCCGCCGTCCGCATCAGGCGCGCGACCAAAATGACCATATGCCGCCGTACGGGCGTAAATCGGTTTATTAAGTTGCAGATGTTCGCGAATACCTCGTGGCGTCAGGTCGATGACCTTGCCGATTGCTTCCTCGATCACGGCGTCGGCCACTTGTCCTGTGCCAAATGTGTCGCAATAAATTGACAGAGGCTTTGATACACCGATCGCGTAACTTAACTGAATGGTGCACTTGTCAGCCAATCCCGAAGCAACAACGTTTTTGGCCAGATAGCGCGACACGTAAGCAGCAGAACGGTCCACTTTGGTCGGATCCTTGCCCGAAAACGCGCCACCGCCATGCGGGGCCGCGCCGCCATAGGTGTCGACAATGATCTTGCGCCCGGTCAACCCGGCGTCCCCATCTGGCCCGCCAATTACAAAAGTCCCCGTTGGGTTGACCCACCATTCGGTTTCCTCGGAGATCCAGCCATTTGGCAAAACCTCGCGAATGTATGGTTCCACAATGGCTCGAATGTCGTCCGACGTCTGATTTTCATCCGCATGCTGCGTCGATAACACGATGGATGTGACCCCGACCGGCTTGCCGTCTTCGTAGCGTACGGAGAGCTGGCTTTTGGCATCCGGGCGCAGCGTTGGCTCTGTCCCGTCCTTGCGTACTTCCGCCAAACGGCGCAAGACAGCATGGGCATAATGTATGGGTGCTGGCATCAACTCTGGTGTCTCGTTCGATGCAAAACCGAACATGATCCCTTGGTCGCCTGCGCCCTCGTCTTTTTCGGCACTGGCATCTACGCCCTGTGCAATATGCGCGGACTGTTCGTGCAAAAGGTTGGTGATCTGGCAGGTTGCGTGGTGGAATTTATCCTGCTCGTACCCGATGTCCTTAATGCAAGCGCGGGCAATCGCGTCGATCCGACCCATGTAATCCTGCAGCTTTGCCTTGTCCGACAGGCCAACCTCTCCTCCGATCACCACACGGTTTGTGGTTGCAAAGGTCTCTGCGGCCACGCGCGCCTCGGGCTCGGCAGCCAGAAATGCGTCAAGAACTGCGTCTGATATCCGGTCACAGACCTTGTCCGGATGTCCCTCGGAAACGGATTCCGAGGTAAATACATAATTTTTGCGTGACATTGATTGCTCCAATGGGGTGTTAGGGACCACGTCAGGAAGCCGTTGTGATCCGACGGCCCTGCTTACGTGCAGGCTCTAGAGCCGTCAATTGGTAAATGTCGCTATGTTCTTCCGCGCAGCGCCAAAGCAATGAGCCCGAAAAATGCGAAGGCGATGGCCGGCCAGTCGCCCACCCGACTATACAGTGTGGCGTTCAAAGGCCGCGGCAGCGGCGCATCCAAAAATCCAGCGGTGTTTAAAGGCAACATTGAAACGATACGCCCATAAGGATCAACCATCGCTGAAATGCCTGTGTTTGCCGCTCTCATCAGTGGCAGCCCCTGTTCAATAGCGCGCATGCGTGCCTGCGCCATATGTTGCTGCGGGCCAGCTAATTCTCCAAACCACGCGTCGTTTGTCACCTGAATGAGAAAATCTGGGCGTTCGGCGGCTGCGTTCACCTCATGCGCAAAGACCGCCTCGTAACATATCAGCGGCATGCCTTTTCCGAGTGCACCAAAATCCAGTACGGCAGGACCTGGCCCCTTCGAAAAACTTCCGGCACTGGCGGCAAGCGCCTGCAACCCGAACCGGTCCGCCCACTTACGCAACGGCATGTATTCTCCAAAAGGCACAAGATGGTGTTTTTCGTACACAGAGTCAGGGGAACCATCTTGCTCTAAGACAACCAACGCGTTCTTTGGTCCGGCTTCATCAAAACGCAGCATTCCCAGCGAGACGGCTGTCCCACCAGAGGCCTCTGAAATGGCATCCAATGCTGGGCCGGCCGACTCCAAGGGCCAGGGAATGGCCGTTTCCGGCCAAACAATCAGATCGGGCGTTTCTTCTGGGCGTGCGGGTGGGGCTGCAGTGTATTCCAGTTGCCGGCGAAAAAAGACCTCCACCATATCCGGTTGCCATTTCAGGTGCTGCGCAGCATTTGGTTGCACCAGTCGAACCCAGTGGTCGGTCAATATTGCGGAAGCCTGTGCGAGCGGCAGGTATAGTGCCGCTGCAATCCCGCACAGCAAGGCAATCTGTCCGCCGCGCAAGCTCACACGGTCACGCCCATTGGCCGGGACGGACAAGGACCAGGCAAACAGCATCATGACCAGCGTTGTCCCATGTGGCCCGAAAGCGGCAAGCAGTCTTGATGCCGGGCCATCGATCAAGGCCTGCGCAGGGCTGCCCCAAGGAAAGCCGGTCAGGACATAGGCGCGCAAAACTTCAGCACCTGCCCAGGCAAAAACAAGACCAAATGCGGCGTTCGATACCCTTCGTGCGGTCCAAAATGCCAAAGCCCAGAACAGGGCAAGGCCTGCGCTCAGAAACACAAGCGCGAAAGGCGCCATCCATCCATGTTGCGCGGCATCTACTTGAAAAGGCTCGACGATCCAGAACAGAACGGCCGCAAAATAGCCCGTGCCAAACGTCCAGCCAATGGTAGCGCACGACCGCGGGCCGGGCTGAAGTCGCCAAAGCATAAATCCGCTCGCCAACGACAAGACACTAGCCAGAGGCTGGTCATACGGTGCTTGCCCCAATGCACCAAACGCTCCGCAAACTGCCGAGACCGCCAGCCAGACCAAAAATGGTACGCCGCGGCGCCGTGCATTGTTTGCCGCGTTAGGGTTTGAGGCCGACACAGATCAGGCGCCGAAGCCGTTGGTCCGTACGCGAAGACGCTTGATGCGGCGCGGGTCCGCGTCCAACACTTCGAACTCAACACCATCGGGGTGCACGACCATTTCGCCCCGCGCGGGCACCCGCCCCGACAGAACAAAGACAAGCCCACCGAGCGTTTCAATTTCCTCTTCATCCACCGCGGCATGTGCCGTCAGAGAACGGCCGATTTCCGCTTCAAACTCCTCAAGTGGTGTTTTTGCGAGCGCCAGATAGCTGCCAGGCTTTTCTTGGGAAAAGAACAGGTCTTCCTCCACGTCGTGCTCATCTTCGATCTCTCCGATGACTTGCTCAATGAGGTCCTCAATTGTCACCAAGCCGTCCACACCACCGTATTCGTCGATCACCAAAGCCATATGGCGCCGTTCTGTCTGCATTTTGGTGAGCAACACGCCAATGGTCATCGACGGAGGGACAAAGAGTAACGGGCGCAACATGGCCTTCAAATCAAAGTCATTTTTATCGCCGTTGAAGCCGTGTGTGAGCGCAAGGTCCTTCAGATGTAAAAACCCGATTGGCGTATCCAACGTGCCCTCAAACACCGGAAGACGCGTAAGACCGCTCTCCTTAAACACCGAAACGGCTTCGTCCAGGGTAGATACGGACGGAATGGCAGTGATCTCCGCATTTGGGATCGAGACATCCTCGACCCGCATACGACGCAGATTAATCATGCCGTGAACTTGGTTGCGCTCTGGCAAGGCGCTTGGGAGACTGGCGACGCTAACGTCTTCGCGTGGGCTCAGCGCGCCAAAGACGCGGCTCAAAAAACTGCCATGTCTCTGTGTGATTTCAGAGTGTTGTGTGTCTGTCTGTTCCTGCGCGCTACGCGCTGCTTCAGAAGATCCGTCGGTGTCGCCCATTGGGTCCCGTGCTAAATGGCGGCAGCCAATTCTGCCCTAATACTAATATGGGTCATCAAACCCCAGATTGCCAAGTATCTCAGCTTCAATACGTTCCATCAACGTGGCATCTGCTTCGTGTATATGATCATAGCCCAACAAATGTAACGTTCCGTGAACAAGCAAATGTGTCGTGTGTGCTTTCAACGACTTGTTTTGCAGGGCGGCTTCCCGCGCACAGGTGTCAAATGAAATCGCGATATCACCCAAGGCAATCGTTTCGTCTGGTCCCGCTTCCGGAGCATGCGGCGCCGCACCTTCCAATGCTGCGCCGAGCTCCTGAGCGGGCCAGCTCAGGACATTGGTCGGCTGCGGCTTCGATCTGAAATCGCGGTTCAGTTCTGCGATCTTTGCGTCGTCGCAAGCAAGCAAGGAGACCTCGACCTGAGCTGCCATAAGGCCCTGATGGGCACATGTCGCAGTTACGGCTGCTTCAGAAATCTCAAAAAAAGTGATTTCGTTCCAACGCTTGTCTTCCAGCAGAATATCAATCTGCATGTCAAAGATATCCACATGAAGACGCCGAAATCATTTCTTTTCGGGCGGATCAGCCTCATACGCCTCAATAATGGCAGCGACAAGCGGGTGTCGAACCACGTCTTTTGAGGTGAAGTAGTTGAAGCTGATTTTTGGGATACGCTTGAGTAGACGCTCGGCATCTGCAAGCCCCGACGCGGTACCGCGCGGTAAATCAATTTGCGTGCGGTCCCCGGTTATGACCATGCGCGAGCCTTCACCCAACCGCGTCAGGAACATCTTCATCTGCATTGACGTCGCATTCTGCGCCTCGTCGAGAACGACAAACGCGTTCGACAGCGTGCGTCCTCGCATGAATGCCAATGGCGCGATCTCGATCTGCTTTTCTTCGATCAATCGACCAAGTTGCTTTCCCGGCAAAAAATCGCCCAATGCATCATACAGCGGCTGCATATAGGGATCGACCTTGTCTTTCATATCCCCGGGCAAAAAACCAAGACGCTCACCCGCCTCCACTGCGGGTCGCGACAGGATTATCTTGTCCACCTGACCCGACAGAAACATGGACACGCCAACGGCAACGGCGAGATACGTTTTCCCGGTGCCTGCGGGACCGATACCGAATGCAAGCTCATGCTCAAAAAGCGATTGTACATATGCCTTTTGAGCGTCTGTCCTGGGTTCGACGCGCTTTTTTCGCGTTTGGATCTCTATGCGGGTGCCGATCGGCATTTCGAGCTGATCGCCATCCGAGATCGACACAGCCTCCTCAAAAGGACCCATCCGCAACTCCCGATCCACATCGGCCGCTTCAACAGTGCGGCCACTTTCCAGCCTGGCGTACAGCGCATGCAAAATGCGGATCGCGTCCTTTTGCGGGTCTACAGCGCCAACCACAGCAAGTTGGTTGCCGCGGCGTACAATCTGTATGTCCAACGCCTTTTCGATCTGCGCCAAATTGGCGTCGTAAGGACCGCATAGGTCAATAAGTAAACGATTGTCAGGAAATTCGACGGTGCCGCCCGAGGCAGCAGTCAGTGTGTCGATGGGGCTTGGATCACTTGGCGGCAACAGTGGCTCCTAACGCGTGCGAGTCAGTTTGACGGTGCCAATTCCCGGCGAGCAGCGCAAGCCGTAAGCACACAAATGCGTCACTTCGAAATAAAAAAGCCGACGCTGAAAAAGCGCCGGCTCTTTTGCTGCATATCTTTGTTGGACCTTCGCCAACGGCTGCAATGATATCTTCCCAGAAATCAGTTCAAAACTGCGCCGTTGTTTGCATTTGTACGAACGCGTGACGAAGCCGACATTGCGCCGCAGATATCAACTCAACCCACCAAACTGCTCGCCTGCATTACAAAAAACATGCAGGCGAACACCAGCCCAATCCACTGTATCACATCTACAAAACGTTCAAGCACGACGTGCTCCTTCACCATTTAACTCACACCCAACACTTGCCCGGTGCGTACTCGCCCCTGCAACACGCATACGCATCCAACTGGTTTTTCGCAAATCGGTCGTCTCAATTGTCGCGCATTAGCGACCACTGCTTCGATTGTGGCACGATTTAGGCAAAATTGTGAAAGATTACGGGTTAGACAAGAGTTTCCGCAGCCAATGAGTTCTTTTTCGCCTCGGTGATTCTCACCGGAAGTATTTCGCCGACCCGCGCATCGCAGTCCTCAACATGGACCGCGTGTAAATACTCTGACTTTCCAACCATCTGGCCGTTAAAGCGTCCTTTTTTTTCAATTAGCACGCTCAAGTCGCGACCAACCATGGCATTCTGAATGGTCTGCTGTTGGTGTGTGATCAAGGCTTGGATGCGCTGCAGCCGCTCATCAGCCACATCAGGGTTGACTTGTGCCCGCTCGGCTGCAGGTGTGCCCGGACGCGTCGAGTATTTGAACGAATAGGCGTAGCCATATTCGACTGCTTCAATCAAATCAAGTGTGGCTTGAAAATCTTCTTCGCTCTCTTCTGGAAAGCCGACAATGAAATCACCTGACAGCAAGATATCCGGCCGCGCTTTGCGGATCCGTTCGATCAAACGAATGTAGCTTTCGGCCGTATGACTGCGGTTCATACGTTTCAAAATCCGATCCGAACCCGATTGCACCGGCAGATGTAGATAAGGCATCAGCTTGGCGCAGTCGCGATGCGCTTCGATCAGATCATCCTGCATGTCATTTGGATGGGACGTGGTGAACCGGATGCGCTCGAGGCCTTGTATCTCATTCAGCGCCCAAATCAGGTCCGCGAGCGACTTCTCCGATCCATCGGCTCCCGCCCCGTGGTATGCGTTCACGTTCTGACCCAGCAGTGTTATTTCTCGCACGCCGCGATCCACGAGATCTCGCGCCTCATCCAAAACGCGCGCTAAGGGTCGGCTCACTTCTGCTCCACGCGTGTACGGGACGACGCAAAAGGCACAGAACTTGTCGCACCCCTCCTGCACCGTCAGAAAGGCCGTTGGAGCGCGCCGCGCCTTGGGTCGCGACGCCATCCGGTCAAATTTGTCCTCTTCAGGAAAATCGGTATCGAGCGCGCGTTCTCCTTTTCGCAGTCGCGCTTCCATCTGGGGCAACCGGTGATAGGACTGTGGACCTACGACCAGATCGACGGTCGGTTGACGACGCATGATCTCTTCGCCTTCCGCCTGCGCAACACACCCGGCGACACCAATTTTCAGGTTCGGATTTGCCGACTTCAACGGCTTCAGTCTGCCAAGCTCGGAGTAAATTTTCTCTGCCGCTTTTTCACGGATATGGCATGTGTTCAGCAGGATCATATCGGCCTCTTCGGCGATCTGCGTTTGCTCATACCCTTCGCTTTGCAAGGACTCTGCCATCCGCTCGCTGTCGTAGACATTCATCTGGCAGCCATATGTCTTGATGAAGAGCTTTTTTGGCAGTGTCATAACGGTGATCCGGCGAGGAAGGTGATGCGGCTCTCTATCAGCCTCGTTCAACGCTTGCAATGAAAGGCGATTTGCAGGACGCTTCGCATAAAAATAATAGAGGAGAGCGCAATGCGTCACGCCAGTTTGGACGCGTTTTTACAAAGCGGCTGTGTTGCGTCGTCAAAAGGCCCCATAGCAATCGTGCTGGTAGAAGACGAGGTGGAAATCGCCACAACCTTGCGGCATCACGATCAGGCGGGCTTCAAGACCGTGCTTGCCTTAATGCCGGCTCCATTTGATCTGCCGTGCGATCTGCTGGATCGCGTTGAGCGTGTGGATTACGATGCATCGGTGCAGGGCGCAGTTGAACATGCGATCAACGCGGTGATTGATGCAGCACCGGGTTGCTGGATTTACTACTGTTTCAACGCAGAGTACCTGTTTTTCCCCTTTTGCGAGACCAGAACTGTGGGAGAATTGCTTGCCTTTCAAACAGAAGAACGTCGGGATGCGATGTTGACTTATGTCGTGGATCTCTACGCCGACGATCTTTCGGCCTGCCCCGACGCAGTATCTCTTGATCGCGCGCATCTGGACCGCTCGGGTTATTATGCGCTGACACGAAAAGATCCGGACAACGGAGGGCACCCTAAAGAAAGGCAACTTGATTTTTTCGGAGGGTTGCGTTGGCGATTTGAGGAACATATTCCGCCGAACCGACGCAAAATTGATCGGATCGGGCTGTTTCGAGCGAAACCAGGGCTTCAACTGCGCGGTGATCACACGCTTTCGGATGAGGAATACAATACGTATGCCTGTCCTTGGCATCACAACCTGACCGCCGCGATCTGTTCCTTTCGGACGGCCAAAGCACTGAAGCGCAATCCCGGCAGCCGCTATGACATCGAAACGTTCAAGTGGTACAATTCGGAGCCGTTTGAATGGCACTCACGTCAATTGCTGGACCTCGGCCTGATGGAAACAGGCCAGTGGTTCTGAAAAACATCTCGGAGTGGTGTTGGCAGCAGTCGAAAAGAACCGGATCAGGTTCGACGAAGCCTGATCACAACATCGATCGAAGCAATTTCGGCCCCTTCGGGTGCTTCAGGCACCTTTGCGATCACAAGTTCGTCCGCAGGTGCATCGGTTAATTCAGCGTTGTCTTCCCAATAAAAGTGCGGATGATCATGCGTGTTGGTGTCAAAGTAGCTTTTCGATCCGTCCACTGTGACTTCTTGAACGAGGCCTGCGTCACAAAACGCCCGCAGCGTATTATAAACCGTTGCCAAAGAAACGGCTTCACCTTCCAGTTTCGCCGCTTCAAACAGACTCTCTGCCGTGACATGTCTGTGCTGGCCGTCGCCCACAAGCAAAGATGCGAGAGTTACCCGCTGGCGAGTCGGTCGTACCCCGGCGCTTTCGAGCCAGTCGGAACCGCGAGTGTGGCTAAGTGGCGTCATACTTCCTAAGTCCTCTATCGGTTATATAAAGTGTTTTGAGAACGGTTTTCAATCGGTAAGTGGCCAAGATCACCCGCATGAACCCATATAAATGGCCACGTCAGGAGCGCTTTAGCAGTCTTGCAGGACCCTTCAACACGATGCTAGAGGAGTTCGACCTCGCACAATAGTGCAAAGCAGGAGATGCGCCCGAATGTCCCAGTATCCGACGAGTTTTGACAAGGAAGGGTTGCTCAAATGCGCCCGCGGGGAACTCTTCGGCCCCGGCAACGCGCAATTGCCGGCGCCACCGATGCTGATGATGGACCGTATCAGTGATATTTCGGGGGATGGAGGCGAGCACGGCAAGGGTCATGTGGTCGCGGAATTTGATATCCTACCGGACCTCTGGTTTTTTGAATGTCATTTTCCCGGCAATCCCATCATGCCTGGCTGCCTGGGACTTGATGGCCTCTGGCAGCTAACGGGCTTTAATCTTGGCTGGCGTGGCTGGCAGGGCCGCGGATATGCACTGGGCGTGGGTGAAGTGAAGTTGACAGGCATGGTTCGACCGGACCGTAAAATGCTGACATACTATGTTGACTTCACCAAAGCGATCCAAACGCGGCGCTTGACAATGGGGGTCGCGAATGGCCGGGTGGAAGCGGATGGGGAAACCATCTATCAGGTGACGGACATGAAGGTCGCGCTTTCGGAAAACTAAGCAGCATTCGGGTCAAGAAAAGGAGTGCGCCATGCGTCGCGTCGTCGTGACAGGTCTGGGCATTGTCTCATCCATCGGAAACAGCGCTGACGAGGTTCTCGCTGCACTAAAGGCCGGGAAAAGCGGCATTGAAGCCAGCTCCGAGATGACGCAACACGGTTTTCGCAGCCAGATCGCAGGCACGCTAAAGCTCAATGTGGCAGAGTACATCGACAAGCGCACTTTGCGCTTCATGGGCCCCGGTGCAGCCTATGCCTACATTGCAATGGACCAGGCGATTGCCGATGCAGGACTCGACACAGATGTCATTTCGAACCCGCGCACCGGTCTTGTTGCGGGATCTGGGGGGCCATCGACTTCAGCCATGCTTACGGCGCATAACGTTGTAAGAGACACTGGCGCAACCAAACGGATCGGACCCTTTGCAGTTCCCAAATGCATGTCATCGACGGTCAGCGCAAACCTGAGCACGGCCTTCAAGATCAAGGGTATCAACTATTCGATTACGTCCGCCTGCTCGACATCATTGCACTGCATCGGCAACGCGGCAGAGCAAATCATGCTCGGAAAACAGGACGTTATGTTTGCCGGCGGCGGTGAAGAACTTGACTGGACCTTGTCGTGCTTGTTCGACGCGATGGGCGCAATGAGCAGCAAATACAACGACACACCGGAGCGCGCGAGCCGCGCTTTTGATGCCAATCGCGACGGATTTGTTATCTCCGGCGGCGGCGGCATCGTCGTGTTGGAAGAACTGGAACATGCAAAAGCGCGGGGCGCAAAGATTTATGCTGAGGTAACCGGTTACGCCGCCACGTCGGATGGGCATGACATGGTGGCCCCCTCTGGAGAAGGTGGCGAACGTGCAATGCGATTAGCGCTCGAAACTTTACCGGAAGGCCGTTCGGTCGGCTATATCAATGCCCATGGTACATCCACGCCGGTAGGTGATGTAGGCGAGATTGAAGCCGTGCGCCGCGTCTTTGGAGAAGGATCAACTCCGCTGGTCAGTTCCACCAAATCCATGACCGGTCACGCGCAGGGTGCGGCAGGCGCACTCGAAACAATCTTTAGCCTGTTGATGCTGGAAAATGACTTCATCACACAATCTATCAACGTCGAAACACTTGACCCTAGTCTCAACGAAAACGAGATTGCAACGACACGCGTCGACAACGCAGGCCTGGACTCCGTCATGACCAATTCCTTTGGTTTCGGCGGTACGAACGGATCCATGATCCTGTCGAAGCACTTGGGATAGGAGAGCGCCATGTCGGGTCAATTGACTGGCAAACGTGGTCTTGTCATGGGCGTTGCAAACGAACGCTCAATCGCGTGGGGTATCGCCAGAGCGATGGCGGAAGCAGGCGCAGAGCTTGCTTTTACGTATCAGGGGGAAGCTTTTGGTTCGCGCCTTGCCCCGCTGGCGAACTCTATTGGTTCGGACTTCATGGTCGACGTCGATGTGACCGACGATACCTCGCTTGATGCGGCTTTTTCACAACTCGCATCATGCTGGCCGACCATCGATTTTCTGGTTCACGCGATTGCCTTTTCGGACAAGGCAGAACTGACCGGCCGCTTTCTCAATACCAGCCGCGAAAACTTCAAACGGTCCCTGGATATCAGCGCCTATTCGTTCGTAGAGGTCGCGCGCCGCGCGCACCCCATGATGATCGACAACGGGGGTACGCTGCTTACCTTGACCTATCAGGGCAGCAACAGTGTCGTGCCGAACTACAACGTAATGGGTGTCGCGAAAGCGGCTTTGGAAAGTGCCACGCGCTATCTGGCGAATGATCTGGGGCCGGAAGGTATTCGAGTGAATGCGATCTCGCCCGGTCCAATGAAAACGCTTGCTGGCGCGGCCATTGGAGGCGCACGCAAGACGTACAAACACACCGATCAGAATGCGCCCCTGCGCGCAAACGCCACATTGGAGGCCGTGGGCGGGACTGCCGTCTATCTGGCTTCCGATGCAGGCGCATGCACCACCGGAGAAGTCATCCGGGTCGACGGCGGGTACCACGTGCTGGGCATGCCGCAGGGTGAAAACCTTTAGGCAGACAAGTCAGGCTCACTGCATATTTTCGCCTTAATGGCGCCTCAATGCACCCTCATGACGGGTACATGAGACAAAAAAGCATTCGAGACATCCGGCAGACCGCTTATGTCGAACGTGCAACAACGGCACGGCTTTACGCGCGTTTGCTCATCCCGGTGACGGGCATAGTGCTGAGTACCGCGCTTTGGTCTGACAAAGAGGTTGGACCAGACTTGGCCCAGACAATCGAAGATGCCAAACCACTTGCGGCAAAATATCTTGCCGGAACGCCGCTTGAAGGTGCATTCGGCTTGGTGGCCGAAACCACAGCTGGCGAAGATGAGAACGGTATCACGGTATCTGCGGGTCTGCCGACCATCGAAGCGCCCGTCAATTGACCCATGAGCGCGCCCCGCGCGCGCAGTACACCCCGAACGCATAAGACTGGACTTTGGATTCTAGCCTAACACGCTCTTCTGCGCCTGTCTTTTTCGTCATGCGGGGCTGTATCTTCGCGGGCTTCGTTATCCCACAGTCGCACCATATCGGCCTTTGTATAATACGGAGCCGCGCTGTGTCGATGCGCGTGTTGGGCCAACATCTGGTCTATTTCCATCAAACGATCAATCTCCCACGCCGCCACGGGATCGCGCAGATCAGAAGGCACGTGAGACGCATTTGGATCCGACGACTTCAGGTCCCGTGACCTATGAATTGACTTTCTACCGACGACATTACGCTCATGAACCAGATACACACACATAGCAAAGCAGAGCGTGACCAATCCACCGCCGATCCAACTGGTCAGCAGGGCAACGCCCCAGGCGGCACCGGCAGCTTTCAACACAACCAACAAACCTGTAGAAATCGCTGCGTTCAGTGCAACGATCTGCAGGACATCAAGTACTTTCTCATTGGCTGGCGGGTCAGGAAATCCGGTCATACTGGCCTCTGCTTCAGTGGCGAGCGGACCTTCTGATCCTCTGGGCAAAGCCCAATTCAGACCGCATTCTAGGAGTGTTCCTTCCGTGCTTTCAAGTGCTTGTAGAACACTTGTTTAACAAGCCCTTAAGGTCAGTGGCGCCTGTATCTCAAGCCGAACCAATCCTTATGACTTCGAACTCAAACGTGAGATGCATACCAGCCAATGGGTGATTGGCATCCTGAGTGACCGCGCCTCTTGTAATCCGATCACTTTCACCGGCAAAGTCCGGCCGTTTGCGGTTTGCATTTGCAATTTCATACCAATGTCCAGCCTGATGTCTTCAGGAATGCCCTCTCGCGGTATGGCCTGGCGCATCGCCGGGTTGATTGTTCCGTAGGCCTGATCACACTTGATCTGGACCTTCTGTTTTTCACCGACAGACGACCCCGGCTGCATAGCGTTAAGACCGGGAATAACCTGTCCAGAACCTACTACAAACTCCAAAGCATCGCGGCCCGACGAACTGTCAAAAAACCGACCCATCCAAAAGCGTTCCCGCATAATGAATCGCGATGGAGGCGCCAGATTTGATGTGCGTCATGACGTTTCCTGTTTTTCGATCACTTCAGCCAAGGTGGCACTGATCCTCTGTTTTGCGACATTAAAAGAAAGTACCCACCGAAAAGAACAAGGTAATGCTCGCATCTGTCCGAATTCGCCCTTTTCCCTCCCCGCGCGCCGTGACAATCTGATTGGTGACATCGCCGCGAGGGACATCATGCCTATCACAACCTGCGTTTTCGACGCCTACGGGACTTTGTTTGATGTCGCCTCAGCGGCACGGCAAGCTGCACAGGAGCCTGCATTTTCAGCGATACGAGACAGCTGGATGGAACTGGCCGATCACTGGCGGTTAAAGCAGCTGCAGTATTCCTGGTTGCGCGCAGTCACTGGCGCGCATGATGATTTCTGGACCGTCACACAAAACGGACTTGATTGGGCGCTCGAGAAATGCGGGCAACAGGGCAATCCAGCCCTGCGCGAGCGTTTGTTGGCGCTTTATTGGGAATTGCAAAGTTATCCCGAAGTTCCAAAAATGCTGCAAACACTCAAAGACAAAGAGTATGCCACCGCTATTCTGTCGAACGGGTCGATGGACATGCTGATGGGTGCTGTCCGGTCCGCCGGCATAGAGACGCAACTGGATGCAACACTCTCCGTTGACACAGTTGGCGTCTTTAAACCCGACGCAAGAGTTTACGATCTGGTCGAAAACCATTTTGGGTGCGGTCGTGATGAAGTGCTTTTTGTGTCTTCTAACGGATGGGATGCTGGCTGTGCCGCGGGATACGGCTTCAACACTGTGTGGGTCAACCGCGGGGGCGAGCCGGTCGATCGCCTTCCGTGGATACCGAAAAATATCTTGCCTGACCTGACGGATATTCCCTTGTTGGCAGGAGCATAGAGTGGCTTTTTTCAAAACGTCGGACGGCTTGTCACTGCATTACACAGATGACGGCGAAGGCCCTCCCGTCCTCTGCTTGGCCGGATTAACCCGAACAACGGCTGATTTTAGCTACATGACCCCGCACCTGCCCGACGCGCGATTGATCAAGCTGGACTATCGCGGGCGCGGAAAATCTGAATGGGATAAAGATTGGCGCAACTACAATCTGATCATCGAAGCCCGCGACGTTGTCGAACTGCTGGACCACCTGGAGTTGGACAAAACTGCCGTGCTTGGAACATCGCGCGGCGGTTTGCTGGCAATGGGTCTGGCAATGGGGGCGAAGGATAGGCTAATTGCCGTTGCGCTCAACGATGTGGGCCCGGAGCTCCACCCAAAGGGCCTTACCTACATAATGGGCTATCTGGGTCGCCGCCCGACTGCAGCAACGCACACCCAACTCGCGCGCGCTCTTGAAACCCAAATGCCCGGGTTTGTTGACGTACCGTTCACCCGATGGATGGAAGAGGCCGCCAAACATTACATTAAGAGCGACGACGGTCTGGATATCACGTATGATCCCAAGCTGCGGGACGCCGTGCTTGAACAGGGTGCGCAAGCCGCTCCAGACCTGTGGCCGTTTTTTGATGCACTGTCCGGATTGCCGCTCGCGTCCTTACGCGGAGAGAACTCTGACCTCTTATCGGAAGAGACCTTTGAAGAGATGAAGCGCCGACGCCCCGACATGATAGCGGCAACGGTTCTGGGGCGCGGGCACATCCCGTTTCTGGATGAACCTGAGGCTGTGGCAACTCTGCAAACATGGATCGAGGGCTTTAAATGAATATCGAAATGATCCGCGCAGCCGCAAAGCGATTGTCCGGTCAAGTCCGGCGCACGCCGCTTCTGAATGCACCTTTGTTGGATGAAGTCGCAGGACGCAAAATCTGGGTCAAACCGGAGTGCCTTCAATACACAGGAAGCTTCAAGTATCGCGGGGCCTATTCTGCTCTGTCCGCCTTAAGCGCAGACAAGCGTACAAAGGGTGTGATCGCCTACTCGAGCGGCAACCACGCACAGGGTGTTGCACGCGCAGCGGCACAATTTGGTGCACCAGCACTCATCGTTATGCCGGCGGATGCACCCAGAATGAAGATCGACAACACGCGCGCGCTCGGCGCGGAAGTGGTGCTTTATGATCGCGTTAACGGTGAAGATCGTGATGCCATTGGCCAAAAGATCGCTCGCGAACGCGAACTGACAATGATCAGGCCATTTGACGAACCACAAGTCATTGCAGGTCAGGGCACGGCGGGTTTGGAAATTGCCCAACAGGCACGTGACGCGGGCGTATCGGCCTCCGAAGTGCTTGTGTGCTGCGGCGGCGGCGGTTTCATTGCAGGCATCGCGCTTGCACTGGCTGAAGAAGCGCCCCATCTGCGCGTCAGACCCGTGGAACCCGAACGCTTTGACGACATGACAAGATCTCTGCATAGCGGCGCGCGCGAATGCAATGCCCAGACGACCGGCAGCATATGCGACGCGATCATCTCACCCATGCCGGGCGAAATCACCTTTCCCATCTTGCAAAAGCACGTCGGCAGCGGGCTTGTGGTCACTGATAACGAAGCGCTGCATGCCATGGCTCTGGCCTTCACCCATCTTAAACTCGTAGCGGAACCAGGCGGGGCTGTCGCGCTGGCCGCAGCGCTCTTCCACAGCGACGCTGTGTCCGGTGATGATGTGATCGTCACGATTTCTGGCGGCAACGTGGATGCACATGTGTTTCAAACCGCCCTGCAGAAATTTGGAAGCCACTAACATGACGCAGCATGTTGTTAAAAGGCGATTTTTTTGAAATGAAGATCGCAAGATTTGGAAACATCGGTTTGCACTACCGAGTAGATGGACCAGATGATGGGGCGCCTGTCGTTTTTGCAAATTCTCTCGGAACGGACTTACGTCTTTGGGATCCGGTCCTGCCCCACTTGCCCGACGGTCTTCGTATCATTCGATACGACAAGCGTGGTCATGGGCTGTCTACTTGCCCGCGGGCGCCATACACCATGGGATCTTTGATTGCAGATGCGGAAAACCTGCTGGACTATCTCAACGTCAAAGACTGCGTTTTTGTCGGCCTGTCCATTGGCGGAATGATTGCGCAGGGCTTGGCGGCAAAGCGGATGGATCTGGTCCGCGCGATGGTTCTGTCTAACACCGGCGCCAAGATCGGGACGCGCGCCTTATGGAAAGAACGCATCGGAGACGTCGAAAAGAACGGTATTGAAAGCTTGGCCGATGCGGTCATGGAGCGTTGGTTTTCGGCGGACTTCCGGGCGAGCGCGACTTTAGAGTTGTGGCGCAACATGCTGACGCGGCAGGAAGATGCAGGTTATGCAGGGTGCTCAGAAGCGATCTCGGGTACGGACTTTTTTGGTGCAACGGCCGCCTTGCGCCTGCCGACACTGGGTATCGCAGGATCAGAGGATGGCTCTACACCGCCAGATCTTGTACGCGAGACTGTGGAACTTGTCCCAGGCAGTGATTTTCACTTGATCCGCAAGGCGGGTCATTTGCCTTGCGTGGAACAGCCGGAAGAATACGCGCGTGTGTTATGCGGTTTTCTTCAACAGGTGGGGCACCTGAGTGACACGTGAAATTGAGAAATCGCGTAAACCCGACGGAGGCTTAGGGAGAAAGAGATGACTCTTGTTGCGATTTTTCAGGTTCCGTTGCTTGCGCCTCAAAAACCGACGGTTGAAAGATGACCTCGTCTGCGTTCGACAGCCTGTTGTTTGCAAAGTTGTTTCCGACAGGTGACACAAGCCAACTCTTCTCCGACAGTTCACAGGTACGCGCAATGCTGCTTGTGGAGGCCGCATTGGCGAAAGCTCAGGCAGAAGCCGGTATCATCCCGGAAACAAGCGCAGCTGCAATACAGCGCGCGAGCCATGAGGTGCAAATCGACCCTGCCGCACTTGCGCCCTCCGTTGGCCAAAACGGTGTCAGCGTTCCCGGTCTTGTCGCCGCCTTTCGCAAGGAGATGAACGCACCGGAGCATGCTCAATTCGTTCATTGGGGTGCAACATCCCAGGATATCATCGACACCAGCCTCATGTTGCGGTTGCGGCAGGCTCTTGCGCTGGCCGAGCGCGACGTCAAAGACTTGCTGGAAATACTGGCCCAGCAAGCCGAAATACATGCGGAGACAGAAATGTGCGCACGCACCTACGGGCAAGCGGCAACACCGACCACGTGGGGTGCTGTGCTCGCGCAATGGGGTCAGCCGTTGGTCGACAGTTTAATCAGGCTACCAGCCTTGCGTGACGCGTGTCTTTGGGTTTCACTTTCCGGCGCTGCAGGGACGGCATCTGCCTTGGGCGACGATCCGGCACATGTCAGATCTTTGGTGGCCCGTAACCTTGGCCTGATTGATCCCTGCCGCACATGGCACACGGATCGTGGACCCATTTTACGGATCAGTGACTGGCTGTGGGACGTCGCATCACCGCTAGGGTCCATGGCGGAGACTGCACTGGCTTTATCCGCCAGCGGCGTTGAGGAACTTACATTTTCGTCAGGTGGCAGCTCATCCACAATGCCGCAGAAAAGCAATCCGGTGACGGCCTCGGCGTTGCGCGCGCTGACGTTTTGCCTGCCCCATCACGCGGCCACTCTTAGATCGGGCAGCGTTCAGCAGCACCAAAGAGACGGCGTCGCCTGGTTTACCGAATGGCTGGTCCTGCCGCAGATTGTGCTTGGCACCTCATCGGCCTTGCAACTGGGAATCGAGTTAGCCCGGTCCATGTCCCCGAATGTCGCGCGGATGAAAGCCGGCATTGAAGACGGGCTCGGCTTGATATTTGCAGAAGCGTTGAGCTTTGCCCTTTGCAAGACCATGTCGCGGCCCAGCGCGCAAACGGCAGCAAAGGCTCTGTGCGCCCAAGCCGTTTCGGAAAACACGTCTCTGCAAAAGCTTGCATATGCAGCGCATCCGGAATTGGACGCAGATGTATTCACGACGCGCGCACAATTTGGCCTGGCGACCACTGACGCAAAACAGTTCTCAAAACGCGTCAGAGACCTCTGAGATATGCGTCCGGCGGTTCTCTTCATCCTGATCACCATGGTGATAGACGCTATGGGCATTGGGCTTATCGTGCCGGTCATGCCGGACCTGTTCGCGGAGGTAGGTGCGACAAATCTGAGCACAGCAGCTCTGTGGGGCGGTATATTGTCCACCGTTTTTGCGTTGATGCAGTTTCTGTTCGGTCCGGTCATCGGTGGCTTGTCCGACCGGTTTGGGCGCAGGCCGGTTCTTTTGCTTTCGCTTGTTGTAATGACGGTTGACTATATCATCATGGCCGTCGCGGGCAGCATCTGGCTTTTGCTTGCTGGCCGGATAGTTGGAGGGATCACAGCGGCGACGCAATCGACCGCAAATGCCTATATGGCGGATATCTCGCAACCAGAGGACCGCGCCGCAAATTTTGGGCTTATCGGTGCCGCCTTTGGGATCGGCTTTGTGCTGGGTCCATTGATTGGAGGTGTGCTTGCGGAATTTGGTACCCGCGCGCCATTTTATGCCGCCGCGGTCCTTGCCGGCCTCAACGCCGTTTTCGGGTATTTCGTGCTTGGCGAGACGTTGGCAAAAACGAATAGGCGCCGGTTCGAAATCATGCGCGCCAACCCGTTCGGCAGCTTGCGTCAGTTGAATCGGTTGCCCGGGATCGGGCCGCTCCTGCTTGTCTATTTTCTCTATCAGGTCGCCTTTGCCGTCTACCCGTCAATCTGGTCTTTTTTTGGCAAAGAGCGTTTCGGCTGGGACCCCACGATGATTGGCCTGAGCCTCGCTTTGTTCGGAATCATGATGGCGATTGTACAGGGCGGATTGATCCGTCCCATCCTGCGCATTTTGGGCGAAAGAGGCACCGTAATCTACGGGCACATCTTTGACGTTTTCGCTTTTTTGGCTTTGGTGTTGGTCAGCAGTGGAACAGTGGCACTGATCCTGACGCCTCTTGCCGCGCTTGCCGCGGTGATTACCCCCGCCTTGCAGGGCATTATGTCGAAAGCCGTGGCCCGGGACGCTCAAGGCGAGTTGCAGGGCGCGCTCACGTCTTTGACGGCGGTCGCGATGATTATTGCGCCGATGATCATGACGACGACCTTTGCAGGCTTCACAGCTCCGGGCGCGCCGGTTTATCTGCCCGGTGCCCCCTTTCTGGTGTCTGCCGTGCTTGTAGCAACGGCCTTGCTGGTATTCCTCCGCGGTTCTCGTGTTTCATCGTTTTCATAGCGTGTTTGACCGCGATCAGTTGCCTTAAGGCTTGCGGCATGCGTATGTCGCAGTCAACTTCGGCAGAAATCCACCAAGCGGTGCAGGGAAGATCTCGGTGATGCAAACGATCAAAGCTGCCGTGTGCCATGAATTTGGCGCACCGCTCAGGATAGAAGAGATTCTGATACGTCCTCCCGGCGTAGGAGAAATCGAGGTTGCAATCGACGCAGTTGCAATTTGTCATTCGGATATATCGTTTGCCGAAGGCGCTTGGGGCGGGTCATTGCCCGCTGTCTTCGGGCATGAAGCGGCCGGACGCGTCAGCGCGGTAGGCGCAGGCGTGACCGGTCTCGTGCCCGGAGACAGCGTTGTGGCAACGTTGATCCGGGCCTGCGGAAGATGCCGCCATTGTGCCAGCGGGCAACCAACGGTCTGCGAAACTCCCTATGATGGTGACATGGGCCCGATCAAGACCAAGAACGGTGGCAAGCTGCATCAGGCGATGGCAATGGCCGCGTTCGCGGAAAAGACCGTAATCGATCAGAAACAAGCCGTTAAAATCGATGACAGCATCCCAAAGGAAAGCGCCTGTCTTATTGCCTGCGGTGTCATAACCGGCATCGGAGCGGTCGTGAACGCAGCCGCGCTAAAAGCAGGGCAGGATGTTGTGGTGATCGGAGCGGGTGGAGTCGGTCTGAACGCGATACAAGGTGCCCGAATTGCCGGTGCGCGGCGCATCGTTGCCGTGGACATGAGCGAGGAAAAGTTGGAAATCGCCAAGTCTTTTGGTGCAACGCACGGCGTGCTCGCCACGCAACCCAGCCCATTCAAGGCAAGCCAAGACGCTCTGGGGGGGCGTGGCGCGGACGCGGTAATTGTCACGGTTGGCGCGATCCCGGCCTACGATCAGGCGCCGCGCTACCTTGGCGCAGGCGGCAAGGTCATCATTGTCGGCATGCCGCACACCGGAGCGACATCACAGTATGAACCGGTGATCCTTGCCGCATTGGGTCAGGGCATGCAGGGTTCAAAAATGGGCGACGTTGTGATCGAGCGCGATGTGCCCTGGATGGCGGACCTGTACACGCAGGGACGGCTCAAGCTGGACGAATTGATTTCCGGCCGATGGCGGCTGGATCAGATCAACGAAGCAATTGCGGATACCAAAGGGGGTTCCGCACGCCGCAACGTTATCATTTTTGACACCTGAAAAGGCGAACACAGGAGACCGCGCGTGAAGCTTTCTGAACTTGATGTAATCGTGACGGCACCCCCCGCCCCCGGTTGGGGTGGGCGCTACTGGACACTCGTCAAACTCACCACCGACGACGGACTCACGGGTTGGGGCGAGTGCTACGCCTCGTCGGTCGGACCAAAAGCGATGACAGCCGTTATCGCAGATGTTTTTGAACGTCACATGGCGGGCGAAAATCCTGAGAACATTGAAACCATGTTCCGCCGCGCCTACTCCTCGGGGTTCACACAGCGCCCGGATCTAACGGTCATGGGCGCATTTTCCGGACTTGAGATTGCCTGCTGGGACATTCTGGGCAAAGCGCGCGACCGGCCGGTTTATGCATTGCTCGGCGGTAGAATGAACGACCGCATTCGTGCCTACACTTACCTTTATCCTCTTGCGCATCATGACATGAGCGCTTTCTGGACGTCACCGGATCTCGCGGCCGAATGCGCGCGCGCAATGGTCGAAAAAGGGTACACAGCTGTCAAATTTGACCCTGCTGGACCTTACACCATGCGCGGAGGTCACATGCCGGCGATGAGTGATATCGAAATCTCAGTCGCTTTCTGCAAGGCAATACGATCCGCAGTTGAGACCCGAGCAGATCTTCTTTTCGGAACCCATGGTCAGTTCACCACCGCAGGCGCCATTCGCTTGGGACAGGCTCTGGAGCCCTTTAATCCGCTTTGGTTTGAAGAGCCGATCCCGCCTGACTCAACGGATGAAATGGCCAAGGTCGCAGAAGCTGTTCGAATTCCCGTCGCGACCGGCGAGCGGCTGACCACAAAAGCTGAATTTGCAGCCGTTTTGCGCCAAGGCGCAGCGACCATTCTGCAACCCGCCCTCGGACGCGCCGGCGGCATTTGGGAGATGAAGAAAGTTGCTGCAATAGCAGAGGCCTACAATGCGCAAATCGCGCCACATCTTTATGCGGGGCCGATCGAATGGGCGGCGAACGTGCATCTCGCGGCTTCAATCCCAAACATACTAATGGCGGAAACTATTGAAACCACATTTCATGCAGACCTGATTGGCAACACAATAAGGGTCGAAGAGGGCTACATTTCACCGCCGGACATTCCGGGTTTGGGCATCGAAGTCAACGAACACCTTGCACGTGCGCATCCCTACACGGGCAAAGCCCTGCATTTGGAGATGCAAGAAGCACCTTGCGATTACGCCAATGGAAACGCCTTCCAAGGCGGAGCGCCCGTTACAAAAGTTTAGGAAAGCTGGCAAATATGCTGTGCGCGAAAAATTCACGCTGAGAACCTAGGTCCATTTATCTCTGATGGTGCCTTGTTCTTCGCATCATCAACGCCTGTGACACAATGGGCCGTTTCGCCAAAATTGCACCGGTTCCCAAAACCAATCGTTTCTTTGGTTGCTTCGGCTGTGATCACGCATGGCGACGTGCCATCGGAATCGACCGCATCTGTGGCTTTGCAAACGACCTCATTTCCAACGTTCGCCGGATTGGTCACGAGGCTCAAAACCGCAAGAAGTGTCAAAACTGAATCACGGATCTGCCGGCTCTTTCATGCCTTGTAACGGTCCGACGCCCGCATCTGCCAATGCCCAAGTCCGGATTATCTGCGCGTAAAAACCTTAAGCGTAAACTTCAAGAAACTGCCTTCGGTACAGTTGCGGGGTGCACAGGAGTATTTGAAAAAACTATTTTATTCTGGAGCTCACGAACCCGTGTTCGCAGGGTCGGCGACATTCGCACAGCAAGGGTCGGAATCGCAGAAAAAAATGTTAAATTGTAAAGCGACGCAGAGCAAACATCATTGATTGGGAGACTTCTCATGACACGATTGCAATTTACACGCCGTTCAATTCTGGCCGCCAGCGGCGCATTGGCTGTCAGCGGGCTACCGACGGTCGCCAGAGCGGAAAACGTGGCGCCAACCCCGACCATGCGCGGAGGATCTAACAATTATCTCCCCGGCGCGCCGATTGTAGAGCGCATAGGTGGTGGCGGTTTCTGGATGACGGGCAGTGTCCGGCGCGCGGGTGATGGTGCACCACTGCCCGGCCAGCGTATTCAAATCTGGGCGCATACGACCGAAGGCCACGAACGCGACGCGCGCAGCCACGGAGCCACGTTGACGGACAAAAACGGCATTTTCCGCCTCGAAATGCCCCAAATTGTGCCGGCGTTTGGTCAGCCGCACGCGCATCTTGCATATGACAGCGAAGACTTCGAAACCGTGTTCTTGCGGCCGGTCATGTCACGCGCATCCGACACCAGCCTCGAGGCGCACTTCGTTCTGAAACCCGCCTGAGCACGCTGTGATGCCGCGCTGGCGCATGGTATTGATCTGGCTCGGAGTATTGCTCGGCCTTTGCGCTCCGGTGATCGCCTCTGGATTCAGTCCTTTGCTGGCGTGGCGCGATCCGATTTACATCGCTGCGGGTTTTGCGGGCGTGGGCGGTCTGGCGCTGATGTTTTTACAACCTCTGCTCGCAAGCGGTTTACTGCCGGGGATCTCCTTACTTCATGGTCGGAAGATGCACAGGTTGGTCGGCGTTGTGCTTGTCGTTGCGGTTGTTGTTCACGTGGCCGGACTTTGGGTCACAAGCCCGCCCGACGTGATCGACGCTTTGCTCTTTCGTTCGCCGACACCCTTTGCTGTATGGGGCGTGATCGCCATGTGGGCTGTTTTCATTGCTGCTCTTCTGGCAGCGTTTCGACGTCACCTACCGCTCCGTCTGCCGACATGGCGCCGCGCGCATACGCTCTGCGTGGCCATTGCCGTTGCAGGCACCGTGGTCCATGCAGCGCTGATCGAAGGCACTATGGAGACAATGAGCAAAACGGCCATCTGCCTTTTGACAGTATGGGCAACATCACATGCTGTCTTTGTCTTGAGGTCGTGGGCCCCGCGGTCGCACAAACGGACCGCGCGGTCAGCTGTTACGACCCAGTCAGAGCTATCGGAATAAACCTGACCCTAAGAGTGCGTTGTGCCGTCAACGAGCGCGTGGACTTCGATGACATTGCCTTCCGGGTCGTGAAAGAAGACCTGATGCCATTCCCTTGCAAAGGCTGTTCCGTAGTCTGAATACGCGATCCCCCTGCTCTCAAGCAGCTGCAGGAAGCTTGGCATGTCGTCGGTTCGAAACGCTATGTGCCCACGTTCGACGGGATTGATTACATGCCCGTTTTTGAACGCCACATCCAGCGCGCGTTCTGCCAAATGCATCTGCATCGCACCATCGGTCGCGAATTTGATCCCTCCGCTGTAACCCGTTGCTTGTGTCGCCTCAGTTCTTGGAAAGTTCTCTTGCGGGATATCATCAAGACCCAGAATGTCTGTGTAGAACGCGTGCATCCGTTCCACGTCGTGCGATACAAAGTTGATATGATGAAATTCCAGTTTCATAAAGATGCCCTTCCTGCGGGTTCGTTGCCTGAAGCCTAGCGGCTTCGCGGTGCAGCCGCCATCCTGCAAGCTGGTCTGACATCACTAATTCGCGCTGGTCATCGGCCGGAACTCCAGATCGGAAAATCGGCGCAGCATATAAGTATCCATGATCCACCCATGGCGCGCACGCGCCTCTGCTCTGGCCTCGACGATCTGCTGTGCAATGTCTTGCAACGGACCAGACAGCAGTATCTGTTCGCGCATTCCCAGAAAGGCGCCCCACCATATCCAGAGGTCCGCTGCGTCAACGTCGAAAAAACTGCAAGCGCCGTCCAACATAACAAACACCGTTTCCGCATTTGCCGGGACTCCCCCTTCCCGAAGCTTGCGGCCGGTTGTAACGCAGACTGTCCCATCCACCGTGTTGAAGGGAACAGCATGCGCAGCCGTCAGAGCCTGCAACGCTGTAATGCCCGGCACAACACGCAGTGTCGGCGCGGGATCGAGCCGGTAAGCTATGCGAAGTGTGCTGTCGAAAAGGCCCGGATCACCCCAGACCATAAGAGCAACCCGCCCAGTCACGCCTGACCGGTGCAGTGTGCTCTGCCAGACAGCTGCGATGTCATCATGCCAGCGCGAGACACGCTCCTGATATGGCAAGGCTTCGTCGCGCACCGGCATGTCGAAAGGCAGAGCGCGGCCGGTTGCCCCTATCTCTTCCAACAGATGCATTCTGATTGCTGCCAGATCATCCTTACCATCCCCCTTGCGCGGAATGAGTATTGACTCTGCGTCCCGCAGAGCCGAACGCCCTTCGAGCGTTAAGTGGTGCGGAGAACCCGTTCCAATCCCCACCAACCAGATCTCGTACGCGTTCGTCACCGTCCGTCAGCCTTCTGCCAATGGACCATAGAAGATCAATGCCGCTTTCTTGCCGACATCACATGCCAACCGGTCGGCGAGATCGGAAACCGTTGCGCGCGTTATCTCCTGGTCCGCCGTGCCTATGGCTTCGGCGAGCATGGCCGGAGTATCCTGCGGCAGACCTCGCGCGATCAGAGCTTCTGCCAAAGCAGGGAACGTCCGTTTGCCCATGAACACGACCGTGCAAGCCGTAGGGTCAGCCAGTGCATCAAGGTGCAAGTCTTCGGGCAATTTGCCCGACACGTCATGACCTGTGACAAACTGCACGCGCCGCGATGTCAGGCGCCTGGTCAGAGGAATTCCTGTCGCCGCTGCGGCGGCCACTGCAGAAGGTACTCCTGGTATGATCTCGTAATCAATACCGGCCTCGCGCAAGGCCACCAGTTCTTCTTCCAACCGCCCAAACAACCCGCTGTCTCCAGACTTCAGCCGCACGACGCGCACGCCGGCTTGTGCATACTCCACAAGAAGCCGACTGACATGATGTTGTCTTGGGGATGCCCGACCCGCGCGTTTTCCGACGCCTACAAGGTCTGCATCGTCGCGGGCATAGCTGAGGATTGGCCCCGAGGACAAATCATCAAAGAGCACGGCATCGGCGCGCTTCAACCGGTCAACGGCTTTCAGCGTCAAAAGCTCTGGGTCGCCGGGACCAGACCCCACGAAAGAGACAAATCCGCTCATGCCGTCTCTGGCGCGATCAGGTGAAAGAAGGTCCCGGAGACAAGCCCGCGTTTAGACCCGGTTTCCGGAACGGGCCCGCCATCCGCATCGAATACCTGCGCGAGGGGCGCATCTGGCTGCTCCAGGATCGTAGAAAAGTGAAACTCGTGCCCCCGCAATGCCTGACCGGCGTCCAGTCCAATCGCAGGTGTTTCCAGCACCGCGCGACGATAGCCCAAGTGAAATTTCCGCTTTTCGTAGGACGTCACCAAACCCAGCAACCCGGCCATGGCATGATGTTGACCTTCTTTATCGATCAGGACCGCGCCAAGTGCCATGTACCCACCGCATTCGCCGTGTACGGGCCGGTCTTCCGCATGGTGCCTCAACCCCGCCAGAAAGGTCTTTGCTGCAGCAATCTTGCCGGCATGCAACTCTGGATACCCACCCGGCAACCACACCAGATCTGCCGACGCATCGGGCGCCTCGTCGGCCAACGGCGCGAACGGCAAAATCTCTGCACCCGCCTCGCGCCACCCTTTGAGAAGATGCGGATAGGTGAACGAGAAGGCGGCATCTCGTGCAATAGCAATGCGTTGAGCCGGGGGCCGCGGCAAGGTTCCGACGCGCTGTTCCTCCACGGCCTTTGCAGCCGTTTGGATTGCCTTCAGATCCACGTTCTCGCGCAAAAATTCAGCGTATCCTGCAATCGCCGCGTTCAAGTCCGGATGTTCAACGGCCTGAATGAGACCCAGATGACGTTCCGGCAGGACCAGATCGCCGCGACGCGGCAAAACACCCAGAACACTTATACCCGCAGCCTCCATTCCGAGCCGCGCTAACCGCTCATGACGCGGGCTGGCCACGCGATTTAGGATAACGCCAGCAAACAGCAAATCGGGCGCGTAGGATCGAAATCCAAGCGCCGTGGCCGCGGCTGATTGCGCCTGTCCGCCCACATCAAGCACCAGAACCACCGGCCATCCCAGGCGCTGCGCTGTCTCAGCACTGGAGCCAAAACCACTCTGTCCTTTGGTTGCCACACCGTCATAAAGCCCCATGGACCCTTCCGCGACGCAGATGTCGGCACCTGCCATCTGACTTGAAATCCCGCCCAGCAGATTTTGATCCATGGCCCATGTGTCAAGATTGAAAGACGCCCGCCCGGCTGCAGCAAGGTGAAAGGCAGGATCGATGTAGTCAGGCCCTGATTTAAAGGGTTGTACGGTGAGCCCGTCATCTCGCAACGCGCGGAGCAGGCCCAGCATCACAGTCGTTTTTCCGGTGCCAGAGGATGGGGCCGAAATCAGGACACCGGGGGGTGTATCAGTCATCTCCATGCCTCCATTCAAACCACGGGCTGTCGGCGGATTGTGGTCGGTAGCGCCGGTCGTATTCCGCAGCGTACAAACGGCTTTCGTCGAAGTCCTTATCGCCAATTGCGGGACCAACAAGTATCAAGGCTGTGCGAGAAATCGACGGGTCCAATTCAGCTGCGATTGTGGCCAGCGTCGCACGCGTAACCTTTTCGTCTGGCCAGCTGGCACGGAACACCACAGCGACGGGACAGTCGGGACCATAGTGCGGGGTCAAGTCGTGCACAATCCGTGCCAGATTGCCGATCGACAGGTGGAGCGCCAGTGTTGCGCCAGTTGCTGCAAAATTCTCAAGTGATTCACCCGAAGGCATCGTACTTGCGCGTCCTTGCGTGCGGGTCAGCACAACCGATTGTGACAACCCGGGCAAGGTCAGCTCCTGCCCAATACTGGCTGCCGCAGCTGCAAAAGACGGCACACCCGGCGTCACCGAAAAAGGGATGCTCAGAGCGCGTAGCCTGCGGGTTTGCTCCCCCATGGCCGACCACACGGACAAGTCTCCGGAATGAAGACGTGCCACGTCATCACCCTGTGAATGCGCCTTCGACATCTCTGCGATTATCGCATCCAGATCCATTGGTGCCGTATTCACAATGCGCGTCCCCGGCGCGCAATGCGCCAGAACCGCCTCCGGGACCAGTGAGCCGGCATAAAGACATACTGGGCAGTGAGCGATCAGATCGCGCCCCCGCAACGTCAGCAGGTCCGCAGCTCCGGGCCCAGCGCCGATGAAATGCACGGTCATTCCTGAGCTCCTTGTGCCAGCGCGCAAGTGGCGAATCCATCCGGTGACACGACGCGAGCGACCAGAAGGCGCGCGCCTGGACCCGCCGCCGCAAGTGCTGCCGCTTCGGCAAGTGACCCTGTGCCGCGTTCGCGCGCTGAAGCCGATGACTTTGTCAGCGTTTCCTGGGTTTTCAAGTCTTCCGCTTCAACACGAGCAACCGGCATCATGCACCGAGCGGCAAATTCACGAAATACAGGTCCTGTCGCCTTATCCGACGCCGTCGCAAAATGAGTGACACTCAGTTCTCCCGCAGCAAGCTCCAGAGCATCCGCAAGGCTATCTGCTGTTGCTCTGTTGCGAAATCCAAAGCCAGCCACGATCATAGCACAACGCTCCATTGGACGATCGGATAGGCGTGGTCCCACGCGCGTTTTGCTCCCAGAGCTTTAAGTTGTGATACGTCCAGCCGTAGCAATTCTCCGCCAAGACGCTTTTGGGCGTCTGAGAGAAGCGCTTCTGCTTCCAGCGTCACCGCATTGGCCACCAATCGCGTTCCGGCGGTCAGTCTTCCTTCCAAAGCGATCAAAAGCGAAATGCTAAGACCCCCGCCAACAAAAACTGCGTTCGGCTCTTGTAGGTCTGAGAGTGCTTTGGGCGCAGAACCTTCCACCACGTCGAGACGATCCACACCCATTGCGCCCGCGTTTTGGCGTATCAAAGCAACGCGGTCTGCCCTCGGTTCAATGCTGATGGCAGAACAGGTTGGATGCGCCAAAAGCCATTCAATCGCAACGGAGCCCGAACCACCGCCGATATCCCACAAGAGTTCGCCCGCGCGTGGTGCCAGTGCCGACAGCGTGATCGCGCGCACAATGCGTTTGGTCATGACGCCATCGCTTTGAAAAAATGCGTCGGGTAAACCGGCGACACCGGCTATGCTTTGCCCGGCCCCAGCGACGACGATCCCAGCACAGACAGGATTTTTAAATTCTTTATCAGGCAGCGATTTCGCCGCAAAGCGAGAGAACCCGGCACGTGGCCCACCCAATGCCTCGAAAACATTGATCTCACTTTCCCCGAAATCAAGTGCGGAAAGATAAGCCGCAAGATCCGCAACGGCCGCGCCATCGCGCAGCAGCACCAACAGCTTTGCACCCGACGTGAGGTAAGGGCGCATGCGTGGCAGAGGAGCTGCATGCAAACCCAGACACGCAGTGCCTTCAAGTGCCCAGCCGAGCGCGTTGGCGGCAAGCGAAAATGTGGATCGGCCCGGGAAGGCGCGCCACGACTCTTCACGGAAATGACGCGCAATGACGCTGCCTGACCCGAACCAGAACGGGTCCCCCGACGCCAGAACCGCCACGCGTCTGCCTTCCAGTTTTGCCAACAATGGAAGGCCGTCGGCAAAGGGCACGGGCCATGTCAGTGTTTCCTGATCTGTTTGGCCCAAAAGCGCCAGATGCCGGGCGGGGCCCATCACTATTTCAGCATCTTCCAGCGCTTCACGGCTTGCCCCGCATAGCCCGTCCGGGCCATCTTCCCCCAAACCGATAATTGTGATCCAAGGGCTTTCAGACATGCGACCGCACGTGCTTATTCTTGGCGGCACCACCGAGGCCGCGGCGCTGGCCCGGGTTCTCGCGGCGGCGGGTGTACACGGCACAATGTCTCTCGCAGGACGTGTCGATGTTCCGATGCGTCATCCTCTGGATCAACGCATCGGCGGTTTTGGAGGTGTCACCGGATTGGTCGACTATATTCTTGCACATGAAGTGACACATGTTGTCGACGCCACGCATCCCTTTGCTGCGCAAATGACTCGGAATGCCATGGCGGCGTGTCAGAACGCTGTGATACCATTGCTGGCCCTGACGCGTCCCGCCTGGCAGCCTGTTCCGGGCGACAACTGGCAAAGGGTCACCAATATTCCGGAAGCTGTTCGCGCTCTTAAAAAACCGTCGCAAAACATCATGTTGGCCATAGGTCGAATGCATCTGTCGGAGTTTGCAGTAAACACGCAGCACCATTACCTGTTGCGACTGGTTGATCCCCCGAAAGACCCGCTGCCGTTTCCAAAGGCCCATGTCGTCGTCGCACGTGGTCCGTTTGACGAAACGGAAGATCAGGCGCTGATGAAGCTGCATAAAATCGACCTCGTCGTCTCCAAAAATGCCGGTGGAACGGGTGCCTATGCCAAGATTGCCGCTGCACGCGCTTTGGGGCTGCCCGTACTGATGATCGATCGACCCGAGCTGCCGCAGCGCAGGGCGGTTACAACGCCCGAAGAAGTTCTGGCCTGGATCGCTCATACCGGCACAGATCTTGGCGTATAAACCAATGGCGCGCCATCCCGGCTGACCAAGCGGGTCTGAGACGAACCCACGAGCACCACTGTTCGCATGTCTGCCATGTCACTGCGCGCCTTCGTCAAGTTCACCACATTGACCGCTTGCTCAGGGGTTGAAACCGCACGGGCAAAAACGATCAGGCGATGCGGCGCGCAGGTGTCGCGCAAAATTTCGAGCACGCGTTCAAACCCCTCTGGCCGAGCCTTGGATCGCGGATTGTAAAACGCCATCGCAAAATCTGCTTCGATAGCAAGTCGCACGCGCTTTTCGATGAGCGGCCATGGTTTTAGATTGTCGCTCAGGTTGATCGCGCAAAAATCGTGCCCAAGCGGCGCGCCGACGGCGGCAGCTGCGGCCAGCATAGCGGTGATCCCCGGCAAAACCCGAATGTCAATTGCGCGCCATGTCTCCGGACCGGTCTCCAACGCTTCGAAAACCGCCGCGGCCATTGCAAAAACGCCGGGGTCACCGGAACTCACCACAACGACTCGGCGTCCCGCTGCTGCCATCTCCAGCGCGTGGTTTGCGCGATCAAGCTCAACCCGGTTGTCGCTTTCATGCAACCGCAAGCCAGCGCGTGGGACGACGCGGCGAACGTATGGAATGTAACCGACGATGTCGCTCGCTGCAATCAGCGCGTCGGTCACCTCCGGAGTGACCAGAGTATCACCCCCCGGACCAAGGCCAGCGATCGTCAGCCTGCCGTTCATGGCCTCCGCCCCTGCCCGTGCACCAATACGATAGAAAAATAAGGCAGACTCTCGCCGTCAAACTCCGACAACTTGGAAATCTCCTGCCCCTTCATGCTGGCATATTGCACCAGAACGGCCCTGTCGGCCTTGCCGCAAGCTTCCAAAGCGCGCCGCACTTTCGGCAAGTTGCGGCCGATCTTCATTACCACAAGCGCGTCTGCGCAGGACATGGCGTGAGCTAACGCGTTTTCTTCCAACGTGCCCATCACAGTGGACAGAACATCGTCGCCCCATGTGATTGGCGCACCAGAGGCTGTCCAGGCCGCTGACATACCGGTGATCGCCGGGACAACTTCTACCGGAACGCGGTCTTTGAGCCGGGCATAGACGTGCATAAAGGATCCATAAAAGAACGGATCGCCCTCGCATAGCACGACGACGTCTTCGCCCGATCGCACCCAAACTTCCAACTGGTCGGTACACTGCGCGTAAAACCGTGACAGCACATCATTGTAGCGCGGGTCAGTCAGCGCAATTTCAGTCGTGACCGGGTATTCCATTGCGAAATCCTCGGCATGCGACGCAAGCATTCCGTCGACAATCGTCCGCGCCCGGCCAGCGCGACCAGCTTTTCTGAAATACGCAATGTGACGCGCTTTGCGCACAAGTCGATCTGCCCGAACGCTCATCAGGTCGGGGTCACCGGGCCCCAGACCAACTCCATAAAGCGTGCCCGTCATTCTGCCCGGCTCGCGATTGCATTGATTGCAGCCACAGTGATTGCGCTACCGCCGAGGCGCCCTTCGATAATAAGCGAAGGCACGGGTTGCGCGTCCCAAAGTGCGTCTTTGCTTTCGCGTGCGCCGACAAAGCCCACCGGGCACCCGATAATGGCGGCCGGTCGTGGGCAGGACGAGTCTTCGAGCATTTCCAGCAAGTGAAACAATGCTGTCGGAGCGTTTCCGATGGCAACCAGTGCTCCATCTAGCCTGTCGCGCCACAACTCAAGTGCAGCTGCTGACCGGGTGGTACCAAGTCCTTTAGCCAACCCGGGGACCGATGGATCGCGGAGCGTGCAAAGCACGTCGTTTCCGGCCGGAAGACGTTTGCGGGTTACACCTTCACTGACCATGTGGGCGTCGCAGAAGATCGGGGCACCAGCCTCAAGCGCCCTGCGGGCCGCCGTCACCATACCTTTCGACAGCTTTGCATGCGCCTCAAGTCCCACCATGCCAGCTGCATGGATCATGCGAACCACCACTTGCTCCTCGTCCGGTTCAAATCTGTCAAGGGACGCTTCAGCCCGAATTGTCGCAAAGCTTTCGAGATAAATCGCAGCCCCGTCTTTCTCGTATTCGTAGGGCATGTCTACCCGGTCACCTTTTTTTTGATCTCGGTCTCGCTGAGCGCGCGCGCGACCGGCTCATCCCACGCTGCGCCATTCATGACAAGATCGAAACGACCTTTGTTTGCAACCACAGTGACGTCGCTTGGTCCGGGCGCCGCACAGCCTTTTTCGCAGCCAGAAACATGGAGCGTTTTGTCTTCCTGCAACTGCGGGGCCAGATGGCGCGCAAGCGACCGCGTGGCGGCTTGCGCCTGCATGCACTTCGGCTCGCCGGGGCAAGCCTGCACCCGCAACAGAGGGTCTTCGCTGTCGCAAACAAAACGCTGTGTCTTCGCGAAACGGGCACCTTCCGCCAAGAACATTCGCCAGGGGGTCACGCGCAATCCCGTTGTGCCGGGCATGGCCATCACCTGACGCAGATCCTCCGCTGTCAAACACCCAAACGCTGCCCCATACAATGCGCCCAAGGGCGACGGCCCCGGCTGCCACGGCGTCGCCGCCGGTGCTGGAGGTTCATTTTGGAATGCCGTTGGTAACTCCACATTGGCAAGATGTCGCGCCATTCGCCCGGTCTGCGGTCCGCCGGTGGAACAGAACCAGCGCACCAGCTCCAGCAAAGCGTCCATGGCATTTTCTTCGGAAACCGGCAGTCCGGTCGCCGCACCGTCTGCGCGCAGGATCAGGGGAGCTGACAATCCGCGTTCAAACCGAAAATCTGCCGACGCATGAACCAACAGTCGCTTTGGCCCGGCGTCCAAAGCCAAACCCATCTTGTCCGGAAGCTCCGGCAATTCAGCCAATCGAGAGACGATGTGTCCGTACAGCCGCTCGGTCAAGTCGCCGGGCTGCCAATCTGGTGAAACCAGCACAGCGCGCCGCGCTTCCAAATCGGACGATGCATCCAAGAGGCCGGCATCCAAGAGGCACTCCAGAAGAGCTTGGTGAGCATCCGGATCGATGCCACGTATCTGCAAGTTGGCACGCGAGGTAAGATCGAGGGTTCCATTGCCAAAGTTCTCGCTCAGCTCCGCAAGTGACAAGCACTGCGGCCTGTCAAATCGTCCCATCCGCGGGCGAACACGCACGATTAAACCATCCCCTGACATCATGGGTTTGTAGGCGCTGGGGCACCAGCCCTTGATCTGCGCGCGTGCACTCATTCCGCGGCATCCAATACCGCAAGTATGGAATTGCGCCGCGAGGACCACAAACCCGCATCATGCAGTGCGGCAAACCGGTCTCGCATTGCCCGAAGCGCTTCGGGATTCGCCTCTTCCATAAACGCAAAGATCTCTGCGCTTCCGATCGTTGCATCGAAATAGGCGTCAAAGAGATGGCCAGGCACCGCATCGGCAAGCTGAGCAAATGCGGCCATATTCTCCAGCGTAGCGGCGATCTCGGCAGCTCCGCGAAATCCATGACGACGCATGCCACCAATCCAACCCGGCTGCGTCGCACGACCATAAACCACCCGCGCAATTTCTTCGGTCAGGTTGCGGCTGCGCGGAGCGTTCGGATCACGGGCGTCAAGGTGATAGAGTGCCGCTCTGCCGCCCGCGACGGCCTGAGCTGCCGAAAATCCGGCTTCATGCGCTGCGTAGTCCTCGGCCAAAAGGATGTCGGTCTCTGGCAGGTCCTGCAGGTGCACAAAACCCTTTGCTGCGGCGACACGCTGTTGCAGCCCTTCCAGATCTTGCGTCGCGCGCTCGCCATCGTGCGCCCAACTTGATGCCGCAAGCCACGCCTCGCCTGCGGTTTTTCTGGCATTTTCCGAGTAATCTCCCATCATCTGGCCCATACCCACGCCAAAATTTCCGGGCGCAGGACCGTAAACGCGGGCTCCTGAAACCCCCACGAACGGGTTCCAGTCCAGTGCTTCTTCGCGCTCGGACAAGGCCCTTACGGCCTGATTGAAAAGTGCAGTCAGATTGGGGAAAACGTCGCGAAACAAACCGGAGATTCGAAGTGTCACATCGACACGTGGACGATCAAGCTCTGTGATCGGAACAATTTCGACACCGGACACGCGCTCGGACCCGTCGTCCCAGACAGGGCGGACGCCCAAAAGATCCAGCGCCATTGCAAATTCTTCGCCCGCCGTGCGCATCGTCGCGGACCCCCAAAGGTCAACAACCAACGTGCGTGGCCAGTCGCCTTCGTCCTGCAGATAACGGCGGACAAATTCGGCGGCAAGCTTTTGACCCTGGGCAAAGGCGGCCCGCGTCGGTACAGCGCGCTGATCCGTTGTGAAAAGATTTCGTCCGGTGGGCAAGACATCATGACGCCCGCGGAAAGGCGAACCTGACGGGCCGCCTGCTATACGCACGCCGTCCAGCGTATTCAGCAACGCACGCCGTTCACAGGTGGCTGATTCAGCGACGTCAAATGGGGTGTCGCCCACAGGCGTTCTGCCCCAAACGTGCAGACCGTCACCGAACTGACTTTCCTTCACATCGCAGACAAACCGGTCGATTTGCGTGATCGCGTCAGCCTCGCACGTCATGCGTTCAAGGCCCAGATCGCTTTCCACACCAAGTGCCTTCGCCTCGTTTCGAATATCGCCCTGGAGCCTGTCGCGTCGTTTGGGGTCCAAACCGTCCGCGTTCGAAAACTCGTCAAGAAGTGCTTCCAGTCGCGCCAACCGGTGCGGCGTTGCCGCATTGCGCATAGGCGGTGGAATATGACCAAGCGTAACGGCACCGATCCGACGTTTTGCCTGTGCGGCCTCGCCCGGATCATTCACGATAAAAGGATAAACAACGGGCGTTGCACCGATCAAAGCTTCGGGCCAACACTGCGCGGACAACGCAACGGACTTACCGGGTAGCCATTCAACGGTGCCATGCGCGCCGATATGTATGATGACGTCCACTTGTCGCTGAAGCCAGAGATAAAAGGCCACATATGTATGTCGCGGTACGCGTGAAAGGTCGTGATACGTCTCTTCTCTGTCATGCGGCTGACCACGCTCAGGTTGGAGCGCGACAACCGTGTTACCGTCTTTGATGGCGTTGAAGTGCAGCGATCCATTCCAAAATGTATCGTCTGCTTCGGGCGATCCCCAAGTCGCCAGGAGATCTTTATGCAAAGCTGACGGCAGTTGTCGTGCCAACCCGGTGTATTCCGGCACTTCAAACGGCAAAGATGCCGATGATAGCGTCTCGGCCGTCAACGGCTCGGCGGTTTTGTAGCCAGCATCTTGCAAGTCTTCCAAAATCGCGTTGGCCGACGCAAGTGCGTCAAGACCCACAGCATGCGCATGGTTCCAGTCGCGTCCGGGATAGGTGGACAGGACCATCGCCACCCTCCGATCCGAAACAGGTTTCGCTGCCAATCGGTGCCATGCTGAAACGCGTTCTGCGACGGCTTCAATTCGGTCTGGTTGGACCTTGTGGACATATCTCGAAAACTGCAGGTCGGGATCACGCGGCTGTGGCTCTTTGAAGGAGGCAACGCCAGCAAACAGCCTTCCATCGACCTCCGGCATGACCACATGCATAGCAAGGTCCGCAGGCGACAAACCACGATCTGCCTTTGCCCATGCGTCTTCGGTGCATGTAGCTAGTGCAACTTGAAACACGGGCACTCCGGCCGCATCCAGGGGCGAATGCCCAGACGCACCCTGCCCGGAAAACGATGTGGCATTCACCACGGCGACGGGAGCCAGTGACTTTACGCGTTCGGCCAGCCATTCCGCTGCGTCCGGAGCTTTCAGAGACGGCGCATAAAGGCCCATCACCTCGAAGCCCCGTGCGCGTAACGCCTCAAAGAGCGCGTCGACTGGGGCCATGTCAGAAGCCGCCAGAAAGGACCGGTAGAACGTCACAACGACACAAGGTTTATCCCCCCGCAGCTTGTTCGGTGTGCAAACCCCGGTCTCTGGCGTGTACCCACCAAACGCGGGCAAGGCCTTGGACCCGGCGACCGGTCCGGCATATAGGCCGGACGCCAAAGCCAACTGCGCCAAAGCCGCCTGCCAAGCAACGCAACCGCCGGTATCACACAGATGCTGCAATCGGCGGAGCGTCGACACCGGCAAGGTCGATGCGTCATCCAGTGTCGGATCAGGGCGACCGTCCGCAGGCAAGACGGCCAGCGGGATACCCCTGGCCCGGGCGAGTCTTTCAACTTGCTGCAGTCCGTAAGACCAGTAAGGCGCACCACCGATCAAACGAACAAGGACACCCTTGGCACCTGAAAGTGTCTGCTCCACGTAGGTGTCGACAGACAGCGGGTGTTGAAGCGCAGCAATGTTGGCCAGCCTCAAACCGGGCAGCCTGCCCTCCGGCCCACCACCTCTGTGCCACGCGTCGGCCAAAGCACCAAGATCCGAATCCGAAAGGCTCAGCACAACAAGATCGGCGGGGCTTTGCCCCAGATCTATCGGCGTCTCTGTCTCTTCGAGGCCGTGGCTTTCGCGAAACACAACGTGCATGCGCTGTTACTCGGCAGCTCTCAGTTCCGGAACAAGCGCTGCTCGGATTGCTGCAGGGTTAATATCGTCATGCTCTGCAATGACGACGAGCCGTCCCACGCGCTCCTCATCAGGTTGCCACGACCGGTCATATTGGTGGCGGACGCGGGCGCCAACCGCTTGCACCAAGAGGCGCATCGGTTTGCCGTGGACAGCCGCATATCCTTTGACCCGCAGAATGTTCTGGGCACGGGCCATGGATTCTATCCGCGCCACAAGATCGTCAGGATCATCCACGTCCGGAATATCGACGACGACGGATTCGAAGTCGTCGTGCTCATGGTCGTCATGCCCGTCGTGATGCGAAGGGCGTGCGCCCATATCGTCTTCGGCAGCCGCCTCAAGACCAAGAATAACCCGCGGGTCCACCCGCCCTTCGGAAACCTCAACCACGGGAATAGCGCGGGGACTTTCAGCCTCAATGACGGCCTTTGCCCTCGCGATTCCTTCGGCGCCTGCGAGATCCGGCTTGGTCAGCAGGATGATATCCGCACACGAAATCTGATCTTCGAACACCTCCGACAGAGGCGTTTCGTGGTCAAGACTGTCATCTGCAAGTCTCTGCGCATCTACGGCTGCCACATCCGTTGCAAACCGGCCGGCGGCAACTGCCTCCGCATCGGCAAGTGCAATAACACCGTCCACGGTTATTTTTGACCGAATGTCGGGCCAGTCAAACGCTTTCAGCAAAGGTTTTGGCAGGGCAAGACCCGAGGTTTCGATCAAAATATGCTCCGGTCGCGGATCAAGCGCCATCAACGCCTCGATCGTTGGGATGAAATCATCCGCCACCGTGCAGCAAATGCACCCGTTGGCCAGTTCCATGATGTTTTCCGCAGGGCAATCCGGTATGGCGCAGCTTTTCAGGATGTCACCGTCAACGCCCACATCGCCAAATTCGTTGACGACAACAGCGAGACGTTTGCCACCCGGGTTCTGGATAAGGTGCGATATCAACGTGGTCTTACCGGAGCCCAAAAAGCCGGTGACAACCGTGACGGGCAATTTTTCGAGATCAGCCATGAGTGTCCTCCAGCGGCGGTATTCGTGCAATACAGTTTCGTTTGAAGTGTTCCGGTCGGCTTCGCCAGGGGATCAATCCATCGTTCGTTTCGTGATAGAGCAGCGCACCCTCAAGAAGCGTGTCCAGATGCGACGTCTCGTGCAGATTTCCGTACACATACGTCCATTTTTGTGAACCACCGCGCAGTGCAACCGAGCAGCCGTTATCACAGTTTTGTAGACATTCCACAGCTTTGACCGTTATTTCGTCAGGCACACCATGCGCCTCAATAGCCGCCAGAAGACGCGCGCCCGGACGTTCGCCCTCCTCTGTGACTTCGGTGCCGCGTCGGCATTTCACACAGATCAAGAGTTCTGTCCCATCAGGCACGATGCCAACTCCGGTCCAGACGCACGCGTGTGCGTTTCGGTGTGTTATTCATATCATCCTCCTCCGGGGCACCCCGCCCGGGTATGTTGTTGTTGCGGAATGGCAGGTCTCCTGGCTCGCGGGTCTGGGCCGCTTTGCGCCTTCCCGACCGATATGTGGTCAGTGGCATGGTGCAAAGAAGCTCACCGCTTACAGTTGCGGGGGCAGCCGCGGAGTCGCACCGCGTTCCCTGTTGCGCCTTGGGGTCAAGGCAACCATCACACGACGCATTGTTCAGGAGCGCTCGGCGATGTCAATGGTTGACGGTGCCTGAGCGGAGTGCATTTAGTGGACGCGCAATTGCGAGCGGAGCGCCCTGATGTCTGACGAAAATACCCGCCATACCGAAAAAATGCGCAAAATCAAGGCCGCGCGTGACAAGATGATGGAGACCAAGACCGAAGAAAAAGGTCTTATCATGGTGCATACCGGGTCTGGAAAAGGCAAATCATCGTCCGGGTTCGGAATGATCATGCGGTGTATCGCGCATGAAATGCCATGCGCCGTTGTACAATTCATCAAGGGCAACTGGGACACCGGTGAAAAGACGTTCCTGCGCACACGGTTTGAAAAAGAATGTCGGTTTTTCGTTTCCGGCGAGGGTTTCACCTGGGAAACGCAGGACCGAGAGCGCGACATCGCTGCAGCACAGAACGGTTGGCGTATTGCGCAGGAACAGATCCTTGCTCCCGACATTGAGTTCGTTCTGCTGGACGAGATCAACATAGCCTTGCGATACGATTACCTCGACATCGATGAAGTGGTGGACTTTCTGCTGAACAAAAAGCCTGACATGACCCATGTCTGCCTCACGGGACGCAATGCAAAACCCGAACTGATTGAGGCCGCTGATCTCGTTACCGAGATGAGCCTGATCAAGCACCCGTTCCGCGACGGGGTAAAGGCGCAAAAGGGCGTCGAGTTCTAGGCGCGGCAATCATGAGTCGCGCCATCATGTTTCAGGGCACGGGCTCCGATGTGGGCAAGTCGCTTTTGGTTGCAGGTCTGTGTCGCGCGGCGCGACGGCGCGGACACAGTGTTGCCCCCTTCAAACCACAGAACATGTCGAACAATGCCGCCGCAACGCCGGACGGTGGAGAAATCGGCCGGGCACAGGCTTTGCAGGCTCTCGCGTCGGGCCTTTCACCACATGTCGACATGAATCCGGTTTTGCTGAAACCCGAGACCGAAACAGGCGCGCAGGTCATTGTGCAGGGAAAAAGGTTCGCGACCGCCAAGGCCCGTGACTATGCTGCGCTGAAACCCCAGCTACTCGAATTTGTCCTCGACAGCTTTCAACGCCTTTCGGCAGCTTGCGACATTGTATTCGTTGAGGGTGCAGGCAGCCCGGCAGAGATCAACCTGCGCCCCGGCGATATTGCCAACATGGGTTTTGCAAGAGCGGCAAAAATTCCGGTGGTTTTGTGTGGCGATATCAATCGGGGCGGTGTTATTGCCCAAATCGTTGGCACCAAAGCGGTTATTGACGCGCAGGATGCAAAGCTCATCCAGGGATTTCTGGTTAACAAATTCAGAGGCGACCCAAGCCTCTTTGACGAGGGGTACCAGATTGTCGAACAGATGAGCGGTTGGCGCGGTTTCGGCGTGATCCCCTGGTTTGACGACGCGTGGAAATTGCCTGCGGAAGATGCTTTCAGTCTCGGCGTTTCGGATACGAACGGCAAACTGCACGTGGTCTGTTTGCAACTGTCACGCATTGCCAATTTTGATGATATGGACCCGCTCGCGCAAGAACCGGATGTTCGATTGACAATGCTGCGTGCCGGTCAGGCCCTGCCCGCAGACACAGATGTTGTCATAATACCCGGCAGCAAGTCGACCCGAGGCGATCTGGCATTTCTGCGCAATCAGGGCTGGGACACCGACATTCTGGCGCACGTGCGCCGGGGCGGTCACGTCTTGGGGCTGTGCGGCGGATACCAGATGCTGGGACAAACAATCGCTGATCCGGACGGGCTCGAAGGCCCCGCTGGCTCGGATGCAGCTTTGGGGCTGCTCGAGGTGGAGACCATTATGTCACCGGACAAGCGCGTGGCCGAGGTCACAGCCATCGACCCAAAAACGCAGGTCAGCTTTTCGGGTTACGAAATCCACCTGGGCCAGACGGAAGGACCGGATTGTGCACGACCCTTTGCGCAGGTCGGAGACCGCCCGGATGGTGCAACGTCTTTGGACGGGCGTATCACTGGCACTTATTTGCATGGGATGTTCAGCACCGACACGTTTCGCCGCCAATGGCTTTCGCGTTTTGGAGCGGCGCAATCGGTCGCTTATTCAGCGACAGTAGACGAAACACTTGATGCCTTGGCGGATCACCTGGAAACACATGTGGATGTCGACGCCATCTTGCAACTGGAACTGTAGCGCGAAAGGTCATGGCAACAGCAAGGAGACCGGTTTGAAATACCGCAAACTTTTGAAAGACGGCAGTAAGGTCTCTGAAATCGGTTTGGGATGCTGGAGTTTCGCCGGCGCCTATGGCGAAACCAGCGAAGCGGAATCGCACCAGACCCTTCAGACGGCGCAAGAGCTCGGCATTGATTTTCTGGATACAGCAAATGTCTATGGCATGGGTGTTTCGGAAACGGTCATGGGCACGTTTCTGAAGTCTCGCACACACAGCTTCAAAATCGCAACCAAAGCCGGTATCTGGCGCGATCCGAATACAGGCGCGCGCGGCTTCAACAACAAACCCGACTATCTGCGTGGCGAGTTGGAAAACTCGCTGAAACGATTAGGCCACGAGCGGGTAGATCTTTATTACATTCACCGGCGTGACGCGGACATCGAGATCGAAGCAGTAATGGAAGCGCTGCTCACTTTCAAAACCGAGGGCAAGATCGGCGGCATCGGGTTTTCCGAAATTTCGCCCACGAGCCTGCGTCGCGCGGCAGCAGTGGGCCCTGTGGATGCGGTCCAAAGCGAATATTCACTTTGGACACGTCAGCCGGAGATGGGAATGGTGCAAGCCTGCGCAGAGCTGGATGTGACCTTTGTACCCTTTTCGCCGCTGGCACGCGGCATGCTGGCCCCCACGCCACCAGACCCGGCATCCTTTCCAGAAGGTCATTTCCGTAAAGGCACGCCGCGCTTCACCGAGCCGAATTTCAGCCGCAACGTGGCCCGGATTGAAGGCTTCAAAGCGCTGGCCTCAGATCTTGGAACATCACCCGTCACGCTTGCGCTGGCATGGGTCTTGGCCAAAGATCACCGCTTCATTCCGATCCCTGGCACGCGCTCGTCAGAGCATTTGCGCATATGTGCCGCCGCCAGTGACTTTGCAATGACGGTCGACGTCATGTCAGAAATTGAAGCTGCTTTGCCTTTGGGTTGGGCACATGGCGACCGTTATTCGCGCGCCCAGTGGCCCGGCGTTGAGCACTATTACTGACGTGATCGAAAGCTGCGTTATTTGACAGACAAAAAAGCGAAATCGCCGCCTTTGGCGAGTTGCTGAGATGTGCTTCCGGCCAGCAGACCGCCTAGACCGCTCATGCCTCGGCGTCCTGCAACAACAAGGTCCGCGCTATAGAGGTCGGCGATTGTCATGATCTCTTCAAAAGGATCGCCTTCACCGACTGTAGTGCTTGCCGGACTTATTCCGAGGACTTCGGCCTGGTGAACGGCGGCAGTCATGACCGCCGAAGTGCCGGGTTTGTCCGCGTCGGACGCAGTGTTTTCCAGCGCATGGACAAGGTGAATTTCTCCACCAAGCGTCTTGGCCAGTTGGCAGGCTGTGTCCAACGCACGCCGAGCAGGTTCGGAACCGTCGATCGCGACGACAATGGTTTGAAACATGACTACTCCCGTTGACTCGGTCGCGGATTATTTTAAGGGATCCGGACGATTGCCGCAGTGTGCTGCACCAAATGCGTATTATCACGCAATCCAATCCAAATGCGAAAAACCGTTCGGTCCTCTTAGCTTTTCCACTTACTCGAGCGAACAGGATAATCAGCAGTTGGACGGGTTCCGAACCAGATGCACAGACGTTTTGCACTGAAGTCGATGCTTTCAGAAAATCGCGCAATTACTGAACGGTCGAGCATTAATCCAGTATCTTGTTGAGATAGGCTGCATTGCCTTTAAGCGCTGCGTAGTCGTCCTGCAGAATATAGATGCTGAACGCATCCATGAAACTCGCAAAGCGTCCCTTGTCCTTAAATGCTGCATTAAACCCGAAGTCCGCAAGATAAGGGGCCAGCGCGCTTGACAGGCCTCCAACCATGTAGATGCCACCAAACGGCAAGTGAATAAGAGCGAGATTTCCGACAACCAGCGCAGTCAGTTCCGTGAAATACCGCACTGTTTCAACGCACAGCGCATCGGTGCCACCGGCGCAGCCTTCGATGATCTCGGAAGACGTTTTGGTGCCCGGAGCGCCTGCTTCCCCAGCAAGAAATGCATAAACGTGCTCGAGGCCGCGCCCGGACAGGATATCGTCAATCGCCGCGAAACCGTGGAACGCCTCCACAAACGCAATTAGACGCATGTCTTGTTGGGTGCGCACCGGCATCGTTGCGTGCCCGCTTTCCGAGATGGCTACCACCGGACCAGACGGGGCGGAAAGAACCGGCGTCGCATTGAAGCCGGTGCCAAGGTTCACCACAAGGCTCGGCGCATTCTCGGATGCATCAACGCCTTGCCGCACCATTAACAGGTTCTCACTGGCGACATGTGGCAAAGCATAGCCTTGGGCCTGCAAGTCGTTGAGCAGCGTCACCTTGGGAGCGCCCGTCGCCTCGGCCACGCCGGCTTCGCTGATGTGCCAGTTTCGATTTGTCAGTTGCCCCGTGTCGCCTTGAACCGGACCGGCGATGTCGATGCAGACAGCACGCGGGGCGGCGCCGCCTTCGTCGGACATATATTGGTGCAGCACAGCTTCAAGACTCGGGAAATCCGCGTTGCGGTAACGTCGAACAGAGGCCGTCATGACTTCCATTCCGTTGAACAGCGCGACACGGGTGTTTGTGCCACCCACGTCAGCCACCAGAAAACAGGGGTTAGAGCGGTTTTCCATGGTAACCTTATCTCTTGTAGGTGGCGCGGTTGGATGAGGGCTCGGCGCGCCGTTGCCTTGTAAGTCCGCGGCGGCGCGAGGTCAACGCGCCAGTCGTTGGCTTCCCACAATAGCTTTTACACGAAAGTGCTGCTTTCCCTTGCGCCCTTTTGACTCTGAGAAAGTAGCGCGATAAGGACATCAAGAGAAAGAGACCCCATGTCGCAATTGTAAAACTCCATGTCCGGTTTCAGTGTGCGTTGAGAGTGTGCGCTATGCGATACCGCACCGGAAGGAGAGTCGCGCATGCGCTATTCAGGACTGCAGATCATCAAAGAAGCGCTGACCGGCCACAAGGGCTGGACGCAGGCGTGGCGTGATCCGGAACCAAAACCTCAATACGATTTCGTGGTCATCGGCGGAGGCGGTCACGGATTGGCCACTGCTTACTATCTGGCCAGTGTATTCGACCAAAAGAGTGTTGCGGTGATCGAAAAAGGCTGGATCGGCGGCGGGAATGTGGGGCGAAACACAACGATTATCCGCTCGAATTATTTGCTCGATGGCAATGAGCCATTTTACGAGTTTTCCCTGAAACTCTGGGAGGGGCTTGAGCAGGATTTCAATTACAACGCCATGGTCAGTCAGCGCGGTATCCTGAACCTCATTCACAGCGACGCACAGCGCGACGCCTTTATACGGCGCGGCAACGCGATGCTTTTGAATGGCGCGGATGCAGAGCTCTTGAACGTCGACCAGATCCGCGCACGTTACCCGTTCATCAACGTGGACAACGCACGTTTTCCCATCAAAGGTGGCCTGGCGCAGCACCGCGGCGGCACTGTCCGGCACGATGCGGTTGCCTGGGGTTATGCGCGGGGGGCGGACAAACGTGGCGTCGACATCATCCAGAACTGCGAGGTCACAGGTTTCCGTATTGAAAACGGCATCTGTGAGGGTGTGGAGACGACACGCGGTTTCATCGGTGCGCGTAAGGTTGGTTGCGCGGTGGCCGGATCGTCCAGTCGCGTGATGGAAAAAGCAGGCCTACGACTGCCCATAGAAAGCCACGTCTTGCAGGCGTTTGTTTCAGAGGGTCTTAAGCCGGTTTTTCCCGGCGTTGTCACATTCGGGGCCGGCCATTTTTACGTCAGCCAATCGGACAAAGGCGGGCTGGTCTTTGGCGGCGACATTGACGGGTACAATTCATACGCCCAACGCGGAAACTTACCGGTCGTTGAGGATGTCTGCGAGGGCGGAATGGCTGTTTTTCCGATGATTGGGCGCGCCAGACTGCTGCGCATGTGGGGCGGCATCATGGACATGTCGATGGACGGCTCGCCAATCATCGACCGGACGCACGTTGAGGGCCTCTATTTCAATGGAGGCTGGTGTTATGGCGGTTTCAAGGCGACGCCCGCATCTGGCTACTGCTTTGCCCATCTTCTTGCACGGGATGAACCGCACGAAGTGGCGCGCGCCTACCGGTTTGACCGCTTTGCGCGCGGTTTCATGATTGATGAAAAAGGGGTGGGCGCGCAGCCCAATTTACACTGATGATAATCGACCACCCTCTTTTGGGACCGCGTGACAGCGCCGAGTTCACTTATCTCGGCGACGCCAGTCTCATCGACCGGCCTGACGGAATGTCTGCCGACGCGGCTTTGGCGTTTTATGACTACCAGTATCTCAGGGACAATCCCGCAGGTCTGCAGCGCGAGCTTTGGTATCACGAGGCAGGCGATCGGTCCTGGCTCGTCGTCACCCGAGATACCGTCACGCATGAGATTACCAAAGTGGAATTTGCCAGCACAGTCGCACGCGCCCGGGGACGTGGAAAATGACTCAGATCAATCGCGTGACAGGCGGGCAGATCGACCGCGCCAAGACGCTGAAGTTTCACTTCGACGGGCGGACGTACCGGGGGCATCCAGGCGACACGCTTGCTTCTGCGCTTCTGGCCAACGGCGTGCGGCTGATGGGAAGATCCTTCAAATATCATCGGCCTCGCGGTGTCCTAACAGCGGGCTCAGAAGAGCCCAACGCGCTGGTTGAACTGCGTGGCGACGCCTTTTGCGAGCCGAATACACGCGCGACAACTGTTGAACTTTTTGACGGGCTATGGGCAAAAAGCCAGAACCGTGTGGGTTCGTTACAATTCGATGTGCTGGCCATCAACGACTGGCTGTCAGACTTTCTGACGGCAGGGTTTTACTACAAGACATTCATGTGGCCGGCGGCCTTTTGGGAAAAGCTCTACGAACCTGTTATCCGCCGCGCAGCGGGGCTCGGCGCCCTGTCGCAGAAAGACGACCCGGATGTCTACGACAAAGGCTTCCTTCACTGTGACCTGCTGGTGATTGGCGCGGGTCCGTCAGGTCTGATGGCCGCACTGACCGCCGGGCGCGCGGGCCACGACGTGATCCTCGCGGACGAAGACTTTCGTATGGGGGGGCGGTTGAACAGTGAAACCCTCTCTGTCGGCGACACCACTGGAGCAGACTGGGCGGCGGGCATTGTCGCCGAACTGGCAAGTCTGCCTAACGTGCGCCTGATGGCCCGCACGACCGTGATCGGCGCTTTTGATCACGGCACCTATGGGGTTGTCGAGCGTCTCGGCGATCACTTGCCGGAACCGGTCGCAGGCAAACCACGCCAAATCCTTTGGCGCGTATATGCAAAACGATCCGCTTTATGCGCCGGTGCAACCGAACGGCCAATCGCATTTGAAAACAATGACCGGCCCGGCATTATGCTCGGCTCGGCCATGCGCTCCTACATCAACCGTTTTGCCGCCGCGCCGCATAAACGTGTGGCCGTGTTCGCCAATTCTGACGAAGGGTACAGGACAGCGCGCGATCTGGTGTCGAAGGGCGTCGATGTTACCGCTGTTGTGGATGTCCGGCCAGACGCACCCACAAGCAAGGCTTTTAACGTCATTGCAGGAGCGCAAGTGGTCAACACGGAAGGTCGACTGGGCTTGCGGTCAATTGACATTCGTCGGGTTGACGGAACGTTTCAGACGCTGGATTGCGGTGCGCTTGCCGTCTTAGGCGGGTGGAACCCGAACGTACATCTGACATGCCATCAGCGGGGACGCCCTAAATGGCACGCTGCTTTAGCGGCCTTTGTTCCGGGGGACACACTGCCAACGGGGATGCTTGTGGCGGGCGCGGCAAACGGCGACATGACGACGGCACAGGCATTGCGGGGCGGACTGACCGCTGCCCGTGATGCTATGGCGCTGACCGGTTCCATGCCGGAGCTTCCAGAAGCAGAAGACGCGCCCGTCACCGTTACCCCTTTTTGGTTTGTGAAAGGCGCGGAGCGCGCATGGCTTGACCAACAGAACGACGTAACCATCAAGGACATAAAGCTAAGCCATCAAGAGGGGTTCCGCTCTGTCGAGCATCTCAAACGCTACACAACGCTTGGCATGGCAACGGACCAGGGCAAGACCTCAAATGTCGGGGGTCTGGCGATCATGGCGGAATTGATGGGCAAACCCATCCCGGACGTTGGCACGACGATGTTTCGACCGCCATATACGCCGACCGCTATAGGTGCCTTCGCGGGTCGGTCCGTGGGCAGGAATTTTCGCCCTGTTCGCAAAACCCCGAGCCACGTCTGGGCTGAAGAACAGGGTGCTGTGTTTGTGGAGACGGGCAACTGGTTGCGAGCGCAATGGTTTCCGCGCCCGGGCGAAGGCACCTGGCGCGAGAGTGTAGACCGCGAAGTTCTTGCGACACGCGCCTCCGTGGGTGTCTGCGACGTGACGACGCTGGGCAAAGTTGATGTTCAGGGCAGTGATGCTGCTGCCTTTCTTAACCGCATCTATTGCAATGGGTTTGCCAAGTTGCCCGTAGGCAAGACGCGGTATGGCCTCATGTTACGCGAGGACGGGATCGCAATGGACGACGGCACCGCAGCACGCCTTGCCGAAGATCATTTTGTCGTTACGACAACAACAGCAAACGCCGTTGGTGTTTACCGCCATATGGAGTTTGTTCGGCAGTGCTTGTTCCCCGATCTGGACGTGCAACTGATCTCGACCACGGAAAGCTGGGCGCAATTTGCGGTCGCCGGCCCGAGGTCGCGTGTCGTGTTGCAAAAAATCGTGGACCCGGAATTCGACATTTCAAACGACGCCTTTCCGTTTATGGCCTGCGGGTGTATCACGGTATGCGGCGGTTTACGTGCGCGGCTTTTTCGGATCTCTTTTAGCGGCGAACTGGCTTATGAAATTGCTGTTCCCACCCGTTATGGTGATGCTTTGATGCGAAGGATCGTGGCGGCCGGAGCAGAGTTCGGGATCACTCCCTACGGCACCGAAGCTTTAGGCGTTTTGCGGATCGAAAAAGGCCATGCGGCCGGCAATGAGCTCAATGGTCAGACCACCGCGCTCAACCTGGGTTTGGGACGTATGGTCAATCAAAACAAGGACAGCATCGGTACTGTGCTTTCGCGCCGCGAAGGTCTGACAACGGGCGACTCTTTGCGACAGGTTGGGTTAAAGCCGGTCGATCTATCAGCGAAGGTACCCGCGGGCGCGCATTTGATGAATGAAACAGGTCCGATCGACGCCGAACATGATCAGGGATACGTCACCTCGGCATGCTACTCGCCGCATCTTGGCTGCCACATAGCGCTGGCCTTTCTCAGAAACGGTGCCGACCGGCTGGGTGAGACATTGCGGTTGGTCAGCCCTCTGACCGGTTTTGAAACCAATGTTTTGGTTGTCAGCCCGCATTTCATTGACCCGGAAGGAGACCGGTTGCGTGCATGATCTGAAACCCAAGACGGCACTTGGAGGCATTGCGCCGCAAGTCGATTGCATCGGAGCGCTTTGTATCAGTGAAGTCGAAACGCTGGCGATCGCCTCTGTTGCAGCGCGACACGGCAAAGAGCAGGCCTGCTCAAAAGTCCTGACGCGCGAACTGGGCACCGAACCACCGGAGCCAGGGCAAAGTGTTTTATCTGAACCCTATTCGGCCCTCTGGATGGCACCCGCGCAATGGCTGCTTTGGGCGGCTTTCGACACCCATGAAGACATTGAGGCCGTTCTAAAATCGCAATTCGGGTCTGCCGCTTCGGTCACTGAACAAAGCGACGGATGGGTCTGCTTCGACATCTCTGGTGACAGTGTTTTGGACCTGTGCGAGCGGTTAAGTTCTGCCGATGCCCGGGGCATGAATACAGGTGCTGCAGTACGCACAATTGTGCACCATATGGGCTGCTTTCTCATCTGTTTGGACCAAGGCCGGAAAGTCCGGTTTCTGGGGCCGCGTTCTTCTGCCGCATCCTTGCATCACGCCTTGCTCGAAACAGCGCTGGCAGTCAGCTAAACAAGCCTGCCCCTTTGGTTTTGTCGCAGTGTTTTCATACTGCTCTTTCCTGCGGTGCGCGTTATTTATACTGTGGGGAAATGTTGCGGGGCGCATCCGGCGCTTTTGATCGATCAGCAAGGACCCTTGCAAAATGAGGCAGGACTCGAAATCGCGTTCCACACACCCGGCCAAACTGGCACAGGATCCGCACGGGTTGCGCGACCCGCGCGAAAAGGTACTGGAGATCGCAATCGGTCGCGCTGTCCGGGCGCATCGCCGGCAACAAGATGTCACTGTTGCTGAATTGTCCGCCGCAGCGAACCTCTCTATCGGGATGCTGTCAAAGATTGAAAACGGAAACACGTCTCCCTCGCTTACAACATTGCAGGCTCTCGCGAACGCGCTTGCCGTCCCGCTCACAAGTTTTTTCAAAGGTTATGAAGAAAAGCGCGAAGCGGTTCACACGAAATCCGGTGCAGGTGTTGAGCTTGAACGGGAGGGCACACGCGCCAACCATCAGTACAATCTTCTGGGTCACATTGGCTCAAACGCGAGCGGCGTCATCGTGGAACCCTATCTGATAACGCTCACGGATCAGTCTGATGTTTTCCCGACGTTTCAGCATGGCGGCATAGAGATGCTTTATATGCTGGAGGGCCGCGTCGATTACCGGCATGGAGACGCCATTTATTCTCTGGAACCTGGAGACACGCTGTTTTTCGATGCGGACGCACCGCATGGGCCAGAAGGGCTCACCGAGCTGCCAGCGCGCTACCTGGCCGTGATTTCGTATCCGCAAAACACCTGATGAAAGACCAGTTCTCTAAAAGGGCCGCACGATGAAAATGTGGGCATGAAGTTTGCCTGTAGGTGAAAAAAGTTTCCTGAAAGTTGAGCATTTTTTCGAACCATGCTAAGCGCATATTATTGAGTCTTGATGTGGGAGCGACGTCGTGTGCGGAATTGTCGGACTATTTCTGAAAGACAGCATGCTTGAACCAGAGTTGGGTGCACTCTTGTCAAAAATGCTCGTGACAATGACGGATCGCGGCCCGGACAGCGCAGGTCTCGCAATCTATAACGGCGGCCAGAAGGATCGGACAAAGCTCACTTTGCAGTCGGAAAACCCGCTGGTTGATTTCGCGGCACTTGAAACGACCTTGGCCGCCGGCCTGAATGGTTCGATACAGATGGAAGTCAAAAGCACCCATGCAGTCTTGTCTCTTCCGGCGGGAACGACGGAGCAGGTGCGAAAAGCGCTGGCCGACATTGCGCCATCCGTGCGCATTATGAGCCGGGGCGACAGCATCGAAATCTATAAGGAAGTTGGGCTGCCCAAAGATGTTGCGGCACGGTTTGAGATCGAAAGGATGCATGGCACACACGGCATCGGGCACACACGCATGGCAACGGAGTCTGCCGTCACAACACTTGGGGCGCATCCGTTCAACACCGGTGATGACCAGTGCCTTGTGCACAACGGCTCTTTGAGCAACCACAATGCGCTGCGTCGAAAACTGCGCGGCGAAGGCATCTTGATCGAAACCGAAAACGATACAGAGGTCGGCGCCGCCTATCTGACGTGGCGAATGCAGAACGGCGCAACGCTTGGCGAGGCGTTGGAAAACAGCCTTGAAGATCTGGACGGTTTTTTCACATTTGTGGTCGGCACCAAGGACGGGTTCGGCGTTGTGCGGGACCCAATTGCCTGCAAACCAGCAGTCATGGCGGAAACGGACCAATACGTGGCGTTTGGCTCGGAATACCGTGCTTTGGTCGACCTGCCTGGCGTCGAGAACGCGCGCGTTTGGGAGCCTGAACCGGCAACAGTCTATTTCTGGAGCCATTCGCCCTCGCCAACCCAAAAGGCGGCCTGACGTGCAGACCATTGATCTACAGCAGACCGGGTTGCGCGACCTGAATGCCGCGCTTCACGCACAGTCCGAAACCACCAACCAAACCAGTTGGGCGATTGAAAACCCGCGTGGGGCGCACGCGCTGGCGTGCGGGCTGGACGCGCCAATTGAGGTGCGTGTGAACGGGCACACGGGCTACTATTGTGCAGGAATGAACAAGCAGGCAACCGTATATGTGAAAGGCTCGGCCGGACCCGGGGTTGCCGAAAACATGATGAGCGGTAAGGTCGTCATTGACGGCGACGCAAGCCAATACGCAGGGGCGACCGGACACGGCGGACTGCTCGTGATCAAGGGCAATGCCTCGTCCCGCTGCGGCATTTCCATGAAGGGCATTGATATCGTCGTGCATGGCAACATCGGGCATATGAGCGCTTTCATGGCGCAGTCCGGCAATCTGGTGGTGTGTGGCGACGCGGGCGAGGCACTTGGAGACTCTCTTTACGAGGCACGGCTGTTTGTGCGCGGGTCCGTGAAATCACTGGGTGCGGATTGTATCGAGAAGGAGATGCGACCAGTGCACATTGAGATGTTGCGCGACCTACTGATCAAAGCGGAGTGTGACGCAACACCAGAGGAGTTTCGACGCTACGGTTCGGCCCGCAAGCTCTATAACTTTAACATCGACAATGCATATTGAGGGCAACCAATGAAAGACGAGCCGACACAAGGCATACCGCGTACTGTTCCAATTCAGTCGGCGACCTTTTCCAACCCGGTGAATGCGGAAATCCGGCGCGCGGCGGCGACGGGCATATACGACATCCGCGGCGGTGGTGCCAAACGCCGGCTACCGCACTTCGACGATCTGCTTTTTCTGGGCGCGTCCATCTCGCGATACCCGCTCGAAGGTTACCGTGAGAAATGCGAAACATCCGTGACTTTGGGCACGCGGTTTGCGCAAAACCCCATCAAACTGGACATTCCCGTTACCATCGCGGGCATGTCCTTTGGTGCTCTCTCCGGTCCTGCAAAGGAAGCTTTGGGGCGGGGCGCGACCCTTGCAGGCACGTCGACAACGACCGGAGACGGGGGCATGACCGATGAGGAGCGTGAGCATTCCAAAACGCTGGTTTATCAGTATCTGCCCTCACGCTATGGCATGAACCCGGACGACTTACGGCGTGCGGACGCGATAGAAATCGTTGTGGGCCAGGGCGCGAAACCGGGCGGTGGCGGGATGCTGCTGGGTCAGAAAATCTCTGACCGCGTTGCCGAAATGCGCAATCTGCCCAAGGGCATCGACCAACGCTCTGCCTGCCGCCACCCGGATTGGACCGGCCCTGACGACATGGAAATCAAGATCCTCGAGTTGCGCGAGATCACCGGCTGGAAAGTGCCCATTTACGTAAAGGTTGGCGGATCACGGCCCTACTTTGACACCACTCTGGCGATAAAATCCGGAGCGGACGTGGTGGTGCTGGATGGCATGCAGGGCGGCACCGCTGCGACCCAAGATGTGTTTATTGAACATGTAGGATTGCCAATTGTCGCGTGCATCAGGGAAGCGGTGCGCGCACTTCAGGATCTTGGCATGCACCGTGACGTGCAGCTTGTCGTCTCTGGCGGTATCCGTACGGGCGCGGATGTCGCCAAGGCCATGGCAATGGGAGCCGATGCTGTTGCAATCGGCACGGCCGCACTGATCGCGCTCGGCGACAATGATCCCAAGTGGGAGAGCGACTACAACGCGCTGGGCACAACGGCCGGAGCCTATGACGACTGGCATGAAGGGCAGGATCCTGCTGGCATCACCACGCAAGATCCCGATTTGATGGCACGGCTCGATCCTATCGAAGGAGGACGGCGGCTGAACAACTACCTCAAGGTGATGACGCTGGAAGCTCAGACAATCGCTCGCGCTTGCGGAAAGAGCCATTTGCACAACCTTGAGCCCGAAGACTTATGCGCCGTCACTTTGGAAGCGGCGGCCATGGCTAAACTACCACTTGCGGGTACGGACTGGTACCCAGGAAAACCGGGCACTGCATATTAAGACGACCGACACGTCACACGATACAAAAACAGGGACGCTCCATGACAAAAGATCTTGCCAAATTCGCATCCGACAATGGCGTCAAATACTTCATGATCTCGTTCACCGATCTGTTCGGGGGACAGCGGGCCAAGTTGGTACCTGCACAGGCGATCGCAGAGATGCAGTTGGAGGGTGCAGGCTTTGCAGGCTTTGCAACATGGCTCGACATGACGCCTGCGCACCCAGATATGCTTGCAGTGCCCGATCCCGCATCCGTTATTCAGCTACCCTGGAAGCCGGACGTAGCCTGGGTTGCCGCAAATTGCGTGATGGAAGATGCCGAAGTCGATCAGGCGCCGCGCAATGTTTTGCGCAAGCTGGTCGCCGAGGCGGACGCATTGGGTCTGCGGGTAAAAACCGGTGTGGAGGCTGAGTTCTTTTTACTATCGGCGGACGGCAGCGTGATCAGTGATGAATTCGATACCACAGCGAAGCCTTGCTACGACCAACAGGCCGTCATGCGACGCTACGATGTTGTCGCCGAAATCTGCGATTATATGCTGGATTTAGGTTGGGGCCCCTACCAAAACGATCATGAAGACGCCAACGGTCAATTCGAAATGAACTGGGAATTTGACGACGCGCTGGCCACGGCTGACAAGCACTCTTTTTTCAAATTCATGGTCAAGTCGGTTGCTGAAAAGCACGGCCTGCGCGCGACATTTATGCCCAAACCTGTCGCCGGCCTGACCGGCAACGGCTGCCACGCGCATGTTTCGGTCTGGGATAAAGACGGCACTACAAACGTCTTTGCCAGCGAAACGAGTGACGGACCGACAGGTGAGTTGGGGTTGTCCGAACAGGGCAAACACTTTCTGGGCGGCATCATGAAACACGCAACTGCGCTCGCGGCGATCACAAACCCGACCGTAAATAGTTACAAGCGTATCAACGCGCCGCGCACCAACTCAGGCGCGACCTGGGCGCCCAACACAGTGACATGGACGGGCAACAACCGCACACATATGGTTCGCGTGCCGGGGCCTGGGCGTTTTGAACTGCGCCTGCCGGATGGTGCCGCGAACCCCTATCTGCTGCAAGCCGCGATTATTGCCGCTGGCGTCTCGGGTCTCAAAACAAAGGCTGACCCGGGCAAACGGCATGACATCGATATGTACGCGGAAGGCCATAAAGTGCGTGGCGCGCCCAAACTGCCGCTCAACTTGCTGGATGCGTTGCGGGCCTTTGATAAGGACAAAACCCTGAAAGACATGATCGGCCGCTCGTTTTCCAGCGCTTACCTGAAGCTCAAACACGACGAGTGGTTGGATTACACCGCGCACTTTTCCGAATGGGAAAAGGCCAACACGCTGGACGTCTAGTTTGAATGGTATTCGACCATCCATCCTAGCGTCTGGTCTGTTGGCGCAGTGCTTTTGTACTCGGCCCCGATTGGTGCGTCCCATCCTATACGCGCCAGCGTCTTAATAACATGCGGGTAAAACAGTTCGCCCGCGTCGGGCGGGCCGCGGTCTGGAACCCGAGCGATCTGAACGTGTCCAATGAGCGGAAGAAGACGTTCAAGCTTTTGCGTCACATCGCCCTCCATCAGCTGCACATGGTAGCAATCGAACATCAGTTTCAGGTTCGACGCCCCGACGCGCGCGATAATATCTTCGGCCTGGGCCGTTGTTTTCAGAAAATATCCGGGCGCGTCGTAAGAATTCAAAGGTTCAATCAGGATCGTTTTGTCAAGCCGAGCCGCCTGCTCACAAGCATAACGCAGCGCAGATTCAAAACAGCTTTGTGCATTCGCACCTGATGCAAAACCAGCCATCACATGGATGTTTGGCGCGTCGATACATTCTGCATAGTCTAGGGCCTCATCGATCGCGGCACGCGCTTCCTTTTCGCGCCCGGGCATGGCACTCAATCCGTTTTCGCCATTGTCCACATCACCACGCCGGGTGTTCAGCCCGAGCATACGAAGGCCCGTTTCTTCTAATGCCGCCTGCACGTCATCTGCGGCGACATCGTATGGCCAATGGCACTCCACTGCATCGAAACCGGCTGCCTTTGCAGCGCGGATTGCGCCCGGCAGCGTGCGGTCTGCCCACAGAAAACCCAGATTGGCAGAAAAGCGCATCAATCGTCCCATTCCACATCAAAGTGCGTCACCAGATCCGTCACCTGCGCCGTTGTCAGGCTCTGCACGGGAAGACCACGCAACATGAGGGCCAGTCGCGCAGTGTCCTCCAGTTCCTCGATCGCATTGCAGGCCGCTTCCACATCTTTGCCCGCGACAACCGGGCCGTGGTTGGCCAGCATCACCGCGCTGCGTTTACCGGCCAGCCCACGCACTGCATGCCCCATCTCGGGATCTCCCGGACGAAAGAACGGCAGAAGTTTCACTTTGCCGAGCTTCATAACGGCGTACGGCGTGAGCGGCGGCAGAAAATTGTCCGCGTCCTGATCCGGCAGCAAAGAGAGAGCAACCGCGTGGCAGCAGTGCAGGTGGACGACCGCACCTGCGCTTGACCTTGTATCGTAAAACGCGCTGTGCAGCGGCATTTCCTTGGTGGGCGCATCGCCCTCCACGAACCGCCCATCTGCATCGAAACGGCTGAGCCGCGCGGGATCAAGGCGACCAAAGCTTGTGCCCGTGGGTGACACCAGAAGACCGCCATCTTCCGTTCTGGCAGAGATATTGCCAGTGCTCCCGCCTGTCAGGCCCCGGTCGAACATCGATTTGGCCAACACGCACATCAGCTCACGCAGGTTTGTCTCTGCGCTCATAAGTCCTCCAGTACGCGGATGGCCTTTGAGAAGAAATGCGCGTCTCCGAAATTACCGGATTTCAAGGTGAGCGCGATGGGCTGACCCGCACTCTGGCAAAACGTCCAAGGCACCCCCGGCGCAATTTCCGGGCCAATGTCCAGCCTGTTGACGCCAAGCGCTTTGGTCACCGCGCCAGATGTTTCGCCACCCGCGACGATGAAACGCCGCGCTCCACGCTCACGAGCAGCGACTGCCATCTGTGCCAATGCACTTTCAACAATCGCGCCTGCCCGTTCGACGCCCAATTCTGCTTGTGCCGAGCGAACGGCGTCCGGATCTGCTGTCGCGTAAACCAGAGGCGCCGCATCAAGGTCCTGTTGTGACAACCATACCACCGCCGCGTCGGGCCCTTCTGTCGCAAGCGTCAGCGGATCCAGTTTGTAAGCCGGCGCGACATGCGCATAATTCGAGACCTGCGTCTGTGTCATGGCCGAGCAGCTCCCCGAGAGCACCACGCTTGCTCTGCTGTCAGGAACGGCGTGCGCCGCCACCCCGGCCTTTTGCAAGACCCCTTCGGCTTGATAAAGAGCGGGGAGCGGCATTGCAATAGCACTGCCACCGGTCAGCAATGGCATTCTGTGACATGCCTCTGCTATCACGCTCAGGTCTTCGTCCGCGACAGCATCCACGACCAAATGAGCTGTGTCTTTGGCCCGTAGAGCCTGTAGTTTTTCGCGAATGGCATCCGCGCCGCGTGCCACGGTCAACCGGTCGACCAAGCCAACGTTTCCTTTCACTTGCGGTTCCAACAACCGCATAAGATTGCTGTCGCGCATCGGGGTCAGCGGATGATCCTTCATCGAACTTTCCGCAAGCGGCTGCTGTCCCACAAACAGATTGCCCATAAAGATGGCGCGACCGTTTTCGGGAAAGGCTGGACAATAGATTGTTTGCTTGACGCCCAGTTCGGCCATCAAGGCTTCGGCCACCGGTCCGATGTTGCCATCTGTGGTGCTGTCAAATGTTGAACAGTATTTCCAGAAAAATCGTTTAGCCCCAGCGCCTTGAAGCCATTTCAACGCAGCAAGACATTCAGATACAGCGTCGCGGACCGGGGCGGTTCGGCATTTCAATGCAATCACCTCAAAAGGAGCGGTGTCGCTTGGCGTTGTTTCAGGTATACCAATACGCAGTGACACAGGCAGCCCGGAACGCGCCAGAAGACCGGCCAGATCAGTGGCACCGGTGAAGTCATCGGCGATACAGCCCAAACGCGTTGTCATTTCCGCATCCTCTTGCGTCGGCTCATGTTTCCCCCGGAAGACACAGTCCGGCGTTGCGCGCGTAAACCTTTGCAACTGCAGCATCATCCTCACCGCCCAGACCTTGTGCAGAGGCTGCAACGAATTGCTGCAGCGCCGCTGCGGTGATGGGCGCGTCGAATTTCGCCTCTTTGGCGATATCGAGCACGATGCCAAGGTCCTTTGGCCAAATGTTGATTACACTGTGCGGTGTGTAATCGCCGGCTACGATGTGCGGAGCGCGGTTTTCCAGCATCCAGCTGGTGCCCGCGCATTCCCGGATCACGTCCAGAGACAGGTCGGGTTTGACCCTTTGCGTCATCCCAAATGTAAGCGCTTCGGCCATCGCCGCGATGTGGACACCCGCGAGCAACTGATTTACGGCTTTCATCGCGGAACCAGCGCCCGCAGCGTCACCGAGAGCAAACACTTTCTCAGAGATTGTATCAAGGACGGGCTGCGCTGCTGCAAAGGCCGCGGATATCCCGGATGCCATAATTGTCAGTGCGCCCTGCGCCGCCTTGACCGACCCGCCCGAAATCGGCGCGTCGAGGTAGTGCACGCTGTGTTTGGCGCAGGCCGTCTCCATTTCTCGGGCAAAGTCCGGCGCTACTGTGGCGCAAGCGACAACAACTGCGCCGTCCCGCAAGTGCGGAACGACGCCCTCTTCACCAAACAGAACCGTCCGCGTTTGAGCGGCGTTCAGTACAGCGACTAGAACCACATCGAGCGCACTGGGAACGTCTTTTAAGGGTTCATGCGCCCCGCCGTCTCCGACAAATCGTGCGATCTGCTGGGCATTCACATCGTATCCATAAGCTTTGTGCCCACCACGCACCAAAGAGAGCGCGATTCCGTATCCCATAGATCCCAGACCGATAACCGCCGCTGTCTGATTGGTACTCACCTCTTGCCCCCGTTATTGCTTGTGTCGCGCCCACAATAGGGCCGGCCGACCCAGACGGGCAATTCGAAACCCTAAAGCTGCGCCAATTTATGTCGTTGGAGAAGCCCCAGAAGCTCTTCGCCCGCTCTTTCCCGGTGCTGGCGATGACAAGCGCGCGCAGTCTTTGCGTCACCTTTGGCTATGGCTTCAAGCACCGCCCTGTGATCCTCGTTTGAGGCGGTTGGAAGTGTCCTCAGTTGCAGGGTTACCATCTTCGCCCGGCGGACCTGATCGTTCATCATATCGACGATTTGTTGCACGCGCTGATTGCCGCCCAGCCTTACCAGTTCTCGGTGGAATGCCGCGTCCGCTTGGGCCCATGCGGCAAGGTCCGGAGCGACCAGCGCGGCGTCCATCGCGTCGATCGCAGCACGCAGCGTTGCAAGCGCATCAGTGGAATAGGCCTGCTGCGCCGCTTGCTCCGCAGCCAGCGCTTCAAGTTCCGTAAGCACAGCATAGACCTCACGCATGTCTTCCGGAGCGACCGGCAGCACGCGCAACCCGCGCCTCGGGCGCACTGTCACAAGCCCCTGCACTTGCAGAATTAAAGCTGCTTCGCGTACTGGGGTACGTGACATGCCCAGAAGCGCTGCCAGCTCGGATTCAAGGTGATCTGAACCGGGCGCTAAACTGCCTTCAAAAATCATTTCGCGCAGGGCCTCTGCGGCGGCTTGCGTTTGCGTTGTGGGTGTATCCAACCCGGTCACAGCTGCACCTTCGCGCCGCTTTTCGCAGAAGCGTAAATCGCATCTTTGATCCGGATAATTTCACAATACGCGCGCGCGGTGTTTTCAAGGTCACACAGCCCGCGCAAATAATCCACCACGTGAGCCTGCAAAGCGCGGACACAATCGCCCCCGAATCCGTCCCACGTATCTGCTGCCAAAAGCGTCTCCGTCTGGAATTCGCCAAATCGACGCACTTCCACCCGCCCGTCACCAAATAGCGACAACGTGCCTTCTGAGCCTTCGAACATCGCTTCGCCCATGGTGCGACGCAGGTTGTCACTCGCGTGATCAAGGTGGCGGTTGCCGTCAAAAACCGCACGCACGCCGTTCGGATGATCGAACAGGATGTAACCAGCATCTTCTCCGGCAATGACGGGATTGATCCGCCGCAAATCTGCGTAGATCGCCTCGGGCGCGCCCATCAGATACGAGAAAGTATCCACCCAATGCACCGCGGTTTCGTGTACGAGAAACCGCGGCATCGATTGAAAGTACGGTTGGCGATCAAGGTAGGCTTCAGGCCCTTGCCCGTCGCCAGGCCGGAGCCGAAAGGTCGCTTGCAACAGTGTCCCAGTGGCGCGGCCCTCCAACGCCTGCTTAATGGCGCGGTACCAAGGCATGAAACGGAAGTTTTCGTGCACAACCAGCGTGCTTCCTGCCGCCTCGGCGCGCGCGGTCATTTCCTGCGCTTCTTCAAGAGTCAGGCAAAAGGGTTTCTGACAGATGATCGTAGGTACCTGATGCTCCAGCGCCAGCGAAATCACCTCGGCATGTGCTGGCGGCGGCAGAACGATATCGAGCAGATCCGGACGCATGTCGTCCAACATTTGGCGCGTGTCAGCAAAGGCGCGTGCGCCGGTCGCCTGTGCCGCGGCAAGCTGATGGTCGGCGACCGAAACCAACTCAGCCCCTTCAATCCTGCGCCATGCATCATAGTGAAACTGACTGAAATAACCTGCACCAACTCCTGCAACCCGAATGGCCCGTGCGTTTTTCATTGCAATTCCGCCGCAACCGCCGCTGCGACCTCCGCGGTTGACGCATGCCCGCCAAGATCTGCTGTCAGCGTGTCACCTGCCGCGATCACGGCCTCAACCGCTTCGCGCAATCGAACGGCATCCGCAGACAGCCTGGCGTCTGCATGCCGGGTGCCTAACCATTCCAGCATCATCGCTGCTGACAGGATCATCGCCATCGGATTGGCAATGCCCTGCCCGGCAATGTCCGGCGCAGAGCCATGGCACGGTTGGAAAACCGCATGATCCTGACCGATGTCCGCAGATGGCGCAACGCCCAGTCCGCCCATCAGCCCGGCACCTAGGTCTGACAGAATATCCCCGAACATGTTTTCCGTAACCAGCACATCAAAAGCCCAAGGCTTCATCACGAACCAAAGCGCCATTGCGTCAACGTATGCATGATCTGCTTGAAGATCCGGATGCTTTTGCGCCTCGGCATCAAAGAGGGCACGAAAAAAGGCGAAGGCGCGAAATACATTCGCTTTGTCCACACATGTGACCTGCCCCGGACCACGTCCTGCCTTTTTGCGCGATCGTGCCAGACCAAAGGCAAATGCGAAAAGCTGTTCGGAAATGTCACGCGTGATACGCAGCGTTTCCCGAGCTTCGTTTTCTTCGACCTCGCCGCAACCTTGCGTATAAAACAACCCCTCAGTGCTTTCACGGATCAATACGAAATCAACAGTCTTGCCGTCCGGCAGGTTCAACGGTGTGGGTTGTCCTGCCGCGATGCGAACCGGCCTGACCCCCGCATAAAGGGTCAAGGCCTTGCGTAGATCAATCTGCGGCGAAATCTCTGTACCATCGGGATATCTCACATCCGGCAACCCCATCGCAGAAAGCAAAATCGCATCACTGGCGCGCGCCGTCGCCATGGACGCCTCCGGCAGCGCCGCACCGGTGTCCGCGTAATGTCTTGCTCCCGCCGGGCAGTCCTCGAAACCGAGCGCATATCCGCCGTGCTCTGCAAGACTGCTGAGTATGGCGAGGGTAGGAGCGGTTATTTCAGGTCCGATGCCGTCTCCGGAAAAAACGGCAATCTTGTAGGTTTTGAACATGCTCTCGCACCTTGTCTTTCTTGTTTTGGAAAAAAAAGGTTCTCAACGCATGCATTAACGTATACATTAAAGTCTGTCAATGATACTGAGACCTGACGCTGACACAAACCAGATCAAGGAATGCAAATGTTTGCAGTTGTTGTTTCTCTCATCCTCGCGCCGGGAGCAGGCACGCAGTTTATGCCATTGGTACAAAAAAATGCAGCCAGTTCGCTCGCCAATGAAGAAGGCTGCCACCTTTTTGACGTGGCCAGCGATCCTGCGCGCCCCGAGGATGTGTTCCTGTACGAGCTGTACACGGATGAGGCGGCCTTTCGTGTGCACCTTGCCAGTGCGCACTTTGAACAATTCGACCGTGCGACAGTTGACATGATCGCGTCGAAAGACGTCAGGACTTACAACGAGGTTTACCGCCCATGACCTGGGAGGTTCACGCCATAAAATACGCGGATCGAAATGCGCGGCGCCGGGCTGACAGCTTCATTTTCGATGACAATCACGATGCCCCGCATCCAATGGATTACTTTATGTGGCTGCTGCGGCGCGAGGACAAGGTAGTGCTGGTGGATACCGGTTATGACAGTGCCGAGGCCCAAACGCGCGGTCGCCCGATCCGGCTCGATCCGGTCGAAGCGCTTAAGCCGTTTGATCTGACACCAGACCGTATCGACCATGTGATCGTTACGCATCTGCACTACGATCATGCGGGTGGATTGCATCTCTTTCCAAATGCGACCCTTCATATGCAGGCGGCTGAAATGGCCTATGCGACCGGCCCTTGTATGTGCCACGACACGTTGCGCATGCCGTTCACGGCCGGGCACATTTGCGAGGCAATCCACAGGCTCTACAGCGGTAAGGTGATCTTTTATGACGGTGATGCGGCTCTTGCGGACGGTGTCAGTTTGCATCGTATCGGAGGGCACAGCCGCGGCCTGCAGGCCGTGCGTGTGCAAACCGAAGCGGGGTGGATGGTTCTGGCATCAGATGCCGCGCATTTCTACGAGAACATTTTTGCGCGCAAGCCTTTTCCCATTGTTGTAGATCTTCAGGACATGCTGCAAGGATTTGACAGGTTGGAGGCTTTGGCCTCAAACAAGGATCTGATCATTCCAGGCCATGATCCGCTGGTCACCACGCTCTTTCCGCAAGATCTGGACACGCATATCTGGCGGCTCGACCAAGGTCCAACCCGGTCGGTTTTGGAATAAGCCCATGGTAAGCAAAGCTCAATTTGCGGGCAGAGTTTCAGGGAAGGCGGCGGCCTGAAAGATAGAAGGTAGCCAAGTGCCTGCCGGATATGTGAAGCTGTCACGGCAAAGACCCGAAGTGAAAGACTGCCCCTTGCTCATGCGCGCCGCGACACCTCTGGATCAACCCCGCGCCTTGGGGGCTGCGCGCCTGAGCACCAAATGCGTCGACGGACGATCATGCATCGACGGGCTGCGACAGTCCGGAGCGCTCAAGCTGCTGTTCCCGCGGACAAAAGAGCGGGTTGAAGCCATCGTGATCAACACGGCCGGCGGCATTACCGGAGGCGATCGGTTTGAATTGAGGGCAACCGCGGGCGCGGGCACACGCCTCGCGTTGACCACGCAGGCCGCAGAACGCGCCTATCGTGCGCAAGCGGGTCAGACCGGCCGCACTGCAACACATCTGGAAGCCAACGCTGACAGTGTGCTCCACTGGCTGCCGCAGGAGACAATTATCTATCAGGAGGCCGCTTTCGAGCGCAGCCTGCGCGTTGCCTTGCATCCGACGGCGCGTTTTGTGATGGTCGAACCGATTGTTTTTGGCCGCAAAGCCATGGGCGAACATCTGTCTCGTGCGCATTTTCGCGACCGGGTCGATATACGGCGAAATGGCAAGCCGCTGTACCGGGATGGCGTCGATCTGTCAGGCGATATTGCCGGTCTGTTGAACCGTCCAGCGGTCGCAGGCGGCGCGCGCGCCATGGCCGCGCTGGTGTGGCATGCGCCGGAGGCTGAAGCGCAGCTTTCCGCCATACGCGCCATGATTGGCCCGGGCGGTGGCGCGAGCCTGCTTGATCGCTCATTGCTGGTCGCGCGTATTCTGGCGCCCGACGGGTTTGAAATGCGCCAACGAGTTGTGCCTATACTCGAACATGTAACCGGCAATTCCCTACCTCAAAGCTGGAGGCTCTGACCCAATGCAGCTCACCCCTCGTGAAAAAGACAAACTGCTAGTGGCAATGGCGGCAGAAGTGGCCCGCAAAAGACTCGCGCGTGGTGTCAAACTGAACCACCCCGAAGCCATCGCCCTGATTACGGACGCGGTGGTTGAAGGGGCGCGCGACGGACGATCGGTAGCCGATATGATGGAAGCAGGTGCGCAGATCATTACCCGTGATCAGTGTATGGAAGGCGTCCCAGAAATGATCCACGACGTGCAGGTCGAAGCCACGTTTCCGGACGGCACAAAACTCGTCACCGTTCATAACCCGATCCGCTAGGAGACTGCCATGATCCCCGGAGAAGTCATTACCGCCGCTGGCGACATTGCCCTGAACGAAGACCGCGAGGCAATCACTCTGATGGTCGCGAACACCGGGGATCGTCCGGTGCAGGTGGGCAGTCATTACCATTTCGCCGAAGCGAACGAGGCCCTGGACTTTGACCGTGCAGCAGCACGCGGTATGCGGCTTGATATAGCGGCGGGCACAGCTGTCAGGTTCGAACCTGGACAGAAGCGCGAGGTGCAGTTGATCCCAGTTGCCGGCGAAAGGCGCATTTTCGGATTCAACCAGCAGGTCATGGGCGCACTATGAAACCTGACCTGGTCACAAAATGGAGAACGTACAATGTGTGATGCCATTGTAATCAACTCGGTGAAAGAAAGGATGCTGTCACGGAGGCAGTTCTTTAAAGGCAGTGCCGCGTTCGCGGCAGGTGCGACCATAATCTCTGCGACGACAACCCCTGCCATGGCGGCAGGTCACAGTCGCGTCGTCGATCTGACGCATACCTTCAGCGAAGGTTTTCCAACATGGGGTGGTGCGTCCGGCCTGTCACGCGAGCAGGCTTTCAATTTTGCCGACAACGGCTTCAACCTTTTCAATATGTCCGTAAATGAACATGCTGGCACACATGTGGACGCGCCTCTGCATTTCTCTGCCGACGGCGCCTCGATTGACGAAGTGCCCGTCGGCGATCTTGTATGCCCACTGTGCGTAGTAGATATTTCAGCACGAGCAGCGGACGACCCGGATGCGCGCATGACACCCGACGACCTGAAGGCCTGGATTGCTGCCAACGGCGACATTCCCGACGGAGCTTGCGTCGCCATGTACTCCGGATGGGACACCAAGACAGCAGGCGATGGCTTTCGCAATGCTGATGGCGATGGCGTTATGCACTTCCCGGGTGTTCACGTTGAAGCGGCCCAGATGCTGCTGGAAGAAACAGGCGCCATGTCTATCGGCGTTGACACGCTATCGATTGATTTCGGACCAAGTCAGGACTTTGTCACGCATTATGCGTGGTTGCCGGAAGGGCGCTATGCGATTGAATGCATGGCCGCCTTGAAAGAAGTGCCCGCGGCGGGCGCCACTCTCGTGGTCGGCGCGCCAAAGGTATTGGGCGGCACCGGCGGGCAGGCCCGAATTTTTGCGATGGTATGATGGCGACCGTTGGGATGATATCCGATGAGGATGCGACCGCGGAAGTGCGCGCAGTCTTTGAGGACATTCGTGCGGTACGCGGTACGGATTTCATCAATAACTTCTGGCGCGCCCTTGCGCATGATCCCGACCTGCTCAGGGCCACTTGGACGCGGCTGAACGGCGTTATGAGCCCCGGCGCGCTCGACCCTCTTGTTAAAGAGATGATTTACATCGCGGTCTCAACTGTCAATGGCTGTGGCTACTGCGTGCACTCACACACGGCAGCCGCTAAAGCGAAAGGCATGAGCGACGTGCAGCACGCTGAGCTTGCAGCTGTGATTGGTATGGCCATGCAAACCAACGGGCTGGTGACTGCGCTTCAGGTTCCCACTAACGAGATATTCAAAGTGGAGGGCTCATGACGGCGAAGGCACAGCCCAATGATTTCGACAAGGAGTTTGCGTTGGCCGAGTACCGCGAGCTCGGCAGCGCGATCCGCCACTACATCTCGCTCATTACAAGCACTGAGCGGTTTGCGATTGCGGGCGCCGCTGCCTTTGCGTCCTTCTCAATATCGGGGCTGACAGAGAGCATTATCAAGGCGCAGATCTACGTCAGCGCGATACCCTTTGTCGTTGTGTCGCTGGCCGGCCTGCGCTGCCTCACGCTCTACCTCGTGATCTTTGCTTCCATCAAACATTTGAAGACGATGGAGCACGCCTTGCTGCACACAGAAGCCATTGGCTTTAATCGTTATGATCGCGAACGTCTGGTCCTGCAAAAGGCAATAGAAGGCACGTCCGGAGCGTACTGGGCATTTGCCTGCATAGCCTCAGCCGCTTTCTGGCTGCTCGTGAACGACATTATCTGAACCAAGGAGCCACCATGCCAACAACCATCCCCCGCTCCAGCTATGCCGCGATGTTCGGCCCGACAACCGGCGACAAGGTGCGTCTGGCCGATACCGAGCTCTTTATCGAGGTAGAGCGCGACCACACGATATACGGAGAAGAAGTCAAATTCGGCGGCGGAAAGGTTATCCGCGACGGCATGGGCCAAAGCCAGGTGACGCGCGCCGAAGGAGCCGTGGATACGGTGATTACCAATGCACTGATCGTGGATCACACGGGCATATACAAGGCCGATGTGGGCCTGCGCGACGGGCGGATTGCAAAAATTGGCAAAGCAGGCAACCCAGACACGCAACCCGGTGTCGATATTGTTGTGGGCCCGTCAACAGAGGCCATAGCCGGCGAAGGAAAGATACTGACTGTTGGTGGTTTTGACAGCCACATCCACTTTATCGCGCCGCAACAGATTGACGATGCGCTGCATTCCGGCATAACCACGATGCTGGGCGGCGGAACCGGCCCGGCGCATGGAACGCTGGCGACCACCTGTACACCCGGTGCATGGCACATCGGTCGCATGCTGCAATCGCTGGATGCATTTCCGATGAATTTCGGCCTGTCCTGCAAAGGCAACGCAAGCCAGCCCGCAGCACTTGTCGAAATGGTCGAAGCCGGAGCATGCGCGATGAAGCTGCATGAGGACTGGGGCACCACGCCTGGTGCTATCGATTGCTGCCTGTCGGTCGCCGACGATATGGATGTGCAGGTCATGATCCATACCGACACGCTCAACGAATCCGGTTTTGTCGAGAATACCGTGGCGGCCATCAAAGGCCGCACCATCCACGCGTTTCACACCGAGGGAGCGGGCGGTGGGCATGCACCGGACATTATAAAGATTTGCGGCGACGCAAACGTTCTGCCGTCCTCGACCAACCCAACCAGACCCTTCACGGTCAACACTCTGGAAGAGCATCTCGATATGCTCATGGTTTGCCACCATCTGGATAAGTCGATCCCGGAGGACGTTGCTTTCGCCGAGAGCCGAATCCGGCGCGAGACAATTGCAGCCGAGGATATACTGCATGACATGGGGGCCTTTTCCATCATCGCATCTGACAGTCAGGCGATGGGACGCGTGGGCGAGGTGATCATACGCACATGGCAAACGGCTGATAAAATGAAAAAACAGCGCGGCCCGCTGGCCGAGGAAACTGGCGACAACGACAACATGCGCGTGCGACGCTACATTGCCAAATACACGATCAACCCTGCGATCGCGCATGGCATCAGCCATGAGATCGGCTCCATCGAGGAAGGCAAGCGGGCCGACCTGTGCCTTTGGAATCCTGCGTTTTTTGGTGTGAAGCCCGAAATGGTACTGATGGGGGGCAGCATTGTCTGTGCCCAGATGGGCGACACCAATGCGTCCATCCCGACACCGCAGCCGGTCTACACGCGCCCGATGTTCGGAGCCTTCGGCCGGGCGCTTGAACATTCCGCCGTGACATTTGTGAGTGCGGCGGCCGAAGCCGCAGACATCGGGGAAACGCTGGGTCTGCGCAAAGGGGTTGCCTCCGTTAAGGGCACGCGTAACATCGGCAAAAAGGATCTTGTACTGAACGACGCCCTGCCGGCGATAGAGGTCAATCCCGAAACCTACGAAGTACGTGCCGACGGCGTATTGCTCACGTGTGCTCCGGCAGAGGTGGTGCCAATGGCGCAACGCTACTTTCTCTACTGATGCCGAAGTACGTGGCACAGACGGTGCGACCTGCGGGCACCTGGCACACATCCGACGGGGTATGCTGGCTGACCTATGACTCGCGGTTTCTGCGCCGGCGCGTGATCGAAACCGCATCTGGCGACAGCATGCTTGTTGATCTCGAACAGACCACATCGCTGAATGACGGCGACGCGCTGGAAACCAGCGAAGGTACACTGATTGAGGTCCGTGCCGCTGTTGAGCCGCTCTTGCAGGTGACGGCGTCACATCTGGCGCGGGTCGCCTGGCACATAGGTAACCGCCATACGCCGTGTCAAATTGAAGAGACCCGACTGTTAATCCAGCGTGATCACGTGCTGGCCGATATGCTGTCGCGCATCGGCGCGCGCACTGTCGAAGTGGAAGAGCCTTTTACACCGGAGGGCGGGGCATACGGACACGGGCGCACCCATGGACACGACCACAGCCAGTCGCATGAGCACGCGCATGACCACTGATGCTTTACTTACCCTCACGCAATGGCTCTCGCCCGGGTTTCCGGTCGGCGCCTTTGCCTATTCGCACGGGTTGGAGCGCGCAATTGACGACGGTGCGCTGCGTGATGCGGAGACCTTGTCGATTTGGCTGGAAGATATCCTGCGATTTGGCAGCGGACGCGCAGATGCAATCCTTCTGGTCGCCGCCTGCAGTGCGGCCCCCGAAGACGTGCAGCGCATTGATTCCATTGGTCGCGCCTTTGCCGCGACGCGCGAGCGTCTGACCGAAACGGTGGACCAGGGCGGCGCCTTTGCAAGTACCGTCGATGCGATCTGGGATACGGATATCGGTCCGCTCAGCTATCCCGTGGCCGTTGGTCGGGCGGCGCGCGCGCGGGATGTGCCACTGCAAATGGCGGTCGAGCTTTACTTGCATGCCTTTGCTGCAAACCTGGTATCTGCGGCAGTCCGCCTTGTGCCACTGGGTCAAACCGAAGGCCAGGCGGTGCTTGCGGGGCTCTCGGATACCGTACGTGCCGTCGCCGCGGATGCGCTTGCGCTCACGCTGGATGATCTGTCGTCTGCCACCTTCGCCGCCGACATCGCCTCCATGCGCCACGAAACGCAATACGCAAAGGTATTCCGCACATGAACACACCAGCCAGCCCGAAACTCAACGGTCCATTGCGCATCGGCATAGGCGGCCCGGTGGGCGCGGGAAAAACCACCCTGACGGCGGCTTTGGCCAAGACGCTAAGCCGTGATCATTCAATCGGAGTGATCACCAATGATATCTACACGCAAGAGGACGCAGAGGCGCTGATGCGGCTGCAAATTCTACCGCAGGACCGCGTCATCGGCGTGGAGACAGGCGGCTGTCCGCACACGGCCATTCGCGAGGATGCCTCGATCAACCTGGCTGCGGTTGCTGAATTGCGGACCCGCCATCCTGACATTGAGGCGATCCTGATCGAAAGCGGGGGCGACAACCTGTCGGCCACGTTTTCCCCTGAGCTGGCCGATCTGACAATCTATGTGATTGATGTGGCCGCAGGCGAGGAAATCCCCCGCAAAGGCGGGCCTGCCATCACCCGCTCTGACCTGCTGATCATCAACAAGACCGATCTGGCGCCGCACGTGGGCGCGTCCCTAGAGGTTATGGACCGCGACGCGACGCGGATGCGCGCGGGACGCCCTTTTGTCTTTACTGCGCTACGACAGGGCACCGGCGTCGAGACTGTGGTGGATCACATTCGGGCCCTGTCGGGCCTCGGGCTGGTGATTGGTTGACACCTGCCTGACGCGGCGCACGCGCAACGCCCAAACCGCATGGCCGTGGCAAAACGCGCCTGACCTGCAACACTCTGATCACAGTGCAATTTTAACGTCGGTTCGGCGTCGGTCCTGCGTCGGTATGACGTCGGTGCCGGTTGTGGAACCCGCGGGGTGCACGCACGAGGTCTTGCGGCTGATCATTTCGACGTTCATCCGGTCGCAATCTTGCTTACCAGATCTTGTACCATCCGCACGGCTTGTCAGACGGCGACATCACCTATGAAGCCCAGCCTCTTTTTCCCAGTGCCAGAAAAAGAATACGGCGGCCTGTTCAAGTTGTTCGGGCCAGTGTCGTCATGAACCGTGTCGTGGCAGATCAGAATTCCACAACGGCGCGGATCGATTTTCCCTCGTGCATCAGGTCAAAGCCGTGGTTGATCTCGTCAAGGGTCAGCTTGTGGGTGATCATCGGATCGATCTCGATCTTGCCGTCCATGTACCAATCCACAATCTTCGGAACGTCTGTGCGGCCCTTGGCGCCGCCAAAGGCCGTGCCGCGCCAGACCCGGCCGGTGACAAGCTGGAATGGACGGGTGGAAATCTCTGCCCCGGCTGGTGCCACACCGATGATGATGCTTTCACCCCATCCCTTGTGTGCCGCCTCAAGTGCTGTGCGCATAACCTCCACGTTACCTGTTGCATCGAACGTGTAGTCAGCGCCGCCGTTTGTCAGGTCCACAAGATGGGCGACCATGTCCCCATTGACCTTGGATGGGTTGACGAAATGGGTCATGCCAAAATGCGTGGCCATTTCCGCTTTTGAATCGTTGAGGTCGACACCTACAATCTGGTCACAACCTGCCATCTTGAGGCCTTGGATCACGTTGAGACCGATCCCGCCCAGCCCGAACACAATACAACGCGATCCGATCTCCACCTTGGCTGTGTTCAGCACGGCACCGATGCCCGTGGTGACACCGCAGCCAATGTAGCAAACCTTGTCAAATGGAGCGTCCTTGCGGATTTTTGCCAGTGCGATTTCCGGCACAACTGTGTGATTGGCAAAGGTCGAACAGCCCATGTAGTGATGGATCGGCGTGCCATCGAGCATCGAAAACCGGGTGGAGCCGTCCGGTAGCAGCCCCTGCCCCTGAGTGGCGCGCACTTTCTGGCACAGATTGGTTTTTGGGTTCAGGCAGTATTCGCATTCGCGACATTCCGGCGTGTAAAGCGGGATCACGTGATCACCGACTTCCAATGTGGTCACCCCCTCGCCCACTTCGATGACAACGCCTGCGCCTTCGTGTCCGAGAATGGCCGGGAAAATACCTTCCGGGTCCGCGCCTGACCGGGTGAATTCATCGGTATGGCACAGTCCTGTGGCCTTGATTTCGACCAGAACCTCGCCTTTGCGGGGCCCGTCAAGATTTACGTCCATGATTTCTAGCGGTTTGCCGGCTTCCAGCGCGACAGCAGCTCGGGTTTTCATCATGGGTGGCTCCTCCAGTCGATGATGTGCGTTAACACAGAATGCCCGCCCATTCCGTTGTCAAGTCACTCGAGGAGTTGCGAGAGATGCACGATGAATGAACCGCGTCGGCAGAACCGACGAGGTCACTTCATCGCGTCCTGTGCGTTTTGCGAGCAGGAGCTGCGCCGCCTTGCGACCCATCTCTTCCTGCGGCACCTGTACGGTCGCCAGTTGCGGCGTGACGACCCGCGCGAGTCCCACATCGTCAAAGCCCACAAATGACATGTCGCCCGGCAGATCGAGGCCCATGGCGCGCGCCTGCATCATCGCCCCTGCCGCCAGCGCGTCATTGGCGCACAGCACCACCGTCGGCGTGTGATCAAGGGTCATGATCGTTTCAAAAGCCCGTGCGCCTTGATCGATCAGGTAAGGCGCCTCGACCACGTGGGTGAGCCACGCGCCATCGCCATAGGCTTCGATGCTGGCCAGAACGCCATCGCGTCGCGCCAGCGCCCGGTCGTTTCCCTGAGTCACACCGCTGATCATTGCAAGCCGTCGATGTCCAAGATCCATCGCGCGCCGGGCTGCATCCGCCGCAGCACCGGCATTGTCAAAGCCGACAAAGCACTGACCAGCGCGCGTCTGGTTGCACCATCCAACAATGTGCGGAACGCGCCGTTTGTCGATGAAGTCCCAGGTCTCCTGCGGACGCGCGTTGCCAATGAGGAAAAGACCGTCCGCGCCCTGCCCGATCAGCGATTTGATCTGGCGCAGTTCCTGTTCGGGATCAAAACCGGTTGTCGCCACCAGAAGGGTGACGCCGTCTTTTGCAAGCTCCTCCTGAAACGCCTGCAACCCGCTGGCAAACATGGCGTTGGCCATGGACGGAATCACCGCGCCGACCGTGTTGGTACGCTGGGAGGCCAGAGCGCGCCCGCCGAAATGCGGCGTGTAGCCCAGCGCCTCGACGGCTGCCTCGATGCGTGCGCGCGTGTCCTTTGCCACCTTATCCGGATCATTCAGCGCGCGTGAGATGCTGGCCGTTGAGACCCCTGCGAGCCTTGCCACGTCTTCGAGCGTCGGTGGTTTGGACTTGTTCATGGACGGTCGGATCGGCTCTTGAAGCGCAGCCGCCTTTTCTGAGCTGTGGACTTTGCACCTGGGCGATTATGTAAGCGCTTGCATTTCTTTTTGCAAGCGCTTACACAACCGCAATATGAGGATTCTGCGGTTGGGAGGGCCGTCCGGCCAAGCCTGCCCCCGGTGAACCACGCCAGCAGTTGGAGATGCATCATGGCTCGTGATTATCTGAAAAAAGCCCATAAAACCGCGATGACGGACGCGGGCGACGTCCGCGAAACGGTGCAGAACATTCTGAGGGATATCGAAACGGGCGGCGATGCAGCCGCGCTGAAATATGCGGAGAAGTTTGACAACTACAAGGGCAGCGTGCTGCTGACCGCGGAAGACATTGCCCGCGCCGGTGAGCAGGTCAGCCAGAAGCTGAAAGACGACATCGCCTTTGCCCATGACAATGTGCGTCGCTTCGCAGAAGTACAGAAATCCACCATGTCGGATGTGGAGCTTGAGATTGTACCGGGGATGATAGCCGGTCAAAAGGCGATCCCGGTGCGCGCGGCAGGGTGCTACGTGCCCGGAGGCCGTTACAGCCACATCGCCAGCGCCATCATGACCGTGACCACGGCCAAGGTCGCCGGATGTCGCCATATCACGGCCTGCTCTCCGCCGCGAGCGGACGTTGGCATCGCGCCGGCGATCATCTATGCCGCCAACCTCTGCGGTGCGGACAAGATCCTGTCGATGGGCGGCGTTCAAGGTGTTGCGGCGATGACCTTCGGACTGTTCGGCCTGCCGAAAGCGGATATCCTTGTGGGTCCGGGCAACCAGTTTGTGGCAGAGGCCAAGCGTATCCTTTTTGGTCGCGTGGGCATCGACATGATCGCAGGCCCGACCGACAGTCTGGTGCTTGCCGATGAAACTGCCGATCCTTTCATCGTCGCCACAGATCTCGTGAGCCAGGCCGAACACGGGTACAACTCGCCCGTCTGGCTGGTCACGGACGACCGTGCGCTGGCGGAGGAAGTCATGCGGATCGTGCCCGACCTGATCGCCGATCTGCCAGAGTTGAACCGCACCAACGCGGAAGCGGCGTGGCGCGATTATGCGGAGGTGATCGTCTGCGCCGACCGCGAGGAAATGGCTGCCTGTTCGGATGATTACGCGCCCGAGCACCTGACCGTGCAGGCCGAGGATCTGCCATGGTGGCTGGAGCGCCTTGAATGCTATGGCTCCCTGTTTCTGGGAGAAGAGACGACTGTGTCCTTTGGCGACAAGGCCACCGGCACAAACCACGTACTTCCGACCTCTCAATCAGCGAAATACACCGGCGGGCTGTCCGTGCACAAGTACATGAAGATCGTGACGTGGCAGCGTGCCACGAAGGAAGGCGCGCGCCCGGTCGCGGAAGCCACCGCACGGATTTCGCGGCTCGAAGGTATGGAAGGGCACGCGCGCGCCGCGGATGTGCGACTGCACAAATACTTTCCGGAAGAAAACTTCGACCTGTCGGCGATGGACTGACGCCCGTGGCCACGCTCTTCAACGTCTCTGGCAAAACCGCCTGCGTGACCGGGGCAAGCTCTGGTCTCGGCCGGGCAGCGGCAACGCTGCTGTCAGAAGCCGGTGCGCGGGTCGTCGGCGTAGCGCGGCGAGCGGATGCGCTGGCGAGCTGGCAGAGCGCCACGCAGGGTGACACGGACGTCGTGGTTGCCGATCTTGCCGACCGAACGGCGCTCGACGATGTTGGCGACGCTGTCAAAGCGCCCTTCGGGCCGGTCGATATCCTGATCAACGCGGCCGGGATCAACACCCGGCAGCATGCCGATGATGTGACTCCTGAGGGCTGGGATGTGACGCTGAATCTCAATCTGGCAACACCGTTCTTTCTGGCGCAGAAGCTGGTGCCGGACATGAAGGTGCGCGGCTGGGGCCGGATCGTGAATTTTGCCTCGCTGCAGTCACGCCGCGCCTTTGCAGCCGGGATCAGCTATGGCGCATCCAAGGGCGGTGTCGAGCAAATGACCCGCGCCATGGCGGAGGCCTGGTCGGCCTTTGGCATCACGGCCAACGCGGTGGCGCCCGGCTTTTTCCGAACAGAGCTGACCGGCCCGGTCTTTGCTGACCCCGTTTTGGCGCAGCGTAACGCCGATCAGACGTGCATCGGGCGCAATGGGGAGCCTTCTGATCTGGACGGGCCGCTGATGTTTTTCTGCTCACGCGCGTCTGACTACGTCACCGGGCAGACACTGTTCGTGGATGGAGGATTCACAGCAAAATGAAGGCTCTCATCTATACCGGCGTGCAGGAACTCACCTATCAGGACCGCCCCTTGCCCACTCCAGCGGAGGGCGAGCATCTGGTGCGCATCATGGCGTCGGGGATCTGCGGCTCGGACATGCACGCATTTCTGGGTCATGACGAACGGCGCCCGGCCCCTCTGACGCTCGGACATGAAGCCGCCGGTGTGATCGTCGGCGGCCCGATGGATGGTCGCCGGGTGACGATCAATCCGCTGGTGACAGATCCAAAAAGCAAACACAGCATGGCGGGTAAGGAAAACCTGTGCCCCAGCCGAGAGATCATATCGATGCCGCCGCGCGAAGGGGCTTTTGCCGAGTACGTCTGCATGCCGGAGCGGAACCTTGTGACAGTGCCCGTTGATGTACCTTTGAGCAAAGCCGCTCTGGCGGAGCCCATTGCGTGCGGGTGGCATGCTGTGCGGCTTGCACGCACGGCTCTGGGCGGCAGTTTCGAGGGACTGTCATGCGCGGTTATCGGCGGGGGCGCGATCGGCGTTGGTGCTGCCCTGTCGCTGCGCGCGCAGGGCGCAAGAGACATTGTCGTGATTGAGCCCAACGCGGTGCGCCGCGAGACTCTGAACCAAATCGAGGGATTCCTTACAGTTGCACCGGATGATGCCCAGATGCCTGAACCGGGTACAATCGACTGCATAATCGACGGCGTGGGCTATGCAACAACCCGCGCCACGGCGAGTGCGCTGGCGGGCCCCGGCGGCGTGATCGCCCACATTGGTCTGGGTGAGGCCGCAGGCGGATTGGATGTGCGCCGCATGACGCTTCAGGAGATTACCTTTATCGGCACCTACACCTACACGCGCCGGGATTTTGTGGAAACAACCGAAGCTATTTTTGATGGCCGTCTGGGAGATCTGGACTGGACGGAAACCCGCGCGCTGGCCGACGGCCAAGCGGCTTTTGATGACATACGCGCAGGCAAGGTCGCAGCCCCAAAAATCGTGCTGCTGCCAGCACACGACACCTGACACGCAGCCAAGGATTGAAAGGACATATCATGTACAACAAGATCATTGTTGCTCTCGCCCTAGACCATGGGATCAGTGAAACCGCGCTGGCCAAAGCCAAAAAGCTGCTTGATCCCGGTGGCAAGATCATTGCGCTGCATGTTTACGAGGCGCCGTCCGGTATGGCCGGCGCTTACGTCGCCGAAGCGGATATGAAGCGCGCGCGCGATACCGCACTGCAGCGGTTGGAAGAGCGTGTCCAGGATGTGCCGGAGGCGGCTCCGGTTCTGATCAACGGGCACTCCGGTCGCGACATTGCCGATTTCGCGCGGACCGAGAAGGCAGATTGCATCATTGTCGGGTCGCACAAGCCGGGCCTGACCGATTACCTGCTGGGTTCAACTGCGGCCCGGATCGTACGCCACGCGCATTGTTCGGTCGTTGTCCTGCGCTGACCGGTTCCGCATTTCATTCAAACGAGGAGTACACACAAGGTGTCCATCAGCTCTAAAATCGTGGATGACGTCATTGCCTCTGGCATCGACTTTGTCACCACTGTGCCGTGCAAGCAGCTTGCCGGCGTGATTGACGAAGTCGAGACCCGACAGGGGATCTACCACATCCCCTCCAACAAGGAAGACGAGGGCATGGGGCTGTGCGCCGGGGCGTTCATGGGCGGCAAGAAACCCATGATCATCATGCAGAACACCGCCATCGGCGTGACAATCAACACGCTGGCCACGCTGACGCAGTTCTACCGGATGCCGCTGCCGATGCTCATCTCTTACCGGGGCGAACTGCGCGAGCCGGTGGCCTGCCAGGTCGAGATGGCGGTGCACACAAAAGCGCTGCTCAACCAGATGCTGATCCCGACCTACCACTTTCACAAAGAAGCGGATGCCGAGGAGCTGCCGGAGATCCTGAATTACACCTTCATGTGCAACAAACCCGTGGCGATCCTGACGGATGCGTCCTTTTGGGGAGGCTATGGCGACCAATGATCCGTTCTGAAATCCTGCGCGAGATCGCGCCCATCCTGCGCGACCAGCTGGTGGTCTGCAACATCGGCATCCCCAGTCAGGAGCTGCATGCCATCGACGATCAGCCAAGCAACTTCTACATGCTGGGCACCATGGGGCTTGCTTCCTCCATCGGCCTGGGGCTGGCGCTGGCACAACCCAAACCGGTGATTGTGATCGATGGCGACGGGTCGGTCCTGACCAACATGGGCACATTGCCGACAATCGCGAACAATGTGGCCAACAATTACATCCTGATGATCATCGACAACGGGTCTTACGGCTCCACCGGCGATCAACCGACGTATACCGGCAAGAAAACCTCGCTGGCAAAAGTGGCCGAAGCATGCGGGTGTGAGCGGGTCATCGAATGCCAGGATGTGGACACCGGCCGCGTGCTGCAAGAGGCGTTGGACAGCGGCGAGATGACGATCATGGTCGTCAAATGCGACAGTGGCAACGCCAAGATGCCCGTCATTACGATGGATCCGGTTGTGATCCGCGACCGCTTCATGAAAGCGGTGCAGGCCTGACCCTTGGGGGGCGCGGACGCCATCCACGGCTATGACGACGCCCGGCGCCTCGCGCGCCGTCGCCTACCGTGGATGGTGTTCGATTATATTGATGGCGCTGCCGGAGAGGGCGTGGCCGAGGCACGCAACCGGAAAGCCCTGCGCGATATCACCCTGCAGCCGCGCGTGCTCGTCAATGTTGCAGAGCGCGATATCGGCGTGCCTGTGTTCACCCACGCAGGCAAGGTTCCCTTCGGGATCAGCCCGATGGGCATGTGCAACCTTTCTGCCCCCGGCGCCGATCTGATGCTGGCGCGGATGGCCGCCAGACATGAAGTGCCCGTGGGTGTCTCTACCGTCGCCTCAACCGATCTGGAAACGATGATCGAGACAGCTGAGGGTCACGCCTGGTTTCAGCTTTACTTCAGCGGCGACGGATCGGGCACGGCGAAGCTTGTCGAACGCGCGCGGACTGCGGGCTACAAGACGCTGGTGATGACACTGGATGTGCCCGAGGTCGGGCGGCGTCCGCGCGAGTTGCGACGCGGATTCAAGATGCCCTTTCGCATCGGACCGTCGCAGTTCATCGATTTCGCGTTGCATCCACGCTGGTCGCTCGCCACACTGGCGGCGGGTGCACCCGAACTGGCGAATTTCCAAAAACCGGGCTTTTCCTTTGACCGGACAGAAAGCCGCGCGCGTGCAGACTGGGCATTTCTCAAGCGCCTGCGGGATCAGTGGGATGGCAACCTTGTCGCCAAGGGTGTGACGGACGTTGAGGATGCTATGCGCCTAAGAGACGAAGGGGTGGATGCCATTCAGGTTTCCACCCATGGCGGGCGGCAATTGGATTCAGCCCCTGCGCCAATTCTCGCCCTGCGCCAGATGCGCGAGGCGCTGGGGCCGGGGTATCCGCTGTTTTATGACACCGGGTTGCGATCAGGAGAAGACATCGTCAAAGCCTACCACATGGGCGCCGATTTCGTGTTTTTCGGCCGCGCCATGCAATTCGCGATTGCGGCGGCGGGCAAGGCCGGGTTGGAGCGGCTTTGGGATCTGCTGTGCGAGGAAACCAGCCTGACGCTGGCCCAGATCGGTCAGACGCATTTGCCGCGCGGCAATCTGGCTACCGCATGACACGTGTCACACGCTCGGCAATGGCGCGGCTGGCCTTGGCGGTCGGGTGCACCATGTCTGCCTTGTGATACGAGCGGTCTCCGTGGGGAACAAGGTCGGCAAGTGAGACGAAATAGACACCCGGATCGGCATCCGCCATCAATGCAACGCGACGCTCGAATTCATCGCCTGCGGGGCCACAGTGGTCGATCATGGAATCCACCCCGGGGCTGCGCAGATAGCCCACATACACAACGCGCGCGCCGCGTGCTCGAATTTTGCTGATCAGGCCGGGGACTGTGCCGCCGGCCCCGTTTTTGCCGATCAGCTTTTGTATCTTTGTGTCACATCGCCGGCATCCGCAGCCCATCCACAGATCGTTGCCGCCACCGTTGACGATAACCCAGTCCCAATCGCCTTCCTGATATTGCTGAGTGATATCGAGGCCAAGCGCACCGCTGATCGGCGGGGCATAGAGCATCCTTGCGCCTGAAACGGAACGATCAACCACCGGTTCGCCCAGCAACCGTTCGACATTGTGAGAAACGGACTTTTTGCCGGTGGAATTCCACGCCATCATGCTGTCGCCCATGGCGAGTATCCGGGCGCTGTTGTCCGTCGGCACCGCTTCGGTGCAGGCGGACAAAGTCAAACATGTCGCAGCGAGTGCGGTCCAAATCCTTACCATTCTGACCCCTCTTGGGTTGTACAAGCAGGCCCCCATATCGCGAAAAGTTGCATAAAACCAACGCTGCGCCAAGCGCCTTGGCGCTGAAAGACTGGCTTTGGGCGCACAGATTTTCACCAAATTGGCCATTCCTGCCGGGTTTTTGACAACTCAAAATTTTACCATCTGGTCAGATATCAGATTCTGTGCTCCATTTCTGGTGTGGAGCCACAGCCAACGGGAATCAGCTATGACAATGCCACACAGAAAGCACGGGATCGCTCCGGGACGCCTGGATGACGCCCAGATGCGAGCAAACTTTGCCGATTTGCATCCGCCACTGGACAGCCACGAAGCCGTGGTTGCAGCAGACCGATGCTATTTTTGTCATGACGCGCCCTGCATGACCGCCTGCCCCACCACAATCGATATTCCTTTGTTTATCCGGCAAATCGCCACCGGCACGCCGGAAGCAGCGGCCAAAACCATATTGGAACAAAATATCCTCGGCGGGATGTGCGCACGCGTCTGCCCGACCGAGACACTGTGCGAAGAGGCTTGCGTCCGTGAAGCTGCAGAAGGCAAGCCGGTCGAGATTGGCCGCCTGCAAAGACATGCAACCGACACGCTGATGCAACAGAACACGCACCCGTTCGAACGGGCGACCAGCAGCGGAAAGACGGTTGCCGTTGTTGGCGCTGGTCCCGCAGGTCTGGCCTGCGCCCATCGGCTGGCGATGCACGGCCACGACGTGATCATGTTCGAAGCGCGCAACAAGGGGGGCGGGCTTAACGAGTTCGGCATAGCGGCATACAAATCCACGAACGATTTCGCGCAACAGGAACTGGACTGGCTTTTGCAGATCGGCGGCATCGAGATCCGCTATGGGCAAAGCCTCGGGGCCGCGATCACGCTGAGCGCAATACAGTCCGATTTTGACGCAGTATTTCTGGGGATGGGACTGTCCGGCGTCAATGCGCTGGCACTTGACGGCGAGACCAACGACAATGTGGATGACGCGGTGGCGTTCATCGCCGCGTTGCGCCAGGCAAATGATCTTGCGGCGCTGCCGATCGGGCGGCGCGTCGTCATCATCGGCGGTGGCATGACGGCGATTGACGCGGGCGTGCAGTCTAAGCTTTTGGGTGCCGAAGAGGTGACCATCGTTTACCGGCGCGGTCAGGACGCCATGCCTGCCTCCAGATACGAGCAGGACCTCGCGCAACAAAAAGGCGTGCGGCTGCTCTGCAATGCCGCGCCCGTGGGCATTGAAGGCGAAGGCGCGCTGAGCGGCGTGACATTTGCCTATACCGACGTGCAGGACGGAAAACTCTCGCTCTCTGATGAAACCTTTACGATACCAGCGGATCAGTTGTTTAAGGCCATTGGCCAGACACTTGGCGAATTGCCGGGGGCACTGAAGCTGAACGGGCGGAAAATCGCGATCACCGGTCCCGGACGTACGTCTGTGTCGGGCGTCTGGGCCGGCGGCGATTGCGCTGAAGGCGGCGATGATCTCACCGTCACAGCTGTTGCAGAAGGGCGCGACGCCGCCGAAGACATCCACGCCAGCCTCACAGGAGCAAGCTGATGGCCGATCTGACATCGACGTTTTGTGGAATTACCTCCCCCAACCCGTTCTGGCTGGCCTCGGCTCCGCCGACGGACAAGGAATATAATGTCAGACGTGCGTTCGAAGCCGGCTGGGGCGGAGTGGTGTGGAAAACACTGGGCATGGAAGGACCGCCGATCGTCAACGTGAACGGGCCGCGCTATGGCGCGGTCTGGGGTGCGGACCGACGGCTATTGGGGCTCAACAACATCGAACTGATTACAGACCGTCCGCTCGAGATCAATCTCGAGGAAATGACCCGGATCAAGAAGGACTATCCGGATCGCGCGTTGATCGCCTCCGTCATGGTGCCTTGCGAGGAGCAGGCTTGGATGGATATTCTGCCACGCATCGCCGAGACCGGATGCGATGGCTTTGAGCTGAATTTTGGCTGCCCGCATGGAATGGCGGAGCGTGGTATGGGTTCGGCCGTCGGGCAAGTGCCCGATTACATCGAGATGGTGACACGATGGTGCAAAGCGGCCACCGACTTGCCCGTGATCGTCAAGCTGACGCCGAACATCACCAATATCCTTTACCCAGCGGAAGCAGCCAAGGCGGGCGGCGCCGACGCAGTCAGCCTGATCAACACGATTAACTCCATCACCTCCGTCAACCTCGACGCGATGGCGCCGGAGCCCACGATTGATGGAAAAGGCACTCATGGCGGTTATTGCGGTCCAGCGGTCAAACCTATTGCGCTGAACATGGTTGCTGAGATCGCGCGCCATTCCAGCACGCGCGGAATACCGATTTCAGGAATCGGCGGGATCACCACGTGGCGGGATGCGGCGGAGTTCATGGCGCTGGGTGCGGGCAATGTACAGGTCTGTACCGCCGCGATGACTTATGGCTTCAAGATCGTGCAGGAGATGATGTCGGGACTGTCTCAGTGGATGGACGAGCAGGGGCACGCGGATGTGGACAGTATCGTTGGTCGCGCCGTGCCGAATGTGACGGACTGGCAATATCTGAACCTCAATCACGTAACGAAAGCGCGGATCGATCAGGACCAGTGTATCAAATGCGGACGGTGCTATGCGGCCTGCGAGGACACATCCCATCAGGCCATCACAATGTCAGCGGACCGTGTATTCGAAGTGCAGGATAATGAATGCGTCGCATGTAACCTCTGCGTCAACGTTTGCCCGGTTGAAGGGTGCATCACGATGGAAACGCTCGCGCCCGGCGCAATGGATGAACGCACAGGCAAGGTTGTGGAAGAGGACTATGCCAACTGGACCACGCACGCCAACAACCCTTCGGCGACGGCAGCGGAGTGACGTCAGAACACAGTGGGCCGCAGAGCGCGGTCAAAAAAGTCCGTCAGGTGATGTTCCGCGCTTTCAAAGAGCGCGTCTTCTGAAAGGTGACCGAGAATGGCTCGGACCTGGACATCGAAATCCGCGTAGTGCTGAGTTATGGCCCAGATCGAAAAGATCAGGTGATGGGGGTCTACCGGCGCCAGACGGCCCTCGTTACTCCATCCCTTTATAACCGCGGCTTTTTCGTCAACCAGAGTCTTGAGATCGCCCGCGATCTGAGGGCCTGTGCGCGGGGCGCCGTGCAGGATTTCTGTCGCGAAAAGTTTGCTCTCCCGCGGCATGTCACGGGACATACGCAGTTTCCTGCGCACATAGGTCAGGATTTCATCGAGCGGATCACCTTCCGGCGAAACATCCCGCAACGGGCTCAGCCAGGTTTCCAGCAGACTTTCCAGAAGCTCGGTGTAGATGGCGTCTTTGCTGCCAAAGTAATAAACCACATGAGGTTTGGACATGTCGGCGGCATCGGCAATCTTGGCCAGCGTCGCCCCGCGGAGACCATCGACTGAGAAGACATCCAGCGCCGCGCGCAGGATAAGCCCCCTTTTTTCCTTTTGAATACGTGTCGGTTTGCGCGCCTGCTGGTTCATCCTTGCCGCCTTAATCCACCACTCGCCACCAGCGTTATCTCACACGCAGGATTGCCCAACTCGCAGACAGCTTTCAACTGTTTGGTGCAGGCAAGGTGCGTTTTTCTGTCCATTTGGTCAAAAAATGTTGACCCGCTGTGACGGATCGGATCACGCTGGAACAGCCGAAGGAATCGCAGGGCGACACCTGCGCCAAAGGGGGACAAGAGATTGGAACGCGGACAAAATTTGCGCATCGACCCTGATCGTCTCTGGGACAGTCTGATGGAGATGGCAAAAATCGGGCCCGGAATAGCGGGTGGCAACAATCGACAGACGCTGACAGACGAAGACGCGGCGGGCCGGGAACTTTTCAAGTCCTGGTGCAATGATGCAGGGCTCGACATGGGTGTTGACACCATGGGCAACATGTTCGCCACCCGTGCCGGAGAGGACGCCGATGCGCTGCCGGTCTATATGGGCTCGCACCTCGACACGCAGCCCACGGGCGGCAAGTACGATGGCGTTCTGGGGGTTCTGGGCGCGCTGGAGGTGGTGCGCACGCTGAACGATCTGGACGTGAAGACCAAGCATCCCATCGTCATCACGAACTGGACAAATGAGGAAGGCACGCGCTTCGCGCCCGCGATGCTGTCTTCGGGCGTTTTTGCTGGCAAGCACACGCAGGATTTCGCGTATGCGCGGGAAGACGCGGAAGGAAAATCCTTTGGCGATGAGTTAAAACGGATCGGGTGGGTCGGCGACGAGACCGTGGGCGCGCGCAAGATGCATGCAATGTTCGAGTTGCACATTGAACAGGGTCCGATTCTCGAAGCCGAAAGCAAGGACATTGGCGTCGTAACGCACGGTCAGGGCCTGCGCTGGATCGAATGCACGATAACGGGCAAGGAAAGTCACACGGGCTCCACCCCGATGCACATGCGCAAAAACGCAGGCCGCGGCCTCGCGCGGGTCACCGAACTGGTGCATGAGATCGCAATGAAGAACCAGCCCAACGCCGTCGGCGCCATCGGTCATATCGATGTCTATCCCAACAGCCGCAACATTATACCCGGCAAGGTTGTCTTTACCGTGGACATGCGCACCCATCTTCTGGACAAGCTTAACGCGATGGTCGCCGAATTCGATGCACGCGCGCCGGCACTCTGCGAAGAGATCGGCGTCAGTTTCGAAAGCCATATCGTGGGTCAGTTCGATCCGCCCGCCTTTGACGAGACCTGCGTGACCGCCGTACGCGAGGCCGCTGAAGAACTGGGCTACAGCCATATGGACATCGTATCAGGCGCGGGTCACGACGCCTGCTGGATCAATGATGTCGCCCCGACGGCGATGATCATGTGCCCCTGTGTTGACGGGTTGAGCCACAACGAGGCGGAAGCCATCTCGAAGGCATGGGCGCAGGCTGGCACCGACGTAATGCTCCATGCTGTTCTCAACACGGCGGAGATCGTGGAGTGAAGCGATGGATGTCGAGAAGATAATTGCCGGAGCCGTTCGGTTTTCAAATTTCGTAACAGTTCGGTTAATGGTCTTTTCTTTGCTTGGCTTGTTTTTTGTGCCTGCATTTCGCGTAAAAGGAATTGGGATTGAAAATCTGCAAGCCGCCTTTCCAGTCCTTGAGGCATTGCTCAAGAACTACAAAAATACAGTAACTGCTTTGGGCATTGATGACGTTGCTATTTATTTGATCTTCTTTGTTTTTATCACGCTGATTCACATCACCTACGCATTGTCGGAGCGAACCGGGAGCTGGCTACCCATAGATTTGGTGTTCGAGTCCGCCGAAAGCGTTGAACGCGTATTTCACCATGCGGCCGCAACAGCATTGAAGGACCTCGGAACTGACGCAAAGACGACTTCTGCACTGTCCGCCGCTCTCTATGAAACTCACGAGGCGCATGAAAATGAGTGGAAGAAACTGCTAAGTTTCAGAAAGGAGATTTTTAACGTCTCGAAGTTCTTTTTGCTGGTGTCTTTGGTCGCGTTGTTTTTTCTCCCGGATGATAGAAAGTTGAGCGTTCTCGCAGATAACCGCGTTGCAATAGTGCTTTGCACGACTTTGATCTGCATTCTGCTCGGTCGCGGTGTTGTTCATGGTTATCGGTCCGCATATTCAAGCTTGATGTATCGTCTTGAACGAATTTTGGAGAAAAACCTTCTTGGATCGTTAGATACTCAAAGCTATTCCGCAGTCTTTCAACAAACACAAGATCTTCGCAATCGCCGCATCACTTCATATGACTGGTCGCTCCCGTTGATAGGATCGGTAAACCAAATACGCGAAAGCATCGCTAAAAATGAAAAGCAAAAACAAGAGGGAACAAAATGACCACCATCATCAAAAACGGAACCGTTGTGACCCACGACTTGACCTACAAGGCGGATGTGCTTGTTGATGGCGGAAAGATCGTCGAGATCGGGGAAAACCTGTCTGGGGACGAGGAACTCGACGCCACAGGGTGCTATGTCTTGCCCGGCGGCATCGATCCGCATGTGCATCTGGAGATGCCGTTCATGGGCACCTACTCCTCGGATGACTTTGAAAGCGGTACGCGCGCGGCTTTGGCGGGGGGGACAACGATGGTCGTCGATTTCTGCCTGCCCAATCAGGGCGAGAGCCTGATGGATGCGATCAAGCGCTGGGACAACAAATCAACCCGCGCCAATTGCGACTACTCCTTTCACATGGCCGTCACATGGTGGGGCGAGCAGGTCTTTAACGACATGAAGACGGTGATCGAGGAACGCGGCATCAACACGTTCAAGCATTTCCTCGCCTACAAGGGCGCGTTGATGGTCAATGATGACGAGCTTTATTCCTCGTTCAACCGTCTGGCGGAACTGGGCGGTATCGCAATGGTGCACGCCGAAAACGGCGACGTGGTGGCAGAGCTTTCAGCCAAGCTGCTGGCCGAAGGCAACACGGGGCCGGAGGCGCATGCGTATTCGCGCCCGCCGCAGGTCGAGGGAGAGGCCACCAACCGCGCGATCATGATTGCCGACATGGCCGGCGTGCCGCTTTACGTGGTGCACACCTCATGTGAAGAGGCGCATGAGGCGATCCGGCGCGCGCGCCAGCAGGGCAAACGCGTCTGGGGCGAGCCGCTGATCCAGCACCTGACACTGGACGACACCGTTTATGCCCACCCGGACTGGGACCATGCAGCGCGGCGCGTCATGTCGCCACCCTTCCGCAACAAGCAGCATCAGGACAGCTTGTGGGCCGGTCTGCAGGCGGGATCTTTGTCCGTCGTGGCGACCGATCACTGTGCCTTTACCACCGAACAGAAACGCTATGGCGTGGGCGATTTCACCAAGATCCCCAATGGCACCGGCGGGTTGGAAGACCGCTTGCCGATGCTCTGGACCCATGGGGTGCGGACCGGGCGACTGACGATGAACGAGTTTGTGGCCGTGACCTCGACCAATATCGCCAAGATCCTGAACTGTTACCCGCGCAAGGGTGCGGTCGCCGTGGGCGCGGATGCCGATCTGGTGGTCTGGGATCCGGAGAAATCCAAGACGATCAATGCCGCCGCTCAGCAATCGTCGATCGACTACAACGTCTTTGAGGGCAAGGAGGTGACCGGCCTGCCCCGCTTTACGCTCACACGCGGCAAGGTGGCCATTCACGACGGTGAGGTGCGTACCGAAGAAGGGCACGGACAGTTCATTTCACGCCCCGGCAACGGCGTGACGAACCGGGCGCTGAGCACGTGGAAAGCCCTGACGGCGCCGCGCCCTGTCGAACGGACGGGTATTCCGGCAACCGGGGTTTAACCGGTGCACATTTTGAGACAGGAACGTCGCCTGTGACGTCAGGCGGGAACAAGGTCTTCGAGTTCGGGCAGCAGGACAACCGATTCCTGTTCGTGCGGATCGGTGCGGGCGATGACGGCGACTGCGGGCGCGTCCCCGTCATTGAACGGCAGGTGCGGGACATCGGCGGGAATATAGATCATGTCGCCAGCTTTGGTCTCCATCACATGTTCAAGCTTGTCGCCCCAGTACATCCTAGCGGAGCCGGAAATGACATAGATCGCGGTTTCATGGGTCGCATGTTTGTGCGCCTTGGCGCGCCCGCCCGGCGGGACGGTCAGCAGATGCATGCACACGCCCTGCGCGCCTACGGTTTCCTTGGCGATGCCCTCGAAATAAGCAAATCCCTGTTTGCCATCGTAGGTGTTGCCCGGCCGCATTTTCACGCAATCCGCCATGATCTAAGCTCCTGAAACAAATGTCGAATACTGCGAGCATATCATCCGGCAGCGTGCCTGTCATCGACGCCAGCGGTCTGAACCTGACCTTTCAGACCAATGATGGGCCAATTCATGCGCTGAGCGACGTGAACCTGACCGTCGGCAAAGGTGAGTTCGTATCCTTCATCGGCCCTTCCGGCTGTGGCAAGACCACGTTCTTGCGCTGCATTGCGGCGCTGGAAACGCTTACCGGCGGGACGCTTTCGGTCAATGGCATGACGCCGGACGCAGCGCGGCGTGCCCGTGCTTACGGCTATGTGTTCCAGCATGCCGGGCTCTACCCCTGGCGCACAATTGGCGGCAATATCCGGCTGCCACTGGAGATTATGGGCTACACGGAAGCAGAGCGCGCGGAACGGGTGACACGCACGCTGGCAATGGTGGATCTGGAAGGGTTCGAGAAAAAGTATCCATGGCAGCTTTCAGGCGGCATGCAGCAACGCGCTTCAATTGCCCGCGCGCTGGCCTTTGATGCGGATCTACTGCTGATGGACGAGCCCTTCGGCGCGCTCGACGAAATTGTGCGCGATCACCTCAACGAACAGTTGCTGCATTTATGGGCACGCACCGAAAAGACCATTTGTTTTGTCACCCACTCCATTCCGGAGGCGGTTTATCTCTCGACCAAGATCGTGGTCATGAGCCCGCGTCCGGGGCGTATTACGGATGTGATCGACAGCCCGTTGCCGCAGGAGCGGCCGCTTGACCTGCGCGAAACGCCGGAATTTCTGGCGGTGGCGCATCGGGTGCGGGACGGGCTGCGCGCGGGGCATTCGTATGACTAGGACGCTTTTGCCCGTTCTGACCGTTCTGGGAGCGCTGCTCGTCCTTTGGTATCTGGCCGTGGCTCCGATGAACATTCGCGTCGCCCTCGATCAGGTGGAGAGAGCGGGCGAGAGCGTGACACCGGAAGGTTCCGTGGCGCGGCGGGACGTGTCAGTCTGGCGTCTCATGGCAGACAACTCTGACCACATCGGTGTGGGCTACGGTCTGGACCGGCCGCGTCTGCCAACACCGGCACAGGTGGGTCAGGAGCTTTGGAAGACCACCGGCGAGATGGCCATGAAAGGACGGGCCTGGTCAAAACGCTCACTGCTCTATCACGGGTGGATCACGCTGCAGTCGACACTATGGGGGTTTTTGCTGGGCACGTCTTTGGGCATCATCGGCGCGATCGCAATTGTCTATTCGCGTGTTGCGAACATGAGCCTGATGCCATGGGCGATCATCAGCCAGACCATTCCCATCGTGGCACTGGCACCCATGATCATCGTGGTCTCCAGCCAAATGGGGGTCGACGGCCGTGGGCTTCCGAAAGCGATCATCTCCGCTTACCTGTGTTATTTCCCCGTGCTCGTGGGCATGGTCAAAGGCCTGCGCGCGCCCGAAACATCGCAGCTTGATCTGCTCAGAACCTACGATGCCACGGGGTTGCAAAGCTTTTTGAAGCTGCGCCTGCCCGCATCGGTACCCTACCTCTTTACCTCGCTGAAAGTGGGGATCGCCGCAGCGCTTGTCGGCACGATTGTCGGTGAGCTGCCCACGGGAGCCATCAGCGGGCTGGGCGCGCGCATTCTCATCGGAGATCAGTTTGGAACACCGCTTGCAATCTGGTCCGCGCTCTTTGCCGCGGCGATCCTTGCCGGGCTTTTGGTTTCCTTGCTTGACGTGACACAGCGGTTCGCGCTGAAACGTATGGGGATGCAGGCATGAGCGCGCTGATCCCTGCCCTGCTGTTCTGGCTGACCGCGTGGTCGATAAATGTCTGGCTGGCCAATTCACGTCACCGCAACAAACGGATCGTTCGAATTATCGTGCCGATAGTGTTTGGTGTCACGCTGCTGGTCTTGTGGGAGGGTCTCGTACGGGGGTTGGGCGTGAGCCCGGTGATCCTGCCTGCGCCCAGTCAGGTGGCGCAGACCTTTGCCGCCTCCACCAATATTTTGTGGGTCGACTTTGTGCAAACTGTCCTCAAGGGCGCCTTGCGCGGGTTTTCCATCGGCATGCTGGCCGCCGTGGTTTGTGCTATTGCGATTGACAGGTCTGCGTTCCTGACGCGCGGCCTGCTGCCAATTGGCAATTTCTTTGCCGCCTTGCCGATTGTCGGGGTCGCGCCGATCATGGTGAACTGGTTCGGCTTTGACTGGCAATCGAAGGCGGCGGTGGTCGTGGTGATGGTGTTTTTTCCCATCCTCGTGAACACCGTGCAGGGGTTGCGCGCAACAGACGCCTTGCAGCGCGATCTGATGCGTACCTACGCGGCAAGCTATGCGCAAACGCTTATCAAACTGCGCCTGCCCGCCGCCATGCCCTTCATTTTCAACGGGCTGAAGATCGCGACGACGCTTGCGCTTATTGGCGCGATTGTCGCAGAGTATTTCGGCTCGCCCACGCGCGGCATGGGGTTTCGGATTTCGACAGGCGTTGGCAGCCTGTCCATCGATTTGGTCTGGGCGGAGATTTTTGTCGCCGCCGTGGTCGGCACAGCCTTTTACGGCGCGATGGCCTGGATCGAAAAAAAGGTGACCTTTTGGCACCCATCACAACGCATATAACAGAGAGGGAGTACACTCCATGCATTGGAAGACAACAACAACGGCCGCCGCGTTAAGCCTGTTTGGAACCACGGGGTTCGCAGCAGATGATGTGACCCTGCAATTGAAATGGGTCACTCAGGCGCAATTCGCGGGCTACTACGTTGCGCTGGAAAACGGATTCTATGACGAAGAAGACCTGAACGTTACGATCAAGCCCGGTGGGCCGGACATAGCGCCCACCCAGGTGATCGCAGGCGGCGGCGCGGATGTGACCGTGGAATGGATGCCAGCCGCGCTTGCTGCACGAGAAAAGGGGCTGCCGCTGGTGAACATCGCGCAGCCGTTCAAATCGTCCGGCATGATGCTGACCTGCCGCAAGGACGCGGGCGTTACATCGACGGATGATTTCGCCGGCAAGACGCTGGGCGTCTGGTTTTTCGGTAACGAGTTTCCGTTCCTGAGCTGGATGAGCCAGTTGGGTCTGCCAACAGACGGATCGGACAGTGGGGTCGAAGTGCTCAAACAAGGCTTCAACGTCGATCCGATCCTGAACGGTCAGGCCGCCTGCGTATCCACCATGACCTACAATGAATATTGGCAGGTCATCGATGCGGGTTTAACGCCGGACGATCTGACGACTTTCAAATACGAGGATCAGGGCGTGGCAACCCTGGAAGACGGGCTTTATGTGCTTGAAGACAACTTGGCCGATGCCAGTTTCGCCGACAAAATGGTGCGCTTTGTACGCGCCTCGATGAAGGGCTGGAAGTGGGCGGAAGAAAACCCCGAAGACGCGGCGATGATCGTGCTAGACTATGACGAGACCGGCGCGCAAACTGAGGCGCATCAGGTCCGTATGATGGGAGAAATTGCCAAGCTCACCGCCGGATCGGACGGCGCACTGGATCCCGCGGATTATGAGCGCACAGTGGCATCGCTGCTGGCTGGCGGTTCGGATCCGGTGATCACCAAGGCACCGGAAGGCGCATGGAGCCATGCCATCACCGACAAGGCGCTGAACTAACGTCCGGCGGGCCGGCGCGTGTTATCGCTCCGGCCCGCTTTCCATTTCAGGAACAACGATCTTGAAGACAGTGCAAATCGCCCCACCCTTTGTCGTAAACCAAACAACGGGAGATTGCGATGCGACGGTGGTTGCTTACACTTGGCCTTGCTCTGGCGTCGCCAGCATCGGCACTGGATCTGAAACTGACAGGCACTTTTGACCTCAACTATCCTGCAAGCCTTGATTACGACCCAGCCTTTTGCGGTTTGTGGATCGCCAACGAAGGGCCTGAGATCATTCTGATGACCCTTGACGGGCTGGAGCTGCGGCGTTTCGGCTCCGACCTCTCTCGGATCAAAGCGGTGACGCTGGAAGACAACCACCTGATCGTGGCCGACGGTCTGGGCAGTTTTCAACGCATTTCTAAAAACGGCGACGTGCTCGAGGCGCCGTTTCGTATTTCCAGTCAATGGGCCGACACTGAAGGCATTACCATAGACGCCGATGGCAGCCTGATCACGGTCGAGGACGATCCGGAATATCTGACGTGGCTGTCACCGACCGGCGAAATTCTCAAGCGTATCGACACCATGACCCTGACCCCGCCACTGAGCGAAGCACAAGGTATCGCACGTGACCCGCGCAGCGGACATCTCTTAATCGTGGATGACTGGGAAGGGACCAACAGTCTTTACGAGTTCGACTCCGATGGCCAGCTTTTGGCAACGGCGCCCTTGACCGCTTACGGCATGGACCCGGAAGGCATCGCCATTCGGCCGGGGTCTAACCAGTTATTCATCGCGTTTGACAGCGGCGCGAGTATCAAGAGTTTCGATTACACGCCCACACTGCCCGACGGGTTGGAACCGCTGCCGCCGGGAGCCGATTGCGCCATGATGTGATCGCCGCTGCGGTCTGAGTTGATTACTGTCCCGCGGTGGCATTTTTTGGCAATGCTTCGCTCCACACGCGCAATTCCTCCAGAAACCCAAGAGCGGTGCACCCGAAACCTGTCAGCGAATACTGGACAGATACCGGAGACGTCGACATCACTTCGCGTCGTACAAGACCCGCTGCTTCCAACTGCCGCAAACGTTCCGCGATCATTTTTTTACTGGCACCGCTGATCAAGCGCGAAAGGTCGTTGAAACGCACCGGCTGGTCTTTCAGGTGCCACAGGATTGAACCAGTCCATTTGCCGCCGATGACCCGCATACCGCGCTCGATCGCGCAAGGTTCCATGCAGGCGTCCGAGACGTAGCGCCTGCCGTTATCGCCCATTTCAACCTTTGCGTCCAAATTGATTACCTCTCACTTCGTTAACAGGTTACGAAAAGTAAACTGGTTGTTTTTTGTCACTTTCTTGCGCAAGTAGGCGTTGTTGCCTTGTCACGTCAAGGGTTCGGCATTTGCAGCAACAGGATATGCAGATGAGCAAGATTCTGATTTTGAACCACGAGCGACCTTATGACTTTGCACCCGGTCGGTTGAACGCGAGCTACTTTGCACAAGCCCAAAACCATCTGACCGCATGGGCCACAAGGTGCGGGGTTCGACGGTTGTCGCCGGCCCTGACATGTACACAGAGACCACCGTGCATCCCGGGGACGTCTTTGAAGGAGCCCATCATGTCGCAGCCTGATATCCACCTCTACACCGCTGGCACAATGAACGGCTACAAACCGGTCATTTTCCTTGAGGAAGCCGAGGTGCCTTATGACCTGACGCATGTAGATTTCTCCAAGCAGGCGCAAAAGGCGCCGGAGTTCCTTGCACTGAACCCGAACGGCAAGATCCCAACAATCGTCGACCGCGCCGACGACCGGGCCATTTTCGAAAGCGGCGCGATCCTATGGCATCTGGCGGAGAAATACGGGAAATTCCTCCCAGCCGATCCGGTCAAACGCTCGGAGGTCATGCAGTGGATTTTCTTTCAGGTGGGCCACGTGGGCCCGATGATGGGCCAGGCCATGTATTTTCAACACATCGCCGCCCCCAACGGGCATAAGGAACCTTTCTCAATTCGCCGCTATGTAGACGAGAGCCGTCGCCTGATGGAGGTCATGAACGGGCATCTTGAGGGTCGCGACTGGATGGCGGCGTCCGAATACACCATCGCTGACATGATGCTCTACCCGTGGGCCCGCGCCTATGTGTGGGCGCGGGTTGACGTGAACGATCTGCTGTATCTGAACGCTTGGTTCGATCGTATCGATTCTCGCCCTGCGGTGCAAAAGGCGCTGACTATACCCAAAGCCAATCCACAGTTCTGGGATGCAGACGCCGATGCAAGCACTTTTGCAAAGGAGAACGCGGCCCGCTTTTCAGACGATGTCAAAGACTGAAGTGCACTTACGCCTGCTTCGGCCTTTTCCCCGGACCGGCTGCAGAAATTCAGCGGTAAAAGCGCACCATAGAACGAAACGGGCTGTCTGATGTCAGCGCCCGTAATGCGGTATGTCGGGCTTTGATACGAGAGGGTTTCCGGTGCACGGTAACCAAAAAGGAGTGGAGATGAGACGGCATTGCGGAACCAAGGCGTAGCCGCAGCGAAAAGGCCGTCAAGCACGCCGGCCTTGCCACTCTAAAGCAGCGTTCAACGGAGGCGAAGATCAGGATCTTGCAACGAGGCTGAGTAGCAAGGACAGCATTGATGCGCTGTTTCGGCGTGATTGCATTGCTCTGAGCCTGTGTATTGTATTGTCGCATAGGTTCAGTTGTCGCTGCGCAAGTTCTGATCCGTATCCGCACACGTTAGCTTTTCATATCAAGACAGTATCCGAGCCCTTTGCATTTGCCGGCTCAAAGCCGGGCTGCGTTTAAAATCAAAGGCAACCCCTGAGCTCGATCAAACCAGTCATTCTCGGCAGCGGTGCATCGCCTTCTCCGAACATCCCATAATCGATATTTATGCGGCTTCAAGTGCGTGTTGTGTTCCAGGGCGCTTCACAGAGAGGCGAAAAAGCCGCACCCGACGATACAGAAAGATACGAGTTCGAGGTCCTGACGTGACAGCAAGCAACATCTTTGTTTCAGGTTCCAAGAAAATAGACCGAAACAAGCCGATACCGTTTAGCGAGGCTGCACATGCGCGAAGTGTGTTTGCGCACGTTCCCTTCTCCCAAAAAATTCTACGGAATATGCGAAAAAATCATGTCAGACAGAATGCGGCACTTCGACTCAAAGCAGTTCATGACGGCAATATCGTTGCAGTGATCTTCTGCACTCTTCGCGGGTGCTTTTTGTCGGAGGCGGTTCAAAGGCCATGCGCGTGAGTTCATCAAAGTCGCGTCCCAGGTTTGGAATTTGATGTTTGGTGGAAAGGTGGATCCACGCATGGCCCGCTCAGTGAATCTATGCGCAAAAACCCAAGCTGCCGATGCGGTGTTGTTTTCCGTAGAGGCAGGACAAAAGCTCTCTAAGACGGAGCGTTTCTTAGGAAATTGGGTGCGAAAACTATGAGTTACTATAGCGACATCGATTGCCATAAGAAATGAAGCAGCCGAATTTCATGAGCACTGATGAAGGAGGTAGCGATATCTAATGATCTGCCCCAACTGAGTGATCCGTTATGATTTTTGGTGCATGACCGGCCTTTGGTCCATCCGGACGATGGTTTCCGGGGCCGGGTCGGTATCACCATAAACCCAATTATCTCGACAATGCGTCATCGCGCGTTCGCGCGCTCCTGGCGACGATGCAGGTCTCTATCCGGAAGAAGGATGGGCGTCTCCCGCTTGGTAAAACTCAGGGTTTACTTTTGTTTGAACACCGCAATTCCCACCGCCTGAAACTGTATTTCTTGAGCGAATGGCGCCTGAGCGGTTTTTTGCAATTCAAGACTACAGCGCAATAAAGGCGCCTTGTTCGTTTTCATTGCCATATCGAACGCCATCGACGCCAAAGCTGCGCCGTCCTGCCCGATCACGCGGTGGTTTTGGCACATGAGTCGTAAAGGGCCCGCCATTCGGCAAAAGGTCAAACTGGGCGTTGGAAAATGATTGGGCAGGACCGCGCATAACCTTCGATATGCATCGCATTTCAACTGATAAAAAAAAGCGCGACCGACCGGTCGCGCCTCCGAAGAACCATCAGAACATTACAGTCCCAGCGATGCTTTATACACCGCGATCTGGCTGTCGCGACCAATCTGGTCGGTGATTTTTTCCCAGGCTGCGGCTATAGCATCCGCAGTTTCCTGTGCGGACGCGTATTGACCCGCGTAACCTTTGGCCAGTTCGTCTTCAGCAACCGAGTAGTACTGGAATATACCGGGTATCCTTGGCTCAATCGCAGCATTTGGATGGTTATAGCTGTCCGCGTTTGACCCCAGATAATCCTCAATATACGCCCGGTCGTAGCCAGCTTCTTCCCACTCTTCAAACTGGAAGTGAGAGTTGCGATAAGGCTGAAACCCTGACGGGTAAGCAGAGGCCCAAAGCGACAGGTCTTTGCCGCCCAGGTGCGCTGCAGCCGACCACGCCGCTTTTTTCTTTTTCTCATCGCCTTCCACGGTCGCCATGACGTACACACCCCAACCGATATAGGCCATGTTCGGCGCTTCGTTTCGGGTTTCTTCCCATGCGCCGGACTGTGCGTTGTAAACACGGTCAGAAGCCGGATTTACACCAAAACCCACAACATCACCGACAACCGACGTGTCCGATGTGCGCGCGGATGAACCGACGTCGCCCCACCACATCAGCATGGAACCAGTGCCCGCCAGAAACTGTTGAAACGCCGTCGTGCCGGGATCTGCGTTAATTTGATCGGCCGGATATGCGCCCGCTGCGATCAGATCCATGACGTCCTGAATGGCTTGGACCCACGCTGGGTTATTGACCATCGGCTTCATGGTTTCCGGCTCAAACAGCCACGCCGGGCTGTCAGGATGTTTGGCGTAAGCGGCCGCTCGGTTTTCAAGGAAGTAAAATCCAAATCCGCCCCAACCTTTCAGCGGATCGAGATAGCCATGCGCTGGCAGACCAGTCAGTGGATCCTCTTTGCCGACAAGATCCTTGGAAACCTGGTTGATCTCTTGCCACGTTGTTGGAACTTCCGACCCGGCAATACCATCCGCGCCAAAATAGTCCGTTCTATACGCAAACGTATGGCAATCCCCGTCAATGGATACCCTGTAAGTCTTTCCATCCCAGGTTCCAACGGGTGCTTTGAGGTAGTCGACATAATCATCCATGTCGATCTGCTCTTTGACCCAGTCCGGCATTTCAGAAGCCAGCCCTTTGCCGAGCACATCGCCTTCAAACGGCGCGCCCATTTCGACAATGTCGAAATCGACGGTCCCAGTAGCGATCGATTGCTGAAGCCGGGCGTTGTAGTCGGCCTGGGCGAGGTCAATCCAGTTGATTTTGGCCCCTGTGTAGGCCTCCCAGGGTTTCAGAAACCCGCGAAACAAAAAATTGTGAAGGTTTTGGTTGTTCAGACCCATAAAGGTCAGTTCAACGCCTTCGAACTCGCCTTCGGCCACGTTTTCTTTGGTGGCACCGAGGCACATCTCGCCCACTTTTTGCCAGTCACTGTCTGTCGGAGACCCTGCCCCGACACCCGGTATTTTGAGGATTTCAGCCCGCACATTGCCGTGCCCATCGGCCAGTGCGGCCCCCTTCGGCATCATGGCCATCGCACCGACGGCAGCCGTGCCTTTCAGCATTTGACGGCGGTTAAGCTTTTGTGCCGCTCTGATGTAATTGTAGAGTTCGACCTTCATAATTATCCTCCCAGAAAAATGATCGAGATTATGCTCGGACAGTCTGCAGCAGCCAGTTTCTGTATTATTGTTTTGTCGTCAGGTGGTTCTTTCGCAACTCCAGCTTTGTCAGAGTATGATTGACATTCGAGTTTAGTCAACAAAAGCCGCATCTGCCGTGGACAGCCAAATTATCATTGAATAGCATTGCTGTAGCATATGGGTCGGGGAGGATGCATGGCGGACGTCAGGATTACGGAAATCCGAAAATCATATGGGCCTGTCGAAGTCATCCACGGTTTGAACGTTGACATCGCCGACGGTGAATTTGTGGCCCTTGTCGGACCGTCCGGATGCGGAAAGTCAACACTCTTGCGCATGATTGCGGGACTGGAACCCATAAACGGAGGCACGATTACAATCGGAGATCGTATTGTGAACAATCTGCCGCCTGCCCAGCGCGACATTGCCATGGTGTTTCAGACTTACGCGCTGTATCCGCACAAGTCTGTTGCGGAGAATATGGGTTTTGCGCTGAAGGTTGCGAAAAGGGATCGCGCCGAAATTGAGCGCCGCGTCAGGGAAGCGGCAGAAATTCTGAGCCTGACCGAATATCTGGACCGAAAACCACGTCATCTGTCGGGTGGTCAACGGCAGCGCGTCGCAATGGGCCGCGCGATCGTTCGCGATCCGCAGGTTTTTTTGTTTGACGAACCACTTTCAAATCTTGACGCGAAATTGCGAATCCAGATGCGCACTGAAATCAAGGAACTTCACCAAAGGCTGAAGACAACAACAGTCTTCGTGACGCATGACCAGATTGAAGCGATGACGCTTGCGGACCGGATCGTTGTGATGAATGGCGGCAACATAGAGCAGATCGGCACACCGCTCGAACTATATGACAATCCGGAGAATATGTTTGTTGCTACGTTTATTGGTTCTCCTTCTATGAACCTGCTGAATGCCCGGATCAATGAAGGCCGCCTTCATCTCGGCGACCAAACATTCGACGGCCCTGATGGCAACAGCGACGTCAAACTCGGCATCAGACCCGAACACCTCGTCCTGACCAATGACGGATTGCCGATGGAGGTCAAGGTTGTTGAACCCACCGGGTCGGAAACGATGGTTTTCCTGCATTACGCAGGACAGGATGTGACAGCAGTGTTTCGCGAACGCCATTCGTTCACGCCCGGATCGATCGTCAAAATCGCGCCGGATCCTGCTCATATTCACTGTTTTGACCCAGCCACCGGACAAAGGTTGGTGTAAGCCAATGTCCGCTCGCTCAGTACTTTGCTTTGGCGACAGCAACACCCATGGAACCATGGCAATGCGATTTGCAGCGGACAGACGACGGCATCCAAGGCCATTACGATGGACCTCCGTTATGGCCGACGCGTTAGGTCCGGAATGGGACGTAATACCCGAAGGCCATCCCGGACGAACAGCCGTGTTTGACGATCCGGTTGAAGGTGCCCACAAGAATGCGCTGCGTTCGCTTCAAGCCATTTTGGAAAGCCATCGTCCGCTGGATATGGTGATCGTGATGCTTGGAACAAATGACCTGAAAGCCCGCTTCAATACGTCCGCATTTGACGTCACAATGGGCGTGGAACGTGTGGCGAAAGAAATCAGCCGTTCGGAGTGCGGCCCGAACGGCGACGCGCCCGAAGTTTTGATCGTAGCCCCAATTAGCGTTCGGGAGGCCGGTGTTTTTTCCGAAACGTTTTACGGAGCGGCCGCCAAGTCGGCTGAATTACCTGGCTTTTTACTGAAAGCAGCGCAGCGACAGGGCGCACGGTTCGTCGATGCCAATGACTTTGCCGCAGTCGATTCGGTTGACGGCATACACCTCGACGCGAACGCACACGCCGCAATCGGGCAGGAATTGGCGCGCGTTATACTGGAAACCGCTCAATGAAATTGTTCACGTGATTTCGAAAGGACAGATACGATGTTGATAGGAATTGATCCCTTACTGAATGCCGATGTGCTCTACGCTCTGCGAGCTATGGGACATGGGGACGATCTGATCATCGCCGACACAAATTTTCCGTCGGACAGCGTCGCAAGTGAAACCGTTTTGGGGCAGGTGCTGCGCATTGATCGGCCTGCAGCCGAAGTAGTGCGAGCGGTATTGTCAGTTTATCCCATAGACACGTTCGTGGATGATGCTGCCGCACGCATGGAAGTCGTTGGGGAGCCCGACAGCATTCTGCCGGTCATGAAGGAGGTACAAACTGAAGTCAGCGCTGCGGGTGGCCCAAAAATGATGGGCATTGAACGCTTCGCCTTTTACGATCGCGCCAAGCAGGCCTATGCGGTTATCCAGACCGGTGAGCGGAGATTTTATGGCTGTTTTGCGCTTCGCAAAGGCGTGGTTCCCCCGGAAGAGGAATGAGCCATGGGCAAGGTGGTTATTCTGGGCGTTTTCGTTGCCGACACGGCTTATCGTGCCGACCGCATGCCGCGCATGGGCGAGACTGTTTTGGGAAACGCATTTGCTTTGGGCCCGGGTGGCAAAGGATCCAATCAAGCCGTGGCTTGTGCGCGCATGGGCGCGGACACACATATGATATCACGGTTGGGGAAAGACGATTTCGGTCAGATGGCGCTTGATACTTGGGCCGGCGCGGGCGTCGTGCCTCATGTCGAGCAAACCAGCGACACCTACACCGGGGCCGCCTACATATTTGTAGAGGAAAGCTCAGGTGACAACGCGATTATCATCGCACCCGGCGCGGCTGCGCTGATCTCCGGCGCAGACGTTGAAGCGCTCAGCCCGCTGATTGAGAGCGCAGACGTTTTTGTCACGCAACTGGAGCAACCGATGGAGGCCGCGCACCGTGGGCTCGAGATTGCGCACGCTGCCGGTGTCACAACCGTCCTGAACCCGGCACCTGCCGCAAAACTCCCCGACGGAATGCTCGCCTTATGCGACTATGTCACACCAAATGAAACCGAATGCGAAGCCCTGACCGGCGTTGCCGTTGATTCAGAGAAAGATGCAATTAAAGCTTGCGCGGCTTTGCGCGCATTTGGCGTCAAATGGCCAATCGTCACCCTTGGCGAGCGCGGTGCGTACCTCGACGGACATGGGCTCGTTCCTGCGGTGTCATCTGGTGCAGTCGTCGAAACGACCGGAGCTGGCGACGCCTTCAACGGCGCATTTGCAGCAGCATTGTCCGAAGGCAAACATGCTGAAGAAGCTGTCCGTTACGGCTGCGCGACGGCCGGCATATCTGTGACGCGGACGGGCACCGCCCCCTCTATGCCGACGCGTTCCGAAGTAGAGGCGTTGCTTGGCTCATAGCAGACGGCGTTGCGTTGTCGAATGCAATACCGGTATGGGCCGGGGAGATAACCCGGCCCAGGGAGTTTTACGCTTTGTGATGAACGTCTGGCAGCCCGTAGACAGGTGTTTCGATGCCTTCCATACGCGCCTTTATTTGCAGTGACAGAAACTGAGAGTAGTGACGTGATTGATGCAAGTTTCCGCCATGGAACCAAAGCGCTTCCTGCTGCGTGGGCTTCCACATGTTGCGCTGCTCCCCTTCCCACGGACCGGGGTCTTTGGTGGTGTCTGAACCCAAACCCCAGACCTTGCCGACTTTGTCCGCCATGTCCTGACCCGCGAGGTCCGCAATCCAGCCGTTCATCGAATTGTATCCGGTGGCATAGATTATCACATCTGCGTCAAGGTGTGTGCCGTCATCGAGAACGACACCCGTTTCGTCGATTTCCGTGACCTGACCGCGTTTCAGCTTGATCTCGCCATCGATGATTAACTGACTGGCACCAATATCAATGTAGTACCCTGACCCGCGGCGCAGATACTTCATGAACAGACCAGACTCATCGTCTCCCCAATCCAGCCAGAAGCCTGCCTTTTCCAAGCCTGCGTAAAAATCCTTGTCCTGCTCCTTCATCGCAGCATAGGCAGGTATCTGAAATTCATGCAGGATCGCATAAGGCAAGGATGCAAATATAAGATCGGCCTTTTCCGTTGTCATTCCGCCAGCAACAGCGCGCTCAGAATACAGATCACCCAGACCGATCTCCATCAGCGTGTCAGACCGCACGATGTGTGTTGAGGAACGCTGTACCATCGTGACGTCCACATCGTTTTCCCAAAGCGCGGCAGCGATATCGTGCGCGGAGTTGTTTGAACCGATGACCACCGCCTTTTTACCTTTGTAACTGTCGGGCCCGGGATGCGCCGACGAATGATGCTGATCGCCTTTGAACTTTTCTGTACCCGGGAAGCTCGGCACATTTGCTTTGCCTGACATTCCCGTCGCCATAACCAGTTGTTTCGGCTTAAGGATCACTTCTTCGCCCGCGCGATCCAGAACCACTGTCCATTCTTTGGCATCTTCATCGTATGTCGCGGACTTGGCGGTTGTGCCGGTCCAGTAATTCAGCTCCATGACTTTGGTGTACATTTCCAGCCAGTCACCAATTTTGTCTTTCGGCGAAAACACCGGCCAGTTGTCAGGGAATTTTATGTAGGGAAGATGATCGTACCAGACCGGATCGTGCAGACAGAGAGATTTGTAGCGTTTACGCCAACTGTCGCCCGGCCGTTCGTTGCGTTCTGCGATGATCGTCGGCACGCCCAATTGACGCAACCGCGCACCCAAAGCGATACCGCCCTGACCGCCGCCTATGATGAGACAATGAGGTTGCGTCGTATGGCCGAGTTCCGCCTCTTCTCTGTCCCGCTCTTCTTTCCACGTGGTGCGATTTTTTCCAGCACCGTGTTTTGCGCCAAGCGCCCTCAGGTTCCCTGCCGGTTCTTCATGTCCTTTAAGCTCGACCATCGTTGTCAGCAGGGTCCAGATCAGCCCATCCTTCAATCGGACCAACCCGTAGCCCCGGGCGACTTCGGTTTCAAATTCGATCCATGCCGTCGTCACACCACCATCTTCGGTTGGAACCTCTCCTTGCGCGATTTTCCAACCTGAAGGTTTGGTTGTGGCAAGTTGGTGGCGCAGCATATCCGCCACCTGCTCTTTGCCCTCAACCGTTTTGATGTTCCACGTAAAGGTTACAAGGTCGCGCCAATAACAATCATCTTGAAACAGCGCAGTCGCCGCTTCTATATCGCCGCCTTCCAAAGCCGCTCCGAAATCGTCAAGAAAAGTCTGCGTTTGATCGGTCACAGTTGTGTCGAGCATATTTTCCTCCCATCGCTCAGCCGTTTAAACTTGAAGCGTAGCTGATCGGGGCGTCCGCAATCCAGAGTTTTAATGTCTCATGCAATTTCGGATATGTGGCGATCAGCAGAATATCGTCGACGGGCGGTTGCGCCGGGTCATGACAGGGGCAGTGCAGTCTGCGTGCTTGCATTCTAAGCGATTGAGTTTTGCGGCTTAACAGACAGGTGGTTCATCGTTAACGTTCGGTCATGAGCACTGAAGGCGATCTGCTTCATACGGTCACGGCCGACAACATTCCGGGCAGCCGAAAACAGGCCGGAAAGGCGATTGTTTGGGGATCGGCAGCATTGGTGGCCATCTTAATCGGTATTCAATTGTTATACGAAACGGATCGGACGAGCTTCGGTTTCGAAAACTGGCGCCCCATCCTTTACGCCTACATGCTGTGGGCAACATCCATTTGTTTCGCGCAGGTGATGGTGCACGGAGAGAAAGGCAAACGCAGTCTGTTTGTCTTGCCCGCGGCTCTGTTTGTGATCAGTCTGGTGATCTTTCCGCTGCTGTTTGCATTATACATTTCGTTCACGGACTGGAATCTCGCCTCACCTGACGGTCCCAAACCAAACGGTTGGGACAACATGCGGGAAATGTGGGGTGACGACTTTTACTGGAACGCACTGAAAAACATGGTCTATTACGTGCTCGCAGTCTGTGTCGAATACGTCATTGCCTTTGGGCTGGCACTGCTACTGAATGCCCAGATCAGAGCCCGTAAATTCTTCCGTGTCGTATTCTTGCTTCCACTGATGCTGAGCCCTGTGGCCGTCTCGTGGATGATCGGAAAGTCGATGATGGAAATCCGTTTTGGCCCTCTGGCGCGACTGGCGCGCGAACTGGGGGTGGATAGCCCAAGCTTTTTCGGATCACCGGAAATGGCGCGCTTCATGATCATGGCAATGGACGCATGGACGTTCATCCCCTTTATGATGATCATGTTGTTGGCCGGACTTCAGGCGCTGCCCCGCGAAATCATTGAAGCATCAAAAGTTGATGGCGCATCGGGCTGGCAAAGTTTCAAGGAGGTTGTTTTCCCTCTGATGTTGCCGGTTTCAGTCACCGCAATTGTCATTCGGATAATTTTCAAACTGAAACTCGCCGACATTATTATCAATGTGACCTCCGGTGGGCCCGGTGGCGCGACCGACAGTGTGACGAGCTTTATCTTTCGCGAATATCGTGATCGATCCAATGTCGGTTACGGCACTCTTTTGGCTATCATTTATCTGGTGCTGATCATCATCTTTGTGACCGCGTTGCTCAAGCTCGTGAGCCGCTGGATGGAGCGACCAGCATGACGGCAATTTTCAAAGACAGCGAGGGCGACAAACAGCTCCGCTTTAAATGGTGGACAAGCCGTATCGCGATTTACGCAGCACTCATCATTTGGGCCGTTGTCTGCCTTTTCCCGATCTACTGGACGCTGACGACGTCATTCAAACTGGCGCCCGACGTCATGAAGGGCAACATGGTACCATGGTGGGATTTCACGCCGCGATGGAAGGGCTGGGAATCGCTGGGATTGTCGCCACGACTAATCGGCGAAGTGTCTACAGTACGCGAGGAATTCCTAAAGCGATTTTGGAACAGTGCTGTTGTGTCTTTGTCGGCATCGACTCTCGCAGTTGTTTTGGGTTCATTGGCAGCTTACGGGCTGTCGCGCTTCAATTACCGTTTTGGGTTCATGCGAAACTCGGATATTTCTTTCTTTTTTCTCAGTCAGATGATTTTGCCACCTGTTGTACTGGCGTTGCCGTTTTTGGTCCTTTACCGGTCTCTCGACATGCTCGACAGCAGGATAGGTCTGATCCTTCTTTATACTCTGATGGTATTGCCGATTGTAATCTGGATCATGCGGGATCAGTTTCAGGGTATTCCGGTCGAACTGGAGGAAGCAGCGCTTGTCGATGGTCTGGGCATTTGGGGTGCATTTCTCCAGATTGTATTGCCCATTGCACTGCCGGGCATGGTCGCCGCCTTCATACTGAGCCTTGTTTTATGCTGGAATGAGTACTTTTTCGCGGCGCTCCTGACCGCGACTGATGCCAAGACATTGCCGGTCATGGTCGCCTCACAGACAGGCAGTCAAGGGATCAACTGGTGGTCGATGGCCGCCCTCTCGTCGGCTGCTATCCTGCCATTGGTGATCGTCGCAGTATTCCTGGAAAAATACATTATCAAAGGCATGGCCGCAGGCGCTGTCAAGTAACCCAAAGGCTCAGCCTGGCAACGCCTGAGCTGCCAGACCATCAGCCAAGCTCTTCGGCAATATCTTTGGTTTGTTCGTATAGCCTGCGAAAGAGGGAATGGGCTGTTTCCAGCGTTTCGTCACGATGCGCTGTCACTTTCCTGGCGCGCGGATTCCACCGAGAAATATCACCTCGGTCGACCCAACCCAGAGAAAGTGCAGCTAGAAACGCGTCACCATAACTGGCGCCTGTCGTCTTTTCGCTCACTATCTGATCAATGCCCGTGATGTCAGACGTCGCCTGCAGCCACAGCGCGTTGTTGGTTCCTCCACCCACGGCCAGAAGGCGGCTGGGAGACTGGCCAAGTTCGGCAAACGTGTCTGTCACATGCCGTGTTCCGTGTGCAATGCCTTCGATCAGCGCCCTGTACATGTCGCCGCGCGTGTGGGTCAGGTTCAGGCCGAAAAAGGCACCCTTTGCGTTCACGTCGTGTATGGGTGTCCGTTCTCCGGAGAAATAGGGCAGCATCAACAGACCGTTTGCGCCCGGTGGCGACAAGGCAGCTTCTTGCGCCAGCGCCGGAAATGCTTGCCCCGCATCCAGATCGGGTGCCAGTTGGTCTCGGAACCAGTGGGTCAGCGTTCCGGACGTCGCCAGCCCCGCCATAGAGGCGTGCTCCCCTTCAAAAAGCCAGGGCGCATACCAGATACGGGGATCCGTAACCTTTTGATGCGTAAGCAGAATGATGAATATGGTCGAGCCATACATCATCATCATGTCACCCGGATGATCGACACCAACCGACAACGCTTCGGCGGCTGCATCGATCGTGCCGGTCATGACTGGCGTTCCGACCGCAAGGCCCGTCTTGGCGGCGGCTTGTTTCGTGATTTGCCCCGCAACTTCGTTTGACCACAGCAATCGCGGCAGTTTGTCCAGTGGAAGGATATCGTCAGCCAGATCGTTCACCCAAGACCGGGAATTCGCGTCATAGAGCGGCGCAAAATTTGCAGCTGTGTAGTGATCGATGACAACTTCTCCGGTCAGACGTTGCACCAAAAAGCTGGTCGATGTGAGAACATGGGCCGTTTGCGCATAAATCTCAGGTCGTTCCCGTTTGAGCCAGAGAATTTTTGGACCAACGGATTGGGAGGTCAGAGCATTGCCGCAACGCGCGATGATTTCCGTTTCTCCGATTTGTTCGGTCAGTTCCCGAACCTGCTCTTCCGCACGTCCGTCCACGCCATACAGCACACCATTCATCAGCGGCGTGCCTTGAGGATCTACAGGCAACATGCAGGGGCCAATTGCGCTGCAGGCAACGCCCTTGATGTCTTCGGCTGCCACACCGCCGTCCGCGCGCAAAGCCCGGCACACGTGCACGAAGTCGCCCCACCAGTCTTCTTCAGGTCTGTGTTCCGCCCAGCCAGGATGTGGCACGAGCATTTTATGTGCACGCGACGCTTGCGCGCAGACAACGCCGCTCTGATCAACCAAAACGCCCTTGGTTTCAAACGTCCCGATATCAATTCCAAGCGTATAAGGCATTATGTGTATTCATCCCTGTCCAATGAAAAATCGGGCCCGATCTCGTCGAGCGCTGCAACAAGCAGTTCCGTCAAGGCGACAAGGTCATTGAGGTCACAAACCTCTCGAGCCGAATGCGAATATCTCATCGGAAAACCAAGATCGATTGCAGCTACGCCGTCACCAACGAGTTGGACGTAGGAAAGGTCCGTCAGAATACCCGACTGGGCGCTGCGTTGCAGCGGGATATTGCGCGCCCGAGCGGCCCGTTCGATGGTTTTGACCATGGCCGGGTGCGGGATGACGCCATTCAAGGTGCCTCGGCTATGGAACGAATAAAGGCTCATTCCCGGACCGCACCCCAGTTTCATATCACCCCGGTCCGTCATGTCGGGCGTGTCGGTCGCCAACATAAGATCGATTTGTATCGCCAGCGCCGGTTGCAATTTTCTCGCTAAAGGCAAGGCGCCTCGCAGGTTGAATTCTTCCTGAACGGTAAACGCCAAATGCACAGGAGGACCGCTCGCACGATTTTGCAGATGCCGTGCCAGCTCGATCAGAACGGCGCACCCTGCCCGGTCATCCACGCTTGTACCAGTGATCCTGTCGCCGGAAATTCGGCGGGCAGCAGGTGCGTAAACGACAGGCGAGCCGATTTGGACGCCAGCCGCCTCGACCTCTTTGTCGGAGGCGAAGCCGCAGTCAATGTACAAATCTGCATAAGGAATAGCCTGATATTTTTCATCCGACCGCGTCGCATGGTGGCTTTTGTTTGCGATGACACCCGACACATCTCGACCTTGCGCAACACAAATCCGGACTTCCTGACCGGCCAATGCGCGTTCTGGCACACCGCCAACGCGTTCGAAACGGATAAATCCGTTTGGTTCGATCCGCCGTATGACGAACCCCAGTTGATCCATATGGGCAAAGATCATCGTCGCGGGGCCTTCGCCCGGAAAAAACGCTGAGAGATTTCCAAGCGCGTCGCAGACTGTTGGTATGTCATTCTCCGTAAAGCGATCACGAATGCTCCGGCGCACGCGATCTTCATGGCCCGATAGCCCCGGTATCTGCATCAATTCCAGAAGGTCTTTCCCGATGCGCTCTTTCACGCACGCGCTTTCCGGACGCGATCCATGAAGTCTGCGGCGCGTTGAGGGTCCACAGGTTTCCAGGTGTCGCCGTCCACTTTCAGCGAAGACCCGACGATGCAACCGTCTGCCACTTTCAGGACATCACCGACGGTTTCATGCTTTACGCCCGTATTGGCCATAACTGGTGTCTTTGGCAGAGCGGATTTGACCGCTTCGAGATCCGACAAAGCCGCCGCCTCGCCTGTGATCTGACCCGAGACCAGCACCGCGTCGGGAATAGAAGAGAACACCGCGCTGCGCGCGCGGTCGGGTAAAGACCTTTGGTCTAGAGAGCAGGCAAATTCTGCGGAGACATTGTAAAACATGGCCATATCGGAACGATTCAACCGATCGCGGTACCGCATGGCCCGGCCGGCGTCAGGCGCCCAGAACCCCATGTCGGATGCATAGGTGCCGGTGAAAATCTCGCGCACGAATGCAGCGCCCGTCGCGACACCGAGGGCGATCGTCGACGTCGCATCCCAAAGCACGTTGACGCCAAAGGGAATTGAAATATCAGATTTCAGTTGCCCGATAAGTGCTGCCATTGTCGCCGTCGTCACCGTGTCGACATCAAATTCGTAAGGCCTGTCATTTTCGTTGCCGAACATCACCGCATCAAACCCCGCATTTTGAAGCGCAAATAGGTCAGCGCGCGCCGCAGCGAGCAAATCCGCGCGCGGGTCAAACAGAGGTGTGCCAGGCATGGCGCCGAAATGGACCATTCCAATCACGGGCTTTGGCACACCGAACATATGTTCGAACAAGGTGATCATCCGGTTTCCTCCCACGAAGACATTACTGCGACGATCTGGTGTTGCAAATACAAAGGGGTTTAAGGTCCCCGCAGACACTTTGAAGGGAGAAAAAGACGTGAAAACGAGACACTGGGACCGGCTTGGAAACGGCGGTCTGACGTTTACAGAAATCGGTTTCGGAACCGCGCCATTGGGCAATCTTTACCGTGCCATTTCGGATGCAGAAGCCCGAGCGACGCTGGATGCCGCGTGGGATGGCGGTGTCAGATATTTCGATACCGCTCCGCTATACGGGATGGGGCTTTCTGAAACACGGCTGAACTCGTTTCTACGAGACAAGCCCCGAGATGAATACGTGCTGTCAACAAAGGTGGGACGTTTGATACAAGCCTGCGCGTCCGAACACCGTTCGGGCGTAGGAAAATGGTTCGATGTGCCGCAACGGCGAGAGCACTACGATTACACTTACGACGGCGTCATGCGATCATTCGAACACTCTTTTTCCCGGCTCGGCGTAGATCGTGTCGACATTCTCTACGTGCACGATCTTTGCATATTTTCGCATGGCTCAAAGGAAGTGTCAGATATGCGCATTGAAGAATTTTTTGGCGGGCGCGGATACGACGCGATGATTTCCTTGCGCGATCAAGGTGTCATTAGGGCGATCGGCGGCGGGATCAACGAATGGGAAGTGTGTCAAACGCTGGCTGAACGTGGCGATTTTGATCTTTTCCTGTTGGCGGGTCGCTACACACTTCTTGAGCAGAAAGCCCTCGATAGTTTTCTGCCCTTATGTGAAAGCCGCGGAATTGGCATCGTCACCGGAGGCCCATATAACTCGGGCATTCTTGCCACCGGCGCCAAACCGGGCGCTTTTTACAATTACGACCCCGCTCCGCAAGCGATCATGGATCGTGTGAACGCGATTGAAGCAATTTGCGCCAAACATGATGTGCGAATGGTGGATGCCGCTTTCCAATTCCCGTTGCTGCACCCCGCGCATGTTTCTGTCATTCCCGGCGGACAGGGCGTCACGGAGATGCAGGCCAACCTTGAGGCAGCGCGAGCCGAAATTCCCGGTGATCTATGGTCCGATCTGAAGTCCTCCGGGTTGATCAGAACAGATGCACCGGTATGAGGATTGACGCGCATCAGCACTTTTGGCACCCGGCTCGAGGTGATTATGACTGGATGCCACAAGACAGCCCCATCTTGTATAAAAGCTACGCCCCAGCCGATCTGGAAGGCACGTTGTCCGCACATGGCATAGATGGGACGGTGCTTGTACAGGCTGCGGCCACTGTCTTTGAGACCGAGTACATGCTGGGGCTCGCCGACGTGACACCTTGGATAAAAGGCGTCGTAGGCTGGGTGAATTTTGAAAACTCAGAGGATATCGGGCATCTGCAGCGGCTTGCTCATCATCCAAAATTTCTGGGCGTTCGACCAATGATACAGGACATTCCCGACGTGAATTGGATGCTTCGGGACGACGTTCAATGGGCGTTCAAGGCCATTTGCGATCTCGATTTAACTTTTGATGCGCTTGGCTTCCCGCAGCATCTGCCCAATTTTCTGACACTTGCAAAACGCTACCCGGACATGCGGGTTGTCTATGATCATTGCATGAAACCACAAATCAGAGCACAGCGCACAGGGAAAGACGCCTATAGCGACTGGGCCGAAGGGATGGCCCGGCTCGCCGCCGAAACAGGAGGCTTTTGCAAGCTGTCTGGTCTTGTGACCGAAGCGGACGCGGGGTGGCACGTCGGAGATCTGGAACCTTTCGCGAGACATGTGATCAATGTCTTTGGCCATGACCGTACAATGTGGGGCTCTGACTGGCCAGTTTGCCGGCTGCAGGCGGAATATGACGACTGGCTGAAGCAAGCGAAACACCTGACCGACCATTTATCACCGGCGCAAAGGTCAGAGATTTTTGGTGGAACGGCCACGCGGTTTTACAGGTTGAACTGACGTTTCAGGGTCGAGACGAGATCTTCTGCTTGCAGGCTATCGCGGGCCAAAGCGTCTGTTGAAACGTGCCACCCTGCGGCGGCTTGCGCGAATGCGATTGCGTTCTCAGTACTTTCACCGCGCGCCGTTTGCAGAGCCAACGCGCCGACAAATACATCACCGGCACCATGCGTCGACAAAACTTTGACCTTTGGTGCAGGCCAACGCTTGCCTGCAAATGAAACGCCATCAGCGCCCAATGTGGTTATAACAACCGCGTTGCATTGCAACTGATCATAAAATTCCGCTTCGACCCTGTTCACGATCAAAAGATCGACCTGAGACAAAAGCGCCTCTGAAACATCTCTTGCAGGCGCTGCATTCAGCCACACGTTTGCGCCCAGAGCTTTCGCCGCAACAGCGACAGAAATATTCACGTCCTCCGGAACCTCGTTTTGAAGCAAAACGAGGGATGTATCCGCCGGCAATACAATTGTCTCAGTTTCAATCCTGAGGTTTGCTTCCGACACAATAACCGCACCGTACTCTCCGTTCGCATCGACAACCGCAACACTCATGCCGCTTGGACCCGGGTCTGTCTGCAAAAGAGACGCATCAACACCCCTTTTGCGCACGGCTTCGCGGATCATGTCACCGAAAGCATCGGACCCCGCGCGCCCCGCCAAACGCACAGCACCTCCCAGACGCGCTATGGCCAGGGCCTGATTGGCTCCCTTACCGCCAATGACGTACTCCACGGACCTGCCGGAAACCGTTTCATCAATTTTCGGAATATACGGCGCGCGCACGATGACATCGAGATGCAGCGCCCCAACAACCAGAATACTCACGAGAACATTGCCATTTGAACAAGGCGCATTGCCGTCGGCGCATCCTGGCGCGATATCGCCGATTTCAACTGGTCATTCTTTATGAGGCCGGCGGAAATTGCGCGCAGCCGCTCTACGACCTCTATGTTGGTGCGTGCCTCTTCCACCGGATCGAGACCTGAATGATCGGGAAAAGTATCGAAATAAATCGCGCCTTGATATCCGGCGCGTTCCAATTCGACCAACAACTCGACCGTCTGAATTGGGTGCACCGCACCAACCATCAATCCATTGTCCCACTTTCCGTAGCCATCGTTTAAGTGCACACCAAGTATACGCGAATGTCGGGCGACCAGCGCAGCAGCAAAGGCAGGCATCTCATCGGCGTAAAGAACATGCGCAAAGTCCAGCGTAACACCGGTGTTCCGACGGCCGATATCCTTTAGCGCGATCAGAGTTGTCGCAACATCCGGCATCAGGGCAAAAGCGCGCGGCTCGTTTGGTTTGTATTCCAAGGCGATATCGATATCGGGATTGTGTTCCGCGATCTCTTGCATCGCTTCGATCGTCGCCTCCCACGCGCGACTATAATCCATTTGAAACGAGTAATCGAAACCATCCTGCCCCATCCAAAGCGTCATGAGACCCCCGCCCATTTCAGCAAGCGTATCAAGACCGCGTTTGGTTTCATCGATTGCGGCGCGTCGCACGGATGCGTCCGGGTTGGTAAACGCACCGAGTTTGTAGCTTGGGTTGGTGTAATACCGCATGGCCATGCCGTTCAGGACCATCCCATTGCCGTCCAGCGCGTCGGACAGCTGCTGTTGTGTGTCATGGACAAAATGGTCCGGGTAATTCAAGTCGGCCGCCATCAATCCAGCCGAGGCAGCCCGGGACAACAAGTCTGAAGTTGTCACTGTGTTCTTTCCGGGCCAATACCCGTCCGAGCCGATTTTAAACGCATTGAGTCTTGCGGCGTATAAGGGGGAGTGCTGGTTCTTCATGGAGCGACCATAGCTTTACAAAAGACACGGGGCAATTTTGTCTGACGTATGATCAGGTATCCAAAAAACGCGTTTCGAACGCTACAGCCAGCGCCTGTATGTGGGTGCTTCTAGATACGAAAAGATCAAACCCCTTCGGTTGAGTACGGTGTCCAAAGTCGCAAAGCTGTTTTCATAACAGGCTTGCACCTGAACTCAAATGCTCAGGCGATGGACTCGATCAGCGTGGGCGCAGCAATGAGCCCCCAGTAGTCGGCGTCCTGAAACCAGTCGAACCCGCCAAGTGCATTTTCGACCCCATCACGCCCGTCAATCGCAACCACATTTTCGATACTGACCGTGGTGATTCCAAGACTTGCAACGACCGCATCAGAGCCAACGTCCCCAAAGGCCGCAAATTGCAGTTCATCCAAAACAAGATAAAGCGTATCGAAACCGGATCCGCCGCGGAACTCGTCCTGTGATAGGCCCACCCCGCCTTCCAGTTTGTTTTCGACGAAAATGAACGTGTCGTCTCCGGCCCCGCCCCGCACCAGATCGTTGCCAAGCCCGTCTATGAGCACGTCTTCTCCAGAGCCACCACGTATACTGTCATTGCCATCGCCGCCGTCGATGATGTCATTGCCGCGACCGCCCCGCAGATTGTCGTCGTCCGCGCCGCCAGACACAATGTCGTTGCCATTCCCTGCAAAAACCTGATCTTCGCCCGTACCTCCAAAGACAATGTCATCTCCGGCAAGGGTGAAGACCGTATCGTCCCCGCCATTCGCAAACACCGCGTTGTTGCCCGAATCCTGAAAGTTCAGTGTACCAAAGTCGCTCAACGCCTCAGAACTGCCACCGTCAATAATAAATGCCGCATAAGCACCCCATGCCTGATGGACGGCTTCTGCCGGGTGGATCGGGTCCCAGAACCCAACCTGATCGCTGTCAACCGGCGCGCCGTCGACCAGGAATTCAGACCGCTCAGCAATAATGCCAAAGCCGGTGGGATCTTCAGTGATCGCGTCTGCCAAAGCAGCGTAGTCGATCATCTGGACGTCGATGCCTTCATTGCGCAAACTGTCCGCTTTCGATGCGAGCAGCCGGTTATAAATCTCGACGGCCAAATCGGACAGACCCGAAGACAGATCATCCAAACCGTCACTTCCCGGGAAAAAAGAACCGACCGGGAGTGTGCCGAAATAGACAGTAGACACACCCGCAGCATCAAGGTTTCGGGCAGCCGTTTCCAGAGCATCCAACAAATCACCGATAACGGTGCTTGCTGCGGTCAACAGTTCAAAGAAACCGGCGCCGGGGTTACCCAAAGCACTGCCGATGGCGTCCGAAAAATCGTTCGACCCGATTAGAAGAACTGCCTTCGCGTCAGGCTGCACTGCGACAGACGGCAGGGCCGCAAACCGCGCCAGTTGGGCCCCAAGGTTGGAATCGTAGCCTGTGCCGGGACCAAAAGGTTCTTGCGTGCCCAGCGCTCGAGCTCCGGCGTTGGCAAAATTCACTACCGTTTTGCCACTCACGTCGCCGGTGTATGTGGCATGCGTGAATTCGTTTGTGACTGCGTTTTCGGGTCCGAATCCGAAGACCTGCGTCTCAATAAGCGCCTGCTGTTCCGCCAGCTGAAGCGCCAACTGCTCAGCCATCGCGATTTCTTCCGGCGTTGGGTCAGGCCCCAACTGCGCCAACAGATCGGGGAGGATCTGCAAAACCAACGCCTGAGTCAGGGCATCAAAAATGACGCTCACGTCCGTGAGACTATCACCAAAATAAAATATCTGATTTCCAGGCGATGACATTAACTGGTCCTTTTTCAGGGAAACGGTCGCAGCAAATTGTTTCAACTAAACCTAACACGTCCTCCGAATGACACCACACGCAATGCCGAATTCGCTGGCAAAACGCACCAATTGGAGATTCCATCGCAGGTTGAGTTACTGTCTCAAGGCTGTAAACGCTCAAAAAATGAGCGCTCGGCAGTCGAAGCGCCTTGTTTTTGCGTCCCGGCGAGCGCCGCGACAACTGGTGCAAAGAGATAATTGAATAACGTGTCCACGTAATTTCCACGCGCGATAAGGCCTTTGGTTTCGAAACTTTTCAGACGGCACCGGACCGCGTCCGCCACCGTCTGTGCCACGCGGGCGAAGCGAAAGCATCGTCGCATTTCTTGAGAAGGTTTTCCTGGGCGTCCACCATAAAACGGGGCGCAACAACAGCTATCTGGTGTGAGCAAGCAGATCTTTCTAAACTGCATCAAACCTGCATCTTCAGCCCCAGTCTCATTGGCTATGGTGTCGATGAAGTTTGCCCATAGAGCTGACGCTAACGCAGCTTCGGGCATGCTCGCACACGTCGAAGCGGCACTGTCAGAGGGCTCGGATGCGATGCGCCGTGTCGCGATCAACTGGTCTGTGTCAACTGATGACGTTGATGAAGCTTGCAGTGGCCCCGACACCACGTTGAGCGCCGGCAAAAGGCCACAAAGCTGGTTTCTTTCGCGGGTGCGGGATCGTTTTCTTAGCGCGACCTCTTAGCGCGACCGGGTCCGGGTGCCTTCGTCTCGGGGGTACGCCTCACGGGTACACAAAGTGGATTTTGTCGCTAGGGTAGAATTCCATAGCCGGATACAGATTTCGGGTTCGGCTCCGGAAACTCCCAAGGGGGCATGAATGAACAGGCGGAAATTCCTTAGCCTTGCAGCGCTCGCTGGTCTGCCGTTGAGCAGTTGCAACACCGGATACGATGATCACGTGGAGCAGATGGCGGCAAGCTGCGCACGTACCGACGTCGCAGCCGGGGATTTTTTGCGCATCGACGCGCACTGCCATTTGCTCAACATACGTGATGCGGCCTCGGCAGCGTTTGTGAATCGGCACTTTGTTGATGACAACCTCGCGGTCGAAGGGATCGTTGGCGGTGCGGTCGAATTCAGTTCCGCGCTGGCAGGTCAGGCCGTGATGCGCAACGCGGCAGAGATAGGCGAACTGAAAAAAGCTTTTGAAGCGCGCCTCTCCAGCAGCGAGTTCTGTCGCCTTATGAGTGAATTGCAACAGGGCGTGTTTCGAGCAAGCGCTGATCCAAGCGATATCGCTGTCGCAGGCGGGCGCGCCACCGGATTCACGAGCAACAAGAACCGAAACGCCGCGCTGATGATGGCCTTCTGGCCTGAAGTCGACATCTTCATGCCGTCCCATGTCGATTTCTCTGAGGAAAACCTGTGGTGCCGGCTTTTAGGCGAGAATGACAGAGTCTTGTGCAGAAGCAGCCCGGATCCAACCGACGGGCTCTATGCCTATTATATGCATCTGCACTTGGCGACCCGTGGACGTTTTCTGCCCATGGCAACCTTTCATCCGCGTCGCCATTTCATGGAAATGAAGATGGCTGAGGCTGAAAACAACGGCGCTCCCCCTAATCCTCAAGATGTCCCATCCATCGCAAAGTTGCGCGTTGCCATTGAACAATGGGGATTTATCGCGGTTAAACTGCATCCAACATCAGGCTTTGATCCATCAAGCAATGTCGAACGTGGCTGTCCGAACGATCCACTTTTGCTGCGCCGTGACGAACTTCCAAAAGAGGAAAAAGAAGCTTACGACCTTGGGCTGCAAGCGCTGTATTCTCTTTGCAATGAACTGGAAGTCCCGATTTTGACACATGGTTCTGACAGTCTTGGCGTAGATGAACAATGCATGCGGAGACTGGGTACCCCGGACGAAGCGGATCCGCTCACCTGGACAAACGCCTCGTTTCAATGGTCAGACGCCCTGACGAGACCGGAGACGCCAGGATTCAGGGTGTGCCTTGCTCATTTTGCATCTCGATTTATGGATCACAATAGAAACGTCGCGCGCGAATATACACGCCGATTGCCAGTTGAATTTGCAAACCCCGATAACACTGAACTCGTTCCGTCCGCGTGGCTTGCGGCCGCGATGAAGCATATTCAGGACCATGCCGGACGCAAAGATCTCTACCTTGACTTGTCCTTTATGGTGGATCTCGCCTACTCCAGCGCAGCCGAGTTGAATGGCGATACCTTCCGGGTCAGGCAGTTTTTCGGACCGGAATACGAAGTGAACGGGCAGTATGCGGCAGCCTTTCGCAGATTTTTGGAAACCCACAGAACGACCTTTCAAGACGTCACTATGTACGGGTCGGACTGGCACATGCCCGGTGTATCCGTTTTTGGCCCGCTCTACCGGCCACTTTTGGAAAGGGTTGTGCCAGAGAACATGCGACAGGCTGTCATGGGCAAGAACGCCGCGCAGTTTTACGGATTGGTCAAAGGGGCCAAAACACGTGCGCGTCTGGAACGGTTTTATAGCCGGTACGGGCTCGATCTTGCAGAGGTTCCCTGGATAGAACGCGTCGACAGAGCATGAGCCAGCAAACTACCGCGAGAGATGGAAGACTTCATAAGACTTGGGCATATGCAAAGCGACGCCATCCGAAAGTGCGAGGGTTGAAATCGCAGACAGAGCAGCCTCCACGTCATCCAAAATGCGCGGCGCCGGCCTGAGTGGTTCTTCCAAGGGGCGCGAGAAATCATCCCAGTGAATAGGGACCACATATTGCGCGCCAACAGTCCGCACCGTGTTCTGCCAGAATTGCGAGATGTATTCGGGCGTTTGTTTTCCCAAAAGTCCCACTGACAGGAATACTGTGTCGGCCTTTACACCGGTAAAATCACCCGCACGCACGCCTGCGCTTGGAACGATCAACACCGACATGTCTTCGTTACGGTGCCGCAGAAGAAAAGAAAAGCTCGAGCCGGCTTTGTACTTTGTAAAATAGGTTGGAACACGCCAGGGTTCAGACACTTCCCCTCTTGCAAACCGGGACGGAGCGTGTGGTGTCTGGATGACATCAACAACGAAAGCGCCGACATTGATCTTTGCACCATCCTCGATTTTGTGCCACTGCGCAGGGGGTACGCGCTCTCCTGCTGCCATGATTTTCATTGATTCCGATCCAAAAAGCGTCGCACCGGTCGCCCGCGCGATCGTAGGCGCATCCATCGCGTGATCGTAATGCGTATGCGCAACAAAAATCCCGGACACGTTGGTTACGCCTGCACGTGCAAGACAAGTTTCGATGCGCCCTTTGTCCGGGCGGATGTTGCTCAGCAGCAGTTTCCAGGCAGGAGGCCGCGAACAAAATCCGTCAATCATAAATGTTGTTTTGCCGTCCGTGATCGCGAAAGACGATGTTCCCATGAAAACAGCCGTTATTTCTTGCGAACCAGCAAGAACACGCGACGCTGAAGAGACAAAAATCAGTAACGACGTGACCAAGCTTAGATATCTCGCAAGACCCAAAAGGGTTCTCCAAATCGACTGCACTGAATTTTCTTTTTGGCGCACTTTTCGTTTTGAACCCTGTCACACAAAATGTAGGTCGGCTTTTGTCATATAACCCGACGCCACCGGAAATGCAGTCAATCTGCTTCTTTGCGATCTGAGTTATGGCTGCGCGGCGTTCAGATACAGGACCAGTCGGTTCGGCTGCTTCTCACCACCGCTCTTGTACCACGCATCCATATCCCGCAGACCCGCATCGTAGCCCCCTTCGAAAACCCGGTCACCCCTTTTGGAAGCCGCAAACGACACGAACGAGTCCGCCACACACAAATTGCCCAAAATAAAGCCAATCACTTTGTGCAGAAAATCTGGATCAACTTGATTGCGGACATCGCCTTGCGCATAGTGCGCCGCATTTTCGGCAAAGCCGATCGCATAGCCCAACGCAAACGGTTCGTACAAAAGCAGATCTGAAACAGAACGACTAAAATGTCCGGAGCCGGCGGTAAGTTGGACCATCACAGTTCTTGCCACAGCAGGCACATCCTGGACGGACGCAAACATCAGAACGGAATTCAGCGGTCTATTCAAAGCGTCATACCTGCCGCCGGGCTGCAAGACGCCTCCAACTGATTGCGCCCGCAACAGTCGGCGCGTCCTTCGCCCGCAGTTTTTTCAACAAATGCTGTAACAGCATTGGAAAGGCCATGCGTCGACCGGCTTTTTGAGTGGTTCTGCCGGACAGCGTCATAAAATATCGGACGCCTCAAATGACTTCCGGACACCGGTTCACCTATCAGTCTTCATTCCCCGCAAAGAAGTTACGAGGAGAGAAAGCGCCGGGATACTGGTGTAATTACCTAGGCAATTTTGCCTATGAATCATCAGGGGACTGTTAAATGCCTGGCGGTGGTGTCACAAACATACGGTGGTTTCACAGGCACTTTTTCCGAGGACGCGATACCTCGACAGGTGCTATGGGAGAGATTTGATATGAAGACCTCGCTGGGGTTGGTACTTGCATTCTGCCTTGCCGGCCTGCAATTCGTGGCAATCATCATCATAATGTCATCGTCGTATCTGACGTCTGAACGGGTTCTGTTGGATCACGCGCGCAGCCTGTTGCGGGATGTCGGCGTAAACACTATCGCACACTCCAAGGGGTTTCTGGCCCCGGCACAAGGTGCGGCCGAACTGGCGGCACGCATTGCCGAAAACAGAATTGTAGCCAGCGACAACAGACAATTGCTGGAACAGCTATTGTTCCAGCAATTGCAAACGGCGCCTCACCTCGCCGGATTGTTTTACGGCGATCAGAACGGAAATTTCGTTTACGTAAAGCGAAGCGAAAGCCCCGCACCTTTTCGATCAAAGATCATCTCTTACCAGGGCGAGGAGCGTAAAACGGAATTGATCTGGCGCACCTCCGACTATGCGCAAGTTGAACGCCGCCCGGACCCGCTGGACAAATACGATCCGCGCACCAGACCGTGGTATACGAAAGCGCAGCAGGAACGCACGACGGTTTGGACTGATCCTTACATTTTTTTCAGCTCTCAGAACCCGGGAATTACCATTGCAGCACCAGTTATTTCTGACCGCGGCGACATTCAGGGCGTTGTTGGTGTCGACATCGAGATCAGAGAATTGTCGGAGTTTCTGTCGCAGTTGAAAATAGGCGAAAATGGGACCGCCCTGATCGTCAATCAGAACGGAGACGTTATCGCGCATCCAAAACCCAGCCTGCTGAAAGCCGCGAATACTGACGGATCCTTTCGCTTTGTCGGTATCGACGAAATTGAAGACATGGTCGCGCGATCAGCATTTGGCGATCTCTCCAAAATGGAGACCGTGATCGTGGATGCGGAGCGCTATGCCGAATTCGGCTATAACGGAGCGGTCTTTGTCTCGATGATCATGCCAACAATGAGCGCTGAGCTGCCCTGGACGATCGCGGTCTACGCACCCCAGTCAGATTTCATAGGCGCCATCGTCACCAACCGAACCCGGAACATCTGGATTGCAGTCTTGGTGTCCGTTTTGACCGGTGTCGTCGGTCTGGTTCTGGCCAACTTCATCAATCGTCCAGTCAGAGCTTTTGCAGTGCGCGCGGCTCTGGTGTCGCAAGGCGAGATAGACCCCTCCGAGCCAATGCCCAGAACTTACAAGGAGCTTGAGCGCGCAAATACGACACTGACCAATGAAATCATGCAGCGTAAGAAAGCCGAACGCGAATATGGTCAAACATTCGAACTTTCATCGCGGGGCATGGTTCAGATTTCGCCGGACTCCGCGAAATTTATTCGGGTCAATCAGAAATTCGCCGAAATCACGGGGTATGAGGTCGATGAATTGCTACAAATGAAAGCCGCAGATCTCCTGGCCCCGGAGGATCCCCAGCGCTTCAATCAAATTTTGAATGAGACGCTCGACAACGGCGACTCCACCATCGAGCAGAAATGCCAGCGCAAAGATGGTCACTCGGTCTGGGTCCGTGTCAACGCTATAATGATCCGCGACAATGACGGCAAACCGCTGCATATCGTAGCAACTATAAACGATATAACGAAAGCCAGAAGTTCCAAGAAACAAATCGAAGAGTTGAACCGTGATCTTTCGCATCTCGCGCGGGGTGAGCTTCTGGGTCAAATGGCCGCTGGTCTTGCACATGAACTCAATCAGCCGTTGACCGCGATCACCCAAAATGCGGACGCGGCCTTGCTGACCGTTGGAGAAAGCGCCCCGGAGAACGCAGAGCTGTCGCAAATACTGCGAGAACTCGACCAACAGGCTCATCGCGCTGCGGACATCATTAAAGCACTCCGCAGCTTTGCGCGAAAAGGGGACGAATGGAAATCGCCGTTCGATCTTGATGCGCTGATTGGTCAGACACTGCACCTCGTGAACGCGGAAGCAACTGAAAATGGTGTGTGCATTGCGCGGATGCCCGCTGATCTTCCACAGGTGGTTGGTATTCGCACGCAAATTGCCCAAGTTATCGTGAATTTACTGCGAAACGCGATCGAGGCGATTGCCGGCAGCGGCAAAAATGAGAAAATGGTTCGGATTATTTGCACTGTAGATGAAGATGTGGTGACCGTTGCAATTGAAGACAGTGGACCGGGCGTGGACCCGCATCTGAATTTGTTTTCTCAATTCGAAACCACCAAATCAGATGGGATGGGACTGGGGCTGTCGATCTGCAGGTCCATCATAGAAACGGGTGGTGGGCGGATGTGGCAAGAAACCGGTGAGATTTGCGGCGCGCGCTTTTGTTTTACGGTTCCTGTGGCAAAACCATGACAGACGCAGCGAACACAATCTTCATCGTTGACGATGACGAAGACATTCGTTCATCGCTGGGAAGATCATTGCAGAAACGTGGGTTCAAGGTCGAGGCATTTGCTTCGGCTCAGGCCTTTCTCGATGCGTATAAACACCGGCGGTCGGGGTGTCTCATCCTGGACTATGGAATGGCCGGAATGAATGGCCTGCAGCTGCAACAAAGACTTGTCACCGAAGGACGCGCGCTGCCCATAATTTTTATAACTGGACACGGCGGCATTCCTGAGTCGGTTCAGGCCATGAAAGCCGGTGCAGTTGATTTTCTGGAAAAACCTTTTCGCACCGAGGTTCTTGTTGATCGCATAAACCAGGCTCTAAAGAGCAACGCTTTTGCGAGCGAAATGCATGACAAAGCGTTGCGGGCGAAGATGATGCTTGATGCGCTCACGACACGTGAACGCGAGATCGTGGATTTAATTGTTTCAAACCCGTCCAATACAACCAGCAAAGAAATAGCAAGGGCGCTTCAGATAAGCCCGAGAACGGTCGACCACCACCGTGCTCGCATTTTGGAGAAGATGCAGGCAAGTTCCATGGTCGAACTTATCGACCTTGCACTCGCATCAAAAAGGCTTGGCCTTTAATCTTTGCTGATAAGAGGCAAGCGAGCGGTCGATGTAGGCAATTTTGCCTAGGTAATTGCGCGAATACCCGCGCGCGCACCGACATGGTACGCATGAATGACGGATGTGTTGTGATCCGCGGACACTCGTGGGGCCTTGTGTTCGGCTTCCGGAATTTTGTTTTGTTAACTGTAAACCCGGCTTGTTACCGCCGAAAACCAGATAGCTATCGCAAGATCTGTTACTGGCTGCATGCTGGCGTGTAAATTGAGTGACCGACACGCCGGCTGCACGCTAAATGCACCGCACATGGCGGCCATATACGTTTTTCGCACCCATACCATTCCCTTTGTCGCAAGTCGCGCTGCCGTGAATTCCAAAACGCGTGGCAGCTAGCTCATGTTGCGTCGGCGCCCACAGTAATCAGACGATCAATTCTAAATTCACTTGAGCGGGCGGCGTCCGAAAAACCCTCGGCAGGCATTGTGGATTGCGGGCGACCGCAAAACCAGCCCTCAAGCAAGAAGTCTTACGTTCAACGTGGCCAACGGTTTCGATCTGCTGTCAAGCAAGATACGTGCGGAACCAAGCCACCATTCGTTGCTCAGCCAGCTTGGCCGCTATTTCGTCGTAGCGAGGCGTGGTGTCGTTGTGAAAGCCATGGTTTACGCCCGGATAAATGTGGGCTTCGTACCGCTTGTCGTTCTCCTCAAGCGCCTTTTGAAATTCAGGCCACATCGCGTTTATCCGTTTGTCCAACGCGGCAAGCTGGATCATCAATGGGGCCTCGATCTGTGGAACTTGCGAACTGTCCGGTGCGGCCCCATAAAACGGCACACCAGCGGCCAGTTCAGGATAGGCAACAGCAATCTTCTTGACGACGCCTCCACCGTAGCAAAAGCCGGTCGCGCCGACTTTCCCGTTCGTGCCGTCAAGCGCTTGCAGATACTCAAACCCGGCAAAGAAGTCGTTGAGCAGAGCGTCTCGGTCCAGAGTACGCTGCATCTCACGCCCTTCATCGTCAGTTCCCGGATATCCGCCAAGCGACGAAAGACCGTCCGGGCCCATGGCTATGAAACCTGCTTTGGCGAGGCGTCTTACAACGTCACGAATATAAGGGTTCAACCCTCGGTTTTCGTGGACAACCAGAACGGCGGCCGGTGGACGGTCGAGGTCAATTTGGGTCGGACGCACCAGATACGCGTTTATGTCACCCGTACCATTCACACTTTGATAAGTGATATCCTCAGCTTCGATATCCGGATCATCTTCGGTGACCTGCTGCGCAAGCGCATAGTTCGGAGAAAGCGTACCCAGTATCGCAGCGGCGGTCAGACCGCCAACGGCCCATTTGCCCGCCCGGTCCAGAAATTCTCTCTTTGAGATCTTCCCATGTGCATAATAGTCGTAAAGGTCCAGCAGCTCCTGATCAAAGTCAGCAGCAGTAAGGCGGGTCATCGGCGTCTGATCATTCATCGAAGTATCTCCCAAAAAAGCAATGTTCTTCATGTATCGCTCGCGCTCGCTCTGACCACCAATGGTCCGCACTGAGGTTTTCAATTGATGCGCCGACGGTGGTTGTCACGCGCAAAAGGGCGGGCTCTGCACACGTGAGGCTTTGCTACGTCTCGCAAGAGGCTGGCAACTATATGGCTTTCAGCGCCTAGTCACCTAAACACGGCGGATCGTCTGAACAGCATCCGCGTTTTTAGACGTCATGTATTACAAAACGGACAAACTGTCTTTGATAACGCCGTACATTTCATCAACATGTTCTCGGCCGATGATAAGTGGTGGAGACAAAATAATCCTGTCTCCGACAGGCCGAACGATCAAGCCTTTAGACACACAGGCGTCAAATACACGAGGTGCCGCACGCGCAGTGATCGGAAACGGCGATTTTGCTGATTTGTCCTGCACAATGTCCACGGCCAACATCAGACCCGCGCCGCGCACGTCTCCGACAACGTCCAAAGTGCGTAGTTGCCCGAGCTTTGACTGGAAATACGCGCCTACCTCTATCGCATTTGCGAGCATACTTTCGCGTTCCATGATCGAAATATTCTCCAACGCCGCGCGACACGCCACTGGGTGGCCAAAGTAGGTAAGGCCCATAGAGAACACGCCACCTGCACACTGAGGGTGGCTGATGACGTCATAAATCTCGTCTGAAATCAGCGTGGCACCCAAAGGAATGTACCCTGAAGTAATACCTTTCGCGCAGACCAGAATGTCCGGCTCGTAATCAAATACCTCCTTTGAGGCAAACCAGTGCCCCAACCTGCCGAAGGCTGTAACCACTTCGTCCGCGATATAAAGCATGCCGTACCGTTTACAGACTTCCCACACACGCCGGTGATAGCCTTGTGGCGCGACGAGAACGCCGCCGGCCCCCATAATCGGCTCCGCAAAAAACGCAGCGACATTGTCAGGGCCAAGTTGCTTGATCCGGTCTTCAAAATCCTGGACCAGGTGATCACAATAGGCGTCTTCGGTCATATCATCAGGCTTGTGATAGAGACTTGCGGCGGAGACGTGGTGGATGAAATCCTCTCCAATGCGATCAAAGCTGTTTTTTGTTCCGTGAATACCTGTGAGTTCCGCCGCCACATACGTCGCCCCATGGTATCCGTTGTCCCGCGAAATGATCTTTTTCTTCCGGTGCATGCCGCGCATTGTAAAATAGTAATGGACCAATCGGATTGCCGCGTCATTCGCCGTGGAACCGCCGCACGTATAGTAAACATGGTTCAAATCGCCGGGCGCATTCTGAGCGAGCCATGCGCCCAGTTCAGCCGCCGGTTCGTTTGTCGAATGGCCAAAGGGATTGTAGTACTGCATCTTCATCACTTGGTCGGCGATGGCTTCGGCCATGTCGCGACGACCGTGGCCGATGTTGACGCACCAGAGGCCTGCAATCCCATCCAGCAGTTTTTGGCCATCCGCATCGGTGACATACATGCCGTTAGCGCTTGTAATGACCTGACTGCCTTCTGACTTGAATGTGCTGAAATCAGTGTAGGGATGCAGGACATGGGCGCGATCTTTGGCCCAGGCAGAATTTGCTTCTGTTATGTTCATTTTGCGAACCTTCCCGCCAGCTTCGAGTCGTTACCAGCATACAGCAATGCGGTTTAAAGTGCGCAGTCCCCAAGACGGAGTATGCAGTTTTCACGGTCTGAGGTAGGACAGCGGATCGCCGGGTGCCCCAGCAGGCGAACGACGCAAAGCGTCAAGAAAGAGAGACAACAGTTCGCCCTGGCTCGACACATTGAGCTTTGCGTAAATTCGCTTCCTGTGCACTTTGATGGTTTCCGGACTGTTCGCAAAAGTGATGGCGATGGCCTTGGAAGAATATCCGTGCAAAATCATGCGTGTGATTTCTCCCTCACGCGGTGAGAGCACGGAGCTTCCAAATGAAACGAATGCCGCGTCAAGCTGCGCTGCGAGCCTGCCCGTTCCGTCAAAGCGGTCTGGCGTCAGGACCATCCAATGTCTGCGCGCCAGCGCGCTGATCAGAGGCAGCACGGTCTTCAAAGCGGACAGGTCCATCTTTGTCTGGGATTGAACGCCCACCGACAGGAAAAGCGCGGCTTCATTCCCAAAAGGCAACATTAGACCACATTCATCGCTTAAATCGAGAGCGCGAAAAAACTTGGCATAGTACTCTGATCGCCGAAAATCATCAGGCGCAATGTCAGCGAGACTATCGACCCTGTCTGCCGGCGCCGTCAGGAAAAGCTGGTAAAACGGGTCCAGAACAAAACCCACATCGAGATAGAGAGACAATGCCTCCAAAGCTTCCGGCTCAGCGCGCGTTGAATAGATCTCCGCAGGGCGCGCATTCGTGAAGAATGCGGATAAATGAGCTGCATCTGCGCTTGCAATGCTCTTGCACAGATTGACAAAAAGCGCCGGAAATTCCGCAGATCCAATCGCCCGTATGGCCTCGCTCAGATAAGCAACGTCTTCGACGCTTAGGATCAGCTGGTTTGTCACGCAAAGAGAGCGACGGATTACAAGCCGTTTTCAAAGCCCTGCAAAACGTTTACCGCGTTCACTCCGATTTCCGCGATGTCATATCCGCCCTCCATCACGAAAAGCGTCGGCAACCTCAAAGCCGCAATATCAGCGCCGTAGGTTAAGAAGTCATCTGACTGCAACTTGAAAAAACTGATCGGATCAGTTTCGAAGGTATCGACACCAAGCGATATGATAAGAGCCCGCGGCGAAAAATCCGCAATCTTTGAAAGGGCTTGCGACAAAGCCACACGCCAAGTTTCAAAATTGGTTCCCGGTGGCATAGGGTAGTTTACGGTATAGCCTTCACCGGAGTTTTGACCCCTTTCTTCCGCATGTCCCAGAAAGTGCGGAAAAGCATGCATAGGATCACCGTGCAGCGACAAAAACAGAACGTCGCCGCGTTCATAAAATATGTCCTGTGTGCCGTTGCCATGATGAAAGTCGACGTCCAACACGGCGACACGGTCTGCGTTATTGTCCAGAAGATACTGCGCCGCCACAGCTGCATTATTGATAAAGCAATAGCCTCCAAACATGTCGATGGCTGCGTGATGGCCAGGCGGTCTACAGAGTGTAAACACCGAATTCGCGCCGTCTTTCAACCTTGCAGCACCGGTCAGCGCCACATCGGCGGCCGACAGCGCCGCTTCCCACGTCCCATCTGTAATCGTGGTTTCACAAGCGAGCGCATAATACCCTAGACGCCCCTCAATATGCGCTGGAATACGGTTTGACATGCGCCGCGCGGGCCAGACTGTCGTCATCGCCTCTCCGAGGAACCCTTCCGCTTGCCAATCGGTCCATGCGTTTTGCAGAAAGGCAAGGTACTCAGCGTCATGCACCGCCGCAATTGGCTCTATTCCAAATTCTTCTGGCGCGCTTATCGCGCCAAGGCCAACCTCTCGAACGCGATCGATAATGAATTCGGCGCGGCTTGGCCGTTCAAACGGCCGCACCAGATGGCCACCGTAAAGTTCGGTTTTGGCATCTCTCAACCTGTGCTTTTCAGAGAAAATCGTTTCCATGCCAAGATCCTAAGACAGCCCGGCGGGCGCAGTGTCCCGCCGAGCTCTGTTTTTTCGTATTACTTTTTCACGTTCGTCCAGATCTGATCGTAAACGGCTTGTGTTGCCTCGTCGCACACTTCGATGAACGCACCTGCACCGGCATCTGCAGGAGGGTTCGCCTCGGGCAGAGACGAAAGTTCTGGGTCGAGGAAATCTGCCGCGCCTGTCACACCAAGACCGTATCTCGCAAAATTGGATACCGCCGCAATGTTCTCAGGTTCCAGAAGGAAATCCATGAACTTGATTGCATTTTCGCGGTTCGGCGCATCGTTGAGCAGCACAACGTTGTCCATCCAGACAACATATCCTTCCTTCGGGAAAGCGTATGTTATCGATGCCTTCTCTGCGCGTGCCTTGGCGCTGAAACCATCGTAGATCATACCAACGGTTGCATCCCCTGACACCAGCACTTCCTTCGCTGTATCAGAGTTGAAAGACGCCCAGTTTTCTTTGGCGCTCAACAGCATTTCGTTCAGCGCCTTAAGTTGCTCGCGGTCGGTTGAACACTGCGGAATTCCCATATGCAAAGATGCCATCGCCATAACTTCGCCCTGGCTGTCCAGCATATTGATCTTACCCTTCAGCTCCTCCGGCGGATTGAAGAGAATATCGGTCGTGTTGATATCACCCGCGTAGGTGTCCGTGTCGACCGCAAACGCGGTCGATCCCCACTGATAGGGAATGGAGTGTTTTCGACCTGGATCAAAGCTTGGATTGGCCCACTCCGGCGCGATATTGCCGACATTCGCCAATTCCCCGTCTGCAACCGTATCCAGAAGACCTTCGCTTGCCATGATCGCAACCATGTAGTCGCCCGGCACAGCCACGTCATATGTGCCCATGCCACCCGCCTTGAGAGACGCAAGCATCGCTTCGTTGGAGTCGTAGGTGTCCATCGTGACGTTGACGCCGGTCTCGGCGGTGAATTTGTCAAGCAGGTCCTGAGGCATGTATTCGAACCAGTGATATATGACGAGATCACCTTCGGCAGCTGCCGCGCTCACCGACAGCGCCAAAGCCATTGAAGTAGAAGCAATTAGTTTCACAGTATTTTCTCCCGGTTGTTGATTATTTGGTATCGTCCCATTTTGACACGAGATACGAAATTGTGACCATCACCACGGAAATCGCCAGAAGCATTGTGGAGATGGCCATTATATTGGGCTTTATGCCCTGCTTCACTGATCCGAAGATTGCCGTCGGCAAAGTTTCGACACCAGCGCCTTTGACGAAGTTCGTGATGATGAAATCATCAAGACTGACAATGAAAGCCAGCAAGAAGCCAGAAATGATGCCCGGCATCATCAATGGCATAAGCACGCGGCGAAATGCCTGTGCCTTGGTTGCGTATAAATCAAGCGCTGCCTGTTCATAGGTATCTTCGATACCCTGCATGCGCGCCTGTATTGGCAGGTATGCAAAGGGAATGCAAAAGGCGATATGCGCGAAAAGGATGGTCAGATAGCCACGGGTGAAACCGATGGCATTGAAAAAGATGAGCGTTGCGACTGCCAGCACAATTTCGGGCACCATAATGGGCAATGTGATCATCCCCAAAGACGGCATTCGCAAAACGTACCGTCCTCCGCGAACGATGGCCGTTGCTGAGCTGACCGCAACGGCCGTCGCGACCGACGCCGCGATCAAGGCTATGCTGAACGAATTTATGGCTGCCCTTTTAAACTTCTCGCTCTCCGGCCCGGTAAAGACGTCCGCATACCAACGCAGCGAGAGCCCTTCCCAGACGGTGATCGAAGATGATGCGTTGAAGGAATAGACAGTGACAACTGCCAGCGGAGCGTAAAGCACCAGCAGGCAAAAAATAGTCATGGCAAAAAAACCCGGATAGGCCTTAACATCAGACTTACTGCTCATCCTCCACTCCCTGCCTGTTGCTGCTGTCGCGAAAAAATTAGGAGCACAATAAGAACCAGTGTCAGAAGGATCATTGATGCAGCAGCGCCGAACGGCCAGTTTCCGGCATTGCCTTTGAACTGTTCTTCAATAAGCGAGCCAATCATGAAATTCTTGGCGCCTCCCAAAAGATCGGGCGCAAGAAACGCACCAAGGCTGGGTACGAACACAAGGATGCATCCGGCGACAACGCCAGGCTTTACCGCTGGCAGAACAATACGGCGTAGGGTCGCCCACTTGGTTGCATAAAGGTCGGCGGCCGCCTCCGAGAGCGTGAAATTGTAGCGCTCCACAGCTGCATAAATGGGCAAAACCATAAAAGGCAGGTAGCTGTAGAAGAGGCCCAGCTGAACCGCCAAGTTGGTGTTAATGATACGCAACGGATCGTCAATAAGACCGCTTCCAACCAGAAAATCGTTCATTGGTCCCTGATCTCTCAGCAGGAACTTCATGGACACCGTGCGAATGAGAAGGTTGACCCAGTACGGAATTGTGATGAGAAAAACCCAAAACGCGCGCGTCCGCTCGGGGCGCGTGGCAATATGGTACGCCGTCGGAAAGCCGATGGTCAAAGACAAAAGAGTGGCGAGACCCGCCTGCCAAATCGAGCGCCAGAAAATGGTAAGATATGTCCATTCAATTTGGGGTGGCTCATCTCCGAACAGTCCGCGATTAAAGAAAAACTGGTCGTAGGCGGCCAAAGAGAACTCCCAGATGACGCCGCCACGGAACTCCTTGGTGAGAAAGGAATATACAAGCATCATCCCGACGGGCGCTGCCACCAGGATCAGCAATACCGCCCACGACGGCAGCAGCAACCAGTTGCGCGCTTGTGCGTAGGTATCGCTTGCGGTTGAATCGCCTGTCGCAGCGCCGCCGGCCATCAGTCGCGCAAAAGGCGCACTGCACCCTCCTCAATGCCAATAAACGCTTGAGCCCCGGGCTCGAACAAACGTGCGCTGCCACGATCCGAATTAGACGTGCGCACAGTCAGTTCAGGACCGTTTTCCAAACACAAGATGGTGGTTATGTCGGTCCCGATGAAAATGTTCTCGATGACCCTCGCCCTCAGAGCGCTTGAGACCGTGGCGTCGCCCGACAGGACCAACCGCTCCGGTCGTATCGAGATGTGGCTGGTAGCACCGGCGCTGACACCTTCGATTGCATCACAGACCAGTTTGTACCCACCTTCCGTACGACAGATTGCATGATCGTTTTCAACGGCATCCACAGAGACTTCCAACAGATTGGTATCTCCTATGAAATCTGCAACGAACATGTTGCGGGGTCGTTCGTAAATGTCGCGCGGTGCGCCGATTTGCTGCAACTCACCAGCGGACATTACCGCGATGCGATCAGACATTGTCAGGGCTTCTTCCTGATCATGTGTGACGAAAATGAAAGTGATGCCGGTTTCGCGCTGGATGTGTTTAAGCTCAATCTGCATTGCCTTGCGCAGTTTCAAATCAAGTGCCGACAGCGGCTCGTCGAGCAAAAGTACTTTGGGAGAAGGTGCGAGCGCGCGGGCCAAGGCAACCCTTTGCTGTTGCCCGCCCGACAGTTGCGACGGCTTGCGCGCCGAGAACTGCGACAGCTGCACAAGGTCCAGCATCTCTCCTGCCCGCTTGCGAGAGTCCTCTTTTGATTTGCCCAGCATCTCCAGACCGAACCCAACGTTTTCAAGGATCGTCATATGTGGAAACAGGGCGTAGTTTTGAAAGACCGTGTTTACCGGGCGCTTGTTCGGCGGCAGATTTTCGATTTCTTGGCCATAAAGAAAAATGGCCCCCTCTGAGACATCTTCGAAACCCGCGATCATGCGCAGCAGCGTGGTCTTTCCGCATCCCGATGGACCAAGCAGTGTGAAGAATTCATTGTCCTTTATGGCCAAGGAAATTGTCTTCAGAGCAGTAAAGTCACCATACCGTTTCACCGCATCTTGGACATTGACTGCAATCTCGCTGTTTTGGTCCTCCGTCATTCAGCAATCCCATTACATGCGGTTACCATAGCGACGGCTCATTGCAGATGTCGTGTCCCCCCGAAGGGGGATGAGGAAATTGGCTTACTGCAACCTTCGTCTTCCTAAAGGAATCTTACGGCGGAACTCTTCGTATTCAAAAGTTATCTTTTGCGAAGAATGAATTAGGGCATTCCTTACCCGTGGAAGGTGACGTTAGGACTGTCCTAATCAAAACTAACGCAGACTGTTCTTGTTTGACGCGGTCTGTGTGTGAAAGTTGGGCCACGGGATTTAAGAGGACGCGTGCTTGCTGGGAGGAACACCACGATGCCAGTTGATGAAATTGACACGCTTGTTGTGGGCGCGGGACAAGCGGGCATTGCACTAAGCGGGCATTTGAACCGGCACCACGTTCCGCATCTGGTTTTAGAAAAAGACCGCGTTGCGGAAGCATGGCGCAGCGGTCGTTGGGACAAGCTGGTGACCAACGGACCAGTCTGGCATGATCGGTTTCCTGATTTGGAATTCAAAGGTGATGCGCCGGATGCCTTTGTCTCCAAAGACCGTGTTGTTAGTTATCTTGAAGAGTATTCGCAACTGATAGACGCTCCGATCCGAACCGGCGTGGAGGTTTTGCACGCCGAGCGGCTGGAGGGTCAACAAGGGTTCCGGGTTGAGACAACAACAGGTGCGATCGAAGCGAAAAGGATCGTCGCGGCGACCGGTGCGTTTCAACAGCCCGTTATCCCACCAGTTGTTGCGCAAAATGCGGCGGTTAAGCAAATTCACTCTTACCAGTACCGAAACGCGAAACAGCTGCCGGACGGCAGCGTGCTGGTTGTCGGTGCCGGATCGTCGGGTGCACAGATTGCGGACGAACTGAACCGAGCCGGACGCCGTGTTTTCCTTTCCGTTGGTCCTCACGACAGACCGCCCAGGCGATACCGCCAGCGCGACTTCGTATGGTGGCTTGGCGTGCTTGGTCTTTGGGACAAGGCAGCGCTTGAGCCTGGAACAGAACACGTGACGATAGCCGTAAGCGGCGCTTACGGCGGGCAAACGATGGACTTTCGGCGTCTGGCCCATGAAGGAGTCGTGCTTGTCGGAATGACGGAGACGTATCAGAACGGGGTCGTGACATTTGCTGACGATCTGCAGCGTAACCTCTCTGCAGGAGATTCCAACTTTCTGGCTATGTTGGACGCAGCAGATGCCTACGTTGACCGCATGGGTCTGGATTTGCCGGAAGAACCCACAGCGAAAGATATTCCGCCAGACCCGGAGTGTTTGAAAAACCCTATCTCAGCGCTCAATCTACCAGATCAATCTGTGTCGACAATAATCTGGGCGACGGGGTACCGAAGAGACTACAGCTGGTTGAAAATTGACGCATTCGACGCGGACGGCGCGCCCATTCATCAACGTGGAGTATCGACCGAGCCGGGCGTCTACTTTTTGGGTCTCCCCTGGCAGTCGCGGCGCGGGTCCACGTTTTTGTGGGGCGTTTGGCATGATGCAAAATTCATTGCGGATCAGATTGCCATTCAACGCGCCTACGCCGAATATGACGGACACGCGGGCATTGTGCGTCCTGCGGCGGAATAATCACTCTTGGCAAGGATCCTGCGATGGCCCACACGCGCATCAGAAAGTTCAACACCAAAGATACATATCCGGAACAAAATCTTGATAACGACCTGTGTCAGGCCGTCGTAACCCGGGGCGGCAAAACTGTTTGGCTACGCGGTCAATGCCCGCAAAACCTCGACGATGCCGCAAACATCGACAGTTACGATCCCGCGGCGCAAACGCACAAAGTCATGCAAAACATCCAGCATCTGATTGAAGAAGCCGGCGGATCGATGGAACATCTTGTAAAGGTCGTGGTCTACATCACCGATGTGCGCCATCGTGAAGCCGTCTACCGTACAATGGGAGAATACATCAAAGGCGTGCACCCGGTTTCCACCGGTCTGGTGGTACAAGCCCTTGCCAGACCTGAATGGCTTGTTGAAATAGACGGCACTGCGGTCATTCCGGAATGACGTTTTCTGTTGTCGCGCGTTGCCAAGAGACCGGCATGTTTGGTGTCGCTATCTCGTCCTCTTCGCCGGCCGTTGCCGCGCGCTGCGCTTATGCCCGAGCCGGCGTCGGTGCTGTCGCATCGCAAAATGTGACCGACCCGAGGCTTGGCCCAATGGCATTGAACCTCATGCAAGACGGCATGAATGCGGAACAGGCCGTTGCCGAGGTTAAGTCGCGCGTGCTCCATATTGCGTACCGACAGGTACTGGCGGTTGATGCAATGGGCGGCACGGAAATCCACTCGGGTCCCAACAGTCTTGGTATCTGGACCCAGTGCAAGAGCGAGAACGTGGTGTCCGCGGGCAATCTGCTCGCGAATGATGGCGTGCCGGGCGCGATCGTTGACAACTTTCTGGCAAACGACGGACACCTCGGTGATCGATTGATTGGTGCGCTTCAAGCGGGATTAGACGCGGGCGGTGAAGCCGGACCTGTGCATTCGGCGGGTCTGATGCTTGTAGATAAAGTGACATGGCCAGTGGCGGACCTGCGATGCGACTGGACTGACGATTGCCCGATTGCCGTGTTGGCAACGGCTTGGGCGGTCTACAAACCGCAGTTGAAGGACTATATTCAGCGCGCGCTGGATCCAACGAAAGCGCCATCTTACGGAGTACCGGGTGATGCGTGAAGTCAGTGTGTCAAAGAGGGCCGCGTCAAGAACACCGTGCCTTGCAAATGATTGAATGATGCCGCTGCGTTTTACCCTCCGTCAGCTCGAGTACTTTGTCGCTGTGGGCGAAGAGGGCTCGATCGCACAAGCAAGCGAACGCGTGAATGTGTCGTCACCATCCATTTCGGCAGCAATTTCGCAACTGGAAGATGAGTTTGGATTGCCTCTGTTCGTTCGAAAGCACGCGCATGGATTGAGTCTCACTCAACCCGGCCAGCAATTTCTCGCGAAAGCCCAGAAGGTATTGGCCGAAGCCGGCTCTTTGAACCGATTGGCAGACAACATTTCGGGCAACGTGCAGGGCCCCTTAAAAGTTGGTTGCCTGCTGACGTTTGCGCAGGTTCTGTTGCCCGCAATTCGCAGAAAATTCGAGCAGCGTTATCCGGATGCGCATGTGAGCCAAAGCGAAGCGGATCAACTGGATCTGATAGAAAAATTGCGCCGGGCCGAAATCGATGTCGCCTTGTCCTATGACCTAGAAATTCCCGCCGATCTGAAATTTGTTCCGCTCCGGGCTTTGCCACCTTATGCGATGATGGCCTTTGACCACCCGCTGGCGGAAAAAGATGTCGTTTCTGTAGATGACTTGCTGGGCTTTCCTATGGTCCTGCTTGATCTGCCGTTGAGCAGCAATTACTTCCTGAGTTTTTTTGACAAGACTGGCGAACGACCGCGGATCATCGAGCGCACGCGGGACATGGCGGTTATGCGATCGCTTGTGGCAAATGGATTCGGATTTGGGATTGCGAATATTCGTCCGTATTCGGATTTGTCTCCCGATGGTCGGCCTTTGCGTTTTGTACCGCTGGATGGGAAGCAACGGTCTTTGCACTTGGGCCTAATTTTGGCCGAAGGCGCTGAAAGTGTGCTCACGATCAGCGCTTTTGTCGAACACACGCGGCAGGTAATTTCTGACTGGGGGTACCCCGGTCATGCTATCCGTTAAAATGATATAGACCTGACCTAACTCATGCTTTCGCAGCCATGACTTTTGCCTAAGTCAATTGTCTGGCACTGTCACCCAAGCAACACATGTTTTGAGGAGCCACACCCGTGCGCGATGCCCGCTACGATATTCTGTTTGAGCCGGTTAAGATTGGGCCAGTCACTGCAAAAAATCGCTTCTATCAGGTGCCGCATTGCAACGGCGGCGGCTATCGTGATCCGTCGGCAGCGGCCGCAATGCGCGGGTCCAAAGCCGAAGGCGGCTGGGGCGTGATCTTCACCGAGCAATGCGAAATGCACCACACCTCTGAGATTACGCCGTTTATCGAGCTGCGCCTGTGGGAAGACAAAGACATCCCGATGCTGCGCAAAATGTCCGAGACAATGAAAGCTCACGGTGCATTGGCAGGAATTCAACTGGCTTATTCGGGCGTAAACGGCCCCAACCTCTACACCAAAGAAGTGCCTTTGGCCGTATCTGCCCAGCCTATCCGTACGTTCACAAACGACCCGGTGCAGGCGCGTGCGCTCGATCAAAGCGATATCCGCAACTTGCGTCGTTGGTTCGTTAACGCGGCCAAGCGCTCAAAGCTGGCCGGGTTCGACCTCATCTGCCTTTATGGCGCACACGGGTTTGGCATTTTTCAGCACTTTTTGAGCCGAGCCACCAATCACAGAACTGATGAATACGGGGGAAGCCTGGAAAACCGATCCCGGTTTGCACGCGAAGTTATCTCAGACATTCGCGATGCGGTTGGCGACACGATGGGGCTGACACTGCGCGTATCACTTGATGAATCGATTGGAGACTTGGGTTTTTCAAACAGCGAGGTCCGGGAATTTGTGGAGATGAACCGCAATATGCCCGACCTTTGGGACCTCGCACACGGGACGTGGGAAGACTGTTCCGGCCCTTCTCGCTTTAAAGAGGAGGCGGCGCAACAAAGCCTTGTGAAAGGGATCCACGAACTAACGGACCAACCAATTGTTGGGGTTGGACGTTTCACAAGCCCGGATGTCATGGCCAAGATGGTCCGGTCCGGTGTTCTCGACTTTATCGGTTGCGCACGTCCCTCGATCGCGGATCCATTTTTGCCCAAAAAAATTGAGGACGGGCGCATCAAGGACATTCGCGAGTGTATTGGCTGCAATATCTGCATCACCGGCGACATGACCATGTCCATAAGTCGATGCACGCAAAACCCGACCTTCATGGAGGAATGGCGCAAAGGTTGGCACCCGGAGCACATGAATGCGAAGGGCCCGAGCTCTAGCGTGCTTGTGGTGGGCGCAGGTCCAGCGGGTTTGGAGGCAGCAAGGGCGCTTGGGGAACGCGGATATGACGTCGCCATCGCAGAGGCCGGCACCGTTCTTGGCGGTCGGGTCGCAAAAGAGCGGCATTTGCCTGGACTGTCTGCATGGGGACGTGTCGCAGATTATCGCGAATATCAGATCAGCCAGAAGCCCAACGTCCAAAGCTATTTCGACAGCGCGTTGGACGCGGAAAGCATCCTCGAATTTGGCTTTGAGCACGTTTGCCTGGCGACCGGTGCGACTTGGCGCCGAGACGGTGTCGCCCGTCAGCATGTAGTGCCCTTTCCAACAGACAGCGCCATGCCACTCTTCACGCCGGACGACATGATGGACGGTGCAACCCCATCCGGGCATGTTGCGATTTTTGACGATGATCATTACTACATGGGCGGTGTTCTCGCCGAACTACTGGTTCAGAAAGGTTGCACTGTAACACTGGTGACGCCTGCGGCTTACGTTAGCGAGTGGACGGTCAACACACTCGAACAGCATGAAGTGCACAGGCGTCTTGCGGAAATGGGCGTGACAATCGAACTAAACCGGGGCGTCACTTCTATAGGATCCGAGTTTGTGGAAACAAATTGCACGTTTACAGATCAACGGCGTCGGATCGAGTGTGACGCCGTTTTGATCGTCTCTTCGAGAATAGAAAACAACGACGTGTACAAAGCTTTGAAATCACGCGAAAGGGACTGGCCCGATGCAGGCATCAAATCGGTCAGCCTTATTGGTGATGCAAATGCGCCGGGCCCCATCGCCTGGGCGACCTATGCAGGACATCGTTATGCGCGTGAGCTGGACGGCAACGACATAGGCGACGCCTTACCCTTTCGCCGCGAAATCACACAGCTGGCTGCCAATTGATGGATCCGTTTCCCTTTCCCAATGCAGTCGTCTCAGACATTTTGGAGTGGACAAAGGAACGCATTGAACAAGGCCCGGACCCAAAACATGGTGCGCAAACAAAAAAAGCGCTTGATGCGATGCTGGCCGGTTCAATTACGGAAAACGGGCTCGGTGCGGAAACCGCTTTCAAGCTCTTCACGCATACGATTGTTCCTTCGACGCGACCGTTTGGTCATCCTTCGTCCTTGAGTTTTGTTGCCTCGGCGCCCAGTCAGGCAGCACTTAGTTTCGACGCAGCACTTGGCGCTGCAGGTATATTTGCCGGAAACTGGGATGGCGGTGCCGGAGCCATCCATGCTGAGAACCAGGCACTGCGGTGGCTTGCAAACATGGCCGGTTGGGGCGAAGAGGCTGGCGGCGTGTTCGTTGCTGGCGGCACATTAGGCAATCTGAGTGCCTTGCATGCGGCACGCGTTTGGAAAGCGCGAAGCGCGCCATTTGATGGCAGGCGTGCGATCCTCTGCTCGACAGAAGCACATAGTTCAATCAGTGCCGTCGCCTCTGTCATGGATGTGGACACCATAAAAGTGCGCCCAGACGACTGTGGACGGTTGAGTGCCGACGCCGCCCGCACAGCGTGGTGTCCGGGCGTCTTTGCGATTGTTGCAAATGCAGGCGCGACGAACTGCGGTGCCGTGGATGATGTCGCCGGTTTAGCGCGGCTGGCCCAAGAGAAAGGCGCCTGGCTCCATCTGGATGGCGCTTACGGACTTGCCGCACTCGCAGATCCAGACTCGCGACCGCTTTTCAAAGGAATCAAACATGCGGACAGTTTCATCGTCGATCCTCACAAATGGCTTTTCGCGCCTTACGACAGCTGCGCGCTGGTTTACAGGAAAGCGGTCAACGCAGCGAACGCCCATGGCCAGAAAGCCGAATACCTTGACGCGATTGACACGTCGCAGTGGAACCCATCGGACTATGCTCTGCACCTGACGCGTCGCGCGCGGGGCTTGCCTTTGTGGTATTCTCTGGCGACGCATGGGACAAAAGCCTATGGACAGGCGATTGCGAGAACGCTTGAAACGACCCGCGACATTGCAGACGGCATTCAAGCAATGGCGGACGTCGACCTGATCCTAGGTCCGCAACTGTCCGTCGTCCTGTTTCGGCCCAAGAAAATGACGGATGAAGAAATGGACCGTTGGGCGGAAATACACAGAAGATCAGGCGATTTGTTGTGTTTGCCCACAACATGGAACGGGCAGAAAGTGTTCCGTCTGTGCGTCGTGAACCCTGAAACCGAAGCAAACACCGTGCTCGAAGTCCTCAAAAGCTTGGTGGAGCCGGTGCAAAAATGAGCCGGGAGTTGGAACTTCTGGAGCGTTTGGTTGCGTTCCCCACAATCAGCGACCAAAGCAACCTGGATCTGATCGACTGGGCACAGAACCTTCTGCAAGAGGCCGGCTTTCATACAACCCGAATTCCCGCATCAGACCCGAAGAAGGCCGGATTGCACGCGATTGTCGGACCTCGGCAGAGTGGCGGAATTTGCCTTTCAGCGCATACCGATGTGGTTCCCGTCAAAGGACAAAACTGGACCCGCGCGCCGTTCTCACTGACACGCGAGGGGCCCCACGTCTATGGTCGCGGAACCACAGATATGAAAGGTTTTTTGGCATGTGCACTTGCCGCCGCAGAGCGCATGAAGAACCACGAAATACAACGCCCTTTGAGCCTTCTTCTATCCTATGATGAGGAGATCGGATGTGTCGGTCTGAGCGAGATGCTGCCGCACCTGAGGGGTCTGTTGGCCGAGCCCGAGCTTGTGCTTGTCGGCGAACCAACATCAATGCAAATCGCGACCGGCCATAAAGGCAAGACCGCATACAAGGTCACCTGCCGAGGTGAGGCAGGCCATAGTGCATTGTCACCACTTTTTGTAAACGCAATACATCTGGCCGCGCGGTTCGTGGAAGAAATTCGTGCGCTTCAATCGGAACTTTCCGCTTGCAAAGGAGACCGGAGCTATAAAATCCCGTACTCCACAGTACACATAGGCCGGATAAACGGAGGACGCGCGCTCAATATCGTGCCAGACTTGGTATCGCTGGACATGGAAGTAAGACATCTCGCGCAAACCGCCGCCAGCGACGTGTTCGAAAAATTAAGCACCGCTGCCGAACGTGTGTGCGCAGCCGAAGGCTGCACTGATGCAATTAAAATTGAACCCGCAGCTTCATATCCGGGCCTTGATCACGACCCCAAAAGCTCATCCGTTGCTTTGTTGCGGGCGGCGACCGGCGGGTCATCCACAACAAAAGTTCCATTTGGAACCGAAGCGGGATTCTTTGCAGAACTCGGTCTGAACGCCGTTGTTGTCGGTCCGGGAGACATGGCAGCACATGGTCACAAACCTGATGAAAAAATTGCAATTGGCGAAATAGAATCCTGCGCTGACATGTTGGATAAACTGTTGCTGCATCTGACAAATTAAGCAGTGCAAAATTTGGCATGTGTTTGTCCGCAACGACCCCCTGTGACGCCGAGGAGACACATAACGTTCCGTACAAGAGCCCGTTAGAAGGCGCCATTCTCTTTGGCGAGAACTCGCTGCGCAGAGTTGTGCAGGCGGTCTGCTTTACCCTTCAGAGGACAAGCCGAATCCGCGGCTATTCGCAATATCGTCCATCTGCACTTCAAGCGGAACCGGATACGCCAATGCAGTAATCAAAAGCATCACTCCGATGGCCAGAACGCAGGCTGAGCCCATAAGGCGCGCGCCATTTTCGAAACTGATTGAACTGTATTGAAAGGTTGCAAATCGTTTCTGCGCAAGGTTTCTGCCCCATAAAGCCGCGACGCCAATCGCAGACATCGCAATTGCCATACCGACCGAAATGAACACGACCATCAAAACGGCTGGCCAGATTAAGTCGTTCGCCAAGCCAAACAGCATGATAAGTAAGGCGCCTGTGCAAGGAACCACACCGACGGATGCTGCAATCCAACCGCTGCCTTTTGGCGCTTCTGCCGCAGCGCAAGCTGAACATCCACTATGCTTGTGATGGACACCAAAAGCATGCGCGTGGTCTTGGCCCGAAGAGCCGACCAAAGTCGCGCGATCACGTCTGCTGGCAATCACTGCCGTGACCGCGTGCCATAACATAACGCTTCCGATCGCCACGATGAGCGCGTAGCTGCCCAACCGTATAGTTCTGTAGTCCGACGGCGGTGCCCCTGTTGCCTGTCGCACCGCAAAGTCGAACAGAAAAACGAAAACAACAGCCGAGAGAACATGAAATACCGCGATCCGAATGCCCATCGTTAATCCCTGGCGCAAACTGCCGCCTGCCCCGACAAAATAAGAGACAACAACCGACTTTCCGTGCCCGGGGCCCAGCGTGTGGAACACTCCGTACCCGAAAGACAAAAGCAATGCGAACCATACCGCCTTGCTCGCGCCTTTTTCGCCAACCGCGACCATGCTCTGTGTGAAGAGCGAATTGACCCAAATTTGAAGACGCGCCAGGATCGGCAAGCTGCCAGCCACGGATGCGATGACTTTCTGCGGTTCACCAGCGGTTCGCGCATCTTTCAAAGTATAGGATGCCGCAATCATTCTGCGTCCATCCACAAGAAACAAATCGTGATGGAGGCGTTCATGACGCAGTGTTCCAGAAAGCCGTATCGCTTCAAACTGCTTTTCCAGCAACAAACCTGCCGGATATGACACGTGAATGATCTGATTTGGAGGCGGTGCCGGGGTGTGAATGCAGGCGCCGACCCAAGGTACAAGCAAAAACTCGACAACGCGTTTTTTATCCCACACAAGCGGCAAGACGTACCCGTCTATCACCACTTCGTTGTCGATTGTGGAGGCAGCCACATCGTAAGCTTCGGGTTCCCAAGTCTCTACGACCATCTGCCCGTCGTCAAAAGGATCGAACGGGTTAGCTAAGCGCAGCGCGTGGTTGGGCTGGCCCAGTGCTGAAAAACTCCGTGTCTCGGGCGCAGCGGGCGAATGGGAGTTTGGATCGGTGACGCCAAGATTGGGAAGCAAGTCGTCCCAGTTTATTTCTTTTGGTTGCGCTGTTTGAGCATATACGCCTGAACACAAACACAATGCGAGGGCGACCCAAACCCTTTTGAGGAGCAAACGAAGTCCAATTGAAAACATATTCATGTCACTCCGATCAACAACGTCCATGTGCGGTGGTGTCCGGCGATTTGGTTTCATGCGTATCGCAATCATGCATAAAGGATATGACAGAGGACAGATGTCTACTCAAACAAAGATTTGAAGCGCCATCATGCATCCAATGCTTCCGCAATGGTCGTTGCAGCAAGGCGTTCGACAAATGCGCTTTCGATGTCCTCAACGAGATCGATAACCCGGCTATGGAGCGCGTGCTCCACCGCGCAGTTTAGCTTTTCGTCCGTACTGTCCCTTGAAAAAAGGCTCTCATCCAGCGCGAGATACACGTCGGCCAGCGATATAGCTTCAGGCGAACGCGCCAGTCTCCACCCTCCCGAATGACCCTTTTCGGAATTCAAAAGCCCTGCGACGCGCAAACGACCAAGCACGCGACGAACCACTACGGGGTTGGTACCAACGTGTGCGGCGATATCCGCAGACGTGCGAACGCGGTCTGGATCAGCGGCCATGTGGCCAAGCGTGTGCAAAGCAAGAGACAAGCGACTGTTGCGTTTCACAACGCCCTCTCCTGTTGGCTGAGCTTCATGCAACTTTGCCGGTTGCGAAATGCCTGTAGCTGGGATAATTGCGAGTTCATGTAACACCGTCGTTTTGAGGCTTTCAGCATGCCGCATTATGCAAGCGCTGTCACCAAACATGCGATTTTGCCCGGGATGTTGTCGTTAACGGTAATCGGACTGCAAAGCAAGCAAAGCGGCCAATCAAAAGGTCACGTCCTCTTTCCATGAACGGCAACCTTGGCAAAACAAGACTCAGACGACGTCGCGGGCGTGATGACCCTATGCGTACCTTCGATGCGCTGCCTGCACCGCTAAGAAAATGGTTGTCGGAGGCGGCGCTGCCTTGGTCACCCGTCTCTGCACGTCGGCTTTGGAACCGGGCCCGTTCAAAAGGCCTCACTATCGAAGAGACGTTATTTTCACTATCGCAAGCAGAAACGCGAACCCTCGCTCGCGCTCAGCAAGTCGTCACCCAACAACATGATACTCAACCGTAAAGGAAAATCCGATGTCAGTCTTAGCGCGACTTGCTTTCATCGCATTGATTTCGATCGGCGGCACATTGCCTCATGCCGCGATGGCGGGCAGCCTGTCGATCGCGACAATCTGGGGACCTAACGCAGAAGTGCCTGACCCGCGTGCCGGGTACAATGGCTGGATGTCCAATCAGTCCGGTGTGACCGAAACACTTATGGGCATTGATTACGATCTGAAACTCTATCCACGGCTGGCCGAAAGCATTGAACAAACAACGCCTACCGAATGGCGCATAACACTGCGGGACGGCGTACTGTTCCATGACGGAACGCCTCTGACAGCACAGGCTGTGGTTGATGCCATCAAACCGGTTTCGATTGAAGATCATCAGGGATACAACGCGCGTGTTTCAAAACTTCTTGATCTTGCAGGACTGAAAGCGGACGGCAATCGCGTTGTCTTGTTCGAAACCAATACACCCAATGCTGCATTCGCGTGGACGTTGTCAGAACCCGGCCTTGCAATTCTAGGGCCTGCAACAGATGAGTTTCCTATAAACGCCACCGGCCCGTTCGTTTTCAAAGAAGCGATACCCGAGCAGCTTTACAGAGTTGAGGCAAACCCAGACTATCGTCTTGGCGCGCCCGCGCTTGATGAAGTGCGCGTCGTTGTCTCCGGAGATCCGGCAACGGCAGCGCTCGCCTTTGAAGCCGCCGAAGTGGATATGGTCATCAACTATCCCGAATCTGATTTCGAGCGTATCCAGTCCACAGGCGCACTAGGGTTTTCCGCCCCAACGGCGCGACTTTACTTTTACACCGTAAACGCCGCCTCCGGGCCATTGTCCAACCCATTGATCCGCCGCGCGGTATCTTTGGCAATTGACCGGCAAGGTATTGTCGATGCGGCGTTGTCTGGAGTCGGTGGTGTTCCAGCAGGAACCATCTACCCTCCGGGGAAAGGGTGGGCTGCAGACATTCCACCAGTCTATGACCCGGTGGAAGCTGAAAAACTCCTCGCGGAGGCCGGTGCCGTTAAAGAAGGCGGGCGCTGGATGTTGGACGGTGAACCACTTGAAGTGGACATTGTGACCTACTCCTCACGTGCCGCTCTGCCACCTACAGCAGAGCTTACTCAGGCTTTTCTTCAGGCCATCGGCGTCTCGTCAACAGTGCGTGTTGGTGAATACGGCGCAAGCAACGATGCAATCGCCGACGGATCGGCCGACTTGTTCCTTCAGGCGTGGATCACGACACCACAAGGCGATCCAGGCGCGGTGCTCGAAACGCTGCTCAAATCGGACGGCGGATCAAACTCGGGCGGGTACCAAAATGCCCTGCTCGACAAACTGCTCGACAATGGCCGTCTTACCTTTGCTCCGTCTGAACGTGCAGAAGTCTATGATCAGGTCCAAAAGATTATCGCCGATGACGCCGCGCTCATCCCGGTCTTTCATGTCAGTCAGGTCAATGTCGCGCGTGCAGGGCTGACCGGCTACGCCGTTCACCCGACTGAGACGTATTGGATCACGCACGAGACCGCGCTGTCTGAATGAGTTTCGCAGTCCACGGCCTGAGCGCAACGCGCTCGGGCCGAACGATCCTGTATCCGACCTCGCTTGAGATCATGTCCGGCGAGCGCGTTGGTATCGTTGGACCATCCGGATCGGGGAAATCGACGTTGGGCCATGCTTTGATCGACGCGCTGGCGGCCGACGGCTGCAGTGTCGCCCAGGTTCCACAAAGCCCCGATGAGGCGCTGGACCCGCTGCGAAGCATGGCCTTTCACTGGCGTGAGGCCGAAGTTGCTTTGGGTGTGGCTCCAGACGAAATGCGGCGCGAAAGCCTCTTCGCCGCATTGAGGATCGAAGGCGGCGATTTGCGGAAACGACCATGGGGATGGAGCCGGGGCATGCAGCAGCGGTTTGTGATTGCAATGGCGTTGATTGGTAGCCCTGACGTGATTGTTTTGGATGAACCGACTTCTGCGCTGGATCCAATTGTCGCTGCGGACAGTATGGAGTTGTTGGACAACTATCTGGCGAACAGCCGCACGGCAATGGTCCTGATTACCCATGATCTGGGGCTTGCAGCCCGACGCGTTTCGCGACTGCTCGTTCTTGATGCCGGTCGCGTTGTGGAAGACGCACCTACCGAGGAAATTCTTGTGCGCCCGCAGAGCGACGCGGCGAAATCCTTGTCGCAACACAGAAGTTGGTTTAGCCTGCCATGTTGAAGGTCAACAAGGTCAGAGTGTCCCGGGGCAAAGCTGCGACTTTGCACGGGGTGACCTTCTCACTTGCTCCGGGTGGAACGCTCGCTGTCGTCGGCGAAAGCGGCGCGGGAAAATCCACGCTGATTGCGGCCATTTTGGGTTTGGTCCGGCTCACAGAAGGAACCGTCACCTGGGCGAACGCGCCTGTTCTGACCGCACGACCCGCATTGGTCCTGCAGGAGCCCAGAGCCGCATTTAATCCGGTTCGATCGTTGCGGCAATCTGTGCTTGAGCCGCTCATCGGACAAAGGCGCCCGGTGCAGGAAGACCGGATTTCCAGGCTTTGCGCGGGTTTAGAACTACCGATGGAGTTGTTAGACCGTCGACCCGCGGAAGTGTCGATCGGGCAAGCACAACGTGCCGGCATTCTGCGCGCACTGATTGCCTCACCATCGCTGGTGCTTTTTGACGAACCATTGTCCGCCCTTGACGCAGTCACTCAAAAACACACTGCTCAGCTTATCGCGGATCTGCAAGCAGAAGAAGGATTTGCAGCGCTGATTGTCACCCATGACCTGGGCTATGCGGCCGCGCACGCAAGTGAAATTGCCGTTCTACGCGCCGGTCGCATCGAAGAAATCGCAACGGTAGAAAGCTTCCTGGAAGCGCCACGTACTGAGTACGCACGCCAGTTGCGCGATGCAGCGGTCGCACTTGGTGCACTGGAGGTCGCATAATGTTTAACGCAATATCCGGACTTTTGTTGCGCGCGGTCACGGTGCTCACTGGCGTAGCGCTGGCAACTTTCGCGTTGCTGTGGCATGCGCCCGGCGATCCGGCAACCGCAATAGCAATTGCACGGTTCGATACTATGGTAACAACCGAGGTCATCGAAGAAGTACGTGCGAAAATCGGTTTCGACGCCGGCTTCTGGTCTGCGTTTCGGGCGTGGATCTTGCCCCTTCTAAGTGGCGACTTTGGAAACTCCTCGGTCACCGGACGCCCGGTCTGGCCCGAATTGATGGCAGCCGCATCCTATACTATCCCACTGGCGTTTGCGGGTCTGGTGATCGGTGTACTCATTTCCGTGCCTCTGGCGCTCGTCGCCACGCGCCGACCGGGTGGCTGGATTGATCGCTTGGCGATTGCCGTCGCATCGCTAGGGGCAGCAATTCCCGCCTATTGGCTGGGCCTGCTGCTCATCCTGCTGTTTGCTGTCAAACTCGCCTGGTTGCCGGCGATGGGCGCCCGCACACCTGCACATCTGTTGCTGCCCGCGCTGACACTTGGTCTCGGCGTTGCCGCTGCGCTTACGCGGATCATCCGCTCGGGGATTCTAGAGGCCCGGGGCCGACCGTTTTTGCCGGCGTTTAAACGCCGCGGTGTTACAAGCAAAGCACTTGGCCGCGATCACATCACGCCGCACGCCGCGATCCCGGTCATTACAGTTTTGGGCCTCGAACTCGCGTTCCTGCTCGAGGGCGCAGTCATGGTGGAGGTCATTTTTGCGCGCCCCGGCCTTGGTAGTTTTCTGGTCGACGCGATTGAGTCACGCGACTTTCCCAAGGTACAGGCGGTCGTTATTCTGACGGCCTTATTGTTCGTGGTGATCAACTTGCTGATCGATATCACGTACCGGGCGTTGGACCCGCGCGTCGGAGGCCCCGATGCGTAGCGTGGTCCTTCTTATCGGCACTTTCCTTTTTCTTGCCGTTTTGGGCCCTTCTTTCGCTCCCCATGACCCGACGGCGATTGACATACCCAACAGGCTTTCAGCGCCCAGCGCCGAATGGCCTCTGGGAACCGATGCGCTGGGTCGCGATATTCTTTCGCGCCTGCTTTATGGTGCACGCTGGTCACTGGGGCTTGCCTTTGTTGTTTCAGTTCTTGGGTTTGTTGCAGGAACTCTGTTTGGCCTGCTTGCAGCGCTCGGCGGTAAGCGAATGGATTGGATCATAATGCGTCTGACCGATACCTTTCTGGCATTTCCGGAACTCGTTGCCGCCGTCGTAATTGCAGGGGTTCTCGGAGCGAGCACTGGAAGCTTGGTCTTCGCGCTGAGCGTTACCAGCTGGATGCGCTATGCGCGGGTCGCACGTGGAATCGGCCTGAGCCTTGAAACGCGCGGTTATATCATTCAAGCCAGACTTGCGGGTCTCTCTCGAGCGACAATTGCACATTGGCACTACCTGCCGTCGCTTCTGCCCTCATTAACCGTTGTCTGGACCGGGATGTTTGCCCGTGCCATCCTCGGCATTTCAGCGCTCGGGTTTCTTGGCTTTGGCGTTCAGCCACCCACCCCAGAATGGGGCACAATGCTGCTCGATGCGCGCGTGCATATGCGCTCGTCCCCGCTTCAAATGATCTGGCCGGGGCTAGCTGTCATGATAAGCGTTCTTTCCATAAATCTGGTTGGTGACGCGCTCCGCGACGCGCTTGCGCAGGAAGAAAACGTCTCATGAGCACGCATGACCGCACCACTGTGGGCGCAGGTTTCAACACACTCTCAGGCACATAGCAGCGGGAACGTTTGTCAGCGTTAAAGCAGTCAGCGAAAATGTTACACAGGGCCAAATCGTGTTCTTTCGTTCCTCGTTTACTCTGGTACTTCTGGTTCTCTTTCCGTGAGAGAAAAGAGTTGCGGCAGAGTTTGGCTAGTAGCCGCTCGCTTGGTCATTTTCTGAGGGAAAGTTTGGGCGCAATGTCGCTTTTTCAGGATTTGCCACGACGGCAAGGCTTAACATTGCTGGGCGATCCCACTGCCGCAGTTGTCTTCTACAGTGATGGCGGTGACTGCAGTCTGTCTTTTGTCAGAACATTTGACAGCGTGGTGTGACGGCGAACCGATATAGCGATTTTCCGACGCCGCCGTTGTGGTCAGGCCCAAACTCAGTGCAGAAACTCTAAACCGCAGTCGTCTGCTCAGTTTTGCCTTGGGTGTTTTTTAGCCTTGGTTTCCGCTTTGCCTTTGCTGCGCTGGATAGAAGATCACCCGTGAGTCAAAGCAGCCATGGTGACAACTGCTGCCAGAGACAATGAGCGCGAACAGTTTTCTGCAGTTCGGTAACGTCAGCCAACCCGAACAATCGTTTTTCCAAAGTTACCGCCCCCAAGCATCTGACGAAACGCGTCCGGTGCGTTTTCCAGCCCGTTCACGACGTGCTCTTTGTATTTTATGGAACCATCATGCAGCCAGCTCGTCATATCGCGGGCAAATTGACCGTACAAGGAGGGGGGGAAGCTGTCAGTGATAATGAAACCCTGCATTCTTACTTTCATGCGCAAGAGAGTTCCCATAATTTGCGGCCCTCTATCGGGTCCTTCAGGCAGGCCGGGAAGGTTGTACCAGGCAACCACACCACAAACCGGTACGCGGGCAAATGCGTTCAACAACGGCAATACAGCATAGAGCACTTTGCCTCCCACGTTCTCGAAGTAAACATCGATCCCGTCTGGACAGGCGGCGCGCAACTGAGATGAGAGGTCGTCAGAACGATGATCGATGCAGGCATCAAAGCCCAGATTTTCGACGACATGAGTGCATTTTTGACCGCCACCCGCAATTCCGACAACGCGACACCCCTTCAACTTTGCGATCTGTCCGACAGTTGCGCCGACCGGACCGGCCGCAGCCGCCACGACAACGGTTTCGCCCGCTTTGGGCTCCCCTATCTTCAAAAGACCCGCATAAGCCGTGTAACCGGGCATGCCGAGAACACCCAAGGCCCAAGAAGGGTTCTCTGGTGTCTTGCCCAGATTGAACACCTGCGTTCCGTCGGAAATCGCGAAATCCTGCCAGCCACTTCCGGCCAGAACGTAATCACCCACCTCATATGATTTAATGTTCGACGCCACCACCTGTCCGACGACTTGTGCTGTCATGACCTCCCCCAGCGCAACCGGCGGCGCATATGATTTGGCATCATTCATGCGGCCGCGCATGTATGGGTCCAACGACAGGTAAACGGTGCGGATCAACATTTCGCCTTCGCCGGGGGCCAGAACGTCGCTTGTCTTTAGTTTCAACGTTTTTTCGTCGGGCTCACCTGTTGGTCGCTCGGCGAGGATGATCTGGCGGTTATGTTCTGAAGATTGCGGCATGTCGATTTCCTCGTTCAGTCGCCCGCGAGTACGCCGGTGTCGATATCGTCCGCCTTTGACCGTTGCAGGTCATCGGTTCGAAGTCCATTCTTTCGGCGTCTTTGCGCAAGTTGTTTCAAACCGACTGTCTCTGCCGCTTTGTTTTGCAGTGGGCGTCCCTATAGGGCCAAAAAGGCGATCTACGGCTGTTCAGGTGGTGACCGCCGCAGAAAACATCTGATAAATCCGGCCGCCGCTTTCAGGTTTGCTCGCTTTCGCCAACTTTGATTGGCAACAAAAATCTGGCTCTAAAGGCAAAACACCGAAAGGTGTCGCGCAAGACTGCGCTCTCAAAAATTTCCGGCGCGTAGTCAAATTGGAACAAATCCCCAGCCTCTTTTGCAGCGAACATCGACCATGGCTTGGGCAATGAGATGCGGTGATTATCGTCGGTTAATACATCCTGAGAGATACATTTGCCGACCTGATCTGACCAGTTGACGACCAGAGCAACGTGCGCTGCCAAGGCTTGACCCCGGCAGCGCGTATTCACTTAAACGAAGTCTACGCCATCGTTGATCATTGGCAAATTGGCAACCAAGACACCGGTCCGCGCGATCGCATTGGCCAGCGCGGGCGCCGATGGCGGCGTCCCCGGTTCGCCGATACCAGTGGGTGGTTCTGCAGATGCCACAATGTGCGTTTCAATCGCTGCAATATCCCCAATACGAAGAGGTTCATAATCCGGGAAATTGTACTGGTCGACCTCGCCCTCGGTCAGAGTGATTTCGTCACGCATGACGTGGCCGATACCGTACCCAACCGCTCCTTCAATCTGAGCTTTTACAATATCGGGGTTAACCGCGATGCCGCAGTCGACCGCGCAGGTCACTTTTTCAATCCTGACACCTGATGATGCGTCACCCGAAATTTCAACAACCTCGGCAACGAAACTGCCGAACGACTTGTGCACAGCTACGCCCTGCACGCGCCCGCCCGACACGTTGCCCCAATCTGCTTTTTCGGCGGCGAGCTTTAGCACGTTGGCTTTACGCAAAGCATCGTTGTCGTCACCCAGATAAGCGAGACGAAACTCCACCGGGTCGCGGCCCGCTTCACGTGCGGCCATGTCCATCATAACTTCCATTGCGTAAGCTGTGTGCGTGTGCCCCACCGAACGCCACCAAAGCGTGCTCGTCGCTTTTTTGGTGTCCGTCAGCCCAACGTGAAGCCCAGGAATAGAATACGGCGTATCTGACACGCCTTCGACAGAGGAATGATCGACGCCGTCGTGCACCAGCATCGGTTCAAATGCAGTGCCCTTTATGATGGACTGCCCGGCGATGCGATGGTCCCAGGCTACGATCTCGCCCGCCTCGGACAAGCCCACGCGCACCTTGTGACCGAAAGCCGGGCGATAATATCCACCCCTTACGTCGTCCTCACGGCTCCAGACCAGTTTTACCGGACGTGCCCGGTCGGTAATGGCAAATGCCAGCGCAGCCTCCACCTGATAATCTGCGGTCGGTGTTGCACGTCGCCCGAATGATCCACCTGTCAGAAGCGTGTTGATGCGGATCTTTTCCATCGGCAACTCAAAAATCTGCGCCAGTGCCATATGCGGACCGGTTGGAATTTGTGCACCATCATGCAGGGTAATGCCGCCATCTTCATTCGCCTCGATGGTGCAGTTCAATGGCTCCATCGGCGCATGCGCCAAAAGCGGAAAATAAAACGTCTGTTCAATGACCTTGGCTGCCGCGCTCATAGGTGCCGGTTCATTCTTCAGAACGTTGTATTCTTCGTCCGCTTCCAACGCAGCGATAATTTCCTCCTTTATTTCGGAACTGCTGCGTGTTTCCGCGGACGACAGGTCCCATTCAACCGAAACAAGATCGCGCGCCTGCATCGCAGCCCATGTGTTTTCGGCATAGACGGCAACAGCCGCATTGTTGGGCAGCGTGGCCGCGCGAATGAAACCTTTGACTCCTTTTGCATCACTGTCGTCAAAGGCGGAAACAAGTCCGCCCATTTGCGGCGGGCGCACCAACATAACGATCATCTGGTTCGGCAGATGCAGATCCATCCCGAAAATCGCGGTCCCGTCTCCCTTTATACGGCTGTCCAAGCGCCGAACGTTCGGATTGCCGATGAGACGCCAGTCTTCCGGCGCTTTCAGATTTGGCTCTTCGGGCGCGGAACGCAATGAAGCGGCGGCGACGAAATCGCCAATGGATGCGGACCTGCCCGCGCCAATGATTTCGCCGTCCTGAATGTCCAATCCGTCAGCGGGCACACCCCAATCCTGAGCAGCCGCTTCAATCAAAACGGCACGCGCAGCGGCGCCGGCAGTCCGGTACTGCAAAAAGGAATTTGACATTGCTGTAGACCCGCCGGTGCCTTGAAACGCCCCGAATGCGAAGTTGGCGTAAAGTTCCGGATTGGAGGGGGCAAATTCATAGTCAACTTGATCCATACGCACGCCAATTTCTTCAGCAATCAGCGTCGATAATCCGGTCGCAGGTCCCTGCCCTTTCTCAAAATGCTTGATGATAACGGTCACCCGGCCGTCACTGCCGATCTTGACAAAAGGATTGATCTGTTCGGACATCTCACCGGATGCAACAACGCGATCAGCCTTGAAGCCAACCAGCAAAACCGCGCCCGTTGCGGCAGCCGCTTTGAGAAAACCGCGGCGGGATGTGTTCATACCCATCGTTTATGCCTCCAAAATTTCTGACGCGCGCTGAATTCCCGCACGGATGCGCTGGTAGGTGGCACAGCGGCATGCATTACCGTACATGTAGTTGTCGATCTCTTCCGCCGTTGGTTTGGCGTTTTCCTTCAGAAGACCGGCGGCAGACATGATCTGCCCGGATTGGCAGTATCCGCACTGCACTACATCGAGTTCCTGCCATGCCTGCTGTATGGCAGCACCTTCTTTTGTATCTCCGATCGCTTCGATCGTGGTGACATCCGATCCTTCGATGTCCTCTACATACATCTGGCAGGATCGCACAGGCGCGCCATCAACATGCACGGTGCACGCACCGCAAGAGGCCACGCCACATCCAAATTTTGTGCCAGTGAATTTCAGTTCGTCGCGAAGCACCCACAAAAGAGGGGTGCCGGGGTCTGCGTCCACGGTGTGTTCGACGCCATTCAATTTGAGGGTAAGACTCATTCTTGTACTCCGTTGGCAAATGGGCTGATCGGTGTAAACTAACTAGTTTACCCTAGCGTGCAGTTTGACACATGTAAACCGCCAAGTTTACATTGCGGCCAGTATCAGGTTTCAGGATTGGTGTTCGGTGGATTTCCAGGAAACATTACAAACCAAGCGCGAACAGATTTTTGAAGCGGCGGTCGCAGAGTTTCATGAAAAAGGATTTCGCGATGCCAGCATGGACCAGATTTCGGCCCGCGCAGGTGCATCCAAGCGAACGGTCTACAAGCATTTTGAAAGCAAGGAGAAACTGTTTCAGGAACTCGTGCGACGACACTGGAGCAAGTTCAGTGCGACACTGGAAGTCAACTACGAATACGGCCGGGACATTCGCGACCAATTGGTCGATCTGGGCCACGCACAGGGCCAGCTATTCACTTCTCCGGATGTGATGGCGATGACGAAACTGGTCATGAGCGAGGTATTGCGCAGCCCGCAACTGGTCGAAGAGAACCGGGAGAAGACCGATTACAAAGTCTACCTTACCGCTTTATTGAAAGACGCAGCGGATGATGGACAATTGAAACTGGATGACCCAGCGGCCGCTGCAGATGAGTTTATTTCGCTTATCAAAGGCAAGGCGTTCTGGCCAGTTGTGCTCGGGGCGCCCGTTGTTTCTGAAACCGAGATGGTTGGTATCGTTACCAGCAGCGTTGATATGATCATGAGCCGCTATGGTATCTGAACAGACGGCGTTTCCTGTTTCAAAAACGTGAATTGGCAACCATCCGCACAGGCGGCCTCAAATCAAAGGCTATCTCTGATGCAATGGCCGCTGGTGCGCCTGATTTTGCGGCGACATGCCTTGCCAGCGGACCGGCCTATGCCTATGCAGGATTATTGTTTTTCCCAAAAGCCGTGTCCGCTTTGATACTCAGGTTCTTCTGCTGGCTTTTCGGCGATCGCCGCGAGTTGGCTCGTGCTATTGCCAGGACGATAAGGCTCTTGCGGATCGGCGTTCACACCCCTGAATTGGCTGAGTTTCTGTCTACTCGCGCCGACGTATGCATATATGATCAGACATGAGTTTGCGCGTTTCGCAACGGACAATTCCAGAAGCAACTTGCTGGTTCTCGCTGCCACTGAACTGTTCAGGACAGAAATGGCGAAAGCGGCCAAAAACTAGGGCCGTGTGAAGCCTGACACAGTCGACTCGGACTGTTTGGTTTGCACTGGGCATTACAGTGTTGATGTAGGACCGCATGCGATTTTGCCATACGGCCGTTTCATATCGTCGGTGTGCGTGTCCGCTGGGACCGTCCTCGCCTCTTTATGGGCAGTATAGCCTTCTCTCTTTTGAGCCAAAACTGCTGCCTTTGCTCAGGTTCTGATATGTTTTTTTGCTCACGGATCAGATCTGCTGTCCACACCATGTCGAAGCGGTGAGGTTCACAACAGCAGTCAAAATCGATGTCGCTCGGACCTTCTGGAAACCATTTTTAGGAACTCGAAATTATCCAATAAAAAAGCCGGTGTGATACATCACACCGGCCAGTCGACGGGAGGATAAGTTAGGTAAACGCTGTTCAGTCAACGCGATAGCGGCTGACCAATGACTGCATTTCGATGCTCTGGCTTACAGCATTGATCAGACCTCCGAACACTCGACTCGCGAAGAAATGACGCGCGGCATTTGGCTGACGAAACTCTTTATCTTGAACTTCTGTGTAGCGTTGCATGGGTCTGGCACTCCAATGGGCAGGCTGACTTGCTATGTTCTGAACTCTACGAAGCAAAATGCCGATCGTCTGTGAACCAGATCACTTGAAAACAGGTGTTTTGAATTTTTCTGTCTGACTGACGTGCAGTCTGTCGATGATCGGCACGCGCTTGGCGCGTTAGCGGATCGGCCATGAAACAACTGCCACGTCGCCGCTGCGGCCGCGGATCGCAACGTCTGTTTGGCGCGTGTCCTCCAGGTATCGCTCCGAACTCAATTGTTCGACAAAGCGCAGTGTTGCGACTATTCGCGCTTGCTCAGACTTCGCAACTTCCATCAAGCGACTGGCCAGATTTACCGTATCGCCGCTAACCGTAACCTGCTGGTGGCTGTCTGCGCCAAGGCGTGAAAGCACTGCGGCACCGCTGTGCAGACCAATTCGACAGGTGAGCGGCGCACTGTCGGACAAGGGTCTTTCCCGGGAAAGGCTTTGATCCAACGCGTGGGCCGCCGCCAAAGCGGCATCAGCGTCCGTGCCTAAAGCCTTTTCCGGCTCCAGTCCGAATACAGCCAGAGCGCCATCGCCCATGAAGTTGATCACACTACCGCCGCGCGGTTCGATCGCCTCTGCGGTCAGACTGTGAAACCGCTGAAGCAGCGCCCGCGTTCCGTTCTGGCCAAGCTGCTGTGACAAGGAGGTAAACCCTGTGAGGTCAACAAAAAAGATGACCAGCTTCTGCGTCTCGGGCGACATCAGGTAATCAGGGTCAAGCTCGATTCTGCGTGCCAATGCCGGTGATTGGAATCGGCGCATGGCTGCGAGGCTTTGCACAGACTTCCGCGCCTCAAAGCGATCGACAAACAAACGAAATCCAGCAAAGACCGCCAGAGGCGGCAGGGCTGCGATGAGCGGCAGCGCTGCGCTGAGCCATACGCCTTGCGCAAAGACGACCGTCACGGCAGCAAAAGACACCACAATCACCAGCACCGAAAGCGAAATGGCCTTGAGCAACGGCAGACCCAGCATCAAAGCAAGACAAAGGACCGTCAGAATTGCTGCGTGAATGGCGTCTAATGTCCGGGTTTGACCGTCATGCCTCAACGCCTCGCCGCTCACAAGTTGCGAAATGGCCGTCGCTATGATCTCGGCACCGGGTGTGTCGTCATCAAACGGCGTCACAAACCGGTCACCCATTGCAGCCGCCGAAAATCCCAGCACAACGAGTTTGCCTGACAATTCTGCTGGCAGCGGACTGTCCAGCAAGTCGCGCGCGCTGATTGTGGGCACTGTCCCGGTGGGGCCCAGTGCTCGCAGCGGCATGTTGGCACCGCCATCCAACGGGACCCGTGTTTGATCCAGCGTCAAAGCGCTTTCGTCTATCCTTGCCTGCGCGCCTGTATAGGTGACCGCAGCAAGTAGCGGCATGCTCGGCAATGGCTGGCCGGAAACGTCAAGGAACAATGGAACATAGCGCGGCGTGCCAGCTGCGTCGGTCGAAAGGTTGACCAGACCAACTTCCGCTTGTGATGCAAAGGCCTCGTGCGGCCATATCACGTTTGCCACGCCGGTGTCATCGAACCGGGCCGCGGCCGCGATTACTGTTGGAAGCCGCGACAGCGCCGCCGCCAGCGTCACACGTTCCGAAACCGGGCCGGCATCCGCCAACAGCACATCCAGAACCAGAACTCTGGCTTCGCTATCGGCGATGTGATGAATGAGGCGGGCAAGCCGGGCGCGACCGACAGGTCCGGTTTGGCCGGCGTCCAGCGTGGCATCGTCTATCGCCACAAACATAATGTCCGGAGCGGCTTTACGCGGCCCCACGATTTGGTAACGCAAGTCGAGAAGCCTGCTTTCGACCGGATCGATAAGGTTTGCGCGCCCCTGCAGATGCGGAAAAACCAATAAACAAACCCATACCAGACTGATGAAACCAAGCAGAGCAGCGACGCCAAGTGATGTGCCGGCCCGGTACCCGGGTTTACCGACCAAAACGCGCCAGCAAAGCCGCTGCCCGGTCTGCACCCCAAATCTGGACTCGCAGGTCATCATCCGGCGTCACGTCAACGCCGTCTCCCGCGCGCAATGTGACTTCGGAGGCATCATCCAATTTGCTGACGGACACAGCGCCTTCGATCACAAAAACAGACGTTTGTGTGCGGGTTGCATCCACCACATAGCTCGTGCCACGCACTGTCGCGATGGCATGAGGCGTTCGAATTTGGGTGGGCGCGTTGCCCGGAGTGACATTGATTAGAATTGCTCCGCCTTCGACTTCGATAATGCGTGGCGCTGCGTCATCTGCTCGGTCATTTATGCGAAGCACGGCGCTAGGTTCTTGGTCCAATGTGAGCGCGTCGCCACAAGTCACACGCTCGAGTGAAGGCGCGCCTGAGAGCGGTTCCGTCGTGCATTGTGCCTGTGCAGGCGATCCAGTCGCCAATAGCCATGCACAAACAAATATCAAAGTTAATGAAGGAAAATTCTCGGATTGTGGCATGTCAAAGTCCAATGCATTGGTAATTCCTTACATTCTCGCAATATTACCCACAAAGCCAGGTTTCAACCAGTTATGAGATGCTAAGACGTGGACACGAGAACGTTGACGACGATGGCCAGCTGCAGATGTGGATGCGGTGATTGAGACCAAGATGACCACAGATGTGACCATGACCCATGTTCTCTTTGCTGGTCTGGACAAAGACCTGATGATAGCGTGCGGGCAAATCAGCATTTCAGTTCAATGGTCCTATGCTAGTGCGCCTCAAGTTTACAAAGCGGATGTTTTGCACGCTATTCGTCTTGACTTTAGCTGCCTGCGCCCGTGCTCCCGACATCGTAGGTATTGATAACCCAATTGTCCCCGTCAAATCCGTGGCCGGAGCAACGACGCACAAGGTCTTTATCGCCACGACCCGCGAAGACACGGAGGTTGTCGGAGCACTGTTTTCGGAACTTCGCGCGGACCAGCTGGGTCTTGCGTCGGTCGACGTTTCAGTTCCGCCCACGCACGTGACCGGTGTACTTGAACGTCCGCGCTCGCTACCGCCTGATCCCAGAACCGAATTCGCAATCGTCGACCCGACCGTCTATCGGTCTGACAATGCGTTTTTAGCATCGCTAAATGCCGAGCTGCGCGACCGCACACCTGCGCATCGCGAAATTCTATTGTTTGTACACGGCTATAATATGACGACCAGCGACGCGATCCTGCAGGTCGGCCAGTTCGTTGAAGACAGCGGGTTTCAGGGTGTGCCCGTCCTGTTCGCCTGGGCCTCTGCTGGTCGTCTGTCGCGCTATGTTTATGACCTGAACAGCGCGCTGGTCGCACGACCCCTACTGATTGATGCCGGTGGCATTCTTACACGCAGCAATGCAACAAAATATCACGTGTTCGCGCATTCCATGGGCGGGTTTTTGGTCATGGAAACCCTGGTTGATATTGCGCAAACCGGTCAGTTCAATCAAACGGGTCAATTGCAAAACGTTATACTTGCATCTCCCGACATCGATCTTGATCTCTTTCGATCGCAGATGGGCGAAATCAACACGTCATTTGATCGGTTCTTCGTGCTTTTGTCAGAAGACGACTCTGCGCTACTCGCATCCAGGCGCATCGCAGGCGGTGTGCCCCGCGTTGGCGCAGCAGATGCCGAAAGCCTGAGCAAACTGGGCGTGATTGCCATCGATTTGTCACAAGTTCAGGATTCACGTTCTGGCAGCCATTCGAAGTTCACAGGCTCACCGGAAGTCGTGAAGCTGATCGGACAGGGATTGAATGACGCGCCGGGTTACGGTTCACGCCGCCAAACGGTTTTGGATCAACTGCTGGGCGACTTGCCCGTCCGCGTCGTAAGCGGCACGAATTGAAGTGCTTTCGCCATCATATCTAATGAACAGGTGACCGCTGCGCAACTTGGACGGGATTTGACACCATTTTCTTCTAAGGTTGGCGAACGACTAAGCGACAAGACAGGTCGGGCGTTTTTCCTGCTTCATCCGCGTCAGGCATTTCGCGACTGGGCGCCGCCCCTTTGAAATCCCCTTCCAACACGCGTTGAATGTGGTGAGGCACGGCATTTCTTGCGCGCGCTCGTTCGCATTGCTGTGCCGCATTAAGCAATTCCGGTTTTAAGCCGTCGCCGTATTGCGAAGCCAATGAGTGAAGAGCCGTGAGACCCTGCAAAAAGTCGCGCATGGTAGTATTTCCAATTTTGGGATGGCCGAAGCTGCGCAATTCGACGTTGCAGGCGTGCGGACGCTGTGACTCAAGCAATGGCGTGTTGCAAGCGAAACAGTGAGCAACAGCCGAAAAATCAATTGCCACGGATTAACGCGCTCAAAAACGGATCAGTGCGCTCCGATAGCTCATCTTACTGTCGCATTAATTGCGGCCAGACCTGCCTTGGCGACGTGGATGTCTTGTTCCGGGCTGCCGGATCCGACGCCAATACCGCCGACCAGCGTCTTGTTCAAAAAGATGGGCAAACCGCCCGGCAGGCCCGTGACGCCGCCTTGCGTTGCGTCCGCGATCTGAGATCGTACGGCTTCCGGTATTGCATCTGAGGGTGCACCTGTCGATGCTGCCGTCCGGGCTTTGGTGCGTGCGCTGAGACGGCTGAGATACTTGGCTCCGGTCATGCGGATTTCGGCGAGAGGCTCACCGCTTGCGTCGACAATCACGATGCATTGCGGTTGCCCGATCTGTTCGGCGCAAGCAACGGCAGCTCGTAGCATTTCGAGAACCCCGTCGTGGGACAAGGCAAACGTTTCCAAGGCAAATTTCTTCATACAGGCGATATCCCGTTCACGTTCAGATACGCGGAATAAAGCGATGTCGTGCCGCAGATGAATAACCGGTTCAGTTTCGCACCGCCAAAACACACATTGGCGACCAACTCGGGAACATGGATCTTACCGATGAGTTGGCCATCTGTGTCGAGACAATGCACACCATCTGCAGCAGACGTCCAAATGCGCCCGGCACGATCAACCCGGAAGCCGTCGAACAAGCCATTCGAACACTCCGCAAAAACCTCGCCGCCGGACAGCGTGCCATCGTCATTCACCGTGTGGCGCCGGATGTGTTTTGGTCCATTCTCCAGATGCGTGGCGCCCGTGTCCGCGATATAGAGCAGGCTTTCGTCGGGCGAAAACGCAAGCCCATTGGGTTTATGGTAATCCTCGGTCACGCGGGTGATATGCCCTGTCGGAGATACACGGTATACGTGGCAGCCATTTTGTTCAGGTTCGGCCCGTTCGCCCTCATAGTCCATGAGTATCCCGTAAGAGGGGTCCGTAAACCAGATTGATCCGTCGGATTTGACCACCACGTCGTTGGGAGAGTTCAGGCGCGCGCCTTCAAATTTGTCTGCGACAACCGTGACACTGCCATCAAATTCGGTTCGCGTTACGCGCCTGGCTAAATGTTCACACGTGATCAGTCGACCCTGCCGATCAACAGTCTGTCCATTTGAATTGTTTGAAGGTTGGCGAAACGTCGAAACCGAGCCATTGGTTTCATCGTAGCGCAGGATCCGATTGTTGGGGATGTCTGACCAAAGCAGATAACGGCCTGCCGCGCTCCAAACCGGACCTTCCGACCAACGCGCACCTGTCCATAAACGCTCAACGCGGGCGTGGCCGACAAAACAGGTCTGAAACTCGGGCGCGACGACTTCGAAACCCGTACCCTCAATCACTCCGTACATGCGTGTCTCCTGTCGTACGTCTGACGCCCCAACCGATGGGTTTTCGGGCATTGCCGGGGTGGACAGGGTCCGGGCCCCAGATTGCCTGATATGTATCCACCGCGCGGCCCTGCAATTGCAATACAGTGCTTGCGCAGATCAAAATCAAATACCACAGCGCGATAAGCAGCCACATCCAAATCGGCGCATTTGCCTGCCAGAGCCCCAGGGCTATGACAACGGCAGCGAGTACGAGTACCGTATAGCCTAGTCCTTTATGCAGCCATTCAAACATCACACGCCAAGGCGTCATGTCATAGTGATCGCCGCGCAAACTGCCGTCTGTACCGCGCGCGGTGGGTCCGCCTTTTGTGCCGCGGAATATGCCCAGCCCTACCTGTCCGGCAAGCAGGACAAGAACTGCATAACCAAGTGTTCCGTGCAGACCGCGCTCCACTGCTGTCCCGAGGATCAACAATAAGCCGACGAGCGTAAACACAAGAACTGCCACCTGCCCGATCCAGTGGCTGCGCCACCAGATCTGATTGTCCAACTCACGCGGCCAGTCCTGACCCGGCATCACCTTGAAGAACCGTGCCGCTATAACGGCCAAAGGCGCAATCACAGCCCAGGCAATGACCATGCTGCGTGCGTGCCAGCTGACGGCAAAGCTAATGTCATGCGCCCGGCTCGGATCGATTGGCGCCCAGAGCCACTCCATCAGCCTTTGACCGCACCCGCGGTCATACCCGTTATGATTTGGCGGCTGGCAAGCAACGTAAAAATGATCGGCGGGATGGCCAGAAGCATGCCCGTGGCCATGATCACGCCCCATTCGACATTGAATTCAGACATGTTGTTCACAATCAGAATCGGAACAGTCTTGGTGTCGCGGTCACTCAGTGCCGACGCGAGCAGGTACTCGTTCCATGCAATCCGAAACGTGAAGATCGCGGCAGCGGCAAGACCGGGTTTGATGAGCGGAAGAACAACCTTGAAAAACACCTGGAACGGCCCTGCTCCGTCTACGCGTGCCGCCTCTTCAAGACTGCGCGGGACCTGTACGATGAAACTCTGCAGGATCCAGATCACGAACGGTAAATTCATCGCAACGTAAATCAGAATGATGCCGGAATGTGTGCCTGCCAGACAGACGTCACCACGTCCTCCAAATGTGTCGCGGATCGCGCCGCCGATCAAGCCATCGCGGTCCAGGCAGAACTCGTTGTTCCAAAGACCGAACACCGGCACCAGCAAAACCGCCGGAGGCACCATGCGCACCATAAGCGTCGTCAAAGACACGGTATCCCGGCCCATGAAACGGAAGCGAACCAAAGCATATGCCGCCATGCACCCTATCACGAGTGTCAGAACAGTCGAAATCAACGCGATAATCAGCGAGTTGATAAATGCTCCGCCAAATTTCAGGCTGCAGAAGTCCAAGTGATCAATTTCGTACCATAGCACATCGCAAAGCGCGGTTTCGTAATTCTGGATGGTCGGCAAGAACAGGAGTCCGGTGGACCCGGAAATGATATCGACATCGAGTTTGAAGCTGAGCACGAACATCAGGACAACGGGGCCCACAGACATGAACACCAGTGCGGCCAGCAACGCGTAAAACCCAGGGTTCAGTTTTTCATAGCTTTCACTCATGTGTCGTCCTCCGCCGCTTTGCGAATGCGGGCGGCGCGCGCTTCCTGAATTCTTGTGAATGCGAACATCGCGACGGTGAGGAACAGCAAAAGCATCAGAAGATAGTTGGACATCGCGGCAGCCACGCCCAACTCGCGGAACTCCGTTGCAGTGCGCGATATGCGCAACGCAAGGATTTCAGTGGACAGCCCGGGGCCGCCCTCTGTCAGCACGAGGATGACCTCAAGCACTTTGAAGGCATCGATCAGACGCAGAAGGCCAGTGACGATCAACACCGGCATCATCAGCGGCAGCTTGATATGAATGATCTGCTGCCATACTGTGGCACCGTCAATCCGCGCGGCTTCCAAAGCCGATCTTGGCAGGCTTTGCAGGGCCGCCAGAGACAGAATGAAAATAAACGGCGTCCATTGCCAGATATCGGCGATAATCACGGATGTCAGCGCGTGTTGCCCCAACCAGTCCACTTTGGGCAGCCCCAAACTTTCCAACGTGCGATTAAATGTTCCGACGGTCGGGTGGTACATGTAGCGCCACATCAGACCCACAACGACCGGAGCAATCATCATGGGCAGTATGAACATCGTGCGCAGCAGCGACATGCCCCGAATGTTCCGGTCGAGCAAAAGAGCCAGACCCGTGCCAAGGATCATTTCGATGGTCACGCAAAAGAAGGCAAACTTCAGCGTAACGCCCAGGCTTTCGCGGAAATTCGGGTCATTCCAAAGGGCGACGTAGTTTCTAAGACCGACGAATTCGGCTTCGCCGATGGTCTGGCTCGGGTCCCAGGCACGAAAGCTGCCCCACACCATATACCCTAACGGGTATAAGAGTGCGATTGCCATGATCACCGCTGCGGGTCCCAAAAACAGCCAGGGCGTCATACGATTGGCACGGGCAAGCGACATACGCGGCCTCCATTCGCGAGAGATGAGAACGCGACTCAACCGTGATGAGCCGGTTCAGGCCAGGGCGGCACATGGCGCCGCCCCGGTCGGGAGGATTACTGCCAGGTGTAGTAGCCAGCCTCGTCCATCACGGCTTTCGTCCGCTCAGCAACACCATCGAGCGCCACCTGTATGTCCAGATCTTCCGTCAGAACCTTGGAAAGCGTTGTGCCCAGGTCAGCGTTAATTTTGCCCCAGACGGGGATAATTGGACGCCAGTCCGGGTCCGCATATTGCAGTGCTTCGCCAAAGGTCGCCATATGCGGGAACTTGGCATTCACATCCGCATCCGCATGGGTGGAAAAGCGCGATGGGTTACCGCCTGCCAACGCAACCATTTTGTCGCCTTCTTTAGAGGTCAGCCACTGCATCAGCAGGAAAGCTGCTTCTTTGTTTTCCGCGTTGGCGGGGATCCCGATTCCAAATCCGCCGGTCTGCGACGCGCGTTCTACACCCATCGGGTGCAACGCCCATCCGACCTTGCCGACCACCTGGCTCTTGTCAGGATTGTCGATCTGGCCCGCGACGACCGTCGTGTCGAGAAACATTGCTGTGTCGCCGTTCAGGAACGAACCAAGCGCCTCGCCAAAGCCAAAGTTGGTCGCACCTTCGGGGCCACAATCCACGATCTGCTTCAACGCCTCGGCTGCCTGAACACCCGCTTCGTTGTTCACAACCGGGTTCCACTGATCATCAAAAATCGCACCACCCAGCGGGTTGAGGTGCAGCAAAAAGGCGTGACTGGCGTGGTGACCCGACGCTGCGCGCGATGCCAGTCCGCCCATGCCCGGCTCAAGGTCAGGAATCTTGCACGCCAGTTCGAGCATTTCTGCGTAGGTTTCAGGTACCGACAGCCCGTGCTTTTCAAAGATATCCTTGCGGTAGCCCAGCACCGAAGTTTCGGACCCGTAAGGAATGCCGAACAACGATCCTGTTGCACCTTCAAGGTAGCCCTTGTCACCTCCGGCAAAACCAATGTTGTAGACATAGCCGTCAATCAGATCGCTCGCATCATAAGACGGATCCGCCAGCTTTGGATTCATGAAGTACTTTGCCAGGTTTTCCAGCTGATCTGCATAGACGTAATCGGCTTTTGAAAAGACGACGTAAGCGACAAGGTCGTATTCCCCTTCCTCTTGACCCAACTCAAGAGTCTGGCGTTCGCGCATCTTGAGGTAAGGCAATTGGTCGACTTCGACTTCGATGCCCGTCTGCTTGGTGAATTCGGGCAGAATCTGCATCACCGCATCGTAATGCGGGTGTGCCGGGAAATTCACGATCAGTGTCGTGCCTTCGTATTCTGCATACGGATTGGCGAGTGCCGTTCCAGCCATAAATGTTGCCACCGCAGCGGCTTTGAATGTTTTTTGCATGGTTTCCTCCCTTTGGCCTATTTAAATCGCGACTTCGGTTTCGCGGTCAAACAAGTGAACCCACTCCGGATTCACTGAAAACGTAAGCGTCTCGCCAAAAGCGAGTGGCGTGCCGGATGCAACTTCGACCGTTACTTTGTCAGGGCCGCTCCGGCACAGTAAAACGGACTGCGCGCCGACGTATTCCGACACTTCAACGTCCAGCCGAAGCGCTTGATCCTCTGCCGCATCCGGGTCATAGCTCAGGTCTGACGGTCGCACACCCAGGATCACCTCGCGGCTCGAATGACTGCGGGCTCGCTCTGCTTTCTGGGGTGACAGCTTCAGATCAAAACTCGCACCAGTGACGAACACGGCGCCGTCGCGCTCGACCAGCGTTCCGTTCAGAAAGTTCATCGGTGGCATGCCGAGAAATCCTGCGACGAACTTATTGACCGGCTGCTTGAAAAGCTCTTCCGGTGTGCCTTGCTGCTGAATGTAGCCCCCGTGCATCACGACAATGCGGTCGGCCAGTGTCATCGCTTCGATCTGATCGTGCGTGACGTAAATCATGTTCTTTTCGACCCTCTGCGACATGAGTGCCAGTTCAGCACGCATCTGGCCACGCAGCTTGGCGTCGAGATTGGAAAGTGGCTCATCGAAAAGGAAAATACCGCTATCCTTTGCCAGCGCACGCGCCATAGCCACGCGCTGCCTCTGGCCGCCCGACAATGCGCCGGGCTTGCGATCCAGAAAATCCGTCAGACCCACCATATCGGCCACGTCTTTTACTTTTGCATCAATTTCAACGGTAGGCCGCCGCGCCAGACGCAAGGCAAAAGAAATGTTCTGCGCCACGTTCATATGCGGATAGAGGGCGTAATCCTGAAATACCATTGCTAGATCACGGTCCTTGGGCTCCAGATGACTGACAGGTCGCCCATCAACGTAGATTTCGCCGTCGGACACTTCTTCCAGCCCGGCGATCATGCGAAGCGTCGTTGATTTTCCGCAACCGGACGGGCCGACAAGAACCGTGAACTCGTTGTCAGCCATTTCCAATTCGATGCCATGCAAGACTTCGACGGGTCCGTAGCGTTTGACTAGCTTTTCCAAATGTATCGCGGGCATCGCATTCCCCACAGCTTGTTACCGGTCACAGTGCACGAGTGTGACCGGTAACACAACAAAAATCATCGTGCTCGCCACACGCCTATGGGCTGATGTTTAATCGCTTGTTATTTCAGTCTCTTGGTGCTGCCCCGCATGTCAGCTGTCGCAGGGACGTCAATACGCAAATGATCCGGGGCTTGCTTAAGGTCGGACAGCAAACGATCAATCAGGTGTCCGGCTTCTGATCCGATTCGATGAGGATCAACGACAACCGTAGATATCTTCGGCGCGGAAAAGCGCGACACTTCAAAATTGCCGAAACCAGCGACGCCCACGTCTCTGGGCACGTCGGTGCCCAGTGCTTTCAATGCGGATAGAACGCCAAACGCCGGCGCATCGGACACACAAAAAATGCAATCTGTATCCGGATGATCCCTCAACAGCTTTGGCGTTGCTGCTGCTCCGTCTTCTATGGACATAGGCGGCTTGCCCGCGCGCATCATTCTGTGCGCCGACAAACCCGCCGCCTGCATTGCCTCGACAAAACCCTTGCGCCGTTCGGCACCCCGGGTCCAATCGTCGGCGGCCTCACCCAGAAATGCGATGTTGCGATAGCCCTGCGCGATCAACGCGCGCGTCATCTCGGCTGCGGCGGCGCGATTGGAAAATCCAATCGTGTGCCCAATCGGATCGGTCGGCCTTTCCCACAGCTCGATCACCGGAACATGGGCGTCCTTTAAGAGCGCGCGCGCCCGGTCCGAATGACCATCATAAGACAGAACAATTGCTTCCGGCCTGCGCCGAAGCATGGTCTCGATCAACTGTTCTTCCCGGCTGCTGGAATAGTCCGTATGACCCAACAGTATCTGCAAACCAAGCGCCTCCAGTCTGTTCGTCAGTTCCTGAACCGTTTCGGCGAAATGCAGATTGTTGAGAGATGGCACAAGAACAGCAACAAATCCTGACTTCTTGGTTGTCAGGCTGCCCGCCATCTGATCAGGCACGTAGTTCATGTCACGAACGAGCTTCAAAATGCGCTCGCGTGTTTCTTTTGAAACCGGGCTGTCTTTTTTCAATGCGCGGGAAACGGTCATGCGGGACACGCCAGCCGCTTTGGCGACGTCACGCATCGTAACGGTTTTGCCCGATTTTGCTACGTCCGACACATCGCACCCGTGACCATGTTATCGGTCACATTGTGATCTGTCACAGGTGCGCATGCAAGTGTGGTAGGACGAATTGCGCGCCGGGTTTCCCCCTGATCTGGATTTTTGCTGGTCTAAGGTGCGCCCGGAATCGGTCCTAATTGAATGATGTCGTACTTTGCGGAAAGCGCGGCCACCTTTGTTTCGTCCGCGAGCTCGGCTTTTGTCATCGCTGCCAATTCAGAAAGAAATAGATCAAAACCGGCCGGCTGAAAGATCATGAGCATGCGCGCAGTTTCCGCATCATCGCTGACTTTGGCAGCATGCGGGACACCTGGCGGAATGTGCAGGCTGGCGCCGGCGCGGGCCGTTATCCATTCGTCATCCAAGTAAAAATCGACACTGCCTTCCAAAATGTAGAAAGTTTCCGCATGTGCGCGGTGCAGATGCAACCCCAACGCAAAAGCGGATTTCAAATTGTCCTCCACAACGGTGTAGGCGCCAGCTGAGTCGGCCGACCCAACTTTGATGAAAATATGATCGTTCTCCCATTCATGCGAAGGTCCCGCGCCGGGCGCATAAAATGTGTAGTTCTTGGACAATTTGATCTCCTCAAAAGAGCGCTGCAAATCACAGAAATGACCCCTTCGCAGTAGCACGCCTGCACACGCGAAGATAGAAACCATTCCCGACAGCCCGGTGCCTTGATGATACATGCATGCTCTATGTCCAAGCGATTTGATGATGACTTTGAACATCTCGGGAAAGGCCATGTTCACCAAACACTTGACGACCCATGAACAAAGATCATTTCATGTGGAAGCGAACGGCAAGCGTCCTGCGTGCGTCGAGTAGCAATATGCTCTGAACGAACGCACAATGTAGCACTGCCGAGCGACAAAAAAAAGCAGCAGCGATCAACGCTATGCCACTTCAACAGTCTGGGAGGACTACATGAAAAACAATTTTGGAATGGCGATTTTTGCCACAGCAATCGCTGTCGGCGGTTCCGCCTACGCCTTTGAGTGCCCGGTGCCGGAAGCGTCAATGGACGGTCCGGACGGGTTTCCCGAACGGGCTCTGACGATGATCGTGCCTTACGGTCCTGCGGGCGGCTCCGGTCAAGTTGCCGCCGCGATGGCGGAAGCTGTAACGTCGCTCACGGGCGTCGCTATCAACCGCGACCACAAGCCCGGCGGATCCGGCACTGTGGGCATGACAGCTTACATGGCAACGCCAGCCGACGGCTACAACGTGCTGGAACATATCGACGATGCATCCTCAGCCCATGCGCTCGATTCTGCGCTGCCGAACCCAGCGTCGGATTTAATCCCGCTGGTGACAAGCCAGGTGACTTTCTCTCAAGTATACATCCGAGCAAATGAAGACCGCTTCACGGATTGGCCCACCTTTGTGGAATGGGTCAAAGCGCAGGACGGCAAGGCGACGATCGCCAACGTATCCAAAGAAGGCTCGATGGAACGCGTGACGATGAAATTCATCACCGATGCCACTGGCATGGAAATCCAGCAGATTTCCTTCGACAAGGGCGCACCACGCTACGGCGCCCTGCTCGGAGGCCAGGTGGACGCGCTGTTTGAACAACCCGGTGACGTGCGCAATTTCCTCGACGCCGACCAGTTCAAACCGATCCTGACGATTTTCGATGAACGTCCGGACGTTTTTGCAGATGTTCCGACACACCGCGACATGGATATGGATTTTGACCCGCTGCTGCGTTTCCGGGGCTTTTACGTTCATGCCGACGCGCCTGCCGATCGCGTGGAATGGCTACAGTGGGCGTTCCAGCGCGCTTATTGCGAGGACAGCTATCAGGCGTTCAACGAAAGCAAGTTCATGACTGTTATCGACAGCTATCGTGACACAGACGGTTCGAAAGAGCTGATCGCCCGCTCGATCGACCAATATCGTGACGTCTACAAGGCCATGGGTCTGGACGTGAAATAAGTCACAGATGTGATCCTGAGCGTGGTGCCCGCGGGTGCCACGTTTTTTTATGTGATTTGGAGGAACACCTCTTGGGACGTCTGAACCGCACCCACTTGGCCGAAGCCGCAATTTTCTTGCTGGTGATCGCTGTCTTCTATGCCTTTTCCTTCGAGTTCAACCAGCCGATAGAAATCTACCGCTTCGGAGCCACTGCCTGGCCGCGGGTCGTGATCGGGTTGTTGTTGCTCGCAACGCTGGGCAACATCTGGTTCCAATACAAGCACGGCTCTGCAGTACAGGGCACGATTGGGCAGAGCGAAGACAAAGCCGACTTCAGCGATCCCAGTACGATCCCGCGCATGATCGCAATTTTGCTGACGCCGTTTATTTTTGCGTGGCTTTTGAAACCGGTAGGTATCTACTTCAGCGCGCCATTCTTTATCGCAGCGATTATCTGGCTGTTCGGAGAGCGGAGGTGGAAAGCCATTCTACTGATGACATTTGTAATCTACGCCATCTTCATCGGGCTTTTTCTGGTGATCCTCAACGCACCTTTGCCGCAAGGAAACACATCGCCATTCTATGACTTCAGCGCCTGGATTTTAAAAATGAACACTAAGCTGCAGGGGCTGTGACCGGACTATGATCGAGAATTTCATTGCCGGCACTTCCGCCCTTTTCGGTGACCCCGTCAGCATCGGCATATTCGTGTTCGGCGTCATTGGCGGCATGCTGTTTGGCGCTATACCTGGTGTCAGCATGTTGACGCTGGCGGCGATTCTGCTGCCCTTCACCGCCGGTCTTGAGCCGGCTCAAGGTGTTATGCTGTTTGCTGTGATCTATTGCACCGGCACCTATGGCGGAGCGATAACTGCGATCCTTTTCAATATTCCAGGATCACCGGAAAACGCACCAACGGCCTTTGATGGCTACCCCATGACCCAAAATGGACAGTCCGGCAAAGCTGTCGGTGCGGCAGTCCTTTGCTCCGCGATCGGCGGGATTGCCTCCGCCCTTGTCATGATGGCCGCGACCGAGCCGCTGGCAAACTGGGCGATCCGCAACATCGGGCCGCCCGAAATTTTCGCGCTGGTCTTTTTCGGTCTCGCCGTTGCCTCATCGGTCGGCGCGCGGACGATTTGGAAAGGCTGGATGTCCGTGCTGATCGGACTTCTTATCGCGACCATCGGACAAGACCCCGTGGGTGGTATCAATCGATACAACTTCGGCCTGACCGATCTGGCCGCTGGTATCGCATTTGTGCCCGCCATCCTGGGCTTTTTCGCAGTCTCCGAAATCTTCGTGCAGGCGGAAAAAAAAGCCAGCGGCAAATACAAAGCACCCAAAGTGAGCATGTCTTTTCCGTCCTTTTTAGAACTGTGGATGCACAAGCTCGCGGTTTTACGGTCGATTCTGGTGGGGTTCTTCTGCGGCATCCTGCCTGGCATCGGCGCAACACTGGCCGCATTCATGAGCTATGGCGAGGCGGTGCGCTGGTCCAAGAACAAGCAGGAATTCGGCAAAGGAAAGCTCGAAGGCGTAATCTCTGCCGAGACGGCAAATAACGCGGCCACGGGTGCCGCGATGATACCGCTTTTGGCCTTAGGCTTGCCGGGCGGGGCGCTCACAGCGATGATGGTTGCAGTGTTTCAGATGCATGACCTGCAACCAGGACCCTTGGTGTTTATGATGTCGCCAGATCTTATTTGGGTGGTGTTTGCTGCGATGTTCTATGCCAACCTGTCGATCCTGATTATCGGAGTGGTCGAAACCAAAACAATCCTCAATCTGCTAAAGATCCCGTTTCAGTTTCTGGCACCCCTCATTCTGATCCTTGCAACCATCGGCGCCTACATCGGTCGTGGGTTGGTGCTGGATGTCATGGTGATGTTCCTCGCTGGTATCTTTGGGTACCTGCTGCGTCGCTCAGGCTATTCGATCCCCGGTATCGTCTTGGGGTTGATCCTGGGCAAGATCGGCGAACAGAACTTCGCGCAGGGCATGCAAATGGTGCACTACGATTTGGCCGAGTATTTCTCGCGTCCGATTTGTGCAATCCTGATCTTTGCAGGCGCGCTCACGCTGGCGTCCAGCATCTACCGTGCCTTTGCAACGACCAACAAGTCAGTGTAAGTCGCGCGCGAGCCTGAGGAGGATGCGGGCATGAGCGAAGACAGCGTTGAAACGATCATTGCGCGTGCGCGCCGGGCACAAGAAGACTACGAACAAGACGGGTCTCAGGCGCGATACGACCGTGCAGCCGCAGCTGCAGCCTGGGCCATTATGGAACCCTCGCGCAATAGACTGCTCGCTGAACTGGCCGTTGCCACAACCGGTCTTGGCAATGTGATGGATAAGATAACCAAAAACCATCGCAAAACGCTGGGTCTGATGCGCGACATTAAAAACGCCAAAACCCACGGAATAGTCTCCGATGATCCGAAGACCGGAATCACGCAGATCGCACGCCCAAAAGGTGTCATCGGAGCTGTTGTCCCCTCCACAAATCCGGCGGCGACACCTGCAAACAACATCGTCAACGCGCTCAAATGCGGCAATGCCATTGTCATTGCGCCGTCGCCCAAAGGCGTGGCTTGTGCTGAAAAACTGCTGGAGTTCGTCCATGCGGAATTTGCAAAAATTGCCGAAAATCCTGATCTCGTTCAAATGATCCCGGCGCCTGGTTCCAAGGAAAAAACGCAAAAGCTGATGGAGCTGTGCGACATGATCGTTGCGACGGGCAGCCAGAACAACGTGCATCGTGCGCAAACCGCGGGCACGCCAGCCGTGGCAGTCGGCGCTGGAAATGTAACCGTCATTGTGGATGAAACCGCAGACCTTGCCGCAGCCGCAGAAAAAATCCGTGCCTCAAAGACTTTTGACAACGCGACATCCTGTTCGTCAGAGAACGCGGTTGTTGTCGTTGATGCCGTTTATGACAATTTTATCTCTGCATTGGCCGGGGCGGGTGGCGCTCTCGTCGATGATGAAGCAGGCGTCGTGGAAAAGCTTTGGCCGGGCGGTCATCTGAACCGGGACGTGATCGCACAGGACGCCGACAAGATGATCGCGGCGCTGCAGCTTGAGGTTCCACAAAGCACCGAGTTCATCGCCGTGCCGACGCGCGGCATTGGTCCCGACCATCCCTTGTCCGGAGAAAAGCTGAGCCGGGTACTGGCATTATACCGCGCCGCCGACTTTGACGAGGCCGTCAAGGTCACGAAAACCATCCAACGTCATCAAGGGGCCGGGCATTCCGTTGGCCTGCATTCTTTCGACGAAACTCGGCCCATGATCCTTGCCCGCGCGGTCCCGACAAGCCGCGTTATCGTAAACCAAGCGCACACATTTGCGACGGGCGGCTCGTTCACAAACGGAATGCCTTTTTCGCTCTCCATGGGGTGTGGCACGTGGGGTGGAAATTCAGTGAACGACAACGTCAACTGGACCCACTTTTTGCAATCCACCAAAATCGTGCGCGAAATTCCTGCGAGTGAACCTTCATTGGACGAGATATTTGCCGATTACTGGGCAGAGGCCGGTGAATGAAACTCAACCATGAGAGGCCGCCCGAAGGATCAGTACGCAACTGGTTGGATGCGCGCGCCGAAACAGGCGGCACGGCTTTTGTTTTTCCCGAAACGGGCGAGGTGCTGGACTGGGCAGCGCTTCGCGCCCACGCCGCACAGGTCGCAGGCGATCTGACGGCACGGGGCATCGCCAAGGGGGAAAGCGTCATCGTCATGCACCCCAACGGGCTGGAGGGTGTCAAAGCGCTCTATGCGGCGCTCTATGGCGGCTTTCGCGTCACCATGCTGAACCTCGCGGCGGGCCCTGACGCGCTGGCTTACGCGATGGCGCATTGCGAGGCACGCGTGGCATTCGTTCACGAAAACGAACTCGAGACCTTCGCAAACGTGCGGCCGGGGTCGGTGCGCCTTTATTCACCCAGCGACGCAAGAACCGCTCTGCACTGTGTTTCCGCGTCTGACGATGCGCTGCTGATGTATACCTCTGGCACCACGGGACGCCCGAAAGGCGTGGTCCACACCCAGGCCAGCCTGCTGGCCGGCGGATGGACTGTCAGCACAGCCCAGGAGCTTACGCCTCGTGATCGCGGTATGGGTGTGCTCCCCTTCTACCATATCAACGGTTTGTGCGTATCGGTCATGGGCAGTCTGGTTTCGGGCGGCTCACTCGCCATGGTTTCGCGATTTTCCGCGAGCAAGTTCTGGGAACAGGCAGAATCGGGCGCAATAACTTGGTTCTCAGTTGTTCCTACAATAATAAGCCATCTGCTACACGGTCAGGCAGAACCCAGCAACGCACTGAGGGCAAAGCTTCGTTTTGCACGCTCGGCTTCTTCTGCGCTTGCCGTCGAAACCCAGCGCGCCTTTCAGGATCGATTTGGACTTGCCGTTGTCGAGTCGCTTGGTCTCACCGAAACCGCCGCCCAATGCCTTGTTAACCCGCTTGACCCGTCCCTTCACCGGATAGGCTCTGCGGGCATGGCGATCAGCAATGAAGCCCGGATTGCCGATGGTGGCGGTATTGAATGTGCGCGAGGCACCGAAGGCGAAATTCAGATCCGCGGCGCCAATGTGATGAAGGAATACCTTAAAAACCCTGAAGCCACGGCAGCTACATTTCACGGCGACTGGCTGCGCACAGGGGATTTGGGGCGCATGGACGCGGACGGATATGTCTATGTGACGGGGCGCCTGAAAGAGCTGATTATCAAAGGCGGTGAGAACATCGCCCCGCGCGAGATTGATGAGGCGTTATACGAACACGCAGACGTGGTAGAAGCAGCGGCCTTCGCGCGGCCCTGCCCAAAGTATGGCGAGCGCGTCGAAGCGGCGGTTCGGCTGCGGGATGGCTCGCTTGCGACCGAACACGACCTGCGTGATTTATGCGTGGAAAGGGTCGGTGCATTCAAAGCACCGGATATGGTTCACATTCTTGATGACTTGCCCAAAGGCCCATCCGGCAAGATACAGCGTCTCTATCTACACCAGATGCTTTACGGGTAAACTTATATCAGACCTGTGGCAATCAGCCGAAGTCCCATTAGGAAGAAAGCGATCAACACTGCGCGGCGGAACCAGTTTTGAGAAACGCGTTCGCGCAATAGCTCGCCTATTCGAAACCCGATGAGCACCACAACCAGTGCCAGACTGGATTTAACAAGCATCGGCAATGTAAGGACACCGGCGACGACCTGCCCGGCACCCAATGGAAGCACGCCCGCCAGAAACAAAAAGCCGGTCGCGCCGATAAATCGTTCCTTTTTAACATCCCGCGCCACCAGATACATCGCAACCGTGGGCGACCATATCGAGCTGATACCGCCCAGGACTCCGGAAAGAAGGCCGAACCCAACCTGCCAGCTGCGTCCCGTACCCAAAGATAGTTTGATGCCCAGCAGGAGGTTCAGCGAAAAAATCACCATTGCGAATCCGATGGCCACAGTCAGCAGCGCGGTCGGATAATCGGCAATGAACATGGACGTAACGAATATGCTGATCACAATGGCCAACGCGAACCACACGTATTCTTTCGCAATCGACACCTTATTTGGTGAATGCGCGAACTGCAGGGAGTTTGTTGCCAGTATAGAAAGCCACAAAAGTGGTATCGCCTCTGTCGGTGGCATGACGAGCGTCAGCAAGGCCATGGCGGCAGCCGGCAGGCCAATGCCCAAGAACCCTTTGATGGTGCCGGCAAAAACAAATATCGCAGCAAGGAGCAACATCTGCGCTGCATCAAAAGACGAAACGACGCTCTGCAAGGTTTCAGCCAACACGATGTGCCCAAAGCTCGATTGCAGTTTTCAAAATAATTTTCCGGGAACCAGCCATTTTGTCCGCAACCCCTTCGGTAAACCACTTTCTCATCCAGTAGGCGAGAAGGCAATGTTTCGAAGCATTTGCCCGAAGACATGACAATTGAGGAAACACACCATTCATGGCTTTGCGGGAGGCCTGTGCGCTTGCGTTCACGCCACGCGGACACAGAGAATTTTTGTAAGTGGCAATTGATAATTGACTCCACAATAGGTAGTTTTGGAAAGAACGTCTTTCAAAAATGCGCTAATGACAATACGATTACTACGCACCCTGGTCGCAATTGCCGATCACAAAACCTTCAGCGCTGCAGCGGAAACCGTGCATGTGACGCACGCCGCTGTCAGTCAGCAAATGCAATCGCTCGAAGCTGATCTGGGTCTCAAACTTTTTGACCGCACCAAACGAACACCTGAATTGACGCCAATCGCGCACGAAATCGTCGCAAAGGCCCGCATACTCATCTCCGATTACGAAAATCTTGTGCCTTCCGTTCTTGACGAAAGTGGTCTCATGGGACCGATCAAGGTGGGTGCCGTCGGAACCACACTCACGGGCCTGATGCCACGCGCCATGGCCAGTCTGAAGATACGATTTCCCGATACCGGGCTGCATATCCGCCCGGGACTGACGGCAAACCTGCTGACTGACATCGAACGCTCCAACCTCGATGCAGCGGTGATAAGCAGGCCGCATCTTATGCCCGCAGGCGTGACCTTTCAACCGCTGGTCGAAGAACGCCTGGAACTGATCGCATCCGTCGAAGAAACGCAAAACGATCCGCTTCTGCTGCTCCGCACCAAGCCTTTTATCCGTTTCAACCGGAATGCAGTCCTGGGCTCAGTCATCGACAGCTGGTTGCTGTCAAAATCAATACATGTGAAGGAGTCGATGGAATTGGACAGTGCAGAAGCGATTGCCAGCATGGTACATGCCAATCTTGGTGTATCTATTGTGCCCCGCTTGACCGTTCGGCCGCATGATTTGCACCCATACAAGGGCTTTGAGTTGGGAGGTGATGCTCCGACACGCTGGCTTGGCCTCGCGTACCGAAAAGATCAGGTCAAAACCCGCTCGATCCGTGAACTATTGGGGGCCTTGTCGACTGTTATTGATCAAGCGCGTACCGATCCGGTACCGGGTATCCCTTCAAACTGAGCTATTGCTGCATAAAAGACATCGGCGCTCCTTTTCCGCCGACCATTCAGATCAAATCACCTCATCCGACCTGTCGTCGCTTTCTCCATATCGCTTCAGAACAGCAGGTTTCGTCCCCTCGTAGACGCGCGCCACGTTTTGAGCGATCTTTTCGTTTTCCCGCTCGAACAAGCAGTCACCATTCAAATCCGATGCTACGATAAAGGGCCCCATGCGGTTGCATCTGATCACCCACATCGCCTGCGCAAGTCCCAATTCCTCGTTCCAATGCACAGCTTCAACATTCTCCACGCCGCGCCCAAGCAACGCGCCGGTTCCGTATCCAACAGTGGACAGGTAAATCGCGCCATTGGGCACAAAATATGACTTGTAATCCTTTGAGCTCATTCCGCCTTTTCCGACAATCAGCTTTGCGCCGGTCTTTTCCATCCACTCCGGCAACCACTTGGCGAACCGGAAAGAAGCCGTCGCCGTCACCGCCCCCATGTCAAATGATCCATCGGCATTTATGCGTGCGGCAGGAGAGCAGTGAAAATTGGCGGCGGATTGCGACGGCAGTTCCACCGGGATATTGGCCTGCTCTTCGAGCGCACGCATGTAGACGCCCTCGCGGGCAGTATACATCAGCCCGTCAAGGTAAACGACGTCTCCCAATCGCAGGTCCGCCATGGCCTCCGGCGTGGGCGTCGTGGACAATCTGACTTCGCGCAGCCCGCTCACTCCGCGGCCACACGTTTAGGGTCCCATTCCACGGTATCCCGGCGCTGGTATTTCGTGAACCAATCAGGATCGGTCCGTTGCTCAACGCGTCCGTCTGCATGAATACGCGCCACTGCGCGACGCGAAGACAGGCAGAATGCGTGCACCGACATCGGCATCCCGCCGGTGTGACAATATCCAACCTCAATGTTGCAATCGATGACCATGTTTTTCCCGACAAAGCCCATAGCACCCATACCAATGGAATTGCCGAGTTCCTTGAACTCGTCTTCGAGTTCGGCAATGCGTGGATCCGAATTCCTGCTGCCCACGATCCGAAGGATCGATGCGCGTTTTCCAAGCGTCATGCAAATGTCCTTGGAACCGCCAAGCCCAATCCCGATGATCGCGGGCTGGCAGGCCAGGCCGCGTTTGCCGAATGCCATCAGCGTATCTAGGTAAAAGCGCTTGATCCCTTGAATGCCGTCAGAAGGAAAAAGCATACGATAGTCTGTTCCAAAAAGACCGCCTTTGTGAACTGTGATCAAGTCCACCCATGCGCCTTCGGGCTCAAAGCCGTACTCGATCTCCGGTGCACCGATGCCAACGTTGTTGTCATGATCGGTGCGCCACAAGGGATGCACGCGATTTGGTCGCAGCGGCACATTATGAGTTGCACTTGCGGTGGCACGACGCAACGCAGCCTCCAGGGCAATCATGCCGCCTTCGACCTGCGCCTCATTGCCCAACTTCACAAACCACCTCGGTACACCTGTGTCGCCGCACATCGCACGGCGATCTTCCTTCGCAGCCTCGTAGTTCTCCAGCATCGCCTTAAGGACGAAAGAAGACAGGTCCCCGTCTTCAGTCTCCGCCGCTCTTTTGAGACCGTCCAGATAATCTTCGGGGATTTCGATAGCCGCCTTGTCCATCAAGGCTTCAGCCGTTTCTTCGATAAGACCAAGCGGGATCATTGGGCTGCCACCAGTGTTTCAGGTTCATCTTCTGGCAATATCGTTTCCCCGGGGCGCACAACTGTGAACTGCACGGGCGCGCGATCCACCGCGACCACACCATCTTGCATTTTAGCGATGGTGAATTCGCTGTCTATCATTTCGCCGGGGTCTGGAAAGTCCTCGCGGTAGTGCGCGCCGCGAGAGTTTTCGCGCGCGAGCCCGGCCTTGGCTATTACTTCCGAAATATCGCACAGCGACCGAAGATTGAGCCAGTCATGCCAAGTCAGGTTGAACGCGAGGGTGTCGTCCGCCACGCCGACATCCATCAGCGCGTCTGAAACACTGGCAATACCCTGCAGTCCGCGTGTCATCCCAACGGCAGTGCGCATCACGCCAACCTCATCCCACATCAAATCCTGAAGCTGTTTGCGCAAGGGCATAACCAGATCGGGCTTTTTACGTAACGGATAGGCCGCGCGTTCAAATTCCTGCGCCAGAGCATCAGTATCGGGTTCTCGCAAGCCAGGCATGGAACGAATATCGGCAGCCATCGTGTCGCCCGCGATGCCCCCATATACGGTTGAGTTCGCAACACCATTACCACCCAGGCGGTTGGATCCATGTGCCCCGCCTGCGTCTTCGCCCGCGACGTACAACCCTTCGAGCGCTGTCCTTGTATCCACGTCCACGATCACGCCACCCATGAAGTAATGCGCCGTGGGCACCACTTCGACTTTGCCTCCCGCAAGGTCGAAGCCACAATCGGCGCAACGCTTTACCATGCCCTTGAACTTCTGCCGTACGTTTTCCGCGCCAAGGTGCGACATTGAAATAAAGACGCCTTCCTGCTCTGGATTATTGTTCTTGCGCATCTCTGCGTAGATACCGCGGCTGACCAGATCACGCGTGGCGCGTTCTCCCTGCTCGTCGTAGTCGAACATAAACCGCTGACCGGCGTGGTTAATCAGTTGCCCGCCGGCACCGCGCAAACCTTCTTCCAGCACCGTACCGGTCATGCGCGTATGGTCTCCGGCCAACAGTCCAGTGGGATGAAACTGCACCATCTCCATATCACGCAGGCTCAGACCGGCGCGCAGGGCCATCGCCAACCCGTCCATCGTCTTGTCGCCGGAAGGTGTGTGGTACTTGTACATGGTCGGCCCGCCACCTGTGGCCATCAGAACCGTCTTGGCACGCACGAGCCTGAACGTCCCCCGACGCATGTCGATCATCAGGACACCCGCAAGCGCTGTACGGTCTATCGTGGGGATAAGCCCCACAGCGCGGTGTTCCTGCAGTTTTTCAACTCCGCTGGCGAGCACCTTTTCCATCAGACGATTGATGATTTCAATGCCCGTCAGATCACCTTTGTGCACGGTCCGGTCCGCTGTCTGTCCGGCAAAGGCCTTCTGGTGCAGGCTGCCGTCAGGATTGCGGTCAAAAAAACAACCAACCTCATTTTCCAGTTCCCGAATGCGCACAACAGCCTGTTCACACAATCGCCAGGCCATATCCTGATCGGGCAGCCACTTTCCGCCGTGGATCGTGTCCATGAAGTGGCGTTCCACGGTATCGCCGCCGCCGAGAGCAACATTATATCCGCCCTGAACCATCCGCGTGCATCCGCATTTGCCGATCAGACCTTTGACGGCAATCGTAATGCGCGTGCCTGATGGAGCGCTTTGTTGGGCGTGCAATGCAGCAAAAAGCCCGGCGCCGCCGCTGCCAAGGATCAGAATATCTGTGTCGTGACGTTCAATATCGGACAGTCGCATGTCAGATGGCCCTCAGAAAGAATAGCAAAGCGATCAGAAAAGACGCCGCAGTTGCAGCCGCAGCCAGTGTCTTTTGCGGTGCAGACCAGGGCAGCCACTCCAGCGCGATCAGACGCAGCCCACCAAAAAAATGCACTGCCAGTAAAAACACCAATCCGAACTCCACTATTTTGACTGCACCAACTTCGGTTATACCCAAAAACCAATCCAGACGTGCGGGATCGGTCATCGCAAGGCTGAGGACCCAGAAGTGGAATGGCAGAAATATCGCCAGCCCAAGCCCTGACAGACGGTGCAAGACATATGCCAACCAAAGCGGGTTGGCGCGAACGGGGATGGCTTTCGTGCGCATCATGCGAAGGTCACGGCCCAGACCGCACGTGCGCCCAACCCCAACAAGCCCAAACCGATGGCCCACATGACAAACTCCAAAGCGCCGCCTTTCAAACCGCCCCATTCATACGCAACGGTACGCAAACCGATGGCCCCGTGCACCGCCGCCGCAACCACAAAGATGCCGTAAAAAGCAAACCAGGCAAACGAGCCTTGTGTCCTGCCCAGAATTTCTTCCGCACTCAATCCGCCTTGGATTGCATAGATCATGACGGCGATGTGACCGACGACAAACGGTGCCATCAGCAACGCAGTCAAACGCTGAAGCATGTAAAGGCGCAGAGTCAGCATCAGCGTCTCCTTTTAAAAAAGGACTTGGCCGTTTCGCGCTTGAGCCCGGCAATGGCAGACAACGGATCAAGCTCATTGGGGCACAACGCGGTGCACGATCCGATGGAGTGGCAATTGTGGCACCCGCCTGCGCCGGAAACAGCGTCCAGAATTGCGCCACGCGCCTCATCTTTTGCGTCATTCAGCAATGTCCAGGCCCGTTGCAAGGCAGCGGGACCAAGGTAATCGGGGTTGCTGGCGACGGTATCGCAGGCCGCGTAGCAGATCGAACAATTGATACACTCAATGCCGGCGTTTGCCTCAACACGTTCGTCGCTTGTCTCGTCAATCGACGCAATGGGATCATGCCGTGTGAGCGCGCTATGATGCACGCCCTCGGCCGAGACCCATTTGTCGAAAAACGGATCCATGTTCACGGCCAGGTCTTTTATCAATGGCAGATTGCGCAGCGGCCCAATATGCACAGCCTCGTCTTCCAAAACCTTGGAAATGTGCGTGCGGCAGGTCCAACGCGGAACCCCGTTGACCATCATCGCGCAACTTCCGCACATGCCTACACGGCACGCAAACCTGTAGCTCAATGTCGGATCGACATTTTGCTGAATCCAGGAAACAACGTCCAGAACGGTTTGGTTGCCGTAAGCCGGAACATCAAATTCGGCCTGCGCACTCCGCGGCTCTGGGCCTCTTTGGATCGTGACTTTTAGCGACTTTTTCGTCATTTGTGCTTGTCAGACGGTCAGACTGGCGATGTGATGATACGCTCATACAATATAGCAACACTTAAATAACGCGAAAAATCTTAAGGTCGTATGTAAGTAGATCTTACATAAAATGGAAATGCCGAATGACAATTCTCTCAAACAGCCCTCTCCAAGATCTGATACGGCAGCGGTTTGGAAATACATCCGAACCATTTGCGTGTGATCAAGATGCGGAAATTCTGCGGTCTTTGCTGTCGCGCGGCTCCTGCCGCGCGTTTCAAGATTGCCCGGTCCCGGATGATCTTTCGCACCTTCTGTGCGCGGCGGCCTTTTCGGCACCCACGAAAAGTGATCTGCAACAACGAGACGTGGTTTTCCTGAAATCCCAGGTGGCACGGCGCGCACTTTCGCATCTGGTGTCAGGACAGTCGTGGGTTGCAGGTGCACCGCTAATCGCTGTCTTTTGCGGCAACAACAGGCGTCAACGGCAATTGCATGAATGGCATGGAATTCCGTTTGCAAACGATCATCTTGACGCCTTTTTCAACGCGACAGCGGATGCAGCCATAGCACTTGGCGCGTTTGTCATGGCGGCAGAGGCCATGGGGCTCGGGTGCTGCCCGATCAGCGCCGTGCGCAATGAAGCCGCGGCGGTGTCCGACCTGTTACAGTTGCCAGAACATGTTTTTCCATTCGCTGGCCTGGCAATCGGTTATCCAAAAGAACCGGCCGTTATATCAAAACGGCTGCCCTTGAGCGTGACGTGTCACACAGATACCTACAGCGATGCAGACATTGAAGATACAGTCAGAACTTACGATCGCGACCGCGCCCAAACGCAACCTTACGGGACCCAAAGGTTCACCGATACGTTTGGAACTTCGCATGCTTACACGTGGTCCGAGGACAAGGCGCGTCAATACAGTCAGAAGGAACGCGCGAACTTCGGGGACTATGTGCGTAAACAGGGCTTTAGCCTCGGCTGAGAGCACAACTGCACACGACGAGGTGACACGAGAGATCGGCAAGACACCGCGCGCGATGGCATAAGCTACCTATGACTTCGCCGCGTGAAAATCGGATTGTGACCTCCCTGCCGCGCACGAAAAATTGTCGGTCAGAGCAGATGGACGACACTCGGACCATGTCCTAACAATCGGGGAGTATCATCGGACTGGAGGGCACAAGCGTGACCACACGTATCCCTTGTTCATTGCGCGCTTTGGACCGCGGCACATGACGGCAAGAACTGCGCACCGCTGGCGGTTCCTTATGGATGCGGTGGCAATGGAAGGGTTACCGTCGGTGGTCGACGTTGGCGCAAATCCGCTGGATGATCCACCTTACAAACCCCTGTTGGAGGCCGGTTTATGCAAGGTCCACGGGTTCGAGCCGCAAAAAGAAGCTTTCGACAACTTAGTGTCGCAAAAGGGGGAAATGGAAAGCTACACCAACGCCGCTTTAGGTGACGGCGATTCCCATGAACTGAACATCTACGGTGGCAGCGGCCTGACGTCATTTTACGAAATAGACACGCAGGCTATGGATTTTCTCGGTCGCGCCAAACGACCGGCTCGCAGGGTTGAGACTGTGGCGGTGCAGACCAAACGCCTCGACGATGTCGCCGAAATCGAGCAAATCGATCTTCTTAAAATCGACGTACAGGGCGCGGAAGACATGATATTTAAGGGAGGCAAATCCAAGCTGTCTCAGGCCGTCGCCGTCATAACGGAACTGCGGCTTTACCCTCTCTATCATCAAGAACCGATGCTCGACATCGAAACGGCCACACTCGCAAACCTGGGGTTTGCCATGCACAAATTCCTCTTCATCAAAAACCAGATGGTCTCCAACTCTCAAAAGGACCGCTTGCGCACACGACGCATCGGGAGCCAGGCTTTGGACGGAGATTGCGTTTTCGTGCGCGACTTGCGCGATCCAGCCGCAGTCTCCGCGCACCAGCTCAAAGCGCTCTCGCTTCTGTCAGACGCGGTGTTCGAAAGCTACGATCTTGCTTTGCACTGCCTCGATATGCTCGTCCAGCGCGGACTCGTTGCGCCCGGAATCCCCAGTGCCTACGTCGATCTTCTGCCAGAAGAATTGAGGAAAAACTGATGACCCCGCGCGCGCTGGACTTGGAACTGTCCGGGTTCCGGTTTCCCACCGCTTCAGACATCAGACGCCGCCTTGTCGGCATTCCGGAGCATCATGATGCGAAATTCGCAAGCCAGTATGACGAAACCACCCTGTTTTACGACTGTTTTCTAGACAGCGAGGCACGCGAGGTTCTGCTATTGGGACCCCCGCTGCTGAATTTCAAAAAATACGTAAAGCAGATCGAATTTGAAATTGACGGATGCCCTGTCGGGATAAAGGAAATTCGCAAACGATCGCGCTGCAGTATTGTCGCATTACATGCAGAAGCGGGCCAGGTTCTCACACTCAAGCACGCGCTTTTTGGGGGAACTTTGCCAATCGGGCGCTCTTACGTCAGCGACTTTGCCGGAACAAACTGCCTTTACACCATTTCGCTTAACAACCGTCTTGAGTGGATAGCAGATTGGCTAACATATTACGTCAAATCGCATGGCGCAGATGCTGTGATCCTTAGCGACAACGGATCGACGGATTACAGCATTCAAGACCTGCAAAACTGCCTCGCGTCCGTACCCGGTTTGCGTCAAACCGCCATTTTGCGCGCCCGCTACCCTTTTGGCCCTACCGCGGCGAACAAATCCGGTTATGCGGCGCTCTTTCTTCAACGGTCCCTTGCAGAGCTCGGGCGATTGCGGTTTCTCCAAAAGGCCCGTGCCGTTGTGAACGCAGACATCGACGAATTGTTTTACTCGGAAAGTGGGCGTTCGGTTTTTGATGCTGCGGTTGCTTCAGAGACTGGGTACTTGCGTGCCAATGCGCAGTGGGTCTATGCGCCGAATGCGGGCTCCGCCGGATTTGCCAGGCATTGCGATCACACCCACATCAGCGCATCAGGACGCCCAAAAGCCAACCGGAAATGGTGCGTGGTGCCAGACGGGCCACAGCAAGGGCGCCAATGGCTGACGCATTTTCTGGGATCATCCGATGATCCGGTGGATCAAGAAATGACGCTTTGGCACTTCAGACAGGTGTCTACCAGCTGGAAGTATGACAGGGGCATGTCCGATATCAGCTTGGAACCTTGCCTCGATCTGCAGGCTGAAATGCAGCGTGTCTTTCGATGAGATCCAGTAACGACGGCCGGACTTGCAGTCGCTGTCTCGGTTGGGGCAAATGACACGCACTCCAGTCTTTGCCAAATGAAGTATTGAGAATTTCCGCGCGTTGCCCGATGCTCTTTCAAAGTCCAAAGAGGCCAAAACGAGCACAATGCCTGATCCGAGATGCGTGATTGTCTCTGCTATGAGAGACGAAGCGCCTTATATTCTTGAATGGATTGCCTATCACCGTGCGATAGGTGTCACTGATTTTCTGATTTACACGAACGACTGTCGTGATGGCACCGATTTGTTGCTGGACAGGCTTCAGCACAATGGAATTGTCACGCATGTGCGCAACAAAGTCCTGAAACGTGGACCTCAGAAATCCGCTTTCAAGGCCGCACAAAGCCATCCGTTGTACGAACAAGCCGATTGGGTATTGGCCAGTGACGTGGATGAGTTTTTGAACATAAAAGTCGGCACGGGACATATTTTGGACCTACTGGCACGCTTTCCAAATACCGACGCAATACCGATATGCTGGCGACTGTTTTCCCACAACGGGCAAGAGCGCTTCATCACCGGTTTGACTCTAGAAGCGCTGACAGATGCCGAGAGCGCTGACGCGGAGCCCGAGGGTGTCGGACGGTTTGTGAAGAGCTTGTTCAAGCCGAACCCGGCTATTGAACGAATTGGAACGCACGCACCGGTTTACAGCAAAGCGTTCGAGAAAAAGGCTGTTTGGGGCGCGTCTTGGTGCGAAGGAAATCCGGACGAAGACCCGCGTCGTCCAAAAGCAGACTATGGGTACGACATCGCACAAATGAACCATTATGCTGTGCGTGCTATTGAGCCCTTCCTGATGAAGCGGGATCGCGGCGATGCAAACTATATGGCCAACCGGCTTGAGGTCGAGTACTGGGCGCGCTGGTGCCGTGGCGGCAGCAAGGAAACCTCAATCCTTCGAAATCTGCCGTCTTTGAAAGAAGAACTTGAACAATTACTCTCAGATCCCGTTGTGCGCCATCTGCACCTTGGCGCGGTTGCCTTTCACAAAGACCGCATAGCCGGACTTTTGAAATTGCGCGAATACCAGAATATCAAAGAGCAGATTTTTGAGCATTCTCGACCGTCAGCATCACGTATTTCAGAGCCTGCTCAGGTGGACAAAACACCGGCTACAAAATTTGACATGGTGTACACGTCGCAGCATCTGGCGAACACGGCAGCGGCGGAGTTGGTTGCGAAAGCACCGGGACGGCACAACAACCGGTTGAAAATGCTGGAACGCTTGCCAAAAAATGGCCGGGGCGCCGAAATCGGCGTCTGGAACGGTGGATTTTCAGAGTTCATTTTGAAAGTCACGCGACCCAAGGAGTTGACGCTGATCGATCCATGGGACCTGTTATCCGACCAATCAGAAGACGAGCGCACGCACAAAAAACATGCCGACGCCAATTTTATGGAAGACATGTTCCTGAACGTTACCAAACTCTACGGACAGATGGAAAACGTGAAAATTGTCAAAGGGTTCTCAGCGGACGTATTGTCAGATTTTCCGGATAACTACTTCGACTGGGTCTATATTGACGGCAACCATCAGTACGATTTTGTTAAAAAGGACGTAGAAATCGCTTTTCGTAAGGTCCGGTCAGGCGGCACGATTGCCGGTGACGATTTTTTCTGGAAGCGCAACGATCGCATGCATGTCAAAGAGGCCGTGCTTGACGCAATGCGCGCGCACGGGATGAAAAACCGCCCCAATCGCTTTGGTCAACAGTTCATGATAACGGTGCCCTGATACGCCGCAGTCTGCTATGGCCAGCATCAGCGCTTGGGGTGCAAGAGAAACCGAAGCGGGCTAATCGCGCCGGATCGCCTCAAATTCCAGCATGATGTCCACTTCATCGCCGACGAAAACTGGCAGGGCATACGTGCTGCCGAAGTCACTGCGCAAAATCTGCGCCGTGGCCGAGATACCGAGCGTTTCTTTTCCGTGGCAGCAAGGATAGTCCGCCATTTGGTTGAGTGTGACATCCAGAGTGACGGGTTGCGTAACGCCCCGGATCGTCAGATTGCCGGTAACTGTGCCGGTCGTTTGAGACGCCGGTTCACTGCCGGTTGCGACGAATGTGATCTGTGGGTGTGTTTCGGCCGCCAGAAAGTCATCAGAGCGCACGTGTTTGTCGCGCGCCTCATGCCATGTCTCCACACTGGCGGTTTGGATTGTTACGGAGACATCCGAAAGCTCCAGCGTTTCGTTGTTGTAAGCAAAGCTCCCTTCCACCTGCGCGAACCGGCCTAGCGTCTTGGCATAGCCGGCGTGCATAATGGTGAAGGCAACCGCTTGGTGATCCGGATCAATGTCATACGTCGCCATGTCAGCGTGCGCTGTTGATCCCACGAGCACCATCGCGCAAGCGGCTGCAGAAATACGAAAGCGGTGCACCAGCCAAAATTCGAAATGCGTCATATCAGGAAATTCCTTGTCATGCTACGTCCAGTTGCAACGCCTGCGGAAATGCAACGCCAAACTGCGTTCGGTCCTCTGGTATGTCGAATAGTCCTCGCGCTGTAGACCACCGGCTGATTGTCGGTGCGGTCGACAGGACGGCAATGGGAATGGCGAAACTCAGTGAAAACAGCATGGGCGCGCCGAACAGCAACGCCCAAGGGACAAGCAGAGCCAGCCAAGCCGTCAGCGCCACGCCGACAAGTGTTTGCGGCCACAAAACGCGCCCCGCCTCCGCCCAATGCAAAAAAGCGCGGCTTCTTTGCTGTGCATCCCAACCAACCCGTTTTCCAAATAGTAAACCAACGAGAAAAACGGAAAGGCCAAAAGCAACAACTGGCGCAGTCAGCATTGAGAAGAAAATTTCCGAAACTCCGCCAATAACGACACGTCGACGTCCGCCATATGTGTCAGCACGCGTATCATCCGCAAGTATTTGACCCAACCCCATCAATTTTGGCATCAAGTTCAACGTCATCAACACGGCGAACAGCCCTATCCCGCCCACAACGGGCATACCTTCGAATTGCGCCGGCCATGCCGCCAGGCTGGCACTGAGCAGTATAAATAGCATCCAAGCCGGCGCTGCCAAATACATCTGGATTGCAAGAAAGAGCTGAATGCGGCTGACCGGTGCCAAACCCTTCAGACTCAGAAGCCGCAGGTATTGCATGTTTCCATTGCACCACCGAAGCTCTCGCCGAATAAAATCCGCAAGGCTAGGCGGGTTCTCTTCGTGGCTTTCGCTTTCCTCCGCAACAACACGCACCTCGTACCCTGCCCTGCGGATCAGGGCTGCCTCAAGCTGATCGTGGCTGAGAATGTGGCCCGAGAGCGGCCCGGAGCCAGACAGAACTGGCATCATGCAGTAGGCGCGAAACGGTGCTGTGCGAATTACCGCATTGTGACCCCAATTTGGACCGCAATCTGCCTGCCACCAAGCCGCGCCCAGTGTGTAGGATCGCATACCGTGCCGCATCCCAAATTGAAAAGCCCGGGTGAAAAACGTCTGAGACGGCAGACCGGTCACCAAAGATTGCAGTATTCCAATCTCGGGTGATGCCTGCATGACACGAATGAGACGCAGGACTGAAGTTGCGCTCATGACGCTGTCGGCGTCAAGCGGGATGAAGAAGTCGTATGCGTCTCCGGCACGATGCAAAAACTCGGCGATGTTGCCAGCCTTATATCCCGCGTTGTCTCTCCTGCGCCGATATTCGATTGTGACTCCAGGCGCCATGCGACGCCATGCGGCCACAGCTTCCTCTTCGCGCAATCCTATGTCGACTTGATCGCTGTCGCTGAGAACATGAAAATCGAAATGCGAAGCCCAGGGTGTGTTTGCAAGCTGCCGCTGTACCCACTCAAACCGGCGCAAAGAGGCAGCGGGGTCTTCGTTGCGCAACGGCATCACGATTGCAACCTTGCTTGTAATCGGCTCGCGTCCCGAGACGCGGCGCAGCGCAGGGGCAACATAGGCCGCGGCTTCGGATCCATGTTTGCGATCAAGCACAAAGCCAATAATGCTATTCCAAAGACCAATGGAGAGCCACGGCAACGTCACGCCGTAAGCCAGCAGCATGACCCATTCAACGACAAGGAACCCTCCGTACGACAAGAGTGCTGCCATAGCCCAAAACAGAAGTCCAATCGTCAGAACGTTCAGCCCAAGCATTGCCCTCCGACGGCGACGTATAGTATTGAACGGGGTATTAGATCGAAGCGCGTTGCCGGGATCAATTGATACATCCGTCGATTCCACTGGATGAACTGTCGTTGCGATCGTCCGATCCGGTCGGCCTTGAATTGTCACCTGCGCCACCTTACTCCTTGCGTGCACTTCGCAAGCAGTTGGTGCTTAAGCCGATGAGGTCAAATGACGTTTCCGTATGCGACGCTGGATTTTGCCTATGAAACGACCAATCGGCACGGTCTTGCCGAGGCATGACCTCTAAAACCACATTTGCCGTTCCGGGCAACATCGACACGCTCACTGGCGGCTACATCTATGAAAAGCAGGTCTTGCTTGCTTTACGCCGCAAGGGGTGGAACGTGACACACCTGAGCTTGCCCGACAGCTTTCCACACCCGACGGAGCAGGATACTTCGAAAACCGCCGAAGCCCTGGCATCTCTGGCGCCAGATGAACCTGTGATACTCGACGGGTTTTTAACAGGCGCCATGCCGCCTGCCCAATTGGCAAGATTGCGCGCGCCTTTCATCGCAATCACGCACCACCCGCTTGCTTTTGAGGCCGGCCTGTCCTCCGAGCGTGCTACGCAATTGAAACAGGTGGAACGCGCAAACCTCGCTCGCGCTGCGCACGTTGTTGTGCCCAGTCGTCATACCGCAAAAACGCTCATCACCCATTTTAACGTCCCCGCAAAGCGGATCACCATTGCCGCGCCGGGTGTTTTGCGCCCTGATCTGCAAAGCCAGGAGGCAACGCAGCAGCCACACATTCTTGCAGTTGGCCAGCTTGTCCCGCGCAAGGGCCATAACGTCTTGCTGGACGCCCTCGCCCAGATCAAAGAACTCGACTGGTCGGCGCAGATCGTGGGAGCAGCGAGCGATCCCGAATACGCGCGTCGTTTGGAACAGCAGATCGCGGATCTGCAATTAAACCAAAGAGTGGAATTGACCGCGCTGCTGCCACCGGAGATGCTTTCGGCGCGATATGCGACCGCAACCCTGTTCGCCCTTGCCACACAATACGAAGGCTATGGTATGGTTTTCGCCGAGGCGATGGTGCACGGCCTGCCTATAGTGTCTTGTGACGGCGGCGCGGTGCGCGATACCGTGCCGACGGATGCGGGTCTGCTTGTACGTGTTGGAGACGCGGCAGCTTTCAGTGGCGCGTTGCATCGTCTTCTGACAGACAATCCCTTAAGACTGCGTCTTGCTCGCGCCTCAGCGGAGCATGGGCGCGGTTTGCCGACGTGGGACGACACAGCCAAGGCGATTGGTGAGGTATTGGAAGCGCTTTGCCCTCAGTCCTGAAGCTGTTCCGGCGCGTATCTTGCAAAGACTGCCTCTTCCGCCCAGCCGACCAGACCGTGGGCCAAGACTGCCACGACAGTTAATGCAAAAATCGCGCTCCAAAGCATATTGTAGTCGGACGTGGAGGCAGATAATGCCATCAAATTGCCGATCCCTTTTCCCGTTGCAAGCCACTCCGCGACGGTTGCAGCAAGGACAGCCGCAGGAACAGCAATACGGGCAGATGCGAAAAATGCGGGCAGTGATGCTGGCACGCGCGCATAGATCAGGGTTTGCAACTTATTGGATCCATAGCTTTCGAAGACATCGAGGACCGCTTTCGGGGCCAATCGCATCCCTTGCAAACAGGCAATCAGTGTCGGGAAAAAGATCATGACCGCAACGATTGTGATCACACCGGCGGCCTCGCGCCCAAGCCAAAGAACGATTAGCGGCGCAGTGGTGACAATAGGAACAGCGCGCATCGTCACTGAAACGGGCGATACCACGCGGGCGACCCAAGGCAGCAATATGCAGAGGGCTGCCAGACCCGCGCCTAAAATCAAACCGGCAAAATAGCCAGGCAAAACTGTCGAAAGTGTCTCAAGCAGGGCAGCGCCCAGCGTTTCTCTGTGTTTTCTTGCGGATTCGTCTTGGACGAGGAAGTTCCAGATATCGTCGGGTCGTTTTGCAAAAAAGCGGTTCAGCCCCAAACTTTCCATTATTACATACCAAAGCACAAAAACCACCGGTATCAGCAAAACCGGAATCACCCGGTCCCACGGGCGGCGGTTCGACTTACCAGGCGGCACAAGCAATACAGGCGCAGCGCCTGGCCAGATAACCCGCCCTAAAAGACCTGCAAGCGCATATGCAACTATCGATATGGAAGCGGCAATGGCGGCAATGGCCCAAGTCGCATCGGTATCGAGTTGTCGCATAGCACGCAGCGTCAAGACGCCCAGACCACGTTCGGCCCCCGTGAACTCACCGATCAAAGCACCAAGAAAGGCCGCGGGTGCGGCAATCTGCAAGCCGGCGATCAGATAGGGCAATGATGCCATCGCGCGCACGTGAACAAGCTTTGTCCAAGAACCACGACCATAGCTTTCCACCAATTCCAACCAGACGCTTGGAGCCGCACGCAGTCCGGCCAAAAGTGGAATAAGCGTTGTGTAAAAAACACTTAGCGCCGACAAGGTGACCTGCGGACCAATTCCCGGACCGTATAGCACTCGTAAGATCGGCCCAGTGGCAATCAATGGCAGGCAAAAAACAACGAGAGACAACAAACGGATCGGACGTTCCGCCAGCGGCAACAAGAGCGCAGTTCCAGCAAGCACAATCGCTGCCAGATTTCCACACAAGTATCCCAAAGACGCGCTCTTCAGAGTGGCTACAAGCGCACGCAACAGAACGGAAACATTGGCGACAATGTGGCTTCCAACCGCAACCGGCCCTGCAACCGTGTATGTGCCCGCAAGGCTTCTGGCAAGCAACTCCCAAACTACCAAGATTACGGCGACGGATAGTATCTGACCTGCCAGAAAAAGTGAGACGCGAGATATGCTCATGGCCGTGGTAGCGGCCGGAACAAGGCGCGTTCGACTTCATGCATTTTGTCGACAAACGCATTAGTTTCGATCATTGCACCAGTACGCGGACGCGGAAACGGAACAGCAATTTCAGCCAATATTCGCGCCGGTCGGGCTGACAGAACGGCAATCCTGTCAGCCAGCAGAACGGCCTCGCTGACGGAGTGTGTGACCAACAAAACGGTCGTGTCACCAGCGCCCCAGACAGGCGGCAATTCGATGTTGAGCCGCCTCCGGGTCAGAGCGTCGACCGCGCCGAACGGCTCGTCGAGCAACAGAACACGCGGCGATGTCGCCATTGCACGCGCAATAGCCGCGCGCTGTCGCATGCCACCTGAAAGTTCAGCGGGGCGCTTGCTTTCAAAACCTGCCAGGCCCACGCTTTCGATCAGATCAGACACACGATCCGGTGCTGAGGGCAGATGTGCAAGGCGCCGGGCGAGCGCGACGTTTCCGGCGAGCGTACGCCACGGCAAAAGCGCGTCTTCCTGAAACGCGACGGCGATGGCACCTTTCGTTCGTAGAGTTTTCGGCGGACGACCGTCGATTTTCGCATCTCCTGCGTCGGCGGCCTCAAGACCGGCGATCATGCGCAGGATAGTTGACTTTCCGCAGCCCGACGGACCAACGAGTGCAGTCGTACTGCCGCCGGGCACAAACAGGCTCAGGTCATCGACAACCGACAGCACTTCGTCTTTGCCCCTGAACGATTTAGAAACGTGCTCGAGGCGTATATCAAGAGGGCATGCTGGCGCCGACCCGTACCCTTCAAGTGCTACCATGCACCTCTTCCAGGATGGACCGGTCCCACAGGTCCGCCGTGACCTTCCGGCCCAAAAGCCCCAGCGTTTCGATGTTGGCTGCTATTGTCTCTTCTGTAAACCAGCCAAACCCTTGCGCCTCGGTCAAATCAGAGAACATCAGAGGCACCTGCCGTTCTGCCTGCAGCTTTTGCGTGACCAGATCCAGGCCGGCATCCGGGTAGCGATCGACAGCCAGCTGTGCTGCGGCATCGGTATCAGAAAGATAGTCGTTCCAACCCATAACCTCACCTTTCAGCAGAGACACAAGATCTTTGCGTCGCGTCGCGATTGTCTCCTCCGTCGCAATGTATGTTTGGGAATGGACGGAATAGCCATGGTCGGCAAGCAACATAACAATGGGTTCGGCTCCCTTCATCGTCATGGCCACTGGCAGGTCAGTCGACCATGAAAGCAGGCAGTCAACCTGACCAGCAAGCAAAGGTGCCCCGTCATATTGCGTGGGCACCACTTCGATTTGGTCGATGTCCACATCGTTGAGATCGCAGAGCGCCTTCAACACAGGCGTGTTGGCTGTGGCCATGCCGATCGATTTTCCTTGGAGATCGGCCGGCGTGCGCACCGGCTTGCCGGGTAGCGATGAAATCGCGAAAGGATTTTTCTGCATTGCTACCGCCAGTATCTTGAACGGCGCGCCGTTCTCAACAGCGGCGGCCGTGTAGTCCGCTGCGGATATTCCCAGCAACGCCGTTCCCGCCACTACGGGCGGCTCGACCGGGGCGTTGGGCCCGCCCGGGGACAGGGAAACATCCAGACCAAGCTCGGTCCAATACCCTTTGGCATCGGCAATGTAGCTCCCGCCGAACTGGACAGAATGCAACCAGGACAATTGGAAGTTCACAGCTGTCGCGGCTTGGGCGCGCTCTGAACCGAGCGGCAGAAACGCCGCTGAACCGGCCGCTGCGCCAGTGAGTTTAAGCGCCTTGCGGCGCGACATTTGCGTTTCGCTCTTTGATTTCATGTGCATATGACCTTCAGACTGCTACCTGTGACGTTAAGTGAACATGCCACGGGCGCACTGAGAAGCGGAAAAACAATATTGTGAGCGGAACGCGACAAAGCGCGCATGCTCTTGATGGACAGCGTGCCAGTTTACTGACCGCGAAATTGCGTAAATTTTTTGCGACGGCAGAAGCCTCCAGCCTTTGGTTGGCTCACAGCATTGACCGAACACCTCAGAATCCGCATCCAATCCGGCGCCACACGGGCCCTTGGCGGGCGTGGTTGGAAGGGCCAAATAACCAATTTGCAAAAGACAATTTCAAAGCTGACGTCCGAAACATGTAATGCGCAGATTTCGTTCAGACGTATCCCACTTCGCACGCCTTTAACTACGGAACGGTGCCAACAGCACGTGCTTTAGCTTCTAGAATTTCTATTCTGGCAGCAGGAACGTCACAGTGTTAGGCAACGACCCCGTCAACAGATCTGAAGTGACTGACGACTAAATCCGCAATACATACTAAATCGATTGTTGGAAAGGCGCGAAACCCTAAAGCGTTTCGGAAACGAAACTGAAATGATGTGAGACTGCGTTTCACTCGTTTCGTTTAATCTGGGTTCTGGCGGTTTAAAGGGCAAAATGCCGTGGCTTCCCGACAAGACGGCCCGCTGTGTCCACGCTCACTAGAGCCCCAGTTGCCTCGCATGTAACATGAGTGGAGGTCCGGCGCGAGCGGTCGGTAGCACGGCCAGTTTCACCTTTTCTTGCACCTCATTTGTTTTCCTCGACGTATTTTACTGGAAATCGTCAACATCAGGATTCGATACGCTGGCGCGCAGCAAGGAGAGCGACAGAACGAACTGGTCATCCGGCGGATAACGTTGGATTGTAAGTGTCTCGCCAACGTCAAAATCGCGAAAATCCAAATCGTCCTGAAGACCACCAAAAAGTGAACCGGGCGTCTGTCGAGGCGCACAAAAGGCCGTAAGGGCTCTTTTCAGTTTGTGAAGAGATCTTTTAGTTGGCATGAGCGCCAAACGGGTTGCCGAAGGATCGCATCTGGCGGCCATGTCGACACAAGGCCCAATACAGCACCATATCTGCGACGACTGTGCCGTCTCGCGACTTGCAGATTCAAGAATAAGCGCAGATCGCGCCTATTCGGCTGCAATTTGCTGAATGACCGAAAATCCTTCGAATTTTGGCGCGCCGACGTGCAGTTTTGCCGTTGTGCCTGCGCCCTTGTGCGCTGCACGAAATGCATCGGACCGGGTCCAAGCGCGAAACGTTTCTTCAGAAGACCAAACCGTGTGAGAGGCATAGAGCCTCGTTCCGTCTTCGGCCTCTGGACCTTTCAGCATGTGAAATTCAACGAAACCTTCCATCTCTTTCAAATGACTGTCCCGCCCAAGCCACAGTGCTTCAAACGCCTCAGCGTTTTCCTGGGTCACGGTAAAGCGGTTCATCGCGATAAACATTGGTTTCCTTTCTGATCCCTTGCTTTTTTCGTGCGCCCGAACTGGTAACCTCGGTGCGACGGGGCATGGACGCTTTCCGTCGCGCACCTGGCTTGTAAGCTGGCAGACCCTGAACCAAAACTGACGGGTAAACGCGGTCAGATCAAGCCTTGGCCCGTACTTGCAAGTAGATATTCGCGCTATCCAAGGTGCCGTGGACGAGATAGCTTTCTGCGAATGCAACTGCAAAGGTAAGAACATGCAGATGGAGCAATCGGGACAACGCGCGCCCGAAACCGAAATGATGGCTGTTGTGACAACTGGCAACGGTGGCTTCGACAAGCTGGAATACCGTTCTGTTCCTATTCCAGTTCCGAGCCAGGGTGAGGTGCTTCTGCGTGTGCTCGCCGCGGGCATAAACAACACTGAAATCAACACGCGGCTTGGATGGTATTCCTCTTCGGTTACAACCGACACCCAATCTACGTCGGATACGCAATCAGACCAGGCCGAGCAAAAGGTCGACGGAGGTTGGAATGCCGCCACGCCGTTTCCCTTAATCCAAGGCACGGACTGCTGCGGACGGGTGGCAAAGGTTGGAAAGAGCGCGGATCAAAGTCTTTTGAACAAACGCGTATTGGTTCGTGCCTGCATGCGCCCGAACGGATATGACGTGATGGACAATATCTGGATGGCATCTGACTTCGATGGCGCCTTTGCTCAATTCGTCAAAGTTCCGGAAACCGAGGTATTTCCGGTTGAATGCGATTGGTCAGACGCAGAGTTGGCAACCATACCTTGTGCTTACGGAACCGCAGAAAACATGTTGCATCGTGCGCAGGTGTCGCGCGGAGACCTGGTGTTGGTCGCAGGCGCCTCGGGCGGTGTTGGCTCCGCCGCGGTCCAACTTGCTAAACGACGTGGCGCAAATGTCGCCGCACTGACCAGCGCCGTCAAGGCGGAACACCTGCGGGCATTGGGTGCAAATGTCGTCCTTGACCGCAACTCGGATCTGCTTGAGGTCCTCGGTGAGAGCAGCGTTGATGTGGTGGTCGATAACGTGGCGGGCCCCGGCTTCCCGCAAATGCTCAAAGTTCTGAAACGCGGCGGGCGTTTCGTGTCTTCGGGCGCTATCGCCGGGCCGATTGTGGATTTGGATATGCGCGACATGTATCTCAAAGACATTAAGCTTATCGGATGTACAGCATGGGATGAACCCGTTTTTGGCGACCTGATTTCCTATATTGAACGCGGCGAAATTCGCCCCCTTCTGGCAAAGACCTTTCCGTTAAAAGACATCGCTCAAGCGCAGCAAGAGTTCATGGAGAAAACTCATTTTGGCAATTTTGTTCTGATCCCGCCAAACGCCGCGTGATCGCGACGCGCACGCACGAAACGAAGCGCGTGGCGTCGCAATACCGCAGGAATGCTCAAGCATCGCATGGCGCAAAGGATACCGAATGTACCAAAGGGCACCACAATGCACTATAGCGATTTGATTGATCTCAAGCACTATCCCGTCGACACCTCTAGCACCGTTCTGCAGGAAAAAATCGCAAAAGCCCGTCGTGGTCTGCGTCAAGATGGCTGCGCTGTATTGCGGGGATTTCTTTCCGAAGCGGGGGTAGTTGAAATGAAGCGCGAAGCGGATGCCAATGCCAGCCACGCCCGTCAGACTTTCAACCGCACGAATGTATATTTCACCGAAGATGATATCAGCCTGCCCAAGACCCATCCTAAGCGCAGGTTTTTTGATCGGTCGAACGCCTTTGTGCCTGCCGACAACTTCGGCGCGTCCGGCGCTTTGAGAACGGTATTTAACGCACCGGGTTTTGACGCCTTTGTTCAGCACTGCCTCGAAGAGCGTGCATTTTTTCGATATGCTGATCCGCTTGCCGATGCCATCGTCAACGTGGCCGAAGAGGGACCCGGCTTCCCCTGGCATTTTGACACTAATAACTTCACTGTCACGCTCGCGATCCAGAACGCGGAAAGCGGGGGTGCATTCGAATACGCACCCGCCATCCGCGATGCAGAAGGACATGAAAACTTTGACGCGGTCTCACGCGTGTTGGATGGAACGACCGACAGGGTACCCCGTTTGAATTTGCAACCCGGCGACCTGCAGCTTTTTCGCGGACGCTACAGCCTGCATCGCGTCACCCCACTGGCTGGCAAAAGACCCCGCTATGTCGCAATCCTGTCCTACGTGGACAGACCCGACATGGTCGCAACGCCAGAGCGGGCAAAGCAGCTCTACGGACGGGTTCTTCCAATTCACCTCGAACGCGCCGGCCAGAGATCGGACACGTTAATCGATTGAATTCTGCAATATGTCGGACGAGCTGTACGTTTGAAAGGCGTAAGCCTGAGCGGTCGCCAAACCACGCCTTGCCGCTGGTCGACGAACGGAGCCAGACCGCGCCCGATGGTTTTGTTTTCAGTATCACAGTCTTGCGCTTGAATAGCGCTGTTCCGAGCGGTGCACATTCAGCCTAACTCATACGTGTTCGACTGAACCAAACACACGGAAAAAGTGACTTGTCCTGTCGGCATTGCTAGGCTCGACATCACATCGCGCGCAGATTGCCTGCGTGCAGTTTTTGCCGGAGAAGTTTTATGTTGTTCGTTACCAACCGATTTCCCAAACAGAGCCTTCGAACACGCAAAGGACGAAAATTCAATTTTGACCTGAAAAACAATGCGCCCAGCAATTCAGTTTTTTTCTGCGAAGCGGGACAAGATGGCGACCACGTTGAAATCGGGAGTCTCGACTTTCTGCAGCGATTAAAGGATTCCCAGTGTCGCCAGATTCTGCTTTTTGTGCACGGGTTCAATAACCTTCCCGATTTCATTTTTGAGATGACGGCAGAGTTGCAAAAACTCTGCGACAAGAAAAAGAAGAACGAAGTATTGGTCGTCCCCCTGATCTGGCCCTGCGACAATGACTTGGGCATCGTTTCTGACTATTGGGACGATCAAAAATCGGCCGACCAAAGTGGCTATTCTTTCGCACGAGTGCTGGAAAAATTTCTGGCGTGGCGGAATTCAGAAGCGAATGAACCCGAGGTCGCACCATGCTTGAAACGGATCAATCTGCTTGCCCATTCCATGGGCAACCGCGTTTTGCGCCAGACCTTGGCCAGTTGGAACAAATACGATCTTGCTGCAGGCGTTCCACTGATCTTTCGGAACACTTTTATGGTGGCGGCCGACGTGGTGAATGAAACGCTGCACGAAGGACATTCGGGCGAGTTGATTTCTCATGCGTCTCGCAATGTGGTGGTCTACTACGCCTCTGACGACTTGGCCCTACGCGCCAGCAAGGCGGCCAATCTCAAAAACAAAATAGCCTCTCGCCGCCTCGGGCATACCGGTCCGGAGAACATCCGGCGCACGCCTCGCAACGTGTTTCAAGTAGACTGCGATGATATCAATACGCAATACGACACGCCAACGGGACATAATTATTTCCGTTTTGGAAAAAGATCAGGCCAGCCTGGCGCGGTGTTCAACCACATCTACCAATGCATCGAAAGTGGACGGGTTTTCCCGGACGATCCGGATCAACGATCGAGCGTCCTGGAGTGAAAAGCGCGGCGCTCAGGTACGCGCAGCCTCAAAGGACGCCCAGACACTTTCAAATTCCTCAAACGTAAGGGATTTGCCTTTCACCGCCTCGAAGATGATGCGCTCGGATCGCAAAAGTGTCGCTATCGCCTCTGCAAGGTCCGGTACGATGTCAGGTGGTATCACAAGAGCGCCGTGACGGTCCGCATGAACAAGGTCACCATCGGCGACGCGCATGCCGAAGATCTGAACAGGACCTGCGACATCGACAACATGAACGAAACCATGGCTCGGACCAACGGAGCCGGCAACTACGGGGTAGCCATCCGGCATGTCGCCGAGGTCGCGCATTACCCCGTCGGTGAGCGTTCCAGCCAGTCCAAAAGACTTGTGGATGTTGGTGTTGATTTCGCCCCAATAGGCGCCAATTGCATTGGGAACATCAAGATCTTGCACAACGGCAATCGCTGGACGAGGCCCCGTTGCCATATGCTTGTAATAGGCCATGCGGCGGGCCTTAATCACCTGCGGGTCTTCGGCAGGCGGTTCCGCAGCGCGGATTCGCGCGGTGCGCGCATAACCAACTATGGCTGGCGCGTCCGGGTGCGACGACAGCATCGTACCTCGTGTAAAGGCATCAAAGCCGCGTTTGCCTTGCGCCACTTCGATCGCATTGCAAACGGTCGGGGTGTCCACGTCGACCAAAAGCCTGTGAAGAGCCGCGTCCATTACCGCGCCGCCGCCAATGCAGCACCATCAGATAAGGCACCAAGCTTTGCATAAGCGATATCGGGGTCAACCGAGCCAAAACCTGCAAAGGTTCCGAAACCGCAATCTGATCCCGCAATCACGCGCTCGGCACCCACAATTCCGGTGAAACGTTCAATGCGCTGAGCCACGACTTCGGGATGCTCTACGAAGTTCGTCGTGGTATCCACGACGCCCGGGATCAGTACCTTATCGTCCGGAATATCCGCTTTGCGATCCCGAAACACCGTCCACTCATGCGCATGACGCGGGTTTGAAGTCTCGAAAAGGACATACCGCGCCTTGGCTGACATGAGAGTATCAAAGACCTTCTCCATCCCGATATCACAAACGTGCGGACCTTCATAATTGCCCCAGCAGATGTGAATGCGGACCTTCTCGGCCGGCACGTTGGCCAACGCATGGTTCAGAGCTTCTACGTGGCTGTCTGCTACTTTGACGAATTCCTCGTCCGACAGGTCACTGAACAGCATGTGCCGGGACAAGGCCAGGTCGGGGCAATCCAACTGCACATCGAGGCCAGCTGCAACGATTGTCTCGTATTCATCGCGCATCACATCGGCCAGTGCCGCCAGGTACTCGTCGCGTGTGGCATAGTAATCGTTCTGCAAAAAGAGAGAAATTACACCCGGCGAAGCCGCGTTCATAAAGCCGTGACTTACCCCATGTGTCTCCATAGCGGCCTTGAGGTTGCGGATGTCCTTTTGCAATTCTTCCTGGCCTTTGGAGGTGACGTTCCCGGTGCACATCGGGCGCGCGTACTTCGGTGTGCCACCGTCGTCCGCCAGTCGCTGCAAAAAGCTCGGGAACAGCTTTAGGTCCGCCGGGGCGTTTCGCGGGCTGTCACCGGAAAAGCCCGTGTAGCGATCCTTTACGTAAGTGGCATAGGAAATCTTCGACGTTTCTCCATCGCTAACGATGTCGACACCAGCGCGCACCTGCTTTGCCACCGTTTCGGAAACCGCCTGTTTCATAGTTGCGTCAAACTCTGCAATGTCGAATGGCTTTTCGCGTTCGCGCGCAAAGATGAAATCCACGACGTCTTGCGAGCGGGGAAGCGAGCCTACGTGGGTTGTCTTGATCGACATCCGGACCTCCTTAGATTTTACGGGCCATTAAGACGCTGTGCTTTTGTGTTTCGGGATCTTCTGCCAGATAGCCCGTCAGGCGAAGCTCATTTTCTTCCAAACACATTGCATATTGCGCGGGCGAGAGTGACGCATGGTAAACTGCGTTGCCGGCAACTTCGCCCTCTGCTTCACCTGCTTCTGCTCCGACAGTGGCCAAAATAGACCCGCCGGGAGACAGGTGCCGGGCCATCCGCGCGATGCACGTCCGTTGTTTCGACGGTGTGAGATGGAACAGGCTGTCCCATGCGACAATCCCGTCAAAGCTTTCGGACAACTCAAAATCACGCATGTCTGCCTGGCGCCAATCTCCATCCGGCCAGCGCGCACGCGCCAGCTGCAGCATGTTGACCGCAAAATCCACTCCCGTGACCTGAAAGCCTTCCGCGATAAACCAACGCGCAATCGGTTCGCCCGCACCGCAACCCAAGTCCAAGACCCGGCCACCAATGGGCAGGCAAGCCGAGAAACATGCCAGCCAACGCGCTTCAAACAACGCGCGCGACCGTTGCGCATCAAAAAGAGCGGCCTGCGTCTCATAGATGTTCCTTGTCTGATCCGAGCTTAATGTTGCCATGTCGCTCCGGCCGGGTCACTGGTACCAAAAATGCGATACAAACTTGCATCTCCCGTCATCGAAGGAGCCGTCGAATAGGCTGTTCGTTCGGGTATCGACATTGTGTCACCTGGCGCGAGGGTCGCGGCCCCGCCATCCCATGTGACGCGCCAATGCCCGCGCATCGGCATGAGCACCGAAGGTGTGTCATGCCGACGGTCCTCTTTGGATGCAGAACTGCGGGTGATCAACTCCACTTCAAAACCCGGCTTGTCCCGCAGCATGCCGTGCTCACCAATAACTTTTGCTGGCACGCGGTCAGCAAGTGCCACCATGTCCCAATAGCGCGCGACATAGTTGGGCACGACTTCAGTCGTGGTCGGTTCAGGGAAGGCTTTCAATTCGTCGTCTGTCAGCAGCGGCATGGGTCGGACTCCGGCGGGCAGAGCTTCTCCCTGTTTGGTGTCGTACAGCTTGCCTTGCTCCGACAGGACCAGTCCGTGATCCGCGGCGTCTTTGATGACCTGCGGCGCCCAAATCACGCCGCCTCCTGCATCATCGCCTCCCAAAATCGCCATGATCATTCCGTAGTCATTCCCGATATTCTCAAATCCGCGAAAAATACCAGTCGGAATGTTAAAGATGTCACCTTCTTCCAACGTCACTTCACCTGCCGTACCCCAACGCCCCCAGAAAAACCGCCAACGCCCCGAAAGCACGAAGAACACTTCCGCGGTGCGGTGGCTGTGCAGACTGTTGCGGCACTTAGGTGGCTGACCGGCCGCACCAATATTGAAACCGTGAGGTATGGAAATGTGGACGTGCTGGTCCGGCGATTCAGACACTCCCCCTCCAATGATCGTGAAATTCTCTTTTTGATCCGACCCTGGTGTGTGTGCGTCAATAAAGGCGGTCTTGCAGGGTTTCAAATCGCCGTAGCGGACAATGCGGGCTTCCATTTTAGCTGGTGTCATCTGTCTGTCTCTTTCTTTTTGGCGCTCGAAAGCTCAGCCTCAAGTTCGGCAACTCGGGCTTCCAACCGCTCGATTTCGGGGCCGACAAGGGCCGTCATCTCGGTGGTGTCAAATCGTGGCGTAATGAATTGGGGACAGTTCCAGTCGAAAGCTGCGATCCTGATTGTCACAAGGCGCTCAACGCGCCCTTCGTCTTGGGTGGCGAGTTTTGTAGCCAAGGCTGGGGCATCTTCCGCCGGTTGCATGGTGGCATGCCCCATGATCTTGAGCCGCGCTTTGCGAGGGTAATCCATAAAGAAGAGCGAGACGCGGTCATCACCGCTCAGATGCCCCTTGGACACATACTGTCGGTTGCCACGATAGTCGGCAAAACCGATTGTCTGCGGATCAAGCACCTTCAGGAAACCACGCGGACCACCGCGATGTTGAACATACGGCCATCCGGTTTCCGAAACAGTGGCCATGTAAAACGATGCGCGCGAGACCAGAAAAGCAACCTCATCCTCGCCGAGGCCTTTCGGCGCGGGTCTCTCCGTCATGCGAGCGTAGGTATCGCGCGAACCGTGCAATTCCTGCTCGGCAATCACCGCCGGGGTGAACATCAGTTTTCCGAACGTTTCCATGCGCTATCCCGTTTGCAAGAGGATTTGTTTCCAGATCATCGTTTCATCATAGATCACGTACTCTCGACGTAGACCCCACGGGCCGAATTCAGCGTGCGAAATACCCAGCAGGTAAATCGCGGCCCCCGTGGGAGCGCCGAAAGCCCCCCAGCCCGAGTGTTTACCGGTCAGCGACCACCGCAGAGCCGCACGCGGCGGCATCATCGGATCGTCACGACCAATCTGGTGGTCAATTTGGAACTTTGCATCCGGGAAAGCTGCACGCAGCCCCATCCAAAATCGGTCAGCGTCTCCGTGACTGTGGCCGGAAATCCCTCCGGGGTATTCGAGATGAGCTGCGCGGTCATACGCCTTAGAAACCACCGCCATGTCCGCTTTCATGATCCGCGTCAGGATATCAGCGTATTTTTCCCCCCATTCATCAGTGTTGCCACGTCCCTTGTAAGGACCGGTTTCATCGATTTTGGGCGACAACGGCTGCGTGCTGCGCTCTGGTCCGCCCTCTTTTTTGATCAGATCGGCTGCATACGTTTTTGGGTCCCACCCCAATTGGCGCACGATTGCGCCTTGATCCCGGATCAGCCATTCATCATTGATCTGGTTGTTGATCGCATGGCAATCGGCAAGAATGCGATATGTGAGTTTCTTTCCCGTTGCCGCACCATAAACGCCATCACTGGAGTGCGTTGCTGTGCTGAGCAGTCGGTGAGAAGAGAGCATGCCTGTCTCAGGTGTGCCGGACCATATCACATCTTCGCCCAACAGCGTCCGATCTGGAAACTCAGCCAGAGTCGCCATCGTGGCGGCAATGACATTCTGGTTCCCGATCACAACGGAACCTGGTGAGCGTACAACGATATCGTCAGCGTAATACTGATGCAGGGTCGCGATTCCCCGATCTTCCCATATCTCTTTGGTGATACCGATGATGTAATCGGGGAAATCCTTGAACTTTGGGTCAAAGCCTTGCATTTGTCTCACCCCAGGGTTTGCGGGCGGAGCCGCGGATCATCAACGGGCCATCCAGAATGATATGTTGAGGCGGGCTGTCAGGAACCGACAGTCGGGCCATCAGAGCTTGCGTCGTGGCCGCAACCATGCGGTTGGCCGGTTGCCGCACTGTCGTCAAATCGTAGCTTGGCCAGCGCGACAGCGCGACGTCATCATATCCCACGACCGAGACGTCTTCGGGGACGCGCAGCCCCAATTCAAATCGTAAAACGTCCATAACGGCAAAAGCCATGTGATCATTGGCAACAAAAACCGCGTCGGGGCGGTCTGGCGCATCAAACATGTTGCGTGCGACGGCTTTCGCGGTCTCGAAATTAAAATTGCCGACTGCTCTTGCGTAAAGCATTTGCTTTGCGGCCCTTAACCCATCGAGAAATCCGGCTTCACGATCGATCTGCGTGGAAGCGCCCTCCCATCCGGCAATATGGGCAATGCGGCTGTGCCCGCCTGCCACCAAAAACTCAGCCAGCTTGCGCCCGCCAGAGACATTATCCGATGTCACTGACGTTAATTGCGCGTCAAATTGATGTCGGTTGAAGAGAACAATAGGGATACCGAGATCTTCACACCGCTGCGTCAGATCGTTTGAAAGCCCGACGGAGGCCGCAACGATCGCATCAACCTGATAGTCCAGCAATTCGTCGATGACGCTTTGTGTCGCGGCATTGTCGTTGGACGCCATGAACACCAGCACATGGTAGCCTTCGGCCTGCAGAGACTTCGACAGGCGCTCCATCGCTTCCGGGTAAAACTGGTTTTCAAGATAAGCAACAACCAATCCGATGATGCGACTGCGTCCTGTGTTCAACGATCGCGCAAGAACGTTTGGACGGTAACCCAAGGCAGTCGCCGCATTGCGTACCTTCTCGGCTGTTGTTTTGCTGACCGAAGCGCCCGGTGTGAACACACGGCTTACAGCCGACCGGCTGACACCGGCTTTCTCGGCGACATCAAGGGAAGTGACCTTGGCCATCGTTTCGCTCGCCTCCGTTATCCGGCTGTCCAGCCACCATCGATCAACATCGACGTGCCGGTCACCATCGCAGATGCCTCCGAGGCCAGAAACAACACTGCACCCATTACATCCTCAACCTCGCCCACGCGCGGGAGTTTGATTTTGTCGAGGATCCAGGCCAATCGCTCCGGATTGTCGAACGTCACTTGCGACAAAGGGGTGCGGATGAAGGTCGGACAAATCGTATTGATCCTAATGCCGGATTTTCCCCACTCGATGGCCATGGATTTCACCATGCCCTCCAACGCGTGTTTCGAGGCGCAATAAACCGACCTGTCGACCCCGCCAACATGCCCCATCTGGCTGGAAATGTGGATAATTGATCCGCGTCGGTCCGCGCTTTGCAGAGCGCGTGCGGCAAATGAAGAAAGGAAATAGGCACTTCGCAGGTTGATATTCATGACCGAGTCAAAATCTTCCGGTGTCGTTTCTACGGCTGGCGCATGCCGCGCTAAGCCGGCTGAATTAACGACCACGTCAAAGGGTGTATCAAAAACCTGCGGTAACCGGCCAAGATCGGTCTGATCCAGTGCCAAGAGCTCCGCTGAAAGGTTCGCGCCCGCGATTGCATCAACAGCCGCCTGCAAAGGTTCAGGACGCCGTGCCGCGCAAACCACATGCGCGCCTGCTTCTGCCAGTGCGACTGCACACCCAAGCCCGATACCCGAGGATGCTCCCGTCACCAGTGCGCGTGTGCCGGTCAGATCAAAGCCCGGGGATTTCGGCAACCGGTTCACACCGCCACCCCGGTTTCGGGATCAAAGCCCGCGCGCGCCTTGTTGAATTCACGCATTCGAGAGAAGACATCAACGCCGATCTGATCGTACATGTGCAGCAGATCGACCATCACCCAGTTTTCGCGGATAAGCTCGCTTTCAACACGCCAGAAGTCGAGACTTCGCATATCAATCTTTCGTCCTGCCGGGGCAATACCGAGCCAGCCACCATCGGTTACGGTCTGAATCATATTCGGCCAGCCGGTCACAGCGGCATAGTTGCGATCTCCAAAAAAGTGATAGACGATTTCATCCACGTATTGGCCTCGATCTGGCATAGCATTCAAAAACGGGATCTGATGCCAATGACGAAAACCGCGTTGTCCTCGGCCAGTACCAATTCCTGCAGGACCGTACCACGACATGCGCGGATGCCAGAACCTGTCCATCTCCATCACTTCCGGCCCACCTTCCGTTGGGTGCCGTTTAAGGTGTTCCAGCATATCGATGATGTGCTGGCAGGTGGCCTGCCCCGCTGTGACGTCATAAGGTCCCGGCACTATACCGTCGCATGTGGCAGGCGCTGGAACATGCCATTCGCGACCCAACGACGGGGTCATGGGCCAAGCGTGAGCCTGTATCATAAGTTCCGGAATATCCCAAAGCGACTGCATTTCCACGATTTTGCCATCTTCAAAGCGGTAAAATTCGTGAAACCGCATGTGCGCGATGTGACCTGTTGGGGGAATATCCAGCCAAGGCGCCATGAAGGCACCAGTGTAATACCCGCCGCATCCGACCCAGTCGGCCCCATCGGGCGTAGGTCCAGACATCACGATGTAATCGCGACGTTCCAGATCTGGCAGCGCTTGCAGAAGTGGTGCGTAAGCACGTTCCAGATAAGCCTCGACTCCATTTGTCGTCTCAAACGGAAACGCCAGTCGAAAAACCACGTCCGGTGCACATACATCAGTTAAAACCGAACGCACTGCGTCGATGTCAAAGTCATACATGGCCGCGCGCATCGGCGCGATCAGTGACTTGTGCTTAGAGTGTGTGTCCATAAAAGATTAGAACCGCCGCCGCGCCAAGACACGCGGCGTTGGCCCTTTCTATTCCGCTGCCGCAGGTACAGGCGCACCCTGACCATAAGGTACGTTAACGCCGCCATATCTTCTAACACGCAAGTTGCATTGCTCTGCATGTCCTATGAAGCCTTCCAACATACAAAGGCGGGAGCCATACGCGCCGATGTCTGCTGCCGCCTCGTCTGTGAGAATTTTTTGATAGCTGTGCGTCTTGAGGAATTTTCCGACCCACAGTCCACCCGTGTAACGCCCAGCCTTTTTTGTCGGCAGTGTGTGATTTGTCCCGATGACTTTGTCACCATTGGCAACGTTCGTTCGCGGACCAAGGAACAGCGCACCATAGCATGTCATATTGTCCAGAAACCAATCATCCCGATCTGTCATGACCTGCACATGTTCCGACGCCACGTCATCTGCCATGGCGAGCATTTCATCGTAAGTGTCGCACAAGATCACTTCGCCATAGTCTTCCCAACTTACTCGAGCGGTTTCTGCGGTGGGCAAGATCGCCAGAATCCTTTCGATTTCAGCAAGAGTTTCATCTGCCAGTTTGCGCGAATTGGTGAGCAGCACAGCCGGCGAATTGTACCCGTGTTCAGCTTGACCAAGCAGATCGGTCGCGCACATCTCTGCGTCCACAGTGTCGTCTGCGATAACCATTGTCTCTGTCGGACCGGCAAAGAGATCGATGCCTACGCGACCGAAGAGCTGGCGCTTGGCTTCAGCCACAAATGCATTGCCCGGTCCCACCAGCATGTGAACCGGATCAATGGTTTCCGTACCGAGGGCCATGGCCCCAATTGCCTGAATGCCGCCCAGTACATAAATCTCATGCGCCCCGCCCAGATGCATAGCGGCAATCACGGCGGGGTTGGGCTTTCCGTTGAAAGGCGGCGTGCAGGCGACGATGCGCGGCACGCCGGCCACACTGGCTGTCGCGACCGACATATGCGCGGATGCAACCATCGGGAACTTTCCACCGGGCACGTAGCATCCGACCGACTGAACCGGAATGTTTTTGTGACCGAGTACCACGCCCGACAGTGTTTCCATTTCGACATCCAGCATCGAGGCCCGTTGCGCCTGCGCAAAGTTGCGCACCTGCTCTTGCGCGAACTTGATATCTTCAAGTTCTTGAGTTGTCAGATGTGCGATGAGGGCATCGATCTCTTGCTGGCTCAAACGAAAAGACGTCGGCGCGTAGTCATCGAACTTTTCGCTCAACGCGCGCACGGCCACATCACCGCGCGCTTCGATCTCTGCCAATGTCGCCTCAACCGCAGCACGTGTTTTGGCATCATCTTCGGCTTTTTCAGCTTCCGGCTTACCGCGTTTCAGGTATTCAACCGCCATATCAAATCTCCTCACTGATCGGGCCGCGGCGGTGTCCGTTCACCGCGATCGAAGGTCTCCCATCCTTCGCCCTGAAATACGTCCACGCCCAGTTGGGCCAGCACGTGAGGAAAATCGACCGTCACCCAATTGTCGGTGATCTTCCCATCTTCGACTTTCCAGAAATCCATGTAGCGGATTTCGACCCGCTTACCGGTCGGTGCCACTCCCATGAACGTGCCGGAATGCGTCGCTTCCTGCCGACCAAAGGCAGCGGCCCATTCGCCCATGAACAATCGCGCTTCGTCCACGCAAACCTTGTCTGAAAAGGCCGCCTGGAACGGTCGCTGCCAATTCTCCTGAAACGCACGCAGGCCGTCTTTGGTTCCGCAGCCCTGATTGCCCATCCAACGAAAACTGTCCGCAAAAAACGCGCCGATGTCATCAATGCGATGATCATTAAGCCCGTCCACCATGCCTTCAATTACGGCGCGGGTTTCTTCCGTTTTGCTCATATCCGTGTCTCTGGACAAAACGGCCTGTTCTGGTCTGGATCCCTTCATCGGATCATCCTTTCATCCTGAACTTTAACATGCGTGGGGCATTGCATGCTTCGAGGTGAAATCCCGTGGCAGTCGGTTTAGCGCCGGATGGCGCAGCAAGAACTCTGTTCGCGCCGCGCCGCTCATCAGCCTTTTACCGCGCCTGCCGTCAGCCCACTGACGATCTGGCGTTGGAACACCATCACCAGCAAGAACAACGGCGCGGTAATCGATACAGCTGCTGCAACCGCCTCAACCTGATCGGTCGTTGTGGTTTCACGGTTGAAATACCCCGCAATGGCTGGAACCATCGTTTGGTTCTGAGCGTCCAGTAGCAGGGATGTGACAAGAAAGTCGTTGTAGCCCAACAAGAAACTGAAAAGTCCCGTGGTAATAACACCGGGCCACATGACTGGCATGATCACGCGGCGAAACGCCTGAAAATGGCTGCATCCATCAACGCGCGCCGCTTCGTCCAACTCCGCTGGAATGTTCTGAAAGAACGATCTCAGCATCCAGATTGTGAAGGGCTGGTTGATTGCCACGAGAACGGCAATCACCGCCCACGGTTGACCGTAAAGGGTTGGCGCGTTCTCTCCCAGAATGGGCGCAAGAATTTCCGACGAATTGATAAAGACGGGCAAATAACCTGCAACGAGAACCGAATGCGGCAACGCCCGAAACACGAGCGCAAGGATCAAAAGCCAGAACGCCAGATTTGAACCCGAGCGCGCGAGCCCGTAGCCGGCAAGCGTACCCACAGTCAGCGAGACGGTGACAACGCCCGCTGTGACCAGCATGGAATTGAGAAAATTGCGGTAAAATTCGTTCTCTGCCCAAACCGCAACATAGTGTTCTGTGGTTAAGCCCAGAAGGGGATTGCCCAACGGCCCCAGCATGCTGTTCAAAGGCGCAAGAACAAGTGGCAGAAGTCCAAAAAAGATCAGCACGAACGCAATGGCGTAAGCCATTGCTCCAAAAATCCAGCCCAGAACGATCATGCTTGGCGGGCAATAGCGCGTCACGAGGCCAGGAAGTTGCGTGAAAGCCCACCTGATCGCGAGATAAAGAACGAACACACCGATGATTATGTCGAAGATCGAGAGACCGTCCCCATTGGCGCGTGTTTGCGGGCCAAAGATTACGTCCCAAGGGCTTGCCGCAAATGCATCGACCGGAGACTTGAAGCTCATAACCGCGATCCAGAAGATCGGGAAAGCCGCAAGCAGGCACCAAAACGCGAGGAACGTGCCGGAGGATAAGCGCAGCGCCAGGGATTGCTGCATGGCTTTGGGCGTAGACATCAGTGCGAGCTCCCTTTGTGGTCGCGCCACGTGCGCCGCAGCGGCAAGATCAGAAGGACCACGATTCCAATCATTGTGAGCATGGCCGACGCTGAAGCGCGAGAAATTGCGCGATTGCCGGCATCATCTGGCGTCATGAAGTCGTAAGTAAGCCATTGCAGTGAGATCACATGCGCCTGACTTCGGAAGCCAACGATTTCTTCAAAAACGCGGTAGCTGTCCATCAGATGAATGAGCGCAATGAAGATGATAAGCGGCATTAGGTGCGGGACAATCACATGGCGCAACCGCTCCCAGCGGCTCGCCCCGTCGATTACCGCCGATTCCAGTGTGTCCATATTCACGGTTTGCAAACCGGCATAAAAAATCACGAAGGCAAAGGGTGCAACGTGCCAGACCCGATAGAAATACATGAGTATCTCGATCGTCCAGGCTTGCGCAAACATCGAAATGTCTTGGCCGCTCCAGCGCTCCATCAGCGACGTAAGAATACCGTCACCTACAAACAGCCAGTAAATCGACAGCGAACCGATCACCGGCGTGATAATGAATGGCAGCAGCGAAACAAAGATAATGGGACCGCGAATGGTGCGAGCGGCGTTGTTGACCGCAAGTGCGATGGCCAGACCCACACCAATAACAAGGGGCAAAGTCAGAAGTGTGAACACAAGTGTAAAGCGCAAAGCGCGCCAGAAATCGATCTGCATGATGTCATTCCAGCTGCCGTTACCTACGGCTTCCCAGAATTTGTTCATCTGCAGCACGTTCTTGTAGCTTTGCAGACCAACCCAGCTGGTCTCGGTCATGGTTCGACCGTCGTCATCCAGCACCGGTACGGTCTTCATTTCAGTGGTACAGGTCTGGGTCAAGAAACCGGGTGTGCAAGTCTCCACTTCGACCTGTTCAAGGATCGGTTGTGTGACTTGAAAGCTCTGGATGAACACGCTGATGAGCGGCGCTGCGATAAAGAGCAGCATCATGAAAACCGAAGGGCCGACAAAGGCTGCGAATGTCTTGAACTTCATGGCGCGCTCCTCACGGGATTCGGCGTCTTGTCGCGTCGTAACCAGATGTGAAAGACGCTTGCGCATCTCGCGAAACTGATCTGCAATTGGGCGCCACTGGCCAGCCAGAATGGGCAGCCAGTGACGTTGGCTTTATTGCAGGACGCCTGCTTCTTTCGCCGACGTTGAATAGGCTTCTTCGATGGCCGTCAGCGTGGCTGCAGCATCGCGCTCGCCCGTCAGAAACGCCGGCAGTTCGTTGCCGAGCGCCGTATGCAGAAGGCCCATTTGCGTTGTGGACGGATATGCTGGCGGGGCCGGGTTGGCGGTCGCCGTTTCGATCGCACCTTTCGCGATCTCGGTTGGCGCATAGCCTTTGACAAGCCAGATGGCCGCGTCATTGTTGGCTTTCACCATCTCTTCGTCCAGACCTTCCATGGCCAGGCGGAAGGCCGCGTCGGCTTCTTCGTCCGTGATGTTCTTGGCAATCACGATGCCGTCCCACCAGAGCGTCGTCGCTGGCGCGCCATCTGCCATTGCTTTTGGCGCGGCAGACATAGCAACCTTGCCCACAACCTGGCTTTCTGCCTCATCGTCCATTGCGCCTGCGCGGCTCGCCCAAAGGTTCGCCATAGCGATTTTGCCTTGCTGGAACTGCTGCTGCACATAGGTCGAGTCGCTCACCAGCACTTCGGGGTCCATGAACTCGAGAGATGCTTTCATAGCGTCAAGCGCCTTCGTGCCGGCTTCTGAGTTGACGGCAGTTGTGTTGTCGTCATTGAAGAACGCACCACCAAAACCAGGGTACATATTTACGAATTCCTGTGCGAGGTTCCAGCCGGACTTCATCGTGGCGCCGAGCGGGTAATCCACGACCCCGGCGTCGCTGATCTTCGAAGCTGCAGCGTAGACCTCATCCCAGGTCGTTGGCGTTTCGATACCAAGGTCGGCCAGAATGTCGCTGCGGTACATCAGATGCTGCGTGTTGACCATCATCGCCACGGCCATGATCTGACCATTGACGCGGATCAGCTGGTTGGCGTTCAGATTTTGGCCGTATTTTGCGACCAGATCGTCCAGCGGGCGAATTGTACCCGCATTAAGAAGCGGCGTTATTGTGCCATTGGATACGCCACCAATATGATAGAGAGACGGGTTTGCCTCGAAGGCGGCGGGCTGCTTGGTTCGAAATTCCTGATCCAGCTCGGCCTGGAAATTACCGCATTCGGCCATTGCATCCGTTACGGCTTTCCATGCTTCAAATCCGGCGCTCAGCGATTTCAGCGACACTTCGTTTTCGTAGGAGCAGGCAGCAAACGCCGCGCTGCCCATGAGCGAAACTGCGCCCGCCAGTGCAATTCTTTTTAGAAACATGTGCAAACTCCCTGTTGCATGTGGGTGGGGTGCATCTTGCAAGGCTGCACCCTTTTTGGCCCCGAAGCCGGGGCAATCTGTGATCAGGATGCAGAGATCCGCATCCCGCTCTCCTTGTCAAACAAGTGACAAATCGAAGTTGGCACAGAGAAGGCAATGACGTCGCCTATTTCAGCGCGAAACTCTTTGTGCGCCTTGACGGACACGAGTTGCCCACCAGCACGCACGGTCAACATTGTTGCGTCCCCCAAAAGTTCAATGGTGTAGATTGGCGCTGAAATCTCGCCGTTGCCATCTTCGGCCAAAGTCGCGTCTTCCGCACGAAAGCCCAACGTCACAGGGCCGCCAGAGCCGGACAGACCTTCGATCCGAACATTCGTTCCGGCAAAGACGCCGCCCTTTAACTCTCCTTCCATCAGGTTCATTGCCGGGCTTCCGATGAAGCTGGCTACAAAAGTGTTGGCTGGATTGTCGTAAATCTCGGTAGGCGTGCCGACTTGCTGAACCTTCCCCTGCTTCATCACCACAACACGATCGGCAAGGGTCATCGCCTCGATCTGGTCGTGGGTCACATAAACTGTGGTCACTTTGAGCTCATGGCTGAGGTTCTTAATCTGCGCGCGCGTGGACACCCGCAGTTTGGCGTCAAGATTGGACAATGGCTCATCCATCAAGAACACGTTGGGTTCGCGAACGATCGCTCGCGCAAGAGCGACACGTTGGCGTTGTCCGCCCGACAGTTCGGCGGGCTTTCGATGCAAAAAATCGTCCAGCTCAACCATGGCTGAGGCTCGTCGCACCCGTGCGTCATGCTCACCATCCGGAACTTTTCGCACCTTCAACGGAAAGCGAATGTTCTCATAGACATTCATATTTGGATAAAGACCGTAAGATTGGAACACCATAGCCACGTCACGGTCTTTCGGATCCAGGTCGTTGACCACGCGTCCGTCGATCACGATGTCGCCGTCCGTTGCGTCTTCTAGACCGGCGATCATTCGCATCGTCGTGGTCTTGCCACATCCCGAAGGGCCTAAGAGCACCAAAAACTCCTGATCGGCAATTGTCAGATCGAAATTGTCGACCCCAACAAAGCTACCCCACCGCTTATTGACATTGCGCAGTTGAATTTCAGCCATAGTGCCCCCGCTGCAAAGCCCGCGTGACGCGGCTCTTACTGACGCTAGTCAGCGAAGTGGTCAGTTGGCAAGATTTTTTTGCACACGTGTGCAAAATCGCCGCCGAGCGTCAAAAAACCGCCAATTCTTAGAACACTAGCCTTTGCCAAAGAGGGGAATCCAAACAAAGCCAGACCAAAAACCTAACGGCTCAACTGCGCTTGGCAAACGCAAGTCGCTTAATTCACTCTGGTCAGGGCAGCGAATCAACACTGTGCATTGCGACGTGTTGCTGGGTAACATGCCTTAGAAAAAAGCCTGCACTCCGGTCTGCGCTCGCCCGAGGATCAAAGCATGAATATCGTGCGTGCCCTCATAGGTGTTCACAGTTTCTAGGTTCATCATGTGCCGGATGACCTGAAACTCTCCGCTGATCCCGTTCCCGCCGTGCATATCACGCGCCATACGCGCAATATCGAGTGCTTTGCCACAGTTGTTTCGTTTTACAATCGAGATCATTTCTGGGGCGGCACTAGCCACATCCATCAGCCGTCCAACTTGCAATGAGGCTTGCAAGCCCAGCGCTATCTCAGTTTGCATGTCAGCAAGTTTTTTCTGGAAAAGCTGTGTTCCCGCAATGGGTTTTCCAAACTGATAACGGTCCAGCCCATACTGACGCGCGGCGTGCCAGCAAAATTCGGCAGCACCCATTGCGCCCCAGGATATTCCATACCGCGCACGATTAAGGCAGCCGAAGGGTCCTTTGAGCCCCTGCACATTGGGAAGCAGCGCATCTTCACCAACTTTTACGCCATCCATCACGATCTCTCCGGTGACAGAAGTTCGCAAGGACAGCTTGTTGCCAACTTTCGGCGCGGACAGACCTTTCAGACCTTTTTCAAGAATAAACCCACGGATCTTGCCGTCATGCGCGTCGGATTTGGCCCATACAACGAAGACGTCCGCAATAGGCGCGTTCGAAATCCACATTTTTGAGCCGGTCAGCTTGTACCCCTGCTCGGTTTTTTCAGCACGCGTTTTCATCGCCGCAGGGTCGGACCCCGCATCGGGTTCAGTCAGACCAAAGCAACCAATCCAGTCACCGGAACACAGCTTTGGAAGATACTTCTGGCGCTGCGCTTCAGAACCATAAGCATAGATTGGGTAGATTACGAGAGAGGACTGAACTGACATCATCGAACGGTAGCCTGAGTCCACTCTCTCTATCTCGCGTGCGACAAGACCGTATGAGACATAAGAACTACCAAGTCCGCCGTATTGTTCAGGGACCGTGATGCCAAGAAGCCCCATCTCGCCCATCTCGGCAAATATACCGGGATCGACCTCTTCGCTGGCATAAGCTTCGACGACGCGCGGTTGCAATTTCTCTTGTGCATATGCCGCGGCGCTCTGCTGGACCATCCGTTCATCTTCCTGCAGCTGATCACCGAGGCGAAAAGGGTCTTTCCAGTCAAAGCTCCCAAGATCAGGTGCATCCTTGGCTTTGAGAATTGGCGCTTCGACATTCATGGCATGTCCTCTCTCATTCGATCCGCATCAGCGATTCATTATGACAAATCTGGAGAAGAATGACCATCTTTGCCCCATCACATGGTTGCGTAGTACACGGAAACAATCTGCGCGCCACATCGGCAAGATGCCTGCAACTTACAGCGGCAATCCCTTTCATTCACCGGTCTTAACAAAGCCGCAGCACTTGCGCATTTCCTGCGCCAGCAGGACACGTACGCGTCACAACTTAACCCAAGTGTGTCCAACCGCCTCGCGTTTATGCTGTGTTCGGGGTCGCGCTGCCACAATCGCGCGATTGAGTGCGAAATGGAAACACTCTGTTACCCTGTTCGATGCCTTTGGGCAGTCACTGCCGAGGCTACTTTCGGTCCCAATTGGCGACTAGTTTGAACGCATCCGCCATCGAGGTGGAACTGATCTCAGGACTGTTAAATTTGTTGCTCAGGTTCGGCTTAGTTGTTGCTTTTGTTTCCTGTGGATTGGTTCCCCTCGGCGCCTTCCAGGCGTCGGCGGAGGAACATATCGTTGTTATTCTGGAAGCTGCCTATTTCCCCAGAAATACAACGGTCGAGCCGGGAGATGTCGTGCGCTTCGTCAACGAAAGCGGTCGAGAACACGAGATTTTCCATGTCAACGGTCAATGGGCGACTGCGCCCATCGCCGAGGGTGAAGAGTTGTTGGTCACAATCGATGAAGGCATGACCGGACCGTTTTACGGTGTGACCTTGCAAAGGATCGAGGGACGGCTCGATCTGCTGCGACCGAGTGTAACCGACTAAAGGGTTGGTAACGAGTTTGGCCCCGCTTCGGCGGGGCCTGTTGCTTTTCTGCTAAGCTGTGAGGGGTTCTATCAACTCCGGGCCTGATGCTCGGTTCGAATTCACTGCACGATCCACGCGATGCATCTTCAGAAAATCGTCTGGAACAGCCCGCATCAGCTTTGCAGCTCCGTGTCCGGCTTCGCCAAGCCAAAGCGGCCAATCCTCTGACCGGACAATCACAGGCATCCGGTGGTGTATATTCCTCATGGCATCATTCGCGCCTGTTGTTACGATGGCACATGTTCGCAGGATTTCGCCTCGTGGGCTGGTCCAGTTCTGGCAAACTGCAGCCATTATTAGTGGCGCACCATCCGACGCAGATATGTACCAGGGATCGCGTGCGCCATCCGGAGTTTTTGTCCATTCAAAAAATCCTGTGGCGACGACAAGCGCACGTCCTTTGAGCGCCGCTTCCCTAAATGCGGGCTTCTCAGCGATCGTTTCCGATCTTGCATTTATCAGTAACGGACCACCGGTCGGAGTCTTGTACCATCGCGGCAAAAACCCCCATCTCATTGACGTCAGTCGCCGAGACCCACCTTCACCTCTCACTGCAACATGGATGGAATTGGTGGGGCAAACATTGAAATTTGGCACCGCCGGCAGGTCATTGTCCGGCAGTGCTTGAAAAAGCTGGGCCATGGCGTCACTGGGCAGCGTAATCGCGAAACGTCCACACATACCGACTACCTATTTCAGCCCGGTGAGGACGCCAACAGACAAAGGACCTGCGTGCGGGCCACTACTTGGCCGTTATGCGCCCATCAGTGTAGGGCGCGTACGGCCCATTTGCCGCCAAAAACTCTGCCGTCACATCAGCAAGGTCCGGGCCAAAGTCATAGGCGTTTTGAGCATCCTCGAACATTGAATACCCATCACCGCCGTTTCGCACGTAGTTGTTGGATACCACACCGTAAAGCTTGTCTGCATCGATTGGCGCGTCCCCAACCATGACATCACTAATTCTGCTTCCGGGTGATTGAGAAATGTCAAAAGCATAGCTCATCCCGGCAACCTGTGGAAAGCGACCGGCTCCATCTTCGATCTGGCCGACACCGTTTTCAAGAGCCTCAACAATGGTGGCGCCTGAAACCTGAAAAGTCGAAAGCGTGTTCTGAAACGGAAGCACGGTCAAAACCTCACCCATGGTGACCTCGCCCGCGTCAATGCTCGCACGGATACCGCCGCCGTTTTGAATCGCAATTTCAATGCCCTGATCTTTCACGCGTTCCAGCATAGCGTCTGCGATGAGGTTGCCCATCGCACACTCTCCTGCCCGACACTGTTCTCTCGCACCCACGATTTCACTGGCCGTTTCGGCGACAACATGTTGCTTCAGCTCTTCGATCGGCGCGCCCATCTCCGCAATCCGCTCGAGAAAGGCAGCGTCGGGCGTCACATCGGCATCCAACAGCATAGGATCACCGGAAGCAGACGTCACAACTCCGGCGTCATCGAATGTCACGGATAGATGGCCAAGATATTTTGTATAGGCGTAGGCCTGTGCGACTGCGGTCTCCCCGACCATCGTCGGATAGGCAGGCGTTGAGTCATCGTCATTACTCATGAGGGTATGGCTATGGCCACCTATCACCACGTCTATGCCTGGAACCGCCTCAGCTATGGAAAGATCCTTATTGAGCCCCACATGCGTCAACGCGATGATCATATTCACGCCTTCAGCTTCCAGAGCGGCCACATCATCTGCCAACGCCGCGATCTCATCCTCAAAAACGACGCCATCGCCCGGGCTTGATGTTTCGACAGTATCGGTTGCCAACGCTGAAACTATACCGACCTTTTGCCCACCGACATCCAAAACCAAGTGGTTTGGCACTTTGCCATCCAGTAACGGTTCGCCGGAGAGATCGAGATTTCCTGAGATAACAGGGAAATTGACCTTTGCGACGAAGTCGGCAAGCCCTTGCGGCCCATCGTCAAATTCATGGTTTCCGACAGCCATAGCGTCATAGCCCATTTGGTCCATGAATTCAGCTTCGGCAGCACCCTTGTAAGTGCTGTAAAAGAGAGATCCCTGAAACGGATCTCCGGCGTCCAGAACCACCACATTGTCACCCGACAACGCATCTCGCTTCGTATCCAGGGCGGATTTGATACGCGCGATTCCGCCGAAACACTCTCCCTCCGCTTCGCCCTCCGCGTCGCAGGTCGAATCGAAGCGATTGATTGACTCTATGCGGCTGTGCATGTCGTTGGTGTGCAGGATATGTAATGTGAAATCGGCTTGCGCGATGCCGGCGGAGAGCGCCAGAATGGCAGAGGCGGACAGGTAGCGTTTCATGAGATCTCCCGTTTCGAACATAATGGTATGGTGACGCGCTTGAAAACGCGTGTCAAAGAGCAATGTGGCGGGTTAGGTCAAATGGCTCAGTCGAATGTCATAAAACCGGCAGCATTTTCTGGTCGACCTTGACCCCGATCGCTGCGATAGGCACTACACTGGCATGCTGATTTACAAAATTTTCCGTCAAAGCGAATGGGCTCAACTGCGCGCTCAAGGCAAAACGCCTGGCGCACCCATCGACCTGGCGGACGGATATGTTCACTTTTCGACCGCATCACAGGCAGAAGAAACGGCTGCCAAGCATTTTGCGTGCGAAAGCGGTCTCATGCTTTTGGCCGTAGAGACCGACAGACTGGGCGGTGATCTGAAATGGGAAATTTCACGCGGCGCGCAGCTGTTCCCCCACCTGTACCGAAAACTCCATCTGGAAGATGTCGTGTGGGCGCAACCATTACCTTTTGTGGACGGAGCACATGCGTTTCCGGCAGGGTTCGGAGAAGCCAGCGCGTGAGGCGATCCAAGGCGTGAGAAGGTGGGCTGAACAGACGGCGATGCGCCTTTTGCGTCGCATCGACCCTGAGCGCGCGCATGAGATTGCGCTCAAGGCGGTCAGGCTTGGTCTGGGACGCGAGACCGGCCCGGTGACGTCTCAACGTCTGCAGATCGACCTTGCCGGGCTGACACTGCCAAATCCCATCGGGTTGGCAGCCGGGTTCGACAAAAACGCGCAAGCTGTTAATGCGCTTTCGCGTGCAGGTTTCGGTTTTATAGAGGTGGGGGCCGCAACGCCCCTGCCGCAACCCGGCAATCCGAAACCACGCCTGTTTCGGCTGACAGAAGATCAGGCCGCGATCAATCGCTTTGGCTTCAATAACCAAGGCATGCAGGTCATTGGTGAAAGGTTGGCCAATGCCAAAGCCGTGGTGCCCGTCGGCATCAACTTAGGAGCCAACAAAACGAGTGCGGACAGGGCCGCAGATTTCGCTACCGTCATGCAGCACATGCATCAGCATGTGGATTTTGCGACCGTGAACGTTTCTTCTCCCAACACTGAGAAACTGCGAGATCTGCAAGGCGCCGAAGCGCTCGCGGCGCTTTTGGACGGCGTGATGCAGATGCGTGATACAACGCCGGTCTTTCTCAAGATTGCGCCGGATTTATCAAAGCAGGAATTGGCTGACATCGCGAGCGTTGCGCAAAATGCAGGTGTTGACGGGATCATCGCCACAAACACCACGCTTAATCGAACCGGCCTGCGCGGCAGGCAACGAGCCGAAGCAGGGGGTCTGTCCGGCCAGCCGCTATTCGAAAAATCGACGCACGTGCTGGCGCTATTGGCGGGCCTCACGGACGTACCAATCATTGGCGTTGGTGGTGTGTCGAACGGCGAACAAGCATATGCCAAGATCAGAGCCGGTGCACATGCTGTACAATTGTACACCGGACTGGTTTATGGCGGGCTGTCGCTCGCCGCGAATATTGCAAGAGATCTCGAAAGCGCTCTCGCACGAGATGGTTTTGAAAACGTGGCTGAGGCTCGCGGAGCAGACAGATCAAACTGGCTGTAACGTACAGCAATGATAAACTATCTATCGTTGAACAGCCCGCTCCAATGCGGGGTAGCGCGCTGCCAGCGTCACGCCTCGCGACAGAAGTGACACCAAAAGAGCAATCCAAAGCCCGTGATTCCCAAAGCTTGGCATCAGTGCCAGAACTGCAACCCAATAGGTAATAAAACTGATTGCCATCATGTTCCGCATATCGGCGCTTCGCGTGGCACCCACAAAAATACCGTCAAACATCCACCCTGCCCCACCGGCGAGCGGAGCAAGCAAAATGTAAGGAAGAAAAGTGCGAGCGGTGTCCTGAACGCCAGCGTTCTTGGCCATCAGTTCGATCATCCATCCACCGGTCAATGCGATTGCACAAGTCATGATCAGGCATACGACGCCGCCCCAAACAAGTGTGATGACAGCACTGCGCCGCACTTCGCGACGATCGCCCCGCCCAAAAGCTCTTGCGACCAGTGTTTCGGCGGCAAAAGCAAAGCCATCCATCGCATAAGACGTAATGTACAAAAATTGCAGCAAGACCTCGTTTGCGGCGAGCGTCACATCACCGAAACGTGCACCCAAAAATACAAAAGATGTGAAAACAACCATCAAGAGCGCGGAGCGGATCAGAATGTCGGTGTTCAAAAGCGCCATGCGCACCAGCTTTGCGCGATCGAATATTCGCGACCAAGCCCGCCACGCGGGGTTTTGGAAGGCCGCACGACAATACCAAAGTGCAAGAGCAGCGCCAGTAAGTTCAGCGGTAACAGTCGCAAACGCCACGCCTGGCACACCCCAGTCCAAGACCAGCACAAACAGCAAATCCAAGAGGATATTGACACCGTTCATCACCAACTGGACCCAAAAGATACCTACGGTGCGCTCCATCGCGACCAGCCAGGCTGTAAGTGCGTAAACCGCAATTGCTGCCGGCGCAGTCCAGATGCGGATTGCAAGATATTCCCGGGCCAGCCCCTCGACTTCTGGACTTGCTGGCGCGAGCCTCATTGCACCCCAAAAAATCAGCGGCTGAAGGATGATAAGAAACAGGCCGCCGGAGATTGCCACAACCAGCGCGCGGGTCAGCCAGGCAGAGACTTCGTCCTTGTCCCCCGCGCCTGCGGCCTGCCCTACCAGTCCGACCGTTCCCATGCGCAGGAACCCAAAAATCCAGTAGACCGTCGAAAGGACAATCGCGCCCAAGCCTACCGCGCCAATCGGCGCAGCCTCGCCCATCTGACCGACGACGCCTACGTCAACGGCGCCCAAAATTGGAATGGTGGCATTCGATAGAACAATTGGCACCGCGATGCGCAACACGCGCCCGTGGGTAATCTCGGGTTCCGATACTGCTTTCGTATCACGCACGGCGTTCGGGCATCAGGAAATGGCCCGTCGCCTGCGCAAACAGCCGATCGCGGTTGTCCTGCCAAGCCTCTACATGCACGCTGGCGTAGCGCCTACCCAGACGATTAATGCGGGCGCGGGCGTAAGCATCGCGTGGAAGACCCGACCGCAGATAGTCGGTGGAAATATCTATTGTCTTAGGCAAACGTGGCAAACCCTCATCCGCCAAGCCTTTTGCGTTGATAACCCCCGATTCGACATCTTCCCACAGAAAGCTCCAGCTCAGGGTAATGATTGCGGTCACCTCAAGAAACGCGGCCGTCACACCACCGTGAATCGCCGGCAACAAGGGGTTTCCGATCAGCTTTTGATCAAACGGCAGAATGCCGGTCAACTCATCGCCGCGGCGTTCGAATTCAATGCCGAGAAACCGAATATAAGGCACCCCGTCTACCAGTGCGCGCAAAGTCGCATCTCGACGCTGCTTGACCACTTGCACAGGTTCCGGTTTGCGCCGAGGCTCTCTCATTTTGCGCCCTCCACCGTGAACGCGCCCGTGGCCGTGGCCACCGGGTTCTCCTCATCGTCATCCGTCGCTGTCGCGCGAACAAAAGCAACAGTGCGCGTGACATGGTAGCAGACTGCCTTTGCGCGTATCTGCTCGCCGGGAGTGGCAGCGCGCATGTAGTCGATGCGTAGATCAATGGTCGCTGTGGCGCCCTTGTTGCCAGGATGGCTCATTGCGGCGGCACCGCAACACGTGTCCATCAGCGCCGAGACGGCACCACCATGGATGACGCGGGTCTCCGGATCTCCAATTAGATTCTCGTCATAAGGCATGTCGATAATGGCGTGCCCCGCACTCATGTGTGTCAGGCGCATACCCAGTGCCTTGCTGTGCGGGATCGCTTCCATGAACTGGCGCGCAATCTTGTCTTTATCTGCCATCGAAGATCCGCCCGATGTGAACTGAGAACTCATGGCCCTTTATCATCGCAGTCTGGCGACAGGCGCAAGGGCAGCGGTTGCACTGAACGAATTTGCGTCCTAGCCTGCATACAGGGAGAGAATTGCTATGACATCGGATCGTCTGACGTTCAAGGAGATGTGCGCCGAATTCGACGTCACGCCCCGAACGCTGCGCTACTACGAGTATATTGAATTGCTCCAACCTGACCGTGAGGGCAGGTCCAGGTTTTACGGCCCGCGCGAGCGCGCCAGAATGAAGTTAATTCTGCGTGGTCGGAAATGGGGTTTTCAGTTGGAAGACATTCGCCAATGGCTTTTGATCTACGAAAAGGAAGGGACCGACGCGCAGATGCGCGCCTGGCTTACGCTTGCAGACAGCCAGCTCGAGCAGCTGGCGGACGAACGCGCGAAACTGGACGAAGCGATGGATGAGTTGCGCAAGATGCGAGATGATACAGCCAAACAGTTGGGCGTCTGACGCGACAATTCTTCACAGTCTGTTACGTAAAGTAAAGCATCTCACAGATGCCAAAACAGCTATTTTTGATACTGTTTTTTGCCTGTCGCTTGTAACGCGCTGTAATAAAATCGAAAATCGACAGTGTCTTCGTGCCGGAGCGTTGCCGCCGGGTTGAGCGACATCCGCCTGACATAGGGTCAACCTTAAATAACCCAAGGGCGCAATTCATGTGACGTGACGTCCCTGTTACGTAAACCTGAGCAAGTGTTGTACGCAGCATCCAACTGCATAGGTCATCGCTACACTGATGACGAGAGACTTTGAATATGACCGATGAGACAATGACAATTCGCGAGATGTGCGACGCGTTCGAAGTTACCCCGCGCACACTCCGCTTTTATGAATCAAAGGAATTGCTATTCCCGGTTCGTGAAGGCCAGAAACGCCTGTTCACACGTCGTGACCGGGCCCGATTGAAGCTGATCCTGCGCGGGAAGCGCTTTGGCTTCAGTCTTGAAGAAATTCGGCAACTGCTCGACCTGTACGACATAGGTGATCAACAGCAGACCCAGATCAAGCGGGCCGTTGAAATCGCGAAGGAACGCCTGGCAGATCTTATTGATCAACGCAACAAGTTGAACGCCGCGATCGAAGAACTGAAAGAACAGCTGAAGTGGGGCGAAGAAATGGCTGCCTCGTTGCGCGGGCCGCGTCGGGCCGCAGGCTGAAAATCAACCGTACGCCGTTTAAGGGAGACAGAAACAATGCCCAGCTACACCGCACCGACCAAAGACCTGCAATTCGTTCTGCATGATGTTCTGCATGTTACAGAACAATCGATCCCCGGTTATGACGAGTTGGAGGCGGATTTCACTTCGGCTATTTTGGAAGAGGCAGGCAAACTCACGAGCGAAGTTTTGGCTCCGTTGAACGTCGTCGGTGATAAACAGGGCTGCACATTGGAAAACGGCGTGGTCCGTACACCTGAAGGTTTCAAAGAAGCTTTCGAACAGGTTCGCGAAGGCGGCTGGCCAGGTCTTGACATGCCGGAAGAATTTGGCGGGCAGAACATGCCGTATGTCGTGGGCACAGCTGTCGGCGAAATGTTCTCTTCTGCCAATATGGCCTTCACAATGTACCAGGGTCTGACACACGGAGCCGCGTCTGCAATCCTTGCACATGGATCAGACGAACAAAAGCAAACATATCTTCCCAATATGGTGTCTTGCGAATGGACCGGCACAATGAACCTGACAGAACCGCATTGCGGAACTGATCTTGGCCTCATGCGCACCAAAGCAGAGCCACAGGCGGACGACACCTACAAAATCACTGGGCAAAAGATCTTTATCTCTGCCGGTGAACACGACATGTCGGAAAATATCATCCACCTCGTTCTGGCCAAAATTTCCGGCGCACCAGAGGGGATAAAGGGCGTGTCGCTCTTCATCGTACCGAAGTTCATTGTCAAGGAAGACGGATCTTTGGGAGAACGCAACGCCGTTGCGGTTGGCAAGATCGAAGAGAAAATGGGCATCCACGGCAACTCGACCTGCGTGATGAATTATGACGGCGCGACAGGCTATCTTTTGGGCGAAGAACATAAAGGCATGCGCGCCATGTTCACGATGATGAACGAAGCGCGTCTGGGCGTTGGAATGCAGGGCGTGAGCCAGGCGGAAGTTGCCTACCAAAACGCCTTGGAATATGCCAAAGACCGTTTGCAGGGCCGCGACGTGACCGGCGTCAAAAACCCCGATGGACCGGCTGACCCGCTGATCGTTCACCCGGATATTCGCCGCTCGCTCATGGATCAAAAGAGCTTTGCCGAAGGCGCACGTGCGTTCATCCTCTGGGGTGCGACCATGATCGACGCCTCGCACCGCGCAGATGATACAGCCGCCGACGGTCTCGTGTCTCTGTTAACGCCTGTCATCAAAGGATTTCTGACCGATCAGGGTTATGACATGACCATCAAGGCGCAGCAGGTGTACGGCGGTCACGGCTACATCGAAGAATGGGGCATGTCCCAATTTGCCCGAGATGCACGAATTGCGATGATTTACGAAGGCGCGAACGGTGTTCAGGCACTGGATCTTGTCGGTCGCAAGCTCGCACAGGATGGCGGAAAACATGTCATGGCGTTCTTTGAACTTGTGAAAGCATTTATCAAAGACAACGCCGGTCAGGACGAAGCGTTTGATCGGGACTTCCTCGATCCGCTGAAAACGGCATCCAAGGACCTGCAAGCTGCGGGCATGTACTTCATGCAGAACGGAATGAAAAACCCGAATAACGCACTGTCGGGATCGTATGACTTTATGCATATGTTCGGCCACGTCTGCCTCGGGTTGATGTGGGCCAAAATGGGTAAGGCGGCGCAGGATGCGCTGGCGAACGGCGCATCTGACGCGTCGTTCTATGAAACCAAGGTGGCAACCGGGCGCTATTACATGGCGCGACAACTGCCCGCCACGGCGTTGCATCTGAGCCGCATTCAGTCGGGCGCAGACCCTGTGATGGCGCTGGACGCGGCCAATTTCTGAGGCAAGGGTGGGCACATGCCCACCTCACGTTCCAAAAAGGATCTGCATCATGCCCAAACGTTTTCGCGCCACTCGCCGTTTCAACGTAGCCATGACCGAGGACGGCTACCGCAGGCTGAGACGCTTTGCTGGTGACGCAGGTTTGGATGAAGGCGAAGCGTTGTCGTTTCTCTTTGAGAATTTCGACAGCGTCATTAACGAAGAAACTTTTGGTCACCGCCTTCGTTTGTTTAATGCCGAACTCGACGCACGCAAGAAGTAGGACCAGTCCAGCACATGACCTATACCACCTCTAACTGGATGACCGACGAACATCGCATGATTGCGGATATGACGTCTCAGTTCATTACAAATGAATGGGCGCCAAAGTTTGAAAAGTGGCGCAAGCAAGGACAGATGGATCGCGACACCTGGGCGCAAGCGGGCGACCTTGGCCTGCTCTGTCCTTCTATCCCCGAGGAATACGGCGGAGCCGGTGGAGACTTCGGTCATGAAGCGGCCATCCTGATAGAAGCGGCACGCGCCAACCTTGCCAGCTGGGGCCACGGCATCCATTCCGGTATCGTCGCGCATTACATTCTCGCGTACGGATCGGAAGACCAGAAGAAGCGGTGGCTGCCGGAAATGGTGACAGGCAAGTTGGTCGGCGCATTGGCCATGACAGAGCCGTCAACGGGCTCCGACGTACAAAGCATCAAAACCCGTGCCCTCCGAGATGGCAATGCCTACAAATTATCTGGTCAAAAGACATTTATAACCAACGGACAGCACGCCAACCTCATCATCGTCGCAGCCAAAACCAATCCCAGCGAGGGCTCCAAAGGCGTCTCGCTGGTGGTAGTTGAAACCGACGGCGCCAATGGCTTCAAACGCGGGCGCAACCTTGAAAAAATTGGGCTTCATGCTTCCGACACATCGGAGTTGTTTTTTGACGACGTGGAAATCCCCCCCGAAAACATCCTCGGTGCCGAGGAGGGCCAGGGCTTTTACCAACTGATGCAACAACTCGCACAGGAACGTCTCGTCATAGCGTGCGGAGCGGTCGGTGCCATGGAAGGCGCGGTCGAACGCACGATTGCGTATTGCAAAGAACGCGAAGCGTTCGGAGCGCCTCTGACACAGTTCCAGAACACGCGGTTCAAACTGGCCGAGTGCAAAACGAAAGCCGCGGTAGGACGTGCATTTCTGGACGAATGTATGGCTGAACACTTGCGCGGTGCACTGACTGTCGAAAAGGCCGCTATGGCGAAATACTGGCTGACAGACACCCAAGGTGAGGTGCTTGACGACTGCGTACAACTGCACGGCGGTTACGGCTTTATGCAGGAGTACGCGATTGCGGAAATGTGGACCGATGCACGTGTGCAGCGCATTTACGGTGGCACGAACGAGATTATGAAAGAACTGATAGCGCGGGCGCTTTGACGCGGCTTCGCGGTCAGCATCACAGGGAGCACAAGACGGATGGCCATCAAACTGTATTGTTTCGGCGAGAGCGGAAATGCCTACAAAGCCGCTCTTGCGCTTGAGCTTTCCGGGCTCGACTGGGAACCGGTGAAAGTGGATTTCTTCAAAGGCGAAGCACGCAGTGACGCCTATCGAGAAGGCGTCAATGCCATGGGCGAAGTGCCAGCGATGATTGACGGTGATCTGTGCCTCACGCAATCCGGCGTTATCCAAGATTATATCACTGAAAAAACAGGGAAATTCGGCGGCAAAGACGCTGATGAACGGCGCGAAGTGTTGCGATGGGTCTTGTGGGACAACCACAAGTTCAGCTCAATGGCCGGGCCACTGCGATTTCTGATGAACTTCTTGCCGGAAGAGAAGCGACCGCAAGAGGTTATTGCGTTTTACCAAGGCCGTCTTAAAGGCTCATACGCAATCCTGAATGACCATTTGAAGGACCGTGACTGGATCGTTGGTGACGGCATCACAAATGCCGACCTGAGCTGCTGCGGATATCTATACTACCCGGAACCCTTTGGATTTGACCGCGCCGAATGGCCCCATATCGACGCGTGGCTCACCCGCCTGTCAGACACACCAGGCTGGAAACATCCTTATGACTTAATGCCCGGCTCTCCAGCCGATCGCACTTAACAAATGGCGTCATCGGGGCGCTTGAAGGAGACTGAAATGACCGAAGCCTATATCTATGATGCGCTGCGCACCCCGCGCGGCAAAGGCCGCAAAGACGGCAGCCTGCACGAGGTCACCGCTTTGCGCTTGTCCGCCCAAACGCTGAATGCTGTGAAAGAACGTAACAACCTCGAGGGTCACGCCGTAGAGGATGTGATCTGGGGCAATGTCACGCAAGTCATGGAACAAGGGGGATGTCTGGCACGCTCGGCGGTTCTGGCTTCCGATCTGGATGAACGCATCCCCGGACTTGCGATCAACCGTTTCTGCGCTTCGGGTATGGAAGCTGTCAACCTCGCCGCCAATCAGGTCAAGGGCGGCGCAGGCGACGCGTATATCGCCGGCGGTGTTGAGATGATGGGCCGCGTCGCGATGGGCAGCGATGGCGCTGCAATCGCCGTCGACCCGTCCATTGCAATGGAAAAATACTTTGTCCCGCAAGGCATCAGTGCTGACATCATCGCAACTGAATATGGGCTCACCCGAGACGAAGCGGACAGTCTGGCCGTGGAATCCCAACGCCGTGCCAAACAGGCCTGGGACGAACAGCGGTTCGCCAAATCCGTGATCGCGATCAAGGACCAGAATGGCTTGGGCATTCTGGCCCACGACGAATACATGCGTCCGCAGACCGATATGCAAAGCCTTGGTTCGCTGAACCCGGCGTTTCAGGCCCTGGGCGAGGTGATGCCCGGCTTCGACAAGGTTGCGCTGATGAAGTACCCGCATCTCGAAAGGATCAACCACATCCACCACGCCGGAAATTCCTCGGGCATCGTGGACGGCGCGGCTGCCGTACTAATCGGCAACAAGGAATTCGGCGAAAAACACGGGCTGAAGCCCCGCGCACGCATTCGTGCAACAGCCAAGATCGGAACCGACCCGACCATCATGTTGACGGGCCCGGTGCCTGTGACCGAAAAAATCCTTGCTGACAATGGTATGAACATCGGCGATATCGACCTTTTTGAGGTCAACGAGGCCTTTGCTTCTGTCGTCCTGCGTTTCATGCAGGCGTTTAACGTTGACAGCGACAAGGTCAACGTCAACGGCGGCTCTATCGCCATGGGTCACCCGTTGGGCGCAACAGGCGCCATCATCATCGGCACGCTGCTGGACGAGATGGAGCGCGCCGATAAAGAAACGGGCCTTGCCACGCTCTGCATTGCATCCGGCATGGGCGCCGCCACGATTTTAGAGCGGGTCTGATGCCGAAACTGGACTTATCCCAGATCGCGTTCATCAGCGGCACCGGGTATCCCGGCAAGCTGGCCAGAGCCGTTGATGGCAGGTCCTGGCAGGCTTTGGGTGATGCGGGTGGTCTTACGCAATACGGTGTCAATATTGTGCATCTCCAGCCCGGCGCGGCCTCGTCCCTACGGCACTACCAGACGAAGCAGGATGAATTTGCCATGGTGACCCAGGGCGAACTCGTCCTAATCGAGAACGCAGGCGAAACCGTTTTGCAATTGGGGGACTGCGTCGCATGGCCTGCCGGCGTTGAAAACGGGCACCAGCTCGTAAACCGGTCCGGGCACCCGGCAGCGTTCCTTGTTATTGGCACCAGAACGGCAAGCGAGACGGTTTTTTACAGCGATGTAGACATGATGGTGACGGTGGATGACACCGGCAGCCATTTCACCAAACAGGATGGCAGCCCGCTGACGGCTGATCAGATCGGAGACAAAAGTGACTGATTTTAAAATGAAAACCGATGCGGACGGTGTCGCCACCATCACATGGGATGTGAAAGAGAAATCCATGAACGTCATGACGCTCGAGGCGTGGGACGTGCTGGAGCGGCTGATCGACGAGGCTCTCACCGATGCCGCGGTCAAAGGCGTGATACTGACCTCGGGAAAGGACAGCTTTGCAGGCGGCATGGACCTGAATGTGATTGCAAAAATGAAGGAAATGGCAGGCGATGATCCGGCCAGGGGTCTTTTTGACGGCATCATGAACGCGCACCGCATTATGCGCAAAATCGAACTTGCGGGGATGGATCCCAAAACAAAGAAGGGCGGCAAACCAATTGCAACCGTCCTGCCGGGCACCGCTTTGGGTATCGGGCTGGAAATCCCGCTTTCGACACACCGCATCTTCGCAGCCAACAATCCGAAAGCCAAAATCGGTCTGCCCGAGATCATGGTCGGCATTTTCCCCGGTGCCGGTGGCACAACACGCCTGACGCGCAAGATGGGCGCCATGGCAGCCTCACCGTTCTTGCTGGAAGGCAAGCTCAGCGATCCCGCGAAGGCCAAAGCGGCAGGCATCATCGACGAGTTGTCCGACGACCCTATGACCGATGCTCGTGCGTGGGTGTTGCGTGCAAAGGATGCAGATCTTGTCAAACCGTGGGACGCGAAAGGCTACAAGATGCCGGGTGGTGCACCCTATCATCCTGCGGGCTTTATGACGTTCGTCGGCGCCTCAGCCATGGTCAACGGCAAGACGCAAGGCGTTTATCCGGCGGCTAAGGCCCTGCTGTCTGCGGTTTACGAAGGGGCACTTGTGCCATTTGACACCGCTCTCAAAATCGAAGCGCGTTGGTTCACTTCGGTTCTGATGAACCCGTCGTCCGAAGCAATGATCCGCTCACTCTTTATCAATAAGGAAGCGTTGGAAAAGGGAGCAGTGCGTCCGGCGGATGTCGCCGATCAAAAGGTCGCCAAATTGGGTGTTTTAGGCGCTGGCATGATGGGCGCTGGCATTGCTCTGGTCTCGGCGCAGGCAGGCATCGAAGTCGTGCTGATCGATCAGACGCAGGAAGCAGCAGATCGCGGCAAATCCTATACCGCCAACTTTGCAGACAAAGGCATCGCGCGCAAAAAGACGACGCCCGAAAAGAAAGAACAACTGCTTAGCCTGATCACCGCGACCACAGATCTTGAGGCCTTAAAGGACTGCGATTTGATCATTGAAGCCGTGTTTGAAGACCCTAAAGTGAAAGCAGAGATGACGGCCAAAGTCGAAGCTGTGATCGCGGAAGACTGCATTTTTGCTTCAAATACCTCGACATTGCCGATCACCGAGCTGGCCAAAGCGAGCCAGCGCCCCGACCAGTTCATCGGCATCCACTTCTTTTCGCCGGTTGAAAAGATGCTGCTGGTCGAGATCATCAAAGGCAAGGGAACAGGCGACCGCGCCGTGGCAAAGGCCCTCGACTACGTGCGCCAGATCCGCAAGACGCCAATTGTTGTTAATGACGCGCGCTTTTTCTATGCCAACCGCTGTATTATTCCGTACATCAACGAAGGCATCCGCATGGTTGCCGAGGGTGTCGAACCCGCTTTGATCGAGAATGCAGCGAAATTGGTGGGCATGCCACTTGGTCCACTACAGTTGGTCGACGAAACGTCCATCGACCTCGGTGCGAAAATTGCGCGCGCAACCAAATCGGCGATGGGGGATGCCTATCCGGACGATGCCGTCGACGAGGTGATTTTCTGGATGGAAGGCGAGAACCGTCTCGGGCGTAAAACCTCAGCAGGTTTCTACAGTTATGATGAAAAGGGTAAACGACAGGGTCTTTGGGAAGGTCTTGCCAACAAGTACCCCACCGCCGAGGCGCAGCCGGAGCTGATCGACGTTCAACACCGTCTGCTCTTTGCACAATCCCTGGAAGCAGTGCGTGCTCTGGAAGAAGGTGTTCTGATGGATATCCGCGAAGGCGATGTGGGCGCGATCTTGGGTTGGGGCTTTGCGCCTTGGTCAGGCGGTCCGCTCAGCTGGCTCGATATGCTGGGTGCCGCCTATGCATCAGACCGTTGCGACGCAATGACAGAAAAATTTGGCGACCGCTTTGCCTGTCCTGAATTGCTCAGAGCCATGGCTACAAAAAACCAGAAGTTCTACGGTCGGTTCGGCGCGCAAAGCAAGGCCGCCTGATCCTGCTGGTCGTCTTCAAACAAAGAAGGGGCCGCGCGGCCCCTTTTTTGTGCCACTTTGATCAAGCGGTATTCTGCTGGCAAACGGCTTCGACGATAACGTCTTCGGGTTCTCGCAAGGCAAGTTCTGCCAGATCGAGGTCGGTCATCAGGGCGCGCGCCTTTTCGACGGACAGCACATCATAGCGTGGTGCAGTTACACCTCGAGTGCATTCCGGATCGGGGCAGTGCAACAGCAGACCGCTGTCGATATAAATGACTTCCTCGCCGGCAAAAACCGGCGTTATCAGAACCTCATCCGGTTCGGGCGCATAGACCGAAATGCCAACAACCCCATCCAGCGCTTCAACGGGAATGACCGCAAATGGATCGCCCATGGCATCGCTTGCTTTTTCGCACTCCAACAACAAACCCTGATGGGCCGGTAAAACAATGTCGCGACCATTGGCCAATGCCCCTTCCGGAACAATATAGGCTCTTGGATCACCGTCCGCATGCTGCCATCTTGCGCGTAGACGAAGATCTGCAAGCGGTTGTAGGCCACGATCGAATGTCCAGACAAGGTCGCCGGGCTTCAAAGTAGAAGCAGATCGCCAACCTGAGGCTGCTGCCACGCGCGTACTTCCAGAAACGCCGAATGGCCCGGCCGGTGCTTGTTTTCGGGCATTCGAACTCACAGATCCAACGCCCACATTAATACTCCAGCCGTACATATGCCGATCCCCAGCCATCACTTCTTTCGCGAGAGATTTACCGCGAATGTCCTTTTGAGATTACTTGGGCAACCGTGACAGGGGTATGAAGAGAATCGGGCGCTCACACGGCAGTGTTCAGATTGCGGAAACAGAGTGCGTTGGACGCTTTTCTCTGTGCAGCCAGCTGCAAACAATCCGAGCCACCTGTTCAGCCGAATACATAACCAAAATGCGCCACGTCTCCAGAACAAACATCCGCAATTATGTCCCGCGTCAAAGGCGAATAAGCGGCGCGATAGTCGGCAACCCGGTCTGATACGTTGCTTTGCGGCAGTTCGAAACTGAAACCCAAATGCGTGAACAAAGGTTCCGCGTCCTGTATGAAATGTTCAAGCCGGATGTAGCAATTGCAATGCTCGATACCCTCGGCATCCATCATGTATCGCTGTGCAGGCCAATCGCGAAAACTCTTCTGAATGCTCTGATCCTGTAGAAAAGCATCAAACGTCAGAGCGCGAGCGAGATCGACGGACGGGTGGTCAAAGGTCTGGGCGCGCAGCCAGTGATAGTAGCTGACGGCACGGTCCCACGGGTTTCGGACAAGTGTAAAGGTAAAAAAGCCCGCCATCTCTTCCCGCGTCACGATGCCCTCGACATCGGCCAGGCGCGCATGCTTCCAGGCGCGCCCCCTTGCATTGAATGTATTCAGGCGTTTTCTTCGGCGCTTTGCTTTGGGTGTATCTCCGATAAGTATGTCGTCTTTCATCGCCCGCGCTTCCAGTGCCAGCGCCATGGACGTCCCGCCGGTTTTCGGGACGTGCACAAAAATGTATCGGCGGCCGCGGGAGATGATCACCAGTCGCTCCTAAAGACTGCGCCGACCAAGGCGCAAACAGTCTTGCAAATCACTTTGCAATCAGGCTCAAAACAATATCTGTTACGCCGCAGCGCTCAAGACGTATCAAAAAATAACAGGGGGGATTGGCCATGGGTTGGATGAACGACGAAACCGGACTGGACAAAAACGCCGCAAATTATGTTCCACTCACACCTCTTTCGCATTTGCAACGTGCAGCAGATGTTTTTGCAAACCACGCGGCTGTCGTATACGGGCATCACAGGCACAGTTACGCATTGCACCATGCCCGTTGTTCGCGGCTGGCAAGCGCTTTATCCACACGCGGCATAAAGCCCGGAGACGTGGTTGCCACGTTGCTGCCGAATATCCCTGCCCAAGTCGAGGCGCACTTTGGAGTGCCGGCTTGTGGTGCGGTGTTGAACACCATCAACACCCGCCTTGATGTGGATACCGTCAGGTACATTTTTGAACACGGCACGGCAAAACTGGTGCTCGTTGACCCGCAGTTTTTGAAGCTTGCCGAAACAGCAATTGAAGGCATGCCGGAACCGCCCGCGCTCATCGAGGTACCCGATGACGTCGCCAAAGTCGGTGCATCAGGGCGTCACCAGACCTACGAAGACTTTCTCTCAACCGGCGATCCGTCCTTTGCGTGGCAAATGCCGAGAGATGAATGGGAAAGCCTTTCGTTGAATTACACGTCCGGCACGACTGGGCGCCCGAAAGGCGTGGTCTATCACCACCGCGGGGCTTATCTGATGACCATGGGCACCGTGATAAGCTGGCGCATGGTGCTCAATCCCGTGTTTATGCAGATTGTACCGCTGTTTCATTGCAACGGCTGGAACCACGCGTGGATGATGCCGGTGATCGGCGGCACGCTGGTATGCTGCCGAGATATCACCCCAGCTACAATCTATGCCGCCATCGCAGGTGAGAAAGTGACACATTTCGGCGGTGCGCCGATTGTTTTGAACATGATCGTGAATGCGACTGAAGATGAAAGACGCCCGTTCGACCATCACATCGAAGTCTTTACCGCCGGCGCGCCACCTGCTCCAGCAACATTGTCGAAAATAGAAGCGCTCGGGTTCAATGTGACCCAAGTCTACGGACTCACGGAAACGTACGGTCACGTTACAGAATGCCTGTGGCGCGATGCCGACTGGAATGGGCTAGATGGCGGCGCGCGCGCTGCGATCAAGGCTCGTCAAGGCGTGGCCTTCCCGATGATGGAACATATCACAGTTATGGACAATGACATGTTGCCCATCAAGCGCGACGGACAAACACAGGGCGAAATCGTGATGCGCGGAAATTCCGTCATGAAGGGATACTTTAAGAACCCTGAAGCCACCAATGAGGCTTTTGAGGGCGGATATTTCCATTCCGGAGACATCGCTGTCCAGCACGCGGATGGCTACATCCAGATTGCAGACCGCGCCAAAGACATCATCATTTCCGGTGGCGAAAACATCTCTTCTGTCGAGGTCGAAGGGGTTCTGATGGCTCATGACGACGTCATGCTGGCAGCCGTTGTCGCCAAACCTGACGAAAAATGGGGTGAGGTGCCCTGTGCCTTTGTGGAACTCAAACCAAACGCAACGGTCGATGAGGCCGGACTGATAGCTTTTTCGCGCGAAACCCTTGCGGGATTCAAAGCACCAAAGAAGGTTATCTTCGAAGAGTTGCCAAAAACATCCACTGGCAAGATTCAAAAGTTTGAATTGAGAAAACGAGCGACGGAGCTCTAACAGTGCCTTTGCCACAAGCTGCGCGGCTGCTAGACTGAGGTCAGCAATCAACGAGCAGACAATCCGCAGTGACGGCCCTTAAAAAATACGCGCGCCTTGAAGCCAGCGGGCTTTGGCGCGCCGCGCCGGATGAGCAACGGCGCGAGGTCGTGGTTTCTATTGGCGAGGCCACGCTTGTCATTTCGGACATGCGTGACAGTGCCATCACGCATTGGTCTCTTGCGGCTGTCGAGCGGTCGAACCCGGGCAAAAGACCTGCGTTGTTCCATCCTGACGGGGACCCCGGAGAAACCCTAGAGCTTGGCGGAGACGAAGCGCAGATGATCGACGCAATTGAAAAACTGCGTCGCGCCGTGGCTCGCGCCCGTCCTAAGTCGGGACGATTGCGGTGGTTCGGTCTGCTATTGTCTTTGATGTGCGTCTGTGCCCTCGCATTTCTTTGGCTGCCACCGGCGCTAACGCAGCACGCAGCGCGGGTCGTGCCCGCCGTCAAGCGGGCCGAAATCGGCGCCGCTCTGCAAGAGCGTATTGAACGGATTACTGGCCCGATTTGTGACGATGCGGCGGGAACGCGGGCATTACAAACCCTTCGCACGCGCGTCGGCAGCGGCCCGATTTATGTGGTTCCCGGTACACTTGCCACCAGTTTGCATCTGCCTGGTGGCACAATACTTGTGGACCGCGCCTTGATTGAGGACTTTGAAGAACCGGATGTTGTTGCTGGGTTCGCCCTTGCGGAGCACACGCTCGCTGCAGGGTCTGATCCTCTTTTTGACATGCTCGACACGCTGGGTCCGGGCGCGAGTTTTCAGTTGCTCACAACCGGTTTCGTGAGCAGTGAAATCCTCGATTACTATGCTGAATTATTGCTGACATCGGATCGTGATGTACCGCCGCCGGACGCCTTACTGTCCGCGTTCGCCGCGAGAGAAATTCGCAGTACGCCTTATGCTTATGCCCGCGACGTCACGGGCGAAAGCGTGCTGGCCCTGATCGAGGCTGATCCGATGGTGTCCAAAACACCAATACCCTTGCTCAGCGACGCAGATTGGTTGCGCTTGCAAAGCATTTGCGGCGGCTGAAGAGGAGTATCGATCAATAGGACGACCGGGCACAGTGTCTTTCCACAATTTTTGCATCTGCGCGCGCCCTGCGAGCGTTTGCTCCGCGCGCCGCGGGTTAAGCCGACAGTCTTTCCGGGCAGATCGGTAGCCTTTGGGCGTTTTCACCGCACACCTGCTCTCGTTTTTGCGTCACAAGAGGCGCTCATCTTTCGTCGTATCCAACGCTCACACGCACGAATGCGCACCCTCGACTGTCAACATACTGCGCTGCAGTGAAGTCTTTCGGCGGCAATTCTGCGAATGGCCTTATGATCAGCTGAGAATAGGCCGTCGTCCCGCTCATGCAAACCACGCTGAACTACACAGTCAACGTAGCGTGTTTTGCGATCTTCGTACCGGCCCCAACAAGATATGAGAGAACGATGCCGCAGTCATCCGCGCGACACAAGCATACTCAACCTCTGATCGACGCAAATGCGATTTGTGTCACTTGGTGCCGAACATTCGATCACCCGCATCCCCGAGGCCCGGTACAATGTAACCAATATCGTTGAGCTTTTCGTCCACGGCGGCTGTTACGATCGGCACATCGGGGTGCGCTTTCTCCATTCGCGCAACGCCCTCGGGAGCGGCCAAAAGACACAGAAACCGAATATTGTCAGCGCCCGCGTTCTTGAGCAGGTCGATTGCGGCAACAGAAGAATTGCCGGTCGCAAGCATTGGATCAACAGCGATCACAAGTCGGTTCTTAAGGCCTTCAGGCACTTTGAAATAGTACTGCACAGGCTTCAATGTCTTCTCGTCGCGGTACAGCCCGACAAACCCGACGCGCGCAGATGGAATCAGTTCCAAAACACCATCCAAAAGCCCGTTCCCTGCGCGTAAAATCGAAATCAATGCCAGTTTCTTGCCATCAAGCGTCGGCGCATCCATTTTTTGCATCGGAGTTTCTATGGGGTTGGTCGTCATCGGAAGCCCCCGCGTCACCTCGTACGCCAAAAGTTGGCTAATTTCGCGCAGCAATTGACGGAACACAGCCGTTGGCGTTTCCTTGTCACGCATTATGGTCAGTTTGTGCTGCACCAATGGATGGTCGACGACTGTCAGATGCTCAGACATTATGCCTCCTTTTTCGCGTTGCGCCCTGTTACCCGCGCCGTCCACGCACCGCAAGTCAGGGTGTCGGAACTGTTACGGCTATGCCCAGATGCTCCGCCACCAAACCCGCAACATCCGAAAAGCTAATCTTGCCCAGCTGGCCCGTGCCTTTGCCAGTGATCAACACCGGCACGCGTTCGCGAGTATGATCCGTTCCGCGCCGTGTCGGATCATTGCCATGATCGGCCGTGATGAGCAGCATGTCCCCTGGCTGCATCAGTCCAATGGCCTGAGCAAGTTCCGTATCAAACCATTCCAGCGCACGGGCATATCCTGACGTGTCGCGGCGGTGACCATAAAGACTGTCGAACTCGACAAAATTAGCAAAGGTCAAACTGCCGTCTGCAGCCGTTCTTATCCGATTTTTGAGGTGATCCATCAGCTCGGCATCCGTGCCCTTTTCGAGCGTATCGATGCCTTGCATGGAGAATATGTCACCGATTTTTCCAATTGCGTGCACCGTTCCGCCCGCCCGCTGCACCCAGTCGGTCAGAACCGGATGCGGGGGGCGAATGGCGTAATCGCGACGGTTCACCGTCCGCTCAAATCCATCATCCGGATCACCAACGAAAGGTCGCGCAATGACGCGCCCCACCTTCATAGCGTGCAATGTCGGAGCAAGACCTGCGCAAAGTTCCAACAAACGATCAAGACCGAAGTGCACCTCGTGGGTGGCAATCTGAAAGACGGAGTCAGCCGATGTATAGCAGATCGGCCAGCCAAGCCTGATATGTTCCGCACCATGCGCGTCGATGATTGCTGTACCCGAAGCATGGCAATTTCCCAAAATGCCGCCAACGTCCGCCAGTTCACAGACTTCACGCACGATGTTTGCGGGAAACGCAGGAATGGTGTCAGGAAAATGATGCCAGTCCCAGGGCACCGGCAAACCTGCCAGTTCCCAATGACCAGACGGGGTGTCCTTTCCGCGCGATTGCTCGGTCGCGACCCCCCAAAGACCTTTCGGTTCGCGTCCCATCCCCGGAGCCACGACACCGCTCGCCAGATGCACTGCTCGACCAAGACCCATGTCATCCAGCGTCGGCAACGATAGCGGGCCGTCACGCCCGCATGATGCGGCTCCAAGCGCACAGGCCTCGGCGATATGCGCCAGCGTGTTTGCCCCAGTGTCCGGGACTGAACCATTGAAAAATTGATCCGCGTCCGGGGCGCCGCCGACGCCAACCGAGTCCATGACCACAAGAAAGGCCCGCGGCATCAACCCACCCTTTCGTGCAGCAACGGAGGGACTTCGACCCTGTCATTCTGCACGAGAGTTATGGCCCGGCGCACGGTCGCTGCCGCACGGTCCGCAGCATCGGGGCGCGCTGCATGAACAACGGCCAGGGGTTGACCACGGCTCACCCTCTGGCCCAGACGGACAACGCCCTCCAGCCCAACGGACGGATCAACCGGATCAGCTTCAACCGTGCGACCACCGCCCAGCGCGACCACCGCCATGCCCAATGCTTCTCCGTCAATGGAACCAACCACGCCGCCCGAACGCGCGGAAACTTCGCGGATCACATTCGCTTCTGGCAGAAAGCGGGGCCAGTTCTCGACAAAGCGAACTGGTCCTCCCATTGCTGCGACCATCCGACCGAACCGCTCGGCAGCGCGCCCATCGCGAATTGCGTTAGCAACCGCGTCGGTTCCGGCCTGGGCATCCTCTGCCAATCCTCCGGAAACCAGCAACACTCCACCCAGCACAGCAGACAGTTCCACCAGCGCTCCGCCGACATCTCCGGTCAGCACACGCAGTACCTCGGCGATTTCAAGCGCATTCCCGAGGCTGGGTGCAACAGGTTGGCTCATATCACTGACCAAGGCGGTCGTTTTGCACCCCGTCGCGTTGGCCGTACCCACCAGAGCGTTTGCGAGAGCGCGAGCGGAAGTCATATCCTTCATGAATGCACCCGCGCCGACTTTAACGTCGAGGACCAGGCCCTCAAGCCCGGCTGCAAGTTTCTTGGACAAGATCGACGCGGTAATCAGATCAAGACTGTCCACAGTAGAGGTAACGTCTCGCACGGCGTAAAGTCGCTTGTCCGCCGGAGCAATATCTGCGCTTGGACTGACAATCGCGCACCCTACCTCTCGCACAACGGCACGGAAACGCTCTTCGCTCAGTTGCGTAACAAACCCGGGTATCGCGTCGAGCTTGTCGAGCGTCCCACCGGTGTGCCCCAGTCCACGGCCCGAAATCATCGGAACATAGGCACCGCAGACCGCCAGCGCCGGCGCTAAAACCAGCGAAACACAATCGCCGATGCCGCCGGTGGAGTGTTTGTCGAGCACCGGCCCATCCAGATCCCAGTCCAGAACTTTGCCACTGTCTCGCATCGCAATTGTAAAGGCAGCCCGCTCATGCTCGGCAAGGCCCCGCGCGCATACGCCCATAGCGAAAGCACCCGACTGGGCATCGCTCAGCGTTCCATCTGCAAGGGCACCCGCCACCCACCGCAAATCCTCCGCCGACAGTGGCTTATCGTGCCGAAGCTGCGAAAGAACAGAGCGTGCCGTTGTCACATCAGCCATCCATATGCGCAGCGTTAAAGACACCGGGCAATAAGTCGCCCACAGTTGTTTTCTCTTCAATTCCACCGGTTGTGGCCATGGTCACAGGTACACCTGCTTTTGCAAATTCAGCAAGCTTTTGGCGACAGCCACCACAGGGTGTCACCGGCATAGGCGATCCGGCAATTACGTAGGCTTCGACGATTTCAGTTTCTCCCGCCGCCACCATAGCCGCAATTGCACCTGCTTCCGCGCAGGTGCCTTCCGGGTACGCGACGTTTTCCACATTGCATCCGACGTAGACATTGCCGTCTGCCGTTCTGATCGCCGCACCGACCTGAAAATTGGAATAGGGTGCATGTGCGTTTTTGCGGACATGCGTGGCGGCTTTTCTCAGATCCTCGGTCATGGTTTACCTTCACCGGTCACAATCTCAGAAACCCTTAGTCGCATGGCCCGCAGCACCCCGCAACACCGGCAAACAGAAATATTCGCACGACCGTAGCGACCGTTTTCCCTTCAAATGTCGACTTCAAGCGTTGCAAAGATGCCGGGCAATGACACTTCAAGCAATTCAAGATCTTCAGACGGCGCAGAATACCGCACGGCCATGCCGGGCGGGATGACAAACGCGTCGCCAGCGGTCAACGCGTGAGGATCACGCCCCTCTCCTTCCAAAGTCATTCCGCCTTCCATCACAAACGTGAATAGAATATCGCAATCGTGTCGAGACCAGACCGGTGGCGACTGGTCAGGGCGCACAACGTGGACACCAGCTACGTTTTCAGTGTGCTCAGCGATTGTAGTGTCGCGACATTGATACCCGGCCAGGCGGAACTGCTTCCAAGTTGCGGCTTCCGATTTGTGGTGCACAAATCGTTGGCCTTGAAACTCACGATCTGGGTTCGCTGGCCCATTGGGCAAACGCATCTCATGATCGATTGTTGTCACATGCTCCGCGGGCACACCAATTTCGATCACTTCGATATTGTCGGAGGCATAAAGCACGCGATGTCGAATTTCAGGGGGCTGAATGACGCAATTTCCCGCGTGCAGCCGGAAAGGCACTCCTTGATCTTCGTAAACCAGATCCACCCACCCGCGATAACAAAAGATCAATTGAAATCCGACTGTATGGTAGTGCACCATATCCGGAACAGGCCCCCCATCCGGAATTCGAATATGGCTGGCGATTATGGAACCGCCAAGACGATCCGGGATGAGATCACGGTAGTGCATCCCAGCCCGGCCAATGACCCATGGAGCCTGGTCGGCAAGACGGCGCACAACAAAACTATGCACGGTGTCAGGCATAACGAGCGGGGCATTGAGCGCCGCGATTTCGACGCGAGTGCCATTGGGAGCCATCAACTCGGTTTCACCGTCTGCAAACCCGACCGGATCGTCGACCAGGATGCGCAAAGTGCCGGGCGCTTCGGGTGCGTTTTTCTCGATTCTGATCCGGATGCCATGTCCGGAGAACACCGCAACGCGCGGGTCGTCGGCCGGATAAATCATTTCCATCCGCATTTTCAGAGTCTTAGTGTAGAACGGTATGTCAGCACGCAACTCTTGCGTTGGAAGCCGGATTTCAGCCTTGGGATCCGACATTCGACCTGCCTTTCCAGCATGCAAGCAGCGCAAGAATAATCAACACAGGGATAAATGCCTCGCCTACTTCTTCCAACATGCTGGCTGCGAAATCGACACCCTGCGAAACTTCAATGCCAATCTCGCCCAGTTTGCGTCCCAACCCGTCAAGCTGCTTGGTCGCGACTGTCACAGCCACTGCGCCGATAGCCAAGACACCCCAAGTCTCTCGGTTTCGCACCGAACGAAACACCGCGGGTGCGCCCTTGCGAATGATACGAAAAACCACGACAAGAAACAAAACGAGTACGGAGCCAGCGATCAGCTTCGTCGTCAAAGCGCTGTCTCCTCGATAGAGGTTTGACGACAAGACGCCTGAAGATGTGAATGCTTTGTCAAAGTCCAGTTCTCTGAGCGCAAAGAAAACCAGCAACGCGGGAATTTGCCACAATGAAAGCCAGCGAACCGAGGGCACGACCTTAAAGAAAACGATCACGCCATTGATGTACAATACCGCCGAAATCATCTCGAGGCCGCCACCTTCCCGCTTCAGCGATGCACCGTTTGCAAAAAATAGTGCGTCAATAATGACCGATATGGCAATCACCAAGATAAGAACAGCGGCGTAAGCAGCGAGAGACACCTCCCGCTCCGGATGTGCCTTACCGACATTGGAACCGACTTGGTCGTTCTTACTCATTTCTTGGCTATGATCCGGCATCTCAACTCTGTCGACCAGCGGGATATAGTATAAGTTGCAAGAGTTTTACAGGCTTTTTGCACTTCTTTGATGCGGGTGCGGCCTGCGACGGAAGCTCACGGATGCTGGGATTCGCGGCTTGCACCCTCTGGCGATTTGTTTAGCGTCAATTCAAGGTCGGGGAGGCAATTTTACATGTCGGATAAAGAGAACTTGCGTCAGGCTGCACTCGAGTATCACCAGTTCCCGAAACCAGGGAAATTGGAGATACGAGCAACAAAGCCGCTTGCCAATGGACGTGATCTTGCGCGCGCCTATTCCCCAGGTGTTGCTGAGGCCTGCCTCGAAATTAAGGAGGATCCTTCATCAGCGGCGCAATACACTGCACGCGCCAACTTGGTCGCCGTCGTGAGCAACGGATCAGCTGTTTTGGGGCTCGGCAACATTGGTGCGCTTGCATCAAAACCCGTGATGGAGGGCAAGGCGGTTCTGTTCAAGAAATTTGCCAGTATTGATTGCTTTGATATCGAAGTGGATGAAACCGATCCCGAGAAACTGGCCGACATCGTATGCGCCTTGGAACCAACGTTCGGAGCAGTCAACCTAGAAGATATTAAAGCACCGGACTGCTTCACGGTCGAACGAATTTGCCGCGAGCGCATGAATATCCCGGTGTTTCATGACGACCAGCATGGCACAGCGATCGTCGTCGGTGCCGCCGCAAAGAATGCATTGCACGTCGCGGGAAAGAAATTCGAAGAAATCAAAATTGTTTCGACGGGCGGCGGCGCAGCAGGCATAGCATGCCTGAACATGTTGCTCAAACTGGGTGTCAAACGTGAAAATGTGTTTTTATGCGACATTCACGGGCTGGTCTACGAGGGACGTGACGTTGACATGAACCCCAGCAAAGCCGAGTTCGCGCAAATGTCCGACCTGCGCACGCTCGATGACGTTATTGATGATGCGGATCTGTTCTTGGGCTTGTCAGGCCCTGGCGTTCTGAAAGCCGAAATGGTGGCCCGCATGACCGCCGATCCGATCATTTTTGCTCTCGCAAATCCCACTCCCGAAATTTTACCGGATCAGGTCCGGGAAGTTGCGCCAAACGCCATCATCGCGACAGGACGGTCTGATTTTCCCAATCAGGTCAACAACGTGTTGTGCTTTCCGTTCATCTTCCGCGGCGCGCTGGATGTGGGGGCCACTACAATCAACGATGAAATGCAGCTTGCCTGTATCGAGGGCATTGCGGCGCTGGCGCGTGCGACCACCTCTGCAGAAGCTGCTGCCGCGTATCAAGGCGAGGCCATGACCTTTGGCACAGATTATCTGATTCCGAAACCATTTGATCCCCGCCTCGTTGGCATTGTCTCTTCAGCTGTTGCGCAAGCGGCCATGGAAACCGGGGTCGCAACCCGCCCAATCGAAAACCTGGATGCCTACCGTGAAAGACTTGACGGATCGGTGTTCAAGTCCGCGTTGCTCATGCGCCCCGTGTTTCATGCCGCGCGGCAGTCTTCGCGCCGCATCGTATTTGCAGAGGGCGAGGATGAGCGGGTTTTGCGCGCATCTCAGGCGGTCTTGGAAGAGACCACGGAGCGGCCCATACTCATCGGCCGTCCTGAAGTCATGGAGATGCGCATCGAAAAAGCGGGGCTCAAAATAAAATTGGGCAAAGACCTCGACTTTGTTAATCCGGAAAATGACCCGCGCTACCGCGACTATTGGAGGAGTTATCACGAATTGCGGGCACGCCACGGTGTAACCCCGGACCTCGCGCGTGCCATCATGCGAACCAACACCACTGCGATCGGCGCTGTCATGGTTCATCGCGAAGAAGCGGATTCTCTGATCTGTGGCACGTTCGGCGAGTTCGGCTGGCACCTGAATTACATCGAGCAAATTCTGGGCGGTCCCAAGCACCGTGCGGTCGGAGCGCTGTCGATGATGATTTTGGAAGATGGACCGCTCTTTGTCGCGGACACGCAGGTGCACCTGCATCCGGACCCTGAAGAGATCGCCGACATCGCTATCGGAGCGGCACGGCACGTGCGTCGATTTGGGATTGAACCCAAGATTGCGTTTTGCTCTCAGTCGCAGTTTGGCAATAAAGGCGAAGGTACCGGAGGGCGTTTGCGCGGAGCGATCAGCTTGCTGGATGAGGCAGACCATGATTTCTGCTACGAAGGCGAAATGAATATCGACGCAGCGCTGGACGAAAACCTGCGCGCCCGGATACTACCGTCAAACCGAATGCAAGGGGCTGCAAATGTTCTTGTTTTTGCTCATGCGGATGCGGCGTCCGGCGTTCGTAACATACTGAAAATGAAAGGTGGAGGGCTCGAAGTGGGTCCAATTCTAATGGGAATGGGCAACCGGGCGCATATAGTCTCTCCGTCCATCACAGCACGGGGGCTTTTGAATATGTCCGCAATTTCCGGAACGCCAGTCGCCCAATACGGATAAACGAGCGGGGCATCGCGCAATATCAAATCTGCGTAATAAAGGGAAAAAAACCCTGTCAGCAGAGCCACAGACTTCTATGTGTTCAAGACAGTTACAATGAAGGATATGGATTATGAGATTAGCTTTAATTGCCGCTGCCGTCGCTTCTGGTTTGGCGGGTTGCGCGACTGTGGTAGACGAGACGCGCACCACCGCTGTTCTGGAAGAAGGTTTCAATGGCGGCACCAAATATGAAATTCGCCGACAACTGATCCAGGGGCCGAGCGGCACATACGAAACGACCAGTGTAGTTTACCGGGGGCTCACAAGAGGCTGCATTATCGATAGCCCCGGCGACTGTGAATCAAAGGCCAGAGTTTTGATCGACCAAGTCGATGAAAGCATTTTTTTCTAAGCTGGTGAATTTTTGTGGATCGAAGATAGGGAACCGCGCACCAGACGGGACCTTCTTCTGTGCGGGCGGCGGAGCGATCCGCCGCAAGCATTTGACACTTCCGGAGGCACAGAAATGAAATTGATACATCTTTTGATTTGCTCTGCCGTTCTTTTGACGGGATGCACAACGGTTCTGAATGAAACCCGCGGATCTATCGTCGTTGACGGAGAAGTCTACGAAACACGTACGCGTCTGCTGGAGAACTCCGGTGGCACGTTTGAAAGCACAAGTGTCTTTGTCAGAAACACCCCTTTTTCCTGTTTGCCGGATAGTCCAAACGACTGTGCTTCAAAGGTCCGCCGCAATCGCGACCGGATTGACATTGACTAGCCCAGAACGCTCGTAGGGCGAATTGCCCTGTGAGAGACTTGCCCTTCGGATGGAGCATGCTTAACCATTGAGCACGCACCACGGGAGGTAAAGCGATGACATATCACGAACTCTACAAGGCCAGTCTTGACGATCCCGAAACGTTCTGGATGACGGCGGCCGAGGAGATTTCGTGGGACCGTCCGCCGTCAAAAGCGCTCTTTGACCGTGGCGATGACATGTACGAATGGTTCGCAGACGGGTTGGTCAACGGATGCTACAACGCGGTGGACCGGCATGTCGAAAATGGATCCGGCGAACAAGCCGCAATCATCTATGACAGCCCGATCACAGGTAGCAAGTCGCAGATTACGTACAAGGAACTCAAGGACAAAGTCGCGTCTCTCGCGGGCGCGATGGTCGCGCAGGGCATCGGCAAGGGAGACCGCGTTATAATCTATATGCCGATGGTGCCTGAAGCGGTTGAAGCCATGCTGGCCTGTGCACGGATCGGGGCAATCCACTCTGTCGTATTTGGCGGGTTCGCGGCAAACGAGCTTGCGGTACGGATTGATGATTGCCAACCAAAGGCTATTCTGGCGGCCTCCTGCGGACTAGAGCCCGGTCGCGTGGTGCACTACAAGCCGCTGCTCGACGGCGCAATAGAACTTGCTGCGCATAAACCAGACATTTGTTTCATACTGCAGCGCGAACAAGAAAAAGCAGATCTGACACCCGGCCGCGACCTGGATTGGTTTGAGGCACAAGAAGGTGTGCCACCGGTCGATTGTGTACCGGTCGAAGGCAATCATCCGGCATACATCCTCTATACATCTGGAACGACCGGTGCGCCCAAAGGCGTCGTGCGTCCCACCGCTGGCCACCTCGTTGCGCTGAACTGGACCATGAAAAACATCTATAATGTTGATCCGGGTGACGTGTTCTGGGCTGCGTCAGATGTGGGTTGGGTGGTTGGCCACAGCTACATTTGCTATGCGCCACTGATCCACGGCAACACAACGATTGTATTCGAAGGAAAACCGGTCGGTACGCCGGATTCCGGCACATTCTGGCGCGTTGTATCGGAACACAACGTGCGCAGTTTCTTTACGGCACCAACCGCCATTCGTGCGGTAAAGCGCGAAGATCCCAAAGGCGTGGAACTTGCCAAATACGACGTGTCTGGTCTGCGCGGTCTCTATCTGGCAGGAGAACGCGCGGACCCTGACACAATTGAATGGGCCGGAGACTTGCTGGGCGTGCCCGTTTATGACCATTGGTGGCAAACCGAAACTGGCTGGACCATTGCAGGGAATCCTGCCGGTTTTGAGGCTTTGCCGATCAAGATCGGCTCTCCGACCGTCGCAATGCCCGGTTACGACGTCCAAATCCTTGATGAAGCCGGACATCCGGTAGCAGCGGGCGAGCTTGGTGCCATCGCCGTGAAGCTGCCTTTGCCGCCTGGTACTCTGCCCACCCTCTGGAACGCGCAAGATCGATACCGCAAGAGCTATCTCACCACATTCCCGGGCTACTACGAAACCGGTGATGCGGGCATGATCGATGAGGATGGATATCTCTACATCATGGCTCGAACTGATGATGTCATCAACGTTGCAGGACACCGGCTTTCGACAGGCGCAATGGAAGAAGTGCTTGCGGGCCATCCCGACGTCGCCGAATGCGCCGTCGTGGGCGTCAGTGATCAACTCAAGGGTCAGGCGCCGCTGGGGCTGTTGTGCCTGATCACGGGTGTCAACCGGCCGCATGAAGAGATCGCAGGCGAGTGCGTAAGGCTGATACGCGAGAAAATCGGGCCGGTCGCAGCCTTCAAAACCGCGGTGGTCGTGGACCGTCTGCCAAAGACCCGGTCCGGCAAAATACTGCGCGGCACAGTCGTGAAGATCGCAGACAACCAAGACTACAAAATGCCAGCAACCATCGATGATCCGGCGATCCTCGATGAAATTCGCGACGCGCTGCGCACGATCGGGTATGCAACTGGCTGACACTTGCCCGAAATTGTGATCGCCGCGCACAATCATTTCAGTTGACGCACAGGTAAGCCGTTGTCACGTTTCGAGTGTCAACGGAGGTTTACATGCGTCGTTTCAAGCAAATTGTGCTCGCACTCCCGGTTTATGCCTTAGGGTTATCAGCCGCGGTCGCATCCGAAGGGGAGCGCATAAAAGTCACAGGAGAGATCATAGATACCTGGTGTTACTATTCGGGTGTTATGGGCGGCCCTGATGCCGTGGTCGGATCAGCGCACCACACCTGCGCCTTGTGGTGTTCGGCTGGTGGGATCCCGGTCGGGCTGCTGGCCGAGGATGGCACGGTCTACATGGTTCTCAAGATCGCACAAGATGGCAATTCTGCCGGTGGGGACACGCAGCTGAGCCTCGCTGCTCACACCGTCACTGCGGACGGGATGCTATACCAACGTGATGGGCTCAATTATCTCGTCGTCAACGACGTGGTCGCCGACATGGATATCACCCAGAAAAACCATGAAACCTACGGCAACGTACCTGCTTTTTCATTTCCGGACCCGAACAAATGATGCGTTTTTTTGTTGCATTGGCGCTGTGCGCCAGCCCGCTCGCCGCTCAGGATTTTTCCGAAGGATCAGAGGCACGACCATGGGATCTCTGGGGGGAAGTACCCGCGCGCTTTGAAGCCAAGGTCATCGACATTCTGTGCGATCTCACCGGCGACTGTCCGAATGACTGTGGCGCGGGCAAGCGGCAATTGGGCTTGGTACGTACGGCAGACGACGTCCTGATCCTGCCGATGAAGAACAGTCAGCCCGCATTTTCCGGTGCGGCGCAGGAACTGGCGCCGTTTTGCAATCAGGTCATCGAAGTGGACGGTCTTTTGATCGAGGATGAAGACTTTCCGATCAGCAATGTCTATTTGGTCCAACGCATCAAGGCTCGTGACGCGGATTGGATCAAAGCCAACACGTGGACGAAAAAATGGGCCGCAGAACACCCGGAGGCTGCGGGCAAAGGCCCATGGTTCCGTCGCGATCTTCGGATAAAAGAAATCATTGAGCGCGAAGGCTACCTCGGCCTCGGTCTTGCGGTCGACCAGAAGTTTGCAGAGGATTTCTTTTGATGAAGCGATACGGTGTTGTTTTGGCGCTGGCTGTTCTGGGAAGTGTTGCCCAGGCTGAGACGCCGATGCCCTTTGACATCGGCGGGCCTTTCACACTGACAGACCAATTCGGCCAGACACGGACGGAGAAGAGCCCCGACGGCCACGCGCAGTTGCTCTTTTTTGGCTATGCGAATTGCCAAAACATCTGCTCTGCAGCGTTGCCCGTGATGGCGGGCGTTGTGGACATACTCGCCGAGCAAGGGATTTCCGTAACGCCAATAATGATCACTGTTGCGCCAGATCAGGACATGGTCAGCACCATGGGCGCCCCGTTGGCGGAAATACACCCTGAGTTTGTCGGACTGACCGGCAGTCAAACAGAGCTGCAAGCCGCATATGACGCCTTCTCGGTTGAAGTTGAGCCTTTGTTTCAAGACCCTGAATACGGCTGGATTTATGCGCACGGCAGCTTTGTCCATCTACTGGACGCCGAGGGCGAGATGCTTACGCTCTTGCCACCTGTGATGAGTGCGACGGAAACCGCAAAAATACTCAGCGGCTACCTGACGCCGGAGAAAGCTTCCTGACGATAGTAGCCCTTCTTGGCAACCGCGCGACAAAAGCTTTAAGTGAACTGCTCGTTGATCAGGCGCTCTTCCAAACCGTGGCCGGGGTCAAAAAGGATATGGTGGCTGACACTTGGCTCCGATCTTATCTCAACGCTCACCACATCCGTGACCGACTGAGCATCGGCTTCCGCCATCACAGGCCGTTTTTCCGCTTCCAGAACATCAAAACGCACAGTTGCGTTCTTCGGCAACAACGCGCCGCGCCAACGCCGCGGACGGAAGGCGCTCATCGCGGTCAGCGCCAAAACGTCCGATCCGATCGGAAGGATCGGGCCATGCGCCGAGTAATTATAGGCGGTCGAGCCAGCAGGCGTGCTGACCAAGGCGCCGTCGCACACCAGCTCCTCCATACGCAGTCGCGCATCGACACTGATTTTGAGCTTTGCGGCCTGAGGGCCCGACCGCAACAGAGACACTTCGTTGATAGCCAGTGCTTCTTTAGTGCTGCCGTCGACTCGCGTCGCGGACATGCTTAACGGGTTGATGACTGCCTCTTCCGCCGCTGCAAGCCGTTCCGGTAAATCGGTTTCGCTGTAGGTGTTCATCAAAAACCCAATGGTCCCGCGGTTCATCCCGTATACCGGTGCGCCCAAGGCTTGTGACGCATGCAAGGTTTGCAGCATGAATCCATCGCCACCCAAGGCAACGATGACCTCCGCTGCTTCCAATGCGACATTTCCATAGCGTGTAATTAGCGCGGCGCGGGCAGTTTGGGCCACATCGGCGCGACTTGCGGTAAAAGCGATCTTGGTCGGCATCAAGGTTTCCGATCGGGGTCTTTTGTTCCTGAGAACTTACACATAATCCGACACTTGACCAGCCAATGGCGTTTGTCATGCCCAAGAGGAATTGCTTTGCGCGTCCTGCGGGCGTAGAGAAGACGCTGTTAATTTATTATCCGTCGCTTTACCGTCTTTTCCAGCGCGCTAGTTTCCGATAGGAAACTCCGCAAATAGCCAACTCCGAAGGAGATGCTTCATGAATGCACCGCACCGCGCCCCTGGTTTTTTCACCGAAACGCTGGCCCAGAGCGATCCAGAACTGTTTGGCTCAATTGCCAATGAACTCGGACGCCAGCGCGATGAAATCGAATTGATCGCGTCCGAAAACATTGTTTCCGCCGCCGTACTGGAGGCTCAGGGGTCAATCATGACCAACAAATATGCCGAAGGCTATCCAGGCCGTCGGTATTATGGCGGATGCCAGTTTGTTGACGTCGCCGAGAATCTGGCGATTGAGCGCGCTTGCGAGCTTTTTGGCTGTGCGTTCGCCAATGTGCAACCGAACTCCGGCAGTCAAGCAAACCAAGGTGTGTTTCTGGCGCTGCTGCAACCCGGCGACACGATCCTGGGCATGAGCCTTGATGCAGGAGGCCACCTGACGCACGGCGCGCGGCCGAATCAATCCGGCAAATGGTTCAACGCGATCCAATATGGCGTGCGCCGCGAAGACAACATGCTCGACTACGAACAGGTTGAATCGCTGGCGAGAGAACACCAGCCCAAGCTGATCATCGCAGGCGGATCAGCTGTCCCGCGTCAGATCGATTTTGCCCGCATGCGCGAGATTGCGGATACAGTGGGTGCCTACCTTCACGTGGACATGGCGCATTTTGCAGGGCTGGTCGCCGCGGGCGAACACCCCTCGCCCTTCCCGCATGCTCATGTGGCAACGACAACCACGCACAAGACACTGCGTGGCCCGCGCGGCGGCATGATCCTGACAAACGACGAAGCTCTCGCGAAGAAATTCAATTCAGCCATTTTCCCTGGTATTCAAGGCGGACCCTTGATGCATGTGATCGCCGCTAAAGCAGTTGCATTCGGCGAAGCACTTCGTCCGGAATTCAAAAGCTATGTGCAGCAAGTCATTGCAAATGCGCAGGCGTTGAGTGACCAGTTGATCAAGGGCGGTCTGGACACCGTGACGCATGGCACGGACACGCACGTTGTCCTGGTAGATTTGCGACCGAAAGGCGTGAAAGGCAACGCGACGGAAAAGGCTCTTGGACGCGCGCATATCACCTGCAATAAGAATGGCGTACCCTTTGATCCTGAAAAGCCAATGGTCACATCAGGTATCCGTCTCGGCAGTCCGGCGGGCACCACGCGCGGCTTTGGCGAACCCGAGTTCCGGCAAATCGCGGATTGGATCATTGAAGTTGTGGACGGGCTCGCCATGAATGGCGAGGAGAACAATGCGGGAGTTGAAGCCAAAGTGAAGGCGGAGGTTGCAGAGCTTTGTGCGCGCTACCCAATGTACCCCAACCTATAGTCATTCGGTTGTAGACAAGCAATCAAGGGCCCCGTGCGTAGAGAGCGGGGCCTTTTGTCTTTGATACATTGGGAAAAGTCATTCAGGTGATATGCCGCTACGCACATGCCAGCTAAAACCCGCGTCGATCACACGCTTTAAGTGTGTTAGGCTTCGATCATGTCATTTCACGATCCTAACTCCCCTCGTTCAATCGTACGCAGGGTCGATCCTAAATACTTCCTGATTGTTCTGATACCTCTGATCGTTTTTTTGACACATGAAATCATTGTCGGTCGCTTTATGGCGGGTGATCTCGACATCCCAGCGGATATTCTGAACGGCGACCAGCCGTGGCTCGAGGCAGCGGGCCGCTATCGTTTTCTGGCCGCAACCTGGTTTTACACCGCGCTTACGGTCCTCGCCGTCGCATTGGTGGCCCGCACACTTATTCGACCCACTGCCTTAAAGACACGCGCCGCCGCGCTAGGAACCTGGGCGTTTGTGTTGACGCTGGCGCTTGTTCCTACCGCACAAAACTATGGGGAGCCAAATGCGGCACATATCTACGGGCGGTTGGGCAGCGCCTTTTTCGAGGCGGCATTGTCGCATGGCAGCCTGCCGGGTTGCGCGGTCGCCGATGACGTTTGGCTTACCGGTCCGTGCGGCTACAACCCTGTGATCACGATGTTTTCCCGCGTCATGGATTTCGTCAATGTGCTGGCAGGGCTCGGCGTCGGGGCCCTCATTGTGGGAATGATCCTGTGTCTGGACAAACACGAGGCTGAAGGTATCGAAGAAAAGGCCGCAAGACTCGCGGAAAACCTAACAAATGCGGGTGCAACTCTATTTGTCCGGCCTGATCCTGACTTTTGGCATGTTGTTTGCAACAAGTTGGATGTATTGGCCGCTGCAATTGGTTTTGGAACCTGAACGTGCTGCTTATGGTGCCGTATTGCAGTCGGCAGCCCTTTTTACCGGAACATACTTCAGCCTGCTGATCCTGAGCTTTTACCTACCGGTTGCCTTGATACTCGACGGCCGGGTGCGCCGTCTGGCGAAACTGGCGGACACGTCTACGTCTCATGCGGCGCCTTTCGACATAGATGGTTGGAAAAAGTCCCACGGACTCAAAGAAGGCGCGGCCGATTATTTGCGGGCCGGGTTTGCGCTTACAGCGCCCGTTCTCACCGCATTTGCCGGCGGGATTTCCCCACTGGCCGTTTGATGTGCGGCGCTGCGAGCACGTCAGATCAACCCCCGCCAGCGCATAAAAGCGACCGTCACGCCGGCTATGAGCAGCAAATTGAACGCCAACAGCGCCAACCTGTTCAACCGTCGCGTCCAGACCTGCTCGCTTAACTTCTGGCTCTCAAGATAGATCTGCAGGTCAACGGCTGCTGTCTCAAAACCGGGCAGATCAATACGGCGTGCCAGTTTGGGATGTTCTGACAGCGCTTGAGCTTCGATCACCAAGGCAGCCTTCTTGCGCATTCGGCGCGGCAATTGGCGACCAGCGCGACGCACGGCCGCTTCAAAACTGCGCGCGTTGATGCCAAGGTGTTTTTCCATCTTTTGGCGAAGGATTTCAGTTTTTTCACCGACCGCTGTAGTATCGTCAATCACGTCCGCGCCACGTTTAGGAATGCATCAAGCTTGGTTCTGGCAGAACTGCGGAAATTCCGCTAGCCCTTAGGCATGTTAAGTTACTCTGAATTTGGATCTACAGACGCACCTGCGCTTTTGATCGTGCATGGGCTGTTTGGATCCGGTCGCAACTGGGGTGTCATTGCAAAGCGGCTTTCGGACCGTTTTCGCGTCATCACTGTGGACATGCGCAATCATGGCGGTAGCCCCCATACCAAAACGCACAGCTATCCCGAAATGGCCGAGGATCTGGCCGAAGTCATCACCCGTTTAGGCGCCCCTGTTCGGATTGTAGGTCATTCCATGGGCGGCAAAGCCATCATGGCTCTGGGCTTGTCACACTCGGATATGATCTCCTCCATGATTGTCGCAGACATCGCGCCTGCGACATATGAACATAGCCAACTGCCCTTCATTCACGCAATGAAAGCGGTGGATTTGACAACAGTGGCGCGGAGAGCCGATGCAGAAGCGCAGTTGTCCTTGCTGGGTGTTGAGCCCGCATTGTGCAGCTTTTTCACCCAGTCTCTTGACGTGGTCAACAAATGCTGGCGGCTGAATCTCGAGACACTCGAAGCCGAGATAGACAAGATCATGGCATTTCCTGATCTGTCAGGCATATTCGACAAGCCGGTCTTGTTCCTTACTGGCGCCAGGTCCGATTACGTTCAGCAGGCCCACCGTGCAAAAATAAAGTCGCTTTTCCCAGTGGCTCGGTTTGCAAAGCTGAATGACGCGGGCCACTGGTTGCACGCGGACAAGCCCCGCGCATTCGAGGCCGCCGTGCGCAGCTTTTTGCAATAATGCCGACACATCGGTAAAGCAGGCAAACAGCGCAGTGTTATCAGCCACCAAAAACAGCGCCTACTGTTCTTCCATTTCGCGCCTTTCCACTTGCGCAGACCTGCCGCGTGCCTATAACGCAGGACAATTTGGATGCATGGGGGCGTCCACTGGCTGAAAGGGCTGCCGCATGCCGAAGAGAACCGACATCCAATCCATTATGATCATCGGTGCGGGCCCCATTGTTATCGGACAAGCATGCGAATTTGACTACTCCGGCGCGCAAGCTTGCAAAGCGTTGAAAGAGGAAGGATACCGGGTCATTCTGGTCAATTCGAACCCCGCTACGATCATGACCGACCCCGGCCTGGCCGACGCCACTTACATTGAGCCGATCACACCCGAAATGGTGGCCAAGATTATCGCCAAGGAGCGGCCGGACGCATTGCTGCCGACGATGGGTGGCCAAACGGGTCTGAACACATCGCTGGCGCTGGAAGAAATGGGAGTGCTGGATGAATACGGCGTCGAGATGATAGGCGCCAAACGCAACGCGATCGAAATGGCGGAAGACCGCAAGTTGTTCCGTGAAGCGATGGACCGTCTTGGTATTGAAAACCCACGCGCGGCCATTGTGACTGCTCCCAAGGACGAGAGTGGCAAAAAGGACCTCGCGGCAGGTGTGCAGCTGGCTCTCGACGTTTTGGAGGAGGTCGGGCTTCCGGCGATCATCCGACCAGCATTCACCATGGGCGGCACGGGTGGTGGCGTGGCTTACAACCGGGATGACTACGAAGCGATCTGCCGCTCCGGGCTTGATGCCTCGCCGGTTGGGCAAATTCTGGTGGATGAAAGCCTTCTGGGCTGGAAGGAATTCGAGATGGAGGTCGTGCGCGACACGGCAGACAACGCCATCATCGTGTGTTCCATCGAAAATGTGGACCCAATGGGTGTGCACACCGGAGATTCGATTACTGTCGCCCCCGCGCTGACACTGACAGACAAAGAATACCAGATCATGCGCAATCATTCGATTGCGGTGCTGCGCGAGATCGGTGTCGAGACAGGCGGATCAAACGTACAATGGGCGGTGAACCCAGACGACGGGCGCATGGTCGTCATCGAAATGAACCCGCGCGTATCCCGTTCTTCGGCCCTTGCGTCCAAGGCAACCGGGTTCCCAATTGCCAAGATCGCTGCCAAACTGGCAGTGGGCTACACCCTGGACGAGCTGGACAACGACATCACCAAAGTCACACCGGCGAGTTTCGAGCCGACGATCGACTATGTCGTCACCAAGATACCCAAGTTCGCCTTCGAAAAGTTCCCGGGAAGCACACCAGACCTCACCACGGCCATGAAATCTGTCGGCGAGGCCATGTCGATCGGGCGCACGATCCACGAGTCCATGCAAAAAGCGCTGGCGTCGATGGAACAGGGCCTGACTGGTTTTGACGATATCGAAATCCCGGGCGCGGGCGATCCGGCGTCTGGGCGTGCAGCAATCATCAAGGCCTTGTCGCAACAGACACCAGACCGCCTAAGGGTCATCGCACAGGCGATGCGGGAGGGCCTTCCGGATGACGAGATACAGGCGGTCACAAAGTTTGACCCATGGTTTCTTGAGCGTATTCGCGAAATTGTCGAGGCAGAGCAGGAAATCGAATCCGCGGGCCTGCCAAAAGAAGCGGGCGCACTCCGGGCGTTAAAGATGCTTGGTTTTACGGATGCGCGTTTGGCCAAGCTGACACAGCAAACCGAAGAAAACGTGCGTGCGGCCCGTCTCGCGCTGGGCGTTGTCGCTGTCTTCAAACGCATCGACACCTGCGCGGCTGAGTTCGAAGCGCAGACCCCTTACATGTATTCCACTTATGAAACCCCAGTTTTTGACGAAGTGGAGTGCGAAGCCCGCCCATCTGAGCGCAAAAAGGTCGTCATCCTCGGGGGCGGTCCAAACCGGATCGGACAGGGCATCGAATTTGACTATTGTTGTTGTCACGCGTGTTATGCGCTGACGGACGCGGGTTATGAAACCATCATGGTTAACTGCAACCCAGAAACGGTTTCGACCGATTACGACACATCCGACCGGCTTTACTTTGAGCCACTGACCTTCGAGCATGTCATGGAAATTCTGCGTGTAGAGCAGGAAAACGGCACGTTGCACGGCGTGATTGTGCAATTTGGCGGGCAGACTCCTTTGAAGCTAGCCAACGCACTCAACTACGCTGGTATCCCCATTCTTGGGACAACACCCGACGCGATCGATCTCGCAGAAGATCGTGAGCGTTTTCAGAAATTGGTCCAGCAGCTGGGGCTCAAACAACCAAAGAACGGCATCGCGCATTCAGATGAGGAAGCGCTTGAAATCGCCGCTGAAATCGGATTCCCGCTGGTCATCCGCCCGTCGTATGTTCTGGGCGGGCGCGCCATGGAAATTGTCCGCGATCAGGCCAGCCTCGAAAGATATATCTCCGATGCGGTGGTGGTGTCCGGTGACAGCCCTGTCTTGCTGGATAGCTATTTGGCAGGAGCGGTCGAACTGGATGTCGATGCGCTTTGCGACGCCAACGATGTGCATGTTGCAGGGGTCATGCAGCACATTGAGGAGGCTGGCGTCCATTCTGGTGACAGCGCCTGCTCATTGCCGCCCTACTCTCTTGCGGCGGAGGTAATCGCTGAGATCGAAACCCAGACGCACGCCCTTGCAAAAGCCCTGCAGGTTGTTGGGTTGATGAACGTGCAGTTCGCAATCAAAGACAACGAGATCTTTCTGATCGAAGTCAATCCGCGCGCATCCAGAACCGTGCCGTTTGTGGCCAAGGCGACAGACAGCGCAATTGCGTCAATTGCTGCGCGGATCATGGCGGGTGAACCGCTCGCCAACTTCCCGCAGCGCGCACCCTATAACAGTGATGCGGCTTATGAGGACGTGCTCCCACTCGGAGATCCGATGACGTTGGCAGACCCAAACATGCCCTGGTTCTCGGTGAAAGAGGCGGTATTGCCATTTGCGCGGTTCCCGGGTGTAGACACAATTCTTGGACCGGAAATGCGCTCAACCGGAGAGGTCATGGGATGGGACCGGGACTTTCCGCGCGCGTTTCTCAAAGCACAGATGGGTGCGGGCATGGTCCTGCCGTCGAGCGGATGCGCCTTTATTTCCATCAAGGATGCTGACAAGACCGATGATATGCTGGAAACCGCACGCATTTTGCTGGATCAGGGATTTTCACTCGTCGCCACACGTGGCACGGCGCAATGGCTCAACGAGCATGACATGGCCTGCGCGACGGTCAACAAGGTCTATGAGGGGCGCCCGGATGTCACTGACATGATGAAAGACAACCGCATTCACCTGGTGATGAACACTACCGAAGGCGCTCAGGCCGTTGAGGACAGCAAATCTATACGGTCCATTGCGCTTTATGACAAAATTCCATACTTCACCACCGCCGCTGGCTCGTATGCGGCCGCCCTCGCGATCCGTGCGCAGGCAGATGACGATGTTGGGGTGAAAGCACTGCAGGCATAAACCGTTTCGTTCGGCCAAAATTCGCTGCATTGGCCCAACCGTACATGCAGTTGATTACTATTAAGAAAGCAAAGTGCTTTGCCGCGCGGAACCAATGACAACCAACGGCAGGGCAATTCAATCTTGTTAGATTTCCGGCTTGCCGCCACACTGAGGCACGTAAGGAGGGTTAACTGATGCGTATTTCGTACATCGTACCTTTGCTGCTGATTATAGCCTGCACACCACAATCGGAGGTACCGGATCCCGATACTTCGCTCCCGTTTTTTGGCAATGGCTATCGCGCTGACGGGGACCAGTGCCGGCGTTTGGGTGAATCCGCGGCAACGATAGATTACCTGGACGATGCCGCAGACCTCGTGGGATGTCCTGCAAATATGGAGAATCTCGGCGTCTTCGTGACGGAAACCAGTGCGCGTGAGGTCGCAAGACAAGATGGATACGTAATCTACTCCGTGCCCGTTAGATAACCACAGCCCCGACAGGATACCGAACAGGCTTTCATCACCGCGCGGAGCGGCCTATATGCGTGCAGGGATGGAAGAGGTGAAGAGGGACTGATGCACAATCCAGCAATTACCGGCACTGGCGTGTTCACGCCGGCGAACGTCATCACGAATGCTGAGCTGGTTGCGGCCTTCAATGCTTACGCCGATCTTTACAACGCCGAACACGCTGACGACATTGCATCCGGCCAGCTCGAAGCCAAAGAACATTCCTCAGAAGACTTTATCGTCAAAGCCTCAGGCATTGAGCAACGGTACGTCATTGATAAATCCGGAGTGCTGGATCCGCACGTAATGCACCCGCTTTTGCGTCAACGCAAAGACGACGAACCCTCGCTTATGGCCGAAATGGGGATCGACGCGGCTCAAAAGGCGCTGGCAAAAGCCAACGTGGACGCGCGCGACGTCGACCTGGTCTTGTGCGCTGCATCAAACATGGAACGCGCCTACCCCGCGATCGCCGTTGAAATTCAGGAACTGCTTGGCACTGCTGGTTTTGCCTTCGACATGAATGTCGCCTGTTCTTCAGCAACATTCGGCATCCAGACCGCTGCGGACATGATCCGCGCGGGCAGTGTTGGTAAGGCGCTCGTCATCAACCCCGAGATTTGCTCCGCGCATCTCGAGTGGCGCGATCGTGATTGCCACTTCATTTTTGGCGATGTCGCAACGGCAACCCTGATTGAGCGTGCCGAAGATGCGGCAGGATCTTACTTTGATGTCATATCCACCCGCTGTGCGACCGCATTTTCCAACAACATACGTAATAACAACGGATACTTGCGACGCTCGAGACCCGCCGGCATGGTCGACCGTCGCGATATGCAGTTCATGCAAAATGGCCGCAAAGTCTTTAAAGAAGTTCTGCCAATGGTCTCCGATCATATCTCCGCTCACATGGCAGCTGATGGCGTTGAAGCCGCGGATCTCAAACGGCTTTGGCTCCATCAGGCAAATAAGACGATGAATGATTTCATCGGTCGCAAAGTTCTGGGACGCACGCCGCGCACGGATGAACAACCCAATATTCTGCAAGATTATGCAAACACGTCCTCGGCAGGTTCAATCATCGCATTTTCAAAGTACTCAGATGATCTGGCCAATGGGGATCGCGGGCTTATCTGCTCGTTTGGTGCTGGGTATTCCGTTGGTTCGGTTCTGTTGGAAAAGAACGGGTGATCGGCCTGTCTCAGGCGGCGCCGTGATCCTGCTCCAGATGCAGTTTCACATCTATTAGAACCTGCTGCAGCAAAGAAGTTTCTTTGAGAAGCCTTTTTGCCTCGTTTACAGTGATTTGCCCGTCTTCCATCGATTGCTGGTACTCACTCATCAGCATGGCAAATCGCTGGCTTAACGCAATAACGTCCGCATTTACACCACCGGGCCTTTCGGTGTTTGGGCGCCGGTCATCGTATTGCAACGCCGCACCCGAAAGTTCAGCCAAAGCGCCGGTGACATGCGGATAGCCTGCCTGCTCTTCCAGAACGGCCACTGTATCAACCGGTATAAATCTGTCAGCGTGTTCTTCGTGATCTGAGTAATAGCGACCCAGTGTCGCTTTTGACTTCCCGGTTATGTCGCACGCACGTTCTACGCCCACGTCTTTGACCAGCGCCTCAGTGTGTTTTTTGAGATATCTGCCGATCACCGTCATGCATGTCTCCTGGAAAGCGTCTTTGGCCAATCTTTTTGCGCAAACGGCGGCGCATGGTTTTTACCCATTAATCAGATGTTTGGGAAATGTCATTTATAAAAGCGTTATCCCAAGAGTTTGGGGGATGACGAGTAGCCGGCGACCCCATCGTCGGAAGCGGTAGTGGTCGCTTAGCGTTCTGTCGCGGGGAACGGCGGGCCAGCGGCGGTTGGCAGCAACGCTGCGGCCTTTCAAGTCAAACCGGAGCGATGGTTGCAGCCGCAGGGGCTGGGGATTATCAGTCCGTATGGCAAAGCTCTATTTCCATTACTCCACGATGAATGCAGGCAAGTCGACCGTTCTACTGCAGGCCGCACACAATTACCGCGAGCGCGGAATGGTACCCTATCTGCTGACCGCACAGATGGATACACGACCTGGCGAAGGCAGGATCGGGTCCCGGATAGGGATCGCCGCCGCGGCAGATACGTTTGGAACGGAGGACGATCTTTTTGAACGGTTGGAAGGCCAGCTCTCGGCAGGTCCGATCGCTTGCGTTTTTGTGGACGAAGCGCAGTTTCTGACCAAAGAACAGGTCTGGCAATTGGCCCGCGCTGTGGATGATCTGAAATTACCTGTGATGTGCTTCGGTCTCAGAGTGGATTTTCGCGGAAAACTGTTTCCCGGTTCTGCAACGCTTTTGGCGCTTGCCGATGAAATGCGCGAGGTACGCACGATTTGCCACTGTGGCAAGAAGGCTACGATGGTCGTGAGGCAAGATGAAACGGGCAAGGTGGTTACCGACGGCGCTCAGGTCCAAATCGGCGGCAATGAAACCTATGTCTCGCTATGCCGAATTCATTGGCGCGAAGCCGTGGGTGATCGCAATCCGAACTTATAAGGCAATTTGACGCGCGGTACAGCCGCACTTGCGTCAATGCATCCGACCACCCAACGGCACAGGTTTGTCCGGTGAAATCAGCACGACCTCACCCGCCTCGTCAGGCAATCCCAAAACCAGCACTTCCGACCAGAAAGGTCCTATTTGTCTGGGCGGAAAATTGACAACTGCAAGCACCTGTTTTCCAACCAAGGTTTCAGTACTGTAATGGGCTGTCACCTGCGCAGAAGACTTCTTCGTGCCGATCTCGTCGCCAAAATCGATCCACATTTTTATGGCAGGCTTGCGGGCTTCCGGAAAAGGCTCTGTCCGTGTGACAACACCGGTTCGAATGTCGACCTTGAGAAAGTCGTCAAAGCTGATCTCAGCCATTTGCAAGCTCCTTAGCGCGCGTTGTCGCAGCAGCAACGGTCTGCATCATCAACGGCGGCAATCCGTCTTTTTGGTTCATCAAAACCTCAAGGGCAGCCTGCGTCGTGCCATTGGGCGACGTTACATTGACGCGCAACTGCTCAGGTGTTTCTTCTGCTTGCATCGCCAATGCGCCAGCGCCCGCGACAGTGGCTTTGGCCAATCGCATTGCGATGGTCGGGTCCAGACCTTGCGCTACGCCTGCCGCGGCCAACGTTTCGATTAAATGAAAAACATAAGCAGGGCCAGATCCGCTGACACCAGTAACAGCATCAATGTCCCCTTCTGAACCAACCTGAACGACGTCTCCAACGGCCTTCAACAGGGTTTCCGCCTCATCCAGCGCAGCCCTGCCGGCTGCTGCGTTGCCACAAATTGCAGTTATACCCTGCCCAATTGCCGCCGGTGTGTTGGGCATTGCGCGCACAACCGGCGTCCTGGATCCCAAATGGTTTTCGAAAAACCGCAGTGTAATACCCGCGGCCACGCTAACGAAAACAGTTTGACCCGCTCCCATGGAAACGAGCCGGGGCAAGGCTTCCGCCATCATTTGCGGTTTTACCGCCACGAGGACGACGGCAGGCGCTTCGGGCAAGGCACCGCTCAAATGAACTCCGCTGGATCTCAGCCAATCTGACGGCGACGGTTCCACAGCCCAAACGGATTTGGGCGGCAAGCCCTGTTCCAACCAGCCAGCCAACATGGCCGACCCCATCCTGCCACAGCCCAGAAGCACAAGGCCCTGGACTGCAATTCTACTGTTTTTCATAGTCCACTCCCCGACGCATGAAACCGCTTGGGGTGGAGTGTTACGCGCGACCGTAGGCCTCCGCAATGGCCACTTGCAGTGCCTCCTGAGGGCTTTGATTTCCCCAGACAAGAAGTTGCATCGCCGGGTAATATCTTTCTGCACTCATAACGGCCGCACCGATCATGGTGTCGATCTGTTCCGCGCTCGCCACGTTGCCACCGGCCAAAACCAAGCCGTACCGATAGACCATCAGTTTTTGCTCTTCCCAGAATGTGAACGCACCAGCCCAGCATTGATCGTTCACATGGTTGAGCAGTTCATACAACTCAGCCTGTTTTTCTCCCGGTGGCTCCATATCAAAAGTACAGACCATGCGCAGCGTTTCATCATAGGCAGACCATGCCAATGTCAACGAATAGGTGCGCCACTGTCCTTCCACAGCCATAGCGATTTGTTCATCGGAAATCCGGTCAAAGTCCCATTCATGATGGGCAGCCAGATGTTCCACGATATCAATGGGGTGAATGTCGTCTTCCAAAAACTGCTCGGACAAGGCCATAGTGTCACCTCTTTTTGTCGCCCTAGCGATGGCAGCGCCTGAGAGCCCCCAGCGCTAGGTGCCTGCTCTACAGGGCGGGGCGAGCCCCCATCCCCGATACTAGATATGGTGAGGTGTCAAATGGTATCTGGCAACCCCTATTCTTGCGGTCGCACACAATAAGTTGTGGATGTTTCGAAAAACAGCTCAATTTGTCGTCGGCTGTTAACAACCCTGCGTCAAAGCTCGAAGCAATTTACAAATTCGTAACGTTTGACGGAGCAGACCGTTCGGTTCTGCATGCCGGCCTGACCGGACGGGTCAGACCAGTGCGACGTCAAACGTCACAGAGCATCATCACGACTTCTTGTCGAGCGCGTCCAGTCTGGCTTTCAGAGCTTCATTCTCTTCGCGCGCTTTTTGGGCCATGGCCCGCACGGCGTCAAACTCCTCGCGGGTTACGAAATCCCGGTCCGCGAGCCATCGGTCAAGCATTCCTTTCATGGCGGTCTCGGCCTCATCACGGGCACCCTGCGCCACGCCCATTGCATTGGTCATAAGCTGTGAGATGTCATCGAAAATTTTGTTGCGCGTCTGCATATGCTGTCTCCGCCTTCGTTGTCCTCAATATGGGCACTGAAAGACGGTTGGGCAAGGTTGACTTACCGGCACGGGCAAGGGCAAGCATGCGCCATGCACGGCATGATCCCATTTCCCGATATCTCACCGGAGATTTTTTCGATTTCGATCTTCGGGTTCGAATTGGCCCTGCGGTGGTACGCCTTGGCCTATATCGTAGGAATTCTTTTAGGGTGGCGGTTGGTGGTTCGGGCGATCAAAACCCCACACCTGTGGCGTGAAGACACAGCTGTAATGCAGCCGGCGCAAATCGAGGATTTGCTGACTTGGGTCATTCTGGGCGTGATCCTTGGCGGTCGGCTTGGATACGTGTTCTTCTACCAGCCGGACTACTACCTGCAACATCCCGGCGAGATCCTCGCTGTCTGGCAGGGAGGCATGGCATTTCATGGCGGGCTATTGGGCGTCATCCTGGCGGGGTGGATTTATACTGCGCGAAACCATATCGCAAAGCTGAGTGCGGCTGACATTATGGCGCTTGGCGTTCCACCTGGGTTGCTTTTGGGACGTATCGCAAATTTCATCAATGCAGAGCTTTGGGGGCGCGCAACAGATGTCCCTTGGAGCGTCGTATTTCCCGGAGCCGCAGCGCAGGATTGCCCTGGTGTCGAGGGCCTCTGCGCGCGCCACCCGTCTCAGCTTTACGAAGCCGCGCTGGAAGGGCTGCTTCTGGGACTACTGCTGATCTGGTTGATCTGGCGCCGGGACGCATTGAAGCGGCCCGGGTATGTGGCAGGAACATTTTTTGCTGGATACGGCAGCTCGAGATTTCTCATCGAATTCGTGCGCCAGCCCGACGCACAGTTTGTCGGCCCCGGAAATCCGCTCGGACTTGCATGGCAAGTGGGGGGATGGGGATTGACCATGGGTCAAATCCTGTCGCTTCCCATGATTGCCTTAGGCCTTTGGTTGATTATACAGGCACGGCGGACCCCGTGACCTTGCAAAGGTACTTTGCGGATCGCATTCGTACCAACGGTCCGATCAGTTTCGCGGAATACATGTCCGATTGTCTGATCCACCCGAAATTCGGATACTATGCAACGCAGCAGCCTTTTGGAACAAAGGGCGATTTCACCACTGCGCCTGAAATCAGCCAGATGTTTGGTGAACTCATCGGTCTCGCCCTTGCACAATCATGGGTTGACCAGGGCACCCATGCCAGAATTTCGGTGGTTGAACTGGGTCCGGGCCGCGGAACGCTTATGACCGACGCCTTGCGCGCGGCAAAAGCGGTGCCCGGATTTTTGGAAAACGCGGATCTTTACCTGATCGAAGCGTCCAAAGCCTTGCAGGACGTTCAAAGAGAGCAGTTGTCCGAGTACAAATTACACTTTTTGTCGTCCGCCGCGGATCTTCCAAACCAACCGCTTTACTTTGTCGCAAACGAGTTTTTCGATGCCTTGCCCGTCAGACAGTTTGTGCGGACCGAAGCGGCATGGCGCGAAAGGCTCGTGGGTCTTGACGCGGACGTACTGTCCTTCGGGCTGGGGCCTGAAACTCAACAACCCGCCCTGGCACACCGAACAGACGACACCCGGGACGGCGATCTCGTGGAACATCGCCCGGCGGCAGCGCTTGCTATGGCTGAGCTGAGCGCGCGGATCAGCGCCTTTGGCGGTGCAGGTGTGATCATTGACTATGGGGCGTGGCGCAGTCTGGGTGATACCGTACAGGCCGTTCGCGCCCACAAACCGATTGGCGTTCTTGATGCGCCGGGTTCGTCTGACCTGACCGCGCATGTTGACTTTGAGGCGCTGGCATTGGCCAGTCACGCGCCAACAAGTCAGTTGACGCCTCAAGGCGTGTTTCTGGAACGCCTTGGGATTACGCCGCGTGCAAGGCGCTTGGCCAATCAATTGAGCGGCGACGCTCTTGATCAGCATATTCAGGCACATCGTCGCTTGACGCATCCGGCGGAAATGGGAAATCTGTTCAAAGTTCTGGGACTTTTTCCAAAAGGTCAGCGACCACCACCGGGATTGGAAGAATGACGCTTGAAATACTGACGGCTGAATGTCTGTCGCCGGTTCGACACGGATTTTTCACAAGGCGAGGCGGAGCGTCTTCTGGCGTTTTTGCCGGTTTAAACTGCGGGCACGGCAGCTCAGACCAAACGGAGATTGTTGCCATCAATCGAAGCAGGGTCGCGCGGTCGCTGGATGTCCCAGACGATCATTTGACCGGTGTACATCAAATCCATTCCGCTTTGTCCGTCATCGTCGACACACCGCTGACCAAAGCCGTCCGCGCAGATTCCCTCGTCACCACCACACCGGGCATTGCCATTTCGGTATTGACCGCCGATTGCCAGCCGGTCCTATTCGCCGATGCTCAAGCAGGTGTCATCGCCGCAGCACATGCGGGCTGGCGCGGCGCTCTGGACGGTATACTCGAAGCGACGGTTGACGCGATGGAAGAAATGGGAGCTCAGCGATCACGCATACAGGCCGTGATCGGTCCCAGCATTTCTCAGGCCGCTTATGAAGTCGGGCCAGAATTCCTGGACACATTTACTTCGGAGAACCCGGAGTACAGCCGTTTTTTTGCGAACGGTCAGGGCGACAGATTGCACTTTGATTTACCCGGTTTTGGTTTGCACCGGCTGCGCGAAGCGGGCGTCGGAGACGCAGAATGGACGCACCATTGCACATACGCTGATCCCGAACGGTTTTACTCGTACCGCCGCACGACGCACGCAAAAGAGGCCGACTATGGCCGTCTGATTGCCGCGATCCGCCTTTAATTGGGCCAATCGCGGCAACAAAGTGACGCCTGCGGTCGCATTGTCGCCTCAAATTGCGTGAACAATCTCCCTGAATCAGACCGATTGATTATGCCTGCCCGAACTCCAACGCGATTCAGATCATAAAAATATAGGCTTTTGGACAGTTTAAAAAATTGAGGCAATTCGTGCCAAATTGGTCAAAGACCATGGCAAAATTTTTTGTTTTTTTGGATGCCTGGTCAAAAACCGGCCCCAATGCTCTGTCAGAGTGCCTTCAAGACACAGCAACATGTCGAGACATCAGAGCAGGAGGCGACCGTGAAAAACAAAAATCGTTTCATACAGTCGATCATCGCGACGTCGGAGAAAACTGACGCGCAGATGCCGTGGGCACGAGGCAAGCGCAGGCAGGAGTTTATTTTAAAACGTTCAAAACAGGCCAAGACCGAGCGTCGCAGCGCCTAAAAAAAGCCCTCCAAGGTCACAAAAACACCCTCTCGTCGATTCGACGGGAGGGTGTTTTGATTTTAGCGATTATGGCTTTGGCACTTGCGCCAACGGAAACAAAAACCAAATCCTCTGACCCATTTGATAGCATGTCCAGAACAGTCCGTGACAGATTTTGACACTCTGATCGGACGGGTTCACATTAATTTTGGTCAAAGTAGATTTTTTAAATTAGTGCGCTTGAAGTCATCGGTATGGGGCCCCGGTCAGCGCGCAACAGTATAACGAGTGAGACATGCGCAAGCCCCGTACCACTGTTCCAGAAGGACAGTTTTTCAGCCCCGCAAACGTTCGACAAACGCGGGCGTCACATGAACAAACCACGAAAAGCAAGCCGAAGTTGAGTGTGCGCCTGGCTGATATTGCCGCGCTCCACACTGATGGAACCATTACAGCACGGCAGTGTAAAATCCCGAATTTGCCCGTTTTTGATCAAGCATTCGCTGCGTTTGCGCAAGGCACACTGTTTCAATCGGAACATGGCTTGATCGCCGTGGAGGATTTGTACCCCGGGGATCGTCTGTTGACGCCTGACGGCCACGCCGCGCAAATCACATGGATAGCCTCAAGCTCGCATTCCGGATCAGATCGGAGCGCAAAGCAGTCATTGACACGTGTGATGGCAGACAGTTTCGGCATGAACCGTCCACAGAGCTTTGTCACCCTCGGGCCTGCCGCGCGTCTCTTACAAACGCCACATAACCTGCGCGCCGAGTTGCGCGGGACTCAGATGATGACGCCCGTCTCACAATTCGTCGACGGGGTTCAGGTGATCAGTGTTATGCCTCCGACGCCAGTCCGCCTTTTTCACATTGGCATGCGGCACCATTGCGCGCTTCTGGCCGGTGGTTTGGAAGTTGAAAGTTTTCACCCGGGTCTGGAGAGTCTGCCGTATATGTCGGACACCCTGCGCAACGTTTACATGTCGCTTTTTCCGCATATCGCAGCACTGTCGGAATTTGGACCGATGCGATTTATGCGCGCCCCGGATCGAGACAAGCAAACTGCAGCCTGATGCGCGCTAAGCAGTGGCGGCAAGCCGCTCTTCGAGCACATCGAACGGAACTCCGGGGTCATCCTTTGCACCCCGAATAACAAGCGACGTTTTGACACTGGCTACGTTCGGCGTGGTTAACAGTTCTTCTGTGAGAAACCGCTGGAATCCCGACAAGTCGGGCGCTGCGCACTTCAAGATAAAGTCCACCTCGCCGTTAAGCATGTGGCACTCGCGCACCAATGGCCAAGCCCGGCATCGGTTTTCGAATGCGGTCAGGTCCGCTTCAGCCTGGCTGGCAAGCCCAACCATCACGAACACCTGCACTTCGAACCCAAGTTGCCGTGCATCCACGTCGGCATGGTAGCCTTTGATGTACCCAGCTTCTTCCAGAGTACGAACGCGACGCAGACACGGAGGCGCAGAGATGCCCACACGCTTGGCCAGTTCGACATTGGTCATGCGACCGTCCGCTTGCAGTTCTGCAAGAATTTTTCGATCAATAGGATCCAGACGCATTGCCGGCATAAGCCCTCCACAATTTTCGTTTGTTATAACAGCCGCACAGTCATGCGCAATATTGTTTCGCATATGCGCAACATTGTTTCCGCCTCACGTAACGTAATGCGACACCCGGTGCCTAATACTCAGTCACACGGGGCTTTAAGACCGGACTTTGCGCCTTTATATCTCGTGACGCTGCACAAGATGATTGGGGGATTCTCATGGCTGAGACACGGCACACGCGCGTATTAATCATTGGCTCCGGACCCGCGGGCTATACTGCTGGCGTTTACGCCAGCCGCGCGATGCTCAACCCCATTCTTGTTCAGGGCATCGAACCTGGAGGGCAACTGACCACTACAACCGAAGTGGAAAACTGGCCGGGCGACAGCGAAGTTCAGGGGCCGGACCTGATGAAACGGATGCAGGAGCATGCAAAAGCGATGGGCACAGAGATCATCGGTGATATCATCACTGATCTGAAGCTGGACGCCCGCCCGTTTGTTGCAACCGGCGACAGCGGCACCACCTATACAGCGGATGCCGTGATCCTTGCGACCGGCGCGCGGGCCAAGTGGCTGGGACTGCCATCGGAGGAAAAGTTCAAGGGATTTGGCGTATCGGCTTGCGCAACGTGCGACGGTTTTTTCTACCGCGGTCAGGAGATCGTCGTGATAGGAGGCGGCAATACGGCCGTCGAAGAGGCGCTGTTCCTTACCAATTTTGCCTCGAAAGTTACATTGGTGCACCGTCGCGACGAGTTAAGAGCCGAAAAAATTCTGATCGACCGTCTGATGAAAAACCCCAAGATCGAGCCTCTTTGGTTTCACGAATTGGAGGAAGTTCTGGGCACAGACAGTCCGCTGGGTGTGGAATCGATCCGCGTCAAACACGCGAAAACGGGCGAGATCACGGAAATACCGGCAAAGGGCGTGTTTGTCGCCATCGGTCATGCTCCTGCAAACGAACTGGTCAAGGATGTGCTTGAAACGCATATGGGCGGCTACGTAGTGACCAAACCGGACAGCACGGAAACCTCCATCCCCGGTGTCTTCGCTGCGGGCGATCTCACGGATCACAAATACCGACAAGCGGTCACCTCGGCCGGTATGGGCTGCATGGCAGCATTGGAAGCCGAGCGGTTCTTGTCGGAGCAAGAGTCCGCCATCGCCACAGAAGAAGTGGCCGCCGCTGAGTAAGACGCTCAGGCCGTTGCGTGCGAACGCACTGTCGCTTAATACCCTCATAACACCGGTCATGGATAACGTTTGAGACGTGCTCTACAGGCACGCGGGTTTCCCTGTCTCAAATGAGGTTTCCATGCCCAATCGTACCGCATTGGCCCATATTCCCGGCCCGCCGACGCCTCCGCTGATTGGCCATACACTCGCCATCGCACGCGACAGCTATGGCACACAACAAACTTACATGCGCCGATATGGCGACGTTTACAAAACCAAAATGCTGGGTGTCTGGCGGGTTAACCTCTGCGGCGTGGAGGCGCTGGAACATGTTCTGCTCGACAAGGAGAAAATTTTCTCTTCCAGCGGCGGGTGGGATGCTTTGCAAAAAATCTACCCCGGTGGATTGATCCTGCAGGACTTTGACCAACACAAGCGAAATCGCCGTATCATGACGGCCGCATTTCGCGCGTCCGCCATTCGCGATTACCGCCAGCGCATGACAGTTTTGATGGGAGACCTGCTGAAGTGCTGGCCCAAAGAGGAGCCGTTTGATTTTTACGCTGCGATCAAAAATCTCACGCTGCGCATGGGCGGTGCGGTCTTCATGGGGTTGCCACTGGACGGGGCATTGGCCGGCAAGATCAACCGCGCAATAACCAATGAAATCCGCGCATCCATTGCGCCGATCCGGTCCGCCATTCCTTTTACGCCGATGTGGTACGGCGTGAGAGGGCGTGACTTTCTGCGCAACACCTTCCGGGACCTCATATCGGAACGGCGCGCAAACGGGGCCGACGACTTCTTTTCCCAGATGTGCCTTGCACAGGACGAGGACGGTCAGTCTTGGAGCGAAGATGAAATTCTCAACCAGTTCAATCTGCTGATCATGGCAGCACACGACACAACTGCGACCTCGCTCAGCGTAATGATGGCAGCCTTGGGCACACATTCAGAGTGGCAAGATCGACTGATCGCAGAAGTCGAAAGTCTTGGCGACGACCCTGTCGACGAAGCGGCCATGACGCGTATGACGGAGACGGACAAAGTGTTTCGTGAAGCACTCAGGCTGGTACCGCCCGTGCCTTTCATTCCCCGCATGGCAACGAAAGACTTCCATTGGAAGGGTTATGACATTCCGGCAGGCACCACATTGTCACTGAACCCCGGTGTGACGATGCTGTCGCCGGACCTGTTCAGCAACCCAGAGCGCTTTGACCCTGATCGCTTTTCGCCTGACAGAGCAGAGGAACGGGTACACCGGTTTGCCTGGACGCCATTCGGAGGCGGCGCGCACAAGTGCATCGGCATGCATTTTGCGACAATGCAGGTCAAGCTCTTTGTCGCCACGCTCTTTCGAAAGTACCGGATCACATTGCCGAATGGCGCGCCATCATGGCAGCGTATGCCGATTCCCAAACCAAATGGCGGTCTGCCGCTCGTCCTTTCTGCCAACTAAAAAGGGCCGCGCGTTCAACAGCGGCCCTCAAACGGTTTTTGCCGTCAAATTTAGTGGACGGCCACCGGAGCGTAGTCATTTTGCCGCGCTAGCCTGAACGCCAGTTTGCGGTCGGCCACGAGGGCGAGCTGCTGCCCTTCACTGTCGTGCACGGCATAGAGTTGGTCAAAGCCCTCAATCTTGCCTTGCACCTCGGACGGAAGGTCAGCGACATCTACAGTTTTGACGTACACAATGCGATTTTCCCCCGGCGCGGTTTCGTAAGGTTCCTGCATCTTTTCACCCTTTCCTGATGTTGATCGTCTGCACGACGGATTGTGGCTTCTCACGGCTCAGATCTACGTGGAGCAAACCGTTTTCCATGATCGCCGCACCCACTTCCACGCCATCGGCCAAAACAAAGCTGCGCTGGAATTGACGTGCTGCAATCCCACGGTGCAAAAAGACACGGCCTTCGGTGTCGTCAGCCTGTCGGCCGCGGATCACCAACTGGCGATCTTCAACCGTAATGGACAAATCGTCGTCTCCAAAACCAGCGACGGCAAGCGTAATTCGGTAGGAATGATCAGAGGTTTGTTCAATGTTGAACGGGGGGTAGCCTTCATTGCCAGACTTGGCAGTCCGTTCCAAAAGCCGTTCAAGCTGCTCGAACCCCAGCATGTGCGGGTAGGAGGCAAGAGTCATCTTTGTCATGCGACACTTCCTTTGCGATCAAGCGACAGTCTCTAAAGGTCCCGACAGCGGCAACCTATCACTAAATATGGGGAGCGAGGCGCCGCAACGCAAGGGCTATGCCGTTTGCGTTCCAACGACTATCATGTGGCAACGTTTGCCATCGGAATCACGTCAGCTTATGAACGCACCTTCAGATCTATCCATGAAGACGGACGACGTTCTAAGGGTTGAACTTGCTGTATTCAAACGTGAACATCGCGACCTGGACGACGCGATCCATGCTCTGGTGGAAAAAGGTACAGCGGATCAATTGACCCTGCAGCGTCTGAAAAAACGCAAACTGTTGCTCAAAGACATGATCGCGCGCATAGAAGATCGCCTGACACCCGATATCATCGCCTGATCGTCAGGCAATGGATTGCGCCCGGGTCAGGCCCGTCTATAGTTCCGCTCTCTGAAATCCCGGACTTTGCAAGAAGGGCACTGCGAAATGACACCCCCTGCCGTCGGCATTATTATGGGAAGCCAGTCAGACTGGCCGACCCTGCGCGAAGCTGCCACTGTGCTTGACGCGCTCGGCGTGGCCTATGAAAAACGCATTGTGTCAGCGCACCGGACACCCGACCGCTTGTGGGACTACGGCAAGAGCGCTGTGGAACGGGGCTTGCAGGTCATTATAGCCGGCGCGGGCGGTGCAGCACATCTGCCTGGCATGATGGCATCTAAAACACGTGTCCCGGTCATCGGCGTTCCGGTCCAGACCAATGCGCTGTCGGGTGTGGACTCGCTCTATTCCATTGTTCAAATGCCCCGCGGGTTCCCGGTGGCAACGATGGCAATCGGCGCTGCTGGCGCTATGAACGCCGGTCTTATGGCCGCAGGCATTCTGGCGTTACAGGATACCGATCTTGCACAACGGCTCGATACATGGCGGACAGACCTCTCGGACTCCATTCCCCAGGAACCCAAAGATGACTGAGCCTTTGGCACCGGGTGCCACCATCGGCATCCTTGGTGGCGGGCAGTTGGGGCGGATGCTCTCCGTCGCGGCAGCCCGACTGGGATTCAAATGCCATATTTTCGAACCCGGTGCCGAACCACCTGCGGGGCACACCGCGCATCGCGTCACTTCGGCCTCTTACGAAGATGCGGCAGCGCTCGACGCCTTCGGGCGCGACGTAGATGTTGTAACCTATGAGTTTGAGAATATTCCGACATCGGCACTCGACGTCATCGAGGCGGTGGCTCCGATCCGGCCAGGGCGCGAGGCTCTGCGTGTCAGTCAGGATCGGCTGACGGAAAAAAACTGCTTGCGGGACCTGGGATTGAATGTAGCTCCGTTTGCCGACGTCCCGAATGCCGATGCGCTTTTTGCAGCCTTGGACACGATCGGCGTACCGTCGATCCTGAAAACCAGACGATTTGGATATGACGGTAAAGGTCAGGTTCGATTGCAAACCAAAGACGACGCGAAAACGGCGCTAGACGATTTGGGCGGGCAACCAGCCATTCTGGAGGGTTTCGTCGCCTTCACGCATGAGATCTCGGTCATAGCTGCCCGCAATGCGCGAGGCGATGTCGCCTGTTTTGACCCCGGCGAAAACGTGCATGAAGGGGGCATTTTGCGCACCACGACCGTGCCAGCACGCCTGACACCAGGCCAGCGGACAGACGCGGTGCTGATCGCCGCCAAGATCCTGAACGCGCTGGACTACGTGGGCGTCATGGGCGTGGAGCTCTTTGTTACACCACGAGGACTGATGGTGAATGAAATAGCACCGCGGGTACATAACTCGGGCCACTGGACGCAAAACGGCTGTGCAATAGACCAGTTTGAGCAACATATCCGCGCAGTAGCGGGTTGGCCATTGGGCGATGGCACGCGTCACGCTGATGTCACAATGGAAAACCTGATTGGCGATGACATGGACCGCATCGCGCAGATCGCGGCAGAGCCAAAAGCCGCGCTTCACCTTTACGGCAAGGCGGAGGTCAAGGCAGGGCGCAAAATGGGGCACGTAAACCGCATCACAGGTTGATGTCAGGCTACGAAAAAGCGTTCTGCGATCTCACCCGACAAATAACTGAACCGTCCTGCCACCACGGTTGCAGCCACCTGCTGCGTACTTTCATCCAGAATGACGAGGTCAGCGCGTTTGCCTGTTTCCAGTGTTCCGCGATCTTCAAGCCCCAGCACCTGCGCCGGGCCTGATGATACAAGCGCCCAGGCATTGGCCCAGGACAGCACACCTGACTTTTGAAGCATCAGCGCAGCGCGGCGCGGGCTGGGATAGTGGTAATCAGAAGCCAGCGCATCACAAAACCCCATAGCGATCAGCTCTATGGCACTCACATTACCCTTGTGCGACCCCCCCCTCACCACGTTCGGAGATCCGAGAATGACAAGATCACCTCTGGCATGTGCTGCTTCTGCAGCTTCTGTTGTCTCAGGAAATTCCGCCACATGCACGCCACGGCCATACCAGCGGTCACGCTGTTCCCTTGTCGCATCATCGTGGCTGCCCATGCGAACCCCCTGAGCGGCGAGCCGCGCACAGAGCCAATCGAGCGCCGCAGGGACCTGATCTGCCTGCGCATGACAGTCCAGCATCATCTGAAAATGCGCCTCAGGGCTGCGTCCGGCCTTGAGGGCTTGTCCGACCATGCGGGGCGGCTCTCTGCCCTCTGCCAGGCGCTGATGCGGCAAATGATCGTTGAACACGATGTAACGAGCATTCCAACCTTGCATCCGCTCTGCAATTCCGTCGTAGAGATCGAGAAGATGAATCTCGAGCCGTACCTGCGCCCTTATGTCCGTGACCATTTGCGGCGCGGTATCTCGGATGGACGAGAGCACCTGATCCGCAAATTCGAACCCGCGCAGCCCGCCCTCCCAGCTGATAAATTGAGCCAGAACACCCGTGGTAATACCATTGGCGGCCAGCTCTGCCTCCGTTGCCACCAACCCATCCGACAAATCCTTCATTGCGCCCCGGCGCGGCGCGAGATGTCGTTCGAAACCGTCACCATGCACATCCACGATACCCGGCAAAACCATGTAACCGGACAAATCAACGTCACGGGTCTCGGCTGTCTCAACGATCAAACCATCTGTAATGCAAAGCGGCACGTCTTGCAGACCGTCATCGAATAGGACGCGCGCACCTGTGAGCCTAAGGTTGAAGGAAGTCATACGCCACTCCGGGGACACAACTGCCATCGGGACATCCAAACTGATCCAAAATGGCATCAAACCACGTCAGATCGCGGTCAAATCTGCCCTTTTGCAAAAAGGTGACAACCTGCCTTATCACCTGCGGATTGTTCATTATGAAGGTGTGTGTCACCGGAAGCGTGATGTGGTCTTGCATACCCTGAACGCGCGTCGAATAAACCGAAACCTTACCGTCGTCCGGTCCTGGCAAAATCGAAGAAAAATAGGGATTCAAGGATTGATCACCTGCTATGACACCGAGTTCAAAATCGACAGGCGGTAACTGAGTGGGAAGCGACTGCGGCCCGGTGCCCAATTGTACGCCTGCAGGACCGTTGACCCATTCAAAGGCGCCGACTTCTCCCAGTTCATCCACCAATTCACTCCCCTGATTTGGCGGAGCGAGCATAACAACCCGTCCGATACGCCGAGGCCCGACTTCGGAAGCCCATTGCCGCAGTAGAATTCCACCCATGGAGTGGGTGACAAAGTCGACAGTGCCCGCAACTTCGCAAGCGGTTATAGATTGCGGTATCGTAAGGCGCGCGAGCTCTTCTATTGGTGCCTCTGTCGAGGGATACCCCGGGCGTACCACACGGAAGCCTTCAGCATCCAACGCTGCCTCCATGAGCGCAAAGGACAGCTCCGTACGCGCCAAACCGTGCAACAGAACAATGCATCGATCTTGCGCCCACAGCGGCGCGGCACCAAACAACCAGACTGCAAAAAGTAAAAGATAACGATGCGCAAACATGACTCTTGAGATATGCGGAATACGCGAATTAAAAAAGCATGACGTAACCGGTACCGCGCCATGAACTCAAAAAACACAATGAAATCACCTCGGATCGCGGTGCGCGCGGTGATTGTATACGGTGGAAAACTGCTGCTCGTGAATGCCTGGCCAAACGGCAAGAGCGATTTGCTGTGCGCGCCCGGTGGAGGCGTCGAACCAGGTGCGTCCTTGCCAGACAACCTGGCGCGTGAAGTCTATGAAGAAACAGGTTTGGAAGTCGCCGTTGGGGCGCCCTGTCTGGTGAATGAGTTTCATGACCCCAAAAGCGGTTTTCATCAGGTCGATATTTTTTTCCGTTGCACCCCTCTTGGTGATGTGATGATTGATGCGTTCTGGCAAGACCCAGAATGCGTCGTTACCCAGCGCGTCTGGGCAACCGAAGCGGATTGCGCAGGCCTTTGGATCAAGCCGGGCACGCTGGTCGACATCGCCTTTGGCGGCGAAAACACCTTTACGTACGATCCGCTCGAAGCGATCGCGTGGTAACCGAAAGCCCAATCCCAAAGACCACAAGCACCGCCGCAATCCCGATTGCAAACGTCAGCGTCTCTCCCAGCAGAAGGCTGCCCGCCAGAATGGCGAGGATCGGAACGCTCAACTGAACCACAGCCGCACTGCTTGGTTGCAGGTGCGCAAGCACACGGTACCATAGGGCGTACCCCAAGCCTGAAGTCACCGCGCCACACACGATAGCCAGTGCAATTCCGATCAGGGTCGCATGGTCGAGAAACGCAAAAAGCGTTAGACAAAGAATGGGCAGGCAGATGACGAAGTTGGCCGCCGTGGCTGCCAGCGGATCAGAAGCCGACCGGCCCGAAATCGTATAGGCCGCCCAGCCAATCCCTGCCAGAACCATAAGGGCCACGCCAAACAGATGTGCGTCTGTATTTGACCCGCCTGCGGGCCAAAGGGCGATCAGAAGTCCTACAAAGGCGATCGACGCGCCGGACAACTGACGCAGTGTCGGACGGCGTCCGGTTATTGCACTCTGAGAAAACATGGCGATTTGCACGGTGCCAAACAGAATGAGAGCTCCTAGACCGGCGTCCAACGTGATGTAAGCCAGCGAAAACCCGATCATATAGGCCGCAAGACTGAATGCGCCCAGCACTCGGGCATGATCAAACAGCGGCAGCGCCTTGCCCCGCGACCAGACAAAAACGCTCAGAAAAGCTGCCCCGGCAAGCACGCGGATCAAGGCAAAGCTCATCGCATCGATATAGCCCGGCTCAATTGCAACCCGCGTGAGGATCGAGTTGGCCGCGAAAGCGCACATGGTGAAGGATGTCAGCAGGATCAGACGCATGCGACGTGCTTATCGGTGTCGCACAGTAAGGCCAAGCGCATGTCGGCACTTAATTTGGGCCGCGGTTACATGGTTGTGTGACAGCTGGCGGACCGTGCGGGAGTGCATTATGTCGGATGCACCCGGACCGGTTCAGGTGATCGGTCCCGGTTGTCGCCGTGGGCGAAGCAGAGGCTGCACATTTTTTTGCGGGGAGACCGCGCTTTCCCAGAGCGGTTCAACATGCCAAGGCAACCTAAAGCCATCGTTTTGCGAACAACAGGAATGCCCAGAAAGTCATCGTTGCAGTTGCCCAAAAACTCGCGATCAAGCTCTGGCGCATGACGGTGGAATCACTGCCTTCGCCAGTCGTGGGTGACGCGCGCGGGGTCCGGTCGGGATAATCGACAACAAAAAAAGGGCGGCATGCTCATTAACTAGAGTGTACCGAAAGCGGAATTTAGTGCTTCTGCAGGCAGACAAGCGCACCTAACACAAGGTTTACACAAGCCGGTTGCTGCAATGTTTTGGTCCTACCTCCAGAAAGCGCAAGGCAAGCGGAAAGTGCTGTTGTGCGAGCAATCAACCACCGCTGTGCGGACAAAACGGTCGTTCGTCTTTTTTAGGCCAATGTCTGCTTGTTGCCTAGGAAGCGAACGGAAAGTACCGTTCCCATAGTTGATCGGGAGGGAAAGATGGCTTTTGCAAAAAGTGAATTAGACGAACTTGCGCGCCGCTACACAGATGCGTGGAATTCAAAAGTGCCTAAAGACGTCGCGGCCTTTCATACTTCGAGCAGCAGCATCGTCATCAATCAGGGCGAACCGTCCGTAGGTCACGAAGGCCTGACCGCCATGGCCGCAGGATTCCACGCCGATGTCCCAGACTTGCACCTGGCTTGCGATGGCATCCGTTGTGCTGGCAACCACGTTGTCTACCTGTGGACATTTACCGGGCACCATGCCGAAACCGGCAACCCGCTCGACGTCAGCGGTTGGGAAGAGTGGAACCTGAACGACGAGATGAAGATCACGTCTTCGCTTGGCTGGTTCGATGGCGAGGATTACGACCGTCAAGTCGCAGGATGACCCGCAATCCATTTTCCGGAACGCGCGTTGTCGTCTATGGTGTCGGCACGATGGGTGCAATCGCCACGCGTCTCCTTGTTGACAAGGGAGCCGAAATCGTCGGCGCTATCGGGCGCAGCGCTTCGAAGGTCGGCCGGGACCTTGGCGATGTTGCCGGCCTCGATGTTAGTCTCGGCATCCCTGTTGAAAACGATGCAAACGCAGTGCTGTCCCGCGGTATCGATATCGCGGTGGTCTGCGTAGGAAGCTACCTCTCCACGATGCGACCGCACTTCGAGGTTTGCCTCGGGAATGGGGTCAATGTCGTCACGATCGAAGAAGAAACCATCTTCCCCTGGACAACCGCTCCTGATCACGCAGAGGCTTTGGACGCACTTGCCAAATCCAACGGCGTGACGCTCGCCGCCTCCGGTGCGCAGGACGTGTTCTGGATAAACTTGGTCACAACTCTGCTCGGAGCCGCCCACAGGGTGGATCACGTGACGGGGCATTGCCGATGGAATATTGATGACTACGGCCCCGAAGTCGCCGATCACCTGATGGTCGGCCAACCCAAGGCAGCATTCGAAGAAGTCGTAGCGTCTGCTGGCTGGCCTGAATTCGTAGCGCGTCAAACACTAGAAGCTCTAGTGGCGCGCCTCGGACTTACCGTATCGGCGATCTCTTCGGACGTGACTGCGGTCACTTTGGACGAACCGATCCACAGCACAAGTCTGAATACTGATATCCCTGCGGGTGTCATGATCGGCACCATAGAAAGAACTCGCATCTCCACGAACGAAGGGCCAGAATTCTCATTTGCGATGGAAGGGCGCGTGTACCGCCCGGGTGAAACCGACACCAACTCGTGGAAGGTCGGAGGCGAGCCTGATCTGGCACTGAACTGCAACAGGGCGAACTACAGGTTTACAACCTGCTCGTCGCTTATCAATCGCATTCCGGACGTCATCGCAGCTAAGCCCGGGCTACGCTCGCTGAATATGCTGGGCCCTCCAACCTATCGGCACCATTGATCCCAAAAACCAGAGTGCCAACGCCTCAGTTGCGTCGATGAGGGCCAAAGCCGCCATTCGTTGTTGGCGCAGCATTTGGTCTGCTCTGGGCTGAATCCTGCTATTTGAGGCCGGAATGAAGAATCGCAGCATCAGCCCATGTACCTGACCTACGTCAACAAAAAAGGGCCCGCCAATGTGGCGAGCCCTTCAAATTCTGGCTTTGGCCGGATTACATCATGCCGCCCATGCCGCCCATGTCGGGCATGCCACCGCCAGGGGCACCAGCACCTTCTTTAGCAGGCTTGTCGGCAACCATCGCTTCGGTTGTGATCAGCAGAGCTGCGACAGAGGCTGCGTCTTGCAGAGCAGTACGCACAACTTTCGCCGGATCGATCACGCCAAAGCTGAAGAGATCACCATACTCTTCCGTTTGCGCGTTAAAGCCGAAAGTTTCGTCGCTGCTTTCGCGGATTTTGCCCGCAACAACAGCGCCATCGACGCCGGCGTTTTCAGCGATCTGACGCAGTGGCGATTCGATCGCCTTGCGCACGATGCCGATACCGACGTCTTGATCAGCGTTTGCACCTTCCAGACCGTCAAGCGCTTTGCCACCCTGAACCAGAGCAACACCGCCACCGACGACGACGCCTTCCTGAACCGCAGCACGTGTTGCGTTCAGCGCGTCATCAACGCGGTCTTTGCGCTCTTTCACTTCAACTTCGGTCATGCCGCCCACGCGGATAACAGCAACACCGCCGGCCAATTTGGCAACACGCTCTTGTAGCTTTTCGCGGTCGTAGTCAGACGTGGTCTCTTCGATCTGCGTGCGGATCTGAGCCACGCGCGCTTCGATTTCGGCCTTCTCGCCAGCACCGTCGACGATAGTTGTTTCGTCTTTGGTGATCTGGATTTTCTTGGCCGAGCCAAGCATGTCCATTGTGACGGACTCAAGCTTCATGCCCAGATCTTCGGAGATGACCTGACCACCTGTCAGGATCGCGATGTCCTGCAGCATGGCTTTACGGCGGTCACCGAAGCCCGGTGCTTTTACAGCCGCAATTTTCAGGCCACCGCGCAGCTTGTTGACAACCAGTGTTGCCAGCGCTTCACCTTCGACGTCTTCTGCGATGATCAGCAGCGGTTTTTGCGACTGGATGACCTGCTCCAGCAGTGGAACCATTGGCTGCAGAGACGACAGTTTCTTCTCATGCAGCAGCACGATGCAGTCTTCCAGCTCAGTGGTCATTTTGTCGGCGTTTGTGACAAAGTAAGGCGAGAGGTAGCCGCGGTCGAACTGCATGCCTTCGACGACGTCAGTCTCTGTTTCCAGACCTTTGTTTTCTTCGACGGTGATCACACCTTCGTTGCCGACTTTTTGCATCGCGTCAGCAATTTGCTGGCCGATTTCGGCTTCTCCGTTGGCGGAGATTGTGCCAACCTGAGCAACTTCCGCGCTGTCGCTGACTTCGCGGGATGCGGATTTGATCGCCTCGACGACTTTCGCTGTCGCCATGTCGATGCCCCGCTTGAGGTCCATCGGGTTCATGCCCGCTGCGACGGATTTCAGGCCTTCGCGTACGATGGCCTGCGCAAGAACGGTTGCAGTCGTTGTGCCGTCACCTGCCTCATCATTGGTCCGGGAAGCAACTTCCTTGACCATTTGTGCGCCCATGTTCTCGAACTTGTCTTCCAGTTCGATTTCCTTGGCAACGGTCACGCCGTCCTTGGTGATGCGCGGTGCGCCAAAGGATTTGTCGATGACAACGTTCCGGCCTTTCGGGCCGAGGGTTACCTTGACCGCGTCTGCGAGCGTGTTCACGCCGCTCAACATGCGGTTGCGGGCATCAGATTCGAATTTGACGTCCTTAGCAGCCATTTTCTATTCTCCGTAAATTTGATTGTTCAGCGTAAGATCAGACGATCCGGGGCGTTCAGGCTGCTTTTGCAGCGGCAGACGCTTCTATGATCCCGAGAATGTCGCTCTCTTTCATGATCAGCAGCTCTTCACCGTCGATGGTGACTTCGGTGCCTGACCATTTGCCGAAGAGGATCTTGTCACCTTCCGCGACAGCCATTTCGATCAGCTCTCCGCTGTCCTTGCGTGCGCCAGCGCCGCAAGCCACAACAACGCCCTCAGCAGGCTTTTCTTTCGCGCTATCGGGGATGATCAACCCGCCAGCGGTTTTCTCTTCGCTTTCAACGCGGCGTACCAACACGCGGTCATGCAGTGGTTTGAATGCCATCTTTGCAGCTCCTTAGGCTCAAAGTTACTCCCTGGCACCTCAGGCGTGGCTGCCGCAAGGTGCCGTTAGCACTCGCTGTGTTTGAGTGCTAACGGCGCTTAGCTAAGGATAACGCATTGGCGAGTCAACAGGCAGGCAAATAAAAATGTGATCGGCTTTGCCAGCCCTAGCTGCCAAGCACTCGGGCCGCGTCGGAAACAGCCTCTGCGCCACTCGGCGTCAGACCGTAAACGCCAGTTTGCACGCGCTCAAACCAGCCGTAGTGATCATCCCGCATCACACGGGTTGCGATTCTGACGCCGGTCTCATGCGCCACATCGGACCCTTTGCTCGCACCGACTTCAAACAGGTACGTTGCAATTTTCAATGCATCTTGACGATATGCCGTGACCAAACCATGCCGATTCTGACCGCCCGCGTTCGGATCGCCTGAGCGGCGCGCAAATTCTTTCAGCAAACGCCCCTGCCGTGCCTTGGACTTTCGAGGTCGGAAAGGGCCCGGATCGCAATGCACTTGTATGTGAGCATCCCGCAAACGGATCGTAATCAACCCCAGCCCCAATCGGCGCGCCAGCATTACCGATTGCTTCAGGGACTTTGAAAACCGTTTGCCGGGTCGATGTTCAACGGCGAGGTACACGTCGTCAGTGACAGACTGTCGCGCCACACCCTGATGAAATAGCGTAAGGGATAGCACCAGCTTGAGTTCGACGACGACAGGTGGCTCCGCTGCGCGCACGGCGACGACGTCGGCAGCGCCGATTTCGGATTTCACCACGTATCCCTGATCTTCCAAAAACGCCTTAACGGGTGGATAGAGGTCAACTTCTCTTTTGTCCCCCATACCCGTTTTTCCTCTTATCTCATTCCGCGCGCTGCACTCTTTCAACCAGCGTCGCATGCGCGACAGCACCATGCAACAAGATGCCTCAGGCCGATGTGTTGAACCACGCAAAGCAGACACGTGACACCGCCAAGACAGGTGCTATAAGGCGCCTGAAATCTCATCTCTCCATAAGCGGATTCCCAGAATGACAACTCTTGTTTTTGGCCATAAATCTCCCGATACAGACAGCACAGGCTCGCCCATCATCTGGGCCTGGTACCTTAGCCAGATCAAGAACTCGGACGCAAAACCCGTCCTTCTCGGTGAACCAAACACCGAAGCACTTTTCATGCTGAAGCGGTGGGATCTGGAGAAACCAGACATCATTTCCGACGTCGGAGCAGATACCCCCGTGGTAATTGTGGATACCAACAATCCCGCCGAATTGCCTGATGCAATAAATGATGCGGATATCCGCCAGATCATCGATCATCACAAGCTCGTCGGCGGCCTCGAAACAAAAGGCCCAATAGACATTCGCATTGAGCCGCTTGCCTGCACCGCAACCATTATGTGGAAGATGATCGGTCAGAACATGGCACAGATGCCGGAAGGTATCAAAGGCGCCATGTTGTCATGCATTCTGTCAGACACGTTGGAATTCCGCAGCCCGACAACGACGCAGGAAGACAGGGCCATCGCGCACGATCTGGCTGAGGATCTTGGCGTCGACATCCCCTCCTATGCAGCGGAAATGTTCGCGGCTAAATCTGATGTCTCAGCCTTTAGCGAAGCCGAACTTCTGCGCATGGACAGCAAGGAATACGAGATCGCGGGCAAACAGTTTCGCGTATCTGTACTGGAAACGACCTCGCCCGCGCAGGTCCTTGAACGCAAGGACGCATTGATGGCCACAATGCCAACTGTCGCCAGCGAAGATGCCGCAGACGAAGTGTTGCTCTTTGTCATCGATATCCTGAAAGAAGAAGCGACACTGCTGGTCCCGAACGATCTCGTCAAACAAGTCGCTGAAAAGAGCTTTGACGCCACTGTTGCGGGCGACACCGTTGTTTTGCCGGGTATCATGAGTCGCAAAAAACAGATTATCCCGAACCTCAAGATCTGATCGGTCTCGGAAAAGTTCACTGCTTTAATAAATGGCGCCGCCTGAGCGCCATTTTTATTTGTGACCTTTGAAGAACGCTGGTTGGCATCGCTCTGATCAACCTTCTTGCCAAGAACATTTTTGGGGCGGTGCTGCTCTAGGTGGACAAAATTCGATCTATCCAGAGTGCATGCCAATTTCCAAGGCGCCCTTGCACTAGTCGTTTTGTCGGGCGAATGGCCCGATGCAAAAAACCGAAGCTCGATGCACCCACGTTCCTCTACAGTGTCAGGAAGTGACCAAAGGTAGATTTCGCTGATGTATCGCGGCGCAGTTCTTGTTAGAGCCTAGCCTGAGCAATCGGGAGAGCCGCTGCATGACACGCATAATTTCCGCCCTTTCAGAGGTATCAGCACACTATGACGCTTTGTTCGTTGATCTGTGGGGCTGCGTGCACAACGGTGTCGCGGCGCTGCCCGAAGCTGTGGCGGCGCTGCAGGGTTACCGCGCATCCGGTGGAAAGGTTGTTCTTGTCACCAATTCGCCTCGTCCCCGTGCGGGCGTCACAAAACAGCTTGTGCACTTCGGTGTGCCGGACGACGCGTGGGACACCATCGCAACGTCAGGCGACAGCGCAAGATCGGCCATGTATCGCGGAATAGTGGGCACCAAGGTCTGGCACATCGGGCCGCCAACTGATCTCAAATTCTTTGAACCGCTGCACGTCATCGAACATCCGCTTACCATCGAACGCGTGGAATTGGACGTGGCGGAGGGCATGGTGTGTACAGGGCCTTTTGACAGTCTCGCCGACCCTGCGGTCATGCGTCCGCAATTTCTGCTGGCGAAACAAAAGGGACTGCGACTGCTCTGCGCCAACCCCGATATCGTTGTCGACCGGGGCGACGTGCGGGAATGGTGCGCCGGGGCGCTGGCGCAGCTTTACGCTGAAATGGGTGGTGAAAGTCTCTATTTCGGCAAGCCGCATCCACCCATCTATGATCTTGCGCGGCGGCGACTGGCCGAGCTGGGCGTCGATGTTTCAGACGACCGAATTCTGGCCATAGGTGACGGCGTGCTGACCGATATCGCGGGTGCAATGGGAGAGGATATCGATTCTCTGTTCATCTCGGGCGGCCTCGCGGCAGCAGAGACGAAGACCCGTCACCAACCCGACGCGGCAGCGTTGGAGGGCTATCTTGCAGATCAAAACTCCAACCCGACATTTGCAATCGGCCACCTCAGATAACGCATTTCCGCTTGATTTTCTGCGCTCGCAAAGTAATTAAGTTTCAAGCTTTGCGGCTGAGTCGTTATAAAATTACCGGAAGGGCTGTCATGTTGGATAATCTGCCGCGCGGAACGATCTGCATTGAAGACATTGAAATGGGCATGTCACGCTACCTCAAAAAGGTGGTAACAGACGAAGATATCGAGATGTTTGCCCAAATCTCGACTGACCGGAACCCGGTGCATCTTGACGATGACTACGCTCAGGACACCATCTTTGAAGGTCGCATTGCCCACGGCATGCTGACGGCGGGCCTGATATCCGCCGTGATTGGCGAGCAGTTGCCCGGACACGGAACCGTTTATCTGGGGCAGTCTCTGAAGTTCCTTGCGCCGGTGCGCCCGGGCGATCAGGTGCACGCAGAAGTGAAAGTCACAGACATAGACTTTGCAAAGCGGCGCGTCCGCATGGACTGCCACTGCGCAGTTGACGGAAAAAAAGTTCTGGTCGGCGAGGCAACCGTTCTCGCGCCGTCGCGGAAGTTCGACTGATCCTGCCGCAGCGCTTGCGCCCGGTGTCCGGGGCCGCTACGCAGAACGCATGAAAATCCTGCGTGATTATGAGTTCATGGATCCCGGAGACCGCGAGGCTTCAGCGGCCATCGGCAACTTCGACGGTGTGCATCTAGGCCATCAATCCGTAATTCGCGCGGCGCAGGCCGCGGCGCCGGACGCGCCGCTTGGTGTCCTGACTTTTGAGCCGCACCCACGCGCCTATTTCGCGCCGGAAGCGCCGCCTTTCCGTTTGATGAGTCCGGAGGCCAAAGCGAGCCGCCTTGAGAAAATCGGAGTCGATATTCTCTTTGAGTTGAACTTCAATACGGCGCTTGCAGCCCTTTCGCCCGAAGCCTTCGCGCAAAAGGTATTAAAAGATGGATTTGGCCTAAGCCATGTGATCGTCGGTGCCGACTTCTGCTTTGGCAAAGGCCGCAGTGGCACGGCGGACGATTTACGCAAATTTGGCCAAACGATGGGCTTCGGCGTCACCATCGCACCGCTTGTAGAACATGCGGAAGTCACCGTCTCCTCTACTGCCATCCGTCGCGCGTTGAGCGAAGCACGCCCGCGCGATGCGGCTGCAATGCTTGGGCACTGGCATAGGATCGAAGGTCCGGTCATCAGCGGTGAACAGCGCGGGCGCGCGCTTGGGTACCCCACAGCCAATATGTCAATCGATGGCCTGCACCCGCCAGCTTTTGGCGTTTACGCGGTTCTGGTCGATGTCCTCGAAGGACCCCAAGCCGGCAGTTACCATGGAGTAGCATCGATGGGAGTTCGGCCAATGTTTGGGAAAAATACACCCAACCTGGAAACATTCGTTTTTGACTTTTCGGGTGATCTTTACGGTATCCCTCTATCGATTGGCCTGGTGGAGCACCTGAGGCCGGAACAGACCTTCGACAGTCTTGACGCCCTTGTCGCCCAGATGGATGCGGACAGTGCAAAGGCGCGCGCAGTGCTTGCAGCTCTATGACGGATCCGATCGACCGCAGCGGGTTGAAATCTCGATTTTGGGAACGCAAACCGCTCAACAAGATGAACCAGCAGGAATGGGAGGCACTCTGCGACGGATGCGGAAAATGCTGCCTCAACAAGCTAGAAGACGAGGACACAGGTGATGTGGCTTTGACGCGAGTAGCGTGCCGTTTGCTGGACGACTCCACATGCCGCTGCGCGCACTACGAAAACCGCCACCAGTTCGTGCCGGATTGCATCGTGTTAAAGCCAGGCAACCTGGACACGCACGCCTACTGGATGCCGAAAACCTGCGCATACCGTCTGCTATGGGAAGGCAACCCCCTTCCAGACTGGCACCCGCTGATTTCGGGAACGGCGCTATCTGTACATGACGCCGGCATTTCCGTATTGGGCATGACACTGAGTGAATTCGACGTTCCTGAAGAGGAATGGGAAGAGCATCTGATTGAGGAGCCATCCTGATGTATCTGGCTTCAGACAACACCGGCCCGGCACACCCGCAGGTGATGGAGCATGTGATCGCTGCTAACACAGGCTACGCCATGCCGTACGGTGCGGATCCGATTATGGACGAGGTACGCGAACGGATCCGCGATATCTTTGAGGCACCTGATGCCGTGGTCTATCTGGTAGCAACGGGAACCGCCGCCAATGCTCTGGCGCTGGCGTGTTACTGCCAGCCATGGCAAACGGTTTTTTGTTCGCCTGTGGCGCATATCCATGAGGATGAATGCAACGCGCCCGAGTTCTATGCAGGCGGGGCAAAACTGACACTCTTGTCCGGTACTGACAAGATGACACCAGACGCTTTGCGCGCTGCTGTCGCGGCGGAGGAGACACGTGGTGTGCACGGGCCGCAGCGCGGCGCAGTGTCCATCACGCAAGTGACGGAACGCGGCCAACTCTATACGCTCTCGGAACTCGCGGCACTGTGTGATGTGGCCAAGCGCTTTAAGCTGCCGGTGCATCTGGATGGTGCGCGATTCAGCAACGCGCTGGTCAAACTTGGGTGCAGCCCGGCGGAGATGACATGGAAGCTGGGTGTGGATGTTGTAAGCTTCGGAGGTACCAAAAACGGCTGCATGGGCGTCGAAGCGGTCGTGCTGTTTGACGCGGAAAAAGCATGGGAATTCGAACTTCGTCGCAAGCGCGGTGCGCATCTGTTCTCAAAACACCGATACCTGTCAGCACAAATGAAGGGGTATCTTGCGGACGATCTGTGGCTGAAGACGGCCAAACAGGCAAACGCGCGCGCCTTGCGCCTTGCCCAAGGGTTGGCTGATCGCGGTGCCGATTTCATATTCAAGCCAGACGCCAATATGATGTTTGTCAAGTTCCCCCGCGCAGCGCACCAGAAATTGCACGCTGCGGGTGCCAAGTACTACGTTTGGGAAGGCGCGTTGGAAGGCGATGACCCGAATGAGATGATCGCGGCTCGACTGGTCTGCGACTGGTCAATCTCCGAAAATCAAATCGACCAGTTCCTAGGTTTCCTCGAATAGCGACATCATCGCCGCAGCGACCGCGTTCGGATGGGTCATGGGGGCCATGTGACCCGCACCTTCGATGATAACGCGCAGCACGTTTGGCAACCTGTGTTCCAAAGCATCATTGATTGCACCAATTACCGCCGGGCTGCATGTGCCCTCAATTAACAAACTCGGCACGCTCAGTGCTTCTAAGCGACCAGGGTCGAGCATGCCGGGAAGATCCTCAAATACTGCTGCATTTTGCGCGTCGACCAGATGAATGCGATCGGCCATGTATGTCCGCGCTGGCCGCGGAAAGTCTTTCCAAGATGTCCCGTCTCCCCAGATCCGGTTAAAGAGCCGCGCAGCCGTTTCAGTGTCACCGCACCGAAAGGCCTCAATATGAGGCGCGGCCTGTTTTTGGGTTTCAGCCAACACGGCACGCGCAGAAGCGCGGGCGGCACTAAAGAGGACGGGTTCTACCAGGGTCAGACTGCGAATACGCCCCGGATGGTCCAAAGCAAGCCGCAGGGCGACCGTCGCGCCAAAGGAGTGACCAACCAGATCTGTTGATGGCCCGAGCAGCGGCGCACAGGCCGCCGTGGTCGCATCGTGCACGTCGCGTGTCCCATCCCAATTCGCGCTTTTGCCGTGCCCCGGCAAATCCGGTGCCGTCAGTGTCACAACACCGCTCAGGCGTTGAGCAACCCGGCGCCAAGTACCACCATGCGCCAGCGTGCAATGCAGGGCCAGACATCGCCGTTCGCCCTGCCCGAACTGGCGGCAGTGCAACGAATTTGGCGACGTCACAAATCGCCGGCAAGCGTCGCGTCGAGTTCGGATATCCGGTCCTGGCCCCAAAATCGCTGGTCGGTTTCCTTGATGATGTAGAATGGCGAGCCAAAGACACCGCGTTCCACAGCCTCTTCGAGATTGGCGGCGTAGACCTCTGCGCCCTGCAAAAGACCGCTATCCGCCAGCCCGGCGTCAAAGCCCGCCTCTGTCAGACAGGCGCGGATAACATCATCCTCCGCGATGTCTTTGTCCTCTGCCCAGACGGCGCGCGTGATGGCGTGCATCAGCTTGCCCAAATCACCGCCGCCGGTCTGCTGGGCGGCAATGAAAGCATAGGAGGACGATGCGCCGTTCGTTGGCCAGTGCGCAGGTTTCAGGTTGAACGCCACGCCCAGTTTTTTGGCTTGACGCACCAGTTCCTGCGCGCGGTAGTCGATGCGGCTGATGTGGCGGTCTTTTGGAGGTGTACCGCCCGTACGAGCAAACAGCGCCATGATATCCACGGGCTTATAGGTAATCGTGGCACCGTGTTTTACAGCAACCTCTTCGGCCCGGTTTCCGGCCAAATACGCGTATGGCGAGAGTGTTGAAAAAAAGAGATCAATATGTGCCATTTTACGGCTCCTTACACGGCTTTACCTTCTTTGCGGATTGGTAGGGTCATGGTAGGTGAAGTCAACATCACGAATCTGTCACATTTCCTCGCTGCTCCTCAGGAAAGACTGCTCCATGCCCCAAATCGAAGAACCAAAGCTGATCTCCGGCAATTCCAATATGCCCCTTGCCAAAGCGGTGGCGCGGCGCATGACCATGCACCGGGGCTTACAGGTCGGACTGGTCGACGCACGGGTGGAACGCTTTAACGACGGCGAGATATTTGTGGAAGTGTTCGAGAACGTGCGCGGGGAGGATATGTTCATCCTTCAGTCTACGTCAAACCCGGCCAACGACAACCTGATGGAGCTTCTGATCATGGCCGATGCGTTGCGCCGCTCATCGGCCGCGCGCGTGACCGCCGTTTTGCCGTACTTTGGATATGCGCGCCAGGACCGGCGCACAAAGGCGCGTACGCCGATCACAGCCAAATTGGTTGCAAACATGCTTGTAGGTACGGGTATTGAACGCGTGCTCACCATGGATCTGCATGCCGCGCAAATACAGGGTTTCTTCGATATACCGGTCGACAACCTTTATGCCTCTCCGATCTTTGCCCTCGACATCAAAACCGAATTCAAAAGCCAGATGGACACGCTGATGATCGTCTCGCCGGACGTCGGCGGCGTGGCCCGCGCCCGCGAATTGGCCAAACGGATCAACTCGCCGCTGGCGATCGTTGACAAACGGCGCGAAAGGGCCGGCGAAGTCGCGGAAATGACAGTTATTGGCGACGTGACGGGAAAGACCTGCCTGATCGTTGACGACATTTGCGATACAGCCGGCACGCTTTGCAAAGCCGCCGAGGTGCTGCTGGAAAACGGTGCGAAGGAAGTGCATTCTTACATCACACATGGCGTCCTCTCCGGACCAGCAGTGGAGCGCGTGACAAAATCAGTGATGAAGTCTCTGGTGATTACGGATTCGATTGCGCCGACAGAAGCGGTCAAGGCTGCTCCCAATATCCGGATCGTGCCAACGGCCCCGGTCTTCGCCCAGGCCATTCTGAACATCTGGAACGGCACCTCTGTGTCGTCGCTTTTTGAGGCCGAAACGCTAAGCCCGATCTACGACGGCATGTACGCCGCGGAATAGTGCGTTAGTCCAAATCCTGCGGGGCGATCCTGCGCTGGTATTTTCGATGCAGCACATCCACCCGTGGTTCCCAAAAATACTTGCTGTCCTCAAGTGTTGGCGCCCAATAGAGCCGTCCGCCATACCGCCACGGATCCAGAACCACGCCGTCCTCAAACCCATCGCCGCGCTGGCTGATAATGGCCGTGCTGTGGTCGATCCGAATTTCACTGCCTTCTGCAATGGCGCGGTGAATCTGCAGCGTTCGAAAATTCTCTTCTTTCAAGCGCGATTCCATGTCCTCAGCCCAATGCACGCAGATCCCACGCGGGCGTAAACCGTTGTTAACCTTTGCATTGTGGATGATGGGCGTGTCCGTGATGTTGTATTCCTCGGCCAGTTGCAGCGGGTATGTATAGGCCAGATAAGCCGCACGTTCCGCCTCGACAGGATCAACATTCGCACCGAGACTCTTTAGTTCAGCAGCCAGCGCATCGATGTCTGCCTGTGTGGCGTCACGCGGTGGGGCCACACATCCGGCCAATAGCAGCCCGGCGACACAGGCGATAATGAACGCGAAAGGTCTCATTGAGACGGCTCCAAAAGAAGTTGCGACGTGTCCAGAGAATACGACAAACCAAAGCCATCATCAGTCAAAAAATGTGCTGATGACTCAAATTTGATGGCGCTCATATGAAAAAAGCCCCGCGCGACGGGGCTTATCCGATAGCGTTTTTGGCGCGGCATCAGACGGTGATATGATCACCCACCGCGACCATATCCGAAAGCAGCTTTGCTGCGTCATCCACGGGACCCGGCTCGTTTACAAACGCAACCTTCGCTTTTTCGAGCGCCTCTTCGGCCTCTTTGACCATCGCGTCGTGATCCGCCTTGGTCACCTCGCCTTTTGGAATCGCCCGTTCGGCCAACACGGAAATCCCACGTGGGCCAATTTCGGCAAACCCGCCGGTGACCACGTATTCCGCTTTTCCGTCTGGCCCGTCCGCCACAAGCAACCCGGGCCGCAGCGTGGTGATGGTTGGCGCATGATCGGGCATTGCCGTCATGTCACCGTCCGCGCCCGGAATTTGAACCGCCGTGACCTGTGAGGATGCCAAAAGACGCTCAGGCGACACCAGATCGAATTGGACTGTTTCTGCCATTCCTACGGCTCCTTAAGCGGCGTCTGCCGCCATTTTCTCTGCTTTGGCTTTTACTTCCTCGATGCCACCCACCATGTAGAAAGCGCCTTCCGGCAAGTGGTCGTATTCACCGGCCACAACCGCTTTGAAGGATTCGATGGTTTCCTGCAGTGGAACCTGAACACCGTCGGAACCAGTGAAGACTTTCGCAACGTCAAAGGGCTGGCTCAGGAAGCGCTGGATCTTGCGTGCGCGTGCCACAGTCAGCTTATCCTCTTCGCTCAATTCGTCCATACCGAGGATCGCGATGATATCCTGCAGTGACTTATAACGCTGAAGAATACCCTGCACCTCGCGTGCCACGCCGTAATGCTCCTCACCAACAATCTGCGGGTCCATCAAGCGTGACGAACTGTCAAGCGGGTCCACGGCGGGATAGATGCCAAGTTCAGAGATTGCACGGCTGAGAACCGTTGTGGCGTCAAGGTGCGCAAAGGTCGTCGCGGGTGCCGGGTCGGTCAGGTCGTCGGCAGGTACGTAAACCGCCTGGATCGACGTGATCGATCCCGCTTTGGTGGATGTAATGCGTTCCTGCATCGCGCCCATGTCGGTGGCCAGTGTGGGCTGGTAGCCCACAGCAGATGGAATACGACCCAGCAGAGCGGACACTTCGGAACCGGCCTGTGTGAACCGGAAGATGTTGTCTACAAAGAAGAGAACGTCTGTGCCCGACTGGTCGCGGAACTGTTCGGCCAGAGTCAGACCGGTCAGCGCCACACGGGCACGCGCTCCGGGAGGTTCGTTCATCTGACCGTAAACCAGAGCCACCTGGCTCTCTTCAAGGTTATCGGGTTTGATAACGTTGGATTCGATCATCTCGTGATACAAGTCGTTGCCCTCACGGGTCCGCTCGCCGACACCCGCGAACACGGAAAAGCCGGAGTGCACTTTCGCGATGTTGTTGATCAGCTCCATGATCAGAACGGTTTTGCCGACGCCGGCACCGCCAAAGAGGCCGATTTTACCGCCCTTCGCGTAAGGTGCCAGCAGGTCGATCACCTTGATACCCGTTTCCAGAACTTCCGATTCAGTGGCCTGCGCTGCGAATTCCGGCGCGGGCTGGTGGATCGGACGTGTCTCGGATGCTTCAACCGGTCCTTGCTCGTCCACCGGTTCGCCCACGACGTTCAGGATCCGGCCCAACGTCGCGTTGCCCACTGGAACCGCGATGGGACCGTCCTGGTCGATGACTTGCTGACCGCGTACCAGACCTTCTGATGAGTCCATTGCGATGGTGCGCACTGTATTCTCACCAAGGTGTTGTGCCACCTCGAGAACCAGACGGTTGCCATTGTTGTCGGTTTCCAGCGCATTGAGAATCTCGGGCAGATGATCCTCGAACTGAACGTCAACGACCGCGCCGATGACCTGTGTGACTTTTCCGACTGCTTTTGCCATGTCGTTTCTCCGGTTTGTTCTACAGCGCTTCAGCGCCGGAAATGATTTCGATCAGCTCGTTGGTGATGACGGCCTGACGCGAGCGGTTGAACTCAATGGTCAGATTGTCGATCATCTCGCCCGCGTTTCGGGTCGCATTGTCCATGGCGGACATACGCGCGCCCTGTTCAGACGCTCCATTCTCCAAGAGAGCAGAGAAGATTTGCGTTGCCACGCCCCGAGGCAGCAGATCGGCCAGAATCGCCTCTTCGTCCGGCTCGTAGTCAAAGAGCGTTGTGGCTTCGTCGCCTTCCTGCTCTTCGAACTTTGCAGGGATAATTTGTTGCGCGGTCGGTATCTGACTTACAACGTTGACAAACTTTGAAAAGAAGATTGTCGCAACGTCGAATTCGTCCGCATCAAATCGGTTGAGCACGTCCTTCGCGATACCCTGCGCGTCAGAGTACGCCACACGCTTGACTTCCGTCATGTCCACGTGGCCGATATATGCGTCGCCCAGATCACGCTTGAGCTGGTCGCGCCCTTTCTTGCCAACGGTCAGGACTTTGACGTCCTTACCCTCGGCTTTCAGTGTCTGAGCGTGTGTTCGCGCAAGCTTGGCGATGTTGGAATTAAAACCGCCGCAGAGCCCGCGTTCCGATGTCATGACGATCAGAAGCTGCACTTTGTCGCTGCCGGTACCCGACAGCAGCTTGGGCGCGGAATCCGATCCGCCGACAGAAGCTGCCAACCCAGCCATTACAGCGTTGAACCGTTCCGCGTAGGGGCGCGACTGCTCAGCAGCTTCCTGTGCACGGCGCAGTTTGGCCGCCGCGACCATCTGCATCGCCTTGGTGATCTTGCGGGTCGATTTGACCGACTCGATCCTGTTTTTCAGGTCTTTAAGACTTGGCATCGCCGTGTCTCCTGTATCAGGCGAAGTCTGAGGCGAATTCGCTGATCGCTGCTTTGAGCTTGTCGGCTGCGTCGTCTTTGATTTTCGGGTCTTCGTTGGTGATCCAGTCCAGCACGTCCTGATGCTTGGACCGCATGTGGTTCAGCAGTCCCGCTTCAAAGCGGCCGACGTCGCTCACTTCGACCTTGTCGAGGAAGCCGTTGGTGCCCGCAAAAATCACGCAGACAATCTCGGCGTTTGTAAGCGGCGAGTACTGCGGTTGCTTCATCACTTCTGTGAGACGCGCACCCCGGGCCAGCAGCTGCTGGGTGGAGGCGTCAAGATCGGAGCCAAACTGCGCGAACGCCGCCATTTCACGATACTGCGCCAGCGAGAGCTTCACCGGACCTGCAACCGAGGACATTGCCTTGGTCTGGGCGGAAGAGCCCACGCGGCTCACCGACAGACCTGTGTTCACCGCCGGGCGGATGCCCTGGTAGAACAATTCGGTTTCAAGAAAGATCTGACCGTCCGTGATGGAAATCACGTTGGTGGGGATAAAGGCCGACACGTCGCCGCCCTGTGTCTCAATGATCGGCAGCGCCGTCAGTGAGCCATTGCCCGCATCGTCTCCCAGTTTCGCCGAACGCTCCAGAAGGCGGGAGTGGAGGTAGAAAACATCACCCGGATACGCTTCACGTCCGGGCGGACGGCGCAGCAGCAAAGACATCTGGCGATAGGACACAGCCTGCTTGGACAGGTCATCATAGATGATCAGCGCGTGGCGACCGTTGTCGCGGAAATGCTCAGCCATCGCGGTGGCGGCGTAGGGTGCGAGGAACTGCATCGGCGCCGGCTCGGACGCGGTCGCGGCCACGACGATGGAATAGTTGATCGCGCCGGTCTCTTCCAGCTTCTTGACCAGCTGCGCAACCGTCGAACGCTTCTGACCAACCGCCACGTAGACGCAATAAAGCTTCTTGCTCTCATCGTCGCCCGCAGCGTCGTTGTAGGATTTCTGGTTAAGGATCGCGTCGAGCGCAACGGCGGTTTTGCCGGTCTGGCGGTCGCCAATGATCAGCTCGCGCTGGCCTCGGCCAATCGGGATCATGGAGTCCACGGCTTTCAGACCGGTGGCCATCGGCTCGTGCACGGATTTGCGCGGGATGATGCCCGGCGCTTTCACGTCAGCGACAAGCGACTTAGATGCATTGATTGGGCCTTTGCCGTCGATCGGGTTGCCAAGACCGTCGACAACACGACCCAAAAGCTCGTCGCCGGCTGGCACGGACACGATCGAGTTCGTGCGCTTGACCGTGTCGCCTTCTTTAATGTCGCGGTCAGACCCGAAGATAACCACACCCACGTTGTCAGATTCGAGGTTCAGCGCCATGCCCTGAATGCCACCGGGGAATTCGACCATTTCACCGGCCTGCACATTGTCCAGACCGTAAACCCGCGCGATACCGTCACCTACGGAGAGCACACGTCCAACTTCTGCGACTTCAGCTTCCTGACCGAAGTTCTTGATCTGGTCTTTCAGAATTGCAGAGATTTCTGCAGCTTGGATACCCATTTATCCGACCTCTTTCATTGCATTCTGGAGGGAATTCAGCTTCGAGCGGATCGACGTGTCGATCATGCGCGAACCCACTTTGACAATAAGACCGCCGATGAGACTTTCATCTACGGTCGCATTGAGTGTCACGGTCTTGCCGGTCGAAGCCTTAAGCGTCTTGGCCAGTTTGTCCGATTGTGTTTTTGTAAGCGCCTTGGCCGATACGACGTCAGCGGTAATCTCGCCTTTGTCCTCCGCGATGACATCGCGCAATGTGGCAAGCAGCTGGGGAATGACGAACAGGCGGCGCTTTTGGGCCATAAGGGACAGTGTGTTCGACATCGTCGGGCTTAACCCCATTTTAGCAGACAGCGCGGTGATCGCGCCCGCCTGTTCCTCACGCGTGTAGATCGGCGAGCTGATCAACGTCCTGAAATCTTCACTGTCTGAGAGCGCGCTTTGAAGGGAATTGATATCGTCTTCGAGTGTGTTGACCGCCTTTGCGTCT